>JAZKBF010000041.1:0-23436 GCA_040388745.1 Bacteroidota bacterium | reverse complement strand
TTGCCTGAGGTGGCTAATACTCTGATCCTCTCATTGGTTGTAGTAAATATCCCAATATCACCCAAAGTTGTTTGAATAGCACAATTTGAAAAACTATCATAAAATCTCAAAAATGCATTATTACTGGTAATGTTACTAATTATTACTCCACCATCATTTACGTGAAGTTTTGCAGTAGGGCTCGTTGTCCCAATACCAACATTACCTTGGTCAAATATACCTGAATAATTATTCGTACCTCCAGTAGCATTAAAGTAAGCGGCAACATTAGTTCCTATACCTGAAGGATAAGTTTTAGTTACTTCCATGTCTAAGCCATAAGATTTTATTGTACCAGATGCAGCAACAGTTCCACTTGATATAGCTTGCATCATTACCTGGTTATTTATTCCTGCCGTTCCACTTGATGCTAAATGTAATAACGTTCCACTTGTGGCGCTTGTAGAAGAAATATATGCTGCTTTACCAGTAGTTAAACTGTTAGCTGTTAAATTTAATGAACTTGATGTAGTTGCCCCTGTGGTGTTTGATGATACAATTGATAAAGTTCCTAATGGTGCCGCAGTTCCTATACCTACATTGCCGGTTGATAAAACCCGCATCCGCTCTGCGTTATTGGTTTTAACAATAAAATCCATATTGTTGGTGGTACCAATAAAATCGCCACTTGAAATAGAATTTCCAGCAAGCAACCATGAACCGGAAGTTGCTGTGCTGATCAATTGCACCCAGTTAGGTAAACCGGACGTACCGGCATTGTACCAGTAGCCAGCAGGACTGAGTCCACCTCCAAGAATATTATACACCAGCAAACTTGTTGCAGGTAAAGTAATGGTAGTTGCATCTGTTGTACTTACAAGTGCTATACGGGGAATCAGCAAACCTTTATTAGTAGAGCTAACATCCAATAATGCTGAAGTATCAGGTGCGGGTGTTCCAATTCCGACACGGCCAAAGCGATTAATACGCATACGTTCGTAGTAATCATAGGTGCTGCTCACCTTATTTACAAAAAGAATGTCTGAAACTATTTGAGTTGTTCCAAAAACTGCATGTCGCGTTGAACCATGGGTTATACCAACTGCCGTTATACTATTATGGCTTATTCCAATGGCTAAGCTATCTCCTGAATTCAAATTACCAACAATAACATTTGAACTGTTAACTTGTAAGGGATAAGTAGGTGTTGTTGATGATCCTATAATAACTTTGTCTGTTGTTGTGGTTGGGTATACATAACCTGTACCGGGTGACCATTGTGCCTGTAAAATATTCGTAATAAACAGAAAACTTGCTGTGACTAAAAGCGAAATTGTAATTTTTGTTTTCATAGTTTTTTTTATGTTATTGGATTTGTGGCAAACATACATTTATTAACAGATCATTGAAGTGTTTTCGTAGGTTTTTTGTGTAAAAATGCCGTTTTGTGGTTAATGAAAAGTGTTGTTTGCTGCAAGTATATAAGAAACGCGGAATATTATGCCATAATACAAGGAGTAATTTGTATCGCACTCTTGTAGAGTGGAAAAAAGAAATATATAAAGAGATTGACTCTAAACTTATGAAAGTTTAGAGTCAGGATATATCAGTTATGAAAACTTTGCGAATGATTAATGTAGGTACAAAAAGTTTACTTAGCAAGCTGAAAAGCCCCGTGTATATTATATTCTTTTCCATCAAAAGCGGAAGCCTTGATCATATAGAAATACGTACCCTCAGATGCCTGATTACCACCAAGAGATCTACCATCCCAACCAGCAAGAATATTATCCCACTCGTGCATTTTTATTCCCCAACGGTCAAACAGGGTAGCATGAAATGTTTTAATTCCGTTAGCAGTCATGATAAACACGTCATTTGTGCCATCACCATTAGGAGTAAAAATATTAGGTATAATTAATTCTGATCCATTTTCATAGATAACATTAATGAATGCAGTATCAATACATCCACTGGTTGTTTCCGTTATAACAAGAGCAACGTTGTAATCTCCTCCTTCTACAAAAGTGTTGGAGGCATGCAAGGTGGTGGCGGTATTTTCATCACCAAAGATCCAAAGGAAATTATCTGAAGCATCTACCCCTGTGCTTAAATTAGTAAAATCAACACCTATTGGAGCATATCCTGTATAAGCACTTGCAATTCCACTGGCGTTGATATTAAAATTACTAACAGTTGCAGTTTCTACAGTACTAACGCAGCCATTACTTGTGGCAACCGCATAGTAGGTTGTTATTGCACCGGGATCATTAGGTGAAAAGGTGCTACTATTGCCCTGAACTAAATTTGTTAATCCGGCATCACTATACCAGTTTATTGTTCCGGGGCCAGTAGCTACCAAATTTATTGGTTCACCGGTACAGGTAGAAAAATCTGAAACAGAAACAGGCAAAGGAGTTTGGTATATTAACACCGCTGTGGTATCAGAGGCGGTGCAACCATTGGCATCTGTAACAACAACAGTGTATATTCCACTCATAGCAGTTGTGGAATTAAAGACTGCAATATTTTGCACATTTGATGTAAACGAATTTGGTCCTGTCCATGAAAAAATGGTACCTCCCGAAGAGATCAAATACAAGGTATTCCCGGTACACATTACTCCAATAGCGCCATTTGTAGCAATTGCCGCAGGGAAGTTGTTAAGCGTAGCAGTTGCAATAGAGTTCGGGCTTACGCAACCATTTGTTTCGGCAACAACATAATAGGTAACCGAAGTACCAACAGGAACAGTGGGTACATACGTGCTGCTATTGGCCTGAACTAAATTTGTTAGTAAAGAATCACTGTACCAGTTTATTGTTCCACTGCCGGTTGCCGTTAAAAATAGTGAATCACCAACGCATTTAGCTACACTCAAAACGTTCACGGATTGCGGTATCTGGTATATCAGTACTTGTGCTGTATCGGTATCTGTACAACCGTTTCCATCAGTAACAGTAACCGTATAGATCCCGCTCATAGCAGTAGTACAATAAAGTATTGTTGGGTTTTGAGAAGTTGAACTGAAGGAATTAGGCCCTGTCCATGAATACGATGTGCCCCCTGAAGAAACCAGATTTATAGTATCCCCGTTACAGCTTGTTCCATTAGCACCATTGGTGGCAATGGCATTAGGCATTGGATAAACAGTAACGCTTACAGAAGCGGTAGCGAAACATCCATTTCCATTGGTGCCGGTAACTGTATAAACAGTAGTTGTACTTGGACTTACTGATATTGTTGCTGTTGTAGCCCCTGTACTCCAAACATAAGAGGTTGTTCCGGATGCCGTTAAGTTTACACTCGAAGTATTACAAACGCTTACGGGATTACCAGAGTTAATTGAAACAGTAGGCACTGAATTAACAGTTATCTTTTTAGTTAATGTTTGTTTAAAACCACAAACACCACTGGCAATACAGGTATACGTAATAGTGGTAGAAGGAGTGATGCTTATACTTTGTGTAGTGGCTCCTCCGGGGGACCACTCATAGGAAGTAGCTCCATTGGGGCCTGTTAAGGTTGTGCTGCTTCCAAAACATACTGAACTTGCTGTAGCAGTGATGGCCGGAAACTGTACTCCGGAATTAGCAGATATGGTGTAATTACAAATGTCACCCGCAAAACCATCCACCATTAAAAAATAATCATTACCAATAGTAAGACTATTAGCGGTGATAGTAAAGCCTGATGAATTTTCTTTGAAGTTAGAAACGGGGGTGAAATTGCAACATCCTGTTGCTGAAAATATTTGCATTTGAATACCTCCCTGTGGATAATTTCCTTTCCAGCAATTTCCTATTGTTACGTTTAAAACCGCTGTAGCAGCACCTGCTGTAAATCGTATCCAGGAGTTGTTATTAATATTTACGTCAAAAGCCGGAGCACCGGTTCCCCAGGAACCTCCCTGACCGAAGATACCACCGGTATTTGTTCCATCGGCTTGATCAACTCCAGAAGTGTTTTCATTGTTGCCTCGCATATTACATGGTCTGTCAGGAGTAAAAGCTGCACTTGTTGATGCGCTATATCCATTTAAATCACATATATATAATGCGGTTGAACAAAGATCATTAGTAGGTGAGGAAACACATAATCCAAAATTTCCGGAAGCAGAACCGTAACCAAAATAACGAATAAAATAGGTTGCGCCCGGAGTTAAGCCCGATTGTGAAATATAGGGTAACATATCATTTGTGGTGCCCGGGTAATTATGATCATCAGAACAGGTGATTTGTGTTAATGAACCACATGTTCCGCTATATAAAACCATTGCAGCATCATTCATTCCATAACCCGGTTGTGGGTTAATTGTTAATTTTCCGTTAGCCGGTGCAACCACACTAAACCATACATCTTTGCTGGTTCCTGAATAGCCTCCGTTCATAGCACCACTTCCACCTACACATGCTGATGGGGCAGGCACACCTGTTGTTGCGCTAGCCCCGGTTGTTGTAAATTTCGAATAATTACAATCAGCAGATACGGCCGGCAATGCAATTGCACTACAAGGGTTATCATTTGTAGGAGTTGATGATGAAGGAGGACCCGTTACACAGATGCTGAACGTTGCTCCGCCATTTCCGTTATAATAATCAAATACTCTTACAAAATAAGTGTTACCAACTACCAAACCTACTCCGTTGATCACTTCATTACCATTGAGCAATCCGTTATCCATACATTTTGTAGAGCTCAGAGAACCGCATGCGCCTGAATATAATTGAACTACGGCATCCATCGAACTAGAAGGGTTAACAGTAATGGTTGCAGTGGTATTGGTTGCTACAAATTTGTACCAAACATCATCATCTGCTGTTCCAACGCAACCAGCAGAGGATTGTGTTGCGCCTACAGTAGCTCCGGCAGTATTGGTACATGTTGCATTTACTGATAAAGCAGTTGCTCCTCCGCAAATATCATTGGCGGGGGCAGCAGGGGGATTTGTAATACAAATAGTAAAATTACCACTTCCTGAGCCAGCACCATAATTGTAAACTCTTATTTTATAAGCAGTACCAACGGTTAACCCGGATGGGTAAATAGTTTCTGTTTGTCCTGAAATACCAATATCCTGGCAGTTCAATGTTGTTAAGGAACCACAAGCTCCTGAAAATAACTGTAGAACAGCATCCATGCCAGCTGCTGGTGTAACCGCGATCACCTGGCTTGTAGCAGTTGCCGTAAATTGATACCAAACATCATCATCAGCATTGCCCACACAGCCCGAAAAAATACTGGCGGTTGCACCAGTTGTTGTACCGGTAGTTGGTGAAGTACAGTTTGCTGTGACACTTATAGGAGTAGGGGTAGCGCAATTATCAGATTGAGCATAGATTTTGCCCATTAGTAAAACAAATATTAACAAAATAGAGTAGTGCTGTTTCATATTTTCCTGTAATTTAATAATTTAAATTAGGTGTTTTCGATCGTTAACATGCTTGAACTAAATTGCAAAATGGGAATCTCATTACTCGACAGGCAATTCTTCTGTTGTCATTTCAAGATTTTGATATCCTTTTTGTTCTAAGATCTTTTTTAAATCAGTTGTTTGAAATAATTCTTCTCCTTCCGAAGTTCTTGTTTTTTCTGTAACAACCACTACAATCTGAGCAAAACCGCTTTCAGCTTTAAATTCAGTTTTAAATTCAGTAACCCCTTTAAGTGCGTATACATCCCTCTTTAGGAGGTTAACTTCATCTAATGATTTAGCACCTTCGAACTTATAATAATAAACTGTTTTTGTTATTTGCCCCTCTGATTTTGACGTTTGAGCCGATAGTCCGAACACAGAAAAAAGACATAGAAATACAATAAAAATTGATTTTATACAATTCATGGTTTGAAGTTTTTTTGTTTTTAACATCACGAAGTTAATAAAAATTTGAAATAACCTATAAAATAGCCGGTTTTTTAATAAAAATGAATTTTTTATTGTTTTTTGATCTTCAAATTGTTTTTGTTCTTAATTTTTTAATTTTTCTCTATAAAAAGGTGAAAATTGGGGAATTTTCTTTGTTTTTTATTTCGAAGGAAATATTTGTGCCAATTGCTTGAATTAGAGGCGTTTTATAAAAAAATGAAACGAAATAAAATTTAACCTTACAAAGGTTTAATTGAAAATCTAAAGAAAGCAACTATCATTTTTCATTTTCCGGCTACTCAAAATCCAATTTCACCGAATATTAAGGAAAATAAAATGGTTGGTTTATACTTTCGCGCTATCAAAATTTTTCAGAGAAAAAAATAATACTATTTCAACTCTATTAATAATCCAAAAAATAAAAAAAGCAAAAAAATGAGCCACACATTACACTCAAAAGCAGAAAAAATTAAAAGCAATATCAAAGGTACTGCTGAAAAATCTAAAGAAACAATTAGAGAGATCATTGCCTCAAATTCCAAATACATTGGTAATGCAATGGACTCTAATAAAAAAATTGTTGATTCGATAAAAGCGAAATTGGATCAGCAGGAAATAGAGGATTCAGTTACGGATACCTTGAAAGTTACTTTTGGAAAATCAGTTGAACTAGCTGAAGATGCTCTTGAAACCATCATCAATTCATATACTAAACAAATGGAATTGAATGTTGATTTTAATACAAAATTAGTAGATGTTATTAAAGAATCAAAAAGTGGAAATCCTGATAAAGTATTGGAATTAATTTTTGAAAATTTTGAGGCATCCCGCCTATTAACTATTAATAATACAAAAGAGATCTTTGATTTCTATAACAGACACACTGATCTTGCTTTGGATTTTAATCAAAAATTCGGTGACAATATGAAAACTCAAATAGAATCGTTTTCGGGTTTACAGGATAAAAGCTTGAATAAATTCACAAACTATGCTGCGGAATGGTGGAAATAGTGAAAACTATTAAACAAAAAAATATAGAACACGGATAACACGGATCAAATAGACATACACTGATAAAATCAGTGAAAATCAGTCGAATCCGTGTTATTCGTGTTCTGTTTTTTTGTGTTTATGTTAATTGTGAAGAGTATAGTTTTACAAACATTTAATAAAAAAATAAAAAATGAAAATACTCAAGAAAGTTTTAATAGCATTACTGATCATAGTTGCAATTCCTTTAGTAGTTGCCTTATTCACAAAAAAGGACTATGCCGTAGAAAGAGAAGTAATGATCAATAAACCAAAGCAAGAAGTATTTGATTATATAAAATTTCTGAAAAATCAGGATAATTATAGTGTTTGGGCTACCATGGACCCCAATATGAAAAAAGAATACAAAGGAACTGATGGAACAGTTGGTTTTGTTTCTTCCTGGGACAGCCAAATGAAGGAAGTTGGCAAAGGCGAACAAGAGATAATGAAAATCAATGAAGGAGAAAGAGTAGATTTTGAATTGCGGTTTAAAGTTCCTTTTGAAGCCACTGATAATGCTTATATGACCACCGAATCTATTGCGGAAAACCAAACAAAAGTAAAATGGGGGTTTGAAGGTAAAATGAATTATCCCATGAACTTCATGCTGTTGTTTATGGATATGGAAAAAATGTTGGGAAAAGATCTGGAAACAGGACTTTCAAACCTTAAAAAAGTTCTTGAAAAAGAATAAATTAGTGTTATTCAGCATGCATTAATCCCGAAATATTTCGGGAATGGCACATGGCAAAATTTATTATTTCAGCTTGATACTGCCGGAATAATAAATTCTTCATTATTGTTAGGCTATATGAAGGCTTCCTTAAATAAAGGAACTGATTCTTTACCGTTTTGCCTCTTTAAGTTAGTATAAGTCTTCAACTTCGTGCTTTAATTCAAAGAAATTTCGTCACAGCACTTTTTTGATTAGGACAAAATAAATTTTTAAAAACGCAGCTGTTTTATTGTCCCTGATCGATTTTAGGTATTATGCATTCTGATCATTATAAATACTCCCTCTTTTATTTTGAAGGCAATTAAATCCAATTTCCTTCGTTTAGCTAAAATCCGTACATTCGTAATCTAATTTTTGATACTAATTTTACTATGTTAAAAGGGATTTTTCAATTTATAAAAAGCAAAACATTTTTTCTGCATTTAATTATTTATATCATATCCCTAACATTATTGATCTGGTTAGTGATTAGCAGCCTTGGCTCTTATACAGGGCATGGTGAAACAATAAAGGTGCCTGATTTCAAAGGTCTTAAAGTGCTTGAATTGGATAAATTTACTGCAGATAAAAATTTACGTTACCTGATCATAGATTCTATTTATGATGCTAAAGCTCCAAAAGGATCGGTAATAAAACAGGAGCCGGAGTTTAATGCTGAAGTGAAAGAGGGTAGAATTATTTATTTATACATTACTACTAAATTACCACCAAGTATTCAAATGCCTAAACTGGTTGATCGTTC
Source organism: Bacteroidota bacterium (assembly GCA_040388745.1). Taxonomy (GTDB): domain Bacteria; phylum Bacteroidota; class Bacteroidia; order 2-12-FULL-35-15; family 2-12-FULL-35-15; genus 2-12-FULL-35-15. Next base: position 15,081 of record JAZKBF010000041.1, on the reverse strand, counting down.
GTTGAGGCAGGCCGTAGCAATGGTTTCTACTTATGGTCTTAAGTTAGGCAAAATTGAATTTGTTCCCGATCAATGTGCGAATTGTGTATTAGATCAACTAGTTAAAGGGAAAAAAATTGAACCTGGTTCACCTATCCCCAAAGGAACTATTATAAATTTGATAGTTGGTAAAGGGCTCAGTGATGAAGAAGTAGGGGTTCCTTGTTTATATGGCTTAACCCGTAAAGAAGCTTTGGAGAAATTAGTTGAAGCATCCTTAAGCATTGGTGCTATAGCATTTGATGAACCCAAAGATTCCCTTTTATCAAGGGTTTATAAACAATCACCTTCGTGCGGTAGACAGGCAAGTATTAATTTGGGAGGAAGTATTGATCTATTTCTAACAGCCGATAAAAATAAAATAATTCAAAGGTCAGATACTACTGCGAATAACAAAAAAGTTGATGATGAAGATTTTGACAATTAAAATTTATATAGCTTTCTCGTTTTTTATGATAGTTTCACTTTCCTCGTTTTCACAAGGTTTGGTGGAGAACGATCTAACAACTAACCAGGTGCTTGTAAAAAAATGGAGTGATTTGAAAATGAGCCTTGATCTGAGGGCGTCTTCAATTTATGATACCATAGATTTGGATACAGTGAAAGGCTTTTTAGATGATTTTTCATATAACAGTCCTTATCCCGATTCATCACTTTGGCTGGATAATCAGGTGTTTGTTAATCGCGGGTATGCAAAATCACCGATTTCAGTTGGCGCTGCAACTTTCGATGGCTTAAATGAAAAAGGATATCCTTATGATTATTTTGTATCTCCTACCTCTTCTTCGTCCGCAGATTCTTTAACGTCAAAACCAATTAATTTATTTAACTATATAAATAATGGAAGTCCTGTAAATTACCTTGTAAGTGATTCTCTTTATTTTAGTTTTTTTTACCAGCCTCAGGGCCTTGGAAATGCGCCCGATCTCAATGATTCGTTGGTGCTTGAATTTACAGCGCCAGGGATCACTTCCTGGAAACATATTTGGGCTGTAAAGGGGAGTTCCCTTAGCGCAACGGATAGCAGCTGGAAATTAGTGATGGTACCCATAAAAAATATTCAGTATTTAAAAAAAGGTTTTCAATTTCGATTTAGAAATTATGCAACCGTAAGTGGAAATCTCGATCATTGGAATATTGATTATGTGTATTTGAATAAATTCAGAACAATGGCGGATACCATTTTTGAAGATGTAGCTTTTGTTTATAGTACCCCATCCTTGCTCAAAACTTATTCAGCAATGCCTTGGAAACATTATAATTCCACATTTATGAAAACGGTTTATAGCAATACTATTCGTAATAATTATTCAATTGCAAAAAATGGTAGTTTCATATATAAGATTTATGATGCTGCCGGAATTCAGGTAAATACAACCTATTCAGGAGGGAATGATAATATTGATCCTTTCCCCGGCTATTTTGCCAACCCAGCCTTTGTTGCACCTGTGTTAAATTTTACAATTCCTCCATTAACCGACACCACTAATTACACTATTGAATGTATCTTATCTACTAATCCTGATAAGCACAAAAAAAATGATACGATCCGTCACACCCAGGAGTTTTTAAATTCCTACGCTTATGATGATGGAAGTGCTGAAACAGCTTTTGGTTTGAGTACTTTAAATGCTCAGATGGCTGAAAAATTTACATCTACTACAGCTGATACGTTGCGTTGCATTGATATTTATTTTAATCCTCTTTTAACCAATGCAAATTTATATGCTTTTTCATTAAATGTTTGGAATGATAATGGTGGATCTCCGGGAACAGCTATCTACACAAGTGATACCGTGATGAGACCAATGTATGCCCAGACAGGACAAGATCAATTTACTCATTATTATTTATACCCTCCTTTGTATTTAAATGCAAGTACTTTTTATATTGGATTTACACAAAAAACCACACAGTTTTTAAATGTAGGGGTTGACAAAAACACCAATACACAGGATAAGATGTTTTATAATGTAACCGGGGCCTGGAATAATTCGCCATTTGCAGGTTCGCTGATGATGCACCCTGTGTTTGGCATTGCAGATTATTATGCGGGCATAGATTCTCCTGATTCAAAAAATAAAAATGCGATTTCAGTTTATCCTAATCCTGCAAATGATAAGCTTTATATTAAGTTCAATTCGGATAATGTATCTGAAAAAATTACGTATTCTATAATTGATCTGTATGGGAGAGCTGTGTTGGAAAATAAATTCGACAGCGCTGAATATATTGATATTTCAAGTCTTGCTGAAGGTGTATATTTTATTCGTATTATGGATGGAATGCAGGTTTCAACAAATAAATTTATTAAAGCCAATTAGTTTAGTAGGCAATTTTACAATTTTGCAGTAGGCAATTATTCAATTTTACAATTAAATGAATCATCTGTCGCAATTGTACAATTGTAAAAATTATTTTAAAATTGCCTACTGTCAAATTGTTAAATTGTATAATTAGGAATTATGAAAGAAGAAGAATTTGATATTGCCGAGGATCAGGATGATGACCAGGAGTTGTTTGAGCACTATCGGATAGAAGTAGAAAAAGGACAACATTTATTGAGGATCGACAAGTTTTTGATGAACCGCACCCAAAATGCGACACGTTCTAAAATACAGCAATCCGCTGAAAACGGAAGCATTTTAGTGAATGGAAAACCTGTAAAATCAAATTACAAAGTAAAACCATTTGATCTGATTACCGTTGTATTAGCCCATCCACCACGTGAAGTCGAACTGATCTCTCAAAACATTCCTATTAATGTAGTTTATGAAGATAATGATCTGATCATGATCAATAAAAATCCGGGAATGGTTGTTCATCCGGGATATGGCAATTATAGCGGTACGTTGGTGAATGCCTTGGTTTATCATTTTCAAAATTTGCCGATAAATAAGGCTGGAGAAAAGAAAGATGAGAACGGAGATGTTGTTCAACGCACGACTCCAAGCTTACGACCGGGCCTTGTTCATCGCTTGGATAAAAATACAAGCGGTATTATGGTTGTTGCCAAAAGCGAAATTGCAATGGTAAGATTGGCAAAAGATTTTTTCGATCGTAATTTAGATAGGATTTACCATGCTCTTGTATGGGGTGATTTTAAAGAAGATTCAGGAACTGTAACAGGTAATATTGGGCGTCATCATAAGGACAGAAAAAAAATGGATGTTTTGGATGATGATGATGAAAGTGGTAAACATGCTGTAACACATTATAGAGTGTTGGAGCGTTTCGGTTATGTTACGTTACTTGAATGTAAACTGGAGACAGGACGTACTCACCAGATACGCGTGCACATGCAGCATATCGGGCATTCGTTGTTCAATGATCAATTGTATGGTGGCGACAGGATATTAAAGGGAACTACATTTGCTAAGTACAGACAATTTGTTGAAAATTGTTTTACCTTATTGCCTCGTCATGCATTACATGCAAAATCATTGGGATTCACACACCCAACAACCAGTAACTATATTCATTTCGATTCTGAATTACCGGAGGATATGCAATCGGTAATAACAAAATGGCGTGGATATGCTGTTTCTATGGGATTAGAAGAGGACTAAATAAAATAATTTAACAATTTTAACAATTTAGCAGTAGGCAAAACAATCCCATGCATGCCTGCTATGAGCGATAGAAGATAGGGAAGCGAATGGAATTGTGTTGTATGGGATGCAATCAATATATAAATAGAACAAAAAAACAATTCACGAAAATGGAATTTACTGCCCAACAAATAGCTGGTCTTTTAAACGGCCAAATTGAAGGAGATTCGACTGTTAAGATCACTAAATTAGCAAAGATAGAAGAAGGTGTTGAGGGCGCAATCTCATTTTTGGCTAACCCAAAATACACTCAATATATTTATTCTACAAAGGCTTCTTTAGTTATTGTTAATAAAGACCTGGTTTTAACTGCGCCTGTTTCTGCAACACTTGTAAGGGTGGATAGTGCTGAAACAGCTTTTGCTAAGCTGCTGGAGATGTATAACCAGGTGAAGCTAAATAAAACAGGAATTTCAAAACATGCTTTTATTTCGGAAAGCGCAAAAATAGGAAGTAATATTTATGCCGGAGAATTTGCTGTGATAGGTGAAAATTCAAAGATAGGAAATAATGTAAAAATATACCCCCAGGTTTATATTGGTGATAATGTGGTTATTGGTGATAATACAACCTTATTTGCAGGTGTTAAAATATATTCTGAAACTGAAATTGGGAAAGACTGCATCATACATTCAGGAACGGTGATAGGAAGTGATGGATTCAGATTTAATCCTCAAAATGATAATCAGAAGATTCCTCAAATAGGTAACGTAATAATTGAAGATAATGTGGAGATTGGCGCTAATTGTGCCATTGACAGAGCAACCTTAGGTTCAACCATTCTTCGCAAAGGTGTAAAATTTGATAACCTGATCCATATTGCCCACAATGTTGAAGTTGGTGAAAACACGTATATCGCTGCTCAAGGTGTTATTGCAGGCTCTTCAAAAATTGGTAAAAACTGTATGTTCAGTGGACAAGTTGGAATAGTTGGGCATGTGAATATTGCTGATAACACTATGATCACCGCACAATCAGGTATCTCAAAAAGTAATACAAAAAAGGGCGAAATACTTATGGGCTCTCCTGCATTTGAAGCGGGCAAATATAGAAAGGCGTATATCCATTTCCGTAATCTTGATTCTCTTGTTCAACGTGTTGACAAGATGGAAAAGGAAAATAAAAGAGGGCACTTTGATAGTTTGTAATAGCAGCTTTTAAATTTAAATAGACAATTCAACTCCTTCTGTAAACGCTCGTTTTTTACAGTGTACTAAACCTAACAGGTTTTGAAAACCTGTCAGGTTTTTTATCGATAAAACTATTGGACTAATTCAACTCCGGTAAAGAATATTTTCTTCCAGCATTCTCTTTTTTCAAGTAATCCATTAAAGGACTAAAATAATCAAGCATTGCTTTTGCACTTAATTCGCTTCCTGTTTTTTCTTTCAATACCTCTCTCCAGTCTTTACTTGCACCAGGTGTCATTATATCAGCAATAAATTTTCCAACTTCTTTATTTCCATAATAATTGGTAGAATGTGGATCCTGATGCAAAATGTTTTTTGCGATATGGTCGTGCACCTGGAACAATAAAATATAGGATAAAGCATAATCATAATATTGCGCTGGATCGTCATTAATATGTGTTTTGGTAGCTGCATCGCAATACTCTTCACCACGTGCTGTTGGTGGGGCAATGCCTTGATATTGCTTTGCCAGTTCCCACCAGCGTTTGTTAAGTTGATCGGCTGGTAAGTTTTTTGCATAAAAATCATGTTCAAACATACTCATGGTTCCTGTGCTGAAAGGAATGAATACCACATAGTTCAATGCTTCTTTCAATAAGGTTTGCATCTCATCCGATTTTGCATTTTTTGGAATAAGATCTAAGTTTTCCATAAATGGTTTTTGCATGGCGGCCATACCCATCATACTTCCTAGTGCTTCATGGTAAGCGCGGTTAGCTCCTTCACGCAATAAAACCGGTACTTCAGGATTGCTATAACATAAATAATAATAAATGTGTCCTAATTCGTGGTGTGATGTTTCATACCACTCACTGTTTGGAATGACACTCATCAGGGAACGAACATCTTTATCATAATCCATGTGCCATGCCGAAGCGTGGTTGTTCTTTTTATATTTAGCATCAGCAGGAGCGGGGTATAGATCTGATTTTTCCCAAAAAGTTTTTGGTAATTCAGGGAAGCCAAGACTAACATAAAAACGTTCTCCTTGTTTCACGATCCATTCAGCATCTTTTGTTTTTAAAGCACTGTCTAAATTAATCCCTTTAACATCCACAAGGCTTGCCCAGTCCTGTCCCCAACGGTTTGGCAACCAATGAGCAGGAATCAAGTCAGGAACGTCTTTTACATTATATTTTTTTGCAAATTCATATCTTGCATACGTGTGTAATTCGCGATAAAGAGGATACAATTCTTTATTGAATTTCTGCAACATATCTATCATTTCCTGGTTGGTCATACCATAATCAGAAACCTGGTATTCAAAATAATCTTTGTATCCTAGACCCTGAACTGTTTTGTTACGCAGGTCACGCAAATTCAATAGCCCTTCTTTTAAACCTTTCCCCACTTCTTTACTTGCTTCCCAAGCTTCCAGACGTTTTGCAAGATTTTTTTCAGAGCCTAAAATTTCATCTATGTCATTTGTGGAAACCGTTTTTCCTTCAATTTTAAAATTAAATCCAAATAAATTCTCAGTTTGTTTTGTTTCCGCTTTGATACGCGCTATTACCACATCCTTAAGAGTTTCAGGATTATTAGCGGCTTTATATAAAATGCTTTTTAATTGTTTTATTTGAAGTTCATTCAATTTATCCTGCTGAGCAAGATATTTATTTGATGTATTAATAATAGATGTACTTCCTGTGAATTCAGCTAATGCCTCCTGTGCTTTATTATTTGCAACTGAATTGGTTGAATCGCCTTCTATGATACGTGTTTGAGTTAGCCACGAGGTTTCATTCGCAACAATATTCAGGTCTTGATATTTTTTGTTGTAGTCATCCAAAAAGCTTTGAACACTATCTTGTAAAGCTTTATTTGCATTGTTGGAATTACCGTTTTTGTCATTACCACATGAATAAAAAAGTATTGCGCTTACTAATAGAATAAGAATTTTTTTCATCGTTTTTTTTATTTGAGCAAATTGTTATGTTAAACTATTAAATTGTTTTATTTAACCTCACCTACAAAGGTTTTTTGAAAATCTTCATACTTGGTGTTTTTGTAAATACCGGTTGCAAAAAACTTAAGCATAGGTTCAAATTGAACGGCTTGGTAATAGCCCACTACCGTATGTATCCGTTTTATATCGGCATCTAAAAATACTACAGAAGGATAAGAAAGTTTGCCATCTAAAATAGATATTGCAAAATCGTGCACAGGACGTTTTGTTTCAGGGGGATTATTGTTTTTAAAAACAATACCATTGAATGCAACAGAATCGCGGGTTTCTGCATTAAATTTAACAGGGTAAAAATGTTCATTTAAGTATTTGGCAATAATAGGATTACCAAAGGTATTTGCCGACATCATTTTACAAGGACCACACCAGGTAGTATAAACATCTACCATTATTGGTTTAGGGTTTTTCTTTTGCAATTCAACAGCTTCGCCAAAAGTGTACCATTTAACAGGACCAGTCAATTCATCTGCAGGAGTTTGGGCATTGATAGGGCACTTATCAAATATTATCAGTAAGGAAAAGAGGATGATCAGTAATAACTTTTTCATTTGTAATTAATATTGAATAAAAGATAAATGAACTATTTAACAATTACTTTTTTGACAACATATTATTTTACACCCTGCATCAGCTTTTTTACCAAAGGGGAGATTGCAATTATAATCACTCCCGCTATCAGGGCGTAAATTGCCAGCTGTTTGTATCCGTCAGCATAGACAGTTAGTTTTTCCAAATTACTTGAATTTTCAGATGCTTCAGAAATATTGGCTCCAAGCAGACCAGCAAAATATTGTCCATAAGCACTAGCTAAAAACCACATCCCAATTATTACTCCTTGTGTTTTTTCAGGTGAAAGTTTAGTCATAACCGACATTCCAATAGGAGATAAACACAATTCTCCAAAAGTGATGATGAACCAACCAAAAGTGAATAAATCCAGTGAAGTATGCCCACTCTCATCGGCAAAAAATTTAGTGTAATAAAAAATATAAAAACCACCGGCTAGAAATAAAAATCCTAAACCGAATTTTACTAATGTATTTGGTTCAATTTTCTTTTTGCTCATCCATATCCATAACATACCAATTAGTGCGGCAAAAGCTATCACAAATAATGAATTAGCAGAATTATTTACACCGTTAGGATCTACTTTTGTTCCAAGAAGAGTATCCGACAAATTGTTTGTTGCAAATAAACTTAACGAACCACCGCTTTGCTCAAAAAATGCCCAAAAAACAATAGAAAACAACATAAATATTAAGGCTGCAATTAATTTTTTATTCGCTGCTGCTGAAAAATTCCGCATTTCGTAAAACAAATAAATCAAAGATGCAGGTCCAATAATATACATGAACATATCTGTATATGCTGTTTTTGAAACGAGGATCATTATCAAGGGAATAAATGCCAGTGAACCTACATAAGTAATTATTTCAATGATCCTTTTTTTGTTAGGCTGCATAGCCTGTAAGGGAGAAAGTCCGATTGAACCAAGGCTTTTTTGTGTCTGAGTAAAAGTAAGCAGGCTTATAACCATAACAACGGCAGCAAATCCAAAAGCAAGGTTCCAGCGCAAATGCTCGGGAACTAATGATGCAAATAAATTACCGTTTGCAACCGCAATGCAAATGTATCCCCCAATTAATGCACCTAGGTTTACCCCGGCATAAAACAAGGAGAATCCTGCATCTCTGCGATTATCGTCATTAGCATACAATTTCCCTACCATTGCTGAAATATTAGGTTTAAAAAATGCAGTTCCTATAATTATTAAACTTATTCCAAGAAAGAAAAATTGTTTCGGGTCTATGGATAAAGTTAAACTACCTACAATCATAAGCAGTCCGCCCCAAAATAAAGATTTTCTATAACCAAGAATTTTATCTGCAAATATTCCTCCAATAAAAGTAAAAGCATATACGAACGCCTGAGTTGCGCCATATTGAAGGTTCGCTTCAGTTTCATTCATTTTTAGCTGTTGCACCATGAATACAACAAGCATCCCCCGCATGCCATAAAAACTGAATCGTTCCCACATTTCACTAAAAAATAAATACCAAAGCTGCTTTGGATATTTGCCTTTGAAAGATTGTATTTCTTCTACAGTCTGAATTGATTCCATAAATGAAGATAGTTTGGTATTAAAAAAGCAAACCGTTAGTTTAATCACTAACGGTTTGTATTATAAAATTGTATTGAATTTATTTCACACCGTGCATCATTCGTTTTAAAACTGGTCGCAATAAAAATAAAATAATTGCAGCAATACCAGTTAATACAACAAAAACCATGAAAAATTCATATAAATTATGGATCTCGAATCCAATAAATACCGGATTTTCTGCACTAATTTGATTCTTTGATAATAAGTCTAATTGTTCTGCTGTTGGTACAACTGTTTTGTCTAATACACCTTGTAGGTCAATTCCTAATTCCTGGGCTTTAATAAATTTATCACCTGTTGAAGGCAAAATAGCACCTAAAGTTCCTGCTAATGCATAGCCTGAAGCATTCGACAAGAAGAAAACCCCATATAATAAAGAAGCAAATCTTTTTGGCGATAATTTACCCACTAGCGATAATCCAATTGGCGACAAACACAATTCGGCAGCTGTTTGAATTAGATATAATAATATCAACCATTTTATCCCTAAAAGCCCACTATTTCCAAGGTCTTTCACATTATGTGCAATAATAAAATAACTTAAAGCGATCAATGCCAAACCGATAGCTTGCTTTACTGGTGAAATGGGTTCTTTGCCGTTCGCTCTCAATCTATCCCATAACATACTAAATGGTACTGCAAACGCAACAACAAACAAACCATTGAAAATTTGAACCATAGAAGCCGGCATCTGCCATCCAAAGAAGTTCCTGTCAGTTTGATTATCTGCAATAAACGTTAAAGAAGAACCAGCTTGTTCGAATGCAGCCCAAAAGAAAATTACAAAGAAAGCGACAATATAAATTACAATTATACGATCTCTTTCAATTTTTGATAAAGAAGTGTCTGAAATAATTAATCCGGCAAGAGTAAGACCACTGGCATATATTATCGGGTAAATAATTGTTTTTACTACGTTAGTTCCCGAAATACAATAGCGAATTCCGAAAAACAATACCACAAAAGAAATAACAGCAATGATCAAAGATTGTGTGCTAAACACAGCTTTTTGTACTTCGCCTTCTTCAAAATCAGAAGCATCATTTTTTGATGGTAATCCACCAAGTGGTTTCCCTTCAGGAGTTACAACATATTTGTTTTTCAGAATATAAAAAACAGCTGTTCCAATTAACATAGCAATTGCAGCGGCTAAAAAGCCCCATTTGAAAGCATGAATATCTCTGATCCCTCCGGAATCTTTAACATCTCCAATGATCGGACAGATCAATTGTCCTAAAAAAGCTCCTAAATTGATACCCATATAGAAAATAGTAAAAGCAGTATCCAGTTTGCTTTTTTCTTGTTTTGGATATAAACTTCCAACCATACTTGAAATGTTGGGTTTGAAGAAACCATTTCCGAAAATGATAATTCCCAAAGCACTCCACATTAAAGTATTTGCAAGACTCAAATTTGTGCCAAAAACACTTGCACTTGCAAATAAAAATAACTGACCAACAGCCATCATTAATCCGCCAAGAAGAATACAATTTCTATTCCCAAAAAAACGATCAGAAATAAAACCTCCAAGCATTGGTGTTAAATAACAAAGACCAAGAAAACCGCCATAAATAAGAGAGGCATCTTCCTCCTTCATTAGCAAAGAATTAACTAAAAACAATGTTAATAAGGCTCTCATTCCATAAAAGTTGAACCTTTCCCACATTTCTGTTCCAAATAAAACCCATAATCCTTTTGGGTGACTTTTTTTAGCTGTTTCTGTTGACATAGTTTAAAATTTGTATGGTTTAAAATTTATTGAAGCGTGCGAATGTAATGAAAAATTATGAATTTGAAAATTTTGGAAATGTAGAGGATGAGCAAAATAAATGAGGTGATCCATCCCACAGCATCTACAAATTATCCAAAATAAAATTCGTCATTTTTGTGTAAAGATGCAATCGTGTATTACCACCTGAAATTCCATGGTTTTTATCAGGATAAATAAACAGATCAAATTGTTTATTTGCATTTACCAATGCTGTTACCATTTCCATTGAATTTTGATAATGAACATTATCATCGCCACTTCCATGGATCAGCAGGTATTTCCCTTTTAATTTATTAACATGATTAATAGGTGAATTATCATCATACCCACTGGCATTTTCCTGTGGAAGGCTCATAAAACGTTCGGTATAAATATTGTCGTAATAACGCCAGTTGGTAACTGGAGCAACCGCAATAGCCATTTTGAAGTAATCGGCACCCTTTGTGATACATAATGAACTTAAATACCCGCCATAACTCCAGCCAAACGTTCCAATTCGGCTTTTATCAATATAAGGCAAGGTTCCTAAATATTTAGCTGTTTCTATTTGATCGGCCACTTCCAATTTTCCTAATTGTTTATAAGTACATTTTTTAAATGCTGCCCCTCTGTATGCTGTTCCTCTATTGTCTACACACATTACAATATACCCTTTTTGGGCAAGCATTTGGTGCCAGAAATAACCACCAGCGTCAAAACTATTATTTACCATATTACGCCCCGGTCCTCCATAAAAAGTAAGGAATACAGGATATGTTTTTGAAGGATCAAAATTTTGTGGTTTGATCATCCAGGCATTTAATTCAATACCTTCAGTAGTTTTGAACATAAATAATTCTTTTTTACTCAAATTAAATTCTTGCATTTTTTTTGTTAATGCCTCATTATTTTCAAGTATTCGAATCTGTTTGCCTTTCGCATTGTAAATAGCGATTGAACTTGGAGCATTTGCAGAGGAGAACGTATTGATATAATTCTTCATTCCATTGCTAAATTCAGGTGCATGTGTTCCTTTTTCAATTGAAATTTTTTTCTTTCCACTTCCATTCATTTGAATTGAATAGATATCTTTTTCAGTAGCTGTTGTTTCAGATGCCGTGTAAAAAATAGTTTTTGTTTTTTCGTCAATGCCTTTAAAATTTACGATATCCCAGTTTCCCTTAGTGATTTGATTTACCAGCTTTCCATCTATATCATATAAGTATAAATGATTAAAACCATCCTTTTCATTCATGATAATAAAACTCTTTTTATCATTAGTGAAATAAACATAATCTCCTTCACCTTGATGAATATCGATATACGTATCGGTGGTTTCAGAATATATGATTTTGGTTTCACCATTGGTAGCATTGCCAAACATCAGGTCTAATTTATTTTGATGGCGGTTCATCCGAACAATGGAAAGTGTATTTGCGTCCATGGTCCATTTAACTCGTGGAATATACTGGTCGGTTTCTTTACCAATATCCATGAGCTTTGCCGAAGCACTTGCCAGATCATATACATGAATAGTTACAATAGAATTATCTTCTCCCGCTTTTGGATATTTAAACCGATATTGAGTAGGGTATAGCTTATTGTTAAATTCATCAAAAGAAAATTCTTTTACTTTACTTTCATCAAATTTGTAGTAAGCAATTTTTTTACTGTCGGGGCTCCAGAAATAAGCTACTGAAAAAGCGAACTCTTCTTCATGCACCCAGTCAGTAGCACCATTGATGATATTATTTTGCTTGCCATCGGTTGTAACTTGTGTTTCCTTACCGGAAGCCAGATCTTTAATAAAAATATTATTGCCCCGTACAAATCCAACTTTATTACCATCAGGTGAAAAGCTGGCATGCATTTGTTTTTCGCCTTGGGTAACTGGACTTATTGTTTTTGTTGTGCGATCGTAAACATAATAGTTTTCACGAGTAGAATGGCGGTAAATATGTTCAGTTTCGGAAGCGATCAACATTTTATTTTCATCCGCACTGAATTGATATTTGTCAATATTAATGGCTGATCCATTGATCAGTAATTGGCTTTTACTTACTATTATTTCGGGTGCTGTTACTTTTTCGTAACTAAAACGGAAAATTGTATCATTTTTGATTGTGGAATAGTGAATTCCATCTTTCATTGAAACTAAGCCAAGTACGCTATTGCTACGGAATGTCCCTGTTTTCCAGGTATCTTCTAATGTGATCTCTTTTTTTTGTGCAGTCAGGTTATTAACCAGGAGTAATGAAAAAACTGATAATAAATAAATCTTCATATTGTTTTATTTGTATAATTTTGAGGAGAACGAAAATAGCAAATTTTTTTATGGTTATTCAGTTAATAGTTGTTAGTTATACCTCAGTTTCGTAAATTCGTATGTCACCCTGAGCTTGTCGAAGGGCGTTATTCGTAACTGTTATCTGTAATCATTAAAAAATAATCTCATGGAAATTCAATTCAGAACAAATGAAAAGGTAAGTGCAGAGGCAGTGATTGAAGTGTTCAAGAGCTCCGGTATCAACCGCCCTGTTGATGATGTAAAGCGAATGCAAACAATGCTTGATAACTCCAACCTGGTTGTTACTGCATGGAAAGGGGAGGAGTTAATTGGTATTTCACGATCTGTTACTGATTATAGCTATTGCTGTTATCTTTCCGATTTAGCCGTAAAAAAAGAATATCAAAAATTTGGGATCGGAAAAACATTAATTGATATCACTCAACAAGCTATTGGTGAGCAGACAATGTTGCTTTTACTTTCCACAACATCCGCTATGGAATATTATCCAAAAGTTGGTTTTGAAAAAGTAGAAAACGGTTATATAATAAAACGGAAAGCATAATAATGAAGCATTTTTTGATCATTTCCTTTGCCTTACTTGTCCATATTACAATTTATTCTCAAAATGTAAGCGTAATAAAAATTACTGATCTGGAAAAACGGATCCGAAATAATTCCGACACAACCTATATTGTTAACTTTTGGGCTACATGGTGTGTTCCATGCGTTAAAGAATTGCCCGATTTCGATAGTATCAACAGCACTTATATCAATAAAAAAGTAAAAGTGATATTGGTGAGTTTGGATTTTAAGGAAGATCTAAAAATCAAATTAATGCCTTTCATCTCAACAAAAAAAATAAGATCGGAGGTAGTATTGCTGGATGAACTTAATGCAAATTATTTTATCCCAAAAATTTCGGATGAATGGACCGGAGCGATTCCAGCTACACTGATTATTAATAATCAAAAAAAAATAAACCGCTTTTTTGAAAAAAAATTGAATTACGAATTTTTGAAAACTGAAATTGAAAATAGTTTGATTAACCACTAAGGCACTGAGTGCACAAAGAAAACACTAAGAAGAAAAAATAATTAAACAAAACAGTTGAAGCAGTTAAATTCAACATTAAAAAAAAAAAATCATATTTAATCATTAGAAAATCAGCGTCATCAGCGTTCCTTTTTTACAAACAAAATAGATCATGAAAATAAAATATATCAATCTTTTTTTACTACTTGTTGCCGCAGGAGTTTTTGTCTATGCCTTTTTTGTTTACGACAATGATAAACCTATCCGATATCTTCCGATTTATGGAGAAAAAATCTATGAATCAAAAAATGGGAAAACAGACACCACTTTTCATACCATTCAGGATTTTAGTTTTACAAATCAGGATGGTCAAACGGTTACACAAAAGGATTTTGATGGTAGTGTTTATGTAACTGATTTTTTCTTCACCACCTGCAAAACTATTTGTCCGGTTATGAGCACACAAATGGAACGTGTTGCTGAAAAATTCAAAGGGAATATGGAAGTGAAATTTTTATCACATACTGTTGACCCTGAAATAGATACTGTTGAGCAATTAAAAAGTTATGCAATTAAACACAATGCCGATTCTAAGCAGTGGATGTTTGTAACAGGGGATAAAAAAGACCTTTATGGTATTGCGAGACAAAGTTATTTATTGGATGCAGAACAAGGCGATGGTGGACCTGATGATTTTATTCATACTCAAAATTTTGCATTAATAGATAAAGATAAACGTATACGTGGGTTTTACGATGGAGTAGACTCAACCGAGATGAATCAGTTGATGAAAGATATTGAATTACTCTTGGCTGAATATCATTATAAAGAGAAAAAATAATTCCACCGATCTTATCATCTAATCGGTTAAGGATACCTCTTATTACATTGCTTCACAAAATTTAAAATTCAATTAGATTTATATAAGTTAATTTATTAAAATAATTTAATGCTTATTAGGAGCGTCATTGCGAGGTACGAAGCAATCTCAACTAATGATGGATGAGAGATTGCTTCGTACCTCGCAATGACGCTCTGA
>JAZKBF010000040.1:138917-147707 GCA_040388745.1 Bacteroidota bacterium | reverse complement strand
GTACGTCCCGTATTCCCAGTTGAGCCTGTATTTCCTGTTACACCTGTACTTCCAGTTGCACCTGTTAATCCAGTTGAGCCAGTTGAACCGGTACGTCCCGTATTCCCAGTTGAGCCTGTATTTCCTGTTACACCTGTACTTCCAGTTGCACCTGTTAATCCAGTTGAGCCAGCTGAACCGGTACTTCCTGTATTCCCCGTTGAGCCGGTACTTCCTGTCATACCAGTAAAACCTGTAATTCCGGTTGAACCTGTAATTCCAGTCGAGCCAGTTGAACCAGTACGTCCCGTATTCCCGGTCGAGCCAGTACTTCCTGTTGTACCTGTAATTCCAGTCGAGCCAGTTGAACCTGTTAGTCCCGTGTTTCCAGTTGAGCCAGTAAAACCTGTGCTTCCATTTCCTGTAGCCCCCGTTATACCAATAGCACCTGTAGAACCGGTGCTTCCCGTATCACCTGTTGAACCTGTTGAACCTGTTGAACCTGTACTTCCTGTATCTCCCGTGAAACCTGTATTCCCTGTATCACCAGTAGTACCTGTTCTACCAGTAGCTCCTGTTCTACCAGTTAAACCTAAATTCCCTGTGGTTCCAGTCACGCCAATAAAGCCAGTTGAACCAATTGCACCTGTAACACCTGTTAAACCTGTAATTCCGACAGCCCCGGTAATACCAGGAGTTCCGGGGGTTCCTGCAGTAAAAGAAAATAAAGCTGTATCTGAGGTTAAGGATTTTTCTGAAATTACAGAATATGCAGATGAATCCGATTTTAGAGCCCTATCTGCTTTTAAAGCATAAAAGGCGTAAGGGACAGCCATAAACTGCTGAATACTTACTGTTTTAAAATCTCCAGTATTTCTAATGTCTATTTCAACTTTCAAAAATTGATTGGCTGTTGACCATGGAATATCAGTTAGAACCTGATACAGACCAAAAGAGCTAACAGCACCATCTCCAATAATTAATGAAAACAAACCATACTGATCGGTATTGGTAGTATGGGTTTCCTGATAAAGGACAGCACCGGTTGCGCTACCATTAAGAATAGAAAAACGTAAATTAATAGTGTTATCAATAGGTTGACCGTTTCCATCAATACCAGCTAAGGGCAATCCATTATCGTCAATTGCAACAGCCTGATAGTTAATGCCGCGCAACTGAGCAAACCCCTTTTGGCTAAGAGAAAGCGCCAGTAAAATAATTAATATGAGGTATCTTTTTTTCAAATCTTACAACTACTAAGAGCTAAGAAAATAATTATTTATTCGTTTTCTTCTATTAATTTTTTCGCCTCATAAACGGTAATTTGTTTTCCATTTTTAAAAGCGACCACAAATGCACCTTCATTACCACCTTTTGATTTAATTATGCTGAGAAAAGATCTTGCTTCATCGTATGATTCAAAAATGCCAGAATAGTACCGGATCATGCCATCTTTCCCTGCTTCTTTTTCAATTTTCCCAGATACGTTTTTTAACAAGGGATGGTTAATACCCAAAGGTTTTGACACGGAACCTATTTGTATCTTGAAAAGTATTTTGACTGGCATTCGATTACGTGCACCAGATTCTTTTTCCGTTTTGCTTTTTGCTGAAACACTATTGCTGCTGTTTTTAGGGGCTTCCTTAGCCGAACTTTTGGTAGTTGATGGAGATTTTTTAGTTGCATTGGAAGGAGTAGTTTTTACTAATTCTACATCTTCCTCCTTTTCCAATTGATCTTCAACTACGGGTGTTTTTTTTTCTGTTACAACAGTATTTGCTGCAGATCCAGAAGTAATTTTATTTACTGATCCTGACTCCCGCGCCAACTTTTCGGGTTTATTTTCAATTACAGGAACTTCTTTAATGGGAGAAGTATTTTTAGAAGAAGAAGTTTCAGCTATAGGATTAATTGGAGGCGCTAAGGCAGGTGATTGCGTTTCGACAATAAAACGAGGTGTTGGCTTATCAGCAAGCAGATCCGATGGCGTTTTAGGGATTTCTTCAACTGTTTTTTTAGGATCAGTAATGTTTAAGGACAAGCCCACTTTAATAGAAAAACCACGGTTGTATAAATATTGATCCGCAGTAGTTTCAATATTTTTTAAGCCTAAGATGTAATTGTATTCTGTAAAAATTGAAATTTGTTTCGATATGGTTGCCTTAAAACCTATTGCCAGAAAAAAGCCTAAATCATACTTTTTTATGAATTTGCCAGCTTTTATATCGTAACTTTTCTGTCCCACGGTTTGATTTGCATTCAGCAAGGAAGCATAATAAGGTGCCACTGCTGCATAAGGTTTTATCCTCCATTTATTGAATTGATAGCCAATACCTGCTTTTACATCAACGTATTGCATTTTCCAAATGTAATCGATGTTGTTAAATACCAATGAAGAACCTGCTTTGCGCATTCCTACCCCTCCCAATACAAAAAGACCATTTGAATGCTCGTATTCATAAACCAAACCAAAGGCACTTACCACTGTACGGGCATAAGCCGGGTTATCTGTAAAAATCTGATCCTTATCGCTAATTTTAGATGAAAATTTAAATGTTGAGTAAACTTGTGCCCCTTCAAGGTTAACATAGTGTTGAGCAGCAACAGGTTTTGTAAAAAACAAACCCAAAAGAATCATAAAAGTTATATGAAATTGCAAAGACAGTCCTTTTTCAAAGATCAAAGGATTGAAGATATTTTTCTGTGATTTGCTAATCATTTGATAATTATTTTCTTTTTCAGATTTACAAAAACCTGTGAATAGATACATTGCAGCGGTTAAAAAAAATTTTAAAGAATAATAAACATGACAAATTAAATGTGAAATTTAAAAAGCCCTGATTGCGCGAACGCAAGCCTTACTGGATTTGTTAGCATAATACTGAGGTCCGTAAGGGAAATACTGATTCCAAGCATTCAGAGTATCATATTCCGGAGAACTCCAATAGTAATCATTTGCAAAGCCACCAACTACGTTTCGTTTTTGATATAACAGATTGAGTTCATCTTTGGAAGGCAGAAACCAATCGCTATATCCGTTAATCACTAATTGATCACATACGCTTGCGGCATAAATTCCATTACCCTGAACTTGTACAATTTTAGTAGTATTGGGCTGTCCTTTACCTACATCGCCTTCAAATGTATTTGTGGATATGAAACTTCCATTATACCATTGTGCTGTGTCGCAACAGTCGGATTCAGATGCAATTAAGCCGTGTTCACCTGTTGCATCCACATAAAAAATAATCCCACCAGCATAGCGTTGTCCAACAGCTATGTCGGAAGCAGATGATGATTTCTCTTTTTTACATGAAAATATCACCAAACAAAACCCTATAAAAATTAATTTTTTCAAAGACAAAGACATTTTTAAATTCAATTTTTAATTCCTTTTATAATTTAATGTTTATACTTTAAATGTATGAACATATATATTTTGTATTTTAAAGTATAAAACTCTAGATTCCCTCTAAAATTAAGGGAAAAAGCAGATACAAAAAGAGAGATTTCGTTAGCTTGTAAAAAACTGGCGACAACAGGTGAAATTTATCGGTATTCAGTAAATCAATTTAATTAAAATTTGCTCTTCCAATTGGCGGTTTCGCTCATTTATGACATGAAATACGAATCGAAATATTTGTTTAAATTGCCTTCTTTGTTTAGGCATTTTTTTGAATCAGAAAAATACATACGAAAATCTAAACTATAAAGTAAGTTTGGGAATTGAAATTAAATTCAACTTAATGACAAACAGGAAGTTACAATAAAAAAAAATAACGTACTGAAAAAATAATTTATACACGTATGTTGATATGCAAAAACATCTTTGTGCAACAAATCGGGTAACGATTTTTTTGCTTTTAAAATTGATTTGTGTTCATCTGGAGTAAAACTTTCAATATCCAAACCTAAATTAATAAGATTGGCTAAATCTTCTTTAATCTCTTCATAATAAGCAAATTACAGAAGACCGTTTGAAATAAGTACCCATCAACACCTAGATGAACTTTTTTCGCGTTTAAGGATGGAAGCAGTTGGAACTTTATTTAATAGGCATAAAATACGTAGTACGGTATCATTAGACAATCACTATCTCTTGTTACTGTTTTATAAGTTTGTAGTTATTACCCATTTTTAAAAACAAATAAAAACGATTGTTATTTCTTGAGGGCAGTTTTAAAAATTTATTTTTTTACCGCTAAGGCGCAGAGACGCAAAGGGAAATTAAAAAAAAACAGTTCATTATCAACACTTTGCGCCTTAGCGTCTTTGCAGTTAATCTTGTTTTTTTTCAATTTTTGGAACTCCCCTTGACTGATTTATTTTTCGGTTATATAACAAACCCAATTTATACATTTAAATCGCTGCTGTTAGTCTGATAATCCCATTTACTAATTTGGTTGATCTATACCATTAATATGTTTTTTTTCAATTTTCATAAACAAAAAAAAGATATTGAAACCGTTTTCAATATCTTTTCCTGTAAGCAATCACATTGAGTCTTTCAGACTAAATCACCAACTATTTTTCAGTATTTTACACAATATAACAAAAGGCCGGAAGCCTTATTAAATTGAGCATCTCTCAAGTGCAGGACACTTAACAGGGCTACCAAGTAATTAGTATTGTTCCAGCTGTGCCACGTATATCAGAAGCACCAGCGTTTCCTGCCGTTCCTCGATCTGTATCACCTGAATTCCCTGGAATTCTCCCGGAACCATTATTCACAGTTAAACCAAGGCTGGTTCCTCCGCCACCACCGGCACCGCCACTACCATCGCAGGTGGGAGCACCTCCTCCGGTGCCGCCAAGGTTACCGCCACCGCCACCACCGCCTGCACTGCCATCACCGGCATTCTGGCCTCCGATTGTTCCGGCAGTGGTTGCACTTCCACCGGCTGTTCCTCCAATAGAACTACAAGTTCCATCGGATCCGTTTACTCCGCCCCCACCGGCTGCACCAGCACCGCCACTGTTTTCTGATCCGGCACCACCACCGCCTCCTCCTGCCACTAACAGAACTGTTGCGCCCCTAAATACAAAGCTACCACCACCACCACCACCGCCACCGGATGAACATCCGCTTGGCCCGGCATTACCACCATTTCCACCAGGCCCGGTAGTACCGCTCCCAAGGCCACCGGTACCTCCTCCTGAGTTAACTAAACAGCCCGTACCTTGCCCACCTCCACCGCCAACGATAAATGTAAGTGTTTCACCAGGAGTTACGCTGATAACATCAGATGCGTATGCGCCTCCTCCTCCGGCACCGCCAAATCCGCCACCATTCCCGCCACCTCCGCCACCGCCACCACCCCAGGCTTTTACAGTGATACTTGTTATACCATCGGGAACTATGAAATTTTGTGAGGTACCAGTGGGATTATATACGCCCGGAATCGGGCGCTTTCCGTATCTATTCAGTGCGCGGTTGCTGCCAATTTTGCCATTTTTATCAACAAAATTTGTACTGGCCATGGTATTTTCACCATATTTTGTAAGGCCACATCTATCTATCACCAGCGCAGCTGTATCTGAAATCATAGAACAAGCGGCATTGACGATGCACAGGTACTGATGATCATTTTTTGACGCGCCTGCTCCTATAAGGGTTAAAGTAGCTGAAGTAGCCCCGCTGTATATTCCTCCATTGCTTATGTTGACAAAACCGCTACCGCTGTTTTCCTGCCATTGATAGGTTACCCCCAATCCTGCTGCTGTTACACTGAAACTTGCATTGCCGCCTTCGCAGGTAGTTAAACCGGAGGGCTGAGATGTAATAACAAAAGGGAACGCAGCCAAATTTTGATATGAAGTATTTCCCCCAATAGTGGTAAATTGACCTGCCACGTAAACCATGCTGCTGCTTAAAACAACAGAGAAAACACTGTTATTTGAAGTAGGGTTCCATGCAGTAGCCAATCCATCGCTGGTATTGATGGCTGCAATACGGTTTCTTGCTTGCCCTCCAATACTGGTATAATCCCCCCCAAGGTAAAGTGTGCTGCCACTCAAAGCCATAGAAAGAACATTACTATTTGCATTGGGGTTCCAGGAGGTAAGTGTTCCATCACCGGTATTGATGGCTGCAATTCGGTTTCTTGTTGTTCCTCCGATGAGGGTGAAAGCGCCTCCCACATACAGCGTGCTACCGCTGAGTTTAAGGGCATAAACTTCTCCATCTGCATTGGGATCCCAGGCGGTAGCCGTTGAATCACTTATATTTATTTCTGCAATATTGTTTCTTAATTGTGCTCCAACAGCGGTAAACAAACCTCCTGCATATACCTTGCTTCCACTGATAGCAAAGGTATTCACATAATTACCTGTTATATAAGGGTTCCAGAAGGTAGCCGTGCCATCGCTGGTATTGATGGCTGCAATACGGTTCCTGCTTTGCCCTCCGATGATGGAAAAAGTGCCCCCCACATAGAGCGTGCTGCCGCTGAGAGCAAGATATCGAACATCACCATTCGCACTGGCATCCCAGGAGGTAAGCGTTCCATCACTGGTATTGATGGCTGCAATGCGGCTTCTTGCTTGTATACCAATGGTGGAAAATGCGCCCCCCACATAGAGTATGTTGCCGCTGAGGGCAGCAGAAAAAACTGTGCTATTCGCATTGGGGTTAAAGGAAGTTACCTTGCCATCGCTTGCACTGATGGCCGCAATGCGGTTTCTTGCTGCTCCTCCAATGGAAGCAAAACTGCCACCTGCATAAAGCAAGCTGCCGCTAATGGCAAGAGTACTGACAGTACTACTCGCATTAGGATTCCACGAGGTAGCTGTGCCATCGCTTGTTTTGATAGCTGCAATGCGGTTTCTTGTTTGTCCTCCGATGGTGGTGGTAAAAGTCCCTCCCACATAAAGTACACTACCGCTAAGGGCAAGAGCGTTGACAGTACCGATACTCGAATTAGGGTTCCATGAGGTAGCCGCGCCATCGCTTAAATTAATTTCTGCAATACGGTTTCGTGTTTGTGTTCCGATTGTAGTAAAACTGCCGCCAACATAAAGTGTACTGCCGCTAAGGGCAAGAGCGCTGACAGTACTACTCGCATTAGGATTCCAGGGGGTAGCCAAGCCATTGCTTGTTTTGATGGCTGCAATACGGTTTCTTTGTTGTCCTCCGATGGTTCCCGGTGCGGTGAAAGTCCCTCCCACATAAAGTATGCTGTCGCGAAGTGCAAGAGTACTGACAGTATTAATCGCATTAGGATTCCAGGTGGTAGCCGTGCCATCGCTTAACTTGATTTCTGCAATACGGTTTCTTGATTGTAATCCGATATTGGTAAAACCACCTCCCACATAAAGCGCACTGTCGCTAAGGGCAAGAGCGCTGACAACACTATTCGAATTAGGATTCCAGAGGGTAACCGTGCCATCACCGGTATTGATTGCTGCAATACGGTTTCTTGGTTGCCCTCCGATATTGATAAAACTACCTCCCACATAAAGTATGCTGTCGCGAAGTGCAAGAGCGTTGACAGTACCACTTGTCACATTGGGGTTAAAAGAAGTAACTTGTCCGCTGGAATTGATCCGAGCTATCCTGTTCCTTGTCAGCCCGCCAACGGAACTGAAGTTGCCGCCAATATAAAACCCACCGCTGCCATCCGGTATTGCAACATTAACTGATACGCCAACCACCTTAGGCCAGGTATGATTGGCAAGTCCGCTTGCCGTATCCAAGAGCGCTCCGGTAGAAAAAAACTGATTGACAATTGTAAAATCCCCCCCGATGTAGATAAGATCATTGATAGAATCATACACAGCGGTCCGGACAGATCCGTTGGTTGTATAAACCCCTGATAACGGCACATTGCAGGGATCGGGGGCGGACTGGGAAAAAGCCCTGTTGAATATTCCGGTCGCAAGTATGAATGCTATGGCGATACAGATGGTTGAAGTGAATCGTTTCATTTTGAGAATCAGTTTAATAATAATAATCAAATTCAACTCTATCACTCACGAGTAAAACATACCCACCATTATTTGCAGGCACATACGTTAGAGTAGCAACAGAAACGCTATATGCTGTATTACTTATTCTCACCCCGTTTATATACATTTTCACCTTGCTGTTTGCAGATGGAGCCTGTGTAAGTGTAAAACTTGTTTGTCCGGCAGTAGGGGTAGGTTCATCCGCTACTTCAATTATTGCAGCGCGCCATATGGGCACTGTACCAGCACCGGCTGAAGTGAGAACCTGGCCTGAAATTCCGGCAGTGTCATTAGGCATGAGTGCCCCGCTGAACCTGATGTTTCCAACAATTTCCAATTTCTCGGAGGGGCCTGTTGTACCAATACCTATATTGCCGCCATTATTGAATATATTGCTGCTATTCAGCACCCAGGATGCCCCATTCCAATAAGTGGTGTTTCCTGCAACGCTTCCATCACCCAGAAATCCTGTTGTTCCGGTTGAGCCGTTGGTTCCATTGGTTCCTGTAGCTCCGGTTGAACCGTTAGTTCCGTCTGTGCCTGTTGCTCCAGTTGAGCCATTGGTTCCATTGGTTCCTGTAGCTCCGGTTGAACCGTTAGTTCCGTCTGTGCCTGTTGCTCCAGTTGAGCCGTTAGTTCCATTTGTCCCTGTAGCTCCGGTTGAGCCGGTTGAACCGTTGGTTCCGTCTGTGCCTGCTGCTCCAGTTGAGCCGTTGGTTCCATTGGTTCCAGTTGCTCCGGTTGAGCCAGTTGAACCGTTAGTTCCGGCAGTGCCTGTTGCTCCGGTTGAGCCGGTTGAACCGTTAGTTCCGTCTGTGCCTGTTGCTCCAGTTGAGCCGTTAGTCCCATTGCTTCCAGTTGCTC
>JAZKBF010000040.1:109737-138817 GCA_040388745.1 Bacteroidota bacterium | reverse complement strand
CGGTTGAGCCTGTTGAACCGTTAGTTCCGTTTGTGCCTGTTGCTCCAGTTGAGCCGTTAGTCCCATTGCTTCCAGTTGCTCCGGTTGAGCCTGTTGAACCGTTAGTTCCGTTTGTGCCTGTTGCTCCAGTTGAGCCATTGGTTCCATTGGTTCCAGTTGCTCCGGTTGAGCCTGTTGAACCGTTAGTTCCGTCTGTGCCTGTTGCTCCGGTTGAGCCCTTAGTTCCATTGGTTCCTGTAGCCCCGGTTAAGCCTGTTGAACCGTTGGTTCCGGCAGTGCCTGTTGCTCCTGTGGAACCGTTTGTTCCATTGGTTCCGTTTGAACCATTAGTGCCCGTTGCTCCGGTTGAGCCAATTACACCGTTTGTTCCGTTTGAACCATTAGTGCCGGTTGCTCCGGTTGAACCGGTAATACCGTTTGTTCCATTTGTTCCGTTTGAACCATTATTGCCGGTTGCACCCGTTGAGCCGATTACACCGTTTGTTCCATTTGAACCATTAGTGCCTGTTGCTCCGGTTGAGCCGATAACACCGTTAGTTCCATTTGTTCCGTTTGAACCATTAGTGCCTGTTGCCCCTGTTGAGCCGATTACACCGTTTGTACCATTTGTTCCATTTGAACCATTAGTGCCTGTTGCTCCGGTTGAACCAATAACACCGCTAGTACCAGTTGTTCCATTTGAACCATTAGTGCCCGTTGCTCCGGTTGAGCCGATTACACCGTTAGTACCATTTGTTCCGTTTGAACCATTATTTCCTGTTGCTCCCGTTGAACCGATCACACCGTTTGTTCCATTTGTTCCGTTTGAACCATTAATGCCTGTTGCTCCGGTTGATCCGATTACACCGTTTGTGCCATTTGTTCCATTTGTTCCGTTTGTTCCGTTTGTTCCGTTTGTTCCGTTTGAACCATTGGTGCCTGTTGCTCCCGTTGAGCCGATTACACCGTTAGTTCCGTTTGAACCATTAGTGCCTGTTGCACCGGTTGAACCATCTACTCCGTTAGTGCCATTTGTTCCGTTCGTTCCATCAACTCCAGTTGAACCATCTATTCCGTTAGTGCCTGCTGCTCCAGTCGAACCAGTAATACCATTTGTTCCATTGTTCCCATTAGCTCCTGTTGTACCAGTAGCACCTTTTAAGCCAGTAGCACCGGTTTTACCTGTTGAGCCTGTTTTTCCAGTAATGCCTATTGATCCAGTAGAACCGTTACTACCATTGCTGCCATTTCCTCCAGTACTTCCCGTACTTCCTACTGATCCTGCTGCGCCAGCAGCACCAATTGCACCAATTGCACCAGTGCCTCCAGTTGCTCCTGTTGCACCGCTTGCCCCCTGAACCGAAGTATTTCCGGAAGTTTCAGCATATAAAGCATACGGGACACTCAACAATTGTTTTGTTGCAGTAATACTGTAGTTAGTTCCTCCTGATGGGTCAGTTTCTGTTTTAATGAAATATGGTCCATCGGCCCAATCAATAGCGGAAAAACTGCCGGTAACCATTGTCCCATCTCCAATTTGAACAGATACCAATCCATTTCCATTTGTAGCAACGGTATGTGTTTCGATATACACTAAGGGTCCTGTTGAAGAGCCTTGCAATATTGTAACACGCATACCAATAATACTATTCACAATAAGGTTATTGTTTGAGTTACGTATTACAGCCTGGTAACTCATCTTTTGAGGAGCCTGGGCAAATGAATCTGCACCGTTCCATAAGAAAAGTGAGAAAAAAACAATTGCTGTTTTTATTAAATAAACGCGTAATGAATCGCTAAAGATTGAATCGCTGAAAAAATGTTGACTTGATGCAAGAGTAGGTATACTTTTCAATTTTAGTTATTTTTAATGATTTTAAATATTTTAATCTCAGTGCTTTTTCTAAGTACTTTTATAAGATAGGCACCATTCGCCAAATCGTTCATAGCTATTGTTGTTTGAGAGGAATTTACTTCACGTTTTTCAATTAATTTGCCTTCAATATTGAAGATTGCGTACGTCATATTTACCGTATTTGCATTTTGAACGCTCAATACAACAAAATCTGAAGTTGGGTTAGGGAATAGCGAAAAGGTAAGGTTAATATCATTCTCTTCTATTCCGCTCAAAATCATAATTTCATAAGGCTGTTGCAGTCCTTCTGTAATATTTCCTCCAGTACCTGTTGCAGTTTCGTAATCTATTTGTCCAATCGAATAGCTTACAGATGTACCTGCTCCAAAGGCTACTCCACCCGAGGCATCAGTATTTTCCTGAGCAACCAATGCCCCTAATCCAAATGATACCAAACAAAATACTATAATTACTTTAAAAACAGGTTGAGATCTTTTCATTACTTCGTCTACATTTTACACTTCATTTTCGGCAAAAAAACTATGAAAAAGCTATCACACTTTCTCGCCAGTTTTATTTCTTATTTTTCAATTATCAGCGTGTTGTTAGCTATTTGAGGAAACTCAAATAAAATAAGGAATAAGAAAATAACAATTTAAAACCTCCTTTAAACCACACGTTTTAAATTGATTTCTTTTGGTGCCGTAATAATAAGCGGCACAGTTTCAGTGGTTACGGAACTAGTATCCAATCCAAAAGCTTTGGCTTCAGATAAACCTAAGTGTTTTAAAAATGAATGAATATCCAAGATCACTTTTTCGTAGAAAGGTAGTTCGTTCTCATAAGATAAGAATTTTTCAATAACGATAAATCGGAAATCGCCAATTATATTATTTTTATTAAGTGATTTATATCGGCTTGTAATATCAACTTCTTTATTTTTTACCATATCCTCCACCACTTTTCTAAACATTAAGTTGACCCTCGGATCAACACGGAAACCTAACCGGAAATCAATACGGATAACATCATCGTGAATAAATTCACTTACCTTATATTCCATCCGATAGGGTTCATCCACCACATCCACATGCACAAACCAGTATATATCAGCACGTTTTGGCTGCTTTTGCATGATGGAATAAATAATTTTAGATTCTATCTCTTCTCTATTATTAGCACTGGTAAGGTAAACCAAATGAGTTGCATATTTAGGAACGCTTAAATCCCTGCTCAAATCTTCCAATACCGGTAAATAATCAGAAAGTTTTACAAATTCAACATAACGGTTTCTGATCTTTCGTGCCTGAAACCAAATGAGCATAACCGCAATAAGAAATGTACTAAGAAGAATACTTATCCAGCCACCATGTAGAAATTTCCCCAAGTTGGCAACTAAGAATGACAATTCAATAGAAAAATAGACGAAGGCGAAAAGAATGATCGCACCCATATTGTATCTTTTTAAGTACATAAAAAAGAGCAGTAAGGTACTCGTCATAAGCATATCGATATTTATAGTCAAACCATAGGCCGCTTCCATATTCGATGATTCTTTGAAATAAGACACCGCAATTATACATCCAAGCCAAAGCATCCAATTGATGGACGGGATATAAATCTGACCCTTTAAAATAGTTGGATATACTAATTTTACTTTTGGCCAAAAATTCAAGCGAATGGCTTCATTAATAAGAGTAAATGCAGCGGATATTAATGCCTGACTAGCAACAACAGCAGCCGTTGTAGCTACAATTATCCCTGTAACCAAAAACCATTCCGGCATTAATGAATAGAAGGGGTTTCCACCTGCAAATTCACTTAATAATTTCCCTTCATGATTCAAAAGCCATGCTCCCTGACCAAAATAATTTAAAATAAGTGATGTTTTTACAAATATCCAGGCAATACGGATATTTTTTTTACCGCAATGCCCCAGATCGGAATAAAGAGCTTCGGCACCCGTTGTGCATAAAAAAACAGCACCAAGTATCCAGAATCCACCAGGATGGAGTACCAATAGGTCGTAAGCATATTTTGGATTTAGTGCTTTAAGAATTGTCCAGTTGGTAGAAAGCGCCATAACGCCCAGAATCCCCAGGGTCAAAAACCAAATTAACATCACCGGACCAAAAAATTTACCAATAAACTTTGTTCCAAACTGCTGAATTAAAAACAACAACGTTAGAATTATCAAAACAATAGGAACAGTATTAATACCAGGCGTTATCGCCCTTAAACCTTCCACAGCTGAGGAAACCGAAATAGAAGGAGTAATAATTCCATCAGCCAAAAGTGCGCTACCTCCGATAACAGCAGGGAAAATCAACCATTTTAATTTTGTTTTTTTCACTAAAGTGAATAAGGAAAAGATCCCTCCTTCACCTTTATTATCCGCACGTAATGTAAGGATAACATACTTTAGCGTTGTTATTAATGTGAGGGTCCAGAAAACACATGAAATGGCTCCTATCACCACGTCTGCTGAAATCGGTTTTTTGCCAACAATGGCTTTCATAACATATAATGGTGATGTTCCAATATCGCCAAAAATAATACCGAGTGTTACAAGAAGTGCTCCTGCTGTTACTTTGTGAACCAGATGATGATCTTTGCCCATTGATTGGATTCTAAAAATAAAAAGTTTCCAAAACTACTAAATATCAAAGCTACTTAGAGAAAATTTTAAAAATAAAATTTTAAAAAACAAATCGACAGCTAAAAAAGGTGTTAAAATAAATAGTTGGATCATAAAATGAATTACTAAAAATTGTTAATTTTTTTGAAGAATTTTAAAAAGAAAAATAAATTAAAAAATTTAAATATCTTTTAAAGAGCTCGAACTGCCATATATACCAAGCAATTAAAAATACGGATGAAATACTTTTTCAGATTATTTATGACAAATTCAGCGCCTCATTTTTGTTAATATCCCTTTGCCTTGTTGTTCCGAATGTCATTAATTATTGCTATCTTTGTGTGATAAAAGTCATTGATAATGTTATAAAATAAATTGCATTAATTTTTCAAGGCTTCCATTTAAAACACGATTTAATGAAACAAAAAATAAAATTTGTAAACAAGGATAAAACTCTGTTTTTCAATACACTAAAAGAGCGCGTTGATAATTATTTTATTGAGAATAACATTTCTCAACATGCCAATGCAACAATGGTTTTCAAAACCATTTTTATGTTGAGTCTTTATTTTATTCCCTATGCTTTAATTATGACTCAGGGTTACAGCCTTTTAGGGATGTGGATTTGCAGTTTAGTAATGGGTTTAGGCCTTGCAGGGATTGGGATGAGTGTAATGCATGACGCGAATCATGGTGCTTATTCATCCAACATGACCATCAATAAACTATTTAGCTTATCATTAAGCATTGTAGGTGGTGATAATAAAAACTGGAAAACACAACATAATGTTTTGCATCACACGTATACAAATATCCACGAGCATGATAGAGATATTGATAATAAAGTGATCATGCGTTTTTCTCCTGCAGGGAAATACAAGAAAGTTCAAAGATTTCAGATCTTTTATGTGTTCGTATTTTATTCGATCATGTCGTTATACTGGACTACAGCAAAAGATTTTGTTCAGTATTTTCAATTCATTAAAGAAGGTCATAACCGCGAAAGTAAAACCGATCAGATCAAAACTTTGCTTACCATTATAGCCTGGAAAATAGTTTATTGGGGTTATATAATTGTGTTGCCAATTGTTCTTTTAGATCTTAGTTTAGGGCAAGTGCTTCTTGGTTTTCTATCACTACATATGGTTGCCGGACTTATATTAAGTATAATATTCCAATTGGCACATGTGGTTGAAGACACCACATTCCCTGTTCCTGACAAAAATGGTAATATTGAAAATGAATGGGCGATACATCAATTAAATACTACTGCTGATTTTGCGAAGGATAATAAGCTTATTACTTTTTACGTTGGGGGATTAAATTTTCAGGCGATACATCATTTGTTTCCTCGTATTTGTCATGTGCATTATCCCAAAATTGCACCTATTGTAGAACAAACTGCCAAAGAATTTGGTGTTCCTTATTTATTTAATGAAAGTTTAGGCTCAGCTTTTTTATCTCACATGAAAGTGATCTCAAAGTTAGGTAAAAATGAAACTACCTTTTTTGCTATTGCAAATAGTATGGGGTAATGCAAAATGGTTCTGTTATTTAAAACGGAAAGTTCCATCTTCTCGATTTCTCATTGAAGTCGGTTAATTCAAAAAAACAAAACCTCTGCGCTTTCCGTGCAGAGGTTTTTTTTAATGAAATTCTTTTAACATGCGGCAATCTACAAAGTTATTGGGAAACCAAGCTTCCCAGAAAAAATCAGAACCAGATTTATATTAATAAAAGAGATTACGTCTTAACGAAAACTCTCTCGCAATGAGGATAACAAGTACTACTTTGCAGAAAAAAAATCTCTGAGAAAAGGTATTATATTTTGAACCAAGGAAAGAAACAATAAAACCTGTCACAGCTTAAAAGAGGAAATCCGTTTAACTAATCTCTGTAAATCTGCGGCTGGATTGGACTTTATTAACAAATTCTAATTGTCTCCATTTTATTGCTGAGCAATTTTTTTAAACCCAAATCGCATTCCGATACTTAATGTTACCATAGGATTGGGTTCTTTATCGCGCACAAAATATGCTAAACATAAATTAGTTACAGGATACATCCCAAAAGATTTGTTTTTAATGAAAGATTTAAAATCATAACCTGTTTCAATTGCAACACCACTGCGATGAATGATATTTTTACTATTGCCTAATGTTGCTCCTGCCACATCATCTATGTAATTGTCAAATCCTATTTCGTGATTGTGAGCGAAACCACCACCTACATAATATCCTTTTGTTAAAAACAATCTATATGTTACAGTAATAGCTCCAGCTTGCCTTTCAGGAGAAATGATATAAATTTCTTTTGCTTTGAAATCTAAAGCACTTTTTTTGCCAAAAGAATTGAAAAAGAAACCAGCTCCACCATACCCACCACCAGTGTATGATCCAGAATATGATCCATTACTAAGTCCAATTTCGAAATAATTTTTGTGCATATTATTGCTTTCCTGAGCCACTAAGAAATTAAAAAAGTGAACGGAGAGAATCAGGCTGATTAAGATGGCTTTCATTGGTATATAATTTATTTGAGTAAATATAATTAAAAACTAAGCGCCAAAAATTTTATTCATCCCTAATTTCAATCCTGTTGGATTATTGAATTTTAAAGGGAACAAATTGGAAACGGTATTTCGAACAAGTTATTGTAAAGGAATTAATTAGCTACTTTCGCAGCGTCTAAGAATATTTAGCATTATGAATTACAATGAGAATAAATTTGTTTCTGCAACGGAGGCGGTAAAAATAATCAAATCGGGAGATAAGGTTTTTATTCATACTGCAGCCGCTACACCGGTTATATTGATTGAAGCTCTTACAGCCAGAGCAAACGATTTAAATGACGTGGAATTATTGTCAATCCATACGGAAGGCCCCGTGCCGTATGCGGATGAAAAATACGCGAAAAATTTTACCATCAATACATTTTTTGTAGGGGCCAATATCCGACCTTTTGTAAATAACGGCAGAGCAAATTATATTCCTGTTTTTTTAAGTGAAATCCCTCAGTTGTTCAGGTCGGGAATAAAACAACTTGATGTGGCAATGGTTACGGTTTCACCACCCAATGAAAAAGGATATTGTTCTTTGGGCTGTTCGGTAGATGTTTCGAATGCTGCAATAGAGACAGCCAACTATGTTATAGCGGTGGTAAATCCTAATATGCCTTCTGTTCACGGAAACGGAATTATTCACATAGATAAAATTCATGCAATAGTAAAAGGAGAAAATCCATTATTTACCTCAACAACAAAAGAGCCTACCGAAGTTGAAAATAAAATTGGACAATTTATATCAGAAATTGTTGAAGATGGAGCAACACTTCAAATGGGGATTGGAGGAATACCAAATGCAGCATTAGCTAATTTAATCCACCATAAAAACTTAGGAGTACATACCGAAATGTTTTCGGATGGTCTGGTAGATCTTGTTAACAGAGGAGTTATCACAGGAATGAATAAAGTAACTGATGTGGGTAAAATTGTTTCGAGTTTTGTTTTTGGAACCAGGAAGGTTTATGATTTTATTGATCGAAATCCTATTGTTGAATTACGTGATACCGATTATGTAAATGATACCCGAATTATCAGACAAAACCCTAAAGTTACAGCAATAAATAGTGCAATTGAAGTGGATATTTTCGGACAAGTTTGTGCTGATACCATTGGAACACAACAATATTCGGGGGTTGGCGGACAAATGGATTTTATACGTGGCGCAGCACTTTCTAAAGGAGGAAAACCAATTATTGCATTGCCTTCCATGACCAATAAAGGTATTTCACGTATTGTTTCCACGCTAAAAAAAGGGGCGGATGTTACCACCTCCAGGGCGCATGTTCATTATTTAATTACGGAGTTTGGAGTTGCTTATTTGTATGGGAAAAGTCTTAGAGAACGTACCAAAGCTATAATCGAAATCGCACATCCTGATATCAGAGAACAACTTGAAAGAGATGCTTTTGAAATCCTTTCAGGATCTTAATTTTATTTAAAATTTATTCGTGCTAAACATATCCATACAACGCATAAGACCATTATATAAAGGGTTTTGAAGAGTTTTTTTTTCGTAAATAAACATTCCAATTAAAAATAGTAGAATCGCATTCTATACTAAATAACCTTTCAAGATGTGTGTAAAAACATTTTATAAAATGATCCTGATTTTTACTTATCCTCTTTATTGACCTTGAATACAAATTATTTTCTTGATTTTAATCATACTTCCTCTTGCTCCTCTTTTTTTTCTTATTTTTGAAAGCATCTAATATAAATTGGATTTTCTTAAAACATAAAATTTATGGAACGAATTACTTCTTTTGAACAATATGAAAAGGAATATAAAAAAAGCGTAGAAAATCCTGAAGCATTTTGGGCCGAACAAGCTGAGCAATTTACCTGGCATAAAAAGTGGGACAAAGTTCTTGAATGGAATTTTGATGAGCCTGCTATAAACTGGTTCAGTGGCGGAAAACTAAACATTACAGAAAATTGTCTTGACCGCCATCTTGAAAAAAGAGGAGACCAAATTGCAATTATTGCAGAACCAAATAATCCAAACGAAGAGGCAAGAAAAATATCCTATAAGGAACTTCACCGTGAAGTATGCAGGTTTGCAAATGTTTTGAAAAACAATGGGGCAAAAAAAGGTGATCGTATTTGCATTTATATGCCAATGGTTCCTGAATTAGCTATTGCTGTTTTAGCATGCGCCAGAATTGGCGCCATTCATTCGGTTGTATTTGGCGGGTTTTCTTTCAAATCTCTTTCAGATAGAATTCATGATGCGGATTGCAATATTGTGATAACTGCTGATGGAGGCTTTCGTGGAGTAAAAGATATCTCTTTAAAATCGACTGTGGATGAAGCATTAGAGACCTGCCCATCAGTAAAAAAAGTGATCGTTCTAAAACATACCAAAATAGAGGTAACCATGAAAGAGGGCCGGGATGTTTGGTGGAACGAAGAAATTAAAAATGTTTCCAACGATTGCCCTGCTGAAATAATGGATGCAGAGGATATGCTTTTCATTTTATATACATCCGGTTCAACCGGAAAACCAAAAGGAGTAGTACATACA
Source organism: Bacteroidota bacterium (assembly GCA_040388745.1). Classification (GTDB taxonomy): domain Bacteria; phylum Bacteroidota; class Bacteroidia; order 2-12-FULL-35-15; family 2-12-FULL-35-15; genus 2-12-FULL-35-15. Next base: position 129,258 of record JAZKBF010000040.1, on the reverse strand, counting down.
ACTGCCGGTTATATGATCTTTGTTGATTACACTTTCCGAAATGTTTTTCAGTACAATGATGGTGATATATTTTGGTGTACCGCTGATGTGGGCTGGATAACCGGTCACTCTTACTTGATCTACGGACCACTTCTTGCAGGTGCTACCACCTTGATGTTTGAAGGAATCCCCACCTACCCTGATGCAGGCAGGTTCTGGAATGTGATCGATAAACATAAAGTAAACATTTTTTATACGGCCCCAACAGCAATCCGATCATTAGAGGCGATGGGGTTGGATTTCGTGAAACCATATAAATTAGATTCGTTGCGGGTTTTAGGATCAGTAGGTGAACCTATCAATGAAGAAGCATGGAATTGGTATAATGAAAATATTGGAAAGAAAAAATGCCCGATTGTTGACACCTATTGGCAAACGGAGACAGGCGGTATAATGATCTCTGCCTTAGCGGGGATAACAAAAACAAAACCGGGTTTTGCTACGCTTCCGTTACCCGGTATTCAGCCAGTACTGGTAGATGAAAAAGGGAATGAACTGATAGGAAATGGTGTTGATGGAAGATTGTGTTTCAAATTCCCATGGCCAGGAATAATCCGAACTACTTATGGAGATCATAAGCGATGCAAGGAAACTTATTTTGATATTTATAAAGGTTATTATTTTACAGGTGATGGTTCCAGACGTGATGAAGATGGCTATTATAGGATTACCGGACGTGTTGATGATGTTATAAAAGTTTCGGGACACTTGCTTGGTACAGCCGAAATTGAAAATGCGATAAATGAACATCCGGATATTGTAGAGAGTGCCGTAGTGGGCTTTCCGCATGATATAAAAGGCTGGGGTATCTATGCATTTGTAATTTGTGATCATCAACGGACGGACATCGATAGTTTGAAAAAAGAAATAATCCAAACTGTAACAAAATTTATGGGTCCGATTGCAAAACCAGATAAGATCCAAATTGTGAAAGGACTTCCGAAAACGCGAAGTGGAAAAATCATGAGAAGAATTTTGAGGAAGATCGCTGAAAATGATTTGGCAAACCTTGGTGATACGTCTACATTGCTTGATCCATCAGTTGTTGATGAGATCAAGGAAGGTGTGCTTTAATAAAACTACGAATTTTCTCGAATTACAAAAGTACTGTATTCGTAATTCGAGAAAATTCTTCACAATAGTTTAAATGAAAATTATAATTCCCTGAGAGAATCTACTCCGAAATAATAACTAATGGCTTTTTTAAATTGTTCTGTCCATCTGATATATTAACAAAATATACACCTTTTAAAACACCTTTAATGTCAAGTGTTACAGTATGCTCCCCTTTTGAAAAACTTTTTTCTTCGGCTTTATAAATTGTTTGTCCTAATACATTTAAAACAGACATATTTATTTTTTTTGTTTCAGATAAAGTAAATGAAATATTTACATGCTCCTTTGCGGGATTTGGGAATAGTTGAAATGTAGAACTTATCTGATCCTGATCATTTATACCCGCATTTACATCCAGATTAATATCATCAATATAAATATTGTTTCCACCATTTGAAGTATAAACAAATTTAAACCTGAATCCGGCAGTCATAAAGGGTGTTGGAATTGAAATGGAGGCTTGTTTCCATTCCCCACTATTTGCTGGGATAAAATTTGTTGCTGTCAATACGACTGTTTCTAATGCCGGACTTACCAGATTCAATCGCTGGATCCATGAGCTGTTACAATTATTTGAAATGTATAATTGTAAACGATCATTACTGCTGGTATCTTTTTCTGCGTAAGCATACTTAAAACTGATATTCAAAGCAGGTGCTCCTGTTAAATTAATTACTTTACTAAAAAGCTCATCCTTTGTACTCATTACATTATTAAAGTTATTGAGCATCACTGATTTTGTACCACCACTATAAGAAGCAGTGCTTGTGATCTGCCAATTATTGACCGTATCAAAACTGTTGGAGAACCACTCCAAACCATCAAGTGAAGTAGTTGTTTCGAAACCTTCTGTAAAGGGATAGCTGCTTCCTGTATTTGGTAGCACAGAAACAAAGTTTGGTTTTGTTACAATCATTGAGTCGCTTCCATTTATCACTTTTAACGTTACATCATATTTACCGGGAGTGGAGTATGTTATAACCGGGCTGTTAGCTACTGATGTAACCGGATTTCCGCCAGGGAAACTCCATTGAGTACTCGTAAAAGTTCCATTGTATGAAGTATTTGTGTACGTAATTGTATTAGAGGAACTTTGGCACACAACAGTTTTATTACTTATGAAATCAGCTTTACACAAAGCTGCCGGGGCAGTTAATACACCTGTTGCAGCGAGATTCGCAGGCAGCCATAAATTATTTCTACCTGCAATAGGAGAGTTTAAACACGCCTGCATCCTTGCTTTTTGACCGTATGTGAACATACGATTGCAATAGGAGTAATCCATTGTATTTTGAACATTATCCACAGTATTACTGCATGAGGCACCGCTTAAGTTACAACTTTGCCAACCAATAGTTGGGGGCGTATCGGCAACCAGATCGTCAATATTACAATCTTTATTTACATCAGCACATGGGTAAAAATAAAAACCGGGAACATTGTTCCCCCCCCAAATATGATGTAGATTCAGATAATGTCCGCACTCATGCGCAAAAGCAACTGATTGGGTATAATTAGATGTACCAATGCTTCCCACATAATTATGGCCGACAACAATACCATCCCACGCGGGAATCGTATCGGCATCACTTGGCCAAACACAATGCCCCGCAAGCCCTGCAGCTTGGGAAACAATATAAACATTCAAATATTTATTGGTAGGCCATTGGATAAGTGATTTAACAGAATGATCGCCAATTAACGTTAAGGGAGACGCTATACGGTTAATACCACTTGTACAATTTCCATCAGGATCCAACTGCGCCAACTTGAATTCGATATCACAATCGGCATGTAAGGGCTTAAAAACGGAAACAATAGAAGCAGTATCGGCCAATTGTTTGCGGAAGGTTTTGTTAACAATATCCAAGCCATCCAGTATTTGTGCATCCGAAATATTTTCAACACCATAATTATGAATCACATGAAATACAACAGGAATGGTATATGTAGCGGAACGTGTGCTATTATCATAAAATTCAGATACAAATTGTGCCGTAAATTTTTCTAATTCAACATCCCGTTTTATAACAGCCTGAGCAATTTTTGGATTTTGTTTTAATATTGAAATGCGCATTTCATCGGCTCCACAATATTTTAAACCTTCCTGAGCAAAACCGTTGAAAGAAAGAAAAATAAACAAAAAAAGTAATGATTTTTTCATGGTATGAGATTTTAATCAAAATTAAGGATAAAGAATGATTTTAAAAATTTCCTTTTTGAATTCATTCAATTATGGTGGCAAAAGCGTTTAGTGCAATTATTAACGATATCTGGAAAACCCAAACAAATAATACTGATCAACAATTATATTAAAAAATGGTTAAAAATTTATTAGTTACTGAAATTCGACTATCTTCGTAAATTCAAAAAAACATGAGTGTGTCCGATAGTTTAGTCATCATACCAACCTACAATGAAAAAGAAAATATAGAGCGAATGATTCGCAAAGTATTTTCCTTATCCCATCCATTCCATTTGTTAATTGTTGACGATGGATCGCCTGATGGTACAGCATCTATTGTGAAAAATTTGATCCAGGAATTTCCTGACAAACTATTTATTGAAGAACGAAAAGGAAAGTTGGGTTTAGGCACGGCCTATATCCATGGCTTTCAATGGGCATTGCAACGTAAGTATTCAACTATTTTTGAAATGGATTGCGATTTTTCCCATAACCCCGATGATCTTATTCGCTTGCACCAGGCATGCATGGATGGAGCAGATGTGGCTATTGGTTCGCGTTATGTAAAAGGTGGGGAAATTGAAAATTGGCCCAAAGGACGTGTATTGATGTCGTATTTCGCATCGGTATATGTGCGTATCGTACTTTGGCTTCCAATACATGATACCACTGCCGGATTCAAATGTTATAAACGTAAAGTACTTGAACGTATTAATTTTGATGAAATAAAATTTGTTGGCTATGCTTTTCAAATTGAAATGAAATATACAGCTTATAAACTTGGGTTTAAGCTGGTAGAAGTTCCAATTACCTTTATTGACAGAACAGAAGGTGAATCAAAAATGAGTAAGGGAATATTTAAAGAAGCCTTTTGGGGAGTACTGAAAATGCGTTTTAAAAAAATAAATTAATCTAAAGCTCTTTATTTAAAGAGCTTTTTTTATTAATAAAAAGATGTCAATAACATTAATAAAAAATGCAACTATTGTTAACGAAGGAAAGATTTTCCGCGCTAATGTTTTGATTGAAAAGGATATTATTGCAAAAATTTCAGAATCAGACATCATTACAAAAGCTGATAAAATAATTGATGCGGCCGGCCTATATCTTTTCCCTGGCTGTATTGATGACCAGGTACATTTCCGTGAACCGGGATTAGTGCACAAAGGTGAAATTTATACTGAAGCAAAAGCAGCAGTAGCAGGCGGTGTAACATCCTACATGGAAATGCCGAATACAATACCAAATGTATTTACCCAAAAATTGCTGGAAGAAAAATACAAACGTGCTGAAGAAGTATCGCTGGCGAATTATTCTTTTTTTATGGGTGCTTCAAACGACAATATTGATGAAGTTCTTAAGACCGATCCAAAAAATGTTTGTGGAATTAAAGTGTTTATGGGTTCATCAACAGGAAATATGCTTGTGGATAAACGGGAAACATTAGAAGCACTATTCTCAAAATGCAAACTACTTATTGCAACACATTGTGAGGATGAAGACATTATAAAAAGCAATATGGCGCGTTATAAAGAGATGTATGGTGAAAATGTTCCTATGGAATGCCATCCGCTTATTCGCAGCGAGGAAGCCTGTTATAAATCATCGGCATTAGCAGTGGAGTTGGCAAAAAAACACAATACACGTTTGCATATTTTACATATTTCAACTGCAAAAGAATTGTCGCTGTTTGATAATAAAACTCCATTAAAACAAAAACGCATTACTGCTGAAGCATGCATTCACCACCTTTGGTTTAGTGATGAAGATTACAAAACAAAAGGTGCATTTATTAAATGGAATCCTGCCGTAAAAACCAGTATTGACCGTGATGCCATTTTGCAGGGAGTATTGGAAAACAAAATTGACGTGATCGCTACAGATCACGCACCACATACACTTGAAGAAAAACAACAAACTTATTTTAAAGCTCCTTCAGGTGGACCGTTAATACAGCATTCTTTAATTGCCATGCTGGAGCTGTTTCACAAAGGGAAGATCACACTTGAAAAAATTGCAGAAAAAATGGCCCATGCTGTTGCAGACTGCTTTCAAATTGAAAAACGAGGTTACATTCGTGAGGGTTATTTTGCGGATCTAGTGCTTGTTGATCTAAAAGCATCATGGATCGTGGATGAATCAAATATTTTATACAAATGCGGCTGGTCGCCATTTGAAGGGCTTACGTTTCATTCAAAAATAACGCATACGTTTGTAAACGGCAATTTAGTTTATGATAATGGCAAATTTGATGAACGCAAAAAAGGACAGCGACTACTGTTTGAACGAGAATAATAAAAAAACAATCATCCTTCATTTTAATTCATTTTAGCTGTGTTATACCAAATTTTAAAACCTCTTACCAATATTTTTTATCGTGTTTATTATACGATCGAAATTAAGGGACTTGAAAAAAATCCTTCTGGCAAACCTGTTATTCTAGCACCCAATCATATCAATGGTTTTGTTGATCCGGTAAGTATCGGGATGACCGCACCTCAGAAGGTTCGTTTTTTCGCACGTGGGGATGTTTTTAAAGGCCCTTTAGCAAAATGGGTATTGAATAAAATGAATATTAGCCCAATGTATAGACTTCAAGAGGGCTACAGCGAATTAAAGAAAAATGATAAAACATTTGAAGAATGCCGTACTTTATTATCTGATAACAAAACGATACTCCTTTTTCCAGAAGCAATATGTATTCAGGAAAAACGATTACAGCCTTTAAAGAAGGGATTGGCACGAATTATTTTTCAAACAGAGGAACTATTCGATTTTAAAAAAGATGTTTTGGTTGTACCTATCGGATTGAATTATTCTGATGCAAAAAAATTCAGAAGCAAACTATTTATAAATTTTGGCGAGCCCGTTTCAATAAAAAAATATGAAGAACTTTATAGGCATGATAAGGTAAAAGCTATCAATGAGTTTACAAAAATGCTTGAGCTGGAAATGACAAAATTAATTATTGTCATTAAAAATAAGGACAATGATGAACTGGTGGAAGGCATTACTGAACTATACTTACATTATTGGATGAAGGACGAACAGCACGATCCACAAAACATAGAAAAACAATTCTCTGTGCGCAAAGACATTGCTGAAATGGTAAATTATTTCGATTCTGAAAATTTAACATTACTTGAATCATTAAAAAAAACAATTATCCCATATCGTAAAAACCTACAAAATTTAGATTTACGCGACCACCTTTTGCGTCCTGAAATTATAAATAAAATGAATGTCGGAAATTTCCTTTTGGACTTTCTCATTATTTGGTTTGGCATGCCTATCTACCTTCTAGGTTTAGCAATGAATTTCCCTCCTTATTATATCAGTAAGGATTTCGCGGATAAAAAAGTAAAAAATGTTGAATTTTACGCATCAATTTATTTAAATATGTCGATGCTACTTTGGTTGCTTTATTATGGAATACAATTATTGGTTGTAGCTATAGTTTTCCATAGCTGGGCTTTTCTGGGCATATACGCCTTATTAGTTCCATTAACAGGATTGTATGTATTGCAGTTCTACCCCACAATGAAAAAAATATTCGGACGTTGGAGATTAATGCGCCTGGTACGTAAAGAAAGAAAAACAATAGAAGATCTGATCAATGAACGCACACCAATCATATCAGAAATAGAATTCGCAAAAAAAGAATATTTGGATTCATTAAAAACAAACTCTCATAAAATATGAAATTTGGAAGTGTTGAAAATATTGAAGGCATCGATCTTATATTGCCTGCTGATCATCCTGATACCGCAATCGTTTTAGGAGGAAAAGCAGAAAAAAAACTAAACGTATTTGTTGGATGTGCCAAATGGAACAAACAGGATCTTAAAAATTTTTATCCAAAGGGGATAAAAGATGAATTGGAATATTACTCTACCCAATTCAATAGCATTGAGCTTAATGCCACATTTTACCAAGCATACGGCAAAGATCAGTTTGCAAAATGGCGAACCAAAACGCCAAAAGGCTTTAAGTTTTTTCCGAAAATCCCTCAAGTAATAAGTCATTTAAAACGGCTGAACAGCGTTAAGACATTGACCGATGAATTCTGCAACTCTTTGGCCGGCCTCGAAGAAAAATTAGGCATGGTTTTTTTGCAGATGAATGAGAACTTTAAACCAAAAGATTTTGAACGTTTGGAAAAGTTCATTATTGAATTTCCAAAGGGAATCCCCCTAGCCATTGAATTACGAAATACAGAATGGTTCAATACAAAAGCAGAAGCAGATCGTGTTTGCAAATTATTTAAAAAACACAAAGTAACAAATATCATTGTTGATACGGCCGGAAGAAGAGATCTGCTCCACATGCGATTGACCACTCCCATTGCTTTTGTAAGATATGTGGGAGCGAATCATGAAAGTGATTATACAAGGTTAGATCCCTGGATCAAACGAATTTCCAAATGGAAAAAAGAAGGATTAAAAGAATTGTATTTTTTTGTTCATCAGAATCATGAAGTGGAATCTCCTCTCCTATCGGCCTATTTCATAGACACTATAAACAAAAAATTAGAATTAGATCTGCATATTCCTGTAAAACCAGAGATAACAAAAGCAAAAACTATCAAAGGTCAAAAGACCTTATTTTAAGCGGAAGGAGAAAATAAGAGATCAATTTCCGTATCCAGGTCGTACAGCATTTGAAAACTTCTTGTATTTTTGTTACAATATGGTTCTATCAAACGAAGCATTTCTTTATAGCCTTCAAGAGTTAAATCGCAGAAAAAAGTTTGATTATCAATTGAAAAAACGCCTTCATCGGTATCAGAAATATGAAGTATTAATTTGCAATTTACCGGTTGAATAAAGTCCAGCGAATTTAAATCAAGTGGCTTATTGGCATCGATAATCGTTTCCTGAATCGCCTGCCTGAATTTAGCAGCCTCCTCTTTATCAAAGTCGTAAAGCTTTACAATATGGTCACCATATTCATTTATTGTATCCAGAAATTCAAGTTTCATTTTTATTATTTTTTGCAATACCGATCAGATTCCTCTACCGGATATTTTTTATCAAGATCTATATTATTAAAACCTTTATTATTGCCCCAGGAAAATAATTTCTCGAAAAAGGGTAACAGTTTATTTGTTTTTATTTGCGCTAAAAAATATACTTCGTGCTCTTTCTCTTTTATACCCATTTCATAGAGTATATTATCATGCTCTTTTATGCCAATTGAATTAAAATATTGCATCATTCTAAAATACTCACAAACATTCCCGCTTTCCAATCTTCCTGCAAAATAAAATGGCATAAACCAGCCGATAACATAACAACTGCCGGAAATTATTTTACCAATTACATGAAACCTGAATTCATAAACTTTTGAGATTGGAATATTGTATTGCTGCATTATTTGCAGCACCTCCTTACGGTGATTCCATTCATCAATCTCAATTTGATGTATGGCTTTTTTTTCGTCAGCATTTTTCACAGCACCGGCATGGCCCTGATAAGCAAATGCTGCAGCCTTTTCAGCAGAATATGCTTTTTTTAATAAATCAACTAAGGTTGGATGTTGTAGTTCCATTAATACTATTCAGAAAATTTCCTAAATCATTTACATCTTTTGCGCGGATACTGATTTTTTTTTTGCGCAAATCGTTTATAAAAATTTAGTTCCGGAACCAATTCTTTCAATTCTATGCATAAATTCTTTTTTGTCGTCCGGTAAAAAATAAAAATAGAAAGCATATGTGCGTGACTTTTTTGTGGAACTATAGGATTTCTTAACAATAATTTTTTTTACAAATTTGTTTGTCCTTTTATCTAAAACATTTGCTTGTTTTTTAAAAATACATTCAGAAAAATAAGACAGCGTCATATTTATAATTTCCTGGTCTTCTACTATTGAAGAAACGTTTGTAGTGTCACTTTTTTGAGATAATACTATTATTGTTTCAGCTATATTTTTTATTCGTCTTTTATAAGATTCAACATAATTTGAAGATTTACCTAAAGATTGAAGATTCTCAATCAAACTATCTCTATCAATATAAATTACAGCATTTCCGGAAGAATAGGAGGCTGTATGCTGAAACTGTTTATTTTTCAGAGGATACGCTCGCTTATATTTATTTTGAGCATTTGCAAATGAGGTAACCAATAAAAAAATAATAATAAAAGTATATGCTGATTTCATACCCATTAAAATGTTACCAATACCCGAATAAGTATTTTTTGATTTTAGCGCTATTATCACCTTCACTATAGTACACATTAATCCTTTACCCTGTTAAATTTTAAAGCTTTCAACATCCAATTTGGCAAAGGCTTTAGCGCATCGCGCTTACGCAGATCCAAATACCAACCTAATTTTTTCATAATTGGAATCTTCTTTGTTTCAACAAATTCAATCAATGCACCATCAGGATCTTCAATATAACTAAAGTGGCCTGCAGCTTCCCCCATGTCAAATTTCTCACCGCTATCAACAGTATATGGGTAGCCTTTTTCAGCGCATAACTGTTTCATAGCAGCTTGATTGGTAATATCAAAACATAAATGAATAAATCCCTGATCGCCCCAAAATCGATTTTCAAAAATCTTGCGCGGTGAACGGTCAAATACTTGTACCAATTCCATTTCACTTTCTCCCAACAATTGGGAAAATGCACCAACGCGCGGCTGGCTGTGTTTTAATAATACTCTTCGAACCTTATTGGCTCCACTTGGTAAATTTTTAAAATCTTCAAACACGCCTTCTTTATCATAAACTACAGTATCAAATCCTAAAATATCAGCATAGAACTTTTTTGAACGCTCGATATCACTAACACCAATCATACAACCTACAGGGCCTCCAGTCAATTGAATTCCATTACCAAACCAGGAATCACCTTTTACGATCTGAAATAAATTATTCCAGGGATCACGCATATAAAAGGTATCATTGCCACCAGCATCTTTAGTTAATTCGGTAATCAAATTAACTTTTCTAGATTTCAAAAATTCAAAAGAACCTTTTACATCAGTTGTTTTCATACGAGTGCAATAAAAGCCAAGATCACCCATTTGTATTTCAAATACCGGTGGTTGTGGCACTCTGCTAGTATATTGCCATATTTCAAAACCTCCGCCACCTTTCATATTGATAGCTAAAATTGCATGACGCTGATGCGGCTTTCCGCCTGTGTAAGGCAACATTAAGTTAGCTTCAGCTGCCTCTTCAAAAATAGGAATATCCATTCCAAAATGTTGGCGATACCACTTAAATGCTTCATGCACATTGGGGATACCAATGCCTATTTGTTGAATGCCTGCAATTGTCGGTTTTTGATTCATTTTTTATTTTTATTACTAATTTTCAAAATAACACATCTTCAATTTTCAAATTGACTTATTCCATTTTTTGTTTTCGTATTATTTTTGAAAACAACTTTGGAAAAAAACGCTTCAACCAGATGGCACGTAAATCACTGCCCCCAACAAATAATTCTTCCTGATTGCTTTTTATTCCATTTAAAATTTGTTGAGCACAAGCTTCAGGACTTAATCCCTTATCCGTGCTTTCATCCATTATACTGTGTTTACTACCGTCACCAGTGACTGCATTAACAGAAATATTGGTGCGGATTTTCCCAGGACAAACTATTAATACTTTCACATTATCATTATATATTTCCATCCGCAGAGATTCAAAAAATCCATGCAAAGCATGTTTTGAAGCTGAATAAGCGGATCGGAGATAAAATCCAAATTTCCCCACGATACTGCTAATTGCAATGATATGTCCGCTTTTTTGCTTTAGCATATATGGCAATACACTCTTTGTCAACGCAATGGTACCAAAATAATTTACTTCCATTACTTTTCTGTCAATATCCAGTGAAGTATCTTTTGTTAATGAACGTTGGCTGATACCGCCATTATTAATGAGAATGTCAATACGTCCAAATCTATCAACTACTTGCTTAGTGAGAGCATCCGTTTTGGAAGTATCTGCCAGATCAAGCGGCAAGATCAATATATCCGCATCTTCTGCTTTCAAGGTGTTTCTTACACGTTCCAATTCTTCTTTTCTTCGTGAAGACAGAATAAGCTTAGCCCCTTCTGAAGCCAAAGCACTTGCCAATGCTTCCCCAATACCAGAGGAAGCCCCTGTAATCCAAACTACCTTATTCTGAAATGTACTCATAAACACAAAAATAAATAATTTTTCAGTACTTTCGCTGAAGTTTAAATATAATGCTGATGCAAAAATTCACTCTGATTATCGCTTGTCTATTATTTTTTGCCTGTTCCGGTAAAAAAACGGTTAACATTCCCGAAACCATTTTACCAAAAGAGAAAATGGCCGAAGTAATGCTGGATATTCATTTATTAGAAGCGACTATGAATTTGAACGCAACTAGTGCTGATAAACTGAACCCTGCAAATCCAAGCCCTAATTTTGACATATTGAAAAAAAACAATATCAGTAAAAAACAATACGATGAAAGTTTTGATTTTTATTCCCAACACCCCGAATTATTGGTTGACCTATATCAGACTGTATTAAACGATTTGAGCAAGATGCAAGCCGAAGTCACGAATAAGAAGTAAGCCCTCCCCGTCCTTAGTGTTCCTATGCTTGCCTAAGACCTGTTTGAGACGTTATCTCTCAAATATAATTTGCAGGTATCTTTTACAGCCTGTTCAATCGAAATAAATTTATAATCAGGAAAGAGTTTTTTGATTTTTTCGTTTGAAAACAAGCTGATACGATGTCCTGACTGGATCGTTTCTCTGGTAATCAATGGTTTTGCACCTGATAACCTGCAGCGTATCCCTTCTGCTCTCCAGGCAAAATTACCCAGCAACATTCCTACCTTAAAACTAGCCCTAGGCCTGCCGAATTCCTGATGCATCAAGTCGAAAAAGTACCGGTATGGTGTATTTTCAGTACTAAATAAAAAACGTTGATTTTTTATTTTGCTTTTCATTAAAAGAATCATAAGTGCTGCAACATCAAGCACATCAATAAATCCATTGATGCCATCGGTATAATATTTCATTCCTGTATAAGCTTTGCTAAACATATTGGAACTGCTTTGTTGCCAATTTCCTGCACCGATAATTAATGCCGGATTTACAATTATAACATCTAATCCTTCTTCAGAAGCACGCCAAACCTCTCGTTCAGCAGCATATTTACTAATCGCATAATTGGAATGGTCGGGAGAAGATTTCCAAAAAGTTTCTTCAGTAGATAATTCATCATGTTCCGCACGACCAAGCGTAGCAATGGAACTGACATGGCAGAATTTCTTTATTCCTTTCTCTAATGCCGCATTTACCATATTAGAAGTGCCTTCCACATTTATCTTCATCATTTCGGCTTCGTTTTTTTGTTCAAACGAAACCATAGCAGCACAATGATATACTTCTGTAATACCATCCATTGCCTCTATTAAGGAATAAACATCAAGTAAATCAGCATTAACCCATTCAATATTTTTCAGTAATTCATCTGTGTTTGCAGCATAATGTGAAAACACTTTTTTTACAATAGCAATAGTACTATTGGCGCGTTTCAATGCCCGCACTTTTTCGCCCGATTTACACAAATCAAATAGTAAATGGCTACCTACTAATCCTGTTCCACCTGTTACTAATATCACGTTGCTTCATTTTATGTGACACGAATTTACTGAATTAATAGATCAATTTAGCACATTTAAATTCAGTGATAAGATGCCAACCACCAAAGAAAATATAAACCTTAGCAACTTAGCACCTTGGCCGTGAAAAAGATTTATCTTTACCCCTCAAAAGAAACGCAAAAATGAGAAAAAATTTTGTTGAAGAATTAAAATGGCGAGGCATGTTGCACGATATCATGCCAGGTACAGAAGATGTTTTAAATAAGGAAATGGTAACCGGATATATTGGTTTTGACCCTACTGCCGATTCCTTGGGTGTAGGAAATATGGTTCAAATAATGACTTTACTTCATTTTCAACAAGCAGGACACAAACCAATGGCTCTTGTTGGAGGTGCTACCGGTATGGTTGGTGATCCTTCAGGAAAATCAGCTGAACGGAATTTATTGGATGAAAAAACATTGGAATATAATTTAGCTTGCCAACGTGCACAATTGGAAAAGTTTTTAGATTTTAATTCTGGAGCAAATTCTGCTGAGATCGTTAATAATTATGATTGGTTTAAAGGATTTAGTTTTTTAGATTTTATCCGTGATATTGGTAAACATATCAGTGTAAATTATATGCTTGCAAAGGATTCGGTAAAAAGCAGGTTGGAAACCGGCATGAGTTTTACCGAATTCAGTTACCAGCTTGTACAGGGATACGATTTTTATTATTTGTGGAAAAACAACAATGTAAAACTGCAAATGGGAGGTTCCGATCAATGGGGAAATATTGTTACAGGAACTGAATTGATAAGACGTAAATCAAGTGGTGAAGCTTATGCACTCACTACGCCATTGATCAAAAAAGCAGATGGAACTAAATTCGGAAAAAGTGAAAGTGGTAATGTATGGTTAGACAGAAAAAAAACATCTCCGTATAAATTTTATCAATTTTGGTTAAACGCAAGTGATGAAGATGTAAAAAATTACATTCGTATTTTCACTCTTTTTACAAAGGAAGAAATTGAAAAACTGGAAACAGAACATGCTACAGCTCCACATTTAAGAGCATTACAAAAAGCATTGGCTAAGGATATTACTATACGTGTACATTCCGAAACTGATTTTAATGCAGCAGTTGAAGCATCTGAAATATTGTTTGGTAAAGGAACTGCTGAAAGTTTAAGAAAATTGTCGGAAGAGGACTTTTTTAGCGTGTTTGAAGGTGTCGAACAATTCGAAATTTCAAGATCGGAAATCGAAGAAGGAATTTCAATTGTTGATCTTACGGCCGAAAAAACAAAAATTTTCCCATCAAAAGGCGAAGCAAAAAAAATGATCCTTGGAGGTGGTGTGGCCGTTAATAAATTAAAAGTTGAAAATGTAGAATTAAAAATAAATGCCGAATATTTGATCAATGATAAATATATTTTAATACAAAAAGGTAAAAAAAACTATTACGTAATTAAGGTTTTTTAATTCTTTTCATATTATAAAAGCTGTGTAGATAAATAAAATATTACCAACCCTGACAGGGCTTTCAGCTCTGTTAGAGTTTTATTTAAACTCCGCCCTTTTCTAATAATAATAATCTATTCCCCAAAAAAGTACCGTAAAAATTTATGAAACAAAAGAATATATATATAATTTCCTGTTTGCTATTAAGTCTGATTACACTCACTTCAGGAGGTATAAAAAACAAAAAGACCAAAGATACTTCCGGAAAGGATTCCATACAGTCCAGCTATCGATCAGAAGGCAAAGACCGTGAGATCAAAACCACTTCTTTTTATTTAACCATGAGGGATGGAGTAAAGATTGCTGTAAGCCTTCATTTACCGAGCGATTTAAAAAAAGGAGAAAAATTACCAACGATCTTGCATCAAACAAGATATTGGCGTTCAATGCAACTTCGCTGGCCGGTAAGCATGTTCAGCAGTAGATTTTTTGATCTATATAATAAAATAATAAAAACATTAGTTCTCAATCGTTATGCAGTAGTGAACATTGATGTTAGAGGTACTGGTGCTTCATTCGGCAGGCAAACCAACCCGTTCCCTAAAGAACAAATTAAAGATGGAGCTGAAATAATAGATTGGATCATTCAACAAAACTGGTCGGATAGTATTGTAGGTCTGTTAGGCGCATCCTATACTGGCATGGCCGCAGAATTTACGCTGTCAAACAAACATCCCAATATCAAAGCCTTGATGTCGCTTTATACAGGGGTAGATTTTTACGATGAAGTGATTTTACCGGGCGGTATCTATAATCAGTATTTTGTAAAAGCTTTTGGAGAGTTGTGTTCTTCTTTGGATGAGAACGATTTTAACCTTGGAAGTAAAGTAGAAAATTTCATTATAAAAGGAGTCACTCCGGTTCAAAAAAACGGAAAAAACCTGTTAAAAAAAGCCTTGGCAGAGCACGCAACAAATTTTAACATATATGAACAAACGCAACCCATCAAATTCAGAGATGATCCCCCTTTTGACAAAAGCTTTCAAGCCATAGATGAACTTAGCCTGCACACCTTACTTGACGATTTAAATGCCGCCAAAGTACCTATATGCCTTTATACCGGGTGGTTTGACGGATCTTTTGCTTTGGGCTCGGCAAGATTGTTTAATAATTTAGATGGCACACAAAACAAACTTATTATTGGCCCATGGGATCATGGAAGTATATATAATTGCAGCCCTTACGTTCAGGAGGCATGTTCATTTGACAGGATGGGGGAAGTTTTGAAATTTTTTGATTACCATTTAAAAAAGAAAAATAATGGTTTGGATAAAGAAGGGGCTGTCCATTATTTTACAATGGGCGAAGATATATGGAAAACATCCGAAAAATGGCCTCCGGTAAATACGCTTGCCCAAACCTTCTATCTCAATCCAAACAATGAGTTGTCTACTCAGCCCAACAATGCAGCATCCGGGTTCGACACTTATATCGCGGATAGTTCAGCTGGGACAGGAAGAAACACCCGTTCGGAATCATTAGTGTTCAGATTGACATCAGCAAAAATGTACGATTCACGTACAGAAAGAGACCTCAAACTACTTTGTTATACTTCTAAAAAATTAGAAGAGGATATTGAAATTACCGGGCATCCATTGATAACATTATATGTTGATGCAGATACTTCGGATGCTGGATTTTTTGTTTACCTCGAAGATGTGGATGAAAAAGGAGAAGTACATTATATAACCGAAGGGATGTTCAGGGCAATCCACAGAAACAGTTTAGGTAAAGTTGGATATAATGATATAGTGCCGCAATATACCTACAGGAAAAACGATGTGGCACCTCTGAAGCCGGGCGAAATAGCTAAAATTGAGTTCGACCTGCTTCCAACCTCATTTTTATTTAAAAAAGGACATAGCATTAGAGTAGCGATAAGCTGCGGAGACAAGGATCATTACAAAGAGGTAACACCTGATAATACTAAAATTCATGTTCATAGAAGCACCATACATGCCTCCAAAATCATTCTTCCCGTTGTCCGGCACTAACCATTGTATCTTGGGCAAGTATTAAACATGAAGAGAAATTTGAAATACTATTTATATCCCGGTATATGAACTTGGTGAAATGGCTTTCAATTCCTTTTTTACAGATTCATTTACATTAAGCGTATCAATAAAAGCAGAGATGCTTTCTTTTGTAATATGCGTATTGGTACGTGTTAATTCTTTTAAGGCTTCATAAGGCTTAGGATAGCCTTCCCTGCGCAATATAGTTTGAAGAGCCTCCGCAACAACAGCCCAGTTATTTTCCAGGTCATTTTCCAAAGCTTCCTTATTCAGGATCAATTTATCAAGGCCTTTTAACAGTGATTTGTATGCGATCAAGCTGTGTGCCAAGGGCATTCCTACATTGCGAAGTACTGTTGAATCTGTTAAGTCACGTTGTAAACGGGAAATTGGTAATTTAGCCGAAAGGTGCTCGAACAAGGCATTAGCAATCCCTAAATTACCTTCCGAATTTTCAAAATCAATCGGGTTAACTTTATGTGGCATAGCAGATGAACCTATTTCGCCTTCTTTTATTTTTTGCTTAAAATAATTCATCGAAATATAGGTCCACATATCGCGATCAAAATCCATGATGATATTATTGATGCGTTTCAGGGCGTCACAAAAGGCCGCAAAATTATCGTAATGTTCAATTTGTGTAGTAGGGTACGAACGGCTTAATTCAAGCGAATTATTCACAAAATCATTTGCAAATGTGAACCAGTCAATTTGAGGATATGCAACATGGTGAGCATTTAAATTGCCTGTTGCTCCTCCGAATTTTGCACTATAAGGCACTAAATTTAATTGAGCGATTTGATTTTCTAAACGTTTTACAAATACCTGGATCTCTTTCCCCAAGCGTGTTGGTGATGCCGGTTGTCCGTGAGTACGCGCAAGCATAGGGACGGCAGCCCATTCATTTGAATACGCGGAAAGTTTTTGCAAAATTTCTTTTAATACAGGCAACAAACATTCGTTCATTGCATCCTTAACAGAATACGGAATTGCAGTGTTATTAATATCCTGAGAGGTTAAACCAAAATGAATAAATTCCTTTTGCAAGGTTAAACTAAGGCCATCAAATTTTTCCTTAATAAAGTATTCAACAGCTTTTACATCATGATTCGTTACTTTCTCAATGTCCTTTATTTTTTGCGCATCGGCTTCTGTAAAATTGATATAAATCGAGCGTAATTCACCATATAATTTTTTGTCAAAATCTTTCAATTGCGGCAATGGCAATTCGCATAAAGCGATAAAATATTCAATCTCAACCAACACACGATATTTTATCAAAGAAGCTTCTGAAAAATATCCCGCAAGTTTTTCAGTTACATTTCTATAACGGCCATCAACAGGTGATATGGCAGAAAGTTTAGTTAATTGGTCCATTGAATAAAATGTTTTTTGTAATTGCAATCAGAAGGTGAACTATCACCAATTCTTAATAAAATATATTCTTAATAAAAAAGAAACGAAGATAAGAAAAAAACCAAGAGGGAAATATCACTGATACAACGTTATTGTATTAAATTGTGTAAACCAATTAAATATCTATTGCTGGTTTCGCTTTATCACCATAATTATATTTTTCGGCTATTTAAGATATAACTACAACGAAAACTGAATGAATTTACTGCAAAGCAATACTACTTTTATCATAAACTAAAAAACAAATCTATCATGCTTAAATGGTCAGCTATTTTTTTTATCATTGCAATAATCGCAGCATTATTCGGGTTTACAGGCCTGGCGGCAGGGGCTGCTTCTATAGCCAAAATTTTATTCGCGGTATTTATGGTTTTATTTCTTCTTGCCTTAATCCTTGGTCTTACTCTCTTTAAAAAATAAATACTTTTTGAATTGGGAAAAAGCCTTTGCGGAAGTAAAATACAATAAAATAGCTAATTGAAATTCTTTCAATTAGCTATTTTATTGTTAGTAGTATTGTATGTAAACTCAACTATTCAACTCATTCAGAGCTAACCAAGCCATCAGTCCGGAAGAAATTTCCAAAGCTTGTTCATCAATATCAAAAGTGGAAGTATGCACACCACTAATAATCCCTTTTGATTTATTTCCGGTTCCTAAACGGTAAAAACAAGCTGGAACTTGCTGAGAATAAAATGCAAAATCTTCAGCCGTCATGCGCATTGGCAACTCTTCCACATTTTCTTTTCCCAAATAATTTTCTGCCGCAGCACGCGCTTTGTTAGTGGTAAGTTCATCATTCACTAAAAAGGGATAACCATGCTCAATTCTAAAATTGCAGAAACCTCCCATCTGTTGAGCTATCTCCTCAGCCATCGTTTTCATTAATGAATGTGCTTCTGCTCTCCAGGATTCATCCATGGTTCGAAAAGTCCCCTCAATTTTCACTTCTTCCGGAATCACATTCGTGGCACCATTGCCGGTGATTTTACCAAAAGCTAAAACAGTAGGAGCTCTGTGTTCCTTCTGCATAAAAAAATTATTTAAGTCTAATAAAATTTGTGAGGCTATCAGCAAGGGGTTATTATAATCAGCTGGCATGGCGGCATGGCCACCTTTCCCTTTAACACTAACATATATTTCATCAGTACTTGCCATATACATTCCACTACGAAATCCAACTTTTCCAACTTCCATGCTTGGAAAAACATGCTGTCCGAAAATGCTTTGTGGAGAAGGATTTTTAAGCACTCCTTCTTTTATCATTAATGAAGCGCCACCGGGCAATTTTTCTTCACCCGGTTGAAAAATCAATTTAACTGTTCCTTCAAAATCATTTTTTAATTCATTCAGAATTTTCGCAACAGCCAGCAATGAAGCACTATGCACATCATGTCCACAGGCATGCATCACACCATTATTTTGAGATCTATATTCGACTTTATTTTCTTCAACAATTGGTAAAGCATCCATATCGGCACGCAAAGCAATTGTTTTTCTTCCAGGATTTCTTCCTTCAATAAGTCCTACAATCCCTGTTTTTACAATGCCTTGTTTAAATGGGATATTAAATTGTTTCAACTTTGAAGCAATATAATCAGAGGTCGCATATTCTTCAAACGATAATTCGGGATGTGCATG
>JAZKBF010000040.1:80661-109637 GCA_040388745.1 Bacteroidota bacterium | reverse complement strand
TTATACTCCGGGAAATAAGTGCTTAAACACATTGCAACTATAAATAGACCAATAAAATATGGAATATTTATTTTTTTGCTCTCTCCTTTCATAAAAAACGCTGTTACCAGGCATAAAGGAATTATCCATAATGCTCTCTCTAATTTTACTGTTGTTGCAATTTGTAATGCTTCCTGCCCAAATTTAGCAGCCGCACCTACCACTGAACTTGTATCGTGAATTGCAATAGCACACCATAGTCCGAATTGATGTTGCGTCATATTTAGCCAATGTCCAATACTTGGAAATATCAATAAGGCCAAGGAATTTAAAATAAATATAGTTCCCAAAGCAACGCTCATTTGTTTTTCGTCTGCCTTAACAATAGAGGAGACTGCAGCAATTGCACTTCCGCCACAAATGGCCGTTCCGCTGGAAATAAGAAAAGATGTTTTCCAATCAATTTTAAACCACTTACCAAGAAGCCAACCCAAAAGCAGTGTAATGGTTATAGAAAATATTGTAAAAATTAAACCTTCTTTGCCTGCTTCAATTGCATGATGCAGGTTCATACCAAATCCAAGTCCTATAACAGAAATTTTAAGTAACCAACCTGTTGCTTTTTGATTCAGGTGGATAAAAGGATGGCCAATTGTTTGGGCAATAACAAAACCGATCAACAAAGCCATTGGTGGATCTATTAAAGGGGTGCAACAAAGTACCAAAGCACATATAAAAACTACTTGTCGTGTTGTTGAGTCTATTTTAATTGCCATTTTTAATCTTGTCTTGAAAAATCAGTTTCGAAGCTCTTCCCATAAGAAGAACTCATTTATTATTTCATGTACTTTATTTCATTCCTTTTAAGCTGGCAAGATAATCAACAATTTGATTAATAACTGTGGTATCAGAAATAGGGGCACCATAATTTTTAACCATTTTTTTTACAATTTTATCCCAGGCATTCTTTGTCATATCAGGTTGAGTTTCGATATAACGAAGTGAATGGCACGTTCCGCAATTCGTTTCCACCAGATCAACTCCGGAGAAATACGGAAGAGCCACTGTTACATTAGCTATATCAATTGCCGGTTCAGGGGCTATCGGTAACACATTGGCATTATTTAATTCATTTTTCGAATTACATGATGAATTGAAAATAATAATCCATAAAATAAAGCTGGAGTAGATTAATTTTATTTTCATTTCAAATTTTGTTTTACCTCAATTCAGAAAAAGTGATTCAATTTCATTTTTCATATATCCGCTTCTGTTCCATTGATGCCAAGGTTGAGTTTCGCCATTTGAGTTAGTTGCTTTTACAAAAAACTTATATGGCCCCGAAGTTAAAGGTTTGTATTGATAACGCCATCTGCGCCATGAATAATTTCCTAATGAATTGTCTAATATTGTTGCTACCCATGTTTTACCGCTGTCGGCAGAGATCTCTACTTTTGTGATTCCCATACCATCATCAAAAGCAAGGCCTTGTATTTCATTAATCTTTCCTTTTATTAAAACACTTCCAGGCTCTGGTGAAACAAAAATTGAACGGACATCAATTTTAGTTATCGGCACTAATTTTTTTGCAAGAGAATCAGGCGTTTCATTCCCATTTGCAATGCCTTTCGGTACCAAATAAGCTTTCTCCATCCAGTATCCCTTAAATGTATCGGCTATAATTTTCACCTCATCAAGCATACCTACCCAATAGGTTGCATACCAACCCGGCACTACCAATTTCAAAGGATAACCATTCAGGATCGGTAGCGCTTCATCATTCATCTCATACGCGATCATCACCTCACCATCCATAGCATGCTTAAGTTCCAATGATTTTACAAAATCCGGAATAGTAGGTAAGGGCGGCATATCCAATCCATTAAAAGAAACAAATTTTGAATTTGATTTGGCCCCGGCCATCTCAATAATATCTTTCAGTTTCACACCGGTCCATTTTGCATTTCCCATTCCACCGTTGGTCCACTGAGCTCCCGGAACCCGCGGATTAAAACCACTGCGGGCATTACCGGCACATACGCATAATGCGTTAATTGTATATGATTTAAATTTTGTTTTCAGATCATTTAAGGTCAGTGTCAATTCCTTTTTCACATTACCATTTATCTTTAAATGAAATGTCTCAGAATTTATTTGAGTGGGAAGATTTGATAAATGCCAACGAACAAAAAATACATCATTAGGTGTAAAGTCCTGCAAAAAATATTTTAAGGGAGTTTCTAAATTTGGTGGACGATCAGTCAGCAAAAGCATTTCCGCCTTTTCCGGGGCTATCACCATTGTGCCTGGAGTTTTTTCAGTTAAAGGCTTATTTTTATCAACTGAAGATTGTTCGGGCGAACATGAATAAATGGTAAACAAAACAGAACTTAAAAAAAACAACTTCAGTCCACTTATAAATTTCATCAAAAATTTGTTTAAGATCAATCCACTAATGTTTTTGTGTTTTGGTATATCACTTACCAAAGATCATTTTTAATGAAATCAAAAGCATAAATATACCGAATATTTTTTTCAACATATTCTGATCTACAGCAATTGCGATCTTAGAGCCTATAAGCCCCCCTACCACAAAAGTAGTCGCAATTATTAATGAGGATCTTACATCTACATATCCTGCCTGGTAGTATTGATAAACAGCAAGGACTCCCACTGGTAATAACAGAACGGCAAGTGAAGTTCCCTGCGCCTCATGCTGGCTCATACTCATAAAATAAGCCAAAGCAGGAACTATAATAACTCCTCCGCCAATACCAACCATACCACTAAGTATACCGGCAAATAAACCGATACATAATAAAATAACAATTGTTGTCATATTTAATTGTTTGGATTTCATAGATACTACGAATTACGAATGTTCCCGAATTACGAAAATACTACGAATTACGAATCTGTGTCCGCTGCTTTTTTAACATGCAGATTCGTAATTCGATAGAATTCGTAATTCGTTGGATATTAAAAGTCTAGACTTAATGATAAATAAGTAATTGGTTTTAAAACAATTCCGTCTTGTACACCCCATGCTCTGTCTACACGAATAAAATAGCCAAAGATACGGCTCCTTACTCCCCAGCCATACCCACCAACAATAGGGTTGTGTTGTGTATTTAATGTAATTATAAGTGGAGTTTGTGCAGATCCAATAACAGTTGTATTTAATGAGTTTTTATCCGAATAAGGCGAAGGCCCTGTCCATGCCGTCCCCACATCACCGAAAGTTATAATTTGAAAATTCTGAGCAAAATCAGAGCGGATCGGGCGTTTGGATAAATATTTAAATAACGGAAAACGAATTTCACTATTAATTACTGCAAAACTATTTCCGTTACGAATATTCTGAAAGAACCCTCGCATATTTGTTGCTAATGTTTGATAAGCATAATTCTGATCGGTTGCAATATTTGTAGTATTGTTAAACTTAGGTCCAAACCAATTGTCCACACCTCCCATATAATAGATCAATTTTTGATTGCCAAAGGATGAACTTGCAGCAATACGATTTGCCCATATCAGGTCGCGATGAATTTTTTTGTAATAACGTGCATCAAAACCTAAAACAAAGAAATCCGTTTTAACTTTATCGATCTGGCGGTAATACTCACCAAATACTTTTGCGCGCATTCCATTATATAAATTCAGTCCCTTTTTAATAGAATTATCAAATACATATTCCGCTTTTACAAAACCCCAATTTTCCTGTGTAGTTGGCTTAGGCAGCGTATTGTCGTTAGTTCCTAAATAAACAGTTCTGTCATTACGAAAACTTACAGTACCCCTTACACTTGCAACTTCATTAAAAGGATACTTTAAAATGTATTTCGCATCATGTGTAAAAATTTTCACCAACGAACTGTTATCAGCAATATTAAGCAGGCCCTGGCGGTGTACAACAATTTGTTTATCCAGATTTTTCAGCCGATTTTCGTAGCTCAGGTAATATTCATTATTATTCAGATCAAAAGAAAGGCGCATACCACCCGAAATACGATAGTCTTCAAACAGATCACTCATGCCCACCTTAAAAAAAGCATTTAGCCCGGGATTCAAATAAATTGGACTGCCACCGCCTGTAAACTTCTGGTACGAGCCATTTAAAAACGAATTATCCAATTGTGAAACAACATAATCAACTGAATAATTGATATTATAATTTTTTTGTTTTCCTAATTGAAATTCAGAATCATTTTTTGCTTTAAATGCCGAAGAGTCAATACCATTTAGAGTTTCTTTTCCTTTTTCCGATTTTTTCTCAGTTTTCTTTGGTTCATTTTCAAATGTATAATTATTAATATCAATATCACTTGAATCCTTTTTCACAGACTCATTCGTATTTTTAATAACTCTTACATTTTCAACTTGTGGTGTTTCATTAAAAACCCTGTTTTTTGCATCCAATTCAACCTGTTCCTTTTTTTCCAAACGGTTCTTATAATCGCGGTAAGATGTGTTTTTCAGATCAACTGATTTAAGATCCTTAGTATTCACTATTGGTGCTACATACATTTTATATTTCCCTTTCTCGAAAATAATTTCACTGAATTTGGAAGATTTAACATTTATATCCTGCTCCACAATAGAACGTGAATAATTAGTTATCGGGAATGAGGTAACCACAGTACGATAATGTGCCGCTGTGTCGATATATGCGATAACACTGTCGAAACGGGCAATATAACGGTTGCGTACCCCATTTAGATCACTCAGGTATGAAATATGTGTGCTATCATAATCAGTAGGAAAAGTTTCATCAATAGTAGGAGTATTGGTAACCCGTTTTAATAACCGTGATTTAGTAACGTTATCAAAAACAAACAGATCTTTGTGAGCTTGTCCTTCTTCATATTTACGTTTAGGATCAAAAAATAAGGTGTCAACAGGACGGTTGGAAGCAAATACAATTTCCTTCGAATTATGAACAAAACGAGGTGTCAGATCATCATAAATATCTTTTGTGATCTGATCATAAGCACTGGAGGCAGCTGTAAATACAAAAATATCTGTTTGTCCCCTTTGTACTGCCGACATTACAAACTTTTTGCCATCATTGTTATAAGAATAATCCAATATTTTTTCGAACCCTGTAATGTTGCGTTCTGTTTTCTCTTTTGTTTCTAATTCATAAGTGGTCATCACCAGATAGCCTTTGCGTTCCACAATATATGAAAACAGCTTCCCGCTTGGATGCCAGGCTAATAAAGGATATGAATAATCATTGATACGATCTATCTTTTGTCCTGATTTTAATATCCGTTTAACTTTATTTTCCTGAACATCATACAACCAAATTTTATTTTGTCCCATTTCATTGGTAGTATAAAGGATATGCTTACCATCGGGGCTCACTTTTAATTGGCTATAAACCCTTGTTGATTTAGGCTTTGAAAGTATTGGAGCTTGTGCGGCCGATGTTTTGGAGGAATCATTTTCCTTATATTTATTGGTGAATGAATCAAAACATTCTTCCCATAAATTCCCTATCGATATTCCTAAAACAAATAATGCTGAATTATCAATATTACGGTTCACTTTGGTCATATACAAAATATTTGAAATGACCGCTTCTCCATAGTTGTCGGCAATATGTTTCCATAATGCATGGCCGGCATAAACCGCATCTTTACCTTCCAAACGATTGATATTTTTGTATTTTTTACTTAGTATCCCATCCTTTACGCGATTATCAATATCCGAATTCCAATCGTTTGCAACATAGGAGATCAAGCCTTTTTGATACCACTCGGGTAAGTTTAAAAGCGTGTTATTTTTAAGCATTTCACGGATATTTCCGCCATACATTATTTGATCTATCAGCACCTGTGCAACCCCTTCACGTATCTGGGCATCTAATTTTGCATGATCACCTTCATAGTATAAAATAATTTTAGAGCCTACTATGTGTGTAACACCACCCGTATTGTATTGTTCATCGGTAGATAGCCCGATATTGCTTTGTTTAAAATCAGATTGTTTATTGAAGACTATAAATTGAAAACGCTCATCAATAGAATAATCAAAAAGCTTTTCGATAGAGGCTATTTGCTTTTTAGCAGATTTGGAAACATAATTAGCAAGATCTTTCCCTTCTTCATAAAAATAAACATCATAGCGGTCATAACTGTAATAGGTCCAAAAGAAGTTTTCGTATTTCACCCGATTTTTACCAAACTCCATTTGAGAGCCCGTATAAAATTGAGCAGTGGCAACAGAACTATTTATAAAAAGGCCTGATAAAATTACGATACTATTAATTAGCGTCTTATATGAAATGAAAAAGGGATTCCTCACAATGATATGTTTTAGAAATGCTAAATTACAAAATTTTGATGCTAAATACAAGCTATTTAAAACCATATTTTGTTAAATTTGCCCTCAGTATTTTAAATATGATTTGAAAAACACCAATTATTGAATTTAGCTGAAGCAAAATGAAAAAAATCCTGATCTATTTAATTTTTATTTTTTCTCTCCCTGTTATAGTGTTTGGTCAAAGCAAAGGTAATTCTAAAGATTCCCATACTGTGAACACCGAGAAAAAGCTGGAAGATGTTATTTACCTTAAAAATGGGGCCATTGTTAGAGGAATAATTATTGAACAGGTACCTAATAAAAGTGTAGAAATTAAATCCAATGATAACAATTATTTTATTTTTAAGATGGATGAGGTTCAGAAGATCGCAAGAGAAAACCGGCTTAATGATCCTACTGAATATAAGAAAAAAGGCTTTTTAAATATTACCGAAATTGGCTTTGGCTTTGGTGTAAATACGATAAATACCTATAGGGGCTCCTTTGATATTGAAGGGCAATACCCCATATTAGGAATAAGAACAATAAATGGTTATCAGGTAAACGAGTATTTTTCAGTTGGACTAGGTGTTGGCTTTGAAGCTTTTCTTGATGGCGACAATAAAGGAGCTTTAATTCCCTTCACAATTGACTCCAGAATAAATTTCAAAAAAGGAAAATTTTCCCCTGTATTTAATCTAAATGCAGGATATTCTGTTGGGGTACAAAACTCAAGTGGATTAGCTGCTAATCCATCCATTGGCATGAAACTTTATTTAACAAAAAAAATTGCTTACATTTTTAATATAGGATATAAAGTGCAACAACAGAATGTTAAACTGCCTGACGAATATGGTGTTGAAATACCAAGAATTGTAAATTATCAATTCTTATCTCTAAGCACAGGCCTTACCTTTTGATTGTTATCACTGGTGATCACGCTTCATAAATTTTCTATTTTACATAAATTATGATTTCAATTAAATCCTTTATTTTCGGCCCTTTCCAGGAAAACACATACGTTCTTTATGATGAAACAAAAGAGTGTATTATTATTGATCCCGGTTGTTACGACAATCGCGAACGTGCTGAATTGGCTGGCTTTATAGAAGATAATAAATTAAACCCTGTAAAATTAATAAACACACACTGCCATCTCGATCATGTGTTTGGAAACGGGTTTGTGGCTGATACCTATACCTTGCAACTTGAAATAAATAAACTGGATCAACCGGTACTTGACTCTTATTTAATGAGTGCCAAAATGTATGGTTTAAATGCAGCTCCTTCACCTCAGCCTTCTGTTTTTTTAAATGAAGGAGATACTATTTCCTTTGGAAATTCAACATTAGAGATCCTTTTTACGCCCGGACATTCTCCTGGTAGCATTACATTTTATAACCGCGAACAAGAGCTTATGATTGCCGGAGATGTATTATTTTACGGCAGCATTGGCCGCAGTGACCTACCGGGTGGAAACTCTGCAACACTCATCAGCAGCATTAAAAATAAATTGATCCCTTTAGGTGATAATTACACCGTTTATAGTGGACACGGCCCTTCTACCACTATTGGTTTTGAACGGAAGAATAATCCGTTTTTGGTTTAGTCTGGCTTCTTCTTTTGGGCGTTCCTCTTTCTTGGAAAAAGAAAGAGGCGGGCTTTACTCTTCAATCTTTACTACCGCTAATTAGCGGTAGTAAAGGATTTTCGTTGCAATCCCTAACGCGGCATCGTGGATGAACAAACCATTACCACTTTTACTAAAACTTGAGCAAATTCTATATAACATGAAATTAAAACCCGGAAAATACCAACATTACAAAGGCAAACAATATGAAGTAATTGGAGTTGCCAAACATAGCGAAACTCTTGAAGAACTGGTCATATACAAAGCCCTTTATCAATTGGAAGGTGAAAATTTATGGGCTCGTCCATTGAAAATGTTTACCGAAAATGTTGTTTCTGAAGGGAAAGAAATACCAAGGTTCAAATTTCTGGGTATATAATAGACTTTAAATACATTATAATGTTTACAACGATGAGGGTTAAAATGCTTACACACTTTCTCGACAAGCTCGAAATGACTGAGCGAATGGTCATTTCGAGCTTGTCGAGAATTGCGGCTGCTTACCTTATGAATTAACTTATATAAAGTCTAACATTTAATTAGCCCCCCTTTCAGCGATCAGATCTGAGTATTTTCAGAAGAAGGACGATTATTCAGAAGAGGAGCTACATTGATCACTTCCGTTTGTTTGCGAATAGATTCATCGTGTATCAACTGATAGATGGCTTTAACAAATTCTTTTGTAAGCCCAAGCTGATAACCGCTCGAAATGCTTGTTTCAATCAATTTCCTCCAATGAGCAACCTGTAAAACAGTAACATTATTATCCCGTTTGTACTCGCCAATATTTGCAGATACAACCATTCTCTTGGCAAGCAATTCTAATAGATCATTATCTAATTTATGAATAATAGCACGTAATTCATCCAACTTGCTCTGTACCTCAATATTTGCTATTGATGCGGAGCGTATTTTCAGCTCAGTGATAATTTTATTAAGCTCTAAAGGAGTGATTTGCTGTTTTGCATCACTCAATGCAACAAATGGGTTATTGTGAGTTTCGATCATCAATCCATCCATATCCATGTCCATCGCTTTTTGAGCAAGGTAGGGTATCAATTCAGGCGTTCCCCCAATATGCGAAGGATCACATATTACAGGCAATTCAGGACAAGCTGTTTTTAATTCGATAGCTAATTCCCATTTTGGTGAATTACGAAAGGGTCCATTATCATACGAATAAAATCCACGGTGTATAGCAGCAATTTTTTTGATACCCGCATTATTGATCCGCTCCAATGCCCCTATCCATAACTGCAGATCGGGGTAAATAGGGTTTTTTACAAAAACAGGAATATCCACACCTTTCAATGCATCAGCGATCTCCTGAACCGAAAATGGATTTACGGTAGTACGTGCACCGATCCAAAGGATATCAATTCCATGTTTCAGGCACTTTTCAACATGTTCCGCATTTGCAACTTCCGTTGCAGTAAGCAAGCCGGTTTCCCTTTTTACCGTTTGCATCCATTTTAACCCAATGTCACCTATTCCTTCAAAAGTATTCGGACGTGTTCGTGGTTTCCAAATTCCTGCTCTAAAAACACTATTCGGGTAAAAAGTCGCAATTTGTTTTGCAGTATCCAGCATTTGCTCTTCACTTTCTGCACTGCATGGACCAGCAATCAGCAAAGGTTTTGCATAATTCGAAAACCATTTTTTTAATGGGAGTATGTCAAGTTCTATATTCAACGTTTAAATTTTTTGTTCCTATTCGGGTGTTAAATTTAAGATTATTAACAAAGTGACACAAATAAATTTTGAATGAAGATTAAAAAACAAAATTCCCATTCAGCATAGCTTGTAAACGCATTTTGGAATGTACTAAGCATCATTTTATACTACGCATCTATTTGAAACCGGAACCGACCTAAGGAATAGACAAAGAAATAGTAGAGCATGGCATAGCAAAACATCTGAAATTTATACAATTGTGAGAACAAAAATAATATCACTCGTGATTATTTATAAAAAATGAATACATTTGAAAAAACGATACAAACATTCGCATATCTACCCAAAAACAGGTTGCTATGCGCTACTTTGTAGCGGGTATATACTAGTTAGGCACAAGGCAATAAAAAAATATAATTCCCGTTCGACAATTATATTTTTCGACCTTTCAATATCAGACACGACTTGATTAAATGAAATCTCAGCTTAAACATACCAAACCAATTTATTATACGGCAGGACTGATAAGTTTGATAATGTTGCCAATTCTTTGCATTTGGAATTTAGACAACAATAAAGCATTTGAGAAACAGCATGTGTTAGAATTATTGTGGTGGTCTAAAGACAGAAAAGACCAACAATTTGATGTTCATCCATCAAGGAAGTTTGACGACACTTACCTAACTAGTGACAACAATAGTAATAAAATTAAGCTTGATGCTTCACAACTTAAAATTAGAAAGCTTATTGCTACAAACGACACTATTAACGGTGTTCATTTTATTTTCGATAATAACTCAAAATATTGGACTTTAGTTAAAGTAATCGACATTTGTAACGTTGAGGGCGCTGAACATTTTATATTGAAGGACAATGATTTGTGGGTTTGTAATTATGTCCCAAGACCAATGATTTTAATGGACTATCCAGTTAAACTTTCAGGACCAATGGACTGCGTTCCTTATTTCGAAACAGAAGAACAAATTGCCGAAGCTAAAGCCGAAAATATAAAGTATATTTTAGAAACAGGAAAGCAATATTCTTTGTCAATTATCATTTTTTCTATTCTGGTATTTCTTGCAATTAGACGAATTTATTTTAATAATAAGACTCTAATAAAATACGACTGAGAAACTATTACTATGCTAACGTTACAATGCCCCTGCGCCTAACAGCAAGCAAGCGCAAGCGGCAGGAAGTGCAAGGGCTACGGCATAAATTATTGCCTGCTTCGCAGACATTTATTTTATTTGCCTTCGCTTAATAAACTTCATATCTTCGAATAAACTTTTGTGCAAGGCTGACTGGTAAGTGCTTAAAATGGCCGCCTGCTCCTGCTTGCCAACCGTTATAAGCAAGGCGGGCGGACATCTTACCAAGACAATTAGTTTTACTTATAATGCTTTTATTTGCAAGAACAAAAACGAAAGAATTTTCAGTACTGACAATAAACTAAAATTGGGTTTGATATATATTGACACTGTTGCTTGTAAAGACGCGAGGGTGCAAAAATGCAAATCCCTTGCAAATAAGGGGGATTTTGAGCTCAAAAATTGTCTCAAATAGCTATAGATAAAGCCATTTCATCGATTTTCGATAAAATTGTTAAAAAATTAACAGAAATTTGTTGCATATAACAACAATATGTAGTTACTTTGAAGCGTTCTAAAAAAGAAAAAGAATTTATTTCTTGCCATGTCAAAAAAAACATCTACTTTTGCCAACTTTTTACAGTAACCAAAATTTGAACTACTCCGTATAAAATATAGACTTTTGCTGTTTTTCTTGTAAAAGCAGTTTCACTCATCGCCCATACAGGGTGAAAGAGAATAGGAAAACGCACATCGCAAGATGTGCGTTTTTCGTTTACATAAGGTTCGGAAGCTTATTTGCGAATTTCTTTTCCATACTTTCAATTCCTGTACCTTTAACATAGAATGCTGAAACTAGGAAATATTCATTCGGTGAGGGCTCTAAGATCACCACAAATTTAAGCTTCTTATGATATATATATGTTCGAAGTCCGTGTTTCGGATGCACGTAACTGAAAACCCAAAACTTATTTTTAGTTAAACCTTTTTCCAGAAAGTACTTCACCCAATGTAATCTTTTTGCTCTATCGAAATCGAAATATTTCCGCCCACCGTCCTCCTCTTTTTTCGTCAAATGATTGAATGCCCTCTGAGCGTCTAGCGGTCCTCTCACATAAACAATCGGTTTTCCATTAAAGTGCATGCATGGATGGTCTACCATATCGCGTAAAAATACCGGCATCAAGGCTGCTTCAACCTCAGCAGGAGTTCCAAAAATATTTAAGAAATCCGCGAATCTTGTATCTAAGTTTGCCTGGCTCACTTCCTATTGATAATTATGGATCCCAATTAAATAAAGATCGGTGTTTTCTTTTGTTATATTTCTGTACGCCTGAGTCTCCTTTTCATTGAAATGAGCTGTCAACTTATCCGTTAAGCGTTTTTTGATGTCAATTTGATCGTTGACTTGTATGTTGAGTCCGTATGTAAAAGCACCTAGAACAAGATCCGTGAGTTGTAAGAAAATGCTCTCATACGATCTTATCGGCTGGACATTATTGTGCTTTATGATTGAGCCAGCATTTAAATTGACTTTCAGTTCGCTTACTTTTGCATGACTGTGCGTATCCTTAATATCGATGTAAATATTATAAGTATAGTTAATGTTGAGCTCATGGCTCAACAGTCGCAAATACATTTTGTAATAGTCATCGCCATCTACATGAGCTTTCCCTAAATGCCCGGTAGGGATAATCAAGCCCCTGAATACCAAATCTTCGCTATTCATAAAATAATCAATTAAAGCTTCATGAAATGCCGAATTAGATCGAGAAACTTTATTCCACTTGATCTCGCTATGTATTTTGAACTTATTTCTGATTCCCCGGATCGTAGCTTTATGCATTTTAATTTTATCATAAGGCACACCGATATATCCTAACATAGAAACATGCGGGCCATTGTTTTTTAAGTGGCAACTTTCATCGCAATATAAATTGATAATTTTTTGCATTTTAAAATTCTGTGTTAAGATCCTTCTTCATTTAAAAGTGTGTCTTCCGTTGTCAAAATGTAAACAGTTCTACTTTTTTCCGATTCATCCTTTATCAAACCATTACTTTTCTTAAGTTTCAAAATTACATTGTACACATTGGCCGCAATTTTCGCTTTCTCCACGTTGACGTCAAGTTGCTCAAGAAAATTTATTACTTCTCTTGGTGACGCTTTCCCACCAAGAGAAGTAAAGGCATACTTTGTTTTTTTTTCCCAAGTCCATTTTTGGTTAAAAGGCTCTTGAACACGATGTTGGAAATGAAAAACATCATGATAAAAAGGTTTAAACAAAGATTCCTGAATTGCAAAAGATTTAATTCCCAAACTTTGCCTTGGTTGCCCTCCTCGTTTAACAATCAATTGCTGGATCTCAACTAAATCTTCATAAAGTGATGAAGTAATAATCCTGTTGTAGATTACTTCTTCTTCTTTGTAAAGCATGCTTAAGAATTCACTTTCCATACACAAATATAGAAAAAAATAGATTGTCTATAAAAAATGAGTTTTCAACATAGTGTGTTAATAACCTGCAAGTTTCAACCCCAGCCTGGAAGACACGACATAAAACTTTTCTAGGTAGACTTGCAAACCCATAACGTCAAGCACATTTGCAGCATTAAATTATGGAATGAAAGTGTTTCGCTGCAAATAAGCTTGTCATTTTTCCCGCCCGCCTGTGTATGCGTTAGGTGTTAAAAAATAAAAATTTCCCTCCCCTTCTGTAAAAATTTAAACCGCGATCGCACAATCTACCCTTTGCTAACTGAAAAAAATACGTTATAAAAAAGCAAGTGCAAACTTTCGGCAGACACTGCAAGAAATAAAGAATAATATAACCGCCAAGCTTATAACAGCAGCTACCCAAAAATGGCGGGTTTGTGCAAGCAAGACAGTTTTATACTAAATTTACAGTGCAGCTTTACAAAAAAAGTTTGGTGGTAACTCGCCATCTTCGGGTAGCTGCCAACCGTTAGTCTATGTAAAACGGCAGCTAGTAAAGCAGATAATAACAATTAGAAATATTAATCTTAACAAATATTTAACATTATGAAAAAGTTGCAATTCAAAGTAAGTATCAATGCACCTGTAGCCAAGGTATATGATGTAATGCTTGGCATTAACAGTAAATCAACTTATGAGCAATGGACTTCTTTGTTTAACCCTACATCCACCTATGAAGGAACTTGGGACAAGGGAAATAAAATTCTATTTATTGGATTAGATGAGAAAGGAGAAAAGGGAGGTATGGTTTCCAAGATAGCTGAAAACATTCCCAACCGATTTGTTTCGATTCAACATTATGGTCTTTTAAAAGCTGATAAGGAAATTACAGAAGGACCAGAAGTAGAAAAATGGGCGAACGGATTTGAAAACTATACCTTCGAAGAAAACAATGGAACTACAACCGTTACTGTTGACTTAGACACCACTGAAGATTTTTTAGATTATATGAACCAGACCTACCCAAAAGCACTCGATAAGCTGAAAGAAATTTGTGAAAAATAACAATTTCAAGAATATCTTAAAAAGACAAAGAAATAAACACAGCCTATAACAGCGGGTTTAAGAAATTGGCGGTTCAGTGGTTAAATGAAGCTTTCTGCTTCGTATTAAGTTCAGTGGTGGCTGATAGTTTTGTGCTCCGAAATCGCCAACTTCTTTTAGCTACAAACCGTTAGCTGTAATTTTTCCGAAAAGGACTCATTATGAAAAATATTGGAATTATTGGTTGCGGTTGGCTGGGACTTCATCTGGCAGAACATTTATATCCCAGCAACAAAATTTTCACGACCACGACATCGGAAGCCAAAAAATCTCAAATCACATTAATGGGATTTGATTTAACTATTATTAATTTTTCAAGTCTGGAATCCTCAAAGGATATTACAACATGGAAAAACTTGGATATTTTAGACGCCATTATTATTACTGTTCCATTTCCAAAACAAGTGGAGATCAATTCACTTTTACAACGCTTTGAAAATATAAGTCAATTTATCAGGGGGTATAAAAAGCAACTTTTTCTGATGAGTTCAATTGGAATTTATCCTCAATTTGACACTGAGATCGAAGAAAGCACATTTAATGATAATTTTCTTGTTCCTAATCTAATACAGGTCGAAAATTTAATAAAGAACAAATTTCCTCAGGTGAATATTTTGAGATTGGGTGGTTTAATGGGAAAGGACAGGATTTTCAGCAAGTATAAAACCCAACCAGCCAATCAAGTTGTTAATCATGTTCATTTTGAAGATATATGTTTGATAATAGAAAAAATGATTTCAAAAAATGATTCCTCGAAAATTTACAATGTTGTCGCTCCTTTACATCCTACAAAACTTGAAATTATTAATTTTCAAAAAGGAATCTCACATAATATTATCATTAAAGAAAAACCTCAGGGCAGAAAAATTCTCACAAAATTATTAATGGACGAATTGAATTACGAATACAAAAATCCAGATCCAAAAATGTTTTATTAAAACTACAGCTAACAGCACCTTTGTGTTTAGGCGGGACGACAGATCAACTTTAGGCGACACTACTTTTTATTAACTTTATCTCAGCAGACAGTGAAGTGCGTTTAAAAACGCCCAGCCACAAGCTGCAAACCGCTACCCCCGTTGAGCATAGCCTACCGCTAAGTTCTTATTAACAATACAATGGCTGAACTCCTATGCTATCATAGTCTTAAAGAGCCAAAACACTGACAAAAAATCAATTTCTTCAAAAATCTTTTTTAACATTTTTTCAAAGAAGCAGGATTTTTTTGTACTTTTGCATGACCTTCAAATTCCTCTGGTTAGGGAACAATCTTATTAATTATTTTGTCATGTTAACAACTACCAAATACATTTTTGTTACTGGAGGAGTAACTTCATCATTAGGAAAAGGAATTCTTGCTGCTTCTTTAGCTAAACTTTTACAGGCAAGAGGCTATACTGTCACCATTCAAAAACTTGACCCCTATATTAATGTTGACCCGGGAACCCTTAATCCTTATGAACATGGCGAATGTTTTGTTACCGATGATGGTGCTGAAACTGATTTGGATCTTGGACATTACGAACGTTTTTTAAACATCCCTACATCACAAGCTAATAATGTAACTACAGGCCGCATCTATCAATCCGTTATTGAAAAAGAAAGACGCGGTGATTTTCTTGGAAAAACTGTTCAGGTAATTCCTCATATTACTGATGAAATAAAAACACGTATTAAATTGCTTGGCAAAACAGGCAATTATCAGTTTGTTATTACTGAAATTGGTGGTACTGTAGGTGATATTGAATCATTACCTTACATTGAAGCGGTACGTCAGTTAAAATGGGAATTAGGCAGAGATGCAATGGTGATACACCTTACATTGATCCCCTATTTATCAACTACAGGCGAACTTAAAACAAAACCTACACAACACTCAGTAAAATTATTATTAGAGTATGGCGTTCAGCCGGATGTATTGGTTTGCAGAACCGAACATGCGCTTAACAGAGATATAAAAAATAAGATAGCACTTTTCTGTAACGTTGCCCCTAATGCGGTTATAGAAGCCCGTGACGCAAGCACTATTTATGAAGTTCCATTATTGATGGAAGAAGAACAACTGGATATTGTGGTGTTAAACCAACTGAATATGCCTGTTTCTGAAAATCTGGATCTGGCTAAATGGAAAGAGTTTTTACACAAATTCAAGCATCCAAAGCACGAAGTAAGAATTGGATTAGTAGGTAAGTATGTGGAGCTGAAAGAGGCCTACAAATCTATTTCTGAAGCATTCATACATGCCGGTGCTGCCAATGATTGCAAGGTATCCATTGAATGGATCCACTCCGAAAGTATTACGGATGAAAATGTAACCGAAAAATTTAAAAACCTTAGTGGAATCTTAGTTGCTCCCGGTTTTGGACAACGTGGAATTGAAGGTAAGATAAGTGCGATCAAATACGCCCGCGAAAATCAGGTTCCGTTTTTAGGAGTTTGTTTGGGAATGCAATGCGCTGTAATAGAATTTGCCCGCAATGTATTAGGCTTAAAAGACGCGAACTCTGCCGAAATGGATCCGAATACAGCCAACCCTGTAATTGATCTGTTAGAAGCACAAAAGAAGATCACCAACAAAGGGGGAACCATGCGTTTAGGTTCATACCCTTGCAATGTCACTGAAGGCACCAAAGCATGGGAAATATATAAGCATAAAGAAATTAATGAACGTCACCGTCATCGTTATGAATTTAATAACGAATATTTAGAAGATTTCGAAAAAGCCGGAATGATCGCTTCAGGAATTAATCCCGAAGGCGGTTTGGTAGAGATCATTGAGATCAAAGACCATCCATGGTTTGTTGGAGTTCAATTCCATCCCGAATATAAAAGTACCGTTGCCAATCCGCATTCATTGTTTGTTAATTTCGTGAAAGCCGCAATTGAAATAGGTAAGTTGGTGCACTAATTATCACTGTGATCTTATTTTTTATCCTCTGCTTCGTGCATCACTCGTGTTAAGCCAAAGTTTACATTTTCATATTGTTCGTCATTCCGAACTTGCCTGCCCCGATGGCTATCGGTGGTTCCGGAATCTCATGGATGCTGAACCAATTTCAGCATGACCTTCGAGGCAATTCATACCAAGACATTAGATAAAAAACAATCTACCTCAAAAAAAATGCTCCCAAAATTGGGAGCATTTTTTTTTACAATACTATGTTTCTTATACTATTTTTTTCCTAAACCTGTTGGGCTACCAACACGGGTCATTGCACAACGGAATCCTAACCAAGCTGTAGACTGACGCTCATCAAGGAAACGTCTTGTTCCCGGTACCATCCAATACGCACGGTCTTTCCAGGAACCTCCTTTATAAACACGAGCCTTATCATTAATAAGTGAAGTTACAGTATATTCATACATACCATTACTTTCTGCCTTACCGGAACCTGGATCATATCCTTCAGACCATGAAGCACCACTCAAACCAGAAGCTTGGGTTTTAACATCACCATCTAAATAATTGATATTATCAGCATATTTATAATTTCTTCTCTCATCTAAGTTATCATCAGCTACAGTAATGCTAACATCTCTCCAACGAACCTGACCTGGTACACTTATAATATTTCTGTGTGCAGTATCAGTTGGATTATCATACTGAATAGTATCATTAATCACAATACCATCCTCATTACGAATTTGTGTTTTAAACACATTACCTCTGAAAGGACGGAAATCTGCCTTATCTTCAGCAGAAAGCGGACGATAGGTATCCATTACCCACTCACTTACGTTACCTGCCATATTGTATAATCCATAATCGTTTGGCCAATATGAATATACTGGAGTAGTAATATCACCAGCATCATTAAGAGAACCTGCTGTACCCATCATGTCACCATTACTACGTTGATAGTTCGCCATCATCTGACCTAAAAATTTCTCATCAGGATTACGTGTTCCGTGACCATTCCAAGGATACAATCTTCTATCAGTGATACGTTCTCCAACAGTATTTCCAATTAAACCATAAGCAGCAAATTCCCACTCAGCTTCAGTTGGTAGACGGTATCTCGGTAAAAATATACCATCTTCCATACGCACTAAACGATCACCACCATCGGGGCTCATTGAGTGAAGTGGAGTAACCACAGTTCCTTGCCATTTACCGGCAAGATATTGATCTGTATTAAAATAATCAGTTTCGGTTGGGGTTGGAGCGTGGTCCAAAATACCTTCACGGATTAATATAAATTCGTTTACACGATCAGTACGCCAAGCACAAAAATCGGATGCCTGTAACCAGTTAATACCTACCACAGGGTAATCTCTGTAAGCCGGGTGGCGTAAATAATATTCAACGTAGGGTTCGTTAAAAGCTAAACGATCTCTCCACACAAGTGTATCAGGCATGGCTTTTTTCAATACATCATAAAAATTGGCCGCAAATACTCTAGTTGTCCAATGAATGTATTCAAGATAATCAAGGTTACGAACCTCTGTTTGATCCATATAAAAAGAAGAAACTGTAACTCTTCTTGGAATCGAGTTCCAATCATAAGTAACATCTTGCTCCGCTCTGCCCATAGTAAAGCTACCGCCTTGTACTAAAACCAATCCGGGACCAGTTTCCTGTTCTTCGTAAGGAATAACTTCAAAACCACCATTTTTGGGATTATTGTATTCCCAAGCAGTAATAGGCGATCTTTCTTTGGCACAAGATCCAAGGACCAAAATTCCAGAGAATAAGATGATTTTGCTTGATACTTTTTTCATTGCTTTTTAATTTTGGTTAATAAATTAAGTATAGGCGTAATAAGTAATAAAGTACTCGAACGGATAATTTCTTAATTTGTTACTCTCAACTGAACTTTAATTTATAAAACTGATAATTTTACCCTATTTATTAAAATATAAAATTTCTAACATAAATATATTATGTTAGAAATTTCATTTAATTGTGCTTTTAGAATGAAGGACAGCTAACTAACCTGAACTTTTTCTTTTTCGGCTTACATTCAAATTGTAATGAGAATGAAATTTCGTGAGAACCAGCAGTCGCATTTGTTAATTTTGATACTGTTACATCATAACTGTATCCAATTTTAAAGAAATGTTGCTGAAAGCCGATAACTGCTATGAACGAATCCTGGTTACGATACCATAAACCAGCTACCATAGAACCTTTTGTAAAATATAATCCTAAATTAAGTTGTTGGAAATCTTGTTGTTTTTGAAACAATACGTTTGGAGAGATGAATGTTTGGCTGCCTTTATCTCCTACCGGTAAATTGGCACCTGCATGTCCTGTTAATTTCATTGGAAGTTTACTTATCCCAAGCAATCCTTCATCCGGTTGACTTAAATGGTGTGCAGCAAAACCAAAGAAATAACGTTTACTGTAACCCAATATACCTGCAGAAAAATCAATCCCTGACTTGCTTTGTAATTTTTGTACTTCATTGGTATTATAAACAAACCCTCTGCGTTCATCAATCATATCACCAAAAGTAAGTTTACTCCAGTCAATACTTTTTTGGAAATAAGTGGCTTGTGCACCAAACTTCAATGAAAATTCTCTTGTAACATTTAAAAGATAAGAATACATACCACTAACATTGGTGGTAGTTAAGGTCCCTTGTCCGGCTTTATCATTGATAACAAGTAATCCTAAACCTCCACCGATCGCATCAACGTGCTGATCGTATGAAGCTGAATAAGTAACATAAGTACCTGAAATACCCGGCCATTGGTTACGGTAGTTAAGGTTAACTCTTGGACATCTCGCTGTTCCTGCAAGTGCAGGATTTAGATAAAGTGGATTTGCGTAGAACTGAGTAAATACAGGATCTTGGGCAAATACATTTTCGCTAAAGCCTAAAGAAAACAGTATAGTTGAAGTTACAATGATTCGTTTTAACATAGCCATGTTTTTATAATAAGACACAATTATACATAAAAAATTTAAATTTACAAATTAATGTTAAAATAAATTATACTGCAATATTCAACTAAAAAAGTCGTTACTCAAAATATTATCGTACAAAAAACAAATTTATGTGAAAAAATCTGTAAAAAACGATAATAAGCCATTCTTTTTGGGAAATTATTCTGATCCAAGATGAGAATTTATTCAAAAAAAGAAATTTTGTTCATTTTTGAGTTTTCAATAAAAAAGAGACATTTTTAAACTATCTGCTTTT
The DNA here is from genome assembly GCA_040388745.1 of Bacteroidota bacterium. GTDB lineage: Bacteria > Bacteroidota > Bacteroidia > 2-12-FULL-35-15 > 2-12-FULL-35-15 > 2-12-FULL-35-15. The sequence goes on along the minus strand of JAZKBF010000040.1, from coordinate 89,265 downwards.
TATTTGTTAAATTGGCAATTGTTTAATTGTTTAATTATTTATTAATCATTCTAAAATATCTAATTTTACCCGAATTGTTAAATTACCTAATTTCTGAAAATTTATGAGTATTCGTTTTTTATTAAGTTTGGTCTTATTTCTATTCACAAGCCTGATCACTTTTGGTCAATCCAAATTGGTTTCCCATCCCAATTCAGGATCGAACCAAATTGTTTGGTCTGCCCCATCAACCATAAAAATTTCGGATAGTGAATCTCAACATTTTTTATCATTTACCGGAGCTCAATATGCTTTTGAAGATGATTTTTTGCCGCGATACAGTCAAAAAATAAAACTAACAGGTACTGAACAAAATTTTTCTGCACTAATCATAAATTCTATATATGAATCGTTAACAGATGCAGAAATATCCCTGATAAAAAACCCTGCAAAGATTACTGACCAAATAATTGTAAGCTCTAAGGTGTTTTCTTCAAAAAAGAAGTCGTATGGTGTAGTTTCGTTCATTCCAATTCGTAAAAATGCCGGTACCGGAAAATTTGAAAAATTAGTGTCTTTTGATCTAACTATAACTCCACAGTTTGCTTTAAAATCCGGAGACCGTGCTGCGCACACCTATGCTGCTAATTCAGTTTTGCAAAATGGTGCCTGGTATAAAATAGGTATACAAAATGATGGGATCTATAAGTTGTCCTATACTTTTTTACAAAACATTGGAATTGATGTTACAGCAGTTAATCCCCAGAATATCCGAATTTATGGTAATGGAGGAGAAATGCTTTCGGAATTAAACTCTAAGGCCCGCCCCGATGACCTTGTAGAGAATGCAGTATTCGTGCAAGGTGAGAGTGATGGTATTTTTAATGAAAATGATTATGTATTATTTTTCGGGAAGGGCCCAAATACCTGGTCATACGATAGCACTGCTTGCCCTAAATTTTTTCATACGTTAAACTTGTATTCCGATTCGGCATACTATTTTATCACCACCGATATGGGTGCAGGTAAACGCATCCAGCCGCAAGCCTCATCTACAGCACCTGCAACCCATACCGTGAGCAGTTTTGATGATTACTCTTTTCATGAAAATTCATCTGTAAATTTTATAAAATCGGGAAGACAATGGTTTGGTGAATATTTTGAGAATACAACCTCTTATAATTTTTCTTTTTCATTTCCGAATATTGATGGCGCTGTTCCTGCAACAGTAAAAACAAGTATTGCCTCACGTCATTTAATTTCCGGTAATGCTACTTATTCAGTTAGCAGCCAATCGGGGAGCAATTTAATTTCTATTCCTAATGTGTCGGGCAGTGCGTATGATAATTATGCCAAAATTGTATCGGGATGTTATTCCTTTAATCCTTCCAGTCCAACAATCACGGTAAACGTTACCAAACAAACAGCCGATGCTATAGCCTGGCTCGATTATATTGAAGTAAATGCAAGACGTCAGTTAACAATGAATGGAGCCCAACTTATTTTCAGAGATGCGAAATCGGTTGGTACAGGCAATTTGGCTGAATATAATGTAACAAGTAATTCAGCGATCCAGATATGGGATATTAGTGATAAAGCAAATATTAAACTTCAATCAGTGATCAATCCGATAGCAACGCTCAATCAATTTGTTTTGCCGGCTGATTCATTAAAACAATTTATAGCATTTACTGGGGCTTCGTACCTAACGCCATCTGCTTCAGGTATCATTGCTAACCAGGATCTACATGCCTTATCTGATAAGGATTATATTATAGTTACCCACCCCGATTTTTACCAGGAGGCCATGCAACTGGCTGCTCATCATGAAAGCAAAGATGGTTTATCTACCATTGTTGTAACACCTCAGCAAATATATAATGAATTTTCGTCAGGCTCCCAGGATATATCTGCTATACGGGATTTTGTAAAAATGTTTTATGATAAAGCTGCAAGTGCCAGTGAAATGCCACAATATTTATTATTATTTGGCGATGGCTCCTATGATAATAAAAAACAGACCGGCAGTAATAGTAATTATATTCCTACGTATCAGTCCTATGAATCAACTATTCCAACATCATCGTATGTATCGGATGATTTTTATGGCTTGCTTGATGATGATGAAGGTTTATGGAGCTCTGATGCGGTGGACATTGGAATTGGGCGTTTCCCGGTAAAAACAAAAGCTGGCGCACAGGCAATGGTAAATAAAATATTAAATTACACAAAAACAGGAGTGCCTTTATCCGAAACCTCTTCCACTTCCTGCACCGATCAAATTGCAGGATCTCCATTTGGCAGTTGGCGCAATACAGTATGTTTTATTGGTGATGACGAAGATAATGGGATTCACTCAGCTCAGGCTAATCAACAAGCCACTTTGGTAGATACCACCTATAATGATTACAACATTGATAAGATCTATTTAGATGCTTATAAACAGGAAGCTACACCGGGAGGTAATCGTTATCCGGAAGTGGTTGATGCCATCAATAAACGTATTGAACAGGGTACTTTAATTTTAAATTATACCGGTCACGGAGGTGAATTAGGTTTAGCTCATGAACGTGTTATAGAAGTTTCGCAAATAAATAAATGGAACAATGCAAATAAATTATTTTTGCTTTTTACCGCTACCTGTGAGTTCAGCAGATATGACGACCCTGAAAGAACTTCGGCTGGAGAATATGCTTTTTTAAATCCTGATGGTGGTGCAATAGCTCTATTTAGTACAGTCCGGCTGGTATTTGCGAGTCCGAATTTTTATCTGAACCTGGATTTTTATAAAGCCGCCTTCGAACCTATAAATGGGAAGATGCCACGGTTGGGTGATCTGTATGAATTTATAAAAACACAATCGGGCGGAAATTCAGTAAATAGCAGGAATTTTACATTACTTGGTGATCCGGCCTTAACATTAGCATATCCGCAATACAACGTTGCTACTGATAGCGTTAATTCTGTTGCTGTTACCACCACAAGCTCCGACACATTAAAAGCGCTTTCCATTGTTACCATAAGCGGACATATCCAGGATAATACCGGCAATCTGTTACCTGCCTATAACGGGATCTTATACCCTACTGTTTATGATAAATCTCAGGATGTTACTACCTTATCAAATGATGGATCAGCAAGCCCTGCATATACTTTTAAACTTCAAAAAAATATTTTATATAAAGGGAAGGTCAGTGTAACGAATGGATATTTTAAATTTTCATTTATCATTCCAAAAGATATCGCCTATCAGTATGGGATAGGCCGTGTAAGCTATTATGCCGAAAATGGAAATGAAGATGCAATAGGTTGTTACGAAAAAATAATTATTGGTGGATCAAATAATAACGCTCCTGCAGATGCGGTTGGACCTGAAGTAAGTTTATATTTAAATGATATTAAATTTGTATTTGGAGGCACAACAGATGAAAATCCTGATCTGTATTCTATTTTGAAAGACGACAACGGGATCAATACAGTTGGGAATGGTATTGGACATGATATAATCGCTACACTGGATGCTAATACTGAAAAAGCGATCGTGTTAAATGATTATTATCAATCTGACCTTAACAGTTATAAAAGCGGAAAAATCCGATATCCTTTAGCAGATATAAGCGAAGGAAAACATACTTTAAAATTAAAAGTGTGGGATGTTTATAATAATTCATCTGAATCCTACACCGAATTTGTGGTTGCCAAATCGGCTGAATTAGCCTTAAGCCATGTATTAAATTACCCAAATCCGTTTACTACCAGAACCCAATTTTATTTTGAACATAACCAGGCTTGCGACCTGCTAGAGGTTCAAATTCAGGTATTTACAGTATCGGGCAAATTGGTAAAAAGCATTAATCAGTTTGTACACTCGGAAGGTTTTCGTTCTGAACCAATTGAATGGAATGGCCGTGATGATTTTGGCGATAAAATAGGCAGAGGAGTTTATCTGTACCGCGTTAAAGTAAAAACAAGTGACGGTGCAGCTGCTGAGAAATATGAGAAACTTGTAATTTTAAATTAATTAGTACTTTAGCAATCCCAAAAAAAGTACTGGCATACAATTTTATATAATTATAACGTTAGAAGATGTCTTTCATTAATAAACAAAATTTTTCAGATGAATTATTTTAGAATGAACAAAAAAAACATTGCGGCCTTTTCACTGATCCTATTTGGGATCAACAACTCCTTTTCACAGATCAACTACAATCAAATTTCGGGTCAGGAATTAGATAGCCGCCTCAATACAATTACTACTGCTGTGCCTTTTTTATTGATATCACCTGACTCAAGAGCTGGCGGGATGGGAGATGCAGGCTGTGCTTCCTCAACAGATGTAAATTCAATTCATTGGAACCCTGCTAAATTAGGCTTTGCAGATAAAAAAATGGGGATCGGTGTTTCTTACACCCCCTGGTTAAGAGCATTGGTTCCTGACATCAACCTTGCTTATTTATCGGGGTATTATAAAACTCAAAAAAGTGGGACTTTTGGAGTTTCGTTACGTTATTTTTCATTAGGAGATATTACGTTTACAGATATCAATGGTAATACAACAGGGCAGTTTCGGCCAAATGAGTTTGCAATTGATGTAGCTTATGGAACCAAATTAAGCAAAAACTTTTCTGTAGGCGGTGCTGCACGTTATATCAATTCCAATTTAACCGGTGGTACTTTTGTAGATGGCTCTGCAACACGTCCGGGTCGTGCTTTTTCAGTAGATATTTCGGGCTTGTATAAAACGGAAAAGCTTAAGCTTGGTGATAAAAAAGCAATTGGAGCTATTGGTATGAATATTTCGAATATTGGTACTAAAATGTCTTATTCCGATAGAGGAGGAAAAAACAATTCTGATTTTATTCCTATCAATATGCGTTTAGGAGGTTCCTTATCTATCAATATTGATGATTATAATAATATTGTTTTTGTAGCGGATGTTAATAAATTATTGGTACCAACGCCCCCTATTTATAAACAAAAAATAAATCCAATCACCGGAAAACCGGATGGTGTAGAGGTTGATGCAAATGGTGACCCTGTTATTCTTAAAGGTAAAGATCCAAGAAGAGGAGTTACAGAAGGTATCTTGGGCTCTTTTAACGATGCACCTGGCGGAGGCAAGGAAGAATTAAGAGAACTTAATTACTCAGCCGGAATGGAGTATTGGTATAATAAATTATTCGCGATCCGATTAGGATATTTCTATGAACATCCTACAAAAGGAAACCGTCAATATTTTACATTGGGTGCAGGTGTTAAATACAATGTATTCGGGTTAGATTTTGCTTACCTTATTCCAACACAACAACGAAACCCACTTGAGAACACCTTAAGGTTTTCACTTACTTTTGATTTTGATGCATTTAAAGCTCAAAATGATGCCCCAGCGGAATAAAACAATTCGAGAGTTAGTGATGGAGAGTTGGAGAAATAGGGAGTTGGAGAATTAGAGAGTTGAATTAAGAAATTAAATAATTAAAATCATTACACGAAATCAACAAATCTCTAAATCTCCATTTCTCTAAATCAACAATTTAAATAAATGAAAATACGTGTTGGATTCGGTTTTGATGTTCACCAGTTGCAAGAAGGAAAAGAATTTTGGCTTGGAGGCATTAAAATTGCCAATGCAAAAAAAGGTGCTGTCGGTCATTCAGATGCTGATGTATTGATCCATGCCATTTGTGACGCTTTACTTGGGGCAGCCGGAATGCGTGATATCGGATTTTATTTTCCGGATACCTCCTCAGAATTCAAAGGAATAGATAGTAAAATATTACTTGCCCGAGTAATGGATCTGTTAAAAAAAGAAAGCTATACCATTGGAAATGTCGACTGCACATTGGTTTTGGAAAATCCCAAAATAAATCCACATATTGATACTATGAAACAAACGCTTGCGCCAATTATGAATATAGAGCCCAGCGATTTGGGTATTAAAGCTACCACCAACGAAAAAATGGGGTTTATTGGCCGTGAAGAAGGCGTTTGTGCTTATGCTGTAGCACTGATCCAAAAATAATTTTTATAAAGATATTGTGTACTCCAAGCCAACAATATAAATATTCTCCGGGGCAGAAACATTGAATTCATTTTGAATTAAGTAGTAAACCCCAAATGTGTTTCTATCGTTTTTCTTATAATCTAAGCCTATAATGTAACGATTACGATGCCATAAACCTTCGGATTCAACATTTCTAGGGTCATTGATCTGATAGCGAAACTCAGCAGCAATGTAAGGCCTTACCGGTTTATCCATATCATATTTCAATTCAAACTTATTTCTGGAATACCATTCCGGTATTGTTCCGGAAGCACTGGAATATACGTTCCTTACTTCAGACTGAAGGCGCTGCCTGTATGATAAAGAAAATGCACCTGATTTTTTTTTCAACGTGATATCTAACATTAACCGATGACGATAGCTAAATGTATTATCTAATAAAAATTTATCGATCATTCGGTACGCCAGCGAAACTTTCAGAAATTTAAAGGGACGAATAGCAACACCTAAATCTGTGTAAAATAAATTAAGTCTACTAAAATTTTCTCTTAACCGACACTCTTCCGTTATGAAAACAGATACGTTTTTTTTAAGTTCTTTTTGAACATTGAATGTTGCCCATAAACCTGCATCATTTGTTGATTGAGCGAAAGAAGCGCCTCCATAGTCCTTCCCACAAAAGAGGAGGAAGAAAAACACAAACAAAATACTTCTTCCCCATAACAGAGACTTTTTACTGCTGGTTTTTTCTTTTATCTTTTTCATTTGTTCTTTTTGTACATCGTCACATTGCACCTCATCTTTGAGAGATCGGGAATTACTTTTTATTTTGCTTCGTTATAATAAATTCTAATTACAGCAGTATCTTTTAAAAAATCAACTTTCCCTATTGCAAGACGATTGATCTTTATCCCCATTCGTTTTTCTAAATCGGCCTGTAGTTCCACCCGAAATTCGGGTTGAATCATTTCGATGTTCTCGTATTGTATAGTTTTTGACACTTCTTTTTTCATAAGAAGACTGCTTTCAAGCAAATATGTGAAAAGAATAATGATCAGATTAATAAATGATAATTCAAACCAGGTGCCTTTGCTTAAAGCCGTTATTAGGCCCATTGCAATGACCAAAAACAGGTAGGTCATATCTTTAGTAGAAATCCCCTCGGTGCGATAACGCAGCATCGAAAAAACAGCGAACAAACCAAATGCAGCTCCCATGCTCATATCCGATTTATTGAGGATAAACGTGATGAGAAATATAATCAGGTTAAAGATAAAAAAAGTAAAAAAATTTTCGCTGCTTTTATACCTCCGAAAATATATAAACCGGATAAGTATGAAAACCGATGCAAAATTAATTCCTAAACGAATAAAAAATTTGGGACCTAATTTATCAAACAATTCAAATCCCGAATTAATTGCTTCCTCGTTAACATCTTGTAGTAGTATCATAATAAGAATTTGAATTAATTATTTTTTTCAGTAAAATTAAATTGGGCTTAAAATTATTGTGTTTTATTTTGTCAAACAAACTTATTACTCCATAACAATACTTACTGATAGCGCCTTCCCGCACATGATACTTTTTCATTAATTTTATAAATGAAGAACTTATGGCTTTGTCTTGTTTTACTTCAGCAATTACCAAATTATGAATAGTTTTGCTTTGTTCATCATTTTTAAAAGTTAAATCTATATCAATTGTCACACGTTCAGGAGACAACTTATTTACAAACGTAATTCTGGAATAGTTAACCCAGATTTTAGCCTCCAAACTTGAAGATTCAAGAGGTGTTTTATCCTTTAATAATAGCTCTGCTGCATCTTTTATTGAACCATCTATTTGCTTCTGCTTAACACGATTTTTGATAGTTCTTCCTTTATTGTTTTTGAATTTCACTTCAAAAAAGTGAAGATTTGATTCAACATATTTTCTGAATCTGATTTTAAATCTACTGGGCTTTCTTCTATGATGACTATGGTATAGATCGAAATTTTTAGTGTCGAAATACAGGGACTCATATCGGCTAATTCTATTCCCCTCAATTGTCAATATCTTGTAATCCTTTTTTAATTGTTCCAGGAATACCGGTAATTGTTGAAATGTAAAAACATATTTTGTATCTGTTCTGTCCATTAGCTTTACACCATCCATTTCTTTTAAAGTAATGGAAGAAAATTCTGCTAATATTGAATTAAGATTTTCCAATTCTAATATTCGTAAGTGAATTTTTTTGTTGAGATAATATTACCGTTAGCATCAGATGTTTTCTTCTCAACTTTAAGACCGTTTTTATCATAGGTAAAAATTGATTTCTTTGTGACTTTCCCTTTATCATCAGTAGTTTGCTCCACTATTTTATCACCCTTAGGGTTGTAAATGTAAACTGTTTTTTCAACTAATTTGTCTTTGCTGTCAAAAATGCTTTCCGAAGTTTTGTCTTTATTGACATTGTATTCAGTAATGGTTTTCTTTTTAAAATTTCCTTTTTCATCATAAACAACCTCCTCAATAGGATCTTCGTTTTTGTTGAATTTTTTTAATTCTTTTTTCTTAAAAGTCCCATCTTTATTATATTCAACATCTTCGACCACAAGACCTGAATTATCAAATTTCTGATA
>JAZKBF010000040.1:69481-80586 GCA_040388745.1 Bacteroidota bacterium | reverse complement strand
TTTCTTTACCATCAATTAATTCAATAACAGTACCTGACGTTGATTTTATTTTAAATTTTTTAACTGCTTTTTTGCTTTGAGCAATACTATTGAAACTAAAACTAATCAGCACAAAAATGAACGTTAAAACTTTTGTTCTCATGGGATTTTATTTTGTTACGAATAACGAATTATTTTAAATCTACTTAACTATACGCTCACAAATTAACAAGTCCGTTTTGTAAATTTGATCTTTATCAGTTATCAGTAATTGTTAAATGTTAACAGTAATTCTTCCAGCATCAACTATTTGTTTTTTCTTGGTAATTTCCACATCAACCGAAACGGCAACTTTACCATTAGGATTAGTGGTAGTTGATGTTTTTGAATAAACATATACTTTATACTTTCCGGGACGAAGATATTTAAATTCAAAAGTTCCATCCGGGGTTGTAGAAATTTTGTCCCCATAATTTGTTTCGCTTCCATAAATGATAAAAACATCAATATTTACAGCGGGTCCTTCACCTGTTAAAAGCGTAAATGTACTATTCCAGTTCTGTCCCCATACATTTCCCTTAATAGACGAGTTCCCGCCCTCACCAGCTGGTTTTTTACATGAAGTTATGCTAAAGGTAAAGGCTATTGCCAGAATTGTTACTAATTGTTTCATGGTCTGAATTTTGCTATTTATGTTAATTTAATGTTAAAGATAATATTCTTTATTGTTAATACAATGTACTGATTATTCAGCAATAATAAAATCCCCACAGTTTACTACTTTTGTTTATCAATAGCCTGATAGAAAGATAACCCAAAAGGCTTTCCAATAAAATGAAAACAACGAAATAATTATTGAACGGATGAATAGCCTGGGCTGATCATCGGATGAAGGGGATTTTAATTCGCCTGTTTGGAAGGGAAGTGTTTATTACGCCAAACTTTAATTTTGGCGTCAATAGGTTTTTTAAAAAAGAAATAAGCTCCTGTCATTAAAATAAGATAAGGAATAAACATTAAATAAAGTATTCCGGTGTTTAATCCCCCACCGATGGAACCACCGGCAGCCAAATCGCTTTCAACAGATGACTTACACATGGCACATTGCGCAAATGTGCTTGTATTGCTAATAAATAACAATAATAACATTGTAAAAAATGAAAGGATCCTTTTGTTTTTCATTGCTTATAAAAATACAAAATTAATGTATATAGTAAGGTGAAATCATTAAATATACCACAACTCCGGTAATGGTCACATACAACCATATTGGAAAGCTCCAACGTGTTAATTTTTTATGTTTATGCAAATATATCTGTCCGCCCGGAAGCTGGGTTTTCAATCCATAATAAAAAGATAATAGTACTAAAGGTAAAACAAGAGCAGCCAATATAATATGGCTGATAAGTATTACAAGATAAGGGACTCGCAAGGGGCTTTCGGCAGGGAAAGTGGCCTCCTTTGCCAACCAATGGTATGTAATATATGACAAAAGAAATATGGCTGACAAACAAAAAGCAATAATGTTTAATTTCTTATGAACTGCAATATTTTTTTGCTTGATCATATACAAGGATAATAAAAGCAAAAGGCTACAGGTGCCATTAATCATAGCATTTAGCTTTGGTAATTTGTAAACAAAAGATGGAATAGTTTCAGGTACAGGCAATATTTTTTTGTTAAGTATGATCACTGCTACAAAAACAATAATGGAAATAGCCATTACCAATCTAAAAACTAATTTATCATTCATTTTTTTATACAATTTTAAGAATACCAATTACAAATCAGTACGAATTTACAAATCCTTGTTTGTTGAATAGCCTACTGTCAAATGCCCTAATGCCTAATGTTTGATTCGTGCATCATTTTTTATCAAGTACTCAGCCATTAACACTTTTATCCCATCAATTAATTTACTCACCTCAATAATCCTGGTTCCATCATAAATACCACGAATATGTTTTTCTTTATCAACTAAAATAAATAACTCACTGTGTATAAAATCATCAGGGCCACCATCACCTTCTAATGCATTTAACAAATATCCATTACGTGCTAAATCATACAGTTGTTTTTTATCTCCTGTAACAAAATTCCACATCTTATCATCAGCATGTACCATGTTTGCGTATGCTTTTAACACCGGAACTGAATCATTTTCGGGGTTTACAGTATGTGATAGTATTTCGACCAACCCCTTAGTGTATGCAAACTTTTCCTGAACACGAAGTAATTCAGTAGTCATTTTAGGACAAATTGTTTTACAGGTTGTAAAAAAATAAGCCGCAACATAAATTTTCCCATCATACGTTTTATCAGAAATAGTATCTCCATTTTGGTTTACAAATTTGAATGGAGGAATGGAATGATAAATAGTATCTTTCCCGTTATCCGCCAGAGTCTTTTCGCCATAGTATGGTAAACGGACAAAATTATGTTTCCCTGTTGTAAGAACTACATAAAGTATTGATGGGAATGCTAACAGAAAAAGCAGAATTAGTAATTTCTTTTTCACTATAAATATATTAGAAAATTAGTATACAAAAATACAAACAAAAATGGCTCTGCAGGGAATGCAGAGCCATTAATTAATTATTTATTACGGTAACAATTTTTAATGATGTTCTTCTGTCTCTTTATGAGCAGGGCTTTCATGTCCCTCTGTACCTGCTGCATGATGGCCGGCTGCTGCTGCCGCATTTAACTCAATTTTTTGCTTCACAATAAGCTCGTCCATTTTTTGTTTATTAACTCCACAATAAACAGCTTCAGCAATAATAATATATATTAAGTAAAGTATAAATATAATATAAGGAGCAAGTATACTGTATTTTAATGCCTTTTTCTCATGCCCTAAGTGCATAAAACTAAAAACAATATAAAATGCTTTACCAATTGTTAAACCAATAAAAATAACCTTAAGCAAAACAGTTGATGTTCTATCAGCTTCTAACAAACCCATTTGGCTTGCAAATGAACCAATGATAAGTTCCAGAATAGTAACTGCTAACATGATCCAAAAAACATTCCATAGTTTTTTGCGCTTAACTTTTCCTTCTTCTTCGCTGTGATGAGCCATTAACTCATACTGTGGGTAATCATCGTGAAATTCTGACATATTTTTAATTTAATAAGTAATAATTAATATTGAATAACTGTACTTTATTTTATTTGTAATATTAAAATGTATTCTCAGTATTACCCGCTAGCAAGTATTACTTATTACATATTAAATATTACTTACAATTTACAAAAGGTAAAAGAAAGTAAATACGAATACCCATACTAAATCCACAAAATGCCAGTACAAGCCTGTTTTTTCAATCATTTCGTAGTGTCCTCGTTTTTCGTAAGTTCCTTTTATTACATTTATAAATATAATAATATTGATAATTACACCACTAAATACGTGAAAACCGTGAAAACCTGTTATAAAGAAAAAGAAGTTGGCGAATACAGGCAAGCCATATTCATTTACGGTCATATTAGCACCGTAGATCGTTTTCTCCACCCATTGTCCATTTTCAAACACACTGCGTATAGCACCATGCTCAGTACCAACAATAAAATGATACCACTCCCAAGCTTGTGAACCTACGAACATTGCCCCACCAATAATGGTCAGAAACATCCACATAGTTACTTTCTTTTTATCATTACGATGCCCTGCCTCTACAGCTAAAACCATAGTAACGGAACTCATTATAAGAATAAGGGTCATTAAGCCTACATAGGCCAAAGGAATGTGTCCTTCATAAAAAGGGAAATGTGTAAATACATCGCCCGGATTAGGCCATACTTCAGGGTGTTTGTGACGCATAAAACCGTATGCACATAATAATCCTGAAAAGGTTAAAGCATCGGAAACAAGGAAAAACCACATAAATAGTTTCCCGTAACTAACGCCAAAGGGTGATTTACCACCGCTCCAAGCTGATTCTGAATCTGTTTCTGTTTCTGCAACTGCGTGATTTGACATACTTTTTTACTGATTATAATTTAACTATTTTTTTTCGGGCACTAATATGCGAAAATTCATTGAAATTTTAACGAACAAACAATAAAAATAAAAATAAATATATCCACAAGGCATCCAGAAAATGCCAAAAAATTGCGCAAAGTCTTATTCCTAATAGATTTTCTGAATTATATTTTTGTCCGAGAGATTTCACTAAAACTACCAACAATGCCATAATTCCAAAAACCAAATGTGCCAGATGCAAACCTGTTAAAGCATATAAATAAGACCCTGAACCACTACTGCTTTTTCCGGCAAAAAACACTTTCTGGTCAACTAAATCCCCCCAAGCCTGAAATTGACAAATTACAAAGGCTCCTCCCAATAATAAAGTTATAAATGCGCCTATTTTTACATTTTTCAGATTATTACTTTTCGCGGATGATAATGTCCAATTCATTGTTATACTGCTTATCAAAATTATAGCAGTACTTATATAAAACAATTGAGGTAATTCGAATTGCAACCACCCTCCTTTACCCCAGCTAACCACGTAAGCACTTGTTAAAGATCCAAAGATCATTATCATTGCCACTATAGATAGCCATAACAATGGTATTGCAACTTTCTCGCGTGTGATCTTTTTTTCTTCTAAAAATGATACTGTGTCCATGGTTTCTTCTAAATCCTTTCTAATTGAAAAGACCTTTTGATTAATTATATGTGTTAAAACCTTTCTCTTTTAGATAGGTTTGAATAGAAACCTCTTTTATTTTCCAATCATTACAGCCAACTGCACAACAGGTAAATAAATAAAGGACCCAAACATTAATTTACGTGCTGCTTCTACTGTACATTCTTTATATAGCGTATATGCCTGGTATGTAAAAAACGCTCCGCAAATAGATATAATAACTGCCGAAATGATTCCTGACATGCCAAACAAAACGGGGAACAAACTAATTGGTAATAAAAATAAGGTATATACCAACACTTGAAAAGCACTGCTTTTATCCCTGCCACCCAATGAAGGCAACATGCGAAATCCGGCTTTTTTATAATCTTCGTCCAATACCCAGGCAATTGCCCAAAAGTGAGGGAACTGCCACATAAACTGTACTGCAAATAATATCCAGGCCTGGAATGTAATTTCACCAAACCCTGAAGTGGTAGCTACATAGCCTAATAATGGTGGTATAGCGCCCGGAAAGGCTCCGACAAAAACTGCAAATGGTGTAACTTGTTTTAAAGGCGTGTAAACAACTGTGTATAAGATCAAGGCTAACATGCCTAAAACTCCACTTAGCGGGTTCATAAACACCCAAAGTATAACAATACCGGCCCCACCCATTATAGTAGCTAATACAAATGCTTCATTTACTCCCATCCGTTCCTGAGGCAATGGTCTGTTTTTAGTACGATCCATTAGTTTATCAAGATTCCTTTCGATGATCTGATTAAACCCATTGGAAGAGCATGTAACCAAAAATCCACCTAAAATAAGCAGAAGCAATTTACTCACATTCACTTCCTGAGAACCAATAACAAAGCCGAAAGCTGCGGATAGCACAACCAAAGAGGCTAAACGCAACTTTATGAATTGTGCATAATCGCGGATTTTACTCATTACAGTAATTGGATTTTCAACAGTATTTATGTTTTCGGCAAGCAATTTTTTTAACTTTTTATAAGCGGGTACAATTTTACCAATTATTATGATAACAAGGAAGTTAAAACTGAAAATTTAGACCATTTCTAAATTATGAAGGATGAATCCCAAAAATTTGTCTTGAGTTGTAAAGGCAATATAAAACAGAGAACGCCTTTTTTTCACCAAGAACAAGTTTATTTTTTACTCTTCAACTTCTTATTTTCCTTGTGTCTTTTATTATCACGTTTTGTTTTCTTCTCCATATTTTTTTCGAAGGCTTTTGTAAGGTCAATGCCTGTTTGATTGGCCAGGCAAATAACTACAAATAAAACATCGGCTAATTCGTCAGAAAGATCTTTATTCTTTTCTTCATTTTTAAAAGATTGCTCACCATATTGGCGGGAAATTATACGTGCCACCTCCCCCACTTCTTCCGTAAGGATGGCCATATTGGTTAATTCATTGAAATAACGCACACCATGAGTGTTTATCCATTCATCTACCTTTTTTTGGGCTTCTTTAATTGTTATTTGTTGCCTGATAATTGGTTGCTTGGTCATTGGTTGTTAGTTATTGGTTATTAGTTTCGGGTAACAAAAAAGGCAACTCAGTTTATTGAGTTGCCTTTTTGTAATCAGTTAAAAGAAAAATTATTCCTGAACTACTTCAAAAGTAATTGTTCCTGTTACATCTTTATGGAAACGAATATCAGCAGTATAAGTTCCAACGGCTTTAACACCTTCTTCACTCATAGTGATATTTTTTCTATCCACATCGTAACCTAATTTTTTAATTGCATCAGCCAATTGAACTGAAGTAACTGAACCAAAAATTTTACCTGATTCACCAACTTTAGCACCAACTTTTACGATCATTTCTTTTAGTTTAGCTGCAGTACTTTCTGCGGCTGCTCTAACTTTTTGTTCTTTAAAAGCGCGTTGTTTAACCGTTTCAGTCAACATTTTTTTTGATGAAAGGGTTGCCATTTCAGCCAGGCTTTTCGGAATTAAAAAATTTCTTCCGTAACCAGCTTTTACATTTACTACGTCATCCTTGTATCCAAGGTTTTTAACGTCTTGTTTTAGTATTACTTCCATTTCTTGATTTTATTTTAACATGTCAGCAACATAAGGCAATAGTGCTAAGTGACGAGCACGTTTTACTGCTTTAGATACTTTACGTTGATATTTTATTGATGTACCAGTTAATCTACGAGGTAAAATTTTACCTTGCTCATTTACAAACTTTAATAAAAAGTTTGGGTCTTTGTAATCAATATATTTAATTCCGCTTTTTAAGAAGCGACAGTATTTCTTTTTTTTCACATCCACTGTGGGAGGTGCAAGATATCTGATTTCTGATTTGTCTGCCATTGTTTTCGTTTTTGAAAATTAATACATTTAATTAAGCTGTTGCAACTGCCTTAGCTTTGTTTCTGCTTTTTTCGCTGTAAGCTATTGCGTGCTTGTCAAGCGCAACAGTTAAGAAACGTAATAAGCGCTCATCGCGTTTGTAAGTTACTTCTAGCTCTGCAACAAATGTAGGCGGAGCTTTGAATTCAAACAGGTGGTAAAACCCAGTTGTTTTCTTTTGAATCGGATACTGCAACTTGCGTAAGCCCCAAGCTTTTTCTGTAACAATTTTGCAGCCATTGTCTGTAAGCATCTTTTTGTACTTACTTACCGTCTCCTTTGCCTGTTCTTCAGACAAAACGGGAGTCATAATGAAGACGGTTTCATAATGTTTTTGCATTGTTTTGATGTTTTTGGTTAATAATGAATTTAATCCTCTTTTATTTAGAGGGTGACAAAGATAGTAATTTTTAACTTTAGGGCAAATATTTTTTTATTGAGACGGAATTTGGGGGAATTGCCAAAATTTTAAACTTTTGAACATTTCTCATCTATTCAATATTAATCTCTAAATTTGTTACCTTTTTACAAAACAAAAAAATGGATAGCTTTATAGTATCGGCTCGTAAGTATCGCCCGGCAACGTTTAATACCGTTGTTGGACAGGCGCATATTACCAATACGTTGAAAAATGCTATAAAAACAGGTCATTTAGCGCAAGCTTTTTTATTTTGTGGTCCACGTGGAGTTGGAAAAACTACCTGTGCACGTATTCTGGCAAAAACCATTAATTGTACCAACCGTACCGAAGCAATAGAAGCCTGCGATCAGTGCGAATCCTGTAGATCATTTAATGAGGGGGCTTCCCTTAATATATCTGAATTAGATGCTGCCTCCAATAACTCTGTGGATGATATCCGAAATTTGGTGGATCAGGTACGCTATGCTCCGCAATTAGGAACCCATAAGGTATATATTATTGATGAGGTTCACATGCTTTCTCAAAGTGCCTTCAATGCATTTTTGAAAACACTTGAAGAGCCACCGAAACATGCTATTTTTATATTAGCGACCACAGAAAAGCACAAAATTATCCCTACCATTCTTTCCCGTTGTCAGATCTTTGATTTCAACCGTATCCAAATTGATGATATTGCGAATCATTTAGGATTTATTGCAAAATGTGAGAACATAAGTGCCGAAACTGACGCATTACACATTATAGCTCAAAAGGCTGATGGTGCTTTACGTGATGCCTGTTCTATTTTTGATCAGATAGTGAGTTTTGCAGGTAATAGTATCACTTACAAAGCGGTTATTGAAAATCTGAACATCCTTGATTACGATTATTATTTCAAAGTTACTGATGGAATATTAGGACAAAACATATCTTCTACATTGCTTTTATTTAATGAGATCTTAAACAATGGTTTTGACGGACATAATTTTGTTGCCGGTATGGGCGACCATTTCCGGAATCTTTTAGTGAGTAAAGATCAGGAAACACTTCAATTACTTGAAGTTGGGAACAATATAAAAGATAAATATAAAGAACAATCGACTAAATGCTCTGTGTCGTTTTTGATAAAAGGACTAACCATTCTTAATAAAACTGATATTCAGTATAAATCCAGCAAAAACCAGCGACTCCAGGTGGAGCTGGCCTTAATGCAGCTTTGTTCGATCAATGCCTCCGGAATCAGTACTACTGATACCGAAAAAAAAAATGACCTGATAAAAGCGGATACAAATCTAAAAAGCAGCGTCACAAGCAATATAACAACAAGTAATGCCCCGCAAATAAGCGCAAACAATACCCCTCCAGCCCCTTTAGCAACAACGGTATCTGCGATAATTGAAAAAAAACCGGAAACAAGTCCCCAAGCCACTGTTACAAATAGTGTTACAGAAGCCAGCCATATAAAATCAGAAAATATAACAACTGCTTTTAAAAAGCCATTGATAAAAACATCAACGCCTTCTATAACTCAGCATTTGAATATTGAAAAAAAAGCGGAACAAACAAAGGATAATCCCCTTGAACAAAGACATTCCGATCAATTGCAGGAGAACTTAAATAAAACGTCTTTTACACAACAAGCATTAGAAACCACCTGGGATAAATACGCGAACGATCTAAAAGCGAAAGGGAAAGCTAATTTAGCTTCCGCATTATTGAGCAAACGGCCTGTTTTGACTGATGAATCGATTATTGAATTTACCGTGAGTAACAAGGCCCTTGAAGAAACAATTAATGAAGATAAAATAAATTTTCTGGGATTTTTACGAAAGGAGTTGAATAATTTCAGCATTCAACTTAACCTTGTAATGACTTTAGCAGAAGATAAAACCAACCTTTATACCGCCACTGATAAATATAAACATCTTGCTGAAAAAAATCCAACCATTAATAAACTCCGCCAGGCTTTCGATTTAGATATCGAATTTTAAATTTTTTGTTAAAAAAACGATTGGGTTAAAACCATGGAATATCAACAAAAAAGGTATTTTTGTTTAGAAATATAGAAACTATTTTCAACTAATTTTCGTTGAAAATGTATTGAGTTGTTGATCAGGTAGACCTATTCAAAGGCTATGAATGTAAAAAAATTAATTAATATAATCTGTTTTTGTTTACTATTTTTCTCTTCTTTTCACTGGAAAGGGTCAGAACTATACTCTCAAAACAATATGGGTATAGGCACTTTAAATCCGCAGCCTAGTGCTCTTCTCGAATTAAAAGCTAATGACAAAGGACTCTTAATTCCACGCATTACAGACACCAACAATATTAGTTCACCAGCAACAGGATTATTAATTTATCTGATCCCTAACAACAACTTCTATTATTTTAATGGAAATTATTGGAAGTCCATCGTTGCAGGAACAGGGAATACAGGTTTCCAAGGTACGACTGGCGCTACAGGATCGATTGGATCTTCCGGTGCAAGTGGTGATGCAGGAAGTACAGGTGTTACAGGAAGTACAGGTGTTACAGGAAGAACTGGCGCTACTGGTGTTACAGGAAGAACGGGCGCCACAGGCATTACTGGAGATATAGGTTCTACAGGTAACACAGGAAGTACGGGCTCAACTGGCGATATAGGCTTTACCGGGGACACGGGAAATACAGGAGCAACAGGTGATACAGGAAGCACAGGTTCTACCGGTTCAACAGGGGACACTGGAAATACAGGATCTACGGGTGATACAGGAAAAACGGGTGATACAGGCAACACAGGAAGCACAGGTTTTACAGGCAACACTGGAAGCACAGGTTCTACTGGTGATATAGGAAGCTCGGGGTCAACAGGTGATACAGGAAGCACAGGATCAATAGGTGATACAGGAAGTACGGGCTCAACAGGTGATACTGGAAGTACAGGATTTACAGGTGATACTGGAAGTACCGGTTCAACAGGTGATACTGGAATTACGGGTTCAACAGGTGATATAGGAAGCACTGGCTCAACAGGTGATACTGGAAGTACCGGTTCTACAGGTGATATAGGAAGCACTGGCTCAACAGGTGATACTGGAAGTACGGGTTCAACAGGTAATACTGGAAGTACAGGTTCTACAGGTAATATAGGAAGCACTGGCTCAACAGGTGATACAGGAAGTACGGGTTCTACAGGTGATACTGGAAGTACGGGTTCAACAGGTGATACTGGAAGTACGGGCTCAACAGGCGATACTGGAAGTACGGGTTCTACAGGTGATACTGGAAGCACTGGTTCTACAGGTGACACAGGAAGTACCGGCTCAACAGGTAATACTGGCTCAACTGGAAATACTGGTTCTACTGGAAGCACTGGTTCAACAGGAAGCACTGGCTCAACAGGAAATACGGGTTCGACAGGAAATACGGGTTCTACCGGAAGTACAGGAAAAACTGGTTCTACTGGAAGCACTGGTTCCACAGGAAGCACAGGATCAACTGGAAATACTGGTTCGACTGGAAGCACTGGCTCAACCGGAAATACTGGATCAACAGGCTCAACAGGAAATACTGGTTCTACAGGAAGCACTGGATCAACCGGAAATACAGGTTCTACCGGAAGTACAGGAAAAACTGGTTCTACAGGAAACACGGGTTCTACAGGGAGTACAGGATCAACTGGAAATACTGGTTCGACTGGAAGCACTGGCTCAACCGGAA
>JAZKBF010000040.1:0-69381 GCA_040388745.1 Bacteroidota bacterium | reverse complement strand
GATCAACTGGAAATACTGGTTCGACTGGAAGCACTGGCTCAACCGGAAATACTGGTTCTACAGGAAGTACAGGATCAACTGGAAATACTGGTTCGACTGGAAGCACTGGCTCAACCGGAAATAGTGGTTCTACAGGAAACACAGGATCAACAGGAAATACTGGTTATACCGGAAGCACTGGTTCAACGGGTAATACAGGCTCTACTGGAAGTACGGGAAGCACCGGTTCGACTGGAAGTACTGGTTCAACAGGTAATACTGGTTCTACTGGAAGTACAGGAAGCACCGGTTCGACTGGAAGTACTGGTTCAACAGGTAATACTGGTTCTACAGGAAGTACAGGAAGCACCGGTTCTACAGGAAGTACTGGTTCAACAGGTAATACAGGTTCTACTGGAAGCACAGGTAGCACCGGTTCAACTGGAAGTACTGGTTCAACGGGTAATACTGGTTCTACTGGAAGCACAGGTTCAACTGGAAGTACTGGATCAACTGGAAGCACTGGCTCCACAGGAAGTACTGGTTCAACGGGTAATACAGGTTCTACTGGAAGTACTGGTTCAACCGGAAGTACTGGATCAACAGGAATTACTGGGTCTACAGGAATTACTGGGTCTACAGGAAGCACTGGAAGTACTGGTTCCACTGGAAAAACTGGTTCTACAGGGAATACAGGTTCTACAGGAAATACAGGTTCAACAGGAAGTACCGGGTCCACCGGATCAACAGGTTACACAGGCTCAACAGGTGCTACAGGTGCTGATGGAGCTTTAAATGCATGGTCCTTGTTAGGGAATTCTGGAACTGTGGCAGGTACTAATTATATTGGAACTAATGATGTTCAGGATCTTGTGATCAAAACAAGTGCAGTAATAAATACGCCTCTTGAAAGAATGAGAATAAAGGCTTCCAATGGTAATGTAGGTATTGGTACTACGAACCCTGCTTATAAATTTCAAGTCACAAAGACTGCAACCGCAGTTCCTGCAATGATGATCGGTGGTGGTTTTGCTGGAGGACCGAGAATACAAACATATGGATTAGACGCTGATCCTAATGCATATATGGGCTTAGGTACGGATATGGCGGGAAACACTTATGAGCACACTATTTACACTTCTGCTCCGGCTCAATTAGGTAAGATCACTTTTGGACAATATGATGGTACAACCTTTACCGAAAGAATGCGAATAAATGGAGATGGTAATGTGGGAATAGGCGCAACAGCACCTTCCTATAAATTAGATGTAAATGGATCGTTCAGGAATAGTGGCAACGCTTATCTAGCGCAAGATATTGGAGCAGGAACCGATGAAAATGCTTACATAGGTCCCATAGTCCCCGGATATCCATTTATGAATTCATTAACCTGGGAATCAGACAATACAGGCTATTACATGGGTATTGGTTATCAAAAACGAGATGGGACGAATAAAAAATTGCAAATGTGGTGGAGGGATACGGATCTTGAAACGAACATTAATTCTGTTTTAAATATAGGTACACCAGGGCATACTTTTGATGGAACAGCTCCTAATACAGGACGAACTATAGGCGCAAGTATCGCTTCGAGTGGTACTTCCTATTTTAATGGCGGTAATGTTGGTATTGGAACTGCGAGTCCGGGTACAAAATTAGAAGTAGCTGGACAGATAAAGATCACAGGCGGTTCTCCCGGATTAAATAAAGTGCTTACTTCAGACGCAACTGGACTGGCCACATGGAATTCATTTGCTGGTACGGTGAATGGCTCCGGTACGCTTAATTATGTTCCTAAATGGACGCCTGATGGGGCTACACTTGGAAATAGCAGCATTTTTGATAATGGCAATGTTGGTATTGGAAATGCTGCTCCTGCATATAAGCTCGATATAAGTGGAAATGTTGCATCCAACGCAGAGTATCCTACATTGACTTTAGATCACCCAACTCCCGGTGGTGTGTCCGGCATTACATTCAGATCGAGAGTCAACCTTACCAGCGATGCCGGCTTCTTGATTTTCCAGGACGAATCGGCCAATAACCCTGGAACTGCAACTGAAGATGTTAGGCTAACACTTGGGGTCTTCAACGACTTTAGGCAATCAACGGCTCACTCTGATGAACTTTGGTTGCAAGGTGGCGGAAGGCTGGTTCAAAATGTTGGATCATGGGATAGCGAACTTAATACAATTATTGGCACACCCGGTGTTGGAACAACCGGAGGTTTTGAATGGCGTATAAATAATGTCAACCAGATGATATTGACACATGGCGGTTATGTTGGTATTGGAACCACGAGCCCAATTGGACTGCTGCATATATCCGGAGGACCAACTATGACCGCTGGCTATACACGAAGTGCTGTATTTCACGCAAATCACCCAACAATCCAGTTTAAGGGAATTTCCGATTCGAATCATTCTGCATTTATTGGGTATGACGCGCAAACAACCTCCGAAGCATTAAGATTTTGGGTACGGGCAGATAGTGATGATCCATTAACAGGTACTTCCATAGAGGCTATGACCATTAAAGCTTCAGGGAATGTAGGTATTGGTACCGCAAGTCCAAGGGGTAAGCTCGATCTTGCCCCTGCTGCCGGAGAGGGTAGCATTTTTGGAATGGATCAATTGGTTGGTTTAAATGACCTGCGTTTTTATACTGATAATGCAGGAGTGACAGCAAGAATGTATATCGATGGAACCGGTAATGTAGGTATTGGAACAACAACCCCTCTTGGAAAGCTTCATATTGCTGGAGCTCATGCAAATGGTGTGTTGGTAGATGGAAGCGATCGGCCTAGTGTGGCCATGACCGGGCATTATCCTCAAACAGTAATGATGGCAGGAGGATCAGGCAATGCAAGCCATGGATCTACAATCATGCTTGGAAGTTATGATGCCGGTACATCAGGCGCTCAGAAGCATTGGTCTATAGGTACTGCAGGAAATGGAAGTACATTTTTAGACATTGGTTACAGCAGCACAGACATTAACCCGCATGCAGGCATCAGAAACTATGCCGGCTCTACTTTTATGACCATACTGAATTCTGGAAATGTCGGTATCGGAACAATTGCGCCTACTTTCAAATTGCATGTACCTTCAGGATATATCGGAACAGATTATATAAATACTACGGATAACTCAGTTGCAAGCGGGGTAACAGGTATTATGATCAAAGCCGGAGATAATTACCTTAGAACTGGTACTGCCGCTGCAATAAACGCATTTTTGGGTACCGCAACCCCAGCATGGAGCGCAGTTACAAGCAAGCCGGCAGCCTGGCTCGATGGCCCCAACCTTATTGCCGATCTACCAAACTTTAATAACTCAGTACCCAGTGGCTTTTATCAGAGCAGTGGTGCAACTAATGCTCCCGGAGGCTCGTGGTACAATTTGATCAATGTAAGGCACAGTAATACAGGGAACGACCACGGCTTTCAAATTGCAGCATCTTATTACGATGAAAATATTTGGACAAGAACTTACCAGGGCGGAACCGGTGCAAATAACGGCAGCTATACACCTTGGAGATCCTTAGTTCATTCAGGTAACGTTGTATCGCAGGTAACTGCTGCAGGTTTTATACCCAATAATGGTAGTGGTGACTGGCAAATTGCATCCAATTCCAATGCAACAGGTTACAGTCAGGCATCATTGGAATTAAGAGAAACTAATTTTGCAGGCGCAGGACAACAACCACCACGCTTAGGTTTCCACTGGGGGGGAGTTGTTGCGTCTCAAATTGGTATTGAAGCTAGTGGAAGAATTGCAATACTTAATAACCCGGGAAGTGGTTATGAGCAGCTAATAGCCAGCAATATATATGCCAGCGATTTCTACCTTAATTGTTATGGTTGGATGAGCCCATTTTTTTGTTCGGATTTACGATATAAAAAAGATATTTCTCCTCTACAAAATGTGTTGCCCGATGTGTTGAAACTTCAGGGAGTAAAATACAACTGGCGCAAAGACGAGTTTCCTGATAAACATTTTGATGATAAAAGAGAGATTGGAATTATTGCTCAGGAAGTTGAAAAAATATTTCCAGAGATCGTGAATATTGATAAAGATGGGTTTAGATCGGTTGATTATGGAAAACTTACACCTGTACTTATTGAAGCTATCAAAGAATTAAATGCAAAAAATGAAGCCCAACAAAAAATAAACGAAGCTCAGCAGAAAATGCTAGAGGAGATGAAAAAGGAAATAGAAATTTTAAAGAAAAAATAGTCTCCTACTCAACTCACTTATTTTAAAGAATAGACATCCATCAAATAAAAGCAAAAAAAAATCAACTCGCTTCGACAAAAGCTCAGGATAAACTCCTTTCGCAGAGGGATAAAGAGTTCCACAGAGAAAAAAATCATGATCTCTATGGAACTTTTTTAATTCTGCGAGCGCGGTATAGAAAATTTAATAGAAAAGATATCTAAGAAAAGAAAGTCTGAAAAATATTATTTCGATACCGTAATTTACACAACCTTCGAATCAATAATTTTCCCGTTTTCACATTTAATAGTGCGTGAAGGAAATTTATTAAACATCATTATATCATGTGTTGCAATAAGCACAGCTCTGCCGCTTTTGCTTATTTCAAGCAATACATTCATAATTTCTTCAGAAGTTTCAGGATCGAGATTACCTGTAGGCTCATCGGCAAGGATCAACTCCGGGTCGTTCAGTAAAGCACGTGCAATGGAAATACGTTGTTGTTCACCACCTGAAAGTTCATGAGGCATTTTAAAACCTTTAGTAGATAGATGCACTTTTTCCAAAACATCCTGAATACGCTTTTGCATTTCAAATTTGTTTTTCCAACCTGTCGCTTTAAGAACAAATAGTAAATTATCATTTACATTTCTATCCGTGAGCAATTGAAAATCCTGAAATACGATGCCTAATTTTCTGCGTAAAAAAGGGATCTCTTTTCTCTTGATAGTTTTTAAGTCAAATCCGGCAACAGTGCCTTCTCCCTGAACCAGATCCAATTCGGCATACAAGGTTTTTAATAAACTACTTTTCCCGCTCCCGGTTTTTCCAAGCAGATAAACAAATTCACCTTTATCAATATTTAATGCAACATTGGTAAGCACTAAATTGTGTTTTTGAAATATGGAAACTTTATCTAAATGAATAATTGTGTCGAGTGCCATCCAGAAATTTTAATTGTTTAATTTTTTTTAGCGTTCCATTTCTTAAACAAGAATTGGCGGGCTTTATCCTGCAATCCCTAACGCAGCACCAATAATTAAAAATACATTAATAAATAGTTAATGCAAATCTTGATTTATTAATCTTCCGAAAAGTACTTTTTAAGTAAATTAACAATTGCTATTTTATTGCAATAGTTTCAACAAAGCAGCGTTAATAACTTTCAAATATCATAAATATAAATGATTCTATCCTTACTAATTTTACGCCTTTCATATATTAAATTGCCTAATGAACAAACTGAAAGCAATTGGTTTAGTAGTAACATTTATCCTTTCCATAACAGGAACAACAACCGTTTTTGCACAAAAAACCGTGATAGCTGTTCATGAGGATAATGAATTTAAAACAGCGATAGAACTGTATCAGAAAGAGAAATATAGTGCAGCACAAAAAGGTTTTATCAAAGTTATTGAATCCCACCAAGACATAAATTCTCTTGCTCGCATTGATGCCGAGTTTTACAAAGCTGTTTGCGCTATTGAATTATTTAATAAAGATGGCGAATGGTTCTTAAAACAATTTGTGATAAACCATCCTGAAAGTCCCAAAGTTAAAACAGCTTATTTCTATCTTGGTAAATACAATTACAGTAAAAAGAAATATCGTGATGCCAATATCTGGTTTGAGAAGGTGGATATTTATGATCTGACAACCGAAGAATTATCTGAGTTTTATTTTAAACGCGGATACAGTTCTTTCTCATTAGAAAAATATGATGAAGCTAAAAAAGATTTCTATGAAATAAAGGATGTAGATAATAAATATGCTGCGTCAGCAAAGTATTATTATGCTCACATTTCTTATACAGAAAAAAATTATGAAACAGCTTTGAAAGATTTTTTAAAGCTTCAATACAATGAAACCTTCAAACCTGTTGTTCCTTATTATATCGCTCAAGTATATTATTTACAAGGGAAATACGATGATGTAATTGCTTATGCTCC
Source organism: Bacteroidota bacterium (assembly GCA_040388745.1). Classification (GTDB taxonomy): domain Bacteria; phylum Bacteroidota; class Bacteroidia; order 2-12-FULL-35-15; family 2-12-FULL-35-15; genus 2-12-FULL-35-15. The sequence continues at coordinate 63,236 of JAZKBF010000040.1, read as the reverse complement.
AACATTACTTGACTCAGCAAGTACTAAACGCGCCCCGGAGATAGCACGTATTATAGGTGAATCCTATTATCTTACTTCCCGCTATGCCGAGGCTATTCCATATTTAAAAAAATATGAAGAAGCTGTTGGAACTTTACCACGCAAGGATAATTATCAATTGGGCTTTGCGAATTACAAGGTGAAACACTACGTTAATGCGCTCGACTATTTTATATTGGTTACCCATATTGACAACGATTCTCTCGCTCAGAATGCATATTATCATATTGGTGATTGTTATTTAAAAATGGATAATAAACAAAATGCAAGAAATGCTTTTGGCCTATCGTCCAAACTAGCTTTTGATCAAACAATACAGGAAGATGCTTTATACACATACGCAAAATTGTGTTACGAATTAGCCTACAACCCATACAACGAAGCCATTAAGGCGTTTCAAAAGTATATTAAAAATTACCCGAATTCATCACGTGTTGACGAAGCATATACCTATCTAGTAAATGTGTTTACCACTTCTAAAAATTACAAAGACGCTCTTGAATCGATCGAGAGTATTAAAATGCTGACCCCAGAGTTAAAACAGGCACATCAAAAAATTGCCTATTTCCGTGGTATTGATCTGTTCAACAATTCGGAATTTGTTCCTGCTATACTACTATTTGATAAAGCAAGAAAGTATACGTTTGATAAAGAAATAACCGCTTCAGCGGTTTATTGGATCGGTGAATCTTATTATCGTGATAAACAGTATCAAAATGCCATTGAAAGTTACCTGATATATATTGCTGAACCAGGTGCAATTGGCAAATCCGAATTAAGTGATGTCAATTATAATATTGGTTACTCCTATTACAAATTAAAAGATTACCCGAATAGTAATTTGTGGTTCCGAAAATTTGTGACTTTTCAATCAAAGGCCGCCCCCCAAAAAATCAATGATGCTTACAATCGGATTGGTGACGGCTACTTTATGACCCGCGATTTTGATAATGCTGCTGACTATTATGAACAATCCTATAAAATGAAATTGGTGGATGCTGATTACGCCTTATTTCAAAAGGCATTATCAAATGGTGTTCAGAAAAAATTTGCTGCAAAAATTTCGGACTTACAAACATTTATCAGCGTTTATCCTAAATCAACATACATTCAGAAAGCTAAGTTTGAACTGGCACAAACGTTTTTGTCTGATAACCAAAACGACTTGGCTTTAACACATTTTAAAAACTTTATTGATACTTACCCCAACAGTATATACGTTAATGCTAGTTTGAGTAAAATTGGTTTGATCTATTACAACAAAAAAGAAGACGATAATGCGTTGGCCTATTTTGATAAATTGATAAAAAGAGACCGTAAATCCGCTGAAGCAAATGAAGCAATAAATGTGGTGAAGTCCATTTATACAGCCAAAGGCAATGTAATGACAATGGCTGATTATTTAGAATCTATTGGAGCCGCAATTCCTAAGGTGACCCTTGATTCGATTTCGTATAGCATTGGAAAAAATCATTATATGGAGCAGGATTGCAAAGCAGCAGTAACTGATTTTGAGAAATACATTCAAAACTTTCCTGATGGTATTTTTATATTGGATGCTAATTTTTATAAAGCGGAATGTGATTTTAAATCCGGGAATACAGACATTTCTTTAGTGGGTTATACTTTTGTAATTGGTAAAAACAAAAATCAGTTTACTGAGCAATCGCTTTATCGCGCCTCTGACATTTTATTCAAAAAACAAGATTACATACAAGCATTAGAATATTTCAAACAATTGGAGTTACAAGCAGAAACCCCTAAAAACAGTGCAAGTGCCAAAACAGGATTAATGCGTTGCCATATTCAATTGAAAAATTATCCGGAAGCAATTTCATATTCAAACCAGGTATTAGCGCTTGATAAGCTGAGCAACGAATTGAAACATGAGTCGCATTTTACGATTGCACAAGCTATGCTGGCTACTCAAAAATATGATGATGCAATAGCCGAGTTCCGTGCAGTCGCTAATTCTGCGAAGAATGAACTTGGAGCCGAGTCGTCATATAATATCGCATTTATTCAAAATCTGAAACTGGAGTATAAACAATCAGAAAAAACAATTTTTGATTTTATTAATGGTGATGGCGATTATCCATATTGGGTAACCAAAGCATTGATTTTATTGGCTGATAACTATTCGGCTCAGAATGATAATTTCCAGGCAAAGACCACTTTAAAATCAATTATCAGCGATTCTGACATTCCTGAATTGATAAAAACGGCTCAAGAAAAATTAGATAAAATAACTGCAGTTGAAGAAGCGGCAAAACAAATTAAAACAGTAAGTGAACCCGTTGAAATAAAATTCGAAGGTGATACTACGGAGATAAAAAAGCTATTTAATGAGCCTGTGCCGCAGGAAATCAAAATTCAGGATTAAAACTTTTGCAAACTAATGCAACAGATGAAAAAAAACATTAATATAAAAACAATCATTATTTTCCTTTTGTTTTCAATGCCTATAAGCGCTTTGATGGCACAGAGAAATTTAGATTCAATGATCATCATAAGCGTTGGTGAATACAAGCCAACTATTATAGATGCGAATAAGATCAATGATAATCCTACGATCAAAGATTCTACTCAAAAGATCCCTGTTTCGGGTTATGGAATAAATTCAAAAAAAATAAATACAGGTTTTGATGTGGATCCTATTAAACCTGCTCAAATGGTTGGTGAGCCACTTACCAAGCTATACAATGCTTTGGTGAAACTTGGAATGGGTACATATACTACGCCTTATGGTGAATTGTGGTTTAATAATTTACGTTCAAAAGAGGGTTCATACGGTGTACGATTAAAACATTTATCATCGTCAGCCACGCTTAAAGACTATGGATATGGGGGTTTTAGTGATAATGAAATAAGTTTATACGGAAAGAAATTTTTGAAGGAACACTCGCTCATTGGCAATTTTGACTATGCACGTAACGTAGTTCATTTTTATGGTTATGATAAAAACGTGAATTTTGTTAAAGAGGAAGATAATCTTCAGCGATTTAATTTCATTGCAGGAAATGCCCAATTAGTGAGTCATTACACTGATCCAAAACGTTACAATCATGATGTAAAACTGAGTTATTATAATTTAGCTGATAATTATAAAGCTTCTGAAAACAATATAAAAGCAACAGGATTCCTGCAAACTGCCATTAATAAAGAAGTGCTAAAAGTAAATGCTTCAGTTGATTACTTTAACTACAAAAACAAATTAGATACTGTTAATAATACAATTGTTTCGCTAAACCCAAATTTTATTTCAACAGGTGAAAAATACCGGGCAAGCCTTGGTTTTACTGCCACGATGGATAATTTCGTGAAAACAAAATTTTATTTTTATCCCAATGTTGATCTAAGTTACAATGTAATTGACGATATAATAATTCCTTATGCAGGTTTAACCGGAGGATTGCAAAAAAATAGTTTCAGGACTTTTACTACTAATAATCCGTTTGTTTTATCAGAACTTAAAATGATGAATTCAAATAAAAAGTATGAGTTGTATGGAGGTATTAAAGGCACCTTGTCTTCCACTACATCTTTTAATGCCCGTGCTTCCTATTCAAGCATCAGCAATATGGCCTTGTTCATAAATGACACGAAAGAGATCCTCCAAAATAAATTTGATGTTATTTATGACGATGCTTCTTTGTTAAATATCCGTGGTGAAGTTGCCTACCAACAACAGGAAAAATTACGTATCAGTTTACGTGGAGAATATTTTAATTACAAAATGAAAACAGAATTAAGGGCTTGGTATAAACCACAAGTGGAACTTACACTTTCTGCAAATTATAATTTAAGAGATAAAATAGTAGTGAGAGTTGATCTGTTTTACATTGATAACCAATTTGCAAAAACATTCATAACCGATACTACCTCTATCACAGGAACAAAGGTGGTTGCTAAAGAACTAAAAGGTGTGTTTGATGCAAATATTGGTTTAGAATACCGTTATAATAAAAAACTAGGATTCTTCCTGAACTTTAACAATATCGCTAATTATCGTTACTATAGATGGAGTAACTATCCAACTCAAAGGTTCAGCCTGATGGGAGGTTTATCTTATTCATTTTAGTATAAAAAAGCTTATAACTGAAGGAGTTTTTAAAGCCAACTCTTTTAATTTTAAATTAACAATTGTAATTTCAAAAATCTATAATCTATGAAAAAAATATTTTTGTTCTGGGTGGTAATATTCGGTTTGTTAAGTGTTGTACTGGCAAGTTGTAATAACTCTGCGAATACAGGATCGGAACAAACCGAAGAAAAAGCATCGTATCAATGTCCAATGGATTGTGAGAAAGGCAAGACCCATGATAAACCCGGCCAATGTCCTGTTTGCGGAATGGATCTCGAGAAAACTGAAGCTGCGCACGATGCCGATACCACGCATCAACATGTAGAGTAATTTCATCCCCCTCGCCATTTGTTATTTTTTATAAAGCCAAAAATTACTGACTTTTCTTCGAATCGACTCACTTCCCTTTCGATAACTGATATAAGCAATTAGATAGTATTGCATGAAGTATCAGAAAAAGACGAGATTTATATGAAATATTCTTGATTTTAGGTACATTTGGATCAATAAATCCTCAAAAAGACCTAAAACTCTTGAAAAATGAAAAAATCACTACTTTTTGGTTTCATACTTTTCTTAATTGGATTTGTGGCCTTTGGACAAACCACTGCAACAGATTTTACTTTAACTGATTGTGCAGGAAATCCACATAGCCTTTTTACGGATCTTGATGCTGGAAAAGTAATTGTTATTTCCTTTGTGATGCCTTGTGCTTCTTGCATAGCACCATCGGTTTCTGCTTACGATGTTGTTCAAAACTATACTATCTCAGATCCGGGACGTGTCGTCTTTTATTTATCAGATGACAATGGAACTACCTCTTGTTCGACATTAAACGCCTGGGCTTCTCAAAATGGCATGCCAAATGCCACGGTTATATCAACTACAGCATTAAAAATGAGCCAGTACAATGGAAATGGGGTAGGAATGCCTAAAATTGTAGTTCTTGGAGGCAGCAATCATACAGTTTATTATAATGAAAACGATGGTGACAATTCGCATGATATAGATGCAGCGATCATTCAAGCGCTTGGAGCTACAGGTATGAGCGAAGTCGAAAACACTATTGTAAACTTAAATATACTTCCTAATCCTGTAAAAAACAGTGCAAATATTTCCTATAGTTTAAATCAATCAAAAGCGATAAGTATTGAAATATTTAACGTGCTGGGAGAAAAGCTAAAAACAATAGCTTTAGAAAAACAAACTGCAGGTAAACATACCGCTCCAATTGATCTTGAAACATTTAGTAACGGGATATATTTTATTAAATTAAATGCCTCCGCGTCTTCTGAAACAGTAAAGTTTACGGTAGCGCATTAATTTAGTGATTTAGTGAATTGGAGATATAGTGAATTGGAGAATTGTAGATTTAGGGAGTTGGAGATTTGACTATTTAGTAATTTTTAAAGCCTTAATACTCTATTTCAACAGTTCTAAATCTCTAATTTTATAATTCTCCAATTCTCTAATTTTTTTATTATGCGTTCACTATTTATTATTCTTTATTCAGTACTATTTTCAAATGCAATTATTGCACAAGGCTGCTGTTCTGGTGGAAGCGGTAGTCCTATTGCCGGTGGCGCTTCACAAGGTGTTTTGCTTGACAGACAAATGGAAATTGCAGGAAATTACCAGCACATCAGCACAGACAAATTTTATGCAAAAGACCATGATACGGCAGCGCAGTTTGACAATTTAACCAGTAACTATTTATACCTGCGCTGGGCTTATGGAGTTACCAAAGATCTGACCATGTCGATTGAATCGGGTTATTTTACCAATAAAACCTTAGTAGGATTGGATAAACGTGATACTACAACTTCGTCCGGTATCGGAGATCTTATCTTGTTCCCGCGCTATGATATTTTTAACCGCACCACAGAAACCACTCGTTCCGAGATCACTATCGGTTTAGGCTATAAGATCCCTTTAGGAAAACACGATGATTCAACGCTGATATATACTAATCCGACCACAGGCAAAAAACTATATACTACTTCGGCTCCTACAGTTCAGCCGACCAATGGGTCGCATGATCTTATTTTTTACGCCTTTTTGTTCAGAGGATATCCAATAAAAAGATTTCAAATTTTCGCTAATGGCCTATATGTAAAAAAAGGCTGGAATTCGTTGGGTGAAAAATTTGGTGATTATGCCAGTGTTGGTCTATTTGCAGGTAAAACATTTTTTAAAAAATTAGGTGTAACCATGCAGGTAAAAGGTGAATGGGTAGGAAAGATGCAGGCCGCTAAAGATGTGGATCTGCTTGCTTTTTATAATATCGACATCACCTCAACAGGCGGCCGAAAAGTATTGCTCGTTCCACAGATCAGTTATAGCCGCAAGGATCTTATTATTTATGCAACCACCGAGATCCCTCTTTATCAGTATTTGAATGGGACACAGGTAGGTTCACAATACCAGTTCACTGCCGGAATATCCTATCGTTTTTTTTCTGCAAAAAATTAAAAATATTCTTTCAAAACAAGTTGAAAATGTTTCAATTTTAAATTAAACAGTTAATTTTTTTCAAATCGAAAAACCCTTCCATTAATTGATCATTTTCTCCCTTTATTTTAATACAAAAAAGAGTTCAGATTCGCAAACATAATTCCAATAAATTTGTTAACTAAATGTTAGTAATTAAAGCTCTTTTAAGTTGCTTAAATGTCGCTATTCTCGAGGTAAATGGTTATATTTGTTAGCGTTAAAAAAAGCACAAAAAATTATAATTAATTTATGGAAAATACAATGAACGAAAACGAAACAAAACCTGTGCTGAGCGGAGTTAATGCAACATCAGATTATTCGGCTGATAGCATTCAAGTATTAGAGGGTTTAGAGGCTGTGCGTAAGCGCCCATCGATGTATATTGGGGATACCGGTCAAAAAGGCCTTCACCATTTAGTTTATGAGGTAGTGGATAATTCCATTGATGAAGCACTTGCGGGTCATTGCAAAAACATATTCGTTACTATTAACGAGAACAATTCCATCACTGTTAAGGATGATGGACGTGGAATCCCTACAGATTACCATGCTAAGGAAAAGAAATCAGCTTTAGAGGTGGTAATGACGGTATTGCATGCCGGTGGTAAATTCGATAAAGATTCCTATAAAGTATCCGGTGGTTTGCATGGTGTAGGTGTATCGTGTGTTAATGCACTTTCAACCTTATTATCGGTAAATGTTCATAGAAACGGAAAAGAATATATCCAGGAATACAATATAGGTAAACCTTTATATCCTGTTAAAGAAATAGGGCCTACTGATTATAGAGGTACAATTGTAACTTTTAAGCCAGATGAGACCATTTTTACAACTACAGTTTACCATTATGATATTATTGCAGCACGTTTACGTGAGCTATCTTATTTGAACAAAGGGATTCGTATTACCATTTCTGATGTTCGTGAAAAAGATGATGCAGGAAATGACCGTTCGGAGGTTTTTTATTCTGAAGGCGGATTAAGAGAATTTGTAAGCTACCTGGATGCCACCCGCGAAAAATTGATCGCGGATGTTATATACATGGAAGGCGAAAAAAATGGTATACCTGTTGAAGTTGCCATGATGTATAATACTTCATATTCTGAAAATTTACATACCTATGTAAATAATATCAATACACATGAAGGCGGTACTCACCTTGCCGGATTCAGAAGAGGTTTAACCCGTACCTTAAAATCATATGCTGAAAAATCCGGTTTGCTTGCAAAAGTAAAATTGGAGATCAATGGTGATGACTTCCGTGAAGGACTTACTGCTGTTGTTTCCGTAAAGGTACAAGAACCTCAGTTTGAAGGACAAACAAAAACAAAACTTGGTAATAATGAGGTGATGGGCGCTGTTGATATCGCAGTTTCCGAAATGCTTAATAATTACCTTGAAGAACATCCAAAACAAGCAAGAACAATTGTTGATAAAGTAATTTTAGCAGCAACTGCCCGTCACGCAGCTCGTAAAGCCCGCGAAATGGTACAACGTAAAAGTGTACTTACCGGAACAGGGTTACCTGGAAAACTTTCGGATTGTTCTGAATCAGACCCATCCATGTGCGAAATATACCTTGTAGAGGGTGACTCTGCGGGTGGAACGGCTAAACAAGGCCGTAACCGTGCTTTCCAAGCTATCCTTCCATTAAGGGGTAAGATCCTTAACGTTGAAAAGGCAATGGAATACAGAATTTATGATAACGAGGAGATCAAAAATATATTTACTGCTCTTGGCGTGTTCCGTGGTACACCGGAAGATGATCGTGCATTGAATATTAATAAATTACGTTATCACAAAGTAGTCATCATGTGTGATGCTGATATTGATGGTAGTCATATCACTACGTTGATCTTAACTTTCTTTTTCCGTCACATGAAAGAGTTAATTGAAAACGGACATATTTATATTGCTACTCCTCCATTATACTTAATAAAAAAAGGAAAAGAACAAAAGTATTGCTGGACCGAAGAAGAACGTAGCGCTGCTGTTAGAGAATTATCAGGTGGTGAAGGAAAAGAAGGTACTGTGAACATACAACGTTATAAAGGTCTTGGTGAAATGAATGCCGAACAATTATGGCAAACAACCATGAACCCTGAACACCGCACGTTGCGCCAGGTTACTATTACAAGTGCAGCTGAAGCAGACAGAATATTTTCGATGCTTATGGGGGATGAAGTTCCACCACGCAGAGAATTTATTGAGAAGAATGCTAAGTATGCGAATATTGATGCTTAAGTTAAATTTTAGAGATTCTTCATTTTGAAAATTTAACATTCTGCAATTAACCTGAACAAGCTCGGATTGACCAATTTAAAAGGTCGTTTCGGGCTTGTCAGATATAAGGACAGGTCGTTTCTTGAGGAGGCACCGATGCATTGAATAATTCCACCTCTATCGGGTGAATAAATTGAGAATACATACAAATGAAAAAATATACCAAAGCAGCTTTACTTATACTGTTATTTATTTTTGCTCAAACACTAACAATTTTTGCCCAACAGGATAGTAATAACACCGTTATACTAAGTTTTGATGATGCCAAAATAAAAGTTGAAGATTTTATAAATAAAATTATCATAAGTAGTGCTGTTGGCAGAGCAAAAGTTAAAAACATTTCCGAAGAAGGTTGCCTATATAAAATCAGTGTCGATATAAATGGCCAAGAATATATTTCCTATATGTCGAAAGATGGGAAAAAGTTTTTTCAAAGTGGAAGAGATATTGATTCGGAAATGAAAAAATATATAGAAGATCATACAATAGTAAAATCAGCTAAACCTACAGTTGAGCTTTTTGTAATGAGCTATTGTCCTTATGGTATGCAAATAGAAAAAGGTATTTTACCGGTATTAGAGGCTTTAGGAGATAAAATTAATTTCGAATTAAAATTTTGTTCTTATGCAATGCACGATAAAAAAGAATTGACAGAACAAATAAGAGAATATTGTATTCAAAAACAAGGCCCTCAATTGCTGTTGAGTTACTTAACCTGTTTTCTGGAAGAAGGAAAATCTGATGAATGCATTGCAAAGGTAGGTGTTGACACAATTGAAATGAACAGATCTATATTGGCAGTTGAAAAAAAATATAAGATCATGGAACAATACAATGATAAAAGCACCTGGTACATGAATAAATACCCCCTATTCACTATTTACAAAGAGGATAATATAAAATACGATCTAAAAGGTTCTCCTAATTTAATAATAAATGGAAAAAAAATGCTTTCAGGAAGAGACTCCGAAAGTTTACTGAAATTAATATGTTCGGCATTTAATAATCCTCCCGAAGAATGCAACGTAAAATTATCTTCAACAAACCAAGCTCCCGGTTTGGGACACAAAATAATTGAAGGTCCAACTCCAAATTACGAATGCAATGGAAATGATAATTAGCTTGTAGCCTCCTGTTTTAAAAGCGAAACACTCATTTTTGGAAAATAAATAAGGTGGTTATTGACAAGATCCATCGCATTGAACTGATCCAATATCAGCAACATGTACATAGTGAGTGCAACCAGTTCCCGGGATTACTTTGCTAAATGTACCAGGACTTCCTCCTCCTCCATAACCAGCAGCTGATGAATCAAAACAAGAACCATTGGGTGGTTGTGGATAATGAAAAGGATCATAATAAGCAAAACCAACATATGTACAATATGGTCCGACATATTCAACGAAGGAACTTGAATTAGCACCATTGCAATCCCCTACATTGTTTCCATAATAAATACCCCAAAAGGCAGCACATCCATAATTGGCGTCACATCCTGGTTGTAATTGCGTAACGCCTTTATCACAAGCCTCTCCCGCATTGGTAACACAGCAGGATGCAGTTGTTTGGGTTAAAGTGGTTACGGAAGAATTTCCACAACCATTATAAGCCCATATGTACAGCGAATAAAGGGTATTACAGGTAAGCCCAGTTTGAGTATAGGAAAGGTTTCCTAAGTTATCCGTAGCAGTGCTATAATTATTGACGGTGTTAAATTTATAACCAGTGGCACCAGAAACAGTATTCCAGTTCCATACAATCACTGTTTTAGTGGGAGTTGCTGTTCCGGCTGTTGGAGCAAGCGGAATCGAATTTACAGTTATTATTACATCATCGACTGAAGAGGTACATGGTGCGTTAGAAATTGTCCAACGCAGTGTTACTAAGCCGGGTTCAATTAGCCCCGTTACTCCAGATGTTGGAGAACCGGGATTGGTTATGGTTGCCGTGCCCGAAACTATTGACCATGCCCCTGTTCCAATAATTGGTGTATTTCCTGCTAATGTTGTAATGTTTACACCACATGTAAGATTGATATCCGATCCTGCATTGGCTGTGCTGGGAATAACTGTTGGTGATGCCGTTCCACTACCAGCTGCACTAATGCATCCATTTACAGTTTGACTCACTGTGTAGATTCCGGCTGAATTTACTGAAATTGGATTAATAGTCTGTGCGTTGCTCCACAATAACGTCCCGGCAAAGCCATTGGCTGTAAGGGTTGAGCTCCCGCAGTTATCAATCACTACAACTGTTGGTGCAAGTGGAATAGTTATTGGTGATGCTGTGGCACTCCCCATTAGACTGCTACAACCATTTACAATTTGAGTAAGTGTATATGCTCCTGCAGAACTAACTGTAATTGAATTAACAGTTTGTCCTGTATTCCATAATAGGGTACCAGAATATGAGGTGGCTGTTAATCTGGAACTACCACAGGTATCAACAATTAATATGGAAGGAGCCGGTGGAATTAAATTTACTGTTATTACCGCAGTATCCGAATAGACTAAATTACATGTTCCGCTTGCAATAGCAGCTCTGTAATAAGTGATATTGGAAGGTATAACCTTTAGTGTATCAAAAGTTGCTCCACTAATAATTGACCAAGTTAATTGGTCGGGAGAATTTTGCCATTGAAGCGTTCCTAAATAACTGCAATTCATTCGCAACACAGCAGAATCTCCCTGGCAGATTGCCACTGACTGTGCTTTTACATGCCTGCTCTCAAAAAACAACAAACAAATGAAAATGAAAATAATTTTATTTAAGTTACTATTGAGCATGAGTGTTTTTTTATTTTGTTCCATACAATAAAGCCAACTATGCTTTACTTAACCAAAGTAACAAGTCCCTTGAAATTATGTTTCTCCCTTTTAAAATCTGTAACATTAATAACATAAACATATACGTCCGCTTGAGCAATAATGCTGCTAACCTTATTTGCTTTACCATCCCAAGGCTGGTTTATATCTGTAGTTTTATAAATAAGATTTCCCCAACGATCAAATATCATCATTTCGTAGTCTTTAATGAAAACACCTTTGCCATTGAAACTATCATTTACCCCATCACCATCGGGTGTAAAAGTATTTGGTATATAAAATAAAAAGTCAGGCTCTATTATGATTGTTTGATATGCCGTATCCGTACAATTATATAAAGTAGATGTTATAAGTGTTATCACATAAGTGCCGGTATCGGCATAAGTATGTTGCAAAGGATCATTAATAGAACTTGTATCAAGATCACCAAAATTCCAATGCCATACGTTTGCTCCGGTTGATAGATCTGTTAATGATATCGATGGATTTGTTATTGAAGCAATGTTCGGTTGTACGGAAAAATTCGCTACCGGATCAGGATAAATAGTGATGTAATTAGTTTTAGATTTTGTAGTAACACACCCACTATCAGAAGTAACCGTTAAAGTAACCGTACGATCAATTAATGAAAAAATGGAATCATTAGAATAACAATGAAGTACATTCTGCATAAGACTTGTAGGGCCGCTATCGCCAAAACTCCACAACCATTGAGCATTAGCTCCTGCTGCAATAAAAGATGAATCATTAAAGCTGACACATAAAGGCTCGCATCCAACTTTTTTATCTACCGTAAAATTCACAAGAGGATTGGGATGAACGATGCTTGTTTTTGTGATAGAATCCTTACAACCAAAATTGGAAACAACAACTAATTGAACTGAATAAGAACCTGCCGTGGTATATAAGTGAGTTGGGCTTTGATTTGTGTTCAGCGGACTCCCATCATCAAAATTCCATTTCCATGATTGTATCGCATCAGTTGTAGGGATGAAGGATAAATCAGTAAAAGAACTTGTAGCTCCATTACAAACATTTATTGTGCTAAATTGTGCAGCAGGCAAAGGATGAACTACTATAGATCTGGTAAGTGTGTCGGGACAGCCATTGTTAGTTGCAACTATTAACTTAACAATGTAAGTTCCGGGATTAGCATAAGTATGGCTTGGATCCGGCAGAGAGCTTAACAAAGTACCGTCTCCAAAATTCCAGGACCAGCTTACAATATTTCCATTTGAGATCGTTGATGAGTCAATGAAATACACCTGCTCATTAAAACAAACATCAGTAAACCCAAATTTTGCTTTTGGTTTATCGAAAACTGTAATCATATTTTGCAGAGTATCAGAACAACTGAGATTTGAAGAATAGTTAATTAAAGTAACCGTATAGTTTCCTGTTGAAGTATATATATGCTGTGGACTTGATGCACTTGTGTTTAAAGCTGAACCATCACCGAAATTCCAGGACCAGTTTGCTATGCTGCCCATAGTTGGAGCTATGGAAGTATTAGCAAAAACAACCGAATTAAACAGGCATGCATTACTTAATGAAAATGCGCTACTTGGCGCATCAAATACATTTACAGGAATAATAGCTGCATTCGAACACCCATCAGTTGTGGTTGCTACCAATGTAACAGTATATATACCTTCAGTGGAATAATAATGAACAGGATCTTTCAAATTACTTGTTGGACTTGCATCGCCAAATGCCCAAAGATAAGAAGCTATTGAAGTGGTATTGTCAACAAAAGTTGTATCGGTAAAAAGCAAACTGTCACCAAAACAAACGTTACTAAACGAGAAACCTGTTATAGGATTAAAATAAACCTGAACTGATTTTGTGATCGTATCTTTACAACCGCCAGTATTGGTAACAATTAAAGTAACATTATAATTTCCCGAATTAATATAGGTATAGGAAGGATTCTGACTGCTATTTAAAGAACTTCCATCCCCGAAATCCCAGGTCCAGGTACTTATGGCTCCCGCTGATGGTAGGGAGTTGTCCGTGAATTGTGTAGCGTGTGTATTACATTCGGTGGTATTGCTGAAAGCCGCTATAGGATCAGGATTTTTTGTGATCAGGAAACTAATCGTATCCATACAGGTGTTGTCATCTGTAACGGTAACGATATAAACCCCGGCAGCAAGCCCTGTGGCTGTTTGTGTAAGCTGAGCAGGGCTTGTATTCCATGAAAAAGAATAAGGTGCTTTTCCTCCAGAAGCATTAACTGTTGCGGAACCATTTAAGCTGTTTAAGCAACTTTCATTGATAATTGTTCCTTGAGAAAGAGACAGAGGTGCAGCCTGCGTAACACATACATTTATATAAACCTGCGATTGCGCCTGAAAACATTGAGTAAGTATGAACAATATAAAAAAGTAAGTATACTTCATTCTCATCACTATTTAAAAACTATGCGACTATTATAACAACAAAAAAAATTATTAGCAGTGCTTTTTTTCTGTGATTGACCTCCAAGTATGCCCTTACTGAACTTTTCGAAATGCGTTAAAAATAAATGGATTCCGTATAGTTTCTTATTTTTTTCTCACCAATGAAATAACCCCTTTAGAATCATACTCTTTGCCCGGCAATAAAGAAGTTGCTTTAAGCATATAGAAGTATGTACCATCACTTGCCTCAACACCTGATTTGGTGCGCCCATCCCAACCACCGGAAGTTATTTCAACAACTTTCATTCCCCATCTATTAAATATTTCTAAGGTATATTCTTTTAAGCAGGTGCTATTAATAAAAAACTGATCGTTACTCCCATCACCATCAGGTGAGAAAACGTTAGGAATACTTAACAGATCGCTAAGTTCTATATCAGTGCAAACGGTATCAATACAATTATTTTTGTTAGAAATTAAACAGATCGTTTGAGGCCCACATGATGAATACGTATGTGATGGATTTTGATCAGTTGATACAGTACCATCACCAAAATCCCATGCCCATTGGTCTGGACCTCCTGCGCTTAAATCGGTAAAGTTATAAGTAAGTCCTGTGGAGGCAGTACTGAATTCAGCCACAATAGACGAGGATGGATTCACCAGGCAGGATGCAGCATCGGATATGCAGCCAAAAGGATTTGTTATGGTAACCGTAACAGGCCCTGAAAGCGAGTTCCAGTCAATAGTTACAGAGGAAGTACTTTGTCCGGATGCAATGGTTGTTCCGGTTGGGGATGTCCATGTATAGGAGGAACCGGTACCAATGGCTGTAAAAACATTTCCGGCAGAATTCGTACAAACGGATGAGCAGGTAAGACCCGGTGCCTGCGGCTTATTACGTGATAGAATATATGGAGAGTTAGAAAAATCAGCCCAGTTAACCTTTAAAACGCTGGCTAATGGAATATTAGCATTTGCAGTAACTGTTCCCATATTGTTCCAGATACCGGGAGTAACCGAATTCCATTTTGCCATACCTTCCCAGGCGCCATCGGCAGTTTGGTTATAGAAGATCTCAATAATAGCATTGTCGGAACCGGAGCTACGTTTAATTTCATGGTAAAACAAAGGATTTACCATACACATGGCCGTATCCAAAGCTGCTATAACAAAACCATCACTGGTGGCATCGTTATAACCCAAACGGGCTGTATACGTGTTTGCAGCGCCTGAAGCGGGTGTTAGCATTACGGGACGGTACCTGGTTCCACTTGCACTTGATCCTGTTGGGAATAAATATCCTAAAGAAGAATTAGTGACTCTGGATAAATAGCCACTGCCCCCGCTAACAAAACTACTGCTAACAAAGCCTTCGCTGCCAAGTATGATATTATTGGTCACACATGCCGAAGAGGGATTAAGCACAAAGATCGTATTTGTTAATGTTTCCAACTCACGATCGTTAAGTGCCAGGGTTCCGTTTGCTCCTATTATAGCATCAACCAGTTGTAATGTTTTTTTACGATTATTACCAAAGCCCGTTCCTGTAAGTATTAAATTATTAAATGTGGTAACTGTAGCATTGGTACTAGTTATATACTCCTGCTGGGTTCCATTAAAATTAACAGTACTGGTGCCAGCTATAAAAGTTGCATCGTTGGTCCAGTCTTGCTCTACTATAAATGTTCCACTTCCTTGCAGGATGGAATTATTAGTTAAAAACACGCTTCCGGGAGTGCCGCTATTACCAATGGTCATGGTTCCATTGTTCTCAAAAACATTGGCCGTTCCTGCAGTATTATCATTTTTGAAAGTTCCGTTCAAATGTAAAATGGCGGTTGCCCCTGTATAAACCTGGGCGCCATTATTAAAAAAAATAGTGGTTTGGGCTGATAAAGTACCTGTTAAATACACTGTTAAAACAAACATTGCAAATGACCGGAGAAATTTCTTTTTAAAAAAAGTGTCGCTATCCATTGAATTCAGGTATGTTCCAGGTTCGTAAAATAAAATTTTCAAAAAAATAAATTATTAGACTTTATATAAGTTCATTAGTTAATAACCTGTCACACTTCTCGACAAGCTCGAAATGACCAAGCGCGCGGTCATTTCGAGCTTTTCGAGAAAATTGTGTGTAAGCATTAACTCCAATTTTGGTTGTAAACATTACATGCATTTTAACTTATATAAAATCTATTTTTATTTAGATTTTTTAGGCTCAATACCGGTTGGCTGCTGAATACGCGTTTTTGTTTCTTCCGGAAGTGGAGCAGGTTCAAATCTGACATCCGCATTCTTAGAAATTTTACCGGGAGCAACCTCCTGATCAGCCGCGTTACAAACTACATTCCACTGAAAATGCGTATTTGATGCGCCACCTTTAAGTTCAATTACATCAAACCCCGAAGTTGTTTTATTTGTAATGTAAACTCCGTTGCAATCCCCTTCCAGCTGCGTATAGATACGAAGCGGGTGTTTGGAATTTACGGTAACATTTTTTGCAAAAGTAGGGTCCAGATCAATGTGCGCTTTACCATTAACAAGCTGCCCTTCGCCATAATCAGAAAAATAGATCTCCGGAGTTTCCGGACAATGCATTACCACATTATTACCATTAACATCTTTCACCGTTGTTGAAACAGTACCTGTACCATTTATTTTATATTGAGTTCCGTTATAAAAATTATAACGGTTGATCACTCCTCCATTGTCGGTATATATAGCGCCACTCGTTCCAAGTGAAGTGTTTATAATATAAGCGCCCCAATCCAAACCTGTGAATGCACCTCCACTCCCACCTGTTAAAATACTCCCCCCAAGATTGTTGCCGATCCCAACTACTCCTGTTCCCGAAGCATTTGAATTAAACCCAGTTGCTCCATATCCATTTGCTGAAGCGGATCTTCCATACACACCATCAGCAGGGCCAGTAGTTGATACTGCAGTTCCCAAAACTCCCACTGAATATGCGGAAGGGCCGGGTACAGAATTATTATATCCAAATACCCCCATACTTGTTCCTGCTAATATTGATTGAGGTATAATGTTAAAAACATCACCTTCAACTCCTACCTTAATGGCAGTATTCAAGCCATAAACACCGGTTCCGGTTCCTGTATTGAGTCCGAATATTCCGTTACCTGCACCGGAACTGTAACCATTAATTGCAGAACTCCCGATAGCGCTTGTGTTTGCTGTACTTCCATTGGTTGTGCCATTAGCGTAAACAGAAAATACATCTCCAATATTTATACCTAAAGTAGTATTATTTACGATCACGTTACCTGCGGCTAACACTCTCATACGTTCGTTTGCGGGTAAAGAACCATTTGTTTTTGTAACAAAATGCTGCGCATCGGTAGTACCAATAAAATTTGTGCCCGCTACAGTACCTGCATTACCGGTGATTGTCCAGTGAGTGCCCAGATCAGAACCGGTTGCTCCTGTGCTCCCTGTTGCACCTGTACTTCCCGCTGCACCTGTACCTCCGGTTGAACCTGTATTTCCTACAGCACCTGTACTACCTGTTGCGCCATTAGTACCGGAACCTCCGGATCCCGAACTGCATAAGGATACCCAGGAAAGACTTGGTAACCGATAAAAGAAGTAACACATGGAATCGGTGTTATATACTAATAATGAATTTGCAGGGCTCGGAATAGAGGTCATCCCTATCGTGTTCATTCGGGGTACTAACATTCCTTTATTGGTGGAAAGCAATTCTAAAATTGCGCTGGCATTGGGCGTATTGGTACCAATACCAACATTGTCCTGAGCATTTAAAGATGTTGTGAACTGCAATGAGCAGCAAACAAAACTTAATAATAAAAAATTTTTTGAGGAAGTAAAATGCTTCATGATCTGGATTTTAGAAGTATCTGGAATTTATTTAAAAATTATCTTCAATAGGTTAAACCTTATTTTTGAGATAAAATCAAGTAATAAAGATAAAACTTTATTTTTAAACATCAAAAGATATCTTTTTCTATAATCAGAGGTCTGTTTAACGCTGGATAGGCTGAGTTTGTTGAATAAATAATAAAAAAATTGTCTAAAACCTTTTTATTGGGGCGTTTCCCTTTCTTAAACAAGAAAGGGGCGGGCTTGGAGTTTATCCTGAGCGAAGTCGAAGGGCTTCAATCTTCCCCTCGCTAAAAAGCGCAGGGAAGGATTTACGCTGCAATCCCTAACGCAGCATTTTCATGAAAGAGAATTTGTTATTGCTTATCAGTATTTAGCCAAAATTTACAATCCAATTCAGGTTTTGTAGTATTATAACAATATCGCTTCTAAAGCCGCGCACATATTTCGACAGGCTCAATATGACCGCGCACGGGAGCCGATCGCGCTAACTTCACTGAGCCTGATGATTGAAAAATTGCCTTGACTAAAAATTCTGGCATATTTTTTTATCAGGTTTAATTTTAAACCTACGAAATATGAACAGGAAAGAAAACAATGCTGAGGATGGAAACATTACTTCAGGAAAAAACATCAGTAACTGGACAGATTCTGTTTCTCCCATTGTATTTAAACCTTTAGAAGAAGATCTGGAAACAGATGTTGTGATCGTTGGCGGAGGGCTGGCGGGAATAAGCATCGCTTATTGTCTTACACAGGAAGGCAGAAAAGTTATACTTGTGGAAGATGGTTATATTGGGAGTGGCGAAACTGGCCGTACCACAGCGCATATTGTGACGGCCCTGGACAACAGATATTATACCTTAGAAAATATTTTCGGGGAAGATGATACCCAACTGATAGCAGAGAGCCATGTAGCAGCCATTGATTTTATAGAAAACATTGTGAAAAAAGAAAAAATTAATTGTGAATTTGAACGAGTGAATGGTTATCTTTTTTTACATCCCTCTGATGAAAAGGAATCGATCGATAAAGAATTGGAAGCAGCCTCCCGTGCGGGAATTAAAGTCACGGACACAGCGCATGTTCCCGGCTTACTTACCGATGAAGGAAGGTGTATCTGTTTTCCGGAACAAGCTCAGTTTCATCCTTTAAAATATCTAAAAGGATTATGCGCTATAATTGAACAAAAGGGTGGTAAAATATTTACTGAAACGCATGCAGCAAAAATTGATCACAAAGGTTTAACTACAAAAACAGGTTATACAATAAAAGCAAATCATGTAGTAGTGGCAACAAACAGCCCTGTGAATGATAAGTATGCGGTTCATTTAAAACAAACGGCTTTCCGCACTTATGTAATTGGTGCACTGATTAAAAAAGACAGTTTACCAAAAGCGTTGTGGTGGGACACTGGAAACAAAAAAGAAAATCCAAGCTTCCCCCCCTATCATTATGTTCGTGTAGAAACTTATAATGATGAATATGATCTTTTGATAAGTGGAGGAGAAGATCACCAAACCGGTGACGAAAAAGGAACATCACATGCAGAAGATAAAATTTATGCTTCACTTGAAAAATGGACAAAAGAGCATTTCCCCATTGAGGAAATAAAATACCGGTGGTCGGGCCAGGTAATGGAACCAATGGATAGCATTGCATATATAGGTCGCAACCCTTTGGACAGAGACAATGTTTATATCGTAACCGGTGATTCCGGCAATGGCATGACGCATTGTACAATTGCAGGTATATTGATCACAGACCTCATAACAGGGAAAGAAAATAAGTGGAAACAAATTTATGCACCTTCCAGGTTTACTCTTAAAACAAGCGGTCATTTTTTTAAAGAAGCAAAGTATTCTTTAATGGAATTTTTGAATATTTCTTCTGATCACAAAGATGCTGCAGAGTTGAGCTCAGTTAAAACAGGTGAAGGGAAAATTGTAAATATTCAGGAAAAAAAATACGGAGTTTTTCGTGATGAAGAAAATCTGTTACACATTGTTTCTGCCAAATGCGCTCATCTTGGCTGTACAGTTACATGGAACAAAGATGAACAAACCTGGGACTGCCCCTGTCATGGAAGTAGATATACCTATAAAGGAAAAGTGATCAATGGACCTGCAAATAATGATTTGGCAGCTTATAGCGAGATGTACGCAATGGAAACAAAATAGATATTTATTCGATGAATTTTTTGATTTAATTAGGTTGCGTAAAGAAGCTTCATTAATTTTTTTTCTCCTCAAAACACCAGAACATCAAAAACATCTGGCATATTTTTTTAATCATACAAAAACAAGTTTAATAATTATAAATCTCTAAAAAAAATAAAAAAAAATGGACAACAATCAGGTAAACCAAAAAACGAACACAGATCGCGAAATGCTTATTGAAATTTTTAAAGACCAAGATAGCGCTGATAAAGCTATTAAAGCACTAGAAACAAAGGGTTACACAAAAGATGAAATAAATATTATTACATCAGATGTTACACGTGACAAATACTTTAAAGATGGGAAAACGGTGAATGCTGAAAATCAAACATTAAAAGGTGCGGGGGCAGGTTCAGCCATTGGCCTTACACTTGGCGCATTAATAGGAGGCATACTTGCTGTAGGTAGCGTTGTTATCCCAGGAGTGGGTTTGATAGTAGCTGGGCCGCTGGCAGCTGCACTTGCAGGAGCTGGAGCTGGAAGTCTTACCGGAGGATTGGTAGGAGCATTAACAGGTTGGGGTGTTTCTGAAGTGAAAGCAAAAAAGTATGAAAAAGCGATCAAAGAGGGTAAAATCGTTGTTGCAGTTCGTCCACATTCAGATGAGGATGCTAAGATGATTGAAAAAGAATGGGCTGTGTATAAAGAAGAGCCTGTTTACATTTAAAATTAAGGGAAAGTATAAACACCCCTCTATCGCAAAAAGGTTTTCATCAGGAGCAATACGATCTTATTAAAAAGCATTGTAGAAATCCCGGTGAAAACCTTTTTTAATAAATAACACTGAGCCCTTCAAATTGCAAATATAAGTCCTAAGCGTCCTTTAAAAGGCGGATCTAAGCTCAGATAATTTGCTTTTCAAATAATAAATAAGTTCATTGGCTTCACGGCCTCCTTCATATTTTAACCCATTAACAAAAAATGAAGGTGTTCGATTTACCCCACTTCTCACCCCGCTTTCGAAGTCGGCTTCCACCTTGGCTAATAGCGAACTGTCCTGAATATCACTTATGAATTGACCAGGATCCAACTTAATTGTTTCAGCATAAAATAACAGATCCTCGGATTCCAAAGATTTCTGATTTTGTAAAATAATATCATGCATTTCCCAAAATTTATTTTGCAAAGCAGCCGCTTCTGCTGCCAATGCTGCATTTACTGCATGTGGATGAATTTCAGTTAATGGGAAATTCCGGAAAATAAATTTTAGATCATCACCTAATTCCCGTTGAATTGTTTTTATTATTGGATAAGCACGACCACAATCGCTACATTCGAAATCGCCATATTCTACCAATTCCAGAGGGGCATTACTGTTGCCCCGAATATGGTCGTTGCTGTTAACGGGAGGTTTTAATAGAGTGCTCATTTTTGTAAGACGTTTACTTTATCTAAACTTTCAAGTGCGTCCAAAATACCATCAGCTCCCGGATTTATTCCAACAGGTGATAAATAATTCCAGCGTATAATTCCTTTTTCATCCAAAACAAATAATGCCCTTTGGGCTAGTCCTTCTTTTTCATCATAAACGCCATACAGTTTAGCTACCTGTCCTTTGGGTTCAAAATCGGCAAGTAAAGGAAAATGCAATTTACGGCTCTCGCTAAAAGCTAAATGAGACCATTTGCTATCTACTGAAATACCAACTAATTGCGCATTGTGCTTAGAAAATAATTTAAGTGTTTCATTATATAACGCCATTTGGTCGCTGCATACGGGACTCCAATCGGCAGGATAAAAAGCAAGAATAACTTTTTTTTCACGTAATTCTGTCAATTTTAATTTTTGATCGGGAGTAGAATTAAGTTCAAAATCCGGTGCTTGGGTTCCTATTGCTAACATGATTTTTGATGGATTTAGATTGATTTTTTGAAACTATTATCTATTCTGTTAGATAGTTTCATTCGTTTCAAAAATAATACTACTTAGGGCTTTTGATTGGATATTTCGGTGGGATGGGGTTTTGGATAGCTAAAATATTTTTTTCGTGAGTTGCTCATCAAACTAAGGATTAGAAAGCCTATGGAACTATTAAAAAAAGAAAGGCAATGGAAATATATTTAAGATGTATTTATAGTACTAGTTTGAAAATTGGGAGGGTTACATGACCGCTAGTGCAAAACCCGTTTTTTTTGCAGTTTTTTTTAATTCAGTTGTCTTTTGTTGATCAGCTGTCCGGTTACTATAACTATTATGAAAACCACAACTAACAGCAAACTTGCTTTTATATTTCCTAAATTCATTCCTTCAGGTTTTGTCAGGTAGTCGCCCATTGTTGCACCAATTGGGTGTGTCAAAATAATAGCCAACCAATATAAAAGCTCTCTTGATATTTTTGTTAAATAGAAAAGCCCTACTACAATTGCAAGTAGCATTAATAATAGTAAAGTTCCTCCGTCAAAACCTAATGGTGTGTTGTGCGCAAGTAAATCCCCCAAAGCCGTACCTAATGTACTTGAAGTTAAAATGGCGATCCAATATAAAAATTCGGTTCGTTTGTTTAATCCGCTTTCTATGGTAACTGTTTTTGAATGATATTTCCAAATACCGAATGTAATTATAAGTGCGACAATTAAAATAATTGTTCCAAAAGTGTATCCTTGATTTTCTGTAAAGCCTAATTGTAAATGAAAGAATGAGCGACTGATGAAATCGGAAATAGTTGTTCCTGCTGTACTTGCCAAAGTAATAACAGTCCAATACAAAAGTGGTTTCTGACTTTTTGAGTAAATAGAAAATGTCAAAGCAATTAGGAAAAACACAATTAATGCAATTGTCCCACCACCGTAACCTAAATTAAAAGTTTGAGAAATTAAATCTCCGGCTGTTTCTCCCATTGTATTAGCACTAATTATTAATGCCCAATAAAAGAGGTTTATTTTTGGTAAATGTTTCAATTTGTCATTTTGTTAAAGTTGGTATGAATGTCAATTTAGCTTTCTGTGTTGGTTCTGAAAAATTGGCGTAACACAATCATAACGAAATATATTATTGTCCAGTGTGTTTTTTAATTGCATTGCCCCAAACAATTTAAATACACATGATTGATAATTATAAGCAATTTAAATGATTCTAATATTTAATCTTGTTCTTGCCAATCTCTTGTCAAATGTAAGCTATTCTAATATATAATTTCCATAAGACGCATAAAACAAAAATGCCCTCCTGCATTAAGCTGGAGGGCATTTTAATTTTCAATAATCTAATCAAACTGTTAACGGCAATAGTTCATTTAGTTAGCTTTTCTATTACCGTTTCTGCTAATTTTTTTGAACTAAAAGGGTTTTGTCCTGTGATCAAATTTCTATCTGTAATTACAAAAGAGGCCAATGGAACAAATCCTTTTTTATAGTTTGCCTTTTTTTCTTTTAAAACTTGTTCGAGGTTAAATGGAACTTGCTTTTTACGCCTTGCTAATATTTCTTCGAACCACGAATAACCAGTTATGTTTTTTCCATCTATCAGGTATTCTCCATTTGAAAGTTTGACGCCAATAAGCCCGCATACACCGTGGCAAACTGCCGAAACAATTTTATTATTTTCATAGAATAATTTTATCAAGTTGTTTAATGTTTCATTACCAACAAAATCA
The DNA here is from genome assembly GCA_040388745.1 of Bacteroidota bacterium. Taxonomy (GTDB): domain Bacteria; phylum Bacteroidota; class Bacteroidia; order 2-12-FULL-35-15; family 2-12-FULL-35-15; genus 2-12-FULL-35-15. The sequence goes on along the minus strand of JAZKBF010000040.1, from coordinate 39,435 downwards.
TACATTGTTCCATGTCCACCTGTTAAATAAATAGCATCAAAATCTTTTTCAGAAACCTGAGCAAGAGGAATAGTGTTTTTTAAAAGTTCTAAAAACGTTATGTCGTTGCAATATTTTTTTGTTAGACTATCCAATACAAATGCTTTTAAACTTTCGGGGTCGATTGGTGTTTCGCCTCCTTTGGGGCTTGCGATAATAACCTGAATGTTATTTTTAATACAGCCCTCATACATATGTGTTAATTCACTTAACCATAGCCCCGTGGGAATGTTATGTTTCAAGTATTTGTTTTGATTCGTAACTAAAATTAATACTTTCATTTTTTTAATTGCTAAATTGTTGAAAATGATGATTGCAATGTATCATAATGAGTTTACCATAATCATTTCTCGTCATTTTTCCAAAATAAGTGTGCTTGCCCCAATCACCATCCGTTTTTGTATTATAGGCTTTAGTTAAAATCTCTTTTAACTGGTTTTTCTCTGTTTCAAAATTAAAGCTTTCACTTACTTTTAATGGTTGAGCTGTTTGAGTACTTATTGGAAATCGTTTCAGGACATTTAAAATCAAAAATTGATTAAACCCTCGGCTCATAAAAGTGCTTACATCAGGCAAAGTGTAGTATCCAAGTCCACTACCAATTGCGAGATTGAGGTGGTGAAGCATTTGAGATGCAGTCATCTCTCCCCAGATACGTTCTGAATTTGGTGATATCTTGTCTAACCTTTTTAAAATACTATTATAGTTTGTACTATCATAAAAATCAGTACTTGATACTTTTTGATATTTAATACTATTATTTTTTTGAGAAAATGATAAAGTTACTATTGTAAGTAAAGTTATCAATGTTAGTATTCCTTTTGTTATCATTGAATTCTATTTTTTTGTTGTCGTCCTTATGCTTTTTCAAATGTAAGCTTTTCCGATAAAATAATCTTCATAAGAGGCATAAAACAAAAATGCCCTCCTGCATTAAGCAGGAGGGCATTTTATCTTTCAGCAAATCAAAATTAATCTACATTATCATGTAAAAAAGAATTGTTTGGTTTGATCTCTACCTTTTTATCATCTCCTTCTGATAAAGTATAACGTGATACTTGTGATTCGGAAGAGTGAGGAGTGGAATCTAAATTTATATTTCTTCTTTTGTAAGCCGGTTCATTTTCTAATTCCGACAAGCCGTTTGGAGATTTTAATAATTTAAAGTTCAACTCTTTTAATCTTGCAACACGATCCTGAGCTTTTTTCAATTGCTCTTCGTTCTGAACTTTTGCAACAATATTATTTTCTTGGTTTTCAACTGAAGCTTCTGGTTTTGACCAGGATTCATCATTTGAATCAGTGATCATAAATGGTTCTTCTAAAGGAACAGTAGTATTCGTAATTTCAAATTCAAAAGAAACTTGTTCTTCTTCATTCTCCGCAACAGGCTCGTCTGCTCTGATATAAGAGAAAGGCTCAGATGTAACATTTTCTATTTCTTCATTCACAACAGGTGTATTCCATGCGGCTTCACTTGTCCAGTCAGTTGCAGGCGTTGTGTCTTCCTGTTTAATGAATGAGGTCATTTCTTCTACTTTAGGAGTAACGACAGCTGCAGGAGCTATTGGAGCAACGAAAGTTGATTCTACTTTTTTAGGCTCATCACCTAAAATGTGCATAATACGCTCCGGTGCTTTTTCAAATTTATTACCAACATCACCTTTTGCATCAAAACCGGTTGCAATAATGGTAACACTTACTTTATCTCCCAAGGACATATCTACACCATATCCTTTGATCACTTCAGCAGTCATTCCTGCTGCTTCCTGAATGTAATCAGTTATCTCACCTAACTCATCCATTGTGATCTCATCTTCGCCACAAGTAATATTTACAAGTACATAACGTGCACCTCTGATATTACTATCGTTCAATAACGGTGAAGCCATAGCCTGCTCAACAGCACGCAATGCACGACATTCGCCTGATGCTTGTGCAGAACCCATGATAGCAACACCACTGTTTCTCATAACCGTTTTCACATCATTGATATCGGTATTGATCTGTAATGTTGTTGTAATGATATCAGCAATACCTTTTGCGGCAGTTGATAAAATATCATCAGCATGGCCAAATGCTTCCGTAACTTTTAAATTACCGTAGATCTCACGTAGTTTATCATTGCTGATAACAAGTAAGGTATCCACACTTTGTTTTAGTGCTTCTAATCCTGAGTCAGCTTGCGCTTTACGCTTTTTACCTTCAAATCCAAATGGAATAGTAACAATACCAACAGTTAAAATCCCCATTTCTTTAGCAACTTGCGCAATAACAGGGGCAGCACCAGTTCCGGTACCACCACCTAAACCTGCAGTAATAAATACCATTTCGGTATTATTTGCCAAGATCGCTTTTAACTCTTCGATACTTTCGATGGCAGCATTTTTTCCAACTTCAGGTAAAGAACCAGCACCACGACCTTTGGTTAAACTCGCACCTAAAACCACTTTAAATGGTACCGGGCTCATATCCAAAGATTGTTGATCAGTATTGCAAACAATAAAATCAACACCTTTAATGCCTTGTTTGTACATGTGATTGACAGCGTTACTTCCGCCACCACCAACTCCAATTACTTTTATAATTGCTGAGTTGTCCTGAGTTAAATCGAATTTCATCATTTTAATTTTATTTATAACGTTTGGTATTATTATATCTTGGTCTTGTCTGTTCTTTCAATGCCTAAAATTGCCGCTTTTTTTAATGTAGATTTTACATGCGCTTTATTAGTTACTAACCATGCTCTGTTAATTTCTAGGCTTTATTTTGTTTTATTGTTGAGCCGAATCCTCATCAAAAAAGCTTTTCAATCTATCAAAAAACCCTGAAGATTTATCCTTTGAATGTCCTTTAATAGTAGATGAAGAAGCATTTGTCATATTCTTACGGTTTTGTTTATCCAACTTCTCTAATCCTTTCATAATTAGACCAACAGAAGTAGCAAACATAGGGCTTGTAATATCTTCATTACTTTTTGCCAAATGCTCATTCGGGTAGCCAATACGTGAATCCATTCCGGTGATATATTCAACCAATTGTGTAACATGTTTCAACTGCGCACCACCACCTGTAATAACAATACCTGCAATTAATTTTTTCTCGTAACCTGAATTTTTAATTTCATAATATACATGCTCCACAATTTCTTCCATCCTTGCCTGAATAATTGCTGACAAATTTCTCACTGAAATTTCTTTGTGAGGACGGCCTCTTAAACCCGGAATAGAAACAATTTCATTTTCCTGATTTTCACTTGCCAATGCCGAACCAAATTTTATTTTTAATAATTCAGCCTGACTTTTTATAATGGTACAGCCTTCTTTAATATCTTCTGTAATTACATTTCCACCGAAAGGAATAACAGCGGTATGACGAATAATTCCATCCTGAAAAATAGCAACATCTGTTGTTCCACCGCCAATATCAACTAATACAACACCTGCTTCTTTTTCTTCATCGCTCAATACCGCATCAGCAGAGGCAAGTGGTTCTATGGTCAATTCTGAAACTTCTAATCCCGCTTTTTCCACACATTTATAAATATTACGTGCAGCAGCCATTTGCCCCGTGATAATGTGGAAGTTAGCTTCTAAGCGAATACCGGACATACCGATCGGATTTTTAATTCCTTGTTCACTATCAATAATATATTCTTGTGGCAACACATGAATAATTTGTTCGCCAGGCTGCATTACCAATCTGAACATATCTTCAATTAAAGAATCAATATCTTTTTGTGATATCTCTTCATCCACACTCGAACGCGTTTTAATACCACGATGTTGTACACTTTTTATATGTTGGCCGGCAATACCCACATTCACGGTTTTTATATCAACACCCGATTTAGTTTCCGCTTCTGCAACCGCTGTTTTGATGGCTTCTACTGTTTTGTCGATATTTTGAACTACACCACGTGCAACCCCGAACGATTCGGATTTACCCATTCCAAGTATTTCAATTTTCCCGAACTCGTTTCTGCGTCCAACAATTGCTACAATTTTTGTTGTTCCGATATCTAAGCCTACTACAATTTCTGATGGTTCCATTGTGATCTATTTATTAACGATTAACCTTTTTAAAATAAAAAAGGCATTTTGAATATTTAAATTGGTTTGATTACTGGTGTTGGTTTGATTATTGGTGTTGGTGTAATAATTGGTAATGGTTTAATTGTTGGTTTAATTTTAACAATTTCTTTTTTTGTACACACAATCTGATTCTTGAATTTTAAATTAATAGTGGAATATTTATCCCACCAACCTGTAGTATTTAGTCCTTGCTGATAAAAGATCAATAGTTTTTTGAACTTTTCGTCCATGGAGGCAGTATCACCAAAAATTATTTTTTGATTCCCCACCATTGGAACAATTTCCATGTCGTTGTCAGTATTGATATAAATTTGTTGTACCTGTGCTTTCCAAAATTCATCTGCATCAATGTATGTTGCCATTGCATACAATTCATCCAGCATTGTATTTTTTTTCTTCTCCTTGTCTTTTGCTATATCTTCCATCGAATACCTGTAGCTTGTCGCGTAAGCCTCCAAAATATTACCATTCGCAACCAATACTTTTGCGGTATATTTATCAGAGAGCGGCATTAATTTTCCTTCATCATCTATATAATAACTATCCCCGGTAAGATTAAAAATACGAAGCACAGGCTTGCGTTGCTTCACTGCCACTTTTAATCTTCCATCAATTGTTATGTAAACTTCTGCATTGGCAATATCAGAGTGACTATTCAGTGCATGTTTTATAGCGGGAATATTTACAGTTGATTTCGGCTGATTAATAATTGAATCTCCTCTTTTGAAAATCAATTGTGCAATGTCCATCTTATCTAAAAAATACAGATCATCGTCCTGGTTCACTCTTATATCAAGGCTTTTGCAAAGTAATGAATCTTGTTCTTTATTCACAAAACCCATACTCACAAGCAAGCCAATGATCAAAGCGGACCAAAGTGTAATGATTGCTATTTTTTTTACTTTTTTCAATTTTAATTTTAATTTATTTGATCATGACACAAAACCTTGAGATTTATCTAAGGCTATAACCCAACGAAATTTCTCCATATACAATCTCACCTTGTCTATCTGCCAGTTTAGTGGCTTTATCTCCATACCCTTTAGCAAGAAAATTCCCAAGCACTCCTAATCTTACAAATATATTTTTTTTAAAGTTTTTTTGTATGCCTGTTCCAAAAAAACCTGAAAAAAGTTTGCTTTTTTCTATTTCTTCCAAAGGTGAAGAGGAATTGTACGTATCCTTGAAATAAATATTTTTCAAACCCAATTCTAAATATGGTGCTATAAAATTTTTATTAGGATTCATTACCAAATAAATAAATCGCGATTCAAAACCAATTGAAAAATATTTATACTTGCTTGATTTAATTGTTCCAGAATTTTGAGCCTCAATTACGTTTTGACCACTACTAAGATTTGAAAGTCCAATATCCAAATAGCATCGATTTAATTGAAGAAAAAAATCTAATGAAGGTTGGTAAAATAAATTTTTGTAAGTAACGGTTGTATAATTAGGGGATGTGAGAGTACCATTGCCAAAATTAACAGTAGAATAAGTGCCATTTAAATAACTGTTTTGTGAATGTTCATAATAGAGATTCATATTCCCCTGAATTCCAAAATGAAATTTTCTCGCAATACTATCTTGAGCTAATGCAAATTCAAGAATTCCTACATTAAACAATATAATTAATGCAAGTATTATTTTTTTATAGTTCATTTTCTATATTTCTAACAGTTTCGTAATTAAATAAAAATGTAATATTTAAGATGTAATATTTTGATGTGCATATTACCTATTACATCTTAAATATTACATTAACTCTATTTCATTAATTCATTCTTCAAAAGCCCTACAAACGTATCGATATCTCCTGCACCCAATGTTAACAATACATCCAGCTTACGTCCACTTATCTCCTTTACTAAATCAACTTTCTGACAAATACTTTTATTCGTTGATCCCATTTTATCCAACAGCATTTTTGAATTCACACCTTCAATTGGTAATTCACGTGCAGGATATATTTCCATCAATATACATTCATCAAGCAGATCAAGGCTTTTGGCAAAATCATCCGCAAAATCACGGGTGCGGCTGAATAAATGAGGTTGAAATATTCCGGTTATTTTTTTACCGGGATACATTTCTTTTGCTGAATTAATGCAGGCTTTCAACTCTTCGGGATGATGTGCATAGTCATCTATAAAAACCAACTTCTCTGTTTTTATTTGGTAATCAAAACGTCTTTTCACACCACGGAATGTTTTCAATCCTTCACGGATCTTTTGTTCCGAAATATTCATCAGACAGGCAACAGCTACTGCTGCTATGGAGTTCTCTACATTGTGCAAACCCGGTAAACCTAAGGTCATATTTTTGAATACTCCTGTTGGTGTTACCACTTCATAGTGATAAGCGGCATTTTCGATCCTAATATTTTGAGCAAAATAATCTGCCGATGTATCAATTACAGAGTATGTTATGGCTTGATCACCTGAAGCAATATTATTTACAATACTTTTCTTTAAGATCAATTTTGATCTCACTTGGCTTGCAAACAAAGAGTACGATTCCTCCATGTATTTTTTATCCCCGTAAATATCCAGATGGTCTGCATCCACGGAAGTGATAACAGCAATTTCGGGATGTAGGGTAAGGAACGAACGGTCGTATTCATCGGCCTCTACAACTACAAGTCCAGCGTCTTTCGTTTGAAGTTCGGAGTTTTTTAAATTATTGCTTAACAGTAAATTTGTATTGTAGTTTTGAGTGATTCCACCTAAAAATGCGGAAGGGTCCAGCTCAGCCGTTTTTAAAACATGTGCAATTAATGAGGATGTGGTTGTTTTTCCATGTGTTCCTGCAACACCGATTGTATAGGAAGCTTCTGTGATCATCCCTAATACTTCAGCACGTTTTTTAATGTTGAAATTGTTTGCTTTAAAATAGTTGAACTCTTTATGGTCTGCAGGTATTGCCGGGGTGTAAACAACTAATATCTGAGATTTGAGATCTGAGATCTGAGATTTAAAATTTTCAGAAATTAAATTCAAATCATCTTCAAAATGAATCTTAATTCCTTCTGCAATTAATTCATCAGTAAGCTTTGTTGAAGTTTTGTCATAACCGCTCACACTCTTCCCCATCGCATTAAAATAGCGCGCAAGAGCGCTCATTCCGATACCCCCGATTCCTAAAAAATATATGTATTGAATGTTTTTCAAAACCTGCTTTTATTTTACTCTGCCATTTATTAAACTCAATACTTCATTAGCAATTACATTTGCCGAATCCTGAAATGCCATTTTTGAAATATTTTCCGATAACTTATAACATTGTTCCACATCATTAATTAATGTTAATGTTTCGGTACAAAGTTTTTCACGAGCTTCACTATCCTTAATTAAAAGAGCGGCATTATGATTGACCAATGCCATCGCATTTTTTGTTTGATGATCTTCAGCAACATTGGGTGAAGGGATCAAAATACAAGGCTTTTTCACCAAACACAATTCCGAAACAGAGCTTGCGCCTGCACGCGAAATAACCAGATCGGCAACTGCATAAGCGTAATCCATTTTTTGAATAAAATCGAACACCTTAATTCCTTTACCTTCATATTTGGCAACCGCTGTTTTTGCGGTTTCATAAAATCCTTTTCCGGTTTGCCACACCAGTTGAATATTATTTTTTTCAAATGCTCCCAAGCAATTAACGATACTCTCATTTATGGTACGTGCACCAAGACTTCCGCCAATCACTAAAATTGTTTTTTTATCAGGGTTTAAACCAAATGTCTCCAAGCCTCTATCACGCTTACCTTCTAAACTTAAAATATCCTGGCGTATCGGATTTCCAGTCAATAAAATTTTTTCTTTCGGAAAATATTTTTCCATCCCTGAATACGCAACACAAATTTTATCCACTTTTTTAGAAAGAATTTTATTTGTGATTCCGGGATATGAATTTTGTTCTTGTATCAACGTGACAATGCCTTTATTAGCTGCTACCTGCAACATAGGTCCGCTGGCGAATCCACCGGTACCAATTACAGCATTGGGCTTAAACGTTTTTAGAATTTTATTTGCTTTCAATAAACTACTGATCAATTTAAATGGAAAAGCCAAATTCGACATGGTCAGTTTACGCTGAAAACCACTGATCCAGAGTCCTTCAATTTTATACCCTGCCGCAGGAACTTTTTCCATTTCCATTTTACCTTCGGCACCAACAAATAAAAATTCGGCATCAGGGCGCAACGCTTTTATTGCATTGGCAATGGCAATGGCAGGAAAAATATGTCCTCCTGTTCCTCCCCCACTCACTATGATTTTAAGCGGCTGCAAGTTCGCCTCCTTCCCCAACCAATTCGTTGTTACGACTAACGCTTAATATCATACCAATGGCGATACTTGTAAACCATATTGATGTACCTCCCATACTCACTAATGGCAATGGCTGACCTGTTACCGGAAATAAATTTACTGCCACCGCCATATTTATCATTGCCTGAAAAACTAAACTGAATGTTAATCCTATTGCGAGCAAACTGCCAAACGTACGTTCGCTTTTATTGGCGATCTTCACTCCTCGAAATAATAAAATCAGATATAAAAAAACGATAATTACAGCTGCTACAAGGCCCCACTCTTCAATTACAATTGCAAAAATAAAATCAGATGATGCCTGCGGCAAAAAATTCCGCTGCATGCTATTACCAGGACCTTTCCCCATTATACCACCTGTAGCGATAGCAATTTTGGCCTGTTCTGCCTGAAAATTACTTTCGCTATCACCCTTACTAAAATTTTCTATACGTGCCTTCCATGTGGCACCACGTGGGATCGCATTTGGGAAATTAAAAACCATCACAATTATTACAAGTCCCACCACAATACCGGAACCTATCAATAGAAGCAGGTGTTTCGCATTCATCCTTCCTATGAACATTAACACAAAACATGTCATAAAAAGAATTGCAGCAGTAGAAAAATTAGAAGGTAAGATCAAAAGACAAATAATTCCAACAGGCGCAACAATTGGTAAAAATGCTTTTTTAAAATCTTTAATAACATTTTGTTTGATCGATAACATACGCGCTACGTATGTTATCAATGCAAGTTTAGCAAAATCAGAAGTTTGAAAAGTTAAGGATGTGCCTGGAATCGCGAGCCAACGACTGGCATCACCTGCACTTACTCCATTCAGCAAGGTATACAATAATAATGGAGCAGCGAGAAAAATAGCAAGCTGTGATATTCTTGAAAAATAGGAATACTTCACTTTATGAATAAAGTATACCAGCAAAATTCCGGAGCCTACAATAAAAACATGTTTTATCAAATATGATCCCGTATCGCCACCTTTATAGCGGTAAGCTAAGGCGATAATAGAACTATAAACAACCAATATAGATAAAAGGGAAAGCAGTAACACCACTGTCCAGATCGCCTTATCACCTTTTATATATTTGAATAGATTCATGTTAATTTTTATAAGCCTCTTACTGCTTGTTTAAACTGAGTTCCACGATCTTCATAATCCTCGAACAAATCAAAACTTGCACAGGCAGGAGATAATAAAACAGTATCACCTTTCTTACCTAACCTGTATGCCTGAGCAACCGCTTCTTTCGCAGAGTTAGCTTCCATAATGATCTCAACCATTCCACCAAAGGCTTTGATTATTTTTTTATTATCTGCACCCAAACAAATAATTGCTTTTACCTTTTCCTTTACCAGCTCATTTAGCATGGAATAATCGTTTCCCTTATCAACACCACCAAGAATAAGGATAACAGGTTTATCCATACTCTCCAATGCATACCATGTTGAATTCACATTGGTTGCTTTTGAGTCGTTGATAAACTCAATACCATGTACATTACCAACTAACTCCAGGCGATGATCGATGTTATGAAAATCAGAAAGACTTTCGCGAATCGTTTCCTTTCTGATCTCAACCAGTTTAGTGGTGACACCAGCTGCCATGGAATTGTAGATGTTGTGTTTACCTTGTAGCGCAAGTTCTTGAATTGTCATAAATAAAGGGTTTGTGTTATTTGTGTTTATTACTATTTGATTGTTTTCGTTTAAGTATGCACCTATTTCAACTTCCTGTTTAATCGAAAAAGGATATTGCTTTGCGCTGATTGTTTTTTTTGTTAATTCTCTTGCTATTATTTCATCATCAATACAATAAATGAATGAATCGTTCTCTGTTTGATTTCGTATGATCCTGAATTTTGAATCAACATAATTTTGCATTTCATAATTATATCTGTCTAAGTGGTCGGGTGTAATGTTTAACAATATTGCTATGTCAGCTTTAAAATCAACCATTCCATCCAACTGAAAACTGCTTAACTCTAATACATAATAATCAAGGTCCTTCCTATCCGACCGTCCTGCATTTTCTGCCACCAACATTGCAAAACTCTTTCCTACATTCCCACAAAGCCCTACATTCAACCCCGCTTTTTTTAGAATGTGGTAGATAAGAAGCGTTGTTGTTGTTTTCCCATTGCTGCCTGTTATGCATATTTTTTTTGCGTTGGTATAACGTCCCGCAAATTCGATCTCCGAGATCACAGGGATACCTTTTATATGCAGTGTTTTTACTAAGTCTGATTTATCAGGGATACCAGGACTTTTAACCACTTCATCCGCATTGAAAATCAATGCTTCCGTGTGCTTCTCTTCCTCCCACTTAATTTCATATTTTGAAAGAACGTTTTTGTATTTGTCTTTTATTTTTCCTTTATCTGAAAGGAAAACATCAAAACCTTTTTTTTTCGCAAGCACTGCTGTGCCCACTCCACTCTCACCACCGCCAAGTATTACCAAGCGTTTCATTTTATCTTAATTTCAAGGTTACAATGGTTAATACCGCAAGCATAATTCCAATGATCCAAAAACGAGAAACGATCTTCGACTCATGCATTCCTAATTTTTGATAATGATGATGTAGTGGTGCCATTTTCAAAAAGCGATGCTCCTTGGCATATTCAATTCCATATTTTTGCTTCCTTCGTTTAAAAATGAATACCTGCATCATCACCGATAAATTTTCGACAAGAAAAACCCCGCAAAGAATAGGAATAAGAAGTTCCTTACGAATTGCGATGGCGAAAACAGCAATAATACCGCCCAATGCAAGACTACCCGTATCACCCATAAACACCTGTGCAGGAAAGGAGTTGTACCATAAAAACCCAACACAACTTCCTACAAATGCAGCTATAAAAATTACCAACTCACCTGAATTTGGTATGTACATAATGTTGAGGTAATCTGCGAAGATCCTGTTACCGGAAACGTATGCCAATATGCCCAATGTAACCCCTATGATGGCGGAGGTTCCAGTAGCCAGGCCATCAATTCCATCCGTTATATTTGCGCCATTTGATACTGCAGTAACAATGATGATTACTATAGGAATAAATATTAACCAAGACCATTTTTGATATCCATCACCCAAAAACGAAAGCAACTCGGAATAATCAAATTCATTATTTTTCACAAATGGTATAGTCGTTTTCATTGACTTAGTTTCCTCAGAAGAATATTCAGGCATCAAAGCAAACTGTGAAGCTTCATTAACGATCTCAATTGGATTGGCGCCTTTCGCAACACTTTGAACACGATCACGAACTACAACACCATTATGAAAATACAACGTAACACCAACGATCAAACCTATTCCAACCTGTCCCAACACTTTAAATTTACCTGCCAATCCCTTTTTATCCTTTTTGAATACCTTGATGTAATCATCCAAAAAACCAATAGCACCAAGCCATACCGTTGACAATAACAATAAAAGAATATATACATTATGTAATTTTGCAAACAACAATGTTGGAACAACAATGGCTGAAAGAATAATTAAACCACCCATAGTAGGTGTTCCTTTTTTTTGCAACTGGCCATCTAATCCAAGGTCACGAACTGTTTCACCAACTTGTTTCTTCTCTAACAAATCAATGATACGTTTTCCGAATACCAATGAGATCAGTAATGAAAAAATGAGCGCCATTGCCGCACGAAAAGAGATGTATTGAAACACCCCGGCACCTGGGAAATTAAACTGCTTATCTAAAAATTCAAATAAATAGTAGAACATTATCTAATGGGTTATAATTGTTTTTTTTATTTTTTTATATAGAATATGTCCACATTGCATTTACCTGATCTCACAGAGATCTTGCAGCGTATTACTTTTCAAATAATTTAAAATTCTCTTTTAAAACCTGCATATCATCAAATGGATGCTTTACTCCTTTTACCTCTTGGTATTTTTCGTGTCCTTTACCTGCCACAAGTATTATATCTCCCGGCTTTGCAATTGAGCACGCTGCTTTAATTGCTTCAGTTCTATCAGTAATTGAAATCGTTTTTTTACGGTTGACCGCATCAACCCCTTTTTCCATTTCCTTAATAATTGCATCCGGCTCTTCACTGCGAGGATTATCAGAAGTAAGGATAACTTTGTTACTTAGGTCACAGGCGATCTTAGCCATAATCGGCCGTTTTGCAGCATCGCGATCTCCACCACAACCAACAACAGTAATAACCTGCTCATTCCCTGTACGTATATCCTTAATGGTTTTTAACACATTCATCAATGCATCAGGAGTATGTGCATAATCAACAATTCCTATGATTCCATTATCAGAACGGATGTATTGAAAGCGGCCTTCTACTGAACTCAACGTGCTTAATGTAGTAAGCACATTTGTTTTATCTTCTTTTAACAAAACCGCTGTAGCGTATACAGCTAAAAGATTATAGGCATTGAAATTTCCGATCAACTTACTCCAAACTTCATTGTTATCAATATTCAAAAGCAATCCGCTAAATTGATTTTCCACTACTTTGCATCTAAAATCAGCCATTGCATGAAGTGAATATGTTTTTTTTGTTGCTTTTGTATTTTGCAGCATCAATTCACCATTCGCATCGTCTTTATTGGTTAAGGCAAATGCATCAGGACCTAACATATCAAAGAATCGCTTTTTTGCTTTTATATATTCCTGAAATGTTTTGTGGTAATCCAAATGATCATGCGTGATATTTGTAAAAACCCCGCCCGAAAAATGAATTCCGGAAATACGATTTTGCATTACCGCATGTGAACTCACTTCCATAAAACAATTAGTACAACCTTTATCCAACATCTGACGAAGCAATGCATTCAACTGAATTGCGTCAGGTGTTGTATGCGTTGCCGGAATAATTTCATTGTTGATCTGGTTTTTTACCGTTGACAATAAACCAACATTATATCCCATTTTTTTAAATAAACTGAATAATAACGTTACCGTTGTTGTTTTGCCATTTGTTCCGGTAACACCCACCAATACTAAACTCTCGGAAGGGTTATCATAAAAATTACCCGCAACAATTCCCAATGCAACTGAAGCATCGTTTACTTTTATATAGGTGATCTTATCATTTATTGTAAGCGGTAACTCTTCACACAAAACAGCAACAGCGCCTTTTGCAATAGTATCATCAATGTATTTATGTCCATCACTCAATGTCCCTTTAACAGCAACGAATAAACTATCCATTTCAATTTTACGGGAATCAAAACTTATAGCTGCAATGGCCACATTGGTTGAACCAATGATCTCAACTAAACCTACTTTATATAATATGTCTTTTAATAACTTCATTTGAAAATGATTACACCGATTAAAAATTGATTACACCGATGCTGTTTGTTTGCTTATTGTCTATTTCTTATTCGCCATTGCCACTGGGCCTATGGACCTTATTATAACAGTGTTAATTCTATTTCGGTTCCTTTTGTGAATACTGTTCCCGCAATTATTGATTGTTTAGAAACTGCGCCTCTCCCATTCAATTTCACTCTCATATAATTATTGTTTTCTAATAAGAACAATACATCTCTGGCTGTCATACCTGCCAAATTGGGAACAATACCACTTTTCAATTCTTCTTCAATTTTATTTGAAACCATTTTAACAGAGGTTGAATCGATCGTGGCACTGGAAACCCATTCTGCACTTTTATTATTTGTATTATTTTTGATCTTTAATGCAGTCAATACATTTTGAATTTCTGATTGAGATCCATTTTTTACAGTTGGTGCTTTAAGGGAATATTTTGGTTGTACTGCATTAATTTCTTTATGAATTTCCAAGCTTGTAGAATACACCTTGTCCGCAACATCTTTAAATACCGGACCCGCTACAGCACCACCGTAATATGCATCTCCTGTTGGAGAACTTATTACAACAATGCATGAATATTTTGGATTATCAGCTGGGAAATAACCAACAAATGAAGCCAGGTAACTAACGCCACCGTTTTTATAATTTCCACCTTTTGCAATTTGAGCAGTACCTGTTTTACCCGCCACTCTATAATCCGCAGCTTTCAAACTCCGTGCAGTACCGTTAGTAACAACTCCCTCCATCATCTTCTTCGCTTTATCTATTGTAGGCTGTGAACAGATGGAAGAATTTATTACTTCAGGCTCAAAAGTTTTAATGGCTACTCCACGTTTACGAATTTCTTTCACAAACATTGGCCGCATCATTTTACCATTATTTGCTACTGCATTATAAAATGTTAATGTTTGCATCGGGGTGATGGTTAACTCATAACCAATACTCATCCAGGGCAAGGTAGTTCCTGACCAATCTTTATCTTTCGTATTTTTAATACGAGGCACAGCTTCACCGGGAAGGCTTATTTGCAAGGGCGAATTAAAATTCATCTGACATAAACGATCAACAAATTTTTGGGGATCTTTTGAATAATAACGAGTGATGATTTTTGAAACTCCCACATTTGAGCTTTGCTCAAAAACCTCTTGAACAGTGATCTCACTTTTTTCAGGACGATGTGAATCTTTCATTGTACTGTTATAATATTTATGGGTACCATCTTCAATATCAACAACATCATCCAAATCAATATAACCATCTTCCATTGCCGTTATCAAAGAGGCTAACTTAAAAGTTGAACCCGGCTCAGTTGCATAACCAACAGCATAATTCAGGTTTTCCAAATACGTTGATGAATCTTTTCTGGTAAGATTTGCAATCGCTTTTATTGCACCTGTCTTCACTTCCATCAAAATCAAACACCCGTGTGCAGCGCCATGCTTTTTCAAACAATTCATTAATGAATTATGCGCCACATCCTGTATATTAATATCAATGGTAGAAATAACATCTGCACCATCTTCCAGCTTTATCTCGTTTTCATCATTAATGGATTTCCAAACACCTCCGGCAATTTTTTGCATTAAGCGCTGACCACTTTCTCCTTGCAAATAATTATTATAGGCTACTTCCATTCCGTACGACTTACCGGTTCCGGCATCATTATATTTTCCAATAGTACGTGCTGCTAAACTTTGAAATGGACGCTCGCGCTTGTTGGTTTGTAAATAAGTAAAACCACCTTTGTTACGTCCTTTGCGAATAAGAGGAAATTTTTTAATTTTTTGTAACTCCGTATATGAAACTCCACGTTGAAGTGTCACCCATCTGTCACCGTCTTTACGCGCTTTTACTAATATTTTTTTATACTCCTTTTGAGATCTGTCCTGAAACATTTTAGAAAAGGAATATGCTAAGGAATCAACATTATCATAAAATATATCCTTGGTGATAGCATCGGTATTTACATCCATTCCTACTTCAAAATAAGGCAATGAGGTAGCTAACAGAATTCCGTTATTATCATAAATATTACCACGGATCGCTTCAATGTCAAATAATTTAGTTGAAAAATTCTTTGATTTAGACCGCCATTCCTCCCCCTCTGAGAATTGGATGACACAGACTTTATAAATAATGGCAAAACCAAAAAGGCATACAAAAAAGTATATCAGGTATACGCGCCATAATATGTCTTTTTTATCGTCCAACGTTCTTATTTATTTTGAGTGTTTGTGATTACTGTATGAACTACTATTTTTTTGGGCGGTACTACACTCTCTACAATTCCAGTTTGTTTAACTGCCAATGCCTTCGCTACTTCCGTCTGTTTGCTTTTAATTACTAATGAATCTTTTTCAACGATATATTGTGTTCTTAATTCCTTAATTTCATTCGTAAGACTATTAACTTTACGAACCTGATCATCGGCATAATAACCGTTAGCTATGTAGCAAACAGCAAGAAATGCTAAGAAAAACACAAATGGAAAATTATTTATAGTTGTCTCCTTTGAAAGAAAGCTTCCACTTACCACACTTGCCACAGAACGTACTATCTTATTTTCCTTCTTAGGCACCTTAGGTACTTTAGGACTTTCCGATTTTACTTGTTCTTTGAATTTGTTTCCCATTTTCCAGTAGGCAATGTTTCAGCAGGCAATCATCAATTGTTAAATTGCTTATTGCTGAATTGTCAAATTATATTTTTTCCGCTATTCTTAATTTTGCACTGCGCGCTCTGCTGTTTTCTGAGATCTCTGCATCACTTGGAATTATAGGCTTACGCGTTATCGCTTTAAAAGGCGCAAGCTGATTTCCAAAAAAATCTTTCTCCACTTCACCTTCAAATTTCCCGCTGCGTATAATATTTTTTACTAATCTATCTTCTAATGATTGGTAGGAAATAACAACTAATCGACCTCCGGGTTTTAACACCTCTAAACTCTGCATCAACAAATCTTTCAGGACATCCAACTCTTTATTTACTTCAATTCGTAATGCCTGGAACACTTGTGCGTAATATTGATTTTCACGACCGCGTTTCACACATTTTTCAATTGCAGTTTTCAGATCATTTACCGTTTCAATTTGTTTTTCTTTTTTTGAATTAAAGATTACATAAGCCAATCTCCCTGCATTATCAACTTCTCCGTACAATTTGAAAATCCGCTTTAAATCCTCTTCACTATATGTATTCAAAATTTCCGCTGCTGTTAACTTCGAATTTTGATCCATCCGCATATCCAGCTTAGCATCAAAACGAGTAGAAAAACCTCTATCGGCCTCATCAAACTGATGAGATGAAACGCCCAGGTCAGCCAACAAACCATCAATTGGCAAAGCGTTATACATTTTCAAAAAGTTTTTCAGATATCTGAAATTTTGTTTGATGAGTATAAATCGTTCATCATCAATTTTATTTTTGACAGCATCCTCATCCTGATCGAAAGCATATAGCTTACCTGTTGTGAGGCGCTTAAATATCTCTCTTGAGTGGCCGCCACCGCCAAAGGTCACATCAACATAAACCCCCTCAGGATTAATGTTTAAACCATCAATACACTCTTTTAAAAGAACTGGGTTATGATACTCCATTATTCGGTTGGTGTAGAATTTATACCACCCATAACATCCTCAGCCAATTTTTCAAAATTGACAGTACCCTCATTAATAAATTTCTCGTATGATTTTGTATCCCAGATCTCAACCCTATCTCCTGCAGCTGCCATCATCACATTTTTGCTGATCCCGGCAAACGTCATCATATCTTTTGAAATCAATAACCGTCCGGAAGCATCTAACTCTACAGGAACTACACCGTAGTTGAACATCCTGATGAACTCTACATTCTTTTTCACAAACTTGTTCAGCTTGTTCACATCCTTCACCATTTCGTTCCATGTAGCCATTGGATACAACTCCAACGATTTGCTAAAAATGCTTCGCTTCATCACAAAACCAGCCTTAAGCTCTTTCGTAAGCTGCTTTTTAAATGCAACAGGGAGCATTACGCGCCCTTTTGCATCTGCATTGCATTCATATACTCCAAATAGGCTGTTCATAGTGGTTTATTCCTTTCAGCGGTAAAAGTAAAAACAATTTTCCCACTTTTTACCACAATTTACCACTTTGTTGAAAACTTTCTAGTTTTCGACATCAAAACAGACAAAATATTGAGTCGAAAATCACGAACAAAATAATTTCAAAATGCTTCAAAATGACCTTTTTTAAAAGGGTACATGAAATAAAAAAAGGATGAGAATATATTTTTGGGAGTCAAAAAGAAAAAAAGACCAATGCTAATAACCTTCCAAAAATTGGTTCCAAATTAAATTAAGCTCAAAGAGTGGTATTTTCCTTTTTTATTGGAATACTTTTCAAGCTGGATCATTCTTCCACAAAACAAAATGAAAGCCTATCTTTGGGCGTGCTAAAAAAACTAACCTATAGTATTTTACCAACTGAACTCAACGTAAATATTGAAGCGTTAAATGAGCGCTTTGAGCGGGTCTGTGTTTTTAATTCAAATCTTCAAACGAATAAAAACAACTATTTACAAACCGCCAAGATCATTGCGCTTGGCTCTACACAAGAGCTCATCATCAATAAAGCAGAAAACACATTAGAACAATTACAAGAATTTTATGATCGAAGAAAAGGCTGGCTCTTTGGATATTTGACTTACGATCTAAAAAATGAGATCGAACAATTACATTCTGAAAATGCGGATGGATTAGCATTCCCATTACTTCATTTTTTTGTACCAAAAGTTGTTATACAATTTGAAGCAACTATTGCTTCTGTGACCTTTGATGATGATTTAATTTCCGAAACTGAAATTGATGAAATTTACAATTTGGCGGTTAATCCCCCATTGTTTTCTTCAACAAGAACAGAACAGGCTCTTTTAAAGGAGGAATTTAAAAAAAACAACATTCAATCAAAAATTACAAAACAAGCTTATATCGATTCTGTAACCCAATTAAAACAACATATCCGCAAAGGGGATATTTATGAAGTTAATTTCTGCCAGGAATTTTTTGCTGAAAATGCTTCAATAAATACAGTTGATACGTACGAAAAATTAAATGCAATTTCACAAGCACCTTTTACTGCATATTGTAAATTTGGAAAACAGTATTTGATATGCGCCAGTCCTGAACGGTTTTTACAAAAACGTTCAAACACCTTGATGGCGCAGCCAATTAAAGGCACTACAAAACGTTCTTCAATTAAATCTGAAGACGAAAAGCTTAAAAAGGAATTACAAAACAGTGAAAAGGAACGCAGCGAAAACGTAATGATCGTAGATCTGGTTCGAAACGATTTGGCCAGGATCGCAAAGCCCGGAACTGTTAATGTAGATGAACTATTTGGCATTTACAGTTTCAAACAAGTACATCACATGATCTCTACAATTACCTGTGAAATAAAAAAAGATGTTTCGTTTACCGATATCATCAAAAATACTTTTCCGATGGGTTCCATGACGGGAGCCCCAAAGGTAAGTGCCATGAAACTTATCGAACATTTTGAAAGTTCCAAGCGAGGGCTATATTCTGGTGCTCTTGGATACATTGACCCTGATGGAGATTTTGATTTCAATGTGGTTATTCGCAGTATTTTATACAATGAAGAAAATCAGTATTTATCTTTTATGGTTGGTAGCGCTATTACTGATAAATCAGATGCGGAGAAAGAATATGAGGAGTGTTTATTGAAAGCAAAAGCGATGTTTGAGGTGTTGGGGTAATTGTAATTTTATTATTCATTTGGGCGTTTCAATTCTTGAAAAAGAATTGACCGGGCTTTACACTTCAATCTTTTCTTAAACAAGAAAAGCCTGCCCGAATGAGCGAATTCATTCGTTCGGGCGGGGATTTGCGTTGCAATCCCTAACGCAACATTATACATCGAGACAAGAATACTCAATAAATATTTAATCTATTTTTTGCTTTTTTTGCTTTGTAACTTTTTTCAGTGACCTTTACATTATCTAAAAAAAATCATTTTGATCGCAGCTTTATTAAATCATATAAAAAAAGAAAAACTTTTCAGTACAACTGAAAAAGTATTACTAACCGTAAGTGGTGGGATTGATTCTGTATTGATGTGCGAATTATTTCACAAAGCCGGATTAAATTTTGGAATTGCGCATTGTAATTTTCAATTACGCAATGAAGAAAGTGATGAAGACGAAACATTTGTTAATACGCTTGCAGAGAAATACAATGTTCCTTTTCATTTTATCAAATTTAATACTGCCGTTTACGCTAAAAAAAACAAAGTATCCATCCAGATAGCAGCAAGAGACTTACGTTATCAATGGTTTGAAGAAATAAGGAAGGAATACGATTATAATTATGTTGCAACCGCACATCATCAGGACGATTCCATTGAAACATTTTTCATTAATCTACTAAGAGGAACAGGCATTTCCGGATTACACGGCATTTTACCAAAACATGGCGCTATAATTCGGCCTTTGCTGTTCACCACAAAAAATGAGATCGAATCGTATGCAAAAAAACATAAATTAAAATATCGTGAGGATAGTAGCAACGCGTCCGACAAATATGTCAGAAACAAAATCCGTCATCACGTAACTCCCGTTTTAAAAGAATTAAATCCTGGTTTTGAAAACACTTTCAATAAAACGATCAACCATTTACGTGAAGTAGAGTTGATTTATAAAAAGGATATCGAAACCAAGCGTTCAAAAATTGTAAAACAAGAAAAAAACAACATTCTCATTTCAATTAAACAACTAAAAAAATTACAAGCTATTACTACCTATTTATATGAATTTTTAAAACCCTATAATTATAATACAAGCACCGTAGAAGAAATTATCTCTACGTTAGATGGAGAATCGGGCAAACAGTTTTTTTCAAATTCACACCGTTTGATCAAAGACAGGGAGTTATTGATAATAGAACCAAGGAAAGAGAGTCAAGAAATTAGAATCAAGAAACAAGAGACTGGAATCAAGAACCAAGAATTAAGAAACAAGAAACAGGGTTCAGGACTTGATACGATGGATTCAGAGATCACAGTTTTAAAGAATCAAAAAGAAATTGACCTAGATACCCTTAAACTTAGTTTCAAATCGGAAGTCAATAGCCCTGATACTGAAATTCAAAAATCGACTTCCATTGCTTACCTGGATCTTGAAAAACTTGAATTTCCATTGGAAATTCGAAAATGGCAAAAAGGTGACGTCTTTTACCCTTTTGGCATGAAAGGCAAAAAAAAGCTAAGTGATTTTTTTATTGATAAAAAATTATCACTAAATCAAAAAGAAAACGCCTGGTTACTTACTTCTAAAGGCAAAATAGCCTGGGTAATTGGTCAGCGTATTGATAACCGTTTCAAAATAACCGACAAAACCCGAAAAATTTATATTGTAAAATTGCTTTAGGTAGCTTACCTTTGAAATCCTTATGCAAGACGAGATTCTTTTTGAAGAAAAACAATACATTGGCTATAATAAATGGTCGATACTTTGGCGCACTGTTTTGGCATTGGGCTGCTTTTTGCTTTATTACTGGAGTGAAAACCCAAAGGCTGTGGAGGTTTCAGGAATTAACATCCCCTCCTCACCTGTTGATGCTGACTCCGGGCAATTATTTTTTTTAATGGGATTGATCATTATGCTGCTTTCATTAATATTAATTTTTGTGTTACACATACATACCAAAGTGATCAATAACAGTCTTATTCTGGAAGGACTTTGGACCTCACGCAACGTAAAAATTGATTTGAGCAACATTGTTGATGTAAAGAAAGTAAAATACAGTGTTTACCTGTTAAACCCTCCTATTTATAATTTACACTTTAAAGATGTCATCCGTTTTTTCACTAAAGGCAATGATGCAGTGGAACTTACAGGCAAAGATGGCCTTAAGTATCTTATCGGAAGCCAAAAATCAGATGTGTTGGCCACCCTGTTAAAGCAATTGACTGTTGAAAACAAAGTATAAAAGTTTTCACTAAATTTGTAACGCTTCGCTATTTTTGTTCGTAAGAAGCACTATTTCCGCTTAAGATTAAAACTTAAACCTTGCCCATATGATAAACGCTACTAATACAAACAGCCCTCTTTCAGTTGAAAAAGAGAGCATCGTAGGCTTAAAATTTCCAGACAATGATGTTTTATCAACATCAGATGAAATAAAGATCAGGTATGCCAACCTGGAAAGAGCTTTAAAATTGGGCAATTTGGAACATAACAAAATAAAGATCGTGTTTGAGGATGCGGATGGTGTAAAACAAGTAGAAACAACTGTTTGGGGCGTTACCGACAAAAGAGTGATACTAAAACAAGGGGTTCTTATTCCAATTCATAGAATACATGAAATTAAATAAGCTCAATTAAATACCAAATTTTAAAAATAGCTCCACGATCAATATCGTGGAGCTATTTTTTTTATCTTGAAATCAATAAAAGTTAATTATTGTTATTATTTTAAAATAGCTCTATAATCGGGGGGCTATTTTTTTACCTTTACGCATATTCATTAATAGCTTCAATCAAAATTTACATAAGCAAATAATATTTATGAAACATATTTTCAGATTAAGCATACTGCTATTGTTAAGTACCTTCATTTTAAACAATGTAAATGCACAAATTTTTGATCCTGTTAAATGGAGTTTCAACAGTAAAAAAATAAGTGATTGCGAATATGAATTGACCTTCGAAGCTCAAATTGATGATACCTGGCATTTATACGGTCAAAAATCGTATGGTGATGAGGGTCCGATCCCTACATCATTTAATTTCACAAAGAGTTCAAACTATGAGCTTATCGGAAAGGTTAAAGAAAGTAAATTAATTAAAAAATTTGAACCTGTCTGGAATTTTGAACTCCAGTTTTTTGAACATAAAGCTGTTTTTACACAAAAAATAAAGATCAATTCTGATAAACCTTTTGAAATAAAAGGGAATCTCGAATTTATGGTTTGCAATGAAAGTCAGTGTTTACCACCTTCAACAAAGGAATATAGTTTTAAAGTACAAGGTTCTGCAACGTGCTTAAAAAGCGAAGTAAAATCAGATCCAGTTAATACCAATATCTCTAATAACAGCATTATTGATCCTGTCAAATGGGATTTCAGCAGTAAAAAGATCAGGGATTGCGAATATGAACTGACCTTTAAAGCTATAATCGAAGGGAATTATCATATGTACGGGCAAAGGTCGTATGGCGATTTACCCTTATCTACTTCATTTAAATTCACACCAAATTCCAACTATGAGCTTGTTGGTAAACCAACGGAAAGTAAACTGATCAAAAAATTTGAACCTCTATTTGATTCTGAACTTGAATTTTTTGAACATGAAGCCAGCTTTGTACAAATAATAAAACTCAAATCTGATAAACCATTTGAAATAAACGGGAATGTAGAATTCGTGCTTTGTAATGAGGTGCAATGTTTGTCACCTAAAACAGAGGAATTTAGTTTTAAAGTTCAAGGCGCTGCGGAGTGTTTAATAAGTGGCACCGAGGAAGCTGGATCAAAAAACAGCAGAAGCTGGTGGTCAATTTTACTCATCGGATTTTTAGGTGGATTAGCTGCGTTGCTCACTCCTTGCGTATTTCCAATGATACCGATGACGGTGAGTTTTTTCACCAAAAGCAGTAAAACAAGAGCAAAAGGAATTTCAAATGCCTTAATTTATGGTTCATCCATAATTGTTATTTATATTTTACTTGGATTAGGAGTAACGATGGCTTTTGGTCCGGCCGCTTTAAATGCACTTTCCACTAATGTATGGTTCAACCTTGGCTTTTTTGCTTTATTAGTGATCTTTGCAATTTCCTTTTTAGGAGCCTTCGAAATTACGCTGCCATCACGGTTTATAAATAAAATGGATTCGCAAAGCGACCGAGGTGGATTGATAGGCATTTTCTTTATGGCCTTTACGCTATCATTGGTTTCTTTTTCATGCACAGGACCTATCATTGGAACATTATTAGTAGATGCAGCCGTAAACGGTGGGCTTGCCGGTCCTTTTTGGGGAATGTTTGGTTTTTCTGCAGCCTTAGCATTGCCATTCGGTTTGTTTGCGGCATTTCCGGGATGGTTAAATACATTGCCGAAATCAGGTGGTTGGTTAAATTCTGTTAAAGTAGTATTGGGCTTTTTAGAATTAGCTTTAGCGTTTAAGTTTGCTTCTAATGCTGATCTAGTGGTGCAGGCAGGTATTCTTACCCGTGAAATATTTATTGCGATATGGATCGCCATCTTTGGTTTGATGGGCATTTATTTAATGGGCTGGTTAAAATTAGCACATGATAGTGTGATGCATCATTTATCTGTTCCACGTTTATTTCTTGCCATTCTAACTTTTTCGTTTACTATCTACTTAATTCCCGGTTTATGGGGTGCGCCATTAAAACTGATCAGCGGTTTTCCTCCTCCGGATTTTTATAGTGAATCGCCACAAGGATTCGGAAATTCCAAAAACACAATGGTGATAAATTCTTCACAAAATGGCAATGAAACGGGCCATCCAAAAGAACATTGCCCTAACGATCTACCTTGTTTCCATGATTATGATCAGGCATTGGCTTATGCTAAAAAAGTGGGCAAACCTTTAATGATCGACTTTACAGGATGGGCCTGTGTAAACTGTCGTAAAATGGAATCGCAAGTTTGGACCGACCCTGAAGTTGATAAACGCATCCGTAATGAAGTAGTTTTGGTATCGCTTTATGTGGATGATAAAACGGAATTGCCGGCAAATGAGCAAACTGTTAAAAAGCTTGGCAGTAGGGATTTTCAAATCAAGAGCATCGGCAACAAATGGAGTTATATGCAAGCGAACTTATATAAAACCAATGCACAACCTCAATATATTTTGGTTGACAATAATGAGCAACAACTTACCAAAGAAACTGCTGGTTATGATTCAGACATTAAAAAATATGTGAACTGGTTGGATGAAGGGTTGACTGAATTTAAAACACGTGCAGGAGCAAATAAATAAGGTATTGTGTAACGAGTTAAAGTTTTGGAATTTATTTTTTCAGGAAAATATTATTTTAGTACGAATTGAATTTTAATACATTTAAATTCATTGGGGGCGTTCCCTTTCTTGAAAAAGAAAGGACCGGGCTTTCCGCTTCAATCTTTTCTAAACAGAAAAGGATTTCCGCTGCAATCCCTAACGCAACATTATAGTACAAAGCCTACATTTCCAGTTCTTTCATAGGATCCCAATACACCTTATCAAAGTTTTTTATTTTATCTTTTACTACTTTGATCCCTTCTTTCTCCAACAATTCCTGCATTAAAAAAGGTGCTGAAAAATGATGTTTGCCTGTAAGTTCACCGTTACGATTTACCACACGATGTGCGGGAACAGATTTTTTTTGAGAATGAGCCGCATTCATTGCCCAGCCCACCATACGAGATGAACGTGCTGAACCGAGATACTTTGCAATAGCACCGTAGCTTGTTACATACCCTTTGGGGATAAGCCGCACCACCTCAAATACGTTCTGAAAAAAATCTTCGTGTTTTTGCATTTTCTAAATCTAAATTCTAAATTTCAAATAACAGATCTTAAAACCTTTATCCGAAAATTTTTTTTCATAATATGTTTTAATAGAGGTTAGGGATTCATCTCTTTTTTCAGTATTTGAATACAGATCATTTGTAGCATCTAACTCTTCTAATTTATTTTCGGCAATAACTTCTCTTGTAAAATCATAAAAAGGTTCACTATCTGTTTTCAGATTTACGATACCATTGTTTTCCAATATTTTTTTATACCGATCAATAAATATCATATTGGTCAATCGATTGCGAATACGGGACTTTTGGGGCTGAGGATCCGGGAAGGTGATCCAAATTTCTTTTACTTCATTGCTGGAAAAACAGGTATCGATAAAATCAATGCGGGTGCGGATAAATGCCACATTATTCATTTTATTATCAGTAGCGGTTCTTGCCCCCGTCCAAATACGGTTTCCTTTTATGTCAACGCCAATAAAATTTATATCAGGATATCGTTGTGCTAAACCTACTGTATATTCACCTTTCCCGCAGCCCAATTCTAAAACAATAGGATTGTTATTTTTAAAATAATTTTTATTCCAGCTCCCTTTTAAGGGTAAACCTTCAGCTCTTGATTCTTCAAAGGATAAGAAGAAACAGTTATCAAATGAATTTACTTCTGCAAATTTTTTAGCTTTTCGTTTTGCCATTGTATAATTTCAAGTTTAAAGTTTAAAAGTTTCAAGTGCTGGGTATTGGAGCAAGTCTGAAACCTGAAACTATTTAATGTATGTTATTAAGTTAGTCTATCAGCCTTTCTTTAACATAAAAGAAAACACAGTACCAACACCTTCGGTACTCATTACTTCTATAGTTTGATTATGAGCTTCGATAATATGTTTAACAATGGCGAGCCCCAGGCCAGTACCGCCTTGCTCCCTTGACCGGCCCTTATCTACGCGATAAAAACGTTCGAACAAACGAGGCAAATGCTTTTTCGCAATTCCAATACCATTATCCGCAATTTCAATTAAAACAGTATCACCTACATCGTAAAAACGTATTTTGGTTTCACCATATTCTTTACCATATTTAACTGAATTTACAATTAAATTAACGATTACCTGGCGAATACGAAATCTATCAGCACTAACAAAAAGATGCTTGGTCTCTTCAGGCATTGTAAGCATAATTCCTTTTTCTGTGGCTTTCATCTCCTGGGCATCTATCACATCTTTCATCAATGCAGTTAAATCGAACCGCTCTATTTCTAATTGCAATTCACCGGTTTCCAGCTGCGAAATAGCTTCCAGATCCTCAATAATAGTGATCATACGATCAACACTCTTTTCGGCACGCACTAAATAATTCCTATTGATCGAAGGATCCTCCAATCCTCCGTCTAATAAGGTAAGCACATACCCCTGTATATTGAATATTGGCGTTTTTAATTCATGAGAAACATTTCCTAAAAATTCTTTCCGATACACCTCTAATTTTTTCAGCCGTTCAATTTCTTCTTTCCGATCCTCGGCCCAAGCCACTATTTCAAGATTAAGATTATCGATCTCATTACCGTTATATTGAAGAGTTGTGGCAGGTTTATCACCTTGCTCACGATATTTTTTTACGGTAACCAACAAGTCATTTATTTTTCTGATCAAAAAAATGTCAACAAAAAACAACATCAACAAGGAAGTTGCAAAAGAAATAACAAAACCTCCTGCAACCACCTCCCACCGATTTGTGTCAGAAGATGTATAAATAAAAATCAGCACTGAAACAAGTATGGCAAAAACCAGGGCTACTATCAGCAATAAAATTCGGGGTGAATAGGTTTTCATTTAAACGGTTAAAAACGTGTGTTTTCCAATATATAAAACATTAAGACAAGACTAAAATTACTATTTTCAATTCGTTAAAAGCCTGTATTAGGCAAAAATAAGCAAATGTGTGAATGTTAGCACCCGGCTAAACAATTGATTTCTAATCAAATTTCAATAAAAGAGTTATTTTTTTCCAATATTGTTTGCTGGTATGGAAAATTAACCTACTTTTGCAATCCAATTCTAACAAAGAATATTGAGGATCGGTAGTTCAGCTGGTTAGAATGCTGCCCTGTCACGGCAGAGGTCGCGGGTTCGAGTCCCGTCCGGTCCGCAAAAAAGAAGTCTAAAAACCCCGTTATCATTAAGATAGCGGGGTTTTTGATTTTTCTGGGGAATGGTTCTGGGAATGGTTTGATACTATTTCAATAAAATCAATACTTTCAGAGGGTAAAAAATCGTCAACCTCACTTGTTAAACGTGTTGATAACTTTTATTTTTGGGATAGTTAAAAGCCGGATTTCGGAATTTTTCAGGCCGCTTTTAGGTTTTTTAAGAAGTTAGGCTTTTCTGCCGGCTTATCGTGAGCTTTCAAAAATTGGAGTTCATTTACTAAATTATGTCTTCCTACCTGTTTTCTTTCTACTGCAAATTGGGTACACTTATTATTGACAGTTTTTCGACTCACTTTGTATTTAAGGCAAATAGATTCAATTGTGAGGAAGCCAACTTCAGAACCCTTATATAGTTCATTATTGTTCAGACAATCCTTAACGATAGCCGTAATATCAGAAACATAAGACTCCCTCAACTGCTCAGTAACTATTTTAGTTACTTCAGCAGCCAACTCTTTACTAAAAGCCTTCAGGATCTTATTTAAATTTGGCGACATTAAAATTTTACTGGTTTTAACTTTTATCTTATCGTCTTTTGGCGCTTAAACTTTTATAAAATTGCCAAAAATTATAGAAACAACGACTATATTGACGCTACGTCTTTTCGCCATCGTTTTAAAGTATTTGTGACAAAAAGCAATAAAATAAAGGCTTGCAGAGTTCCTTTTTATGACAAAAAAATCTTCGCTATGGACATTTGCAGCTTTCAAGAAAGCAATCATAAAATGGAAATTTTTGATAGAGAAAGTACATCCTCTTATCGCTGGATGCTTTCTGGAAAGAACAAATAGAATAAAGCCTTATGGTATTCTTGAACATACAAAGCCTCTTAATTTAGAAGTTTTCTGCGCTTTCTTGAAACTCTCTAATATTTTAGCAACAGTCATTTTTGATAGTGTTTTTCTAAAACCTCAGGCATAAATCCATCGGCCATAACTAACATACCGGTATCGATTAAGCACCCCATTGATTGTTTTTCCTTCGAGAGGTTGTCAATAAAAAAACTGGAGTCCCCAACTCTAAGTTGACTAATTTTATTTTAAACAATTCGTTATGAATTAATTCCCATTTTTCGGAGTATATATATTTTTGGTTTATGAATTTTAATTGTAAATTAGTCGTAAATTAGTCGTAAATTATGAGAATTAAGAGAGGAACACAAAAACTAAAGTATAACTCGAAAACCAACAAAATAGTGTGTTTTCGTTGTGGACGTTTAAAAAAAGTGCTCAGGAGTGACACAAAATTCTGTTCTGATCTATGTCGGGTACAAGAAAGGAATTTTAGGCTGGAAAACGGATTTGCAAAATCCTTGTTTGAAGGAAAAGAAAGTGAACTGCAAAAATGTTATGACTACCCTCCTTCTTTGCATAAAGTTAATAATCCATTAGTAAAAGACTTCTTGGATATTAAATATTTTCTAAAGACAGTAGAGGTCGATCGATCCTGGAAAGAGAAATTTCCGGGTTTTATTGTGTATCATTTCCCTAATAATAAGCTAAAGCCGTATCAAATATATTGCACAGAAGATAAGTTTAATAAATGGAAGGATTATAAAGAGAAAGTGAAAGAGAAGAGGCTTTAACCTCCCTTTTGTATCCGGGATCGGACTTGAACCGGTACAATCGCAATGATTACAGGATTTCAAGTGCAGCTCCAGCCGTACAACGCCCGAAAACAGGCGTATTGTAAGCAAAAGCTGGCAAAACTAACGATTTTTCCGCACCTGAATACCGCACCTAAATTTAAGGTCATGTAAAAAGGTCATTTTTTTAAGACCTTTTTTGTTTTCGAATTTGTTTTTTTAAGGTTTTTGGGTTACCCAATAAGGCTTCTCTCCTTCTTATAAGTTCATGATGATCTTCATTAAGGTTTCCATCCTTATCGAATGCGCCAATATTCTCCATTTCCTTATGAAAACTCAAAAGTATGCGGGCAAGCTTTTCTATGCTGTCAATACATTTTGGAACCTCATCATCTGTGCAATGTTCAAAGCCTGTATAACTTCTAAGTTTATCAGGGGGTAATGGTTTGCGCTTGTCTTTATCAAAATAGTCTTTCATCTATTTAATATTTAGGTTAGAAAAATGTTGTTGTTTTATTGAAGTCCTTTATTTCCTCATGAAGAGCATTATATTTTGCTAAAAGTCTATTTCTTTTCATGTTTGTAAATGCGCAAATATTGATCCTGATAAAAATATCTCTTTTTTTGATATGTTTTCTCATTCAAAAAGGTACATTTACCATATCGAGTTGGCCACAATGAATCGTATAAAAGAAATTTTAGAAGAAAAAGGAATTAAGCAAGTTTGGCTTGCTGAAAAACTTGGCAAAAGCTACAATATGGTTAATTCTTATGCTCAAAATAGAAAACAACCCCGATTGGAAGTCTTGTTCGAAATTGCCAAAATTTTAAATGTTAAACCACAAGAACTATTAGTAACGGAAAATGAGTAATACCAGTTCAATAATAAAATCCATTAGAGATATTATGCGCAAGGATACTGGCGTAGATGGTGATGCGCAAAGAATATCACAAATGGTATGGATGTTATTCATGAAAATATTTGCCGATAAGGAAAATGAATGGAATATCTCCATTAAAGGTTACGAAAATCCAATACCTAAAAAGTATAGGTGGCAAAACTGGGCAAATAATTCAAGTGATATGCAGGGTGATAATTTGATTGAATTTATTAATTTGAAATTATTTCCATCGCTAAAGAAATTAGATCCCAACACAAATGAGCAAGCTGCAATTGTAAAATCTGTATTTGAGGATACATACAACTACATGAAAAACGGCTCTCTTTTCCGTCAAGTAGTAAATGAAATTAATAAAATTAATTTCGGAAGCAGTTCTGAAAGCCATATTTTCAATGATATTTATGAGAGTATATTAAAGGAACTACAAAGTGCAGGTTCTTCAGGCGAATATTATACTCCGCGAGCAATAACACAATTTATGGTTGAAATGGTTGCTCCTCAATCAGGCGAATCAATTTTGGATCCTGCGTGCGGAACTGGCGGTTTTTTGACTTGTAGCATTGATTTTATTAGAAATAAAAAAGCGGCTAATAAAATTATACAAAAAGGAATTAGAGGTATCGAAAAAAAACCATTACCACATTTGCTCTGTACTACTAATCTTATGCTTCATGGGTTTGATTCTCCGTTGATTCGGAGAGATAACCTATTAAGCAAGCCATACGATCATTGGAAAAATAAAGATCAAGTAAATGTTATATTATCAAATCCTCCTTTCGGTGGAACAGAAGAAACCGGAACCGAGTCAAACTTTCCGGCTGAATTTCGAACAAAGGAAACTGCCGATTTGTTTCTTATACTGATAGTAAAACTTTTAAAACAAAACGGTAGAGCCGCTGTTGTTTTACCTGATGGTTTTTTATTCGGAGATGGCGTACGCACAAGAATCAAAGAAGAACTTCTAGCGCAATGTAATCTACATACAATCATTAGACTTCCAAAGGGCGTTTTTAACCCCTATACGGGTATAAAAACAAATCTGCTTTTTTTTGAAAAAGGCTCTCCAACCCAATCAATATGGTATTTTGAACACCCATACCCAAGCGGACAAAAAAATTATAGCAAATCAAATCCTATAAGTATTAATGAATTTGAGCTAGAAAAAAAATGGTGGAACAAACGTGTAGAAACTGATTATGCTTGGAAGGTATCTATTAAAGATATAAAAAAGAGAGGTTACAACTTAGATATCTCTAGCCCATATTATGGAGAAGGTGATGAAGTGATAACAAGTGCTGAACTGGTTCAAAGGTTGGAAAAATCTATCAAAAAAAGTCAAGAAATATTATCCACATTAAAATTAGAATTCTAATGAAAGAGTGGACAACTATAAAACTTGGCAAACTAATTACCGAATCGAAAATTGAGTCAAAGAAGCCAAATACTAAGAACAGAATAAGGGTCAAACTTAATTTAGGAGGTGTAGAAAAAAGACCTGATTCAAAAGACAAAGAGGGAGCAACTAAATACTATATTCGACAAGCCGGACAATTTATATACGGTTCGCAAAATCTTCATAAAGGTGCTTTTGGAATAGTGCCAACAGAATTAAATGGTTATGAATCTAGTGCTGACATTCCTGCGTTTGATGTTCATGAATCGTGTTTTCCTGAATGGATTTTTTATTTTTTTAAACAAGGTAATTTCTACTTAAAATTAGAACCTTTAGCAAAAGGTGTTGGATCAAAAAGAATTCACCCGAAACAACTTTTTGAATTAAATATCCCTCTACCGCCTAAAGAAGAACAAAAAAAAATTCTTGATTCGATTAATGACTTTGAATGTAAATTTTCAGAAGCCACCAAAGAATTCAAAAACCAACAAAACTTAATAGATAAGTTAAGAAAAACTATTCTACAAGATGCGTTCCATGGAGTGCATAGTGAAACATGGAGAAGTGAACATCTAAATGAAGAAACTGCAAATGAACTTTTAAAGAAAATTCAAAAAGAAAAATTAGAACTCATCGTAGAGAAAAAAATACCGAAAGAAAAATTTTTGCCTAAAATAAAAGCTACCTCACTTCCTTTTGAAATACCAAATTCATGGTGTTGGTGCAGATATGGGGATTTAATACTTGATGTAGAAGCAGGTAAAAGTCCATTTTGCGAACCTCAAAAAGCACAAGCAGATCAATGGGGTGTGATAAAAATAAGTGCCGTTTCTTGGGGTAAATTTTTAGGGGATGAAAACAAAACCCTTCCATTAACTATTCCCCCCTTTACCGAAAAAGAAATCAAATCTGGCGATTTCATTTTATCAAGAGCTAATACGGCAGAGTTAATTGCTAAGAGTGTGATAGTACCAGAAAATGTAAGATCCCAGTTGCTCTTAAATGACAAAACCTTGAGAGTCAAGTTTTCTGAATTTATTGAATTAAAATATATCAACTACTACAATAATGGTCCAATAGCAAGAGCCTATTATCTAACAGTAGCAAGTGGAACTAGTGATTCAATGAAAAACATTTCACGAGAAAACATTAAAAGTCAATTAATTCCGCTTCCGCCTTTGGAAGAACAAAAAGAAATAGCAAATAAAATAGAACAATTATTACTAAACTGCTTACAATTAGAAAAACAAATTGAGCAAAGCAAGAATGATTCAGAAATTTTATTTCAAACGGAATTGAGTAAATATTTTCCAAATACAAATACAGAATTAAATGCTAAAATTTCTAATAAGAACAAACAAACAATAAGTATTCTACCGTTAAGATTAATGAATAGCTATACATTAAAAAATCATAAATCAACTATGGAATTAGAACAGCTTTTGGAGCAAAATGGCAAAATGTCGGCAATAAGCCTATGGAGAATGTCAAAATTTTATAATAACATTGATGGTTTTTACGAAGAATTAAAAAAACTTGTAGAGGAAAAAAATGTAATAAAAGAAAGCAAAGAAAAAGGATATTTAGAACTTGTAAAATGAGAATTGATAAGGTAAATATTAACGGGTTCAAAAATCTTAATCAATTTAAGATTGATTTGAATACAGCAGTAAAGCACACCGTTTTATTGGGTCAGAATGCCGCTGGAAAATCTAATTTCCTAGAAGCATTAGTTATAATATTTCGTGATTTAGATCTTGGTGAGAATCCTACGTTTGAATTTGACATTGAATATAAGTGCAAAATAAATAATATTCGTGTTGTCGGAAGTCCATTACTTAAAGGTGGTTATGAGTTTTATGTAAATAATAGTGATAAACCTGTTACAAAAGCTGCATTTTATAAAAATAAGGAAGATCACTTACCTAAGTACGTTTTCTCTTATTATTCAGGTATTAGCAATAGACTTGTAGAACATTTTGATACACATCAAAGAAGATTCTACGATGATTTGTTGGCTGGGAAAGACGAGCCAATGCGCCCCTTATTTTATGCACGGCATATTCATAGTCATTTTGTTTTAATGGCGTTTTATTCGTTCGGGAAAAAGCATATAGAGGAATTTTTGGAAGAATATTTGAATATTCTTGGATTAGAGTCGGTTCTTTTTGTCATTCAAAAACCGGTTTGGGTTAAGGGAAAGAAAGAAGCGTTGGATTTCTGGGGTGCAAGAGGTGTTGTTCGCGAGTTTCTTAATGATCTATGGGAAGCTTCTTTAGCCCCTATTCCCTACGAGGAAACAGTAAGAGAAGATTTTAGAAGAAGCCATAAACAAGAATGTATTTATCTATATATATCTAATCAAGACAAACTTGAACAATTAGCAAAAAAGTATGGTTCAAATACGAATTTCTTTAAAATGCTAGAGAGTACTTATATATCAGATTTAATTCAAGAAGTAAGAGTGAAGGTAAAAAAAAAGAATGTTGACGGTCATGTTACATTCAAAGAGTTAAGTGAGGGAGAACAGCAACTCTTAACAGTTCTGGGACTATTAAGATTTACTAAAGATGAAGAATCGCTAATGCTTTTAGACGAACCTGATACACATTTAAATCCGTTATGGAAATGGAAATATATGTCATTATTGGAAAAAATTGTTGAGAAAGATGATAGCAGTCAAATTATTATGACAACGCATGATCCTCTGGTAATTGGAGGTTTAACAAAAGAAGAAATCAGAATTTTTTACTTGGATAGCGAAGAAAAAATTATTAAAGCTATTGAGCCAGAATTCGATCCTAAAGGATTGGGCGTAGCTGGGATTTTGACCAGCGACTTTTTTGGTTTACCAAGTACTCTAGATAAAGAAACTCTAGATTTAATAAATAGACGAAATGAGTTAATTGCCAAACAAGATTCTAAAAAGCTAACTGGTGCAGAAAAAGAAGAGCTAAAAGAGATTTTTCAGGTTTTAGGCAATTTAGGGATAAACACTACTGACAGAGACCCTTTATATGAGAAATTCCTTATCGAAATAAGTAAAACGGAAAATTTTAAAATTGAAAAGCTAACTGGGGAAGAATTAGAAAAACAAAATAAAGTTGCTTCTGAAATCATGAAAAAACTTCTAAAAGAAGAAGGAGAAAAATGATATTTATAGATTTAGAAAATAGCCATCCTACTGATGATTGGATAAATAGAGCCGATGCTATTACGCAACAGCTCATCAATGCCTTAGATCATGATGCGAGGAAAGTTATTATTAACGCTAATCAAGCATTATGGACAGAATTAAAAGAGCATCTATGCAATTTAAGAAATAGAAAATGTTGGTATTCCGAATCTGTTAATGATGGCGCTCATTGCCATGTAGATCATTTTAGACCTAAAACAAATGCACTTGATGAAAATGGCGACAATCAGGGTGGATATTGGTGGTTAGCATTTGATTGGATGAACTATAGATATTCAGGACCAGCTCCAAACATTCGTAAAAAAGATTATTTTCCTGTATTGCAAAATAAAGCAAATGCCTATGCTGCTAATACTTCCTTAGAAGATATTCTTTTACTTGATCCTATCATTATTGGTGACCCAGCTAAGTTGGGGTTCGACATAGAAGGTAAGGTGATTCCAAAGTCGCAGGATAATACAACAAGAGACTATAAAAGGGCAGTGTATTCAATTGAAAAATATAATCTGAATTCAGAAGGCTTAAAAGAAGGCAGAAGGCAAAAACAAATTAATGCAAGTAAATTAATTAATCAGTCGCAGAAATTAATTGCTCTTCAAGCGGTAAATCACGATCAAGCTAGAGAAAGTGACATTATGCGGATTTGGAAAGAGTTGAGAAACCTCGCTCATCCCGATTCTGAATATTCGGCAACAGTAAAATATTGCTTAAAGAGTTGTGGCCAAGATTGGGCCTTAGAAATAGCAATGGCAGCATAGTTCAGTAAATTGATTTTGTATGTTAGAATATTTAGAAGCTGATTTAATTACTAACCTAAAAGATGCAAAATCAATTTCGATTGCTGTTGCGTTGATAAAAGATTATGGGCTAAAAAAAATTGAAAATTCAATTGATAATGACCTTTGTATAAGAAAGTATTTAGTTGGAATTCATTTGCCAACACCTCCTGACATTCTTCGTAGACTTTTAGACTTGCAGCAAAAAAATCCAAATGAAGTTGCAGCAAGGATTTATGATTCAAATGAAAATTACCACCCTAAAGTTTATATTGTTGAAAAGACCACGGGTGAATTAATTGCTTTTATAGGTTCCGCCAATGCTACACGTGGAGGATTCACTCATAATATAGAAATGAATGTTGCAATTACATGTCAAGAGCAATGTAAAAAATTGCAAAATTGGTTCGATACTCTTTTTAATTCTGCAAAACAGTATGATGAAGAATATATAAAGGAATATGAGATTACATTTAAGAAAAATAGAATTTTAGCTTCTACGCAAAAATCAAATGTTGATGAACTGACAAATAATAGTTCCCCGGTTCCAAGCAATAATCTTATAATTTCATCCAGTCAATTTTTTCGGCAAAGCGATTTTGATGCCTTTGCTTTACCCACTCAACACAACATTTCAAGCTTTGCTGTAGAACTAAGAGCAAATGTTAAGGAAAGACTTATTGAACTGAGTGAAATGACAATGGATTCTTTCTTGGATTATAATATTATAAATCTCCACTTACCTTATAGAAGAAATTTATATGTTTCTCAACACTTTCATTCTAGGGGACATAAACATATTGCAAAAGAATCAATTTGGTTAAATTTTGGTAAAAGTAGATCAGAACTAAACAATTATCAGGGAAAATTTTATCAGAGTTTTGTTAATCATTTAAGAATTCAAATAATATTAAGGAACAGTGTTAATGAAGCGTATATTGGAATTTGGTTGTATGTTTCAAAAGTAAATAGCAGTTTGCATGATAAAAAACATTTAATAGAAGGTTTAAAGAAACCAGATTTTGTGGAGCGTCTATATGAATATATTGTTGCTTTAGGCGGAGCTTATTGGATTACGCTTGGAAATAATAAGATAAATATATGTGAACTTGAAAACTCAAAACAGTTGGTGGATTTTTTATCTCGAAACGTTTATAAACAAGAACTCATTATTGGCAGAAATTATCAACCGAATGATTCAGATTTATCTGAAGACAATATTGCTGAAACTGTACTCATTGAATTCTCGAAACTTTATAAAATCTATGATTTAATTAAAGCTCCTATACCAATAATTCAACCACTAATTTTAAAAAATGAAATACATTCTCAATGAAGATGACCAAGAACCTGCTATGCGTTACGAAGGAATCGAGAGGTAAGCTTAAGATTGCGACAGACTGAAGGATCCAAATGCTATTGCTGACTTTTGATTCGTCTAGTTTTCTATCCCAGAACTTTTATTCAATTCCCCAGGGGCCGCTTTTACATTAATATTATAACACATAATTCTATAATTTTCAACAAGAGTTTGGAATTACTTTTGGATGGACTTCTTCCTTATTTTACTAAAGATACGATCCCAATATAATTATGCACTTCATTAAACACATCAGTCAGTGTCACTTTCCAAACATATACATCCATTTGTGATCCTTTATCACCTTTATTTGCCTTTCCATCCCATTTATCATTTAATTCTTTACCATGGAAAATCATATCTCCCCAACGATCGAAGATCCACAGATCATATTTTATGATGCCAACACCGGAACCGAAAAAATAATCATTGACCTTATCTCCATTGGGTGTAAATGCATTTGGAATGAAGAATGTAAATTCAGGTCCGATAAAAATTGGGTGTGCAATTGTATCATAACAACCATTAGCATTATGAACAATTAAGGTTATTAAGTAAGTAGCGGATACATCTTTTGGATATTCATGAATGGGACTTGGTGTATTGGGTCCTAAAGTGGTACTATCACCGAAATCCCAAAGCCAATAAATCACATCTGAAGAAGATTGATCATTAAAAGTAATAATTGGGTCAATAACTGATGCAGGATTTGGTGTAGGATCGAACGCTGCAACCGGTATGTTGTATACCTGAACAAATTGGCTTTGAGTTAAAGACGAAATACAGCCATGGTTGGATGTTACAATTAGTGTAATATCATATAAACCTGATTCTGAAAAACAATGTGAAGGATTGGGGATGGGTGGAATGGCACTGTCATCGCCAAAATTCCAATTCCAGCTTGCAATGAAATCGGCTCCCCCAATGGTACTTAAATCAGTGAAATTTACACAAAGCAGCGGACAGCCCAAAGGTGCATCAGCGGAAAAATTTACAACCGGGATTTCGTAAAAATTAAAGGTAACGTTTGATGAAGAGAACGTGCAAGGTCCGGCAGGATCATTTGTTGTTAATGTTAAAACTACAGCCCCCGAAGCATATTCAAAAATGCTGGGTGTATATACGGCATTTAATGTTGTATTATCAGGTGCATAAGTTCCGGTGCCACCACTCCATGTTCCGCTTGTGGCTGAACCACCAATTGTGCCGGCAAGTGTAATGCTCGAACCGGAACAAACACTCTGCGTTGATCCTGCATTAACATTCGTTACAGCAGAAACAATAACATTTACTGTATCGGATGCCTCACAACCTGTTGACGTATCTGATATTGTAACTGAATAAGGAGATGTAATAGTTGCCGTAGGCCCTGGATTAGCCAATGATAATGAAGGATTTGAAATGGTAGTGCTGCCGGTAAAGCCTGTGGTAGGAGACCAGATATAGGTGCAACCTGCTGTTGATGAAGCTCCGATAGAACCGGTTCCAAAAGAACAGATATTCAAATCAGGGCCGGCATCAGCAATTGGCAAAGGGTTTACAATAATTACTTGGGATGAAGAAGCTGAACAGGATCCACCAACAGTATATGTTATCGTGTCATTACCAATAACTGAAGGAGAAGGACTGAACGTCCCGGCAGCTGGATTTGTTATTCCGATCCCACTCCATACTCCTCCCGGAATATCTGCAGTTAGATTTAAGGGAGCATCATTTGGACAAAAAGGACCCGCGGGGTTTACAACCGGTATAACAGCATTTACGATTACATTTATTGTGGTATCTGCATTACAAAGCCCCCAACCGATGGTTAATTTTACAGGATAAGTTCCATTTGCAGTAAAAATATGTGTAGGATTTTGTGTGGTATCATCTGTAATGCTATCGTTGTCAAAATCCCATGCCCATGCTGTAATGCTTCCGAGCGGTGTTGAGATGTCCGTAAATTGCATTGGAGAACCGACACAAACCGTGGTATGTGCAAATTGAGATACAGGAAAACTTGGACTTGAACCAATAGTAATATTTAAGGTAGTTTTACAAGTGGGACCCGCAACTGAGGTAACAACAACCTGATAGGTACCTGCAAGGTTAACGCTTGCCGTTTGTCCCGTTGTAGAACCAACAATTCCGGTAGTGCCCCCGGCAGTATTAGTCCAGACATAGGCTGCTCCACCTGCCGGTGCTGATAAGGTTACGGAATTACTACCGCAAATATTTGGAGAAGAAGCTATAATATCAAGGGGTTCACAAGCACAATCCACATATCCATAACCAACGTGCCCCCCCTGTGTACAATCGGAAGAAGTAAACTCGACAGTGATACACTGCCCAATATAGGCTTGTAAAGGAACAAAAACCGTGGTCCATGGCCTATACCACATATCACTAAACGGAGATGTTTCAAAAAAACCAACAAAAGGAGGTTTTGCCATTACAAAGTACTCTCCGCAAGTAATAATATTATTACTTGCATCACGCACTTTTACTCCAAAATAAGGACGTTCATTATCATTGTGTCCACCGGAAGGGTCATTCAATACAACAGCATATCGATACGTAAAATTTGAATTACTTGCAGAAACAGTAAATGAAATACTTGCGCGCGCTGCGCCCCAGGATGCGTTACCCCAGGAATGTAAATCCCCTATTCTTAAAGCGTTGTTACCTCCTCCTGGAGGAACTACTGGTAGTATTGTCCCTCCAACATTTG
>JAZKBF010000039.1:0-42278 GCA_040388745.1 Bacteroidota bacterium | reverse complement strand
AGATAATTCAGAAATCCATTGCCGGAACGGATAAAAAATTAACACTTGAACTGGGTGGAAAGGCTGCCAATATTATCTTCGAAGATGCCCCAATCGATCAGGCGGTAGAAGGAATTGTGAATGGGATCTTCTTTAATCAGGGGCATGTTTGTTGTGCAGGTTCACGTTTGTTTGTTCAGGAAAGTATTGCTGATATTGTAATCCGCAAATTAAAGGATCGTTTGGAAACACTTGTTGTTGGTGACCCGATGGATAAAAATACAGACATCGGTGCAATCAACTCCAAGGAACAATTGTTAAAAATTCAGCACTATATCAAAATTGGAAAAAACGAAGGAGCAGATTTTTACCAGTCTTCATGCGCCATTCCAAGCAAAGGATATTTCTGTCGTCCTACTTTGTTTTTAAATGCTTCTCAATCGCATCGTATTGTGCAGGAAGAAATTTTTGGACCGGTTTTAACGATCCAAACATTCCGCACAATTGAAGAAGTTATTGAAAAGGCAAATAATATTGCTTATGGACTTTCAGCGGGTATCTGGACTGATAAAGGTTCTAAAATATTTAATATTTCAAGCAAAATGCGTGCAGGTGTAGTATGGGCAAATACCTATAATAAATTCGATCCTGCTTCACCTTTCGGTGGATATAAGGAAAGTGGTTTTGGCCGTGAAGGTGGCTTGCATGGCTTAATGCCGTATTTGAAATTTTAATTAAATATAAACTACTAATAGAGGTTAAAACCCTTCGGGGTAAATAAATAATCTAAACAAAAAAATGGCAACAAGATTGGAAATTCAAAAAACATACAAAATATATATTGGAGGTCAATTCCCGAGAACAGAATCAGGAAGATTTTATCCTTTAAAAAATAAAAAAGGAGATGTCATGGCAAATATTTGTCAATCATCCCGTAAAGATTTTCGTAATGCTGTAGTAGCTGCGCGTGGGGCATTTGGCGGGTGGAGTGCGCGTGCCGGATTTAACCGTAGTCAGATCTTATATCGTATTGCTGAAATGCTGGAAGGCCGTAAGGAACAATTTATTTCGGAACTTATACTTCAAGGTTTAACAGAAAAAGCAGCTAATGATGAGGTGTCGCTTTCTGTTGATCGCTTGGTGTATTATGCCGGATGGTGTGATAAATATCAAGCGGTATTCAGTTCTGTGAATCCCGTGGCATCATCTCATTTTAATTTTTCGGTTCCTGAACCAACTGGTGTTGTGGCCATTATTGCCCCTGAAGAAAGTTCTTTGCTTGGATTAGTAACTGCTATTGCTCCGGTTATTGCTGGTGGAAATTCATGTATCGTTCTTGCATCTGAAAGCAAACCATTATGTGCGGTAACTTTTGCGGAAGTATTGAATTCGTCTGACTTACCGGGTGGTGTAGTAAACATTCTTACAGGGAGCAGCGAAGAATTACATTCTCATTTTTCTTCACACATGGATGTAAATGCATTGACCTATTATCGTAAAAATAAAAATGAAATAAAAACGATCAAAGAAAACGCTTCATTGAATGTGAAACGAATTTTCATTTACGATAAACTTATTCTTGCTTCTGATAAAGCTCAAAGTCCATATTTGATTTTTGATAATCAGGAAATAAAAACAACCTGGCATCCTATTGAAAATATTGGTTCTGCGAAAGCCGGATACTAGCGACATAGTTAATCCTAAATTGATGAGGTCATGCTGAACTTGTTTCAACATCCATGAGATTCCGAAACAAGTTCGGAATGACAATTAATACAGGAAAGCAAACTTGACTTATTACCAGGAATTATTTGATGATTGCTTTTTTTGCAAGCAACAGATTTGATTTATTTGTTGGGGTTTGATAGCCAATTCTGAAAAGAAGAGGTTTTGTTTTTGTGGTATCTGCATAATTTTTTTTCAGATCTTCCTGATAAAAATTTTTGAATAAACGGATTGGCTCTTTGTAGGCACCATAAAATGTTAACTCTGACCAAGTTTGTTCAAGTCCATTGGGACCTCTATCAGTAAAGTATTTCAAAGGAATACCTGAATCATCTTGAAGAAGAATACTGCTGTGATTTAAAATTGATTTCCGGATCATTGAAAAATCATTTTGATGCATCAGATAAGATGCTGATTTAATAAAAGTGATCACTCCTCCAAAATTGTTTAAGAAACTTTCAAAATGCGGTTTTTTTATCAGGGAATTATCTGATAGATCAATTGAAAAATAATAAAGTGTCTTTTGTACATTTACTTTTTCACCGTCATTTTCCAGATTAACAGAGTCCGCGGCTTGTTCATTATCTTTTTCGAATGTAATTCTTATCCCATTCATTTGGCTGAACTGATGATTAGCAATTTTTTCAAATCTGCTTTCAACAACTTTTCCACTATCGTTTATTTGCACCGGTTCCATAGTGATGATTTTATTTCCTGTACGGGTTAAAAAGATCATTAATATTGGTAATGTCCCTTTTAGTTCCTGGATCCGAAAATCCACTTTCATGTCTTTGGTTTTGAAGAAAGAAGCAGTGAGGATGTCATCCTGTGCTGTGCGAAGAGCAAGAAAATAATTTTCCCAGAAATCGACAGGTATTTTTCTAATATCCGGAACTTTGCCTACTGGTTCCAGGCCAATCATAACATATTGATCAGCATTAGGGAAGAGTGTAGTTGCGTATAAAAAATCAGCCCCGCTGAAAGGATAAAAAATGGTGGGTGATTGCGACTCATTATTTGAATTGTTTTGTTGAGAAACAGTGGAGGAACTATTAAATACCAATTCCTGCCCTGCCCATGATTTTATTTTTTGCAACTGACCTTTTTCTAAGCGAGCCCAGGTATTGTTATACCATGCAGCATACTGTTTCCAATCCTGATTTT
The DNA here is from genome assembly GCA_040388745.1 of Bacteroidota bacterium. Taxonomy (GTDB): domain Bacteria; phylum Bacteroidota; class Bacteroidia; order 2-12-FULL-35-15; family 2-12-FULL-35-15; genus 2-12-FULL-35-15. Next base: position 39,410 of record JAZKBF010000039.1, on the reverse strand, counting down.
TTTCGAACTTTGAAAAGTCACTTCCTTCTTCACTTTTCATTCCTGCAATGAAGCGCGCATTGTCATTGTAAATTCTCACAAATTCTTTTTTAGGAAGAGAGCTTTTTTGAGGAAGGGCTTTTATTAATGAAAGAATTTTTGATGTGTCTTTTTTTAGTTCCTTTTCTGTTTCCTGTTTTTGAGGTTGTTGATTACAAGCGATCAATAGAATAGATAGAAGAAACATCCGGACAAACCAGCTGAACTTATTTTTAAAACTATCAACTAATAGATGGATGATCATTAATGATGGCCTGAGAATGAGTTGAATTTATTATTTGAAATAGATAGTAGGACGTATTGTTTTATTTTTCAAAAAGAATTTATAAACAATTTCTTCAAAACAGTTTACTTTTCGTAAAAATGCATTTCTTTAATGTATTGCCAAACAGCGTCCGGCATAAAATAACGCATATCCTTTTTTTCTTTTATTGCTTGTCGGATAGCGGTAGATGATATTTCTATTAATGGAGCATTTACCAATTTTATTTGAGGATGATCTTTTAGGTTTCCACCATCACTCCCGGGCCTTGGGTAAATATACAGTTGGTGGTGCTTTAAAATTTCCTCGTAATTTTTCCATTTATGAAAACTATCCAGATTATCGGCTCCCATTATGAGTACAAATTCGTGTTGAGGATATTTTTCTTTCAGGTAGGTTAAAGTAACAATAGTATAAGATGGTTGCGGGAGGTTAAACTCAATATTGCTTGCTTTTAATTTTGAATTATCTCCAATGGCAAGATCCACCAGTTGCAAACGCTGCTTTTCATCAAGTAGTGTGCTTTTCTTTTTTAGTGGATTATGTGGCGAAACAACAAACCAGATGCGCTCCAAATCGGTATATTCAAGCATATAATTAGCAAGCACCAAATGGCCTGCGTGGATAGGATTGAACGAACCGAAAAACAAACCTACTTTCATACTTCTACGAATTACAGGTTACTAATATCGAATTATTACGAATTTGCGAATCTATGTTTGTTATAAATAATGAAATCATTCCAAATATACAGATTGCTCCTTATGGTTACTAATAACAAATTTATGAAACTGTAATTGCTGTTTTTTTTACACGCCATTTCGTAAATTCGTCAAGATTTGTTTATTTGTAACTATTTGATCCACATAAAAAGATTTGGATTGTTTTCATATTGCTCCATATCCTTCGCATTTAAAATCACTAAAAAATCAATTAAAGGAAGCAGGCCAAAGCAACCGCCAAACGTAGCAACGTATACGATGGGGATCCATGGTTTAGTGCCCAACATAACGCGGTGAGCCCCAACAAAGCCAAAAGGGAAAGGAAAGGCAAAAAATGCACATACCCGTTTCTTCTGTTTCAGATCATCTGAAGGCAATGCAGATGCAAGCATACCTTCTTTTTGGTTTAATTGAAGCACTAAAGTATCTGTTGAGATTGAATTTGGAATAGAATCTCCAGGTTGAATTGCCAGTTCGCATATTGCAACACTATCTTCCTCATAAGATATGCAAGATGAGTTTGCTGAAGCGTTAGAAAAAGCAACGAACATCAGCATTAAAACGAATATGGAATTTATGGTTTTGTACATTTATTAAAAAATAAAAAGAGGATGAGTTACCTCAACCTCTTTTATTTTAATCTTCAATTATCATTAATAACTTATTTCGCCTCTTTTAACAATTTGGCCATTTCGTTTTTATATAATTTCGTTACTTCAGTCCAGTTAATTACATTCCAAAAAGCTGCAATGTAATCAGGACGTCTGTTCTGATAATTTAAATAATACGCATGTTCCCAAACATCAATTCCTAATACCGGTGTTCCTTTTACTTCAGCAACATCCATTAACGGATTATCTTGATTTGGTGTTGAACTGATAACCAGTTTTCCGTCTTTTACAATTAACCATGCCCAGCCTGACCCGAAACGAGTAGTGCCTGCCGCAGCAAATAGTTTTTTAAATTCCTCGAAAGAGCCAAAAGCTGTATCAATAGCAGTAGCTAAGTCACCTGAAGGTGTACCACCTGCATTTGGTGCCATAAGGGTCCAGAATAATGAATGATTATAATGTCCGCCACCATTATTACGAACAGCAACCGGATATTTAGAAATGTTTTTGCAAATTTCTTCAATGCTTAATTTTTCAGCATCAGTGCCTGCAATTGCATTGTTTAAATTTGTTACATATGCCTGATGATGCTTACTGTGGTGAATTTCCATTGTGCGGGCATCGATATGAGGTTCTAATGCATTGTATGCATACGGTAATTTTGGTAATTCAAAAGCCATGTTTTACAGAGTTTTTAGGTTAAACTTTTTGTTTTAATTGCCCGCCAAAGGTACAACATTTTGGTTTGTTGACTATAAAAACGACTTGATAAAGATCACCTGCCCCCAATAAAAAAATCTAAATATTTAGACAGATCGGTCTGGCTTGAAAATTTAGATGAAAAAAACGAACACTTTTCAATGGAATCAGCTAGTGTAATGGTATTTTAAAAACAGTGTGATCACCTTTTTGTTATGTAAATCCCTGTTTTTTATGCACTTAAAGCAACAAATTCATCAACTAATTCAAAATCAGTGATGGATGTAATTGATTTTATTATTACCTTTGCACTCAGATATCTAATAATAAATTTAAACAAACAAACAAAAATGAAAAAAGTATTTACTTTATTATTTGTTGCGGTTGCAATGAGTATTGTTGCTTGCGGACCAAGCGCTGAAGAAAAAACCAAAATGGAAGCTGAAGCAAAAGCAAAAATGGATTCTTTATTTAACGCTGCAAGTCAATCTATGACTACTGCTTTAGATTCAGCTGCTCCAGTTGCTCCTGTAGAACCAGTTGCTCCAGCTGTAGAAGAAAAACACTAATTCTATTTTACAGTACAAAAAAAAGCATTCTTCAACAAGAATGCTTTTTTTTTGTGCTGTTTTTTTCTATTTCATCAATTCAATTGCCTTTTTAAGAACATTATCCTTACTTTGGATCACCGGATAATACCCTTCGCTACTCCAGATATTACGTGCGATCAGGGCTTTTAATTGTGTTTTTATTATTTCTTCGGAAGCTTTAATTTGTTTAGCATTTCCTACAACTTTGTTCTTTTTGGAATAGGCCACAAACTCATCAAAAACGGCAGGTGTTATAACAAATGAGGTGTTAAAATTTTGAAAGGTTTTATATTCATTAAGTTTTTTTCGTTCCCTGTCAGCATAACCAAAAGCAAAATCATTTACAAGGCCACTGTAAAGCACTTCGCTTAGAAAGCGTGAACGACCAACGGTATCAAGTGGAACAAATACATCCGGAGTAACGCCACCGCAGCCATATACAATTTTACCTCCCGGAGTTACAAATTTTAATGAATCCGCGATCTTCATACTGTCTGCATTTTCAAGCTCTCCACTTTGTAAACGATTGTATTCTTCATTATAGTAAGCCTCTGTACCTTCAGTATATGGTTTTTGGATGCAACGCCCTGTTGGCGTATAATAACGTGCAATAGTTAACCGAATTGCCGATCCATCACTGAATTCACTTTGCTCCTGAACCAGGCCTTTTCCAAAGGAGCGTCTGCCAACAATAGTTCCCCTGTCGTTATCCTGAACAGCTCCTGCCAGGATCTCACTTGCCGATGCAGAGCCATCATCAATTAATATGATCAATTTACCACTTTCAAAATTTCCTTGGTCAGTTGCCTGGTAGCCTTTTCGCGGACGCGCTTTCCCTTGGGTATAAACTATTTCCTTCCCATCACTTAAAAATTCATCAGCAATATCAACTGCAGTATTTAAATATCCGCCACCGTTTCCACGTAAATCAACAATCAATTGTTGCATCCCGTGCTTTTTTAATTTATCAAATGCTTTAAGATATTCGTCATATGTAGTGGCTGCAAAACGGCTGATCTTAATATATCCTGTTTTAGGACTCACCATATAGGCTACATCAATACTGAATATTGGGATGGTACCGCGTGTAATTGTAAAGTCAAGTAATTGGAGTTTTCCTCCACGTTTAATCGCCACTTTTACTTTTGTTTTACTTTTCCCTTTTAGTTTATCCAGAACATCCTTGTTGGTGATTTTTATCCCCGCAACTTTTTTGCCATCTACTTTTACTATTTTGTCACCGGCTTGTATACCCACTTTTTCAGAAGGACCTCCCGGAATAGCTGCAATTACACATATAGTATCTTCCACAATGTTAAATTCAATACCAATTCCTTCAAAATTTCCTTTGAGTGGTTCGTTATTGGCTTGTAATTCATTGGCAGAAATATAACTGGAATGCGGATCAAGATTTTGAAGCATCGACACAATCGTTTTTTCAACTAATTGTTCATTATTCACTGTATCAACATATTCCTGTTGAATGTAGTGTAATATTTCTTCTATTTTATTATACTTGTTATTAGGATCAACCGAAATAGTTCCAAGATTATTATTAAGGTGAAAAGTAGTTCCAATAAAAATTCCAAGAATTAAAACAAGTGCAAATATTATAGGAAGGTAAACATAAATTTTTGGGCGATTCATTATTTTTAGTTAGGCAATTATACAATTAATCAATAGGCAATTTACTTATACAAATATAAGTATTTGAATACAATTTTACAATTACCTGTTGGTGCAGCAGCGGTTAATTAAGCCATTTTTTGTTAAAATTAAATATTAATAATTTCAACATTCCTACTGTTAAATTGCTTCTTGTTTTTTAATATACCTCACCACTTCTACTCCGAATTTTTGGAGGAAATCAACACCTTCATCACTTTGTAAGCCTTTAAAATCGGCATAAGAATTCAGGTAATATACTTTTTTAATGCCGATGGTAAATATGACCCTGGCACAAGAGATACATGGTGAAAGTGTTACATAAAGAGTAGAGCCTTCAATAGAGATATTACTTTTTGCTGCATATAAAATGGCGTTTTGTTCGGCATGCAGAGCTAAAGAACAGCTGCCTTTACTATCCCTGGGGCATCCAACATCCGGCCATACTTCATCACAATTGTGGGTGCCTGCAGGTGGGCCATTATATCCTAATGAAATGATGCGTGTATCTTTTGTAAGAACAGCACCAACTTTTGCCTTTACACAATGCGAGCGCATAGCAAGGTTTTCTGCCAATTCCATATAAATTTCATCAAAACTAGGTTTAGCCATTTAATCAATAATTTAAGTGATAATATACAAATTTACGAAGAATCCTTGATAGTATTGAGATGAGAGACCCAACCGCTAAAAAGTCATGAAGAAAGGTCATTCCGAAACTTGTTTCTGAATCTCTTAGATACTGAAACAAGTTCAGCATTACAATGCTTTTAACTTGAACTCACTTAGTTAAACCTAATCCATCTATTGCAGATTGATTGTAAGGCGATAACAACATGGCGTTTTTGAATAAGATTTTTGCTTCCTTATTTTTTCCAAGTTGATAGTTCGACCAGGCATACATTAATAACGCATCGTATCCAAAAGGGTAAAGATCTACTACTTTTTCAAAATAATTATAAGCCGATTTAAAATCTTTTTTATCGTAAAAAATTAATCCCATTTTGTAGTTTGCTGTTGTATTCTGTGGGTCAATTTCCAGGATTTTCTTGTATTGTGCTATTACCTGATCCATATTGCCTAAGGCTGTTGCAGGATATATATAGCCAAATTTTGCTTCCAGTGAATTTGATTGTAATGCAATTGCTTTTTTATAATAATTTTGGGATTCTATATAAAGTCCCGCTTCATAGTTCAACCAGCCTGCCCTCAAATTGGTCCCGTACGATTTTTCGTTATAACCTTTTTTTATTGCTTCAACTGCTTTCATATATTCACCATTATACTCAAAAGTGTAACTGTTGTTAAAAGCTTCCTGTTGTGATCCTTCTTGCGAATAGATAGCATTTATGGAGGAAAATGCTATCAATGTTATAAATATAATTTTTTTTAGATTTTCCATTTTACTCCTCCTATTATTGTTTGGGTTTTATAGTTAATTGTAAATGACTCTGTTTTAAATAGATCATTCGTGCGATAATAGGTGTTTTCCCGGTTAAAGTAATCGTAACGCATGGAGAATTCAAGATGTTTTAATAAAGGAGATGTAATAGAAATTCCACATTTATACAAAATTTTATCTCCGGTATTAAAAACAACAAAAGCATTATTTTCGCTATAGTTTTGAAGGTTTCCATATGTTACCCCAATTTCTGTCCAAAGTTTTGGCATTACTTTAAATCCTACTTTTTGTATGGAGATAATACGATTCGTGTAGTTTTCATTCAAATAAACGAGCGAGGAAGTTCCATAAATGTTTGTATTTTTAAAAGGATAATAGGTAAGGGCCAGTCCGGCTTGTATTTGAGTAAGTCCGTTTAATTGAGCAAATCCTGTGGATAAATTATACGTATAAATTCCAATGTTTTTTATTAGCGAAACAGAACTTGCATAATTTATAAATGAGGTGTCTTTTTTAGTAAAAACATATTTATTGGTGAATAGGTTTTTACTTGCATTTAATTTGCCAAAATTCACATTAATAAAATGAACAGCCGGAGAAAGGGCAAAGTGTTTAAATTGTTGAATGCAGCTTAAGTAATAATCGTGCTGTGTCAGACTATAATTGTCAAGAGTGTCTTTCAGGTAAATGCCAATCCTTCTTGTCAGATCTATTTTGATATTGCTATAACCATGATAAATAGATAATTTATTACCCAGCTGATGATTTAAGCCGAAATGCCAGTATTGCATGCTATTGGTGATAGTTGCTTCGCCATAAATATTTGCCGGCCCATTTATATCGGTGTTTTTATATATATTATATAGATTGCCTGATGCAAGCCCCCCTTCACAATAAACGCTTTCAATAATTTTGTTTTTGGGAGGATTTATCTGAGACCTTAATTTTGCCGGGAACAAAGATGTTAATGCCCGCGCTTCGCTATCCCTGCCGGAAAAAATATAGCTGTAATAAAGATACTCGAGTGCAAGTTTATCACCAGAATTAAATTTAACAGCTTTTTCAAAATGCCTGACCGCTTTTTTATACTTTTTTTGTTGGTAATAGGCGATACCTATTCTGTTGCGTAAATAAAAATAATCGTATCCGTTTGCAATAGCTTTTTCTCCATATTTTGCTAGACCAGTCCAGTTTTCATCAAAATATAGCTCCGTGCTATTTTGATCAACAATGGCTGAATTGGCCATGGTCTGAGCCTGCCCCTTGGCAAAAAAGAAAGATAGAAAAATAAATAAAAATAGTTTATACATTCGGTTGAAGAGAGACGATTCTAAATCGTCTCCCGGAATTTCGAAATTGATATTTTTTGTTATTTGATCAAACTTAATCCTTCTAAAGCCGATTTGTTATTAGGACTGTATAATAATGATTTATTGAATAAAGTTATAGCTTGATTTTTATTTCCAAGGAAGTAATTTGTCCAGGCACTCATTATCATATTATTATATCCGAAAGGATAAAGATTTAAAGAGGTATCAAAGTATTTTTTTGCATTTACATAATCTTTACGATAATAATAGATCAGGCCCAAATTATAATTTGCAGTTGTATTTTTTGAATCTAATTTTAAAATAGAAAGATAGGTTTTTTCAATTTCTTTCCAGTTTTCTAATTTAGTCAGTGGATTAATGATGGCCCACAAAGGCTCAGTAGCAGCAGGCATCAAAGCTGTCGCTTTTTGATAAAAGGTAATAGATTCTTTATGTTTACCTGCAAGATAATTTAACCATCCCATACGGATATTAATTTCATACGATGTTGGACTGTAAACTGCATTAAGTGTTGATATTGCCACTTCGTATTTTTGAATTGCTTCATAGTCGTAAGATTGGCTAAAAGCATTCATTAATGCCTTGTCCTGAGCATGTAAATTTAATGATGATAAAATTACAAGAAAGCTGATCGATCTTTTTAGAAGTTTCATTTTTTTGGTTTTAGTTTTTATGTTCTTAATTGATTTTGTTTTTAAAATAATTATTTTGGTGAGCAAATATAAGATTCGGTTTTGTTTTTACCATGAATAGTGAAACGGTGAATTTTATTGTCCTTTAATTCAAATTCAAAATTAACTTTTTTAAATGTATAGTTTATAAGTTTAGTTTCAATTTCAGCATTTATAATTAATTTTTGTGGAGCATAAATATTATCAGCATAAGTAAAGGTGGAACTGAAATTTGCTTTTGTGAACAGATAAAAAGGAGCAACAAAGTCCTGAAAGAACTGGATCCATTTACTATTGAAATGAATTAAAGGAACATTATCTTTTATTTTAATATTCTCATAATATCCAAGCAACTGCCTGTATGCAGCAAGATAAAAATTAAACAACAATGATTTACGATCTCCTTCAAAATCGGTAAAGTATAACATTACACCATCATTGATAAAGTAAGCGTATGATCTACTTTCTTCGCAATAAATATACGTTCTGTTCCAGGCATCTGTAAAAACTTCCCAGGTGATGGTAGAAGCGGTGTTTTCCTTTTGAAAGGTAATTTTTTGTCCCGGTAAAAATGAAAAGCTATAGATCAATAACTCATTTACCTGCACATTACTGATAAAAGAACCTTCTTTAGGAACTTCTGAAATTTTTAAAATTTTTTCCATCCCATCCCGCTCAATAAAATAAGAAATAGGGTAGGCTAATGTTTTTGCACCAATTGTGGGAATTGTTTGTAATTGAAAATGGATATGCGGTTCAGGCGAACGTCCCGAATTTCCGCATGTTGCAATAAATGAACCCTTGTAAATGTATTGTCCGATAAAAACATTAAATGAATCTTTTTTAATGTGACTTATTTGTGAAAACAATCCATTGAGATGATTCAGAATAACAGTATTTCCCCAGTTATGTGCTGTATCTATTTCCCCGACATCATTTTCTTCAACAGTATTAATGATGTCATATACATAACCATCATAAGGAGAAAATATCTCTTTATTATAACAGTAAAAATTTTCTGTGGAAAAACCTTCTCTGTAGTTGGATGGTTCATGATAGGTCTTGGATTTCGAATCAACAATAACAAAATCCAAGGCTTTACTCCAATCACCTAAATGCGTTATTTTTCCGTCATAGCCCTGGCTTACATTCCATTCTCCTGAAAAAGGAAGTATGATCTTAAGTAGATGTTCATTTTTGAACCGTTGAATGGAATTCAGGTATTTATAAATGGTTTTTTCTGCTGAAAAATACTGAATGGTAACAACATGTAAATACTTTTGAAACCATCGTTGATTCAATGTAAAGAGGAAAGCAGTACAGATAACACTAAATGAAAAGGTAAAGGCTTTGAGTTGAAAAACTGCCAACATTTTACCAAATGATAATAATACCAACATTAGTATAGGTGTTAGAATTAGAACGGTAATATAACTATAGGTGTTTGGAATTAGAAAAAAGCAACCAATTGCAATTGCGAGGAACATAAAGTTGGATCCAAGTAAATTATAATTTAAGTCATTTACATCCGCACCAAATATTGAATAGAAAAAAAAGGCGGAAGAAAAACCGATAAGGCTCAGGGAAAAAGCAATACGGGAAAAGTAAAGTAATCCGGCTGCTATTAACATACCTCCCAAAACACTGCTTTGAAAAAAAGTGCCTGCAAGAGTTTTAAAGTAAATAAGAATAATAGGGAAAACGTTGATGTTGTCGAACGAATGAATGATTTGATAAAATGACGAGGATTGATTACGTATTAGTTCATTTGCAATATAAATGTGATCTTCATCCAAATATACATTTGTAAGATTAGACGCAGCTAAGGAAATGATCCAATACGTAATAATGAATGGAAATGATAAAAATGGCAAATTGTATAGAGAAAACAATCCTTTCAGCCATACCGTAATTAGAAGCAGGATCAAAACCGCTGTTATAAATAATGCTAGAAAGGGTAGGTTAAATGAAAACTCATACCCCAAAGCAAGGCCAAGAAATAAGGCATTAAAACCAAAAAGTCCGTTCAGTATTTCATCCCTGTTAAATCCTATAAAATAGGCCGATAGATTTATTAGAACGATTGCTGCCAAGCCTGACAACCCTACATAGGGTGAAAAGAAGGTCACTATTAAAATAATAGCGGCAAGAATATTATTTAAAGAAAAAAACATCAAACTATAGCTATTCAGAATAGATTGAAACCAATAATTTGTCTTTAATTTTTCGAGTGCTGTTGCCAAAATGTTTTCTAAGAATTTTATTTGTTACTTTTCTAAGAGGTTATAAATTTAGAGTTTTATTTGAATTTGTATTAAATACCTTTCTTTATCTTTATCAACATAACACTAATTTTTTCTGCTTCTAAATAATCGAGGGTGTATTTTAATTACTATATTTAAAACGAATTATGGATAAAAGTTAATTGGTGAAAAAACGTCAACAAATCCAAATATAGAAGTTTGCGAATAACGGCAAAAAATTTCAAATTGAAGGTTCCTGCTATAATTCAGGACGCAATAGTATTAAAAACAAATATTCAAAGGCATGGGATCCACCGTCAATTTAAAAGATAAAATAAAAGAAGCCAATTTATTGAAATTGAAAGAGCAATCCGAATTCAAAGATTTTGTGACCTGGTTTGAGATCCCGGCCTATAATCATTACAGATCAGTTGCTTTTTTTAATTATATCTATGGGATCGAAATTACTACAGTAGAGCTTAATGGATTTGCTATGGGCTTTTTCCCTGCCGAAAACGGTATAGGAGGCGCAATAGTGACCGGACAAGGTTGTGTACCCAGCGAAATTGGTCCTTTAATTTATTTAAATGGCGGATTTGATTTAAATAATGTGTTATCGAAGGTAAATGAAGCTGGTGGCAGGGTGGTAATGGAAAAGAGCTACCTAAGTGATACTGCAGGTTATTTTGCCTTATTTATTGATTCAGAAGGAAACAGGCTGGCTCTTCACTCCAAACACTAATTAATTTGAAAATTTGAAAATTTACCAATTTGAAAATGTCCCGATATGCAAAATGATAAACCGAATATTATTGTAGAAAAAACACTTGAGTTTGCGCTCCTAATTATTGAGTATGCAGAGTTGTTGGAGTCGAAAAGGAAATATGTAATTGCAAATCAAATCTTAAAATCAGGAACATCAATAGGCGCAAATGTTCGCGAAGCTCAAAATGCAGAAAGCAAACAGGATTTTATTCATAAAATGAAAATTGCTGCAAAAGAAGCAGAAGAAACAGAATATTGGTTATTGTTATGCCATCTTTCCAAGTCATATCCTAATTGTGAAGACATGCAAAAAAAAATATCGGACATATTAAAAATTCTATCCAAAATTATTTCGTCATCTAAAAACTAAAATTAGCACATTTTTAAATTAACACATTTTCAAATTATATAGATGAATTCAAAACATTACAATATAAATCAGTTAAGAATTGATTTGTGGAATGAGCTTAAAGAAAAAAGTAATCTGATAACCCGTATTCAATCCAATGAAACATTATTAGATGAGCGTTTAAGTGAATTGAACGAAATCCTCCAAAACTTATTAAGCATAGAGCAGTATTTTTCTTTTCCGGGGTCAACTCTTGTCAGGAGAATAATTAAATCTGTTAAAAAGGGCGAATTAAAAGCCGTTAGCAATCAGGTTGCTGAAATAGTTCAACTTTTGGTAAGTGATAACTACAGGACACACCCGGAGATGTTGGGTGAAAATTTTAATGCGGGCATTCCTCTCGATAGTAAAAAAGATAAACATTCGAGCGGCTCAAAAAAAAATTATTTTGAAGTACTCTATGTAGAAGACATGTCAGCTAATGAAGAGCTGGTCCTTAAAAATAAAATAAAGGAACTTATTAATCCCAATAGTTCTTTAACATATGATCTCGTGGTGCAGCATTCCTTTCAGGATGCCTTAATATGTCTTTTTTTTAATTACAACATACAAGCAGCATGTATCAGATATGCACCTTTACATTCCTCAACAAATATTACTAAACTCATAAAACCATTTATTCAAAATGTTTTAAAAATTGATCTGTCGAATGTTACGGATGCCGAAATGGGGCCTCTTTTAGGGAAATATATCCATCAGTTCCGACCTGAATTAGATATTTATTATATCACCGATACTTCATTAACTCATTTAAAAGATTCAACATTAAAGGCATTCAGAAGAATATTTTATCGGATGGAAGATGTTCAGGAGCTTCACTTAACAATTGTAAGTGGAATAAATGAACGCTTCGAAACGCCTTTCTATACGGCATTAACAGAATACTCCAAAAAACCGACAAGTGTGTTTCATGCATTGCCGATTTCCAGAGGGAACTCCGTATTTAAATCGCGATGGATAGCTGATTTTGGTGAGTTTTATGGAAGAAATGTTTTTTTAGCAGAAACATCGGCAACTAACGGAGGTCTTGATTCGCTTTTACAACCAAAAGGTCCATTAAAAAAAGCTCAGGAAAAAGCCGCAAAAGCGTATGGAGCAGAGCATACATTTTTTGTTACCAACGGAACATCCACAGCAAATAAAATTGTTCAGCAAGCATTAATAAAACCGGGTGATGTTGTACTTGTAGATAGAGATTGCCATAAGTCGCATCATTATGGACTTGTATTAGCAGGTGCATTTCCTGCGTATTTAGATTCTTATCCTATTGAAGAATATTCGATGTATGGCGCAGTGCCATTGAGAGTTATTAAAGAAAAACTGATCGCATTAAAGACAGCAGGCAGATTAGATAAAGTAAAAATGTTATTACTTACCAATTGTACTTTTGATGGATTGGTATATAATGTTGAAAAGGTAATGGAAACAGTACTTGCCATTAAACCCGATATGGTTTTTTTATGGGATGAAGCCTGGTTTGCATTTGCAAGTTTTACATACACCTACAAGCAACGAACAGGAATGTATGTGGCACAAAAATTATTTCATAAATACCGGAGCGAAGAGTATAAGGCAAAGTACAAAGAACATATTGCCGGATTAAAACCCAATGAAATGCCCTCTATGCCCGACCCTGAAAAGGTTAAGATAAGGGTGTATGCAACGCAAAGTACACATAAAACACTTTCTTGTTTCCGCCAGGGATCGATGATACAGATCTGGGATGAAGAATATAGCCGCAGGGTTGCAGATAATTTTCAGGAGTCCTATATGACACATACCACTACTTCACCTAACTATCAGATATTAGCATCAATGGATGCAGGGCGCAGGCAGGTTGAATTGGAAGGGTATGAATTAGTTGAAAAAAGTATTGAGATGGCAATGATCGTGCGTTCTACGGTACAAAACCATCCTAAATTAAACAAGTACTTTCACATACTTACCGTAAAAGACACGATACCTGAAGAGTACCGTGAATGTGGGCCAAACGAATATTATACTGTTGAAGATGGGTGGGCTCGGATGGAAGAATCCTGGGAGAAAGATGAGTTTGTATTGGACCCGACAAAAATTACTCTTTCAGTTGGAAAAGCAGGAATAACAGGAGATGCGTTTAAGAATACTTACTTAATGGATCGCTTCAATATCCAGGTAAATAAAACTTCGCGCAACACGGTTTTATTAATGACCAATATTGGCACCACACGTGGCAGTGTTACATTTTTGATAAATGCTTTATTACAAATTGCTGATGAATTGGATGAAAGCAACCGTTCATTAAATAAAAGGGAATCTGAAATTTCACAAAAGCAGATTTTATCATTGATAAATGATGTGCCGCCATTACCTGATTTCAGCTATTTTCATCGTTCATTTCAGGCTTCGCCCGGAGTACCGGGTGGAAATATCAGGGAAGCATTTTTTTTAGCGTATGAAGAGGAATTGTGTGATTACGTTCCTTTGAGTCAGTGTTTAGCTGAGTTAGCGAAAAAAAGAGAATTGGTTTCCACTTCCTTTGTAATACCTTATCCACCGGGCTTTCCAATATTAGTGCCGGGACAAGTTGTTAGTGAAGAAATTATCAGGTTCATGATCGCTTTGGACGTAAAGGAAATTCATGGTTATCGTGTTGAACTTGGGTTGAAAGTATTTACTGAAGAGGCGCTGAATCGTAAAAATACAATTTCTGCAATGGCAGCGATGATGCAGTTAAACGAGAGTAAAGCTAAAGCTAAGAAATAAGATATGTACTGTGTAGTATGGTACGCAGATTTTCGCGGATCGTTATGATTAAAAATGATTTTTATAACGCAAGCCTTATGTATGATTCGCCTTTGGCGACTATGGTTAAAATAATTCTTATTGTTAATAGCATAAAATCATATAGTACTTAAATCATTTTTTTTCATAAACATCATAATTGATCAGCGTACCATAATATCCAGCAAAACGAATACTAAAGCACCAAATAGCCAATGGCACCAAAAGAACAAAAAACATTAAAAGGATTAGCGGAAATAAAACAATTTTTCAAGTCAAATGAAACACCTATTTATTTTATAAGTGCTACCAGCTTTAATTTATTAGGGATTGATGAATGGATAAATAATTTTAAATACATCAGTCATATTGATTCTTTTGACGGCTTGCATCCTAATTTATTTTCTCCAAAAGTAGAGATGCCTCACGAAGAATTCCAAAGCATTGAGGACATAAACAACTACTTACTTCAACATACAGAAGTAAAAGATTATATAAAATCAAGGAGTGTTGATGGAAACGCTGGAAAAGCGTTGTTTTTGATGTTCAATGAAAAAACAGAAGAGGCTGCAAAAGCATTGGGGCTTGATGTATGTTTTCCTTCTGCTAAGCTTAGAACTTTTCTCGACAATAAAGTAAATACAAACCGGATAGCTGAAAAGGCTGGTGTAGCTTGTGTTCCCTATGTACTCTCTTCCGTAGAAAATTATGCTCAGTTATGTAAAGTCTCTGAAAAACTTGGTAAAAACTTAGTGGTTCAAACCCCATTTGGAGATTCGGGACATACTACTTTTTTTATTTCCAATGAAGAAGAATTTGATCTTCACAAAGAAGAGATCATTAAGGAGAAAGAAGTTAAAATAATGAAGCGTATCAATTGTTATGGAACAGCAATTGAAGGGTGCGTTACAAAACACGGCACCTTGGTTGCTCCTTTAATGACCGAATTGGTGGGTTTTAAAGAATTAACTCCTTACAAAGGCGGCTGGTGTGGAAATGAAGTTTATGCAAATGCCTTTACTCCTGACATAAGAGAAAAAGCAACAAAATATACTCAGCTTTTTGGTGATCAGCTTCGTAAGGAAGGATATAAAGGATATTTTGAACTTGATTTTTTGATCGATCAGGATAATGGCGAAATTTATCTGGGAGAGTTAAATCCAAGGATTTCAGGAGCAAGCTCAATAACGAATCACGCATTATTTGCGATGAAAGATGTGCCTCTTTTTCTGTTTCACTTATTAGAATGGATGGATGTTCCTTACGAAATAGATGTAAAGGAATTAACTGACCGCTGGGGACAACCCGAAAATAGTGACAGTTGGAGTCAACTGATAATTAAGCATACAAAAAAAACATTGGCTATTGTTACCGAAGCCCCACCATCCGGAATTTGGGAAATGAAAAAAAACGGAAAAATAAAATTCAAAAAGATGGATGCCCACCGGCAATCTGTTGTAGATGATAATGAAGCATTTTTTTTCCAGATCACGCAAAAAGATGGCTACCTATACGAAGGCGCGGATCTGGGAATTCTTGTAATGAGAGGCCGTTTGATGTCAGATGATTTTAAGCTGTCAGACCGTGGTAAAAGATGGATCAGAGCTCTACGTGCTCAATACAAATCAGATATTATTGATGCAGGATTATTAACTGAAGAAGATTTGATGGAGGCAGGGGATTTTAAGATGTTGTAGTTGTCAAATTATTTGATCTGTTGAAGGTTTTGCAATTTAAAAAAAAGAAAAACCCAACAAATAATGAATAAAACCAATATTCATTTTGTTGGGTTTTGTAATTTGTGAATTTAAACTTAGAACATATGCAATCCACCATTGATAGCAATATTGGCTCCTGTAATATAACGTCCTTCCTCTGACGTTAAATAAGCCACTGCACCTGCGATCTCTTCCGGTGAACCTAAGCGCCCTTGTGGCACCTGAGCGATGATCTTATCGCGTATTTCTTCTTTTATAGCCATTACCATAGCTGTACCAACATATCCCGGAGAAACAGTATTTACAGTAATACCTTTTTTAGCAACTTCCAAAGCCAGTGATTTTGAGAAACCATACATGGCTGCTTTTGTTGCAGCATAATTTGTTTGTCCGAATTGTCCTTTTTGTCCATTAACAGACGAGATACTTACAATACGTCCCCATCCTTTTGCGATCATACCTTCAATTACTAGGCGTGTGCAAATAAATACACTATTAAGATTGGTATCAATAACTTCATACCATTGCTCCGGAGTCATTTTATGAAGTGCCGAATCCCTTGTTATACCTGCGTTATTTATCAAAACATCCACTTGTCCAACTTCATCATTTATCTGCTTCATCATCTTTTCAGCAGATTTCCAATTTGAAATATCGCCTTGAACAATTTTCAAATCGAAGCCCATTTTAAGTTGGTCATCACGCCATTTTTTTGCTTCTTCTCTCCATTTCATTGCCTTTGTAAAATCTTTGTAATTGGCAACTACGGTATATCCGTCTTTATATAATCTTTCGCATATTGCAGTGCCCATACCACCTGTACCGCCTGTAACTAATGCAACTTTGTTGTTTTTCTCTCTCATAAAATATATTGAAAAATTCTAAAGATTAAATTCTAAATTTTAAATCGGTGACAAATATACGAATTGCGAATATGAATCATAAAAAAATATTCCCCATTACATATTTAATGTTCCGGTGGCAGTTTTTTTTAGTTGCATATAAGGCTGAAGCAGCCTAATAGCAATGGTTTAATGCTACTTGTGTATTGGTAGATTTTTAATTAGAATTAAAATTAATGCTCCGTTTTTTCAATAATGAACCTTTATTTTCAAAATTGTTATATGGAGAAACCCCAACATATCCCTAAGGTTGATGTTGATGCTCCCGGTAAGAAAATTTGAATACTTCTTAATATTTGATCTCGGAAATTTCGTTAATAGTGCAACCTGAATAGATCCGCTCTGCTGAGAGACAGGCTTCAGCATAAGATCTTGCTTCGATTATTACTTCGAGTGTATCTCCGAAATAGCGTATGACAACTTTCCAGCTTTTCATGATTAAAATTGTAGGCGGAACTAACGCGTTGCGTCATGTTCCAAATGAATAAATAAAATGGTGGGGTTTTAAGAAAGTGAGATCGTGGGCGGGCCACGTTCACCATAGGCGTGATGAAGTTGTGAGAAATGAAATACCTGGGGAGCGTAAACTAACTCAATTTCAAAAAAAATAATTTTAAGTTGAACTTGATCAGCAAGACAAAAAAAGATTGGTGAAAGACCTTTTTTTGCTCTCTTTCTTTTTTTTGAAAATGGGTTGTGGTCAGACTCTTTCGAATCAACTATATTTAAAGAAAGGGCAGGCGTCTTTTGAATAGATCCTTTTTCAGATCTATTTAATTCAGAGGTGTACTGTGCCTTGAAAATTTGCACAGATTCTGCATGGATGGGGCTAAACCCAAAGCATGATAATAGAATAAATATGTAAGCAAACTTTTTCACATAGTAAAGTTAGCGAAAATTATCATACTTGTTATGATGTATACCGCATAAAAAAAGTTTCAGGCTTTTATGTTGAACAAACATAAAACCTGAAACTTAATTTTAACGATCAAAACTAATATTGAAATCTAATGTAATTTCAATTAATGCTTACCATTTTCTGAATGATGAGGAGCACATTTTTCTTTTACATATCTGCCCGGAGCAGCTTCTATAACTTTAAATTTAGCATTACCCAACGTTTTAGCAGCTACAATTTGTTTTCCTGATTTTTTTGCAAGACGTTCAGTCCATGCTGTCCACCAGCTACCTTCGTGAAATTTAGCTGAATCTTTCCATGCAGCAAATCCATTTTCCAGTTTACCATCTAAATAATAACCGTATTTCTTTTTTGATGGAGGATTAGCAACACCCATTACGTGACCTGATCCGCCAAGTATAAATTCAACAGGTCCGCTAACAAGCTCTGTTGTTGTAAAAGTTGTTTGAGGCGGTGCGATATGATCTTCCTGAAGTCCAATTACGTAAACAGGAATGTCTATCTTACCAATATCAATAGGTGTATTACAAATACGCAAAGCATTTTTTCTGCTCAACTTATTTTCTAAAACCATATATCTCAAATAATATAAGTACATTTTTGCTGGCAAATTTGTATTGTCATTTGTCCAATAAAGAACATCAAAAGGCGTAGGTGTTTTGCCTTTCAAATAATTATTTATTACAAAGCTCCATACCAGGTCATTTGCTCTGATCAGATTGAAAGCTTTTTCCATATCATGGCCATGCATAACGCCTTGCTCCAGTAATTCGCCACGTTCTAATTTTTTTAATAGCGCATTGTCAATCACATCACCCATTGGTCCTACATCTGAAAAGTCGATCATTGTGGCAAGGAATGTTGCAGTGTTAACAGGGTTTGATTCTTTAGTTTCACGAGCAGCAAGAACAGCAAGTGAAGTGCTAAGCAACGTTCCACCTAAACAATATCCAATAGTATTTACTTTTTTAGATTTCGTGATCGTTTTTGCAACTTCAAACGCCTTTAATGCAGCCATCTCCACATAATCATCAAAAGTGATGTGACGTAAGTCCGCACTTGGGTTTTTCCAGGAAATGATAAAGGTTGTAAACCCTTGATCTACCACAAATTTTGCGAAAGAATTTTCAGGACGCAGATCAAGAATATAATATTTATTGATCCAAGGTGGTATGATTACTACAGGTGTTTCAAACACATTTTTAGTAGAAGGGGAGTATTGAATAAGTTGCATCAATTCATTTTCAAAAACAACTGCACCAGGCGTGGTTGCTATATTGCGACCAGCTTCAAATGCCGACATATCAGTTTGAGTGATACCACCTCTTTCAATGTCGGTCAATAAATTTTTGAATCCATCTATTAAACTCTGACCATTTGTTTCTTGTGCTAACTTTATTGCCTCAGGGTTTGTTGCAATAAAATTGGATGGCGAAAGCATATCAACATACTGTTGAGAATAAAAGTTCAATTTCTTTTTTACTTTTTCATCTATCTCAGAAGTAGCAATGATCTGTTTCATTAATTGAGAAACCAATAAGTAATTTTGTTTAACAAAATCAAAGTAATAAGGTGCTTCATCCCATTCAGGCGCTTTGAAACGTTTATCACCTTCGGCAGGTTGAATAACCGGAGTATATTCTTCTGGTTTAGATTGGCGATCAGTAATCCGTTTCCATAGTTCCTGTTGACTGTTAAAGAATCCTTTATAAAGCTCCTGAACTTTCTCCATTTCTTTGGGCTCGTTCATTAACTTGGTACCTAGCTCACCAAATGTATGAGCAATATCCCTGTTATCATGGTTACCGCCTGATTTATTTTCAAAATAATTTTGAATAATTTTCTGACTTGCTTTTGTGATACTTTCTGTTAATTCTTCCATTTTTGTTTTTTCGGTTTTTTCTGTATTTTTAGTATTCTCCGTTTTTTTAGTGTTTTCTGCTTTTTTAGTGTTTTCAGTTTTCATTTCAGACTTCGGACTTTTCGGCTTGCTCTTCATTTTTGTAGTGTTTTTTATTTCTGTTTTCTTCATCTACCATTTTAGTATCATTGCTCCCCAAGCCATTCCAGACCCAACAGCGGCAAATAATAAAGTATCGCCACGGGTTAACTTTCCGGCTTTATTGGTCTCATCCAATAAAATTGGAATAGATGCTGCAGAAGTATTTCCGTATTCATCCATATTGGTCAATACTTTATCAAAATCAAAATTTATAAGTTCTGCTGTTTTCTTTAGGATCTTAAGACTTGGCTGATGAGGGATCATGTATTTGATATCATCCATTTTTAATCCAGAATCGGCTAATACTTCTGTAATAACCTGTGGTAATACGCGCACAGCGGTGTTGTATATTCCTTTTCCGTCCATTTGCCAATATTGCAAACGGTCTTTTGCTGTGTTTTCATCAATCGGGTGTTGTGACCCACCGGCAGGGATATGCCAGATCATCTTTCCACGTCCGTCAGCACCTACTTTGGAAATAACAAAACCTGTTTCATCATCTACACGGGAAAGAACAACTGCTCCTGCTCCATCACCAAAAAACACAGCATCTCTGCGTGTCCAGTCGGTTATTGTTGAAAAAGTATCGGCTCCAATTACAAGGATATGTTTGTAATTTCCATTGCTTAAACAATCCGTTGCCAGGCTGATCGCATATAAAAAACCGGTACAAACAGCTACCACATCAAAGGCTCCGGCATTAAAAGCACCTATCTTTTCCTGAACAAAACAAGCTGTGGAAGGTGCCTTCATATCAGGCGTGGTAGTGGCAAAAATTATAAGGTCAATGTCTTCAGGAGTAAGTTTAGCATCAGCAATAGCTTTGAGAGCTGCTTTTGCACCAAGATCAGATGTGGTTTCTCCCTTTGCAACAATATGTCTTTGTTTGATACCCAGGTTTTCATATATCCATGGAGCTTTGGTATCTACAATGGTTTCAAGATATTCATTTGTATAAACTCCGGAAGGCGCATAAGAGCCGGTGCCTGAAATCTTTACATTCCGAATGATCTTCTTTTTTGCTGCGCTCATATTATAATTTGAAAATATGTCAATTTGAATTTTAATTAACAGATCTGCCTCCTGAAAAAGTATCAGTAGGGGAGATGTGTCAAATTAATGAACCTGCCGGACTGATTGATTACAGTGGTTCGGGCGAGGTTGTCAAATTGATCTTATTTTTTCTTTTTACCTTTTAAAGTGCCGGTAAACGTGTATTCTTTTTTCAGTTTACCTTTTTTATTTGTCCAATAAGCAGTACCTTCAATATCCTCTCCGGTAATAGTTCCTGTCCATTTTAAAAGTTCCTCATCTGCGTTTTTACTTTCAGTTTCAAAAGTAATTATCTTATTAGCTGCATCAGTAGTATCAAGTTCTGCAGTATAAGCTGAAGGCATGAATTTTTCATCGAGCTTCATTACTTTTGATGTAAACTTATCAGATTTAAAGGTTAGTTCATCCGGTTCAGGATCTCCGGCTTTTTTTCCTTGTTCAGCCAGTTCAATTGTATAAATTTTTCCGGCTAAAAGCTTATCAGGTGCTGGCTTTTTTTGAGCATAAGCACTGTTTGATACTGCTAAAAAACACAATGTAGCTGTGCTTAATAACCACAAAATATTTTTCTTGCTTTTTGATTGGTAAGTGTTAGTCATATTTTTGGGTTTTAGTTGTTGTGGCTACTATAAAATGACTTTTAAAATATCAGAAATAAGTTCAAGTTTTTAAAAAAAGTTTCAAATTTCAAGTTTGTTTACCACAGAACCTGAAACCTGAAACTCTAGTTTGTTTGGTTTAAATTAAACAGTTTCTTTTTTATCTTTACTTTCTTGTTTCCACCATTCAGAAGCCCAGTTTGTAAATTTATTCAAACCTTTGCTTTGTAAATTAAATAGGGATTCAATTTGTGCATTGATACTTGCTCCGAATTTTTCGTTGAAATTCACAGCAAGGTTTGTATGTTTATTATAGAAATCAAGGATTTCTTTTGTGTTTCTAATAGTTAACTGATGTGACGCTTCAAAATTTTCGTGAATTAATTCCAACACTTTTTCCGGTTGAGCGCTATTTGATTCTTTAAGAGCATCAACTAATTTTGTGTTAAAATCAACATTCATTTCCATTTGTCTTGTGTATGAATTGATAATACTATCAAGAGCATCTTCTGCTAATTCAACTGATTTTCCGAAAGTGCTTTTCAGAGTATCAGTAACAGAATCCTGGATTTCTTGCTGATTCAATTTTTCTTTGATCGAATCAACGATTTTTTTATTAGTATCCAAAGCATCACCAATGTGTTTTGTGTTTGAAACAATGATCTCTCTTATTGTTTCTTTTGATTTTTCAGCAGTTCCTTTAATGCTGCTTTTAATTTTTTCAGCTTTTTCGTTTAATGTGATGTTCATCTGACCTGTTTTTTATGGGTTGTTTACCTAATTGAGCAAGTAAGCAATTTTAGCAGTAGGCAATTGAATTCAATTGCCTACTGCTAAATTGTTTATTAATTATTTGTTGTAGACGTTTGTTTTTTAGTTCCGTTTGTCCCGGTGAAAGTGTTGTTTTTGAAAAAATCAGCAACATTTTTCGTTTCAAAACCTTTTGTGTTGTAAGAATTTGTTAGATCTGACCAAAATTTTAAATTAGTATTAAAATTAGTGTTCATTTGGTCATTCAATTTGTTGAACAATTCTTTGTTGGTTTCAACAGAAGGAGTAGCAACTTTGGTATATGAATCAACAATTGATTGAATCTTTTCTTTAGAAGTTGCAACAGTAGTTTCAAATTCTTTTTTCCAATTTTCAGTCCATTCAGCAGAAGTTGTTTTTGTAGAATCGAACTGCTTTGTTAATGACTCAAAAGATTTTTTATTATAAGCAGTGATCTCTTCTACTTGCTTTTTGTATGAATCAACAATTTTTGTTGTTGAATCTTTTGAAAATGTTTCTGAACTGGCTTGTTTACCAAAATCCATTGCAGTTTTCATTGTAGTTTTTGACATATTTGTGATCGTTTCAATATTTTTTTGCAAAATTTCAGCAACTTTTTCTGAAACTCCGAATGAACTACTGAAATTATCTTTGTTGATTCCTGCGAATGCAGTATTCATAGTTTTATTATAAATATCACTTGCAGATTTCATTTGTTTGTTTTGAGTTTCAATGATCGTTGCAGTGGTATCCTGTAACCATTTCATTGTTTCGCTTACATTCTTTTTGAATGTTTCTGTTGCATCAGTGAATTTTTCTGTTGTCATTTTTTTTGGTTTTTTTTTGATTAATTTGTCCGCAAAGGTAAGACAAATATCTTACTAACAGACGTTGTTTATAACTTTTATAATATTTTCAAATAATTTTACTAACTGGCAGCCCTTCATTAAAACATAAAAAAGCTGAATTAACTCGAATAAAAATATATACCTATATATTCGTTTTAATTCAGCTTTAAATTGTAATTAGCTGATAACAAAACAATTAATATGCTTATTTATTTCTTATCCTTCTTGAAAGAGGGATTAAAATCTGCAAATTAAGTGTTGTATGCCTTATTTTTTACTTTCCTGTTTCCACCATTCAGAAGCCCAATTTGTAAATTTATTCAAGCCTTTGTTCTGAAGATTAAAAAGTGATTCTATTTGAGCATTTATGCTTTCTCCAAATTTCTGATTGAAATTTACAGCCAGGTTCGTGTGCTTATTATAGAAATCAAGTATCTCTTTTGTATTTCTGATCGTCAACTGGTGTGACGCTTCAAAATTTTCGTGAATTAATTCCAACACTTTTTCAGGATGAGCAGTGTTTGATTCTTTAAGAGCATCAACCAACTTGGTGTTGAAATCAACATTCATTTCCATTTGTCTGGTGTATGAGTTGATTATGCTGTCAAGAGCGTCTTCTGCAAGCTCAACTGATTTTCCAAAAGTGCTTTTTAATGTATCTGTAACGGAGTCTTCCATTTCTTGCTGATCTAATTTTTCTTTAATGGAATCAACAATTTTTTTGTTAGAATTCAAAGCCTCTCCAATATATTTTGTGTTAGAGTCAATGATCTCTCTTATTGTTTCTTTTGATTTCTCAGCAGTACCTTTAATACTGTTTTTGATTTTTTCTGATTTTTCGTTTAATGTGCTATTCATTTTTTTTGTTTTAGTTTAGATTAAACCTATATATATTATGACTAATTATCGATATTTGTCGGCAAAGGTATAAAAATACTTGTTACTAACAAATAATGTGTATAACTTTTTTAATTAAAAATTTAATTACCTTTTAAAATAAAAATTATTTCCTAACTAGGCCCAGCTCCCTTCATGCATAGCCATAGTGTTGTAAGCAAATAACCATAAAGGCAATTCGTATCGTTTGTTTGTATCTAATATTGGAAAATTACCTGATCTCGTGTATTCGGTGGATTGGAATAAGAACCCCTTGTTTTAATATCACCCGTTTGTCGGTTACTCCCCAAACGGTGGTTTCTACTTGTTTTAAACCATGCTCATCTTCAAACACGATCTTGATTTTATTGTGTTCCAGATTACCAAGTTTCAATGCTCTTTCCAGATCGGAGTATCTGATCTTAATTTCATCTGTTGATGTTAAAACTTCATTGGCCGGGAATCTTAAGGAACGAATATTCTCTTTTTCAACTGAGAGAGGCCCATTTGTATAAGTAGTGTTCATCATGGCGGTAAGTTTTAGAGGTTAGACTTAAAGCGGAATATGACTTAGTACGAACAAAAGCAGGAAGCGTTACAAATTTTAATTAACAATCTATGAACAGGTAGCTGAATCCCAATTTAAATTTCACAACCAGAGGACTTTTTATTATTACATTTAAGCACTCAAAAAAACAGCTTTATGCTTAAAAACGGAAGCAGCAATCCTTTCAACATAGTAGTTATTATAGCCACCCTTGGTTACTTTGTTGATATTTATGATCTAATTCTATTTAGTATTGTTCGGGTTCCGAGCTTGCAGGCGATTGGGATCCCAGCCGACCAGATTAAAGATTCCGGTATTTTCCTTATTAATATGCAAATGATAGGCATGTTGCTTGGTGGCATTGCATGGGGCGTTTTAGGTGATAAAAAAGGACGATTATCCACATTGTTCCTTACTATTTTACTTTATTCATTGGCAAATATTGCAAACGGTTTTGTTCAAAATCTTAATCAATACGCTTGGCTGCGTGTAATAGCGGGTTTTGGTCTGGCCGGAGAATTGGGAATAGGCGTTACTTTGGTTTCGGAAGTGATGACAAAGGAAACCCGTGCATGGGGTACCAGTATTGTTTCGGGTATTGGAATTCTTGGAGCAGTACTGGCTTTTTATATGGCCGAATGGGGGTGGAGAGAAGCCTACTGGATTGGGGGAGGACTTGGATTGGTGTTGCTTTTATTACGCGTTTATATTCATGAATCGGGAATGTTTGATAAAATGAAAACCTCTTCGGTAAAACGCGGGGATTTTATAGGTTTGTTTAAAAATGGAAAACGTTTTTTCAAATACATTTGCTGCATATTTGTAGGGGTTCCTGTTTGGTTTGCAGTTGGTATCCTGGTCACTTTTTCAAAAGAATTTGGTGAAGCGCTTGGCGTGACCGGTCCCGTAAATACTGGTAAATCTGTTATGTTTCATTATATGGGTGCTGCTATTGGAAGTATTTTAACCGGTTTTATCAGTCAAAAATTAAAGTCAAGAAAAAAGGCACTGGTCATTGCCCTGGTTTGCCTGGGATCATTCTGTTCCTGGTTTTTTGTAGCTTCAGGAGTTTCTCCCCAAATGTTTTATATCATCATTTTTGTAATGGGAATAGCAATGGGCTATTGGGCCGTTTTTGTTACGGTGGCTTCCGAACAGTTCGGTACCAACATCCGGTCGACCGTTACTACTACCGTTCCTAATTTTGTGAGGGGATCTACGGTATTGATGATAATATGGTGGAATTATATGTCGGTGGGTATAGGAATTGTGCAATCAGCGATGATTGTTGGTGCGGTTGTTATTCCTCTTGCCATTATGGCAACATTTTTTCTGGATGAAACGCATGGTAAGGATCTCGATTATATGGAAGTGGATTAAAAGCCCCTGGCTGGAACTGTAAAACATGAAACATCTTACAACCGTATTATTTCTGCTGATCTTTAAAATAGCTTTTCCGCAGGCGCAATACTACTTATGCTTTGATAAAACGCTTTCAGAGGATGTTGGTGCCGAAAATATTATCACCTTTCATAAAGCCCTTTATAGTTTCGAAAATAAATACCTTCCATTAAAATTAACGGAAGAAAATACTGCGTTGAAAAAATTAGGTGGGATCTCTTATCGATTAGGGAAATCATTTATTTCTTACAATCTAAGTTATTTAGGAGGCCTGGTTCAACATGAAGTTTTTGGACATGGGAGCCGGTATAGAGAATATGGACAGACCGAAAGCAGCTATCATTTAAGTTTGCCTTTTCCTTTAGGGAAGGGGAATGGCTTTGCGCAATCCGGATCGCCTGCTAATGGGCCGAACAGGCTGATTTCTAACGTTGAGTCATCTGCTAAAACCTTTGGAGGAATGGAAGGCGGTATTATCCTGGCAAACAGACTGCGCAGCAAATGGTTTTTGAACAATTCTATTTCCAACCAGGAATTTATGCTTTATATATTCGGGAGGCATAACATAACCGCATATATTTTAAGCACTGATTATAAAACTGCTAAGGGAGGAAACGATGTAGTTGCTTATCTTGATAAGGTAAATTATATAAACGGAAATAATAATCCTTTTACTTCGGCATATAATTTGGAGCTTCTGAAAAAGCAAGCCGCATTAACATTTTTAGATCCTTTGACATACATTGGTGGATTTAATTATCTTTTTTCTTACTTGATAAAAGGAAATGAAAATGCAAAAATTCCGATGATAAGATTTGGCGCTGTAAGGTATATGCCTTCGTTCCGCTTAGGTTTGTCGCCCTTTGGCTCAGAATTTTATACTGAACATTTTGCTTTATATAAAAAGAAGTTAATTGAATTTTATTACCGTAAAAGTGATGGAATACTTTCGCGGACAAATGGTGGTGGCATAAAATTTTCTTATTTGATCAATAATAAGCACTTTGCAGTGCATACATCTGCTGATCTATGGGATCAACCGGCAATGCAGCTGGGAGGTGACAAATTATATTATACATCAGGCGGACTTGGTGGAGCAGTTGGTGCAACAGCTGTTATAAACTTATTTTCAAGAGAGAATTCGGTTGGTCTCATGATAAATGCAGGATATAAAACCTCAGGATATTTAGAAGGTGAAAAATTAGCCGATGGCCCGATCATTAGAGTAGGTTTATCATTTACAGAAGGAAATAATAAATAATAAAAATGAGCAAAAAAACAGTGGTAATAGGTGCTTCTGATAATCCTGACAGGTATTCATATAAAGCCACAATAGCCTTGCAAAGGCGCAATCATGAAGTAATACCTGTTGGTATTCGGGATGGTGAAATAAATGGATTGAAAATCATTAATGGGAAAGTTGATATAGATAATGTTGACACAATAACGCTATATGTGGGGCCCAAAAATCAGCCATTTTGGTTTGAGTATATCATTGGCTTAAAGCCTAAACGAGTGATTTTTAATCCGGGTACAGAAAATTCGGAGTTTGAACAATTGTTAGAACAAAATAATATTGAAACTATTGAGGGGTGTACATTGGTGATGCTATCGATCGGCAATTATTAAGTTGAATCCTGATCCTGAAAGGTTGAAAATATTCAGGATTTGGAATTTGTTATATGCGAACTCCAATAACACCCATTCGACTTCGCTCAGGGTAAACTTTGCATCATATTCTAACGCCTATGATGCAAACATCATCGACTTGTTCGGTATTACCCTTCCAGGTTTCGAAAAATTGATCTAAGTGTTGTTTTTGTTCAGCCATAGATCGATGGTGAATTTTGAGTAATTCTTCTTTAAATTTTTTCTTCATCAGTTTTTTACCATTCGTACCAAATTGATCGGCAAAGCCATCAGTAGTTGTGTAAATTGTATCCTCTTTTTGAAGTTCTATTGTTTGCAGCGTAAACGGACGAACATCTTCGTTAAATTTACCTACCGGCATTTTATCGGCTTTGTATTCTGTCAGTTCGCCATTACGTACTAACCATAAGGGATTATTAGCAGCAGCAAAGTGTAAAAGCATTTTATCGAAATCATAAACACAAAGTATGCAATCCATCCCATCCTTTGATTCTTCAGTACTTCCGATAGGATTAAGCGCTTGAATAATTTCTTTCCGTTGTGCATCAAGAACATCGTTTGGCATCCGAATGCCTCGTTCTATAACGTTTTCGTTAAAGTAAGAAATGTTAAGCATACTCATAAAAGCGCCAGGTACACCATGTCCGGTGCAGTCCGCAGTAGCTATGTAAAAGAGGGAAGAGGGGGCCGCAGTCCCATGTCCACCATCTGCCGTTCCTTGTTTCAGATATGCCCAATAAAAATCGCCACTGACAATATCTTTAGGCTTAAACAAAATAAAATGTTCAGCAGGCAAATTGGTTTTGATATATTCATCACTTGTTAGCAAAGCCCTTTGTATGCGCCTGGCATAGGTAATAGAATCTACGATCTCTTTTTGCTTTTCCTCTACAATGTGTTTTTGTTTTTCGGAAGTTACACGCAGTTCATCAGCTATGTCTTTCTGCCGGGATACTTCATTTTTTTGTAACTCAATTATATTTTTTTGTTTGCGCGTTATCCTTAACGAACGGAAAATTAAGCCCGCAAATACCAGCACTAATAAAAATCCACCAGTAACCGACCAAATTACAATTTTTTGCATACGGTTCTTTTCTTCTGCGATTGCGTTCTGTTTTTCATTTTCAGCTTTGGTAATGGCTTCTTTTTTATCAAACTCAAAATTCATTTCTTTGCGAACCAGTTCCTTTTTGTTCTCCTGGCTGAAAATAGAATCCTTAAGTGCTATTGACTTTTTGTAATGAATAAGTGCCTCTTTATGCCGCCCTGTGGTATCATAGAGGTCAGACAATAACTCTTCAAATTGCATTAAATAATTCATTCCGCCAATACTATCTTCGATGGCGATCGCTCTTTTCAGGTATTGTTCCGCTTCTTTAAATTTTCCGGTTAAAGTATAAAGCTCACTGATATTAGCGAGGCAGACCGCAATTCTGTTTTTATCTCCTAGTTCTTCCATCATCTTCAATGCCCTGAAATAATAGTCGGATGCTTTGGAATATTCTTTCTTGTTATTAAAGACAATTCCAATATTGATAAGAATTGCAGCTACATTATTTTTATCTTCTAACTCTTCATTTAGTTTTAACCCCCTAAAAAAAAAGTCAAGGGCTTCAGGATCATTGCCCTGTTCCGAATAGGTGAGTCCGATATTAACAAGATGTCGTGCAATGCCAATTTTATCTTTGAGTTCTTCATCTATTTTCAATGCCCTTAAAAAATTCTCACGGGCTTGAGGATAGCTTCCTTGTTGAGAATAAATAATTCCAATATTACCGAGGATACTTGCAATTTTTTTTTTATTTCCATTCTCTTCTGCAATCTTCAGCGTCTTGAAATAATAGTCCAGTGCTTTAGGATAATTGCCCTGATACAAATAAACATTTCCTAAACTGCTGTAACAGTTTACTATTTCTTCTTTGTTTTTTATTTCTTCATTTATCTTTAATGCTTTGAGCAAGTAATTAAGGGCCAGAGGGAATTCGGCCTGGGATATATAGACACCTCCTATGCTGCGCAGGCATATTGCTATTTCTTTTTTATTTTTTAATTCTTCATTTATCATTAATGCTTTACGATAATACAGCAGCGCGTGGGAATTATCTGCTTGAAGCAGGTAAATATTCCCGATAGTCTCACTTACCCTGGCAATTCCTTTCTTGAAATTTAGTTTATAAGAAAGTTCTAATGCTTTGGTTCCGTAGTTTAATCCTTTTTCGAAATCTCCGGCCAGTTTATATTCAGTTACTAATTGAGAAAGATGGTTTACTTTATTAGTGTCGGCTTTATCTTTATTCAGGAGAGTGAGTACGGAATCAATGTTTCTGTTTTGGGCAAAAGCGGTTGGAACGCTGATAACGCAGATTATTAGGATAAAAAATGATCTTATTTTATCGATAATGATCAGGTTAATCTGTGGCAGCAGTATTTTATTAAGAAAAAAAATATTTTTCACGCAATTTTATGTTTAAAAATGTAATTGTATTACGGATGATGTAAAATTACAATAAACTAAATAAGTTAAGGATTGATAATTTAAACGAAGACCATACTAATCAATACATTCTATTATAATTTGACAAGATGCTACAATCTCTTCTTCGGTAATAGTAAGTGGTGGTGCAATGCGCATGGAATGTGAATTAAATAAGAACCAATCCGTAATTACCCCTTTTTCGATGCATTTATCAATTATTTTTTTGTTTAGTTCATAGCTTTCGAACTCAATAGCGAGTAATAATCCTTTACCGTTTATTGATTTTATTTGGGGATGTTTTAATAAGCTACGAAATAATTTCTCTTTGTTTTCAACCTGCTCAATTAATTTTTCTTCCAACAAAATAGTTAGTGTTGCTGCGCTTGCAGCGCAAGAGACCGGATGTCCTCCAAATGTGGTAATGTGACCGAGATGAGGGTTGTTGGTAAGAGAATGCATTATTTCTTTGGACGAAATAAAGGCTCCAATAGGCATTCCTCCTCCCATTCCCTTTGCTAAACAAAGTATATCTGGAATAAAATCATAATGTTCAAAAGCAAATAATTTTCCTGTTCTTCCAAAGCCGCATTGTATTTCATCTGCTACAAGCATTGCTCCCACTTTCTTACAATGTTTTTTAAGAATTTTTAAAAAATCATTTTGTGGGATAATAGCACCGGCTTCGCCTTGAATTGTTTCTATTATAACAGCGGCAGTATTAGTAGTTATTTGTTTTAGATCACTTGTATTATTGTATTCAATTTGTCGGATATCTGGTAATAATGGGCGGAATGCATTTTTAAATTCTTCATTGCCCATTATGCTCAAACTACCATGTGTGCTGCCGTGATATGCGTTTTTGAAGGATATAATTTCTGTTCTGCCGGTAAAGCGTTTAGCCAGTTTCATTGCTCCCTCGATGGCTTCGCTGCCCGAATTAACAAAATAAGATGAGCTCAAGTTTTCAGGAAGCTGATCGGATAAAAGCTTTGCGAGTTGTACCTGAGGACTTTGTATAAATTCACCATACACCATCAGGTGCATGTATTTTTCCAATTGGTTATGAATTGCAGCTAACACTTTCGGATGACGATGCCCAACATTGCTAACAGAAATGCCGGAAATTAAATCCATATACCGTTTTCCGGAAACATCAATTAAATAGATGCCTTCGGCCTTTTCAATTTCTAAAGCTAAAGGTGTTTCACTTGTTTGGGCAAGATGATTAAAAAAAAGCTGGCGTTGTGTTAACATTATAAAAAATTAGAGATTTAGTGAAATAGAGAAATGGAGTTTTAGTGATTTATTGAATTAGAGATTTAGTGTTTTTGTATAAAGTTCAGTTTTCTATACGTAACACCTCAAATTCTCCACCTCTCTAACTCTCTATTTCCTTAGAAAACTACCAGATCTTAACCCTGATATTTTCATCACGATACATCGCATCACCCTTAATTATATTAAAAGCGTGGTAAAATTCATCAATATCAGAAAGGGGCCCGTTGATCCGGAACTCAGCAGGAGAGTGTACATCACTCATTATTTGTTTTGCTAATGAAGCATCAGTACGGTTCACCATCCATGCATACGCGTAGGATAAAAAGTATCGCTGAGCGGGAGTATATCCATACATCGTTTCTGTAGATTGACCTTGCTTTGTTTTTTTGAATGCTTCATAACCCATAATTACACCACCAAGATCTGCAATGTTTTCACCTTGTGAATTTTCTCCTTTTACATGCATATTGTCGAGCACCTTATAATCATTGAATTGCTGAACTATTAATTTTGTTTTAACCACAAATTTTTCGCGATCTTCTTTTGTCCACCAGTCTGTTAAGTTTCCCTTCTCATCATACAAACTTCCCTGATCATCAAAGCCATGAGTAATTTCATGGCCAAAAGTGGAACCGCCTACAATGCCATATAACACAGCATCGTCAGGCATCCGGCCTTCAAACCCCGGAACGATAATGTTGCAGGCAGGAACTACAATTTCATTGTTTGTTGGGCTGTAATAGGCATTGTATGTTTGCGGTGACATATTCCATTCGTTACGATCAACAGGTTTACCATATTTATTGATCATAAAATTATATTCCCATTTACTTACATTTATTGTGTTTTGGACATAACTGCTCCTGTCAATTTCCAGATCGGACATATCTTTCCATTTATCAGGATAACCTACTTTCATATTTATTTTACTCAATTTACTTAATGCTTTTTGTTTAGTAGCGTCCGTCATCCAATCCAAAGCCTTGATATGATCGGCATACACATCGCGAATATTGTTTCCAATTTCCAGTAATTTTTCTTTTGTGCCTTTCGGTAAATATTCTTCTACATAAACTTGTCCGATTAACTCGCCAAGCGCAGCGTCTGTGCTTTCAACGATTTTTTTCAATCGTGTTTTTTGTTCTTTTACACCTTCCAGTACTGTTGAATAAAAATAGAAATGTTCGTCTTCAATTTTTTTGTTTAAACAATCTGCATAGTCGTTTAATAATGCCCATTTTAAATAGAGCTTCCAATCGGCAATATTTATTTTTTTCAGATCTGTTTCCAAAGCAGTAAAAAATTCAGGTTGTCCAACTATAATTGTATCCACGTTTTTCAAACCCAAACCAGTCATTATTTCAGGCCATTGGATAGATGGCGTTAATTTGTTGACTTCTGAAATTGACATTTTATTATAGTTTTTATATGGATCGCGTAAATCCTCCATTTTTCTACTGGCTCTGGCAATAGCTGTTTCCAGCTTAATAATACTTTCACTATTTGCCGAAGAAGTTTTTTCATCAGTACCTATTAACCGGAACATTGATTTTATATGTTTCGCATACTCAATGCGAATATCACTTGTACGCGAATCAGTATTAAAATAATAATCACGTTCAGGCAAACCCAAATTGGCTTGTGCAATGTAAACAGCATTCTTGGAGCTGTTTTTTTCATCGGGACCTACTCCAAATGAAAACATTGATGACACTTCAAGTGTTTGCAAGTGAGCAACCGCTCCAAGTAATTCAGGGATGTTTTTTACAGCATCAATTTTAATGAATTCTTCATTTAAGCCCGAATAGCCAGCCTTTTCAATGTTTACCGTATCCATTCCGGAAAAATAAAAATCACCGATTTTTTGTTTGTTGCTTCCCTTTTTTGATTGAGTATCAGAAACGGATGATTCACATATCTTGCGGACCGATTCATTGATAGTGTCCTGGATGGTTCGGAAAATCCCGTTGCTTTTTTCTGATGAAGGAATCGGATTTTGTTTGAACCAATTATTGTTTGCAAACAAAAAGAAATTTTGACCCGGAGTAAAAGAAGAATCAATATGTTCTGCAATTGGGTCAGATAGCTCACTTAGAGCTTCTGATTTTTTTGTTGAGCTGTTGCAGGCAAAAAGAAGAATTGCACTTGATGCAAAAAGGATTTGAATTTTTTTCATTTTAAAAATGATTAGATAGATTTAAAAACAGATTACACAGATCACCAATTTTTATCACCATTTGTGTTTACTATGTAATGACTGTTGTATTTGTTTTTTTTACCACCCCTCTCCAATTGGAGAGAGGTAGGGGCGAGGTGCTATTTTGTTAATTGTTTAAAAACATCTTCTAGTCGCTGTTCTTCTTTGTGAAGTGTAAGTACAGCCATTCCGTTTTTTACAGCAAATTGAAAAATATCAGTACGGATATCTTTTTCTGTTCGTGCTTCAATTTGCCAGATGTTCCCCTTCATATTTTTAGCATCAAATATCCCTTCAATATTTTTCAATGCGATCAGGGATGTTTCTTTATCAAACTCCACTGTGATAAATTGTGTGTTGTTTGATTGTGAATTTTGTAAAACAGAAGTAATATCATTAGCAACAATTTTTCCATTGTTTACTATAATTACGCGATTACAAACAGCTTCTACTTCCTGCATAATATGTGTGGAAAGAAGTATGGTTTTTTGTTTTCCTATTTCAATGATAAGGTTACGTATTTCGGCTAACTGATTAGGATCTAAACCGGTTGTAGGTTCATCAAGTATTAATACTTTGGGGTCATGAATTAAGGCTTGTGCAAGTCCTACACGTTGACGATAACCTTTTGAAAGTGCACCGATCTTCTTTTTTTGCTCAATCTGCAGGCCTGTCATTTCAATCATTTCGGAAATACGTGATTTTACATTTTTTAAATGATGTAAACCCGAAATAAATTCGAGATATTCTTTTACGTACATATCCAGATAAAGTGGATTGTGCTCCGGAAGGTAACCTACGTTTTTTCTTACTTCCAGACTGCTTTCTGCTACATCATAACCGCAAACAGAAGCTTTGCCCGAGGTTTGTGGGATAAAACAGGTTAAGATTTTCATCATGGTAGATTTCCCGGCACCATTAGGGCCAAGAAAACCAACAACTTCACCTGTATGTACCTCAAAAGATACATTATCCAGTGCACGTTGATCACCATACGTTTTTGTTATATTGCTTACTATTATTGACATCTTAAACGAATTACGAATTTTAACGAATTACGAATCTGTGTGTTTTATGATTACGGTTGTTTGCTGTTTATTGTTTAATTGTGAACAGCCTATTCCTAACTGCCTACTGCCAAATTGTTCAATTGTTTTAATTGTTCACACAAAGCTAATTCTTTTTAATAAATTTGATGTTCTAAAAATCGTTAAAAAATCCTTTTCCTTCCGAAAGAATGAATTTATTTCTTTGGTATGAATAATAAAGGGGATAGGGAGAAATGAAATGAAAGGCGTAGTAATAAAATCAACAGGTAGCTGGTATACCGTTTTAAACGAAAACGGAACAATAGTGGAATGCGGGATCAAAGGGAAGTTTCGTATCCAGGGCATTAAAACCACTAATCCTATTGCTGTTGGTGATAAGGTAGAGTTTGAAATGGAAAATGATGGGAGAGGGGTTATTCATGCGATAGAAGACCGCAAAAATTATATCATTCGTAAATCTATAAATTTATCCAAGCAATCGCATATTATTGCAGCAAATATGGATCAGGCATTTCTGATCGTAACACTTGCATTTCCCCGGACATCAGCTGGTTTTATCGATCGGTTCTTATTAACAGCTGAAGCTTACCAGATTCCAACAAATATTATTTTTAATAAAATTGATCTGTTTGAAAAGGATGCCAAGATGATGACTGAATTGGATGAATTTATAAGTGTTTATCAAAAGATAGGTTATCAATGTTATAAAGTTTCGGCAACAGAAAAAATAGATATTGATTTGCTGAAAGAATTAACGAAGGATAAAATTACATTGGTATCAGGGCATTCCGGGGTAGGTAAATCCACATTAGTAAATGCGATGGATTTTAATCTGGACCTAACTGTTGGTGAAATTTCGGATGTCCATTTTAAAGGAAAACACACTACCACTTTTGCCGAGATGCATCCACTGGCTTATGGTGGATTTATTATTGATACACCGGGGATAAAAGAATTAGGTTTGGTGAATATGTCGAAGGAAGAAATTTCAAATTATTTTCCGGAAATGCGCGCTTTAAAAAATCAATGTAAGTTTAATAATTGTGTGCACATAAATGAACCTAAATGTGCCGTTATTGAAGCGGTTGAGCAAGGTGAAATAGCACAATCGAGATACAATAGTTATATTGGAATTATGAACGGAGAAGAGTTGGATACTCCGCATTAATTCCTCCTCTCAGAAACGATACTTATGAAAGTTGTCATTCAACGTGTTGCTAAAAGTTCTGTCACCATCGATGGGAAATTAAAAAGTTCCATTGGCAAGGGATTGCTTGTTTTAGTGGGTATTGAAGATGCTGATACCGTAGAAGATATCACCTGGTTAAGTTCGAAAATTGTTAATCTTCGGATCTTTAATGATGAAAATGAGGTAATGAATTTATCTTTAAAAGATATAGATGCAGAGCTACTTCTTATTTCTCAATTTACATTACAGGCTTCAACAAAAAAAGGAAACCGACCATCATACCTCAAAGCATCCAAGCCGGAAATTGCAATTCCTCTTTATGAAAAAATGATCGCTCAGTTAGAGAGTGATTTAGAGAAACCGATACAAACAGGACAGTTTGGAACGGATATGAAAGTTGAATTGTTGAATGACGGACCAGTGACCATTATTATTGATACAAAAAACAGGGAGTAAATAGTGGCTGTCGGCAGAGAACTACCCACTGCTGTGTCATCCCGAGCGATAGCCGAGGGATCTTTTATTGATTACTGGTAAATTTGATTAATGGAAATGAACATACTTTCTGCAATGAACTAACAAGATTCCTCCGCTTCGGTCGGAATGACTATATCGGAAATCACTTTATTTGGATGTCATCCCGAACTTTTCGTGAGGGATCTTTTTATTTATGAATGATACTGCTGACAAATACGAGATCCCTCTTGGCGAAAAAGCCAATCGGGATGACATTGGGTTCATATACTATATTAAAAAGTATCAAACAATGCGCGTCATTTTTTTCTTAATTTCTTCATATTCTTCTTCACTTATCTTCACCCAATTTTTTTCATAATCAAAAGTAAGGTCATAAATATAATTTCGATCTGGAAAAATGGCAACTTTAAATTGCTGAATACTGAGTTTAGTTCCCATCACTTGAATTTCCTCCCATTCATCTTTAGAAATGATCTTAAAGTACGTTCGTTCATGAGGGTATTTGCGATATTGCGGATAGGTGATCGTTGGTTGCATAGTGTAAAGATAATAGGAATTAGGTATTCAATTTTTTTCGATTCATTCTCTCCATCAAATTCTCGACTCCGCTCGAAAGGTCAGCTCGCGTTGTCATTTCGAGTGGAGTCGAGAAAGCGCGGGGGGGATAAGGGACTAAGTTACTCGGCTTATGGTTTTTTTACAATTCCAAATTCCTTTGCGGTTTGGTAAGTGGAGTGAAAATTTTTATTAACGCCAAACATTCCTGTTTGTCCCCCTTCATTTTCTTTTTTTCCTGGCTTTATCATTAACCGATGGCCCAGATCATTTACCTCATAAAATATGACGGTTATTCTTCCCAAGGAGTCCGAATATTCGGTTCTGGTAATATCTTTTATTCCCATAAATGAACGTTCTGTTTTATCAGGAATAGTGTCGCACTTATTTATACCTGTCCATTGGTTAATTAATAAAGATGCGCTTTTATAATTTACTATGGGGTCGCTTAAACCCTGATAGACTATTAAGGCAGGGTACTGTCCTTTAAATTTTGGATTTTGTTTTTTAACCTCTTCAACTAATTTTTCTTTGGGAATATATTTTTTACCAAGCATTGCTTTGATACCATCTATTGGATTTGTTGCCATTTTGTACGCTCCACCTGCAAAGATGGCTCCAACCTTAAATAATTCGGGATGTGTAGCAGTCAATACCACACTCATTGCTGCACCGGCCGAAAGTCCTGTAATGTAGATCCTGTTGCTATCTATAGGATAGTGCTTTTTTGCGTAAGAGATCATTTGGAAAATGGATTCTCCTTCACCCTCGTTTTTTTCTATGTCATGGTTATAGAACCAGTTAAAACATAGGTTAGCGTTATTCAATAATTTTTGTTGTGGATACAACACTATAAAATTATTAATGTCTGCTAATTTGTTCCATCCTGTTAATTCAGCTACATCTTTTGCATTTTGACCACAGCCATGTAAAACAATAACAAGGGGGACTTTACTTGTATCCTTTTTAGAATTAGAGTGAATGAACATTTTTAAATTCCCCGGATTATTTCCAAAACTTTCAATTTTTGTTAATGGATCTAAGGGCTGAGCATGGACACAAAAGTGGAATTGGAAGAGGAGAAATGAAAAAAGACAAGATTTTTTTTTGTTTGTCATGGGGTCTTGACTAACGTTTCGCAGCTTTCAGAAGGCGGGGCTTTCGAAGTATCAACCTGTCAAGCTACACTAATGTTTATTTATTGCTCTTACCTTTCTTAACCGACTTCCGCCCCGCTTTGGGCAAGGTGCTGTTAGCAGCTGCCTTTGTTTTTTTGTCCGTAACAAGTTTGTCAACCTTTTTATTTGGTTGCTTGAAATGTTTAGAGGTAGCTTTAAATTTTTTATACTCCTCAGTCTCTCTTAGTTCCTCAAAAATTGGGAATTCTTCGAGCCTTTCTATGTTGAGTTGTTTTGAATCTAATGCTATTGGCAAAGTTTGAAAAAAGGATTTCCTGTCGTCCTTTAAAGCATATAAGGCCAGTTGAAAGATTTCCTTTTTGTCGGAAAAATTTGCTTTGTTTACTTCTTCTTTTATACTTTCAAATTGATTAGTTCTTTTCTTACACAGCCAATAGTTTATTTGAGCAACAAGTTTGTCAATTGGTTCCAGTTTGCTGTCATTGATTACAAAATAGCAAAGCCCTTCGCAAATATCCCATCGAGATTTTTGTACATTTTCATATATTATGTCAGTTAAAACATCACCTCTTTTCTTATCGTCTTTGTCAAGCTTTTTCCATAGTTCTGAGGCTATTAGAATGAAAGTCTTCTGAAGCTTACGAATTGCGCCATCTAAATATGCTTTATCAATATTTATTATGTCGTTCAGCTTTATTTTTTTCCTCTGAGCCTCTTTGACTTTTGATAAATAAATGGAATTAACTTTGCCACCATTATGCACAAGAGTATTTCTTCTCTGATATATTTCAACAAGTTCGTCTTCGATTGGATCAACATAACCAAGCTTTAAGCCCAACTCTGATTTCAATATTGAGAGCCAACTATCAAAACTTCCTCGCAAAATATCTTCAATTTTTGTGTCAATTAAATATTTTTCAGCATCGTCAACAGAACCAAAGCTTTTTAGTTCTGCAAGTGTAAGTGACTTTTTTTGAACTCCAGCAGATTCAGGAAATTTGTCGTAATAATAATGCAGGATTTCAGAAAAGAACCATTCAGCGGAACTTATAAGAGCGATAAATGAATTTTTATATAGCAATTCCACATGCATTTTTGTGCTTGCAGCCTTTTGCATATGATTGTCAATTTTTGAATTTGATTTATAGGATAGTTTAAACTCTTTTTTCTCCTTCTTTTCCTTACTAGAATCTTGAATAAGAGTTATGTCATCAGGCTTTCCATCGTAATATTTGAGTACGTCTGAATCAACTTTTTCCTTCATTTCTTCAAACTTTTTCTTTTCGTTTTCCTTCCATTCAGTTTTATTTGAAAGGATTTCATTAATCATTGCAGACATCACCAAGCTTTCTATTGGCTTGCTATGTTCTTCTTGTTTAGCGTCCAGAAACGGAGCTATGAGGTCAACGAATTCTCTTAGTCCTAGAATACTTTTATTAAAGTCAGAAATTTGGTTTTCAAACATAGTTTATTTTTTAAGGTTGCTAACGTTTGGCAGCTAAGCGAGATGCGGTAAAAGCACTCACCTGTCTAGCCGCACAAACTTGATTAAATGTACTGAACTAAATTGCAAATGCAAAAAATATTGCGCG
>JAZKBF010000038.1:0-7786 GCA_040388745.1 Bacteroidota bacterium | reverse complement strand
GAAAGGTGAGGAGGTATGAGAACCTTTATACTAAAGAGAAAGTGATACTGTGGATGTGCATTAGTGCGTAAAAGCGGTTTTGGGTATTATTGTGTAATAAAATAACCATGATGCGTATGTATTGGTGAAAGTAAAGTATAATGCTTTATTATGAGAGACAACTAAATTTAATATGATAGATTAACCTAATGTTTAACGGGTATAACAATGTATCGAAATTCAAATTGTCAATAATTCCGACGCAGCCCATATACACATGTGAATATATTTTTTGTTGAATATAAACCATCTAAAAAATAATTGTATATGTATACATCAACTGAGCTCCACTCTCAGTACTTTTCCGTGATGTCATATCACTTATAAATTAAATTGATATATATAAATATATATATACCGTTATACACTATTTAAAATGTTTATGTTCTTTCATCGTTTTTCATCAAATTGTATGAAGTTTGATTGTAGCTATGAGTCATCAGCTCATTAATATGCACCCCTTTTTTGAGAGGGTAACGGAGCATGACAATGAACACCTGCATTGCTAATTTTGTTTGCGTATGTCTTATACGAGATAAGTGAAGAATCATTATACCTTTGGAATATTGTTTGCTTACATATATACTTTTGGCCTGTACTTTTTTTAGAAAATGAATAAAAGATTCATTCCGATATTATATATAACACATTTTCCTGATTTTACTTTAGTCTGCAAGAAGAACTCATCCAGAAATGTTCATCTTTTCTCTACAGTCAGTGATTCATGAAAGTTGTAAAGTAAAAATCTAGTTTTGTAACATTTTACATACCCTTCTCTTACACAATAGAAATGGCAAAAACAAAAAAAGATTTCGATCCCCCAAAAATACCATTGCGTGACAGCGTAATAAAAAAGGGGAAAACAAAAGCAAACAAAACATTTTTATGTAAAAGATCGGGCTGTAACTTTACAACGAATGAATACAATGAGCTCAATGACCATATTGTGGACTTGCATTATTGCAAAAAATGCAATTGTGAATGTAAAAGCCGTTTCACACACCACTGCCGGAAACCAAAAGACGAAAGCGAAATACCAGACGTGGATATTGCGGATACACTATTTCAAATAAAACATCGATCAAACAAAGGTGCAGTGCAAACTTTACAGCACAAGTACACGACAAACATTATTGTGTTAAAAAATGCCGTACAAGTTATTTATTCAGACTTGGTGAGCCTTTTACAAAAATACATCAAGGAACATCAAGGAATACGATGTAAACTTGCCTTTGAAATTGACTGCACCGAGCTAAAAACAGAAGAACGCAAAATAAAAAACTTTCACTCGCCATTTTCTCGCCTAATTCATTCATCCCACATTGACGAAATTCTTGTTTTTAGTATCAACTACATTGAAAATGTGATTAAACTTTTGACAGAAAATGGAAGCGGAATAAGAATCGAAGGAATTTTATCTGTTGAAGTCGACATTGGAATTTACAAGCCCATCCGTCCAAGGGGATATATCAAGTTACCCCACGGATTAAAAGGCCGTCAAGGATTATTAAACATCAAAACTAAAGATGACTGTTTTAAACTGTCAATTATTGCTGCGTTATTTGAAAAACAATTACGTTTCCCAAAATATTCTGACATTGCCCCTGAAATGCTTACAAATGTTCAGAAAAAGTATATCAAAAGGCAGATGGAAAAGCCTGAAACTTTTAAACTTCTCGAAAATACGGTGAAAAACGATAAACTTTTAGACTTTTCTGGATTTGAAACTGAAATTGATGTAAACGATCTTTATGTTTTCGAAAAAAATAATGGCGTGTCAGTTAATATTTATGAGTTTGATGAAAATATTAGCGATGTGTATCCATCGCGAATTACTAATAACTTTTTTGGAATGGAACGCCATGTTAACTTGTTATTGTTATCACAGAAGCAAAACGCACACATTGTTTTAATACGTGAACCATCTCGATTTTTTGGAAGGCATGGCCTAAATACAAGTTCAATTTGTCCTTGGTGCAGTCAAGGGTTTTCCTCATATGACCATTTGGAAAAATGTAAAATAATGAACGATGTTGGTCTAACTCTGCCATCCCCACAAAACAATACAACAAAATTTAAGGATTTCCACAAATGTTTACCTCCAGCTTATAGAATGTATTCTGATTTTTTGTACATCAATTCAAAAAATGGAATGACCGTAGGAGGATTTGGTCTAGTAGCGCTTGGTCCACAGGGTGAAATTGTCGATTCCGAGTTTTATATTGGAACTGATGCAATGGAAAAATTCATGCCATATGTACTTTCACTTTCATCAAAATTTATACATTTTATTCAAAACACAACTATACCAATTCCAGAAATGACAGACCCAGAGAAAACTATTTTTGAAATTGCGAGGTGTTGTGAAGTGTGTGGAAAGTATTTTACTACAGAAAATCCAAAAACCAGACATCACAGCCATCACATTATCGGTTATCCAATTACCCCCGTGTGCCAGCAGTGTAATTTACAAATAAAACCAAAGAATATTTTGTCAATGTTTTCTCCGACGCATTCAAAAATGGGATCACACATGATTCTTCAAAACATCAAGGCAAAAGACGCAACTTCAGTTTTTATTGTGCCAAAGTCGAGTGAAAATTTTGTTTCAATATTTTTTGGAAATAAACTAAAACTCGTTGACACTAGAAAGTTTTTAGATTTTTCACTTCAAGAAATCATTTCAATGTATTCCGGTGGGGGGCAACTTGAGAAACTTAAAATTTTCAAGGACAACATGGACATTGAAGTATTGAAGCAACCATGGTACTTTCCTCATACGTGGTTTACTTCAATGGAATTACTTTCATCCACACAATTTCCAAAACAGGAACAATTTTATGATATCCTTGTGGATAAAGATATCGGACCGGGAGAATACAAAAGTTTTACGGACCTTTACAACAAACTTGGTTGTAAGACATTTCAAGATTACTGCTTGTTTTATTTAAAGAGTAGAGTTTATCAAACCGCAGCAACTATGGAAGAGTTTGGAGAGTGGTGTTTTAAAAGTTATGGGCTAAGCCCTCTCCATGATATTACATTAGCGAGCTATGCATATTCGCTTTCTCTTTATTATTCCAAATGCAACATTGAACTTCCAACTGAAGAAAATATTGCAAAGACAATAATGGAAAATATTCGTGGCGGTGTTTCGCATTTATCCAAAAGAGTTGTGACGGCCAAGTCAGAGAGACTCGGGAACGAGAATGTGAGTGATGATGAACGAACAGAGATATTAATTGCAGACGCAAATTCTCTCTACCAATATTGCCTCGCAAAACCAATGCCAATTAGGAATTATCGACGACTTTCTCCCGAAGAAATCAACTGTTTGGATGTAGAAACATTATCTGGGAAAAGTGGAAAAGGTTGGATTTTGACAGTTTCTCTGCTTTATTCCGACGCAGCAAAAAAACAAACAGCAGATTTCCCACTTTGCCCCACTAAACATTATTTAAAAAACAGCGACTCAACTTATGACTTTGAGAAAAGTGCAAAATTAAATGATCCTGGCACAAGTAATTTACTTCTTACACAGTTTGATAAAGAAAACGTGGCAATTTATTACCAGTTGCTCCAGTTTTATATGCGACAAGGAATGGTTATAACAAAAATTCATGATGTTATAGAGTTTGAAGAAAGTCCATATCTTGCCAAGTTTATTTCCAAAAATAACAATATCCGGAAATGTGCAACCAACAAATTCCACGAACAAATTTCGAAATTAATTGGCAACATGATTTTTGGAAAGTTTTTGTCTGTACACAACAATCTCAGTGTAAAATGTGCCACCACAAAAACAAAAGCACTAACATTTTTGTCAAAACATGATTTTGAAAATTTTAAAATTGTTTCGCCTGATGTGTCTCTGTTTTTTGCCAAGAAAAATTCAACCGTGTTGGACAAAAATATTTTGGTTTCTTTTGTTGTGTTGGATCTTGCAAAGCTGGTCATGTACCAACTTATCTACGATGTACTAAAACCAAAATTTGGCAGGAATATAACCATTGTGGCGAGTGAAACTGATAATCTTGTCTGCGAAATAAAAGACCCCAACAAAACATTTATTCAAGATTTACGTGATTTATCAAACCATTTTGATTTTTCAAATCTCCCCAGTGACCACCCCCTTTTTGACAAGTCCAAGGCAAAACAACCCGGCCTCTTAAAAATTGAATACCCATATCCACTTCAGTTTGTTGGAATTAAATCAAAATTGTACTCGGTTTTGAGCAAATGTGAAAGCTGCCGTTTATCAAATACTGATATGGGTCTATCATGTAACAAATGTAAGAGCGTACCAAAGGGAGGCCCACGGAGACGGCACACACCGCATCATGTTTACCTTCAAACAGCACTGGGGCAAATTGGGAATAATCAGGAAGAATACTTATGCATCAAAAGCGTTAACCAAAATGTTACCATCGA
Source organism: Bacteroidota bacterium (assembly GCA_040388745.1). GTDB lineage: Bacteria > Bacteroidota > Bacteroidia > 2-12-FULL-35-15 > 2-12-FULL-35-15 > 2-12-FULL-35-15. Next base: position 3,316 of record JAZKBF010000038.1, on the reverse strand, counting down.
CACTTTAAAAAAGACGACCTTTAATGTTACTGAAAACCATCGGTACTGGATCGACTACAACACTAGCGTTCCTCATGGTCACCTTCCTCTAAAGGCTATAAATACAGGAGACGTTATGTAAAATGTCATTTAACAGATGGACACGATGGAAAGCAGTCGTGTCTATGGACCTCTTGATCTCAGATTAAAATCTGGTTCGTCAATGCAGATAGTCGGCCCATCTCAGTCAGGAAAAACATTTCTCGCTTTACAAATAGCACAGGATAGAAATTTAGTTTACGACAAACATCATAACAACGTAGTGTTTGTTTTTAATAATTACCAAGAAACTTTTGATTTGGTGAAAGCAAAAGACAGCAACATTATATTTACAAACGATTTTGACGAGTTGGAGAAACAACTTACAAAAAACGATTATACATTAGTTATAATAGATGATTTTTTATTGAGCCTTCAATCAGATTTAAACGAATATGTCACAGACTTTTTTATCAGAAGAACTCATCATGAAAAACTGTCTCTGATTGTCCTTCAACAATCTTTATACTTTAAAAATTCTCGACTTATGAGTTTAAACACACATTACTTGGTACTTTTCAAATTGCCCCGCGATTCGCGACAAATTAAATATTTGGGTGGTCAAATTGACCCTGATAGTCCCTCATTTATCTACGACTGTTATAAACTTGCAATTTCAATACCGAGGGGTACATTGTTGATTGATTTGTATCCTACTACCCCAGATTATGCACGGTGTAGATCATCAGTATTTGTATCTGAAAACACGAGAATTTACAATAAAACCTAATGGGTGAAAAGTAATTATTGACAATTTGTGAAATGGATAGAATTTTATTACATTATCAATTTCTCTTAAAATTAGCTACATCCGCAAAATACAGACAGTTGGGCATTTTAACCAGTGCTACTGTGGAACAAGTACAAGCGTTGTTGGACTGTATAAAATTATACAACAAATCCTTTCCAAAGAAATGTAATATACAAGTCACTAATAGAATAAAGCAGGCAGTTTTGGTTCTGAAGCGGAACCGACATTATCTCAAACCTGTGCTGTTGGCAGTGTTAATAAGTTTATTACGCGAGTGTCTACATTATGTACTTTTACAATAATGAATAACGTAACTGAATATTATATTGTGCCAAAACACATTTACGAAGCCACCAAGAAAGATCCTGTTCCACAAGAAACTCGTTTCGGTGATATTCCAGCTTCTGCACGGAAAAAAGTTTTTGATCTTGTCAGTTGGTTAGAGATTAATAATATTAAAGTGAGTGACTCTGTTGTAGCCTATGCTGTAAGAGGAAGATTTAGGCCCGTTGATTGGTTGGAAAACGTTCATAGTTTATTACAAGTCCCATCTCACCTGTTATCGCTACGTGTCTACAAAGAGATAAAGAGGCTTCGCCTCAGAGGGAAAAAGAAACAGCCATGAATGACTCATATGTAAAACGTGCATGGACAAACTATTCACAACCCGGCTCTTTGCGTGCATTGCACGGGTTTGTAAAAACAAGAGGAATAAAGGATATTCGAGAAGCAGAGAAAAATCTCAGTAATATTTATGCATTTTCTGTGCATAAACCAGCAAGAAGAAAATATCCAACCCGTGCAATTATACTAAAAGGTCCAAGAGAACATTTTTGTGTTGACCTTATCGACTTGCAGAAATATTCCAGAAAAAACAGTGGCTTCAACTGGCTTGTGACAGCTTTAGATGGTTTCACAAAGGAATTGTTTGTCCAGCCAGTTAAAAAGAAGACCACACAGCAAGTTGCAGATGCGTTCGCGCTTATTATAAAGCAAGCCAAGAAACCAATTCGATACGTTTATTCTGATATGGGACTAGAGTTTATAGGAAAGTCGTTCCAGGATTTGATGACAAAACATAACATTACACATTATGTGTCAAAGACGAAAAGGAAAGCTGCAATGTGCGAGCGTGTTATCAAGACCTTAAAACAACTCTTGTTTAAATATTTTACTCATGAAAAAAGTACAAGGTGGGTTGAAGTTTTACCAAAACTTGTCAATTCATATAACAATACTCCACATTCATCACATGGTTTAAAGCCAAACAGTATCAAACCAAAAGATGTTGATAACGTTTTTCATCAGCTTTATGCAAAGTTAGCTCAGGTTCCAGTTCCATCTCCAAAGTATAAGGTTGGTGATAGAGTTCGAATAGCAAAGTCTCGTCTTACCTTTCAAAAGGGATACGAGCAGTCTTTTTCTGACGACGTCTTCAAGATATCGTCATATGTTCCAGGAAGCCACCCTGTCGTTTCCTATAAATTGGAAACACTTTCTGGAGAACCAGTCATTTCTTCTTTTGTTGAGCAAGAGTTAGGTTATGCAGAAAGTCACGATGGATCGAGTTGAGACAGAGTCGTTTACTGTAACTTTACAGTCAAATTTATGCCGTGATGAATTTCCCCACAATACAAACTATTTATTCAAGAATAGACTGCCACATGATGTTAACGTTGAAAAATTTGAAGTGGGATTGGTAGACCTGTATCATTATGATACGTATCAGCGGCCACCTAATAAAGACGAAATTCAATTGAGAAACAAGGCAAACATCCCATTTTTTGACTTGCTATTTTCTGAGAATGAAATGGTCGTGCTGGATAGCAGCTCGTCAAATCTTCATATTAGCAAGTATTCCGATTCTATCTCTCAATGGTTGATTAAAGTGAACCGGGATCTTCAATCCCAAAACATGCGTACTCATATATCAGCTATTCTGGACACTGGAATTTTGAAAAGGGTCATCATTGAATTTACACCACCAGATGAGTCTAAACTTATTCTCAGTGAGCCCCTGAAAAGGGTTTTGGGGTTTCATTCACCAGTGCTCGAGTCGGGGTCACATACATCCGACACCGAAGTTGATCTTGAGTTCTTTAAATCTCTTGCGCTTTTGCAGTCAATGGGATATCTTCGACGGGAATTACTATCATCAGATACTGTTACGATTCCACAAATTCATGGAAGACCAAACATTGATGATTTTTTGGTGGACATTGTTTTGGCATTCACGCTAAAGGGTCATGAAATATCACTAACTCACGAAAACAGAGTAGTAGAATATTCCATTACACCACAATCTAAACGGATACTCTTTTCGAAATTTGTCAACAACTGGCTTGGTCTACCGGACAATTTTTATTTTCAAGGGGATGGGACCATCAATATTCCAGAAGAAATTGTTGATCCGGAAGGTAAAGAAAAACTTTTGTTGGATTCAGTCTACCAGACATCGTCAAAAATTGTAGTATCAACTGATATTAT
>JAZKBF010000037.1:0-71866 GCA_040388745.1 Bacteroidota bacterium | reverse complement strand
CCATTAAAACTGTTCAGGCAACTTTCCTTAACAACAGCTCCTTGTGTGAGTGATAATGGCAATGTTTGAAGCACTACCACACTATCTTGTTTGGATTGGCAGAATGCATCGTTCACTGTATAGGTGTAAGTTCCGGATGTCAGCCCTGTAATAGCGGCTATTGTTTGCCCACCGGGTTGCCATAAATAACTATAAGGAAGAGTTCCTCCTACTGCGTAAACTGTTGCAGTTCCAAGTTTACAAGAAGCATTTGTGGAAGCTGAGGTGGACGATATTTGTGGAGGCGCAGGACAAGTGGGTCCTAAGTTGGTGACAAACCCATTTCCGCAGGCCAGAAGGTCTCCGTTAGTTGACAGTAAAATATCATAAACAACATTTGGAGCAGCAATAGAATAAAGGTGATTAAGAGACATATCATACTTTTCAATGGTACTCAACGTTCCAACATAAATATTTCCGCAATAGTCAAAAGTAATACCGCTGCAGCCTTCAGAAAGTCCATTAGGCACTGTGGCATTGTTAATAAAACTAAGGTTGCTTTTATCGAACCTGCGTAATTGTACGCCATCATAAATATAAACATACGGGCCATTTACCGTTACAGAATTAGTACCCGCCCAAGGAACATAATTGTTGCCGGATGCGCCTATCCCAAAACCGCTTAATACAGATACTGCAGGAGTAAAATCAGCGTTGGTTTTACGTAACATGTGGTTAGTGTAGGTTCCAAGAGAATAAATATCTCCGTTACAATCTGTAGCCATTGAAAAAATATCTGGAGGGTACCCAATCAGATTTGTAATGGCTAATGAAGATGTGTCTAATTTGGCAAGACTGCTTGCAGCAAAGTTTCCACCCAAAGCAAGAATTGTTTTCGATTTATTAAAAGCAAGGCGCCAGTATTCTGAGCCTCCGGGTCCTGTTCCGATAACAGCACCGGCCGAATTCAGCTTTTTGATCTGTCCCGGAATGCCTATTAACAAATACAGACTACCCGAATTTGCAACAGCGATATCGCCATAATAGGTATGACTTGTGCTAAAAGTCCAAAGTAAAGCTCCGCCAGAGGTATATTTCTGAGCCTGTGAATTTGCAGAGTTTCCGCCATACACATAAATGTTTCCAACAGAATCTTCCTGTATGTCATAAGCTTTATTCGTACCAGGAATTGCCGGATCTATGAGCCAGGGGTCTATGATCAGGTCTTCTGAAAGTGTAAGCGTTTTATTTTCTGTTGTAATTTCAACCAGGTTTCCTGTTATAATATATTTAGAAGGTATTTTACTGCTCTTTGTAAATGCAATTGGGGCTTTATCGATGAGGGTACCGAGTTTGGTTTCTATATGCAAATCGCCTTTTCCATCGAGGTAAAGGTTTTTGGCACCTTCCATTCGATAAGCAATGGCCGGGATATTAAATCCTGCATGAACAATAAACTGGTATTTGATACCACCCTTTTCAGGAAATTCAAATTCAGCATCTACACCTTCATAAATATTTGAATAATAAAGTTTTTTGTATGCTGAAACATGGTCATACTGCGAATTGTCAGCATACATGCCATACGTATAATAGTTGTTAACTTTTTCCTTAGCGGATATCTGCATGGAGGGGTTGGAATTTACCCATTGCATTGTTACGATCTCCCATTTGATCAAGGGTTTTTCTTCGTTACCTTTTTCTTCTCCTCTTTCTTCTTCTTTATCAGCTATTTTTTCTGTTTGTGAAAATAAAAAAGTGATACCACTAGCAGTGAAATAGGCTTCGAACTCAGGGTTGTTAACAGCAAACAAAATAGTGCCAGGTAAGGTTATTTTATTCTCCTCTAAAATCTTTTTAAATTGCCCCTGCTCTTCAATGAATACTTTATTTTCAAAAGGGCGTGTCAGGAATTTTCCATTTCCTTGAGTGGCCATTGTTTGCGAGAATAAAGTAGTCCCTCCCTGTATTGCAATCATTCCAATGGTCAAAATCATCCAAAAGAGGATTTTTTTATGCCATTGCTTGCTTAACTGGTTCATACAGGTTTTGTCTTTTATACTTTTCATTTATCCTTTTTTGGGATTTTAGAACTCCATTATTATCCTTCTCTTTGTTTGTCCTAAGTCCTTATAGAAAGGTAGGATAAGTAGAGGGGCTTTTATCTCACCAAGGTAACAATTCCTTTATAGCTATGCTTTCCTTTTTTATAATCAACAATATTGATCGAATAGATATAGACATCCCCTTCCGCTATTCCAGCGCCATGATTTGCCTTACCATCCCATGCTTTGTCGACATCATCAGAAACGAAAATTAAATTCCCCCAACGGTCAAATATTCTCATTTCATATTTACGTATAAAAATGCCTTTCCCTGAAAAAGTATCATTTACGCCATCATCATTTGGTGAAAAGGAATTAGGAATATAAAATACAAAGTCCGGCTCAATTATTATGGTTTGATATGCTGTATCAAAACAATTATATTGAGTAGAGGTGATCAACGTAATTATATAAGTGCCGGTATCTGCGTAGGTATGCGGTTCTGGATTGTAAAGGGATGCAGTGTCAAGATCACCAAAATTCCATGACCAGAAATTAGTGCCGGTAGACGCATCAATAATAGAAATTACAGGATCAACGATTGTTGTTACTTCTGGCTGCACTGTGAAATTCGCAATTGGGTTTGGATATACAATTACATAATTGTTTTTAGAACCAATTGTTACACAACCACTATCAGACGTAACTTGTAAACTAACAGTTAAAGGATAGGGCGAAAAAAGGGAGTCGCTGATATAGCAATGTTGAACGTTTTCTAAACTACTGGTTGGGCTGCCATCGCCAAAATCCCATAGCCATAGTGTATTATAGCCTGTAAGAACAGAAGAAAGGTTTTGAAAAGAAATACAGAGTGGTTCGCATCCAATAGTATCATTTCCTGCAAAACTTACGATAGGGTTGGGGTTAATGACACTCGTTTTTGTCACAGAGTCGGAACAACCGAAGGTAGAAATAATTAATAATTCAACAGGATAAGAGCCTGGACCGGCATATAGGTGTGAGGTATTTCCATTTGTACTGAACGGGCTCACATCACCAAAGTTCCATTTCCAGAATTGGATCGTATCCGTGGAAGCTATACTTGATAGATCCGTAAATTGGACAGTGGTACCATCGCAAACATTTGCAGTGCTGTATTGCGCAACAGGTAAAGGGTGCACTACCACACTTTTTGAGATGGTATCTTTACATCCGTTGTTGGTAGTAACAATAACAGTAACAAGGTATGTTCCGGTATTTGCATAGGTATGGCTTGGATCCTCCAAAATATTCAATGGAGAGCCATCACCGAAATTCCAGGACCAGCCGGTGATACTGCCACTTGAAACAATCGATGAATCGTTGAAATTCATCACTTTGTTTAAACACACATCCATAAAACCAAAATTAGCAACAGGCATAGGATATACTGTAATGCTGTCTTTTAATGTATCCGGACAGCCAAGATTGGAAGAAAGTGTAGTTAAAGTAACCTGATAATTCCCTGGAGCAGCGTACAAATGGCTGGGGCTCCATACAGTAGAATTTAAAGGAGTGCCATCACCGAAATTCCAGGACCAGCTTGCGAGAGTTCCCATTACCGGATTAAGTGATGTGTTTGTAATTAAAGCAGGGTCAAAAAGGCAGGTATTGTTTAAAGTGAAAATAGCGGATGGTGGATCAAATACTTTTACTGAAAAATTTGCGGCATCAGTACACAGGTCGCTTGTAGTGGTTACCAGCGTAACATTGAAGGTTCCGGAGGTGGCATACTTATGTTTTGGATTTTGTAAATTACTTGTGGCGGTGCCATCGCCAAATACCCATAAATAGGTGGAAATTGAAGCCGAAGTATCAATGAAAGATGTATTATTGAAATACATGGTATCACCCAAACATACATTAGTATAAGTAAAATTGGCTATTGGATTATAATACACCTCAACAGATTTTGTTGCTGTATCGGCACAACCGGCACTATTGTTTACAATTAAGGTAACATTGGAGAAGCCTGCACTATCGTATGTGTGGCCTCCTGTAACGGTTTGGTTATTGTTTAAAGGGCTTCCATCACCAAAATTCCAGTTCCATCCGCTGATAGTGCCTGTTGGAATGCTTGAATTGTCGGTGAATTGAGTTGCAGTGCCATTGCATACTGAGGTATTGGTAAAAGCTGCAACAGGAAAATCATATACATGAATATTGATCGTATTGGTATCGGTAACATTACCACAAGCTGCAATAAGTTGTATTACTTGTGTTCCGGAAGTATTAAATACAAAAGGTAAAGTATCCTTATCACCATTAACAACAGTGCCATTGATATACCAGTCTTCGAAACATCTTATCCCAACAGAAGTAGTGTTATAGAAAAAAACAGTGTCTCCCACACACACAATGGTATCACTGGGTGTGAAGGAAGGAACGGTAACGCAATGTTTACAAATAAAATCATCAGCAGGAGTGTAATCCGTTGTTGTAATTGTTGGTACTGCAATAACTGCTGCAGGAATCATCTGATTACCTCCTGAACCAACGGTAGGCGTGACATTAGTGACCACAGTGGCACATGCATTTTCGTAGCATCCTACAGCCCCAAGGCTATCTGTTTTCATAAAAAGAGCATCAAAATAGTTTGCTCCGAAGCTTGATGTTACTGTGGACATTGCATAACCGCCATCGTCAGTTTGCCGAACCATAGCCCCTCTGTCTGAGCCGGCACCTCCGTAAGCATTTGACCATTGCAGATTTCCTGCGCTGTCGGTTTTTACCAGGTAAGCATCCAGGCTTCCTGCTCCAAAACTGGTAGTATACCCGCTAAGGATATACCCTCCATCGCTTGTCTGTTCAGCAAAACGAGGCTGGTCATCATTCGTTCCTCCGTAAGCTTTTGCCCATTGCAGGTTACCAATACTATCTGTTTTTATCATTAAGAGATCATTACTTCCTGCACCCCAGCTGTCTGTATTTGCGCAAATCATAATACCTCCGTCAGTGGTTATTTTACCAGATATCCCCCATTGACTGCTTGCTTCACCTCCCGGCCCCCCATATGTTTTAGTCCACTGTAACCCGCCTGCACTATCCACTTTGATCATGTAAATATCAAAACCTCCGGCACCAAAACTGGTTGTGTAGCCTACCGCCAAAAAACCTCCATCGCTGGTCTGTTCCACATAATTACCCCATTCACTTCCGGCCCCTCCGTATATTTTAATCCATAACGTATTCCCGAGTGCATCTGTTTTTATCAAAGCAAGATCCTCTGCTCCGTAACCAAGACCGGTTAAATGCCCTGATAGGATATAGCCACCATCGGCAGTTTGTTTAGCGCGTAAGCCCATATCATCGGCTCCGCCTCCGTAAACCTTTGACCATTCAATAATACCTAAAGGGTCAAGTTTTATTAATGTCATATCATAACCACCAGCTCCCAAAGCACAAAGACCCGCAACAATATACCCCCCGTCAGAAGTTTGCTGAACAGAATATCCTCCATCTTCTCCTGTCCCACCATAAACCTTAAACCATTCAGGGTGCCCGCATGCATCTACCTTATAAACATACACATCACAACTTCCAGCACCGGAAGTCCCGTGCTGCCCTGTTCCCACAAAACCTCCGTCACTTGTAGTTGCTAAAGATAAACCACCATTCATCCCGGCAGCATTAAAGGTTCTCATAAAGGTGCTTGAGTTTTGTGCGCAAACCTCCCCTTCAGTCCCGGGCCATAGCAAAGGAATAAAAAATAAAAATATTAAAATGTGTTTAGTAATAGTACTCATTAGGTTACCGGTAATATTTTTTTGATTTTTAAAGAAATTTAAATACTTTCAAATTATTCGCTTAAGAATTAGATAACACAATAATTGCCTACTGCATAATTGCAAAAATTGTTAAATTAATTTTGTAGCTGTTTCGTTGCGACTTTAATCGGCTTGCTGTCGATCGTAATTACAACATCATCTGCAGGGTATCCTACATCCGTTCCAATTTTTTTCAAAGATTCTGATGTCATTTCTGTATCCGAAGGAAGATTGAATGTTGCATAGCTGTTGCGTTTATCTATAAAAAAATTTTCAATGTTTTTTATCTCTCTGAGCTTAGCTTCTAGCTTCGGACTTAGGAAAGGGCAATGCATTGCTCCATGCCCAATATCAACCCTAACATATTTTTTATCCGTTGTTGGATTATTGTTGTTGCCTTGGGCTTGACTTACAGTAGAGGAAGCAAAGAAAAATACAAGGATGGCTATAATTGCTAAAACAACTTTATTTTTTATAATTGATCTTGACATGATGATGTATTTAAATTGAAACTAAATCTATTTGAAAGGTATGAAAAATTATTAACAAATTTATGCATTCTGAGAGGAAGAGATAAGATTGATTGAAAAGTTTCGATTGAAAATCATTACTTCACCAATGTTACAATTCCTTTGTAATCATGTTTTCGTTTATTAATATCTGTTAACTTAATTGAATAAATATATACATCTCCCTGGGCAATCTCAGTTCCATAATTTGCTTTGCCATCCCAATGTTTGTTGATGTCATCAGAAATAAAAATCGTATTTCCCCAACGGTCAAATATCCTCATTTCATATTGAGTAATAAAAATTCCTTTTCCATAAAAGGTGTCATTTATACCATCGTTATTAGGAGAAAAGGCATTAGGAATATAAAATAAAAAATCCGGTTCAATAATTATAGTTTGAAAGGCTGTATCAATACAATCATAAAGAGTAGTTGTAATTAACGTGATCACGTAAGCGCCTGTATCCGAATAGGTGTGAGGGGGCGGATTAATAATAGAAGAAGAGTCCTGATCTCCAAAATTCCAAAACCAGAAATTAGCCCCGGTAGAAAAATCTTTAATTGAAATTATAGGGTCGGTAATAGTTGTTGTTTGTGGCTGAGCAGTGAAGCTCGCGATGGGGTTGGGATATACTGTGATATAATTGTTTTTAGATAATGTGGCAACGCAGCCGCTATCCGAAGTGGCAGTTAAAGTAACATTAAAAGAGTTTAGTGAATAAATCGAATCATTGGTATAACAATTGGTTGGGTACTCTGAATTGCTTGTAGGACTTCCATCACCAAAACTCCATAACCAGGTAGCATTTGTGCCTGTTAAAATAGAGGATAAATTTTGAAAACTAACACATAATGGTTCACAACCAACAGAGTCATTTGCGATATAATTTACAACCGGATTAGGGTGAATGATGCTTGTTTTACTGATAGAATCGGAGCACCCAAAATAAGATTCAACCATTAGCTTAACAACATAGGATCCGGGAGCAGGATATAAATGTGAAGTGTTTTGGTTGGTATTAAAGGGGCTGTTGTCACCAAAATTCCATGTATAGGATTGTATGGTATCCGTTGTAGGAATAGTTGATAGATCATTAAAGAAAACAGTGCTGCCATCGCACACATTGGCAGTACTGTACTTAACAACAGGCAATGGATGAACCACCACAGTTTTTGAAATGGTATCCTTACATCCATTGTTGGTGGTAACAATCAAAGTAGCATTGTATGTTCCAAAAGCTGTGTAGATATGGCTTGTATGTTGATCCGTAATTAGTGAAGTGCCATCACCAAAATTCCATGACCAGTTAGTAATAGTTCCGGTTGAAACCATTGAAGAGTCATTAAAATTCATAGCTTGATTAAAACATACGTTAGTAAAACTAAATTTAGCAACCGGCATAGGAAACACGGTAATGCTATCCTTTAGGGTATCCGGACAGCCAAGGTTAGTTGAATGGGTAATTAAAGTAACCTGGTAATTTCCGGGAGAAGTGTATAAGTGAAGAGGGCTTAAAACAGTAGTGTTCAAAGGGGAACCATCTCCAAAATTCCATGTCCAGTTGGCGGTAGATCCCATTGTGGGACTAAGCGTTGTGTTTGTAAATTGGGCAGACGCAAGCAAACAAGTGTTGTTGAATGTATATCCGGTTGTAGGAGCGTCAAAAGTATTTACAGGATTTGTTGTGGCATTAGCACAACCATCTGCTGTTGTGGCTATTAACGTAACATTATAGGTTCCAGATGTAGTATAAAAACGAACCGGACTTTGCGAATTGCTTGTTGTGCCCCCATCTCCAAAAGTCCATAAATAGGTAGATATAGAAGCAGGTATATTTACTGTTGAATTATTTGTAAAATGCATCGTATCGCCAAAGCAAACGTCACTATGGGTAAAGATTACAATAGGATTATTGAAAACAGTAATTTGATGTACAATAGTATCGGAGCATGAATTGCTACTGTTAACTATCAGCTTTACATTATAATTTCCCGGGCTGCTGTATGTGTGAGAAGTGCTGCTCCCTGTGGCAAATGTATTGTCGCCAAAATCCCAAATCCATGCAGTAATAACTCCCGGTGTACCAATGCTGGAAATGCTGGTAAAGGGTACAGCGGTTCCATTACACTTATTGGTGAAACTGAAATCGGCTTCAGGTTTAGGAAATATCTTTACGTTTTTGCTTACAGAATCTACGCAACCATCACTGGTTGTTGATAACAGGGTAACATTATATGTTCCACTGTGGGCATAGGTATAAGAAGGGTTTTGGAGTATAGAAGTGTTTCCGTCACCAAATTTCCATGACCATTTATTAATAGTTCCTGAATCAACATACGAAGAATCCACAAACAGAGCAGGTACAGGATCGCAAACATCATTAAAAGTGAAAGCTGCGTTAGTTGTGACTAACGGAACTACGATGAGAATGGAATCCCTGTTAGGTATTGGACATTTATTATCAGTGTAAAGGCACTTATACGTTCCCGGTGCTAAATTTCCGATACTGTCAGTAATTTGACTTAGCGGCACACCATTATTGGTCCAGGTATACGTGTAGTCAGGAACTCCTCCGGCTAAGTTTAGTTTAATATAACCATTTGGCAATCCACCGCAGGATGGCTGTATAAACGGTTGTGTTTGAAAAATGCAAGGGGGAATTACAAATGCTAACTCAGTAACATGTCCCGGACCACAAACACTTATAGTTTGATTAAAAGTGTTAAAGGCCAGATCAAATACTTTACCAGTTGTTGCTTTAAAATCTATCTGATTAAAATTCATATCATACATGTACACTCCGGTGCCTGACCCAACAAATATTTTCCCACAACTGGTAATGTATATACCTCCATTTTTTTTATTTACTCCACCAGGTACAGTAACTTGGGTTACTATAGCACCATTTGTTTTGTTAACCTTAAATAATGTTGCGCCATCAAAAATGTATAAGTTATTGCCTAAAATGGTCATGCCGTTATAACCTTGGGCAAATCCCCCATCAGCCACGTATCCGGTGCCGTATCCCCAGCTACCTACAGCAGGGTAAGTTGTTGAAATAGTATTTCCGGGTGTCCATTTATAAATTTTACTTCCTGCACCATTTTCAGAAACAACACAATAAACATCTCCATTATAATCGATAGCTCCGCAATGTGGGTCCTGGCAGCATGTTCCGCTTTGTGTATAACCTGTAAGCGCACCGGTTTCAGTATCTATCTTTGCAAACCCAGTAGCGCTATGCCTGTAACCTGTTAGCGACAATACCTGCTGATTGCATTCATTTAAAACAAAGCGCCAACATTCTGTAATTCCAAAACTATCCCACAAAAAATTTCCGGCAGAATCAACAGCACTGGCATCTCCACGCGCATGAAAACCAACAGTATTATAAAAACAATAACCACGTGAGTCGGTTAACATATCGCCATAGTAAGGAGATGCACCGCCCATTACATCCGTGGATGAAATTAAAGCACCTGTAGGAGAATATTTTTCTAAAATATATAGATGGCTGGTTACATAAGTATTTCCATATCGATCTACTCCATTATCAACAGGGGAAGTTGGCATAGCAGGTACACTCACCCACGGATCAATGGTTATAGCCTGGTTACCGGTGTTTTCGATATTAAATGAAACAATATTATTTTTTAATGAAAAGCTACTTGCTATTTTTTGTTCTTTGTTAGAGGTGGCGTAGCTTATGGGGGCATGGTCAATTACATCTCCTTGTATTGTTTCTATAAAAATATTGCCATATAGTAATTCTATATTTTTTACACCTTCATATTGTTGCTGTATCTGGCTGATATCAGCTCCAGCGCTAATATATAAATTGTATTTAAAGCCTTCTTTTTCAGTAAAAAAATATTCTACATCGATGCCGGCATACAGATTTTTAATTTTCAGTTTACTATATCCTTTGCAGTGTGCTGTGTAATTCTTAGGTACATTTTTGCTTATTACATATCCATAATCAACGGTTTGCTCATCGCCTACCTCGATGGTTGCATTTGGGTTGGCGTTGAGCCATTTCATCTTTATAAATTGTTTTTCTGTTTTTTGCAATTGAGATTCCCGAATGCGCTCTTCTTCAGGGTCTTCTTTTTCTTCCCTGTCTTCTTCTGTTAATAAAGATCTGGTAAAATAAAAAAGCACTTCATTGTTATAAAAAAATGTCTTTGTTCCGTTATCAATGCAATAGCTAAAATTGTTTTCTGTCGGACTTAGATCGGTAGCATATTGTCCTTTATTTTCAATAAAGGCTTTGCGTTCAAAAGGTTTTGAACTCCAGTTAGATTGCTTGGTTCCGGTTTTATTTGTTTCTTTAAGATCATTACTGCTGTTTTGTGAAAACAGGTAAGTTGAATAAAATAAAATAAAGAAAAAAGGTAGTTTTTTTGAAATAAAACTAAATAAAGATAGGAAAGACTTGGGTTTCATTTTTAATGTATTAAAACTAAATATCCTTTTAAAGTTCAAATAAGAGCTTTTTTAAGGGTTTAATCACTTCTCCATCATTGTTATACTTTGCTGAAAATCAAAACTATATGGATTAATTATTCTCTTTGGTGTTACAAATTTTATGAAGGTAATAAAAAGATGCTTAAAATCACCAAAAAGTTGCATCATTGTTTTTTTAAATGAAGGTAAAGCGAAGCTGATTTTACGCAAGTTCAGCGACCAACAAATGCATATTTTACTTATTTTTCAGTTTAGGTCTGATTTTTTCAAAAAAGATGCAATCAAAAACAATTTGTAGATTTGTGGAGTATCGTGAAATAAACAATTTGAAAATGAATTATTTATTTTCAAATAAAAAAATCAATGAATTTAAAAAGGCAATAAAAAATGTCAATACACAAAGAAATTAAAAAGGTTACTACCAATGTATTATTGGATATGAAACTCCGTGGCGAAAAAATATCCATGCTTACTGCTTATGACTATACAATGGCTAAAATTGTTGATCATGCGGGTATTGATGTAATACTGGTAGGTGATTCCGCATCGAATGTAATGGCCGGCCATGAAACTACTTTGCCTATTACACTTGACCAAATGATCTATCACGCATCATCGGTAGTGCGTGCAGTTAAACGGGCTTTAATTGTAGTGGATCTTCCTTTTGGTTCTTACCAGGGGAATTCAAAGGAAGCTTTAAATTCAGCAATAAAAATAATGAAAGAAAGCGGTGCCCATGCTGTTAAATTGGAAGGTGGCAGAGAGGTAAAAGAATCCGTTGAGCGCATTTTAACTGCTGGTATCCCTGTTATGGCGCATCTTGGACTTACACCTCAAAGCATTTATAAATTTGGAACTTATAATGTTCGTGCAAAAGAAGAAGAAGAAGCGCATCGGTTAATTGAAGATGCTCATATCCTTGAAAAAGTAGGTTGTTTTGCTTTGGTCCTGGAAAAAATACCTGCGAAATTAGCAGAGCAGGCTGCAAAAGAATTGACCATTCCTGTAATAGGAATCGGTGCCGGTGGGGGTATTGACGGGCAAGTGCTTGTTTTTCATGATATGGTGGGTTTAACGCATGAATTTAATCCACGTTTTTTAAGACGTTATTTAAATTTATACGATGATATTAAAGGTGCTGTTGGTGAATATATTAAAGATGTGAAGTCAAAAGATTTTCCAAATGCGAATGAGCAGTACTAAATCATTTTCATTGAAATACGAATAATATTCAACACAGAGTTCACAGAGAAAAAAGAGCCCCACAGCTCTCTGCGAAACTCTTAAAACTTTGTGACCTCTGTGTTATAAAATGTACAAATGAATTCAATCGAAGTTTTATTTGAAGACAACCACATTATTGCTGTCAACAAGCGTCCTTCGGATATTGTGCAGGGCGATAAAACTGGCGATACACCTTTAAGTGATTTTGTAAAACAATATGTAAAAGAAAAATACAATAAGCCCGGTGATGTGTTTATTGGCACCGTTCACCGCATCGATAGGCCTGTTAGCGGTATTGTATTGTTTGCTAAGACCAGCAAAGCCCTAGCGCGTTTGAACATGATGTTTCAAACCAAAGAAATTCAAAAAACATATTGGGCTGTTGTGAAAAACAAACCGCAAAATGTAAAAGGGAATTTGGTTCATTATTTAAAAAAAAATGAAGCAAAAAATATGTCGAAAGCCTTTGAAAAAGAAACACCGGGAGCGCTTCGTTCGGAATTAGATTATGAATTAATATGTAGTTCGGATAATTATCATTTATTGGAAATAAAGCCTCTTACCGGCCGTCATCACCAAATACGGGTGCAGCTTTCAAAAATGGGTAGTCCAATAAAAGGGGATGTAAAATATGGTTTCGACCGAGGTAATAAAGATGCTTCTATCCATTTACATGCAAGAAAAGTGGAATTTATTCACCCCGTTAAACAGGAGCCTGTCATCATCATTGCACCACCACCAAATGAAGTTCTTTGGAAAGAATTTTTAAAACGTGTAGGATGATCAATTATTCAATTTGACAATTTAGCAGTAGGCAATTTCGAGCGTTACCCTCTTAATTTACATAATTGAATAAATTACTTTTTTAATTGCCTACTGAATAATTGTCAAATTGTTAAATTATTTTTCTCACCATTCTCCTTTACGCGTTTTTTTAATATCCGAATTAATTTTTTTTGATTTTAACCGCCTTTCTTTCGAACCTTTCGAAGGTTTTGTAGCTCTGCGTTTTTTCTTAACAATAAAACACTTATTCAGTAGATCGTAAAACTTCTTGATCGCTATTTCTTTGTTACCTAATTGTGAACGCTCCTCTTGAACTATAATTTGTAATACGCCTTCTTTAGTAATTCTGTTCTCTAATTTTGTCTGAATTATTTCTTTTTGTTCATCAGTGAGTAATGCAGAATTAAGAACGTCAAAATCCAGTTCTACCTTTGTAGAAACTTTATTTACGTTCTGCCCACCTGCACCACCACTTCGGCTGGTTTTAAAGCTAAATTCGGTATCAAAATTAATTCCTTTAATATTCATTCTTTTAAAATATGAAAGTGTAAAATTAATGATAATTCAAAGCAATAAGCATTTGCGTATATTTACAGTAGGAAAAAATGAAATTCCTAAATCTTAGTATTATTAAAATGATCAGTTTTTTTAAATTAAATATCACTTTTTTCTTCCTGCCCATACTTACAGTTACCAACTGCATTTCACAAGATTCTGCTACTTCTGCTAAAATTAAATACTATACCCATAAAGTAGAAAAATATCTTGATAAAGAAAAGGCGTTATCTCTACATTATTCAATCAATAGAGATGGAATAAGCATTTACGAATCTCTTCAAAAAAAATTAAAAAAAGATTTTGAATTCCATATCAACTTCGATGAAATTGACAACTTTAATTTGTATTTAAAAAACACTGGGGGTAATCAGGTTTTTGAAACGTATAAAAAAGGAAATTATAAAATGGCTATTCCTTTCGCATCAAATTTAATGGTGGATTCCTCTAAAGTTGATTCAAGTTTTACCACCGAAACAAAAAAACTTAAAGGTTTAAAAATAGCCATTGACCCCGGACATATTGCAGGTGATATGGAAATGGGCGATATAGAAAAAAAGTGTTTAACATTCAAATGCGATAGTCTCAAAGGTTTGATGGATTCAATTGCAATTGCCGAAGGAGTGCTCACGTTTGCTACCGCTAAATTATTAAAAGACAAACTGGAAGCGGAAGGAGCTGAAGTGTTTATGACCCGCCCCTTCAATAGTAGTAGTGCCTTCGGGGTGACATTCGATGACTGGCTTAAAACAAATTATATTACAACTGTAGATAGTTTGTTCAAAATTGGAAAATTAAGTCCCGTTCAAAAACAATTTTTCTTAGGTTCCAAGCCAACTAAACGTGATAAATTCAGGGTGATCTTTAAAGATGTGGAATTAGCGAAACGTTCCGAAATTATTAACAATTACAATCCTGATCTTACTATCATTATCCATTACAACGTAGACGAAAACAATACCGGTTGGGTGAAACCGGCTAACAATAATTTCAACATGGTTTTTGTTGGGGGGGCCTTTATGAAAAATGATCTACCTACTCCTCAAAAAAGATTTGAATTTTTGAGACTGCTTATAACTACCGATCTGGAAAAGTCAATTGCATTGAGTTCAGATGTGATACAAAGTTTTGAGAAGCATCTAAATGTGAAAACCGCGACAATGAAAGACGCTACGTATTTATTGGAGGGTTGTTTGAGTGCAGGTGAAGTTGGTGTATATTGTCGAAATCTCCAATTAACAAGGTATATACATGGCCCATTGGTGTATGGTGAAACCCTGTATCAGGATAATGTAAATGAATGTATCGCATTAAATAAAGAATGCGATAAAACAAAAAACGAGCGCGTTCAACAAGTTGCAGAAGCTTACTTTCAGGGCGTTTTGAATTATGTGAAAAGGAAATAGGGTTTCATACTTTATTCTTTTTTATCAAGCCAGACCCCTACACTTAGAAAAATAATAGTTTGCTCGTAAGTAAAATTTTCTGCTATCTTTAATGATTATTCGCTTATAGGTAGCTAAACATCAATGTGATACCAATGAAAAAAAGAAATTACCCCTTTGCTATTTTCACAATTTTTCTTTGTGTATTTGCCTTTTCAACACACGTAGCAGAAGCGAATGATGGATGGTCTGTAAAATATCAAACCCCAAAAGTTTTTATTGAAAATAAAGGGCAGTTTCACACTAACGATCCCAATGAAAAAGTTCTATATGCCTTTGATAATGGCTCAACCATGATCAGTTTTAGCTCAAAAGGCGTTACCTACAGTTTTTTAAAGCGTTGGAAAAAAGAGGAAACTGAAAATGAGAGAGTGCGCGAACACGAAGCTTTGAAAAACGGAAGGTCCCACGCTGAAATGGAAGCCGAAGAGCACAGGATGGAATTCAAAACAGATGTGATAAACTTTATTTGGGAGAATGCGAATCCAAATGTTGAAATAGTTCCTTTAGACGAAACTTTTGACTATTACAGTTATTCTATAAAAGAAAAAGATGGCACTGAGAGAAACATCAATCATATCAATGCATTCAAAAAATTAGTTTACAAAAATATATACCCTAACATAGATATTGAATATGTTTTTCACCCTACCGAAGGGATAAAATATTCATTGATAGTGCATCCCGGTGGCGACATTTCAAAAGTAAAAATGAAGTATGACGATAAAGTTAAGCTGAAAGGAAACGGGGATCTGCATATTCCCACTTTATTTGGTGATATCGTTGAACACGCTCCTGTCACTTTTTATTCCGAAAATAGATCCAACATTATTTCTTCTCTTTTTGTCAAAACGGCAAATACAATTTCGTTTAAGTTAGGCGAATACGATCATACAAAAAAGGTGATCATTGATCCATGGGTGCAGACTCCAACCTTGTCAAACTCAAACAGCGTATGGGAATGTGAAAGAGATGCTGCCGGGAATGTGTATATCATTGGTGGAGATACGCCAATGAAAATAATAAAATATAATGCTGCGGGCATACTGCAATGGACATACAATACTACTTGGGATACAGCAAATTATTGGCTTGGTACCTTTGCTGTGGATCTTGCGGGTAATTCTTACGTAACTTCAGGAACACAATCAAAGATTTCAAAAGTAAATACTGCCGGGGGCAATGTTTGGACCAATAATAGTATTGGGGGGAACTCCGAAGAACTTTGGAACATCACCTTTAATTGTGATCAGACACGATTAATTATTGGGGGTACTTCTGGAATTTTCCCTTTACGTGGAGCCATTTTCGATCTGGATGTAAACAGTGGGAATGTTTTGGCCACCAAGGTTGTTGGTTTTGATAAAGCCTTGCTGTTTGGGGCTGTTGGGCCTGATGAGGTTCGTTCAATTTGTTCAGCACCCAATGGGAAATATTATTTTCTGATCCTTGATTCCATTGGCCGTATTTCCCAAAATTTTACGGCTTGTTCTTCCACTTCTTCCATGTATAAAATAAGCAGCACCTATGATTTTGCCTATTACAATCCTTCTTACAGGTATTCAAATTCAGGTATCATGGCTATAAAGGCAAATAAAAATTTTCTTTATACTCAAAATGGTAATACGCTGCATAAACGTGCACTTGGAAGCCTTGCAATAATATCGTCTGTAACAATTCCAGGTGGTATTAGTGTTGCTGGTGTTTTTGGAAATCCTGGACAGGTTCCGGGAAGCAGTGGTTTAGATATTGATACCTGTGGTAATGTATATGTTGGATCCTCTACAGGTGTTTATAAATACGATGCTAATTTAACTCAAATTGGTTTTGCTGCATTACCATTCACTGTCTTTGATGTTACTGTGAGCACAGCAGGTAATATTATTGTTGCCGGATCCACGACTCAAACATCTGGGGTCCGTACTGGATATGTGCAATCTATCGCTTCATTTGCGGCATGTAATCCATTATCTTTATTCTGCTGCGATGCTTCTGTGTGTACTGTTGCTGCAATGTGTATTACCGGTTCACCTGTGGCATTAGCTCCTTCTATAGCTGGCGGAACATGGAGTGGTGCGGGTGTTAACCCTTCAACCGGTGTTTTTAACCCAGCCACAGCCGGTGTAGGTACTCATACTATAATTTACACATTACCTTGTGGATCCGATTCTATAAGCATTGTTGTAAGCACCTGTGAAGCATTAACTGCCTGTCAGGAAATAAATGGCGATATCACAGCCACCAGTGGAACACCTGCTTATACATGGTATAACCAAACAACTACGCAAAATTGCAGTGCATGTGCCTTCGGGTGCGCTTTCCCTCCGGGTTGTGCAGTAAATGTAACTTCATGGGTAAGCTTTACAACCGGCACAACTGTTACACCTTCCGGAACATATCCTATACTTTTTATTGATGGCAATGGAGACAGTTTACAAATTACAAGCTTGTCGTCTTTACCAAACTGTTCTGAAGTGTGCCCGCAATTAACGGTTACATCTTCAAACATTGTTCACAATGCTTGTTTAGGACAATCAATAGGAAGTTTCAATGCAAGCACCAGCGGAGGTGTTTCGCCATGGGATTATACTTTAGTAAATGGGGGAGGTGCCACAGTTATTACTTTTACCAACGTTACCGGAATACAGAGTTTCACAGGCCTTCCTGCAGGTACATATACACTTAATGTTTTAGATTCTAATAACTGTCCCGGATCAACCATTGTTACCATTACTCAACCTCCAACTACTACCACAATAGCCGCAGCCGGACCAGATCAATCGGTGTGCAGTAATTCAACCGTTTTAGCCGGGAATTTCCCTATAGTTGGAACAGGAGTGTGGACCTTGGTGAGTGGAACCGGCACCATCACAACACCTACTTCCGAAATATCCGGAATAACAGGATTAGGCATCGGTATAAATGTATTTGAATGGACGATCAGCAATGCTCCTTGTTCTGCTCCTACCTCTGATCAGGTAACAATAACGAATAGTGGAGGTGGTCCGGTAGTAACTATAAGCTCTCAAACAAATGTTAGCTGTTATGCTGGAAACAATGGCAGTGCAACCGCTTCTGTTACCGGAGGATCGGGTAGTTTGACGTATTTATGGACAGCAAGCGGAGGAAATGCTGCAACAGCGATCAATTTGATGGCCGGAACATATACAATTACCGTTACTGATAGCATTGGTTGTGTTGGTATTGAAACAGTTGAAATTAGTCAGTCGGATTCTATAACAGCCATGGTAAATACAACCCCAACACCCTGCGGACTCTCTAACGGTTCCGCTAACGTAATAGCATCTGGTGGATCAGGTAATTTAACATATTTATGGAATAATGGTGGCGCAACAACTCAAACCATTACTAATATTGGAGCAGGATTATATTTGGTTACCATTACTGATTCTCTAGGTTGCACAACAACCGCCAGCGGAACTGTTCTTGTTAATGGAGGAGGTCCAACTGCAACTATAACTTCTCAATCAAATGCTTCCTGTTTTGGTGGAAATAATGGCTATGCCACTGCTTTTGCTACCGGAGGCATAGGTGCTTACACTTATTCTTGGAATACTTCACCTGCTCAGCTGAACGATACCGTTCTTGGTTTGTTAGCAGGAACATACATTTGTTTGATCACTGATTCCGCAGGTTGCCAGACAAGTGTACCAGCGACCATATCCCAACCATCTGATCTTAATATAAATACGGGTAGCGTTAATAGCAATTGCGCGCAGCCCGATGGCCAAGGGATTGTAACAGCAGCAAATGCAACAGCTCCTTATTTGTATCTGTGGAATACTTCTCCAACTCAAACCAATGATACAGCCACGGGATTAATAGCTGGCACCTATCAATGTATTATTACGGATGCCAATAATTGTAAAGATACAGTGTTGGTAACAATAGTAGATAACCCGGCAGGCATCGTGAATGCTGGAGAAGATCAGAGCATTGTAGCAGGAGATTCTGTGCAGCTAATTGCTTCAGCAGGTTTAAATTATGTGTGGACACCAGCTTCGGATTTAAGTTGCACAAATTGCCAAAGCCCTTTTGCTTCACCTTCTATAACCACCACTTATTATGTAACCGTCACTGATTCCAATGGGTGTTCGGATTTTGACTCTGTGAAGGTGACCGTAACCGAAAAGGAATATTATTCAATTCCCAACGTGTTCTCTCCTAATAATGATGGCTTCAATGATTTCTTTGAACTGAAGGCAGAAGGGTTTAAAGCATATCGTGCAGAAATTTTTGATCGCTGGGGTATAAAGATGTTTGAAACAAACGACTCTAACATATATTGGAACGGAAATAATAAAAAAGGGAAAACAGTGTCTGGCGGGGTTTATTTTTATATTCTATACCTCACGAACTCTAAAGACCAGGTACAAACTTTCAAAGGATTTCTTACCGTGGTCAGGTAAAATGAGTAATTAGTAACCGAGGATAATGAGGGCAGATCAGATATAAAAGCCCTTGTTACCTTTTTAGTATTATCTGATTTTTTAGCTTATATTTGATTCTCTTTTTTTACAAACAACTAATTGTCAAGCCAATACCAATGAAAAAAAGAAACTACTGCTTTACTATATTAACACTTCTTCTTTTTGTATTTGCCTTTTCTACACAAGCAATAGAAGGAAATAACGGTTGGTCAGCACAATATCAAAACCCTAAAGTTTTTATTGAAAACAAAGGACAATTTCATACTAAAAATCCCAATGAAAAAATTTTGTATGCCTATGATAATGGTTCTACTGTTATTAGTTTTACCGCAAAGGGCGTAACCTATAGTTTTTTAAAGCGTTGGAAAAAGGACGAAACTGAGAATGAGGAAGAGCGCCAACGTGAGGGGGCAGAAAATGAGAAATCACACGCTGAAATGGAAGCGGAAGAACACAAGATGCAGTTCAAATCAGATGAAGTAAGCTTTATTTGGGAAAATGCGAATCCAAACGTTGAAATAGTTCCGGTAGAAGAAACGTTTGATTATCATAGTTATACTATTAAAGAAAAAGATGGTAGCGACCGAAACATTAATCATATCAATGCGTTCAAAAAAATAATCTACAAAAATTTATACCCGAATATCGATGTTGAATATGTTGTTGACCCAATGGAGGGAATAAAATATTCACTGATAGTGCATCCCGGTGCCGACATTTCAAAAGTAAAAATGAAATATGCCGACAAGCTTAAACTGAGAGGAAATGGCGATTTGCATATCCCTACTTTATTTGGTGATATCGTTGAACACGCTCCTTTCACTTTTTATTCTGAAAATAAATCAAAAATTATTTCTTCTCTTTTTGTCAAAACAGCAAATACAATTTCGTTTAAATTAGGTGAATACGATCATACAAAAACGGTGATCATTGATCCCTGGGTGCAGACCCCCACCTTATCAAACTCAAACTGTGTATGGGAATGCGAGAAAGACGGAGCCGGTAATGTATATATCATTGGTGGTGATTCACCTATGAAACTGAGAAAGTATAATTCTACCGGTACCATGGTTTGGACCTATAATACGCCTTGGGATACCGCAAATTATTGGTTGGGGACATTAGCAACAGATTTAGCCGGCAATAGTTATGTTACGGCTGGTTCAAGTGCTAAGATCCAAAAGGTGGATGTAAGTGGAGCAATGGTATGGTCAGCCTCTGGCGGTAGCATGGATGAATACTGGAACATTTCATTTAATTGTGATCAAACAAAATTAATTACGGGTGGAACCAGGTTAAATGGATTGCCATCTCCTACCGGTGATGGTGTTATCTTCGATATAAATACCTCTACCGGAAGTGTAAACTCGGTTAAAGTAGTAGGATATAAGCGTACCCATACCGTTATGGGCTTTGCTGTTACAGATGTTGAAGAAGTGAGATCAATGACATCATCGCGTGGTGCAAAATATTATTTTCTTACCTTGGATTCTATTGGTGCAGTGAGTCAAAATTTTTCGGCTTGCCCTACTCCAAACGCATTATTTAATATTAATCATACCTATGGTTTTAGTTATAAATGTGAAAATTATCGTCCCGATAACGGAAATTCAGGAATGAAGTCCATCAAGGCAAATGGGAAATTTGTTTATACTCAAAATGGTACTACCATTCAGAAACGTTCTCTTACTACAGGAGCCGTTTTAACCAGTGTTGCAATTACAGGAGGAGTTTCTACTACCAGCGCTGGAATGAATATGGCAGGTAATAGCGGTATTGATATTGATACTTGTGGGAACGTTTATGTTGGATCCGGCAATGCTGTTATAAAATATGATGCAAACCTGAGTGTGATCACTTCCGTTGCTTTACCTTTTAGGGTGTTTGATGTGGCGGTTAGTTATGGAGGAAACGTAATTGTTGCCGGAGCTACCGGAGATAATTCAAACGCAACCAGGACAGGTTACGTGCAATCCATCAACATGTCTTCCTGCGAGCCTTTGATCTTATTCTGTTGTGATGCTACCGTATGCCCTGCCGGTCCGTTTTGTACTGCTGATGCACCATTTACATTGACTCCTTCTACACCAGGTGGAACATGGACAGGGACCGGTGTAAATGCAAGCACAGGTGTTTTTAGCCCCTCTGTTGCAGGGCCCGGAACTTTTACAATAATTTACACCTTATCTTGTGGTTCCGATTCAATAAGCATTACTGTGGCCTGCTGTGGTGCACAAATAAATCCGGCCGGTCCTTTTTGTATTGGTGATGCTCCTTCTAATTTAACTGCCGGAGTGGCTGGTGGAACGTGGTCCGGCACAGGAATCACAAGTGCATCTGCGGGAACTTTTTCTCCTGCTGTTGCCGGTGTTGGTAGCCATACGGTAACCTATACTATTAGTGGCTGTGGAAGTGACAACGAGATTGTAATAGTAAGCGCATGTGTATCATTAACTGCTTGCCAGGAAACAAACGGAAATATTACTGTTACCAATGGAAACGGACCTTTTACATGGACAAAAGATTCTACATTTACCGATTGTAGCGGTTGTTTTGGAGGGTCCTGCATACCGGGTTTCTGTGCCGGGGTTCCCGGAACCACAACATCTACCTTCGCAACAGGAGTAACAATAACTCCTCCGGGAACATACCCTATCACAGTAACTGATGCTGCTTCAAATACCTTAGTAATAAACAGTTTAGCTTCGTTGCCAAATTGTTCAAATACCTGCCCTGCATTAACGGTTACCTCTTCAAACGTTGTTAATGTCAGTTGTTTCGGGCTGTCAACCGGAAGTTTTGATGCTTCAACCAGCGGAGGTGTCTCTCCATGGGATTATACTTTACTAAATGGCGGTACAACGGTTGCTACTTTTAGTAATATTGCCGGAACACAAAGTTTCACAGGCCTTCCAGCAGGTACATACACTCTAAATGTGTTGGATAATAATAGCTGTCCCGGAACTACCACTGTCACCATTACTCAACCTGCTGCTACTACAGCAGCTGCAGCCGGACCAGACCAATCGAGTTGCAGTAATTCAGCAACCTTAGCCGGAAATGCTCCGGCACCGGGAACAGGGTTGTGGACATTGGTAAGCGGAACAGGAACAATAACCACACCTTCTTCATCAACATCGGGACTTACCGGTTTAGGAGTGGGTGCTAATGTTTTTGAATGGACGATCACCAATGCACCATGTCCTCCTACTTCCGATCAGGTAACAATAACCAATACAGGAGGAGGTGCCCCGGCAGCAGCAGGGCCCGATCAATCAGTATGCAGTAGTTCCGCCATCTTAGCAGGAAATGTTCCTGCTTTTGGAACAGGTTTATGGACTTTGGTAAGCGGAACAGCAACGATCACTACCCCTTCTTCCGCTACATCTGGCATTTCCGGATTAGGTGTTGGTGTATCTGTTTTTGAATGGACGATCACTAATCCCCCTTGTCCATCTACTGCTGATCAGATAACAATAACCAATACAGGCGGTGGCCCAACTGTAACGATAAGTTCTCAAACAAATGTGTCCTGTTATGGAGGAAATAACGGTAGTACAATCGCTTCCGCTACAGGTGGCACAGGTAGTTTGTCGTATTTGTGGACGCCAACAGGAGGCGCATCAGCATCAGCAAATAACCTGATGGCAGGAACGTACACCATTTCTGTTACTGATGGAAATGGATGTGTTGGAATTGAAACCGTTGCAATTACACAGTCCGACTCTATTGTTGCTACCGTAACTACAACACCAACCGGTTGTGGAAGTTCGGATGGTTCTGCAACAGTTGTTGCAAGCGGTGGAACAGGAACTTTAACATATTTATGGAGTAACGGTGGCACCACGTCTCAAATCTCAAATCTTTCGTCTCAAATCTATACAGTAACCATTACAGACGATTTAGGTTGCACGAAAGCAGGAAGCGGAACTGTTACTTCCACCGGAGGGCCAACCGCAAGCGTGGGGGCCGATGTTACTATCATTTCGGGTTCATCTGTACTATTATCTTCATCAGGTGGCGTATCCTATTTCTGGACTCCTCCAACCGGCTTGAACTGCGATACCTGCCGAACACCAACCGCAAGTCCGGTAATAACTACAATTTATTGTGTTACTGTTTCTGATAATGGCGGATGTACTGATACTGCTTGTGTAACAATAACTGTTTCTGATACAGCCACAACCATACCCTGCGGAACATTATTTGTTCCTGTTGGATCGGTATATGTTCCCAGTGCATTTACTCCCAATAATAATGATATTTTGAATGATGTGTTTAAGCCCGTGGCTAATTGTGTGCACGATTATAATTTTATGATCTTTGACCGTTGGGGAGAAAAACTATTTGAAACAAACGATAAAAATGTTGGTTGGAGTGGTATTTATAAAGGTTCCATGTCTAAAGCGGATGTTTATGTTTATAAAATAACTTTTTGGGATGATCCCAAAAACGAATTCCATCAATTTATTGGAAAAGTAACATTGCTGAGGTAATAAAGCACAGACAGGCCAAATCCCGATAGCTTTCGGGACGCTTTTCTTTCTTCCCTATATTTTTGGATACCTTTATGGAGTTCAATAATTTGAGGAGTGGAGCACCCAACCAGCGAATAGATGTTCAGTCGGGTGAGAGCACAAGCCAGGGCAAATTTATTACTTCATGAAGAATTTTTTTTTCTGTTTTATTTTTTTATTTTTTGCTTTTAAAGGATATTCACAAACATATACCTGGAATGCATATCCCGCAGGAGGAGCAGCTTATACAAATGGGAACATGAGTGTAGCGGTTACCTCTTCTGGCGCTTATTTTGAAAGTGGTACTCCAAAATATGTTGCTGCTGGAAACAACGCAGATCACCCTTCAAATGGCAATTTTTATTGTACTTCAGAAGGTTTATTACTTGCCGTTGATTGGCCTAATACATCTCAATCCGTAACCATCACCATCACTTTTGCTACTCCTGTTTGCGGACCGGTAACGTTTAGTTTTTTTGATATTAATGCTGATTTTTATGACGATGGCACTACTAAATTCACTTATTATACTGATAAGGTCGATATCTCCGCTACTGATGGTGCCAGTGCAGCAATACCGACAAGTTCTATTGCCGTTGCCGGATGTTCTAATTTATATTCAACAACAGGGGCGGCCAGAACAATAACTGCTGATTATAATAATTGTGCATGTGGTTTCGAATGATGTTACAATCACAAGTCCTACATTGGTCAAAACAATTGTTATAAAATATTATTCCGGCCCTGCAACCTATGGTCCTAATCCAACTTATCCATCCTGGCAATATCTTGTTCTTAGCAATATTATTGCCATTGCCCCTCCAACACCAGCTATTGCAGGACCAGATCAAACAGTATGTGGGACCACTGCTATATTAGGCGGAAACACCGCAATTGTTGGTACAGGAACATGGACGCTAGTTAGTGGAAGCGGTACAATTACTAGTCCATCTTCTCCAACTTCAGGTCTTACAGGCTTGGGTGCAGGAGCAACTGTTTTTCAGTGGACAATCAGCAATGTCTGTGGTACAAGTTCAAGCCAGGTAACCATCACATCCAACCCTGCTATGACAACACCAATAGCAGGACCGGATCAAAGCCTCTGTTCTACTTCAGCTACATTAGCCGGAAACACCCCAACTGTTGGAACCGGTTTGTGGACATTGGTTAGCGGAAGCGGGACTATTACCTCTCCTTCTTTACCAAATTCCGGTGTAACAAGTTTGGGAACAGGAGCCAATGTTTTTCAATGGACAATTAGCAATCCTCCTTGTACACCTTTATCAAGCCAGGTTACAATAACAGGTGTTGTTTCACCAACAGTTTCAAACGCAGGATCAGATCAAACAATTTGTGGAACATCTGCAACACTTAACGGAAATATACCAACTGCCGGAACAGGTTTGTGGACATTAATAAGTGGAACCGGCACAATTACTACTCCATCCTCCCCAACTTCCGGTATTACTGCTTTAGGTGCAGGTGCAAGTATTTTTGAATGGAGGATCAGTAATCTCTGTGGTACAGGTTCCAGCCAGGTAACAATCACATCCAACCCTGCAACTACTATCCCTGTTGCAGGTGCCAATCAAAATGTTTGTTCTACAACGGCTACATTAGCCGGAAACGTTCCAACAGTTGGAACCGGTTTGTGGACGCTGGTTAGCGGAAGCGGAACCATCACATCACCTTCTTTACCTAACTCTGGTGTAACGGGTTTAGGGACGGGACCTACTGTTTTTCAATGGACAATTAGTAATGCCCCTTGTGCGCCTTTATCAAGTCAGGTTACAATAACAGGTGTGGTTTCACCAACAATTGCAAATGCCGGTGCGGACCAAACTGTATGCAGTACATCAGCTACACTTGCAGGGAACATTGCAACAGCAGGGACCGGTTTGTGGACCTTAGTAAGCGGAAGTGGAACTATCTCAACACCCTCTTCAGCTAATTCAACAGTAACAGGCTTAGGGGCAGGAGCAACTGTTTTTCAATGGACAATCAGCAATTCTCCTTGTCCTTCTTCTTCTGATCAGGTAACAATAACAAATACCGGAGGTGGCCTCACAGTAACTATAACCTCTCTAACAAACGTTTCCTGTTATGGAGGAAACAATGGTGGTGCAGTAGTTTCCGCTACCGGAGGCATAGGTAGTTTAACCTATTTATGGACACCAACTGGAGGAGCTGCTCCAACAGCAAATAATTTGTTGGCTGGAACATATACGATCTCAGTTACTGATGGCAGTGGTTGTGTTGGAATTGAAACAGCGGCAATTACCCAACCCGATTCGATTACTACAATTGTAAGTACAACTCCATCAAGTTGTGGAAGTGCCAATGGCTCTGCAATGGTTGTCGCAAGTGGCGGTACCGGTAGTTTGATTTATTTATGGAGTAACGGTGGCACCCTGTCACAAATCTCAAATCTCTCGTCTCAAATCTATTCAGTTACCGTAACTGATTCTTTGGGTTGCATAAAAACGGGTACCGGAACTATTGCTACAACCGGGGGACCTACTGCAAATGCAGGTGTTAACATTACAATAAATTCCGGTTCATCCGCGCAATTAACTGCATCGGGTGGTATATCTTATTTTTGGACGCCTCCAACCGGCTTGGATTGTGACACCTGCCGCATTCCAACTGCAAGCCCGGTTCTGTCTACAACTTATTGTGTTATGGTTTCTGACAATGCCGGATGCACGGATACTGCTTGTGTAACAGTAACTGTAATAGATACAGTGCCAGTTGCTTTATGCGGAACGGTATATGTTCCGGATGCATTTACCCCTGCAAATAATGATCTGGTGAATGATTTGTTTAAACCGGTAACAACATGTGTGCATGATTACATGTTTTTAATTTTTAACCGTTGGGGTGAAAAAATATTTGAAACAAGCAACCCGGGCGAAGGTTGGAATGGTTATTATAAAGGGGCTCTTTCCAAGCAGGATGTATACGTGTATAAAATATTTTTTATGGATCCTAAAAACGAATTCCATCAGGATATTGGAAAGTTTTTATTGTTGAGGTGATAATCTGAGTTCGTTAATTAAAAACATCTTTTTTGGGGCGTTCCCCTTTCTACCTCACCCCCTTCCCCTCTCCAAATGGAGAGGGGTGTCCAAAGGACGGGGTGAGGTAAAAGGGGCGGGCTTTCCACTTCAATCTTCTCCGATGAAAAATCGGAGAAGGATTTACGTTGCAATCCCTAACGCAGCAGTATCGTTGGTCATTCAGAATTCTTCCATTTTTGCCACCACTGACATCCCGAGCTTTTCGCGAGGGATCTTGTATTTTAATGAATGTTTTTAGATATGATTGACAAGATTCTTCTCCCATAAAAAAGGGATCAGAATGACATTAAATATAAAAACGCCTTTATTCCTAAAGGCGTTTTGAGAGACTATTGCAAATAAAGGAGCGAAATGTTTAATAGTATTTATTTTTGACTAAGCCTGGAAATGGCTCTGATACTATCTTCATTCTTAGGATTGAGTTTCAATGATTTTTTGTAATTAACCAATGCCAGTTCTTTTTGTCCCATTAAACGATACGTTTCTCCCAAACCGTGATAAACACTCCATGAATCAGGGTAATTGGTTTCATTTAATTTGAATATTTTTTGAGCATCTTCCGTTTTTTTCGCTTTCAGTAATTTATAGCCGAAGGTATTATAATACTCATCACCGTAAGGATTTTGAAATGGAGATAATCCGGATAGTTCGCGTTGAATAATATTGGTTTTAGTAATAAAATAATCAAATGGAATTATCCCATCAACAAGGTCAGATTCGTAACCGGCAATACAGCTTCCTAAATAGCTGCATTTGTCGTAAGGTGAATAATTACAGGTGGCGTAAGCGTTTAACATACGATCTCCTTCAATCAGGTAAACCGAATCGCTTTTCTGCATCACCATTTCATCGAAATTACAAAATGCCGCTAAAGCTAACTGAGAATAATTTTGTGATGCGTTTTTAAAACCACCATAAGAAGTTTGCCAAACAGTTTGGATCAATTGAACACCACCTTCGCAAGGGTTAATTTTACGTATCACACCAGCCACATTACCTGCACCTGCATGATAGGAGTGAAGAACCAATAAGCGGAACCACAGATCCGTTTCGTTGTATTGTAAATGAGCGCTGTCAAGCATTTTCCTTACGTATGGTATACAAATACGACTCAGTAAGCGGGAAGCTCCTAAAGCAGATTTTTCGATGTCGGAACGTTCATCCACTTTGCCATTTACTATTAAACCCATATTGCGGGCAACAGGTTTCATCAGCTGAAATGGCCCATTAGCACCTACAGTAGATTTAGTATTCATTTTTCCCGGACTTTCGATCAGCAATATCGCTTGCGCATACCAAGGGTCAACTCCGTTTTGTTTGAATACATTAATAGACCTGTTGATGGTCGGCATCACTTTTTTAAATTCATAAAAATCTTTTTTTCCGGCAGTAATGTATATCGTTAAGCTATCCGGAATATTTTTGATCTTACGGATACTATCTTTATATAAAGCATGCTGAACTTCTGATAATTTATTCCATTCTTTTATAGAAATACGATCGAGCATCTGGCGATTGGTAGCTAAGCTTACAATTGCCGAATCAGGGGTAAGTCGCATGATCTGTTGCCAGAATTTTGGTTGTGGAAGCGTGTGCCAGCCTTCGGTATATAATACCGAATCATTAATGAATTTCATTTTAGTTACATCGTTGTAACCTACAATATACTTTTCAACAACAGAAACTTTTTTAAAATCCGGCTGTGCTGATGCTGAAAAGTAGATCCCCTGCACTAACAATAGTGATGCTTTCAGGAAAAATGTATATGTTTTATTTTGAGTTTTCAATATATTTTTTTTATAAAAATAGTTTTATAAATACAAGTTTTAGTCATGATGATTGAAAACTTTTGAACAAACTTTTTCAACAATACTCGTACTCCTACGAATTATGCAAAAAGAAGTTTCATTAATGTTTCCGCGATTGTTCTAATGTTAATTGTTTTTTATAAATTATTGATTTGTATCGGTTTTCCGGTCATTGTTTATCTTCGCGTTTTATCGTTTCATCGCAAGATTTTTTATGCTCAACTGAAAAAAGTAATAAATTTATTTGTAAATTTTAATTTTAATTCATACCTTAGTGGTCATATATTTTATGTGGATTGATCTATACTTTATATCGATTGATCTAGTATAATTTTTTAAGAGAATAGTTCTACTCTTAAAAATCGTATCTTTGATGGGTCATTTAAATATTAAAAAAAAAGAAATAAGCCAATGTCAAAAGTAAACATTCTAATAGTTGAAGATGAGAGCATTATTGCTAAAGACATTCAACATAGCTTAAAAAAACTCGGATATACAGTTGTGGATATGTGTTCTACAGGTGAGGATGCCATTAGAGCTACAGAAGAGTTTAAGCCTGATCTGGTATTAATGGATATCATGTTGAAAGGTGAGTTAAGCGGAATTGAAGCTGCCTTGCAGATTCGTGAAAAATATGACATTCCTGTAATATACCTTACAGCATATGCTGACGAAAGTACATTGAACAAAGCAAAAATATCTGAACCTTACGGATATATCATAAAGCCATTTAAAGAGATCGATCTGCGTACATCCATAGAGATGTCTTTATATAAACACGAAAAAGAAACGGATGTTAAAAAAGAGCGTGATTTTTTATATTCACTTGCAGAAAATAAAGATTCAAAGGATATTCTTTTTGTAAAATCAAATTCCCGTTTGGTAAAAGTAAAATCCAGCGATATTTATTTTGTTGAAGCATTGAAAGATTATGTGGTGATCAATACAGCTACCACCCGTTATACCATTCATGCTACTATGAAAGATATTGAGAAAAAACTATCATCTACTGATTTTGTTCGTGTACACCGTTCATTCATTGTTCGTATTGATAAAATTGTTGCTATTGAACAGCCGAATTTACTTTTGGAAGATGACAAAAAACTTATTCCTATTGGCGGTTCTTATAAAGATGCGCTTGCAAAATGTTTGAACATCGTTTAGGAAAAGTTGTTTTTTTAGATTGTACAAAAAAATGTTGCTATTCAAATTGCCCAAGATACACTGGTTATCTTGGGCAATTTATTTTATGGTCCTATAATTATGTACTACAAATAATGCCTCTAATTATAAATAGTAAACTCCCATCACCAATACTCCCTGCAATATCATAGTGCCATCAATGCCTGCAACGTAAAAGTATTCAGTACGTTTAGAATTACTCATTAAAACCAACATTGCATTTATTGCAGCAGATAGCAGCAGAGCGATAAAAACTTTTAGGTTGATCATTCCAAAAAAGTATTCAGGGACTATCAAAAAGATATAAAGTAACATAAATCCGAAAGCCAGCCACCTTGCTGTATTTTCACTTAACAATAAGGGAAGGGTAGAAACAGCATCCGCTTTATCGATCTCGAGATCCCTTATGTCAAATGGGATACAAATTGCCATCATAAAACAAAAACGAACGAGAATGTGCAAAAGGTCATTTTTTGTAAAGTGGTCGATTCCGATTAATAATATTGGTACTACAGCAGTTACCATTGTCCATACCAATACAAGGGTTAATAATTTTAACCAAGGATTTTTACGCAATTTTATGAATGGAAGAAAATAGATAAGGGATAAGATCAACAATGGAGAAAGGTAAAGTAGAATTTTGGGATCGTTGAAGAAAAAAGTAATTGAAACACCTATAAAACCTATTAATGATAATAGTTTGATTGAAATTTTATTGTTAAAGATCCAGTTTCTCCGGATAGAGCCAGGATTATTTTCAGATGGCGATCTGTAAAAGATCCGTTGAAAATTATAAACAAAAAGGGAAGCAAAGAAAACAAGTAGAGAGTATGATAATAAATGGTCTGTAAACTGGAGTTGAATAATTGAGCTTTGCACCAGACAAACTGCCCCCAAGGCAACATAAATATTGCCGAATAAAATAAAATCAAAAAAGCGTTTAAAGGAATTCAATTTGATTTTTTTAGCAACGTTAGGGGGTGTCGAATTATACCCCTTCGATAAGGTTTAGTATACTTGAGGCTTTGCTTTAAAACAACCTAACACGTTACCTGGTATCCAGTTGTAATAATCCTAACAGGGTTTGAAACCCTGTCAGGGATAATTGTTCTTAATTAGCCATTAATTTTTCTATATCATCCGCCTCAATAGGAATATTGGCCATTAAATTAACCGGACCATTTTCAGTAATTAAAATATCATCTTCTAAGCGTATGCCCAAACCCTCTTCAGGAATATAAATTCCCGGTTCGCAGGTAAACACCATTCCAGCTTCGAATTGGCGGTATTTGCTACCTACATCGTGCACATCCAAGCCTAAAAAGTGAGAAGTACCATGCATAAAATACTTTTTATATAAAGGCATTCCCGGATTTTGTTTCTCTACTTCCTTTTTATTTAATAATCCCAAACCGATCAATTCCACCTCCATTAATTTGCCCACCTCTTTGTGATAATCAGTAATGTTATTGCCTATTACAAGCATTTTAATTGCAGCACGCATTACACGTAATACGGCATTGTAAACTTCTTTCTGACGGGGTGTAAATTTTCCATTTATTGGTAAACAACGTGTTAGGTCGCTGGCATAATTTCCATATTCAGCGGCTACATCAAGCAATATTACTTCACCTGATTTGCATTCCTTATTGTTATCTGTATAATGCAATATACAAGCACTTGCACCAGATGCAATAATAGGTCCGTAAGCAAATCCGCGAGAGCGGTTGCGAACAAATTCATGAGTTAATTCAGCTTCAATTTCATATTCCATTACACCGGGTTTTACAAAACCCAATAATCTGCGAAGGCCTTTTTCAGTGATGTTGCAGGCGTTTTGTATCAGTTCAACTTCATATTTAGATTTGATGGCGCGTAGTTCATGCATAATGGGCGCAGAACGGTTGTAATTATGCAAAGGGTAGCGCTCCTGACAAAACTTGATAAAACGTGCATCGCGGGTCTGGACTTCAGTAAAAGCACGAAGGTGTTCGTTGGTATTCAGATATACATTTTCAGCTTCGGTTATCAAAGCGTTGAAGGTCATAAAAAAATCTTTCATCCAAAAAATCCTTTTTACGCCTGATGTTGCCGTAGCCTCTTCTTTGGTGTATTTATGTCCTTCCCAAATAGCAATATGTTCGTTGGTTTCCTTAAGGAACAAAATTTCACGATTAGCTTCTTCTTTGGCATCCGGAAAAAGCACTAAAATACTTTCTTCCTGATCAATGCCTGAAAGGTAAAAAATATCAGTGTTTTGGACAAACATCATGGAGCCATCCGCACTGGTGGGCATTATATCATTAGAGTTAAAAACAGCTATTGAATTTGGTTTTAATTTTTTTGCAAAACGTTTGCGGTTTTCAATAAATAATTGCGAATTGATAGGAGTGTATTTCATGGTAGATTTTAAAATTTGGTCTTCAAAGTTTGGAAATATAATCCATATAAAGAAATTAAAAAGAAGGCATATGGGAGGGTCCAATTCCTCTTTTGTATTTATTGGGCAATTAATTTAAAAAAAAACGATGATTTTCTTATTTGAATTTGTTTTAAATAGCAGCAGAACTTATATAAATTGGCCGTTTCAGGCAGTGTGCAATCTTAGCCTGTAAATGAAATCCATATTTACTTGATAGAAATGATTTAGGATATTACATTTGTTGCGCAAAACGAAAAAAAATTATTATAATAGATTTTAATTATGAGTACAAATCAGGCAAATTTTCTACAATCATCACTCGGAAAAAAATTAATTATGGGTCTTACCGGCTTATTCTTAGTTTCTTTTTTAGTAGTGCATGCTTTTATTAATTCATTAATATTTTTTAATGACGGAGGCATACTGTTTAATGAAGGCTCCGAATTTATGGCGCACAATCCGGTAATTCGTGCAGTGGAAATTGTATTGTTCATAGGGATCATCCTTCACATTGTGCAAGCATTGATCTTAACCTTGCAAAACAACAAAGCACGCCCTGTAAAATATGTTGTAAATAATGGGAAAGCAAACAGCAAATGGTACTCTCGCTCCATGGGGCTTTTAGGGACTTTATTACTGCTTTTTTTAATTATTCATTTAAAACATTTTTGGGTGGTAAGTCGCTTTACCGATGAAATTACAAGCGGAGAAGATACCATGTTTGGTGAAATGAAAGAAGTTTTTGCAGATCCTTTAATTGTAGTGATATACGTATTAGGCGTTATTTCTTTAGGTTACCATTTGCTTCACGGTTTCCAATCTTCATTTCAAACGCTGGGCTTAAATCATCCGAAATACACACCGGTTATAAAAGCCATTGGGTTTTGGTTTTCAATAATAATCTCATTGGTTTTTGCTGCTATGCCAATTGCTATGTGTATGGGCTGGATAAAATAGTTTTTGAATTTTTGATTTATAGATTTTTTAAATCAATTTTCATCATTCAATCATTCAATATTTAAAACGATATGTCAAAATTAGATTCAAAAATACCGGAAGGAAACCTCGAACAAAAATGGAGTAAATACAAAGCCTCTTGTGCACTTGTTAATCCTGCAAATAAAAGAAGCCTGGAAATTATTGTTGTAGGTTCTGGTCTTGCCGGAGCTTCTGCAGCTGCTTCATTAGCCGAACTTGGTTACAAAGTAAAAGTATTTTGTTTTCAGGATTCAGCTCGTAGAGCACATTCTATTGCCGCACAAGGTGGTATTAATGCTGCAAAAAATTATCAGAATGATGGTGACAGCACCTACCGTTTATTTTATGATACCATTAAAGGGGGCGATTACCGTGCCCGTGAAGGAAATGTATATCGTTTGGCGGAAGTGAGTGCAAATATTATTGATCAATGCGTAGCGCAAGGTGTACCTTTAGCACGTGAATATGGCGGGATGCTGAGTAATCGTTCATTCGGTGGGACGCAGGTTCAGCGTACATTTTATGCTGCCGGACAAACAGGACAACAATTATTATTAGGTGCATATAGCGGTTTACAACGTCAGGTTGGCTTAGGTACAGTGGAAATGCTTGCCCGTCATGAAATGCTTGAAGTAGTTACCATTGAAGGAAAAGCTCGTGGTATCATCGCACGTGATCTTGTTACAGGGAAATTAGAGCGTCACTTCGGACATGCTGTATTATTATGCACAGGAGGTTACGGGAACGTATTTTATCTTTCAACAAATGCAATGGGCTGCAATGTAACAGCTGCCTGGAAAGCACACAAAAAAGGCGCATTTTTCGGCAATCCTTGTTTCACACAAATTCATCCAACATGTATTCCTGTTTCGGGCGATCATCAATCGAAATTAACATTGATGAGTGAATCATTACGTAATGATGGCCGTATCTGGGTTCCTAAGAGAGAGGGCGATACTCGTAAAGCAAATGAAATTCCTGAAGAAGAGCGTGATTATTATTTAGAGCGCAGGTATCCTGCATTTGGGAACCTTGTTCCCCGTGACGTTGCTTCACGTGCAGCAAAAGAGCGTTGTGATGCAGGTTTTGGAGTAGGCAATTCGAAAATGGCTGTATTTCTTGATTTTAAATCTGCTATCGAACGTTATGGACATAACCAAGCAGTTAAATTGGGAGTTCAAAACCCAACTGCTGCTCAGTTAAAAGATTTCGGTAAACAAGTGGTGGAAGAAAAATACGGTAACTTATTTGAAATGTATGAGCAGATCACCGGTGAAAATCCCTATGAAGTTGCAATGCGTATCTATCCTGCCGTACATTATACAATGGGCGGTTTATGGGTTGATTATAATTTGATGACCACCGTTCCGGGTTTATATTGTTTAGGTGAGGCAAATTTCTCTGACCATGGTGCTAACCGCCTTGGAGCATCAGCATTGATGCAAGGTTTGGCTGATGGTTATTTTGTTTTACCTTATACCATTGGTGCATATTTATCGAAAGAAATAAGTGTAAAAGCGATCTCAACAGATCACGAAGCGTTTGTTACAGCTGAAAAAACGGTTCAGGGACAAATTGATAAATTTTTTGCAATAAAAGGAACAAAATCAGTTGACCATTTCCACAAAAAATTAGGGAAAATAATGTGGGATAAATGCGGTATGGCTCGTAACGAAAAAGGCTTGAATGAAGCAATTTTAGAGATTCGCCAATTGCGTGAAGAATTTTGGAAAGATGTTCGTGTTCCGGGAACTAACGATGAATTAAATCCTGAATTGGAAAAAGCATTTCGTGTTGCCGATTTTCTTGAATTGGGCGAGTTGATGTGTATGGATGCATTGAACCGTTCCGAATCTTGTGGTGGTCACTTCCGTGAAGAATCACAAACCGAGGAAGGTGAAGCATTAAGGAATGATGATAAATTTTCTTACGTTTCTGCATGGGAAAATAAAGGGGATGGTAAATATGAACTACATAAAGAAGAATTGATATTTGATGTGGTGCACCCAAGTGCAAGATCTTATAAATAAAAAATTAGACATTAGCTTTAAGAAGCAAGACACAAGATTTCTTGATTCCTGTTTCTTAAAGCTTGAATCCAAAAATAATTAGTATGAGTGGAAATATGAATTTAACGCTAAAGATCTGGCGTCAGAAAAGTGCAAAAGCAAATGGTCAACTGGTAACATATCCTGTGAAAGGTATTTCTCCGGACATGTCTTTCCTTGAAATGTTTGATGTTTTGAATGAAGATATCATCAATAAAGGAGAAGAACCAATTGCGTTTGATCATGATTGCCGTGAAGGTATTTGCGGTGCATGTAGTATGTTCATTAACGGCCAGCCACATGGTCCTAAAAAAGGAGTTACTACTTGCCAGTTACACATGCGTTCATTTAAAGATGGTGATACCATAGTTGTAGAACCATGGAGAGCTGCTGCATTCCCTGTTATTAAAGATCTGACAGTTGATCGTGCTGCATTTGATCGTATCATTGCTAAAGGTGGTTTTATCTCAGTAAATACAGGCAATGCACAAGATGCAAATAATATCCCTATTCCAAAACCGGATGCTGATATGTCGTTCAATGCAGCAGCTTGTATTGGTTGTGGAGCATGTGTTGCAACCTGCAAAAATTCTTCCGCCATGTTATTTGTTTCAGCAAAAATTTCACAATTAGCATTATTGCCTCAAGGACAAGTAGAACGTATTGCCCGTGCAAAAAATATGGTTGCGCAAATGGATGAAGAAGGATTTGGAAGCTGCACTAATACCGGTGCTTGTGAAGTAGAATGCCCGAAAGAAATTTCATTGGAAAATATCGCACGAATGAATCGTGAGTATTTTATGGCGAATATTAAAGAGTAATATTCACCCTTTGTTTAGGTTTGAATGAGACCGATAAATAAATTTGAATTGCCCTGAAACAATTAGTACTATTGTTTCAGGGCAATTTTTTTATAATCGTATTATACCTTTTTTAACGCTTCAGTTTTTTTGTTTTTATAAGAATTTTAAGCGGTTCAAGTCGTTTCAAAGCTTATCTCAATAAAGTTACATCACCAAATTTCATATAAGAAGTACCATCAAGGTATTTTCCTTTTACCTTCCAGATATAAACATCCGATTGACACAACGTTCCTCTATACAGGCCGTCCCAACCTGTTTTTAAGTCAGTGGTGTCAAAAATAATTTCGCCCCATTTATTAAAAATCGTTAATCGGTATTCATCAATTCCATTTACAGTGAAAGGGAAAAATACATCGTTATTATAACTGGTAGGATCATATACCCCTCCATTTGAGCCATTAGGATTAGGTGTAAAAGCATTAGGCAAAACAATTCCATTTATCAGTTCGGCTGTGATATATTTTACTTTGGTTACCGTATCGATGCAGCCATATTGGGTCGTAGCAATCAATGTAACGTCATATTGTCCAGCTTGTGAATAAGCATAATTGGGGTTTTCATCTTCTGAAGTACCGCCATCACCAAAATCCCAGAAATAGGTATCTCCATCAATAGAAAAATTTAAGAACTGAGCACGTGTATTTGGAACCTGGACAAGCGTGGGTGTTGCAGAAAAATTAGCTTGTGGCTTGGGATAAATCGTTACCGTTGAATTAGCAATGTCTGTTTGTCCGCCTGGTCCTGTTGTTATTAATTTGACATTAAAAACACCTGCATTGAAATAAGTATAACAAGGGTTTTGAGAACTGGAAGTATTCCCGTCACCAAATTCCCAGGTGCTGGAAACACTATACTGCGAAGAGTTTACAAAACAAATTTTTTCCGGTTCGCAACCATCATAAGGAGGAACAGTAAATCCAGCAATAGGTAAAGGAGGTATTATAGTAATGGATTGAGAAATGGTATCAGCACAATTAGTACTGCTTACAATTAACGTTATAGCATAAGTTCCCCAGGTAGAATAAATATTTGAAGCTGGATCTTGTACAGAAGAAATATTTGAATCGTCCCAATCCCATGAATAATTCCAGCTACCGGCATTGGTAGTATTTATAACACTTACCTCAGCTGATGGATACGTTTGTGAAAGTGGTGTAGCCGAAAAGCTTGCTATTGGCTGATACGCAACTGTTGTGGTGTTTGTGATCGTATCTGCACAACCTAAATTAGAAGAAGCTATTAATTGAATAGTATTAACCTGGTCACTTGTTGTTGAATTAATATACGTATTAGAAGGTGCCAGTTGTGCGGAAAAACTACCGTTACCAAAATCCCACAAGTATGTGTCGGAATTAACGGACTGATTCGTAAAGCTCACTGTATAGGGACTGCAGCCAAGTGCCGGGTTTGTAAATGCAGCAGTAACTTTTGGATAGATCAATACTGAATTCACAGCAGTATCTGCACAGCCATTGTTTGCATTGACTATATAAACAATGTTATTTGTACTAGTTGAAGCCGTTCCGTTTATGTAAGTATGAGAAGTGTTTGTTAAACTTTCAAATGGTGAATTATCACCAAAATCCCATTGATGACTTACAGCATTTGTTGATTGGTTTGAAAGGTTTACTAATAAAGGGCTGCAGCCTGCATTAGTATTTAGACTAAAAATGGCAGCGGGCTTAAATTTTACATTCACAACGGTTGTTTGTGTATCCACACATCCTAAAGAAGAAGTTGAGCTTAACAAAATAGTGTAATTAATATTTGCAGAAGAATTATTTATATATGTATGTGTCAAATTAGTTTGTGTGGATAATGTTCCATCTCCAAGATCCCAATTATAAGTATTTGTGTTCGTTGACTGATTTGTTAAACTTATCGTTAAAGGGCTACATCCATTAGCTTCCCCTGTAAAGGCAGCTATTACATGAGGGTAAACAATAATGTTTTTTGTAATACTATCAACACAACCATTCAGGGTGGTTATTTTTAATTTAGCCACGTATGTTATAGACGCAGAAGTAAAATTTGTATAAATATGAGAAGGGTTTATTGTAGTATCTATGGGAGATGTATCTCCGAAATCCCAGAAATAATGATTCCCTCCGTTCGATTGATCAGAAAAAGAAATGCTTAAAGGATGGCAACCTGCATTGGAATTAATATTGAAATTTGCACTGGGTTTGTAAAATACACTTATTGGATGAGAGACTGTATCCACGCAGCCTAAAGGCGATTGGGCAGATAAGGTTATTGTATAACTTAAATTGGATGTGCCTGAATTAACATAACTATGCAAAGGATTTGTTTGCGCTGAAAGTACACCATCGCCAAAATCCCAATTGTAAATGGTTGCATTTGTACTATTGTTTATCATTACAGTATTTGATGGACTGCAGGTACTGGTTGGGTTTACAAATGCTGCAGTTGCTTTTGGGAAAACTTCCACAGGCTTTAGCATAGTATCAATACATCCGGAAATCGTTTCCACCTGCAGCATTACATTAAATATAATTGTTGCAGAGGTATTATTTACAAACGTGTGAATTGGGTTTACAGCGTTTGAAGACGTGCCGTCACCAAAATTCCAAAGACTTGTATTTGCTATTGTTGAATTATCGGTAAAATTTACCGTTAAAGGGGAGCAGCCTAAACTAGAGGATTGTGAGAAGTTGGCAATCGGATTGGGATATATAAGTACATTTAAATCAGATGTATCTTTACATGAAAAAGGAGAGGTTGTAATTAATTGTACATAACGAACCAAATTTGTAATGCCATTATTAATAAATGTATGGTTGGGAGATTGCGTTAAACTTGTTGAACCATCACCAAAATCCCATTGATAAACAGCTCCTCCCGAAGCTGCATTAAAACTGATGTTTAAAGGTGAACATCCGGTATCGGCCGGTAATGCTAAAAAAATAAAATTAGGACTTGGGTAAACAAGGATGTTTTGAACAGCACTATTGGTGCAGCCATTAAGAGAGTTCACTGTAAGAGTGGTTATATACGTTTGCAAAAAAGAAGTATTATTCGCAAATGTATGATTAGGGTTTTGTGCAATTGATACAGCAGAACCATCACCAAAATCCCAGGAATAACCAATAGAACCTGTTGAAGTGTTTGTAAATTGGACAGGTAAAGGACTGCAGTTTATAACGTAGTCGGATGTAAATGATGCATGTGCAGCATGAAATACAGTAACAGTAGTGCTAAAAGTATTTATACAGCCAAAGGAAGAGGTGGCAATTAAGGATATGGTATAAGTGGTATCATTAGCTTGAGAATTGGTAAATGTGTGGTTAGGATTTACGGCTGCACTGGTTGCTGATCCATCTCCAAAGTTCCAGCTATAGGTAGATGCGCCTGTTGATTGATTTGTAAAACTAACAATTAAAGGTGTGCACCCCGAGTTCACACTTTTCAAATAGCCGGATACGGGTAAAGGATTAACCCTGGCTGAAATACTGTCTTGATTGCTGCAATAAGCGGTAGTCACTGTTAATTTTACATTGTAATAACCCGAATCAGCAAAGGTGTGTGATGGGGTTTGCGAGCCGCTTGTAGCAGTGCCATCGCCAAAATTCCATAACCATGAAGTGAGAGGGTTACCTGTTGCTGTTGTGGAGGCATCTGAAAATATTCCTGAAATACCTTTACAAACGCTGAACGGATTTATTTGTGCATTGGGTGAAGGAAACACATTAACCTGCTTTGTTCTGCTGGCTAAGCATCCATTAGTACCTGTAATATTTAAAATAACATTGTAGGTTGCTGCTCCAGTGTAAGTTTCGGGTAAAGGGTTTGGTTGTGCTGAAAAATTACCATTGCCGAAAGTCCAGTTATACAAGGCTATCGACCCCGTAGAGGTATTAATAAAAGTTTCGGTGCCGGCATCACAAAAATTATTTGAACCGAAGTTAAAGTCTGCTGTTGGTGTAGGTTTTATAGTAACCTGTTCAGATGCGGATGAGGTACAACCACTTGCTCCCGCTATATTCGCGATCAACGAAACAGTAAATGTTCCAACACTATTATAGGTATGAGTTTGAGTTGCTGTAGTAGTTACTGTGACCAGTGCTGAGCCATCACCAAAGTCCCATATAAATTGATTTGCAGATCCTGTAGACAAATTTGTTGCCGTTATATTTTGTCCATTACAAATGCTATCAGCACTTAATGATAAATTGGCTACCGGTGGAGCAATGATCTGAACGGTAATAATATCCTGATCCACCCCACAAAAACTGCTGTCCCTTAGTAAAACGCTGTACGTTCCTAAACCGGGATAAGTGAGATCGTAGCCCGCTCTGTTTGGCGGATTAAAGGGTTGCCAATTTATTATAGAATCGTGTCCGAGACCCCAGTAATCACCGAAA
The DNA here is from genome assembly GCA_040388745.1 of Bacteroidota bacterium. Lineage (GTDB taxonomy): Bacteria > Bacteroidota > Bacteroidia > 2-12-FULL-35-15 > 2-12-FULL-35-15 > 2-12-FULL-35-15. The sequence continues at coordinate 31,314 of JAZKBF010000037.1, read as the reverse complement.
TTCCAATACTCATACCGTTGCTGAGAGTTACCAAGAGCACTACAATTTAAATTCGTTGTATTATCAAAATGAAAAGTATTGCTGGGCGCACATTTAATTAATGCATCAGGAGTAATGCCTACATCATCCCGGTCCCAAACCTGGATAGGTTGATAAATATTAGTAGATGGGTTGCCGGTATTGCAATAATTTTCGGCCCTAAGTGTTACTGCCATATTGCAATTAGATGTTCCAGGCAGATATGTGTGGCTTAAGGTCTGACCAACATTGGAGGAATTGAAGACCTGAGCAACTGAACCGTCTCCAAATGTCCAGGTAAATCTTGTTGTTTCGGAAATGTTTGTAGAAGAATTTTGAAAATTGAACGAAGCCGGTGTACAACCGGAAATAGGGCTACCTAAAGGTATTTGAATAGAGGCTGAAGGTGTAAGTTCCATCACTACTACTCCGGAAATGGTGCAGGCAGGTGAAGTTGTAGTTATTATTACAGGGAATGTATCAATAGCTGCAGTATACGTATGACTGATAAAAGCCGGAGGAATTAAATTGGTGCCAGTAGAATTATTGCCATCTCCCCAACTAATAGTATAGCCTCCTATAATGGAAATGGTAGGTTGCACAAAAATTGTAAAATTTCCGCCAGAACAGCCAATCCAATAAGGATTTGATGATGCTACACCAGCACCATTATAAAATTGGGTACATTGAGCCATAAGGGGAAAGCCCAAGAAGGAGAGAAAAATTAATATGTAGACAACTTTTTTCTGCATAAAAATTTCTAATAATCATATTAAAAAAGCAGACGCAATTTAACTAATATAGTTTACGTAAAACGACAATAGAAAGTTTTGTAATTTGTATGAAAAAATGACCGTTTTGAAATAAAATGTCAAAAAAATGATATTTTAAAGGAGTAGAGAGTCGTAATCCCGAAAAACTGTTTGGTTAATATAAGCGATATAGTGTTCCTGAATGTTCTTTTAGACCCTGGAATCGGCCTTCTTTGAGCGAAAGTTATTTATTAATTATATTTGCGATTGATATGAAGATCAAATTAAAAATTTTACTCTGTTTTTTTTGTGTAGTTTACCTCAATAGTTGTGAATACCATCGATACAATGAGGTGGATCTCCCTAAAGCGGTTAATTATTCTGTGCTACAAAAATCTGCTTTTTTTAACGAAAAGAATATTTCATTTTCAATAGACTCACTAAATAATTCATTGTATATAAAGTTGGCTATTAATGGCTTAAAAAACTTTCCTTTCCCTGTTTACAAGAATTTCAAAGACACACTTTTTAAAACTGCTTTTGATCTTGTTTTTTATTGTGACGGCAAAATTATTGTTTCGGACTATCCTGTCTTCAAAAACACCTTTCGCTATTTTAAAGACACCTTGGCAACTTCAAAAAGCATGCGCTTTTCGACAGATACCGTTGATCTGAGAAATTCAAACGACTTGCAAATTCAAATTCCTTTTTATGCATTTCACAATTTGAAACGTGGAAAGCATGTAATTGAATTAGCTGTTTCACAAACTGTTTTTACTGACGAGGTATCAGTTATAAGAACTGATAATTCGCCCGGATATATTCATGCGTATGCCACTAAACCCTTAATAAATGCAAGAGTGAAATTTGATATGCTTGTCCCACCTATTTATAAAAGCATTATTTATGGTCTTGGATTAGAACTAAAAAACGATTCTTCTTTTTCGCCTGCCGGGATGGATAATACCATTTGGAAAAGCAGCTATCCGGATATCTATTGGGCTATACTTTATCCCGAAAATGAGTTTTATGTGCAAACACCCTACGAAAATTCAACTGCCAAATACATTGGACATGATACATTTAATCTATATCATTATTATGTAAATGATAGTATGGGATTTGGTGTGTATGACCATGATTACCTTTCGGGGGACGATGGCTTAGGCTATTGGTGGGGCTCATTGAATAACCTAAAAAAAACGAAGTACAAACGTTTAAAATTCGGCAATGTTCATCACTTTGATTTGAAAGTTAAGGATGGAAAGATGGTAAATTGGTAAAAGATAGATTGGAACTCTTTAGTCTATGATAAGTGTGGGAATAATATTAGCGGTAACGGTAATTATGTAATCAATCCCTAACAGTGCATGAAAGCCCTATTAGGGATTGAATGTTTTATTTTTTCTCAACCGGAAATCCTTTTTTCTCCCATTCAGAAAATCCTTTTTCAAAATTGTAAACATGTTTAAATTTTTGTTTCTCCATATATTCGGCAGCATCTGCGCTACGTCCACCAGCTGCACAATAAATATAATATGTTTTATTTTTATCTAATTTATCAATTTGCTGTTCAGCATCTTTCGCTAAAAAATCAATTTGAACTGCACCTTTAATATAGCCCTTATTCATTTCATCAGTCGTACGTAAATCTATTATTACTCCATTTTTATCGTTGGCGATAATAGCTTTAAACCTTTCAGCTGAAAGATTGGTTACTACTGTTGTGTTTGCTGTTTGGGCAATTGCAACATATTCAAAAGAAACGATTGCTGTTAAAATTAAGATGTACTTTTTCATTTTTCTGTTTTAAGGTTATTTAACTATAAGGCATCAAAACCGTTAATGTTATGACACCAAATTATTGGAACGCATTTAATCCGGTAACATCCATTCCTGTAATTAACAAATGAATATCATGCGTTCCTTCATAAGTAATTACTGATTCTAAATTCATCATGTGCCTCATAATTGGGTATTCCCCTGTAATGCCCATTCCACCGTGTATCTGGCGGGCTTCACGTGCAATTTGTAAAGCCATGTTTACATTGTTACGTTTCGACATTGATATTTGAGCGGGTGTAGCGCGGTTCTCATTTTTCAAAACACCTAATCTCCAAGTCAATAATTGCGCTTTTGTAATTTCAGTGATCATTTCAGCTAATTTTTTTTGTGTAAGTTGAAATCCACCGATAGGTCTGCCAAATTGAATTCTCTCTTTTGAATAACGCAATGCTGAATCATAACAATCCATAGCAGCACCAATAGCACCCCAGGCAATACCATAACGGGCAGAATTTAAACAACCCAACGGTCCCTTTAATCCTTTAATTGTTGGGAATATATTTTCTTTTGGAACTTTTACATTTGCGAAAACTAATTCGCCAGTAGCACTTGCACGTAAACTCCATTTACCATGTGTTTCAGGTGTAGTAAAACCTTCCCAGCCACGTTCAACAACCATACCACGGATATCACCGGCTTCATCTTTCGCCCATACAACTGCAATATCAGCAAAAGGCGAATTGGAGATCCACATTTTAGCACCGTTCAATAAATAGTGGTCCCCTTTGTCTTTAATAGTAGTGATCATCCCTAATGGGTTAGACCCATGATCAGGTTCTGTTAAACCAAAACAACCCATCATTTCACCAGTTGCCAGTTTTGGAAGATACTTGCGTTTTTGTTCTTCTGTCCCATACGAATAGATCGGGTACATTACCAATGAGCTTTGCACCGATGCAGTAGAGCGTAAACCACTGTCACCACGTTCCAGTTCCTGCATAATGATACCATAAGAAATCTGGTCTAAACCGGCACCGCCATATTCAGTAGGTATATATGGTCCGAAAGCACCTATTTCGGCTAAGCCCTTGATCCATTGTTTAGGAAATTTTGCATTTTGACAAGCTTCTTCCACAATCGGTGTAACTTCTTTTTTAACCCAGGCACGTGCTGTTTCGCGTATCAGTTTGTGTTCGTCAGTCAACAATTCATCCATTAAATAATAATCATGAGCTTCAAATCTGTCTGTTGCCATTGTAAGTATTTTTATTGTTGAGAAAAATAATTTAAGAAATAAGATTGTAAATTTATTTATCGTACTCTATATAATATAGTAAGCAGCTCCAAAAGACTAAGCTTCCGCTTTAACAGCTTCTTTTGCCTTTAATGTTTTTGCAGCATCAATCATTGTTTGAACAGCCTTTTCATTATACGCTTCTCCACTTTCAATATCTTTAATTACATAATTTGAAGCTCCGGCTTTAATAATTGTATAAAAATGAAATCTCGCACTTGGCAGATCTGCATTTTTTTCTTCCCAAAATAATAAGGTTGGTTCATCTGTTATATAACGTTGAAGTTTAAAAACTTCATTGCCAGTAACATCGCTTTTAACTAATGCAACATCACCATCACCCTCTTCGATTGATATTTGGAAATCGGCACCAACTTTAATTTCGGTTGCTCCCCACGATTGTTCAACTATTTCCATTTTCCCTCTTGATGAATCGGGAACCATAACTGAAAGGTCGTTACCATTAATTTTAAGATCCACTACCATCATGCCCGGCATTGGAGCTGATTCTTCTGTTTTTGAACCACCACAACTCGAAAAAAATAAAAGTGCGGGTGTAGCTAATAATAAAAGTATTTTTTTCATTTTCATTTTATTTTTTTTGTTTATTTCACAAAGATAATAAGTATTACAAAGCAAGTACATTTTTTTCAAAAACAATTGTCTTCCTCTAAATCAGGCAAAGTATCAAATAATTAAAAGATATAGTTTTAAAGGACAGCAATCGGTAATTTTGCTTTCCATGCGTTATATAATTAAAATGGTTTTGATTGATGTATCATGAAAAATATTAAAATCAAACAGGTTTTATAAATGCTATGCAATAGACATCGTTGTTGATGGTACGCAGATTCTCGCTGATTTTTTAAGACAAACAATGATTTTTATTGTGTATTGGCATATTTAGCTCACCTTTGGCGAAATAGACTTTATATAAGTTAGTTTATTAAAATAGTTAAATGTCTATTTGGAGCGTCATTGCGAGGGAGTTTTTCACGACCGAAGCAATCTCATATCTATAAATGAGATTGCTTCGACTGAAAAGTCTCGCAATGACGCATTGAACAAGGCATTTAGATAAAAAAAATTTCAAAGCTTTTTAACTTATATAAAGTCTAATAATTAAAATCATTTGAATAAATCGCAAGCGTTAATACCATATAATAAAAAACATGCAGTACTTAAATCATTTTTTTTCATAAGCATCTTAATGGATCTGTGGACCATAATACCAAGTATCGTAATTTAAATGTATTAAGTCCAATATAGAACTCTTTCATAAAAAAATTCAATGGAACTCACTTTCAAACCAGAACTACTTTACTTCAAAAGACCATTTAGGATCGCTCACGGTATTCGTTTGTCTACACCAATAGTCCTAACACAATTGGAACATCAGGGTGTAATGGGTTTTGGAGAAGCAAGTATGCCGCCCTATTTGGGTGAAACACATGAGAGTGTTTTATTCTTTTTAAAAAAAGCTTCCGGCTTATTATCCAAACATCAAGACCCTTTTTGTATTGAAGCTATATTAAAAGAGGTTGACAACATTGCCCCAAACAACACAGCAGCAAAAGCGGCTATTGATATTGCCTTACATGACTTAGTTGGTAAATTACAAAACAAACCTTGTTGGCAAATTTTTAATTGTGATAAAAACAATACGCCCTATACCACTTATACATTAGGTATTGATGAACCGGAAGTAATAAAAGAAAAAGTTGCTGAGGGAGAAAACTACAAAATTTTAAAAGTAAAATTGAATGGTGAAAATGATAAAACAATTATTTCTACTATTCGCAACATTACAGACAAGACCATTGCAATTGATGTTAACCAAGGCTGGAAGGATAAATATCACGCCCTTGAAATGATAGAATGGTTAACTGATAAAAATGTATTGTTTGTAGAGCAACCATTACTTAAAAGCAATTTAGATGATGCTGCATGGCTTTTTGAAAGGTCACCATTACCGCTATTCGCGGATGAAAGCGTCCAGCGTTATTCGGATATGGATAAGATCAAAGATTGCTTTCATGGGATCAATATTAAGCTAATGAAATGCACTGGTATGCACGAAGCGTTTAAAATGATCACCAGGGCCCGAGAATTAAATTTGAAGGTTCTTATGGGCTGTATGAGTGAAACATCCTGTGCCGTATCTGCCGCTGCACAACTTTCTCCATTGGTTGATTATGCCGACCTGGACGGCCCCTTATTAATTAAAAATGATTTGTTTGATGGAATTGAATTTATAAACGGGAAGATCACATTAAATGAATTGCCTGGTATTGGTGTTGTTCAAAAGTCTTAGGGGTTTGTTGTAAAGAGGGGAGGGGAAATAAAGAACAAAAAAAAAGGCTCTTACGAGCCTTTTTTTACTTTTTCTTAGCTGCTTTTTTTGCTGCTTTTTTTGGAGCTGCTTTTTTAGCTGCTTTTTTTGGAGCTGCTTTTTTAGCTGCTGCTTTTTTTGGAGCTGCTTTTTTAGGAGCTGCTTTTTTTGCTACTTTTTTTGCCATGGTTTGTTTTGTTTTGGTTATTAAATTATTATGACACGAAGTAAGAAAAATTATTGACACAAAAATAAAAAATAAACTTTATTTTATTAACACAAATATGTTGATAACGGTTAAGGTGTTATTTCAACCTTTCGGTTTTTTGAAAAAAAATTTTGAAAAACGGATCAAAAATAATTTCAAAAGTGTTTTTCATTTTTAACGACTACCTCTGTACTTTGCTATTTTAAAGGCTATTTCAACGTGTAGCTTTTTTTAAAATGAGTTGTTGTGAATTTTGAAATCAGATTGTATTACGTTTTTTCTTCCTTCAAACAAGACCAGATAAAATTTTGAGCCCCTTACTTTTTTTTAAATAAAAAATTAAAAAAATATTTTTTTTGTAGGAATGGACCCAAAAACGAATTTCGATAAACAAAGAACAACAAATAATAAAAATAAATTATTTCATCCGTTCGAGCAATGCCATGTAAAATCCATCGGCATGATAGATCTCAGGTGAATAGCGCTTTTCACCAAGTAAGTTCCATTTGTCGCCAACTTGTTTCAAGAACCATTTTATTTGTTCTTCGCCTTCTGATGGAAGTATGCTACATGTTGCATAAACCATTTTTCCACCCACTTTGGTTATATCCGGAAAACTGGTTAGTATTTCGCGCTGGATAGTTTTTACCCTTTCAATCTCTTCTAAATTTAATTTCCATTTGCTATCCGGATTTCTGCGAAGCACACCTAATCCCGAACAAGGAACATCAAGCAATAATCTATCGGCAGTATCTTTTAAACGTTTTACAACTTTTGAAGAATCAATAGTTCGTGTTTCAACAATTCGAACTTCGGCACGTGTGGCACGTTTTTTTAATTCAAGCAATTTATTTTCTTTCACATCCAAAGCAATGATGCGTCCTTTGTTTTTCATCAATGCTGCAAGATGCAATGTTTTTCCTCCAGCTCCCGCACATGCATCCACTACACGCATTCCGGCTTGTACATTTAAAAATTCGGAAACCATTTGGGAGGATGCATCCTGCACTTCAAATAATCCTTTATGAAATGCTTCGGTACGAAAAACATTACGTGGGAATTTTAATTCCACAGCATCGGGCGACCAACTGATAAGTGAAGCATCGGTTATTTTCTCTTCTTCTAAGATCGTTTGTAATTCCTTAGGACTTGTTTTTAAAGAATTTGCACGTAAGATAGTTGATGGTCGTTGGTTGAGTGCTCTGATAATTTTGTCCCACTCTTTTCCTAATTCTTTTTCACCCAGTTCATCCAACCAATCAGGAACTGATTCACGTATTTTTCTGATCTTATGAAATTTCTCCAACTGCGTTATTATCTTTTTTGCATTTAAGCCTTTAAAATAATTACTCTCCGGTAATTCATATCCGTCAAAAACTAAATAGGTCCCGAAAACATTCCACAAATTTTTATCTGTCAGCTTTCCTTCCACACCTGCTGCGGCAAATAATAATCGCCAGTTACGCACCATGTCGTAAGTTACATCAGCAACAAAGGCGCGTTCTTTGACGTCCCATTTTTTATGGCCACGCATTTCTTTTTCAATTGCTTTGTCGGCATATTCGTTTTTTTCAAAAATATTTTTCAAGGCAGAAAATATTGCCTTTATGTGATACGAATGGTGTTTTAAATAAAATTCTTTTGTCATACTGCAAAAATACATTTATTAACTGAATTATTACTGCTATCTGTGGATGAAGAATTGTTGATTTGCCGGAACATTCATTTTGAGATTTCCCGGATCCAATTTCTGATCTCCTGTTTTTGTTTTTTTGAAACAATAGTGTTTTTAAGATTCTAAGCATTGTTATCATTTTTAAGTTTCAGAATCGACAGCTTTTTTGAATTATCTCCAGAAGGGAATGCTTAAAAAGCAATTGAGCTGCGTTCAAAAACAAAATACGTGGCACATTTATTTATATAACATACATTATCTATTTATTTCCTGAATTACATAAATCAGTATTTTTGCATTATGAAAGATATAGTTACAACAGATACTACTATATATATAGGTGATTTTCCAATTCACCAACCGGTTACTGTTTTAACAGATTATATAATTGCAGTTTTATGTTTTTATTTTTATTGGCAACTCAATCGTCCTTCTTTTCGCGATGAGAGTACCATTAATTGGAAACGTTTTTTTTTGCTTTTGAGTTTCGCATCATTTTTTGGTGGAAGCTCTCATGGCTTTTTTGCTGTTCACGAAGGGTTTGGGTATAAATCATTTTGGCTGCCCATGCAAGCCTTAAATATTTTTGCGGTTTATAGAGCACAAAAGGCAACATTGTATTCTGCTTTAAAAGATTCGAGAAATAAATATTACTGGAACCTGAGTTATCATATACAACTAATATTGTTTTTTGTTTCCGTTTTTCTATTTCAAAACTTTGTGGTTGTTATCCTTAATTCAGTGATCGGTTTGGTCCCTATCATGATCATTCATTTTATTGATGCGAAAAAAGTAAAGGCAAGTAGTTGGATCGCTTATGGAATTGTAGTTTTATTTTTAACAGCATTTGTAAATGCAAGTAAGTTTTCATTTCACGCTTACTTTAATTACCTGGATATTGCGCATATACTTATAATGATAAATTTGTCACTTATGTTTATTGGAATAAGACGAAAGGCCGTCTCTTCAATTCTGACTTAATTTCTTTCCAGTTTCTTCAATGTTGCACATTGATAAAAAACAATCGTTCACATGCAAGAGGATGAAGATCTCTTTTATTAAGGTAACATATTTAATTCCTTATAAAAATCTCCAACACAATATATTACTGTCATTTTTATAGTATTCATTCTAAACATTATTCTTTTATCACCAATAAAAATTAGTGGTACCAGCATTCTTTTTTTTCTTTAAACTCGTTTATTAGCAATAATAATTGCAAATTTGCAGCCTTAAGTTCCATTTTTTTGATAAAATACATTGAATTAGAGCTTAAAAAACAGATTTTATAGAATTCTTAAATTCAAAAAAACATATAACTATGAGTAATAATATCATCACTTACATCGAAACACACAAAGACCGTTTTATAAATGAACTGTTTGAGCTTTTAAGAATTCCATCAGTAAGCGCTGATCCAAATTTCAAAAATGACGTATTCAAGACTGCTGATGCTGTTAAAGAAAAATTAATCGCAGCTGGTGCAGATAAAGTAGAGATATGCCCTACAGCAGGCTATCCAATTGTTTATGGAGAAAAGATAATAGACCCTAAACTTCCAACTGTATTAGTTTACGGGCATTACGATGTTCAGCCTGCCGACCCTATTGACCTATGGCATTCCGGACCATTTGAACCGGTTATTAAAGATGGTAAAATTTATGCTCGTGGCGCTTGTGATGATAAAGGTCAAATGTACATGCATGTGAAAGCGTTTGAATTAATGATGCAAACCAATTCATTGCCATGCAACATTAAGTTTATGATAGAAGGTGAAGAAGAAGTTGGATCCGACAATCTTGCGGAGTTTGTTAAACAAAACAAAGCGAAATTAAAAGCAGATGTTATTTTAATTTCCGATACCGGAATTATTGCAAACGACATTCCTTCTATTACAGTTGGATTGCGTGGCTTAAGTTACATTGAAGTAGAAGTAACTGGTCCTAACCGCGATCTGCATTCAGGATTGTATGGTGGTGCGGTTGCAAACCCGATCAACATTTTATGCGAAATGATCGCAAAGATGAAAGATGATAAGAACCATATTTCCATACCGGGCTTTTATGATGATGTAGAAATTTTGAGTGCTGAAGAGCGCGCTGAAATGGCAAAAGCTCCTTTTAGTTTAGATGAATATAAAAAAGCATTGGACCTGTCTGATATACATGGTGAAGATGGATACACAACAAATGAAAGGAATTCCATCCGTCCTACTTTGGATGTAAATGGTATTTGGGGCGGTTATACAGGTGAAGGTGCAAAAACAGTTATTGCATCAAAAGCGTATGCGAAGATCTCAATGCGCTTGGTTCCACACCAAAACAGCACTAAGATCACTCAACTTTTTAAAAATTATTTTGAAAGCATTGCACCAAAATCGGTTAAAGTTAAAGTAAGACCTCATCATGGTGGCGAGCCCGTGGTAACACCAAGCAATTCGGTTGCATATAAAGCAGCAAGCAAAGCTATGGAAGCTACTTTTGGAAAAAAACCTATCCCTGTTCGTAGCGGTGGAAGTATTCCAATTGTTGCTATGTTTAAATCAGAGTTGGGCCTTGACTCAGTATTAATGGGTTTTGGTTTAGATTCCGATGCGATCCATTCCCCTAATGAACATTTTGGTGTGTTCAACTATTTAAAAGGTATTGAGACCATTCCGTATTTCTATAAATTTTATGCAGAAGGTTGTCTTGCACCAGTTGTTTCATCTAAAGAGGAAGAAGTGCAATAATAGGAGAGTACGTTACGTTGATATAAAATGATAAAGAAAATAATAAGTAAAACGAACTCTTTCAAATTCCCTGACTTGGGCTTTATATTGGAAGAGAGAAAGAAACTGTGGGTAGGGCTTGTTCTTTTTTGTTGTGTAACATTTTTTTCCTGTGGCGATTTTAAAGAAGTTACCTTTAGCGGAATTGACAATGTAAGTATTACAAGCCTTTCACAAAGCGGTGTAGAGGCCCTAATTACGGTTCGTATCAAGAACCCCAACAGTGTTTCCTTTACTGTTTATAAATCAGAAATGGATGTTACAATAAGTGGAATTAGCGCGGGAAAGGCTCATTTAACAAATAATGTAAGAATAAAAGCGAAGTCAGAACAGCCATATACATTTAAAGTGAAATCTGATTTTTCTGGACTAAGCTTAGCCGATTTGCCTAAAATAATAGCAATGGGCTTGAGCAAAAGTGTTAAAATAGGACTGAAGGGTAATTTAAAAGGTGGGAAACTATTTGTGAAACAGAGTTATCCTATAGATATGATACAAACGGTTCCTTTAAGTGGATTTTGATCCCCCGCCTCAATAATATACAACCCCCCTCTTTATAATGCATTGTAAATCTGATTGTTAGAGCCTTCATTCGAGGCCGCATCGTGGAAAATTTATATTTAATGGATAAAAAACTTGCTTTTGCCTTAAAAAGTACTATCTTTGCCTCGTAAAATTAAATTAGTGATCAACCTAAAAGGAATAAATGATTGGTTTCATTTGTTCTCAAAACCGCTAACAATGATTGAAGTACTCCACCAATGTAGCTATTCCCGCTACAACTCTCATCAAAAATTAGCATATAGTTTGATAAATTCAAAGGTGAATTACCTGTGTTATTCATCTCTGTAAATTTAATTGTCAAAATATTAAAATTTTTAACTAACCATAATTAAAAAAGAAACGAATGAAAAAAAACTTTTACTTTATCGGTCTTTTTGTTGTTGCGAGTACAATGCTTACTTTAAATTCTTGTAAAAAGGATGTTTCTCCTGATGCAGAGATTTCTTATGATGAAGTTCTAAAAACAGGTGGTGAATTTGAACCATTTGCTAATCAAAAAATTCTTACAAACGTTAGTTCAACTTCAATACCTGTTGATAGTGGTAATTGGAATTGTACTAATAGTACATGGAGTGTTACACAAGGGAATTTAGATTTTCCATTGTATGATCCAAATGTATCAGTTGTATACCCTGGAAGTTTATTACAAGGTGCTTCATTAAACAGTTCTACACCAGATGTTATTGCGGTAAAACGCGGTGGAGGTATTGTTTCTATTGATATCATCAACGGATCAGGTGCTGTTGCGGTATCTTTAACTGAGATCAGAAAAAGTAGTGTTACTCAGGCATTAAACGATATTATCTATAATAATAATAAAGTAATGCCTGCCCGTTTCACATTCCAACACGAAAATGTTAAAACGAAAGAAGAATTAGCATTGTCATTGGGATTAAGTGTTGACGCTTGGGGAGTTTCAATTGCTTCAAATCTTGGTTTTACAAATTCTGATAACACAAACCATTATGTAGTTGCTTTAAAACAATCATTCTATACAATGAGTTATGATATCCCTTATAACTATGCTGATTTGTTTGCTAAAACCGTTAAACCGATGGATCTTGCAAAATACGTTTCTTCAGGTAACCCAGCTTGCTACGTATCTGATGTAACTTATGGAAGAGTATTTTTCTTACTTATAGAATCTACTTCTTCTGCAACTGAAATATCTGCTGCTATTACTGCTTCTTACAGTAGTGTTAGTGGTACTGTAAATGCAAGTTCATTGTCCTCACTTGAAAATTTAAACGTTAAAGTAATGGCACTTGGTGGTGAAACAGTAAGTACTTTCTCTAGTATTGAAGCTGCTGAACTTACTTCATTAACATACTTACTTGGTCAATCTGCTGATATCCAAACAGGGGTTCCACTTTCTTATGTTGTTAGAACAGTTTACAGTAACAAATTGGTTAAAAATAAACTTAATTTGGAATACACTATTAACGACTGTCAGCTTGTTCCATAGGTAACAATAAAGAATCAATAGATTTAAATCGTTTCTGGTTAAAAACCAGGAACGATTTTTTATTTATTAGTAATGTTACTTTTCTTCTTTCTACATAAAAACATGCTTTTTCCTTCCTTATTTGTTTGAATTACTTTATTTTTGTACCCTATTATTAATTTAAAAACTTTGTAAAATGACAATTGAAAACAACACAGTAGTTTCTGTAAATTACCTTTTGGCAAAAAAAGATACAGGCGAGCAAATTGAGCAAACAAGCAAAGAACATCCCTTTGTATTTATATTTGGTGCAGGTGGACTTTTAGAAGACTTCGAAACCAATTTACGCAACAAAAAAGTAGGCGACACATTTGATTTTTTTATTGAACACAAACGTGGTTATGGAGTAAGAGATGAGCAACATATTGTAATGATACCTATCGATGCATTTTTGGGTGAAGATGGCAAATTGGATGAAGAAAATGTAAAGGTTGGCGTAACCCTTCCAATGATCGACAATGAGGGTGGTAAATTGTATGGTATGGTAAAGGAAATTACCGCAGAATACGTTAAAATGGATTTCAATCACCCATTAGCCGGACAGGATCTACATTTCAAAGGTGAAGTTCTTGAAGTACGTGCTGCAAGTGAAGAAGAATTAGCACATGGACACGTTCACGGTGAACACGGGCATCATCACTAATACCCTTCTTAATTAAAAGAAGAAAGGAATTTCAAGTTTAAAAAATTTCAGGTTTCAATGTTGTGTTATTCACAAACCTTGAAACCTGAAATTATACTTTGAGATCTACAATTTGAAACCTAAAACTTGGAACCTTTTACCCTCCGAAAACCCAGCGATAAAGAGTTTAAACAAATTTGTTTATTCATAACCGAATTTGAATTAGATAACCGGGATCTAAAAAAAGAGCAATTTATTGTCGCTTTGCACGATAGTGAATTGGTTGGTTTTGGAAGATTACGAGAACATGTTGATTGTTTGGAGCTTTGTTCATTAGGTGTAGTTACTTCCTACCGTAGGCAAGGAATTGGTAAGGCCATTGTTGCAAAACTAATAGAGAGTTTTTCGAAAAATATTTACCTGGTTTGTATCATCCCTGATTTTTTTATCCCCCTCGGTTTCCAAAAAGTGGAAACTTTTCCGATTTCTATCCAAAATAAAATTGAATATTGTACTTCCGAATTGGTTGTTCCTGAAACCTATGTGGCTATGCTGTTGCCCACCAAATAGAGTTAGAGAAATGGAGAATTAGCAAATTAAAGGTTGAAAAATTGCTAAACCGAAAAACCACTAAATCTACAATTCTCTATGTCAACAACTCTTTTCAGCTTATCACCGGCTTCAAAGCAGTTATAGCATCATCAATAGATCTGATTTTTTCAAATGAAAGTGTTAGTTTACCATTGCTTTCTTTCATTTTGCAGATACGGGCATTCATCTGAACAAATTTCAGCACCTTCGTAAATGTTTCACTTTGATAATAAGGGGAGTTTTGATTTTGAATGAAGTATCCCGACATACGGTTGTTCTTCAATAATAATTTTTCAAACCCAATTTCCATTGCCAGCCAACGCAAACGAATGGTATGAATTAATTCCAACGTTTGCTCAGGGATTGCGCCAAAACGGTCATTTAAATTGCTTTCAAAAGTATTTAATTCTGATTCATCTTTAGCATCATCCAATTCGCGGTATAAGGAAAGGCGTTCTCCAATATTGTTGACGTAATTGTCCGGAATTAAAATTTCCATATCGGTATCGATGTTACAATCATTTACAAATGTTGTATGAATATTGCCGGTATATTTATGTGAGCCTCCAACATCAGTTGCTCTTAACTCTTCATGCTCAATGCGTAATTCCAAGATCGCTTCATTCAGTATTTTTTGATACATTTCAAACCCGATCTCATTAATAAAACCGCTTTGTTCGCCACCTAATAAATTACCGGCCCCACGTATGTCAAGGTCCCGCATAGCAATGTTAAAGCCACTTCCAAGGTCAGAGAATTCTTCAATCGCTTTCAATCGTTTTCGCGCTTCATTGGTAAGTAATGAAACAGGTGTAGTGAGCAAATAGCAAAATGCTTTTTTATTGGAACGTCCAACACGGCCACGCATCTGATGCAGATCACTTAAGCCGAACATGTGCGCTTGGTTAATGATAATGGTATTCGCATTGGAAATATCCAGGCCCGATTCAATAATAGTAGTTGCAACAAGCACATCGTATTCTCCTTCTACAAAGCCAAGCATCACTTGTTCCAGTTTATCGCCATCCATCTGTCCATGCCCAATTGCAACCTTTACATCCGGACAAAGGCGGGAGATCATTCCAGCTACTTCCATAATGTTTTGTACACGGTTGTGTACAAAAAACACCTGGCCACCACGTGAAATTTCAAACATAATAGCATCACGAATAATCTCTTCGTTAAATGTATGCAGTTCTGTTTGCACCGGATACCGGTTAGGCGGTGGTGTGCTGATAACGGACAGGTCACGAGCGCCCATCATAGAAAATTGCAGGGTACGTGGGATTGGCGTTGCTGTTAGTGTTAGTGTATCTAAATTCGTTTTCAGGGTTTTTAATTTGTCCTTTACACCTACGCCAAATTTTTGCTCCTCATCAACTATCATCAGGCCGAGATCTTTAAACTTCACATTTTTACCAACGATACCATGTGTGCCGATCAATATATCTATTTCACCTTTTTCCAGTTTGAGGAGTGTTTCTTTTTGTTCTTTCGCTGTTTTAAAACGATTAATATAATCAACAGTACAAGGCAGATTTTTTAACCTTTCTTTAAACGTTTTATAATGTTGCAATGCGAGAATAGTGGTTGGGACAAGTATTGCAACTTGTTTGCTGTCGCATACCGCCTTAAACGCAGCTCTTACCGCAATTTCGGTTTTTCCGAAACCTACATCGCCACAAATAAGCCTGTCCATGGGCCATTCACTCTCCATGTCTTTTTTAAAGTCCGCTGTTGATTTTATTTGATCAGGCGTATCTTCATAAATAAATGATGCTTCCAATTCGTTTTGCATATAATTATCGCGACTGAATTGAAAGCCTTTCAAGGTTTTTCGTTTAGCGTATAACTGAATCAGGTCATACGCTATTTCTTTAACTTTTTTCTTGGTTTTTTGTTTTAATGTTGCCCAGGTGTTTGTGCCAAGCTTATTTATTTTAGGCTCTGCGCCTTCTTTTCCGGAGTATTTTGCAATACGGTGCAGGGAGTGAATACTAATATTCACAATATCATAATCTTTATAAACCAATCGAATTGTTTCCTGGGATTTGCCATTTACCTCAATGATCTCTAAGCCGCCATAACGTCCAATTCCATAATCGATATGAGTGATATAATCTCCGGGGTTCAGCCCCTTCAGTTCTTTAAGTGTAAGTGCTTCGCTCTTTTTATTGAAACTGTTCTTTAACCGGAAACGATGGTAACGGTCGAAGATCTGATGGTCGGTATAACAAGCAAGTTTCAGATCATTATCAATAAAACCATTGGAAATAGAGGCTTCTCCCCAGCCTTCCTCAAAAGGTGTTGAGCCAGCCTTTCTCGTTTTCCCTACTCCATGCGGAGATGGTGTAGGGCTGAGGTCTTCAAAAATAGAATACAAACGATCAATTTGTTTGTGGTTTTCAGCAAAGATCATATTGCTGTAACCATTCTTAATATTAGCATTAAGATTGTCTAATAAATAATTGAAGTTTTTATTGAAACTGGGTTGTGGTGAAAAATCGTAGGTAATTGTTTGCGTTGGTGTTAAAGAAAAATGATTGCCAAACTCAATCAAAGGGAATTGTAAAACCTGGCGGGTAAAAGTATCTTTATCGATATACAGTTCTTTAGGTTCAAGCTGTGCAATAACCGAATCCAGCTTTAGGTAAGAGGCTTCAGCAAGTTCAAAAGCTTTTTCGATCCGATCAATTGTTAGTTGAAAATGCTTGAACCATACAACAGAATTCTCAGGAATAAATTCAAAAAATGTTTGTCGGCTTTCATGCAAAAGCCTTGTTTGAATGTTCGGAATAATTGTACAAAAGGCTAATTTTTTAACGGATAGCTGCGTAATAGAATCAAAGCTTCGGATAGAATCAACATCATTTCCTAAAAATTCAATACGGTAAGGGATATCATTAGAGAATGAAAAGATATCTACAATTCCACCGCGAATAGAAAATTGTCCGGGTTCGATAACATAATCAACTCTTTCGAAATCGTATTCCAATAATACTTCAGAAATAAAATCAATAGAAATTTTTTCCCCTTGTTTTAATTCTAATGTGTTTTTGCTCAGGTGAGTTTTTGTAACTACTTTTTCGGTAAGTGCTTCCGGGTAAGTAACGATACAAATATGTTTTTTTCCTGTATTGATCTTGTTCAATACTTCGGCTCGCAATAAAATATTTGAATTGTCTATGTCTTCGTGTTGATAAGGCATACGGTAAGATGCCGGAAAAAACAATACATTTTCTTCGCCCAGTAAATTTTCCAGATCATTAAGAAAATAGGCGGCTTCTTCTTTATCCGCGAGAACCAGTAAATGGGTTTTATAACTATTTTGATAAGCTGCTGTAGCAATAAATGAAGCGCCTGAACCAACAATTCCTTTTAACCGAATGCGCGCAGAGTTCCCTTTCAATTCATCAATTAATAATGAATTGTTTTTAGAATCACTGTATTTGCGTAATATATCTTCTTTTGTCACGGGCCTTAAAAAGGAAATACAAAAATACGAAAAATAGCATCCTCTTAAAATGCAAATGAACACTAATTGGTATTAAGAATTAATAAACCTTGCGATATCCACTTCTTTATCAAGTGGTAAATTGTTTTCCAAAAAATCAAAAAACTGGTTTGCAAAATACGGAGCAAGCATTACCCCTTTGGTGCCCATTCCATTAAATACAGCAAGTGCAGGATGTTCAGGGTGGATTCCAATCAATGGTCTGCGGTCATTTACTGTAGGGCGAATTCCTGCACGGTGCTCGATAACTTCAAATGGAACTTTTAAAATTTTCTCCAGTTTTTCAATTAAATAGGCTCTGCCTTTTTCAGTAGGTTGTTCGGTCAGATCACTCCATTCGTACGTTGAACCCACTTTATAGATATCGTTGCCAACAGGTAAAATAAAAACACCTTTGTTGATGACCTTTTCAGACCAGTCGGTTTCCTGTTGAGAGAGAAGTGGGATTTTAACGGTGATTATTTCACCCTTTGTAAGTTTAAAGGGCAGCCATTTGAAATAGGGATTATCAATGCATTTATAACCTTCACAAAAAATAAGTTTATCTGCAGTAAAATTTTTATAGCTGACCGAATTTTCAGAAATTGTTATTTTATCATAATCGAGTTTTTCTTCCAGTAATTGATTATTTTTTTTAAAATAACTTCTGAAAGCATCCAAAAACAGACCCGTATCCAAATTTCCTGCATCTATTACTTCTGATGATTCACCAGTTGGTGCATTGTGAATTATATCAATTAAAAAATTATCCTGAATCGTTTTGCTTAAATATTTCCCAACATCTTCGTTACTTTTTTTTAACCAAAATGCTTTTTCCTGTTCTTCAGAAAATATTTTTACAATTTGTTTTTTGAAGAAGAATTTTTCATTTAGAAGTTGTTCAGCATCAGAATAAAATTCATTCATAGATGCGATCAATTCATCTGCCATCCAGCTTTTTACTAAGCGCTTAAACACTACAGGATTATACAAACCAGCTGCAATTTTAGATGCACTTGATAACCCTTGTTCATCAATTATTACAACTGATTTACCTTGTTTTATAAGCGTTTGTGCAAGAATAGTCCCTGCTAAGCCCTGACCTACTATTATGTAATTTACGGATGTGTTCAATTGATTATGAATTCAAATTATATTTTTTTACCAAAAGGCACAAAGAAGCACTAAGGATCACAAAGTCAAATTGCTGTTTTTTAATAAAAGCGTTATTAAAGCATATTGGCCTTATAATAAAAACGTCCCGCAAATTACGGGACGTTTTCTGTTAAATGCTTCAATACTATTATTCAAACATTATTTTTTTGCTGTAAATTTTTCCTTCTACAATAACGTTGATCAAATAAATACCATTGGGTAAATTGCCACGTGCAATTGTGTGTTGCTCTGTTTTAATTTTAGTGATCTCTTTAACTTTACGACCCAAAGCATCATATAGTTCAATGTTAATGTTTTTGCCAGAGAATGCTTTTAGATCAACAGTTAAGGCAGTATATGCAGGGTTAGGATAAACATTAATAGTTGCATCATTAGCTGTTAAATCCCTTATACTAGTAACCATAGCTGTGTAATTACAATTAAAGGGTATACCGCAGGTGAAATGTTCTAAAAAGTTTCTTGCCAAACAAAGAGTTGTGTCATAGTATGGCGCATCACCTTCCGGTACGTGGCTATTTGATAAGTAAGACTTGAAACAATTTACAACACCAACCTGATTAGCTTTTGCCGCTACAGATGAACTTCCATCAACAATTTGAATTGGATAAGTTGCAGGTGGTTGTAAATAGATCAACGCTGTTCCATAGGGTACAGTACCATCTCCTGTTCCGTGAGAACTAAATAAAGGAATATCTCCGGTATGAATCCATGCTGTATCGGATAATGCTCCTGAAAGATTTAAAATTGCTTTTACCTTTGAGGAGTAACCTTGACTACCACTCATGCCTTCAATACCACCAAGAAGACCCTTTTGTCCTGTTTTTGTTCCTACTGTTACTCCGGTTGTATCTATATAAGTTGGAAATTCACTTAATTCATTCATATAGGCAAGGTGCAATGCTACAAAACCACCGGCAGATACTCCACCAAAATAAATATTATTAGTATCTATCCCATAAGTGTTACCACCTTCGGTATAATTTTTACGAAAAAAACGTACAGCTGCACGGGCATCATGCACTGCGCGCATAACAGCTCCTCCGGCATCATTTGAATCCGGTCCAGGGAAAGGCAAATCAGTCATAAATAATCGGTAATCAATAGAGGCTGTTACATAACCCATTTTTGCAAAATCAGTACACAATGGTATCATATCTGCTCCTGTCTTGCTTCCTCCAACAAAACTTCCACCATGAGCAAAAATTATCAAAGGGCGAAGTGTATCTGTATCACCTGTTGGACGATATACATCAAGCTTTAAAATTGAAGCAGAATTATTAAAAGTAACATTATTTCCATAAACAATGTTACTGGTTACGGTAGCTCCAGAAAAAATAAAATCGTGGTAACGGTTACCACACTGAGCATTTAATTGTGTAGAGGAAGTGACTACTAATAAGCTTCCTGTAATTAAAGAGTAAAATTTTTTCATGAATTTTATTTTTTGTGTTTGTTAAAGGTAATGATATTTATAAATAAAAGCAAAAATGTTAGAAAATTGTTGTTATTGTTTGGGTGACACTAATTTCACGACTTATAGTGTAATTCAAATTTTATATTTTGGATTGTTTTAGTGTATTGCAAAAGTGCGATGCTGTTTTTAAGTCCCTCTTTTCTTCGCACCTGCCATTGCTTCTGCTGTCCAGGGGTCTTCCGGCCAATGATGACGTTTGTAGCGTATCCTTAATTCTTTACGTACTTCCGGATAGGCGTTTTTCCAAAAACTTTTTAAATCCTGTGTAATTTGTACCGGCTTGTATCCCGGTGAAAGCAAATGTAAAATCACTTTCATTCGTCCTTCATTTACTGCTGGAGTATCCAATAATCCGAACATTTCCTGTAAACGAACAGCAAGAACAGGGTTTGTTCCGTCAGGCTGATAGGTTAATGAGATCATTGATCCGCTTGGGACTTTTATTTTAGAGGGTGCAAGAATATCGAGTTGTTGTGTTTGCTGATAGGATAATAATCCAGACAAGATCATATACAGGTCGAGCTTTAAAAATTCTTCTCTTTTTTTAATTGAAGTAATATAGGGTGCAAGCCATTCTTCAAGCGTATTTAATAAATTTTCATCGCTTATGTCAGGCCATTCTTCATTGGGTCTCCATACGTTGATGCTTGATATACGTGCTTTCCACTCAAGAATTTGTTCAGTTTGATTGAGAATGGAAAGGCCTTCTTTGCGAACTACATCACATAAAATTTTTATTCGTTCCTCTTCCGGAATAATTTTCAGTGGTTTGCTTTCAAGTATGATATCACCAATTCGTTTTTCATTTCTGGCAACCAGTATTCCATTTTGAGCATCCCATGTAATTACTTTTTTTTCGGTTGCAAGATGTAAAATGTCGTCAGGACTGAGTGGTGCTGCAAGGTAGATCCGTCCTTCGGCCGTTCCTGCATCCAGGTGTGCTACTGCCAGATATGTTTCGTGACTTAATGGATCATGTTCATTCAACTTTACAATTTTTCCATTTGACAGTCGGTACCGATGGCTTTGTTCACGTTGTTTGGCAATACGTTCGGGATACGCGGCTGCCAATAGTTTTCCAACCTCCTGATCAACGGGAGCTGCATTGTTCTGTGAAACAGAAAAGTGTTTTCGCCATTGCGATGCAAGTCTTTCAATGCGTTCCAACACATTTTTATCGGCAGAAACATATTCTTTGTTACGCCATCTTCTTAGTGCCTCTATTCGCAATGTAAGGTTAGCACCTGCTTCTTTCTGCAATGGATCGCGCTCTTCGAGTATGGCAGCAACGTCTGTTGCAAGCGCTATCAAGCCAAATTCTTGTCCTTCCAAGAGTAAATGTGCAATACGGGGATGTGTTGGTAAACGAAGCATTTCTTTACCGCGCTTTGTAATTTTAGCGGAATTTAAAGCACCCAACTCTTCCAATATACGCTGGGCTTGGCTTACTGCACTTGCTGGTGGTGGACTGAGCCATGCAAGTGTATTTAAATCTTGTATTCCCCATTGTGCAAGTTCAATAATAGTAGGAGCCAGATCGGCTTCCAATATTTCAGGATTGCGATGCGGTAACAAATGTTGATGCGAAGCCTGGTTCCAAAGTCGATAACAAACACCTGGAGAAGTTCGTCCTGCGCGACCTGCACGTTGGGTAGCCATATCTTGTGTTACACGAATAGTATCTAAACGGGTCAGTCCTGTTTTAGGATCAAAACGTGGAGACCTGCAATAGCCGCTGTCAATCACTATTTTAATTCCTTCGATGGTTAAACTGGTTTCTGCAATAGAGGTAGAAAGTACTACCTTCCTTTTCCCCTGCGGATGAGGCATTATAGCTTCTTGTTGTTTATGTAAAGGAAGGTCGCCAAATAAAGGGTGAATGCTGATGTTCTCGACAGAGCCTGCACTGAGCGAAGTCGAAGTGCTCGAACTGACAAATTCGTTCTCCAATAATTCCTGAGTGCGCTGTATTTCACCTGCTCCCGGCAGAAATACAAGTATATCCCCTTCGTGATCTGAAAGTGCTTTGCGAACAGCCTTAGCCATTTGCATCGGAATAGTAACGTTTGTGCTGAGCGAAGATGAACTTGTATTATCTTGAGGTAAATAAAATAGCTCAATCGGATATTGCCTTCCGGCACTTGTCAATACAGGAGCATTGCCAAGAAGTGAAGAAAGTTTTTCTCCATCAAGTGTAGCTGACATAATTAATATTCGCAGATCATCACGAATTACCTGCTGCATTTCACGGCATAATGCAAGGGCCAAATCAGCATGTAAACTTCGTTCATGAAATTCATCGAATATCACCAATCCAACATCTTCCAATGTATTGTCCTGTTGCAACATTCGGGTAAGAATACCTTCTGTAAGTACTTCTATCCGGGTTTGTTTGCTTACTTTATTATCAAAACGAACTCTGTAACCTACTGTGGTTCCAACCTGTTCGTTAATGAGTGATGACATCCGGTTGGCAACTGCCCTTGCAGCAAGTCTGCGCGGTTCCAGCATCAGTATTTTTTTTCCTTTCAACCAGGGTTCATCTAATAACTGAAGTGGAAGTATGGTGCTCTTTCCCGCTCCTGGTGGAGCTTGTAGAATAATGGTATTGTGTTGTATTAAGTTTTTTTTTATCTCGGGAATGATTTCGTGGATAGGGAGCTGATCTGTCATAATGATGTGAGTATCCAAAAATCAAAATTGAAATTGGATTTTAGTATATCAAATCTAAATATATTGATCGTTTCGTTGCTTTTAGAGATTGTACGAATTTACGAAATATTAACAAGGTTCTTTTCGAAAAAGGAGGAATGAAGTTCGACAAATTTTCAATATTCAGACCTGTCAGATTTTCAAAACCTTACAGGTCTTGATATAATAAAGACTCCCTTGAATGAAGCTTAACAGGAATCATAAAAAAATAGTGTGCTTTCTTGTACAAAAAATAATTTAAAAGAGATACCCAATCATTATTTTTGCAGAAAATGGAGTTCCCGGTGTAAAGTGCAACTCTTCAACGGATTTACTTTCAAATGGCAAACGGCTTTCAGTATTAAACTGCGCTTCATTCCAATCTGTGTTTAATAAATTTTCGATCACTAACCCGATCTTAATATGTTTTGTTCTATAATTAGCTGAAAGATCAACTACATTATATCCGTGTGCTATCACTGTGTTTGTTTCATTTGCAGGCCTGTCTGCTATATATCGATAGCGGATACTTGCTTCAAAGCCTTTTTTTAATTTTACAGTAAGCCCCCCTGTTGAGGTTGCTGTTGGTGCAAGCGGTACCAGGAAATCCGTTTTTTCCTGAGCCCCGAATAGCGTATCAGTAAAAACATTT
The DNA here is from genome assembly GCA_040388745.1 of Bacteroidota bacterium. Lineage (GTDB taxonomy): Bacteria > Bacteroidota > Bacteroidia > 2-12-FULL-35-15 > 2-12-FULL-35-15 > 2-12-FULL-35-15. Next base: position 7,713 of record JAZKBF010000037.1, on the reverse strand, counting down.
TTTGAAATATTTAGATCGGCATCGGCAAATAACCAGGGTGTGATTTGTAAACGTGCGCTTAGATCTATACCCGACCTTCTACTTGAGCCTTTATCCTCTGTTGTTCCATCATCTCCAACATATATAAGCTCATTTGAAAGATCAAGCCACCAAAGTGCGCCAGAAACAACTAAACGGGTTCCTGCATGTGCAATAGCCCCAACTTCAGCCCCTACAGATCGTGGCAATTGATGATTCCGTGGATCCTGAACTACGGCTCTTGCATCATTTGAATGATATCCGCTACCGGCATTTATGAAAACTTGAAAATGATCGTTGGCAGAATAAATTAAATTTAATTTTGGGCTCAATAATACCTGGTAATTGTAGCCTGAATAATTTAGGCGTGTGGAGTCTGTTGGCAATAGATCATCTACGTCAAATGTAAAATAATCATAGCGCAATCCAAGTTCTGCCCTAAAATGATCACTGAACCGAAACACTTCATTTGCATATATCCCTGATGATCGCTCCTGAATATTTGCGCTTGCGCGAGGTCTCAAACGCACCCGTTTAGGAGAGTGCCATAATTGATTTTCAATGTCATCTGCTCTGAACGATGCACCAATTGTAAATTTATTATTCATACTTCCTAATTTATGAGCAACCGTATAATGTGAATTTATTCCACGCACAGTTCGGTCATCATCCTGTTCTATCATATCTCCATTAATGGAATCATCTGCGTAGAAAGTAAAATTTGAAAATAATTTAAAACGATAGGTTGAGGCATATACCTGTGTTTCAAACTCTGAGCCTTTTACCTGAGTATGGTAGGTCAGATTAAAATTATTGCGTTGAGTTGTTCCTCCTTCGGAATTATCAATACCTCCAAAGCGACTGATTGTTCCGGCTTTCACGGCTCTTTCAGGTACCTGCCCAGATGCATCCCAGGATGAACCAAAACCACCTGCCGTGAATTTAACAGTACTGTGATCATTAAATGTTACTACTGTTTTAGAAAAAAAACTGACACGATTAAAATTCTGGCTTTGTTGAAAATAGCCGCGGTTATTAATAATATCTGCAGCAACGTATGAAGTTATTTTTGAATTGATATCCGGTAATTGTAATAAAAATAAACCGCGCTTTGCTGTGATCGCAGAAGCATCAGGCACATAGCCAGATTCCAGTTGAATAAGGTTGTTTCCAAGTGTATCAACTGTATTGAACCCTACTGCAGCTCCTGTAGAGAAATCACCATATTGCGGAGCATATGGCCCCTTAAACACATCCATACTTTTCACCACCTCGGGGATCAAAAAATGGAGATCCATATATCCTTGTCCATGCCCATGACTGGGCATATTTACCGGTATGCCATCAACAAAAGTAGCCACATCAGTTCCGTGGTCGCAATCAAAGCCCCTGATAAATATTTGTTCGGCCTTGCCACCACCCGCATGCTGCGCAATAAATAAGCCAGGCACAAGACGAAGCATATCTTGTGCAGAATTCTTAGGCCGGTTTTCAAAATCAACCTGACTCAAATATTTTGATGAGGCCGCTGATACAGGCCTATCCGTTTCAATATCAATTGTATTAAGGGTTTTAGCATTGAATACAAATGTTATATCTATTTGTTTATTTTCATTGTCAACCACAGTGACTGAAAACACTTGTTTTTCGTAACCAAATTTATTAATATCAATTTCATAAGTTCCTGCAACAAGAGAAAAATAAGAAAACTTTCCTGCTGCATCTGTATGGCAGTTTTTCTTTTCTATGCTTACTACGACATCTTCTATAGGTAAACCTGTTTCTTTATCTTTTATAATTCCTGAAATGGATGCGGTTTGTGCTTTTATACTGCTGCAAATAAGCAGCAATACAACAAGTATCAGGTGTTGAGGTTTAAATATAATTTCACTCATAAATCACTACGAGATTAGAAGAGAATAAAAATCCTCCCGGTTTAAATAATTTTAAAACAATCTTTTTCTATATCTTTTATAGCATCCAATACCATGCAATGGTGGAGAGATAAAATAAATGTTTAATAAATAGGCATTATATAAAGTTAAAATGCATCATAACGTTTACAACGAAAATTGGAGTTACAAATGCTTACACACAATTTTCTCGACAAGCTCGAAATGACCAAGCGCGCGGTCATTTCGAGCTTGTCGAGAATTGCGGCTGATCACACTAACTAATTAACTTATATAAAGTTTAATCTTAAACTTTTCTTTGAAATAAATGATCTTAGAAAATCAGGCTTGGGGTGGAGGAGTGGGGTTCTTAATAAACACATCAAGAATGTGTTGGGTTTTATGTGGAATAATTGTTAATGGTATAGCGATCTCTATATTCAACTCTTCGGTTTTGTTGCCAATGTGATTTGCTAATGTTTCATAAATAGATGAAGGTACATTTCCTTTTGAGTCCTCTTTTTTTTGATCTGTTTCACTTGATAATTCAATATGAAGGTGATGTTTTCCGTTTTCGTAATGAACCGTTGCCAAATGTTGCATTTTGTAAAATGTATGGGCAACCAGATCATTTACAACAGGCGTGATCGGTTTTAATAAAGCAAACGAATAAATGCATATAAATGCATAAATAATTGTTTGTTTTATTTGTTTGGTCCGAATCATTTTAAGGATATACGATATTATTATGTTCCTGGATCTAAAGTTGAAAAAAAGTTCGTTCTACTGTCCAGTAGAGTGCAACAATAGCAATGATAGCAGATATAGGAACAACAATACGTTCCCTATACCAGGTTTTTTGATGAAACCACTTAACTACTAAAATCCATGCTAATAAAATAACTGTGATCTGCCCCAGTTCCACCCCTATATTAAAGGCCAGCAAAGAACTTAAAAACTGATTTTGCGGCAAACCTAATTCGGTTAATACACTTGCAAAGCCCATTCCGTGTATCAATCCAAAGGCAAATACGATCAATATCCGTGATGGTCTTAATTTATCAGAAATAATATTTTCAACTGCTATAAACATTATTGATAGAGCAATTACCGGTTCAACAATATAAGTAGGAGGAGAAATTACTCCATACATCGCCAAACCAAGGGTAATTGAATGCGCTACTGTAAAAGCCGTGGCCTGCCAGATGATCGTTTTTAATTTATGACTTAGAAAAAACAAGCTTAGAACAAACAAGATGTGATCAAGTCCCAGGGGGATGATGTGCTCGAACCCAAGTTTCATATATATCAGGGCAACATCGGATTTCGAAAATTTGCTCAGGTCAATTGCATGCGCATTTGCATTATTCGAAAAGACAAACAACTGCAATACAACTAAAATAACAAAAGAATATCCGAGTTTTTTACGGAACGTCATATCTATTTATTATTAACAGTTAGATATTTTGATGCTTCGTCTTTTAACACAATATCGGCAATAAAAGGGTTGGTATCAAAGGCTTCTTTTATCATTTTTTCCCCTTTTGCCTGTTCACCCGATTTTATTTTTATTAATCCTGCGCGGCATAAAAGAATCGGATTCTTAGAGTTTGTTTTTAAGGCTGTATTTATAAATTTATTTGCCTCCTTGTAGTCACTTTTTTTATAATTTACCCAAGCCATTGCTTCACAAACATCAATGTTGTCGGGTCTTCTCTCATATTCCAGTTTTGCATGTTTTAGGGCATTTTCGTTATCCGAATTTTTTAAATAGGCATAGGCCAGTTCCTTGTCGGCATAATGGCCGTGGGCCGTGCTGCTTTCATCTTCGTTTGATCCGGGCTTTAACATATCAATTACTTCCTGAGCTGATCTTTTCGCTTTTTCTTCTTCATTGTTAAGGTGATACAGATCGGTTAATTCATCGGTAAATGAATATTCGATGATCATTGTTTTTGCTTTTTCAAAGTATTCAATTGCCTGTTTATAATTTCCTTTTGTTTTTTCGACACGTCCCAAACCTGCAATGGCAAAGGCGTAATCAGGTCGTTCGTTTAAAGCTGTATGATATTGGTATTCGGCAGTATCTAATTTGCCGTTAGTTTCGTAAAGGTGTGCTAATATGATCCTTGAAAATTCAGTTTGTTCCAGTCCGGGATAGCCTGAAGATACGGCCATTTTAGCGGCTTCAATAGAACCTTTGTAATCGCCATATATTTCTCGCAGGTAGGAAATTCGTGAATACGATCGGATATCCGGCCTTATCGAAACCATTTTATCTGCCATCGTTACAGCATCTTCATATTTCCCTAATTCAACATTGGCATCGCACATAAGACCATAAATAAAGGCGCTGTTTGGATTAAGCGGCAATGCTTGGTTTGCAATAACAAGACCTTCTGAAAAGTGGTGTTGTGAAAGTAATACGGTTGCCTTGCAACACAAAGCATCAAAATTTGAAGGTTCTGCTTTTATAATATCTTCCAGCAATTCAAGCGCTGCGTTATCATAATATCCGTGATCTCCTGTTACGCGCGCTTCTTGAATATATGCTTGTGCAAGTTTTAATTTTGATTTATTATCTTCCGGATTTGCCTGCAAAGTTGCAAGCAGGCCTTCTATAACTTGTTTTGTATTCGTCCATTCTCCGGTCAATGCTATACTGCCTGTTCGTTCTTTGAAAGAGGGTATCTCTTTTATTGGCTTTTTTGAAAACATTAAAATTAAAACAAATAGCAGACCCGTAAAGGCAACTAAAATAAGGTAAATATATTTTCGCATGGCGTTTTAAAATTGTAGAAACAAAAATACTGATCGTTTAATAAAAAACAACCCCGCATTTTGCGGGGCTGCTTTTTTAGAAATAAATTTTAATTACTTAGAAACTGAAATTTTCATCGTTTGAACAATTCTTCCATTTGAAGAAAGAGAAGCTATATAGGTTCCAGAACTGATGTTTTCGGGAGTCCATTTAATTTCATAACTGCCCGCTTGTGCTTTTTGATTAACTAACGTTACGATCTTTCTTCCATTGATGTCAAAAACACTGATATCAACATGAGCGTTTTCTGTTAATCGGTATTTAAAGGTTGTTTGTTCTTTAAATGGATTAGGATAGTTTTGCAACATATTTAGTGCAGGTGCACTTATGTTCAAACCGTATCCGTTGATCCCGGTTGGCAACTCTGTAGGACCGCCACATTTTCCAAATCCATTCCAAGGGGTTTGTACATATGGGAAAGTTGATTTAAACGTAGTATCGTTTGCTTCAACACCGGCAGAATATCCAAGTACTCCTAATAAATTGGCACTGGTTGCAGGCTGTCCGATTGCACGATCGTCATACCAAAGACCAACAGCAGCAAGAACAACACCACCAACTGCTTGTAATTCGATAGTAGTAACATCATCTTCTAATCTTCTACCATTAGGGAAACCATCCATATTCGGGATCCACTCAAGAGCAGGAGAGGTATTGTAAGGGGAGGTTGTTAAACCTAAAACAGCCGCTTGTACTAATCCAAGCGAGCTAAATTGAGCGTGATTTCTTGGTGTAGCAGGAACAGCCATGTTCAATCTCAACATATCACCGAAAATAGGCAGGAAGTTATTGATAAATGGTTTACCTGCTGTAAGCGGGTTGCCATCCGTTTTACCGGTAGCCAATTGATAAGGAGCCAAATTAGGCACTCCTGTATGGAATATCGGCAATAGATCTACTGAACGAGGATTGTTATCTCTTAGTAAATAATCACCAAAAAGAAGTGTATCCAAAGCAGTACCAGTAGTTGCCGGATGTCCGCGAAGAACAAACAAACCATCATTTCCATTCTGGAAATTCACATTTCCTAATACAGTTTGAGAAGCTATTTGCAATTTTAAAGCCGATAATGCAGGTACAGCTGAACTATAGGTACCATTACCAACATACAAAGCAAGTTCAGGGTTAGTGAAATAAGCTTCCATAGCAGGATCTTCCGTATATGGAGTTAATGAATTCCATTTATCCTTGTCGCCAATAGGAATAATCGCTTCGTTGGTTAAAGGCATACCGATACGGGATACTTGTACCCATGTTCCGGAATATGACTCTGTACCATTTGCACCCAATGTTCTGATTTGCTGTCTGCTTGCAGAAGCCCAAACACCGATAACAAAATCCGGATCCAATATATTAACTGCAGAAGTTACACTCAATCCTGTTTTTTGTAATGTACTGATCGGTATTTTAAGTGCAATGCTGTGAACGTTTTTGCAAGCTACACCATCAACAGGAGCATCTACGCCTGTTCCGCCATCACGCGTTTGACCTAAATCAAAGATACCACCAAGATCAACAAAGAAAGGGTCATCAGAAGGACCACAGAAAACCGTTTCTCCACCACCACCAGTTGCAGTTGCAATAGCGCCAGTGATCAGTGCTCCATAAGTTGTATTCAAACCGGCAGCACCACCAATAGAGCGAGGCCCTATGTATGGAGGAGGTACCGTTCCACTTGCAACAATAGTTGTAAATGCTCCACCATTAATACTTTTTTCAGCCAGGTAGGTAGTTTTTAAATTTTCCATACCTAAGCGGATATTAAAAAAAGTGGTTGGATCCTGGTTTACTTTAGAAAAAGTAAAACGATACGTGATATCATCACCAGTAGTACCATTATTTTCTACATGTATCTCATAACGGATGTTTTCACCGAAAGATGCATAGTTAGGCCCACCCTGAGGTAACTCGAATGGAACATAATTTGCAATGATAGTAACTGAGTTGGCGTCATCAGGACTTACGAATGCATATAAGTCAGTATTGTCAGCCAAAGGATCGCTTGCGATCAATGGCGCTTCCCTATGACTGGAAGCCTCCACATAGGATTTTTGAGAATCCCAAATAGTCAGAGTTATCGCTGTTGCGATAACGCCTGTTATTGTAAGGATCGTTCCGATTGATATTTTTTTCATACTTTTTTTAGTTTTAGTTATATATTTATATAATATTATTGAGCACTGTGATTAGCATACCCACTCCAAGGTGTTTGTACATAAGGGAAAGCGACTTTAAAAGTAGTGTCGTTTTTTTCCACTCCTGCAGAATATCCAAGTACTCCAAGTAAATTAGGGCTAAGTGCAGAAGCACCTAATGGTCGGTCGTCATACCAAAGACCAACGGCAGCCAAAACAACACCACCAACTGCTTGTAATTCGATAGTAGTAACATCATCTTCTAATCTTCTACCATTAGGGAAACCATCCATATTCGGGATCCACTCAAGAGCAGGAGAGGTATTGTAAGGGGAGGTTGTTAAACCTAAAACAGCCGCTTGTACTAATCCAAGCGAGCTAAATTGAGCGTGATTTCTTGGTGTAGCAGGAACAGCCATGTTCAATCTCAACATATCACCGAAAATAGGCAGGAAGTTATTGATAAATGGTTTACCTGCTGTAAGCGGGTTGCCATCCGTTTTACCGGTAGCCAATTGATAAGGAGCCAAATTAGGCACTCCTGTATGGAATATCGGCAATAGATCTACTGAACGAGGATTGTTATCTCTTAGTAAATAATCACCAAAAAGAAGTGTATCCAAAGCAGTACCAGTAGTTGCCGGATGTCCGCGAAGAACAAACAAACCATCATTTCCATTCTGGAAATTCACATTTCCTAATACAGTTTGAGAAGCTATTTGCAATTTTAAAGCCGATAATGCAGGTACAGCTGAACTATAGGTACCATTACCAACATACAAAGCAAGTTCAGGGTTAGTGAAATAAGCTTCCATAGCAGGATCTTCCGTATATGGAGTTAATGAAT
>JAZKBF010000036.1:0-2200 GCA_040388745.1 Bacteroidota bacterium | reverse complement strand
TCTTAATCCCTTAAACAATTCATACTATTAAAATAAATGCGGGGATACCTCAGGGTCAGAGTGAAATTAATTATAATTTAGGAATCAAAAGAATAGGCAGCTTCAAAAAAGCATCAAGAAGGTAAGGAAAATATATTTAGTTAATAAATTCGAGTCTGGCTCTATTTTGCTCATCCATTTGGTAGAGAAGCTGTCATCGTAGCCGAAAGCGAGTATACCTATTGCGTGTGAAAGCTGGTCAGAGACCAAAGTAGCCTATCGTCTACTGGATAATGAGCAGGTTACACACCGCGTATATTAAAAGTTGCGTAATTGGCTCTACCCTACGTTCTAGCTCAATTACCTAAAATCCACATTTATTTATTTCAAATCAAACAATTAAAATTATTGACTTTAAATTAGCTGACTATCATAATGATTTTGCTTTATTTATATGTTTTTTGTTACCTCAGAAAAAGTGTTTATCATGTCTAAAAAAATTGCGGTTGTATTGGGTTTGTTATTTAGTGTAATTGGCAATCAAGTTTGTGCTGCCACGTTGCTAGACGCCAGACCTTTGGAAAAAACTGGAGGTTATAAGTGCTATATACGATATAATAATGGAGTTAAAAAATGGACATATTATATCAAACCTTACATCATGGGTCGTGCTACCGCTTTTCATAATTGTGATAATGAAATCTGGATGCTCTCAGCAATGGGACAATAATAAAAAAGGAGAGCGAATTGCTCTCTGCTACACCAAGCAACATCCTGCTTTTCAGCACTTCTTGAAACTCCCCTTAGGTTAGTGAAATGAGGATGTTGCTTATTTCAAATAGCTAGTCGGTACTGAATAATTTAATCTTTATAGCCTGTCTTTTATCTCATACAAGCTTAGAAAATTTTGCCTTGTTGCAGTTCAATAACTGGTTCTTATAATAATAACGCTATCAAATCCAAGTGCTCTTATAATTTTGATTTAAGCCATATTCAGTAATGGTTATTGAATAGAACGGTTTATTCAAACATCATGAAAAATTAGGGGCAGAGTGAAATTAATTATTAGCCAGGATTTTTATTGGAGTAGATGCGAGCCTGACGTTAATTTACTTTGTAAAGGTGCTTGGTTTTTGCATACAGAGTCAAAAAATTTATTTTTTTGCATCCATTCCATCATTTCCCTCGTATAGCTTACTGTGAGCTTATTTTTAATACAGGGAAAAAACATGCGTAAATTAACATCCGTTCTTCTAGTGGCTTCTTTGTGTACCTTAGCGCTCGGCGTACGCGCGGAGGAATCTGTAATAGTCGGTGGGCAAGCCATGCATATGTCGCAAGATATTATTGATAACGCGGTAAACTCGGCAGACCATACTACGTTAGTGGCTGCCGTAAAAGCTGCCGGGCTTGTTGATACGCTCAAGGGTAAAGGCCCATTCACTGTTTTCGCTCCTACCAACGCAGCGTTTACAAAACTTCCTGCCGGAACTGTAGACAACCTTCTCAAACCTGAAAGTAAACCAGCCTTAACTAAAGTTCTTACTTACCATGTGATTGCTGGAAAATATGATTTCAAAGCCTTGTCTAATGTAATTCATAAAGGTAATGGTAAGGCTGAACTTAAAACCGTTAGTGGCGGGAAATTATGGTTTATGCATAATGGCGTACACAACATTACTGTAAAAGATGAGGCGGGAAATATAGCCAACATTAGTACCTATGATGTGTATCAATCGAATGGTGTCATTAATGTGATTGATACTGTTCTTATGCCTAAATAATTTAACACCTTTTTTTAAATATTTTCTTAAGATGGCCCGCTTACATGCGGGTCTTTTTTAGTTTGTAGGATAATCACAGACCCGTTTTTTTGTTACCATCAGCATGGCAAAAGAACCTAAAAAAGCTACCTTTTATAGCCTGCTTTTTAGCGCACAACACCTTAGAAAATTTTGCATTGTTGAAGTTCAGTAACTGCTTTTTATAATAATCACGCTTTGAACAAGAAAAAAATGCTAAGGAGGTTTTACTTTACTATGAAATGAGTTGTAGGCTTAATAATGAAAAAGGATGCCAAAATCAGAAGCGACTTGTTGTGAAATGATAAGAGCCTGACCATAATTTTTGCTAATTTGGGAATGCCTAACAGCACCCATTAACTTCACTACAAGGGCTTCCCAATTTAAGCAAGTGTATTTTGAGCGTTAGTGTGCTTTCA
>JAZKBF010000035.1:0-1022 GCA_040388745.1 Bacteroidota bacterium | reverse complement strand
AGTAGTTTCTAATCAGCAATAGTACGCGTTAGGATACCTCCCGGAACCATTTGCACAATCCCTCCAAAAATGGCATGATTCTAGTACATTGCCATACATGTACCTATATACTAACTAAAATGCACGCATTTTTGAATTATCGATTTTTGGCAGTTAGGGCCAACAATTTTTTCCAGCGCCTCGTTTTATGAAAATTGGACACTAGTAGTTGATAATTAGCAATAATACGCGTTAGGGAACCCCCTGGAACCATTTGCATAATCATTTTGAAATATGTTACATTGCATATTAAATACACACCAATACCCGAGTGTGGCACCATTTTCAAATTACCCCCACGGGGTCACCAGCCCAGATTGGGTTCCAGCGCCTCGTATTCCATATGTTTGGTTCATGCCCTCTACGACCCCAATGCACACTTCTGCCAATTATGGCTGGAACCATTTGCATAATGGTTTTGAAATATGTAACATTTACCATATTATGAATATATACATTTTTGTATGAAAATAAACCAACACTGCAAAAATATATTTTCGTATTTTTTATTCAATACTTCATAGCTCTTGTGCTAAATTAACAAACAATGATTAAAATGTAATAATTAAAGTGTAACAATTAATAGTTAAGTAACATTTAAGTAATTAAACCTTAAATATTAAAAAAGTTTAGCCCAGTATTCTTCTCTGGCTCAGCATCAGCGAGTTTTTCCAAGACAGCGACCAGCTTTCTCATTATGGCCACGCTAATAGAGGCCGATGACCCCCGCCATATCTTGGTTGTACCATCTGGGTTTTCGTACGTTTGGTAATTCTCCGCTTGATTCCATAAACGAAATTGGATGCTTCCATAAGCGGCAAGAAAGGGTTTGATCCTCAACTGGGCAATCTTAATGTAGTCATCTCCCGCCCAAAACTCATCAGTTGACAATTCTTCCCAACTTGTAATTTTTTCAATTCCCGGAAGTTTCCATTTTTTATCTTCTGTAAACTCCAACTTGTCCAAGTACCCCTTTACTCGCT
>JAZKBF010000034.1:0-87868 GCA_040388745.1 Bacteroidota bacterium | reverse complement strand
TGACGACCTCCTGGTCCCAAACCAGGCGCGATACCGGACTACGCTACGCCCCGAATACTCTGCTTAAAAAAACTTTCTAAAGCGGGTGCAAATGTACTACTATTTTTAACTTTGTCAACTTATTTTAAAAATACTTTTTTTATTTGCCGATTACAACTAAAATATGGTCATTTAAAGAATTCGCAAAAAAGATTTTTTGAGAACCTTTTTAGGATCAAATCATTTTATGTTAAAATCATTTTTTGTGTTGAAATAGAAATAGGCTCTTAATTTTTGATTAAAAGTTTTTATATTGCACTGAATTAAAGCCATGCAAAAAGAAAAATTAATCATCGGGCGCAGAGAGGAAATTGCTTTTCCTGATCTTGGATTGTTTGGAATTATCGCGAAAATAGATACAGGGGCCTATACTACAGCTTTACATTGCCATGATATAAAAGAAAAAAACGGGGTGTTGCATTTTAAACTACTCGATCCATCACATCCCGAATACAACGTACAAGATCAGAAATTTACAGAATATTCTCAAAAAGAGATCAAAAATTCATTTGGCGAAATAGAAAAACGTTATGTCATTAAAACCATTATCCAGATGGGGGAGAAACGAATAAAAGCAGTAATTTCGTTAAGTGACAGAGGGAGTATGCGTTACCCTGTTTTGATAGGGCGGAAATTATTAAAAAATCGTTTTGTGGTTGATGTTGCTTTGTTGAATAACCTTGTTCTTAATACTTCTCCAGGGGACAATTTGAAATCCTAAAAAATATAGTATTATACTTAATCTATACAAATCCATTCATATGAAAATAGCAATTTTATCACGCAACTTAAAATTATATTCTACCAGGCGATTGGTTGAAGCAGCTGAGCAGCGAGGGCACGAGGTAATTGTGCTTGATCACTTGAAATGCGTTTTGGTAATTGAAAAAGGACATCCTCAAATTTTTTATGGAGGGAAACAGGTTGTTGGAATTGATGCGATCATTCCGCGTATTGGTACCTCAGTTACTTTTTATGGAGCAGCCGTGGTTCGCCAGTTTGAACAAATGAAAGTATTCTCTTCTGTTGAATCACAAGCTTTGGTGCGTTCCCGTGATAAACTGAGGAGTTTACAATTATTGGCGAAGGCAGGACTGGGAATGCCAAAAACTGCATTTGCTTCTATTCCAAAAAATATTGAGAACGTACTTGAACAGGTTGGCGGAGCACCGGTGGTGATAAAACTTTTAGAAGGAACACAAGGTATCGGTGTTATTTTGGCCGAAACTCATAAATCGGCAAAATCAGTTATTGAATCATTTCTTGCATTAAAAGCAAATATCTTAGTTCAGGAATTTATTAAAGAAGCCGGTGGAGCTGATATCAGGGCATTTATTGTTGATGGAAAAGTTGTTGGCGCGATGAAACGACAAGGTGCACCGGGAGAATTCAGAAGTAATTTACATCGCGGAGGAAGTGCAAATGTTATTGAACTTTCAAAAGATGAGCGCGAAACAGCCATTAAGGCGGCAAAAAAATTAGGACTGGCCATTGCAGGAGTTGATATGTTACAATCATCCCGTGGCCCTTTAGTTATGGAAGTAAATTCTTCACCGGGGTTGGAAGGGATTGAAGGTGCTACCGGTGTTGACATTGCCGGAAAAATCATTGAATACATTGAGCGAAATGAATTTAATCATGAGCCATAAGGGTTACCAATAACAAATTTGTACGAATCTATGTTTGTTAAGAATACTAATATTTTGAACCTGTTAATTGTATCATTTGTAAATAGAAACCACCTTCGAACGTTTCTCGACTTCGCTCGAAATGGCCACGTACATGGTTGTTTCGATCGGATTTGCGAAAGTGGGAAGCGAAAAGCAAAATATGTCTTACTCCAATAAAAACATACGTATTAATGGTGTTGATATTAAGCCAGGGAATAATGCCCAGGTTAGTTTGAATTGGTACCAACTGCCAACAAAAACGGTAATTGAAATTCCTGTTTATGTTTTTCGTTCTAAAAATCCGGGGCCAACATTATTGATACTTGCAGGAATGCATGGTGATGAAATTAATGGAATTGAAATAGTCCGGAGGCTGATCACTCGTGATGATGTTAAAAAGCCATTATGCGGAAGCATTATTGCTATTCCTATTATAAATATCATTGCATTTTTATCCGGTTCACGGGATCTTCCTGATGGAAGGGATCTGAACCGTTGTTTCCCGGGAAAAAAAAGTGGTTCACTTGGAAGCCGGATCGCATTTGACCTTATGAATGAGATCATTCCACAAATTGATTTTGGGATCGACTTTCATACAGGTGGTGCAAAGATCAATAACTACCCGCAATTACGATGTGTTTTTACTAATAAAATAAATTTAGAGTTAGGTAAAAAGTTTTCACCTACACTTATTTTAAATGCGCCTTTCCGGGATAATACTTTGCGTAAAGAGGCTGCAAAAAAAGGGAAATCAATTCTTGTTTTTGAAGGAGGTGAATCTTCGCGTTTCGATTATTTATCTATCAATGAAGGAATGAATGGTTGTTTACGACTAATGAAACATTTGAAAATGATCAGCCTGGACCTTCCCAAAAACCCAACAGTTTTATTGGGTAGATCCGCATGGGTACGTGCTCGGACATCAGGTTTATTTCATACTTCTAAAATTAATGGGGCTCATATTTTAAAAGGAGAGCTCATTGGAATGATCTGCGATCCTTATGGTGAGCATCAGGAAAAATTAGTTGCCAGTCATGATGGATATATTGTTGGGATCAACAATCAACCGGTAGTTAATCAAGGTGATGCGTTGATGCACATTGGGATCGAGGAGTAAATAAAGATGATTTAATTAATTTTTACCCTATATCGATTTTTACATAAATTAATGCTGTTTATCTTTTTAATTCATTCAGATAGCTTGCATCTACAGCATAACCCAGACTTTGTGCTTTTAAGGCATCATTCAGAGCATCCTTAACTTTTCCTGAGGCTTTATTGATCACAGAACGATTAAAATAAGCTGCACTGTAATCAGGATTCAATTGTATTGCAGTTGTATTGTCAGCAAGTGCTTCAGAAATTTTTCCAGTTTTAAAAAATACAAACCCCCTATAAAAATAGTAGTTTGGGTTAGTTGCATTCAATTGTATCAGTTCATTTAAATCTGATATCGCTTTTTCATAATTCCCATTATCAACATATACATAAGCCCGATTTTCTTTTGCTGCAGTTAAACCGGGATTTAAAGTTAAGGCAGTGCTGTAATCTTCTGCTGCTTTGCCAAATTGCTTCATTCTGCTATAAGTAATAGCACGGTTAAAGAACGTTTGTGCATCCGTATCATCTAATTCAATGGCTTTCGAATAATCGCTTAGTGCCAGATCAAACTGGCCTTTTAGTCCATATATATTTGCCCGGTTAATATATACTTTTGCATTATCAGAACTCATTTTAATTGAAATATTAAAATCTTCAAGGGCTCTGTCAAATTCATTTTCATCAACCTTTTTTTTACCCAGATCATAGGCTACTTTGTTTACCAGGTAACTGCCCCGGTTACGATATGCTTCACTGCTGGGGTATTTACTAATTGCATCGGTCCATAATTGATCGCTATTTTTCCACACTTTGGTGCGTTCGCGTGTAAGCCATACAGATAAAGCGATACATACTATTAGTAAAAGCATGAAGATCTTTTTATAAAGATTGTATTTTTTGTCCTTTTGATCTTGCAACCATTCATAACTCATGGCAATTGGAAATAATAAACCGATGTAGGGGACATACGTATATCTATCAGCCATGATCACCTGGCCTACGGATATGAATTGTAATACCAATGCGATGGTAAAACAAAAAAATAAAAAACCAAAAGCCAGAATTTTATTTTTCCTAAGACTTAGAAAAACTAATATGAACAAGCTCAAAACAATAACAGGTGCAATATAAAATATGATCGGAAGGCGATCACCAATAAGATTAGGGTATGGATAAAAACAGGAAAGGTTTATAGGAATAAATAATTTATAAATATAATTGATCAGCCCATACGATGCAAATGCAATGCGTTGCAGCCATGTGAAGATCTCGAATTTAGCAATTGCTCCTGATTGTATCTGCGAAGCCAATACACCAAATATTAAGGAAAGCGCAAAGAAGGGGACCTTTTCTAATATTGTATATTTGTCAAATTTACGACCTTTATAATAATCTATTAATAACAAAACCAATGGTAATACCACAGCCATTGCTTTTGATAATATTGATAATAAAAACAACACTAATATAAGGGCATACAGCAAAATTTTTGTCTTCCCCGTGTAATGGATATATTTATAATAACATATCAATGCTGCCATAAAAAAGAAGGTGTATAACACATCTTTTCGCTCAGAGATCCATGCAACCGATTCCACGTGCATTGGGTGAATGCCAAAGAATAGCGCAACAATTGATGCAACAATTATTTTATTACCGCTCAATAAAAATATGAACCAAAATACCAATACTGTATTTAACAGATGAAATAAAAGGTTGGTAACATGATATGTTTTAGGATCGTATCCTGATAATTTATAATCTATGGCCAAAGAAAGAATGGTGATGGGGTGGTAATTGTTTGAAACCGCGTTTTCGGTATTAAATATTTTTTTTATGTTGTCACCTGAAAGGTTGTTAATTAGCGTGTTTTCGGCAATATATACATTGTCGTCCCAATTGGTAAATCCATTTTTTAGCGAAGGAGAAAAGGCGATATAAGTAAGTAAAAGGATACCAGCCAGCCACAACAAAATCTTTGTTTTGGCCGTACCTGGAGGAGTTAAGGATAAAGCAGCGCTTTTTATTCCAGTTTTAGTTTGTTTTAATTGCCCTTGTTTTTTACTACTCATAGCATAGCTAAATAAATTACAGTTTAACGCAACCTACTATTTAATGTGCATCACCGACCAATAAAGGTAGGTTTTACCACTTTGTCCACGTATCCAATTTTTTTCTTTTTTTGAAATATCGCTCGAATAATTCATAACCAAATAATCTGTTTCGCTAAGTTTTTGGATACCTGCAAAAGAACAGTCGCCAGTACTTGGTAAATCAAGAATATAAGAAAGTGTAAGGTTGTTTTTATCCAATTTAAATAAGGATGTTTTCTTTTTTGTAAGTGAATAACGTAATAGATTGTACATTCTATGAGGCTTCTTTCCTTCTTTAGAACGGTCGCAGGCGCCATCCATATTTCTGCGGGAGATTAAATAAATATCATTTTTGTGTTCAAAAAATAAAGGAGAGTCGTACTTATATTTTGTTTTTTTATATTCCCATTTGTAAATACTATCCTTATTGGCTTTACAAAGAAGGCCTCCATACCCCTCCAAACGTACAATAGAATAGAGAGTTCCACTGCTATCAAAAATAAATTCGCCTTCTTCTGCTGCATCCACACTTACCTGCGGTTCCTTTGATATTGGTGTAAAATGCCTTGCATCCTTACTTTTAAAAAGTCTTAATTCGTTCTGATGTGCTTTGTTATACAAATTCTTTCCATTGTAAGCCGACAGAAGAAGTTCATCATCTTTTATTCGCAAACGCCATGGAACAAACCCATCCAGCCCTATACTGGAAGGTATTGTCCACTGTTTATTTCCCATAGTAGACATTACAAAAAGTTGCTTGGGCTGAAACTTATACCACGTTGTTCCTCCTTGAAAAAAATAGCAAAAAAGCGAATCGTGCCATACAGCAAAGCGAGGTTCACGTACGTCAGACTGCATATTAATTTCAGATTCAAAATCCCATTTTTTAAAATCAGATGAACTAATGACATACATTTTGACTTTTTTTGAAGGAAAATGCGAAGGTGCGGTCCTGAAAATAACATAAAAACGGTCTTTGAATTTTACGAGATCAAGATTGTTATTGCTTTTTTGTAAAGAGACCTCTGGTGGCATTTTAGAAGGATCACTAAAATTTTTCCATTCATCAAAAGTAATGGTTTGTGATACTAAAATATTAGAAGATATAAGGTAGAAGGAACAATAAAACAATATTTTTTTGGAAAAAGTTGAATAACTTAGAATACGAGAAAAAAAAATCATTTTGATTATTATTTAGAATATTACAAATGTATTTTAAATAGAATTAAAAAATGATTAATTACAATGTCATAAATTACCACAATTCGTTACACTAGCCTAAATTAAAGTGCTTTGTTGCCATTTCTTCAATAGCTGTACCAATAGCTAAAGAGGCAGTAGCAGCTGGTGATGGAGCATTTAACACATGAATGGCGTTGCCGTTTATTTCAATTTTAAAATCATCGATCATATTGCCTTCAGGTGCAAGTGCCATAGCACGCACGCCTGCACGACCTGGTTTCAGATCATCCATTTCCAACGAAGGGATCAATTTACGTAAGCGTTTTAAGAAAAATGTTTTTGAAAATGCGCCATGATACTCATCCATTGCAAATTTCATATTTTTTGCAAAAAATTTCCAGGTTCCGCCAAATGAAAGAGCTTCAGCGGTGTCTTTTAAAGAGAAATCTGTTTTTGTATACCCTTCCCGTTTAAAAACAAATACTGCATTAGGTCCGCATTCTGTTCCTCCGTGTATCATACGGGTAAAGTGTACGCCTAAAAATGGGTATTTTGAATTAGGAACAGGATATATTAAGTTGCGTACTTTTCCTTTTCCTTTATCACTCAAATCATAATAATCTCCACGGAAACCAACAATAGCAGTATCAATTTTTGCACCTTCTTTTTTTGCAATTCTATCGCTTTGTAATCCGGCACAGGTAATAATGTAAGCTCCTCTGAATGTGCCTTTTGGAGTAATTACATTTGTATGATCGGTATGTTTTTCAAATGCCGTTACTTCGTGTTCGGTAAGTACTTTACTTCCTTTAAATTTTGAATGAATTAACTCCACATATTTGCGTGAAACATCAGCATAATCAATAATGCCGGTGCATGGCACCCATAATCCTTCTATGCCCACACAAAAAGGTTCAATTTCTTTTATTCCTTTTGAATCAATTTTTTCAATTCCTTCCACCCCATTTGCGATACCAATATTGAAAACACGATTCATGTGCTCTAATTCCGACTTATCAGTTGCTACCACTACTTTTCCACAAATGTCGTGAGGTATTTTATATTCTTTTGCAAAGGCAACAAGCTCCCGTCTGCCATCAACGCAGTTTTTTGCTTTGTACGACCCTGGTTTATAATATAATCCGGAATGTATTACACCTGAATTGTGGCCTGTTTGGTGAAACGCAACCTCTTTTTCTTTTTCAAGAACCAGTATTTTCTTATTTGGATACTTTAAATTGATCTTATAAGCGGATGCCAATCCTACAATGCCGCCACCAACTATGATGATATCAAATTGATTGTCTTCCATCCCGTAATAATTTTCGGCAAAAATACTAAATTACTTTGGAGTTAGAAGAGGTTACTAATAACGAATCTATACAAATTTACGAAACTGTACGTTGAAAATATAGCAAAAAACTCGCATTTCCAAGTACGTAAAGGTATTCCAATAGCTAACGAAACGTAATCATCTAAACAAAACATAGTTTCGCAAATTCGTATAGATTCGTTATTAGTAACCAATAAAAATATTAAATTTGTAATCAATTAATTTTTAAACAAATGAGAACAATCGAATTTCGTGAAGCATTACGTGAAGCAATGAGCGAAGAGATGCGCAGAGATGAAAAAATATTTTTGATGGGTGAGGAGGTTGCCGAATATAATGGTGCCTATAAAGTGAGTAAAGGTATGCTTGCTGAGTTCGGTGAAAAGCGTGTTATAGACACGCCTATTGCAGAGCTTGGTTTTACAGGTATTGCAGTGGGTGCTGCTATGAATGGTTTGCGTCCGATTGTAGAGTTTATGAC
This sequence comes from Bacteroidota bacterium, assembly GCA_040388745.1. GTDB lineage: Bacteria > Bacteroidota > Bacteroidia > 2-12-FULL-35-15 > 2-12-FULL-35-15 > 2-12-FULL-35-15. Next base: position 79,969 of record JAZKBF010000034.1, on the reverse strand, counting down.
ATTTAACTTTTCATTGGTTGCGATAGATCAGATCATCAATTCTGCTGCAAAAATGATGAGCATGAGTGGTGGACAATTTCCTATTCCTATTGTATTCCGTGGCGCAACAGGTTCGGCCGGGATGCTAAGTTCTCAGCATTCACAGTCCTTTGATAGCTGGTACGCCAACTGTCCGGGATTAAAAGTTATAGTTCCTTCCAATCCATATGATGCAAAAGGCCTTTTAAAATCAGCTATTCGCGATAACGATCCTGTAGTTTTTATGGAAAGCGAGCAAATGTATGGTGAAAAGGGAGAAGTGCCGGAAGGTGAATATCTTATACCTATTGGTGTTGCGGATATAAAGCGTGAGGGAAAGGATGTTACCATTGTTTCTTTTGGTAAAATCATTAAACAGGCCTTAAGTGCGGCTGTTGAATTAGAGAAAGAAGGCATTAGTGTAGAGGTAATAGATCTGCGTACTATACGCCCTATTGATTACGAAACAATTATAAATTCTGTAAAGAAAACAAATCGTTTGGTTATTGTAGAAGAGGCATGGCCATTAGGAGCCATCGCTACGGAAGTTGCTTTTAAAGTACAAAAAGAAGCGTTTGATTATTTAGATGCCCCCGTTTTGCGCGTTACTGCTGCCGATGTTCCATTACCTTATGCTCCAACACTAATAGAGGCTTCATTACCTAATGTTTCACGTGTAATAAAAGCCGTGAAAGAAGTAATGTATGTTGCTAAATAATTATTTGTTGTATTTATTATACTGATAATAGAATAAAATAGTTTATTCAATTTGCCTTTCCTTAGCGCTCAACTATGCTACTGTGCATAATTTTTTTTACTCTTTAGTAAAATTAGTAGCTATGGCGCCTGGCATTCAACTCTTCGATGCGTCAACACTTGTGTTTTGAGCGCTGCTTAAAACACAATTGTGTAGCGAATTTCTTAAATTAAAAAACAAAAATGACAGCTATCACAGAAATAAAATTGACACAATTCAGTCATGGAGCCGGTTGCGGTTGCAAAATTGCTCCCGGAGTGTTAGATGAAATTTTAAAATCAAATTTTATTGCACCTCAAAATGATAAATTGATCGTTGGGAATAGTAGTAAAGATGATGCTGCTGTGTATGATATTGGCAATGGACAAGGGCTTATAAGCACTACTGATTTTTTTATGCCAATAGTAGATAATGCATTGGATTTTGGAAAAATTGCTTCCGCTAATTCAATAAGCGATGTATACGCCATGGGCGGAAAGCCTTTGATGGCCGTAGCTATACTTGGTTGGCCAATTAATAAACTTCCTGTTGAATTAGCTCAACAAGTGATTGAGGGTGCGCGTATTATTTGCGCAGAAGCAGGAATTCCACTTGCAGGAGGACACAGTATTGACAGTCCTGAGCCCATTTTTGGACTTGCAGTTAGTGGTTTGGTTGATCTGAAAAATTTGAAACAAAACAATACCGCTAAAGAGGGCGATTTAATTTATATCACAAAAAAAATTGGTGTCGGGATACTTACCACTGCCGAAAAAAAGAGTGTTTTGAAAGAGGAACACAAAGGAATTGCAACTAAACAAATGATGCAATTGAATAAATTAGGTGAAAAAGCTGCACAGCTAAAAGGGGTTACTGCAATGACTGATGTTACAGGCTTTGGATTATTGGGGCACCTGATCGAAATGTGTGAAGGGGCTAACTTGTCCGCTGAAATTGATTATTCGCTTGTGCCTTTGCTTGATGGTTTGAGTTTTTATACATCACAAATGTGTGTCCCTGATAACAGCTTCCGGAATTGGAGCAGCTATGATCCGAAAGTATCCGGAATAACAGGTGATTCTTTACTTACCCTATGCGATCCGCAAACTAATGGTGGTTTATTAATTACGGTTGAACCGAATTCAAAAAAGGAATTTGAGGAGCTCCTTATCCTTGAAGGTTATGCGAACTTTACTAAACCTATTGGGGTTATGAAAGCGAAAGCTGAAAAAGTAGTGACGATTTTGTAAAAAAATATTTAATATTTAATATTTAATATGTAATTGAGCAGAAAACTTGTAGGCACTTATAAAAGAATAATTCTCAATGTTCAAGATGATTGCAAAAAAGCAGGATTCAATTGCTAATTAGCCAGTATAAATAGTTGTATATTCGTAATTAATTCATAAAATAAATTCATAGAATCATGAATAGACGCATCGCCATTTTTCCCGGATCATTCGACCCTATTACAAAAGGACATGAAAATATTCTACTTCGCGCTTTACCTTTATTTGATGAAGTAATTATTTCTATCGGAAAGAACAGCAGTAAACAAAGTTATTTCACGATAGAGCAAAGAGAGAAATGGATCAAGCAGGTGTTTGCAAATGAACCTAAAGTTCGTGTGGAAACGTATACGGGTTTGACAATTGATTTTTGTAAAAAAATGAATGCGGATTATATTTTACGCGGTTTGAGAACTTCAGCCGATTTTGAATTTGAAAAAGCTATTGCACAAAACAATAAAGTGATGGCTCCTGAAATTGAAACTATCTTTATTTTGCCTGTTTCCGAACTTTCTGCAATAAATTCTACAATTGTGCGTGATATAATACGAAATGGTGGCAATGCAGCACCGTTTGTTCCTGAAGGTATTGATCTGAAAAGTTAAACGCCTTTTGAAAAATTTTCATTAATAAGTTGAGATACTTTTTTAAATTTTCATTTGTATGGTACTCTATTTGCTTATGAAGCCTGAAACTGTTGAATTTGCTTGTAATAATTACTGATCGAAGCTTTTTTAAGTACTTCCTATTGCGATTTTTATGAAAAAATTATTTTTATTTTTCTTTTCTTTTTTACTTCATTTTTTGAGTCAGTCACAAAATGTGATCATTAAAGGTCTTGCGGTAACTTACGAAAATCAAGAGATCGGGGTATGGGTGCGCAATGATTACATTTCCAATACTGAAAAACAACTTACTTTTTCCACAATCGATTCTGCAGGCAATTTCTTATTAGAATTTAATAGTAATGAAATTCAATATGTGACCATAAAGATTGCAAAAAATATTGCATCCATGTACATTGAACCAAATGTGACCTATGAGATAATTGTAATGCAACCGGATTCAACTACTTATCAAAATCCTAATTTAGAGCATGATGTAAAGCTCTCTATCCGGCTGAAAAGCAAGGTGGAGATCAATGCGCTTACTATGGATTATGATAAAAAGTTTGATGATTTTTTATCTGTTGAATATCGTTCATTTGTAAGCCGCAGCCCCCAGGCAAAAATTGATTCGTTTAAATTGGCAATGCATAAATTTTACGAACCGGTTAAAAATAATTATTTTGATGCCTATCTTACCTATACAATTGCTGCACTTGAAGAAAAAATTCAGAAAAGCGAAAAGAAATTATTTGCAAGTTATATAGACGGAAAGCCGATCTTATATTCGCATCCTGAATACCTTAATTTTTTCAATACCTTTTATAAACAAAAACTTCAAAGGATCGCATTGTCCGAACAAGGGGCGACAATTAATTTCCAGATCAATGATCGTGGGAGCTTAAGCGGGGCTTTGGCCGTTTTGAAAACAGATGCTTTTTTACAGAATGATACTATTTGTGAATTAGTATTAATAAAAGGCCTATACGAAAGTTATTACGATGGCACATTTAGTAGAGGGAGCATTGTGGCAATACTGGAACAAATAATTGCTGAAAGTAAAATTGCTGAACATCAGCGGATCGCAAAAAACATATTAAATTCATTTTCAAAATTACATGCAGGTGCAATTGCTCCTTATTTTGGATTACCGGATAAAACGGGCCGTACACATAGTATGGATGAATTGCGTTCGAAAAAATATGTTTACATTTTATTTTTTGATGCGAACTGTACTTCCTGCTTGCAGCAAATGAAAGTTATCCCTTCATTAAAAAAGAAATATGGTACAAGGATCGAATTCGTTAGCATTTCCGTAGATAAAAACAATGCTGATTTTAAAAAATTCTGTTTGCAAAATCCCAAATTCGATTGGTTATTGCTTTATGATAATAGCGGAGTGGAGTTGAAAAATAAATATGAAATAAGATCATTGCCGGCCTGTTTTTTAATTGATCCGGAAGGTAAATTCGTGCAGGCACCAGCAGAAGGCCCTGATGGAGATATTGACCGTTTGTTTTATGATATTACCAAGCCAAAAGGTAAAACACACAACGTAGGTGATAAAACGAATAATTAGCAAGTCTTCTTTAGCTTAGCGGTGCAGCCGCCTCCAGCACTTCTTTTACTGATTCAAATGTATTGTTAAAAACTTTTTTCAGTTTTTTTGTTGCTATCCACTGAACGTCTGTGATACCTTCTTCAATTTGTGGAACCAAAATAGCAGAAGTGTCATCACAACTCATTTCAAACCAGTAGGTGCGCTTTAAAATTGCTTTTTCTTCTATAGTGTAAGTATGGTAGGTAGGAGGTAATTCTCTAATGATAGACAATCCGCTGATGCCGCATTCTTCTTCTACTTCACGAATGGCTGCGGTTTTAATGCCTTCTCCTTTTTCAATTTTACCTTTTGGCAGATCCCATTTACCATTTCTGAAAATAAATAAATACTCTCCTTTTTCATTTTTCACCAACCCTCCTGCCGCTTCGATGATACGGAACATTCCGGAAAAATAGTTGAATAAATGCTGAAGGTTTTCATTAAAAAAATAAATTTCGTGTAATTTTTTTTTGTTGGCCAGTTTATTAAATTTCAATAGCATTTCATCTGCGGATTGAATATCTTCCAAAATAGCACCCTCCTTAGGGTTGAAAATAGCCTGATTATTAATTAGATAAATCAATTTGTTCGAATAAAATATTTTTATCATTTCTGTTTTATTAATTAGGCGTTACTGATTAAATAGTTAATATCTTTGCCTTATGAAATCTAATGAAGAGTCCGCTTTAAAAATTGCTGAATTTCTACTGCAAATTAAAGCAATTAAATTACAACCTAACAAACCTTTTACGTGGGCCTCGGGATGGCAATCTCCTATTTATTGTGATAATCGTGTAACACTCTCTTATCCTAAGATACGTACTTACATTCGTCAGGAATTTGTAAATGCGATCGTGGAAAAATTTGGCAAGCCGGATGTTATTGCAGGTGTTGCTACGGGCGGGATAGCTCAAGGGGCATTGGTAGCACAAGAGATGGGATTGCCGTTTGTATACATTCGCTCCGAAGCCAAAAAACATGGGTTAACTAATATGATAGAAGGGGTGATTGAAAAAGGACAGTCCGTAGTAGTGATTGAAGATCTTATTTCAACCGGTGGTAGCAGCTTAAGTGCTGTAGAAGCATTACGTGAAAAGGGCTGTGAAGTAAAGGGGATGGCTGCTATTTTTACATATAGCTTTAAAACGGCCATTGATAATTTCAAAAAATCGAAATGTAAATTAGTTACATTAAGTGATTATGATACACTAGTTAAACAGGCTTTAAAATCAAATTATATAACAGAGAAAAATTTGAAATCATTAAAAGAATGGCGAGAAAATCCGGCAGAATGGAATAAATAGTTGCTGCTAACGAATCTGCACAGGCTTGTGAATCTGTGTTTTATGCTTTTTTGTGAAGATTTGTTATTTAAAACAAATAGATTCTTAAGGATTCGCTGATAACCAAGTAAATTGTATTAACTCATAATTTGTAGAACATGTCTTTAACAAAAATCGAAAGTGAAATAGTTGATATTAATAATTCAGCAGAAAATATTTTCAATTATTTAAGTGATTTCAAAAATTTCGAGAAGTTAATGCCTTCACAGGTAACTAACTGGACTGCAACAAGTGAAGAATGCTCATTTACTATTAATGGAATGGCTACTATTGGAATGAAAATAGTCGATAAAACCCCTTTCACAAAAATCACCATTAATTCAAATGGTAAAGTTCCTTTTGCTTTTCAATTGTTTATATTCATTACAAAAAAGGATGAAAACAATTCGATCGGACAATTAGTTTTTGAATCCGATTTAAATCCAATGTTGAAAATGATGGTGGTAAAACCTCTAGGTAATTTCTTTAATATGCTTGCGCATAAAATGAAAGATATAAAATAGGCATTCCAAAATAGTAATGCATTTCATTGTTATTGATTTACTTGTATTTAACTTTGTAATCAGAATTCTGCATGTTTTTCAAGCAATATGAGGAATGCAAAATTTGAGCAAAATGAATATCTATGTTTTTCGCTAAAATAAAATCCCCTCTATCTTTTTTATTGATCACTTTACTACTTAGCAGTTGTGCGCTTTTTCGGCCTTCTCCGGATAAGCTTTATTCGCGTGCAATAAAAAATGTTCCCTATGATGTAATTATTGTACCTGGCGTTCCATATGATGGTAAAGAGTGGAGTCCGGTTATGAGAAGCAGGGTAGTTTGGGGTTGTTATCTTGTAAAGAAAGGAATTGCCAAAAATGTAATTTTTTCAGGGGGTGCTGTTTATACTCCCTATATTGAAGCCAAGGTAATGGCACTATACGCAGAAAAAATTGGGATTCAAAAGGATAAAATATTTATAGAAACACAAGCTGAACATAGTACCGAAAACATTTTCAACTCTTATTGCCTTGCGAGAAAAAAAGGTTTTACCAAAATTGCAATAGCTACGGATCAGTTTCAATCCGCCCTATTAATGGGTTTTACAAAACGTAAATTTTTGCTCCCAATTACACATATTCCTATTTTGGCTGATACACTTTCGCAGATAAATAATGTAAATTTTCAAATAAATGCAGATTCCGCAAAAGTGAAAAATTTCAAATCTATCCTTGAAACACAAAGTAAATGGTTCCGGTTCAGGGGAACACAGGGTAAAAATATAAAATTTGAAAAGGAATAAAAACTTCTCAACAAGTCAAATTATTTTGCAGCCTAATAGTATATTTGTTAAATGAGCCGCACCACCTATTTTGTTGATGTTATATTGCCTTTAGCTGTTCCAAATTTATACACTTATCGGGTGCCGTATGATTGGAATGATGTTATTGAGGTAGGGCAAAGAGTGGTGGTTCAATTTGGAAGAGGCAAATTATATTCTGCTTTGGTTCGTAATATCCATGAAACCCCTCCTAAGCTATACGAAGCCAAATACATCGATTCCATTTTGGATGAGCATCCTATTGTTAATTTAAAACAATTCGCGTTATGGGATTGGATGAGCCAATATTATATGTGTCACATTGGTGATGTTATGGTGGCGGCTTTGCCAGGAGGATTGAGGTTAGCAAGTGAAACGAAAATTGTACTTAATCCGGAATATACTTCTCAGAAGCTAGAAATAGGAAGTGATCAGATCGAAACACTTTCTGATAAAGAACATTTGATCATTGAAGCGCTTGAAGTTCGTGCTGTTTTGAGCATTAATGAAGTTTCTGAAATTCTGGAGCAAAAAACCGTTTATCCTATCTTAAAAGTATTGATAGAAAAAGGTGTGGTGTTGATCCATGAGGAGTTAAAAGAAAAATTCAAACCTAAGATCGAAAGCTTTGTTAGAATAACAGAATATGCTAATGACGAAGATAATTTAAAAACTATTTTTCAATTATTAGAAAAAAAAGCACCCAAACAATTGGATGTATTGATAGCCTACATAAAGCTATCTGAGCGTTATTCACAAGTAAATGCGAATAACATACCAATTTCCTCCTCTCACAAGGAAGTGAAAAAATCTGAAATAATAAAAATGATTTCCGGTGCGGAAGCCGCATTAAAGTCTTTGGTTCAAAAAAATATTTTTGAGATCTATGAGCGTGAAGTTGGGCGCTTTACAAGTTATGATAATGCAAATAAAATATCACAACTCAATGAAGTTCAGCAGCAGGTTTATGAATCAATTCAAGAACAGTTTGGTTGGAAAAAAAATGCGAGTCAGGAATTCGGTATCAAGAATCAAGAAGTGTTGGCGGGTGATGGATCCGCAATTAGCAATTCGAAACCTGAAATTGAAAAAGATGTAGTCCTTCTTCATGGAGTTACATCATCCGGCAAAACCGAAATTTATGTGAAGCTTATTGAACAGGCTATTGCTAAAGGGGAACAAGTGTTGTATTTACTTCCGGAAATTGCATTGACCACACAGATCATAAATCGTTTGCGAAAATATTTTGGTGATGCTGTGGGCGTTTATCACAGTAAATTTAATGGGAATGAGCGAGTAGAGGTATGGAATAATGTTTTAAAATCAGGCTTAGAAAGTTCAAAGTTGGAAAGCTCAAAGACGGAATCCTCAACAACTTTAAACGCTAAACTTTCTAATTTTAAATTAATAGTAGGGGCGAGATCTTCTTTGTTTCTGCCTTTTAGCAATTTAGGTTTGGTAATTGTAGATGAGGAGCATGATACTTCGTACAAACAATATGATCCTGCACCACGATATAATGCACGTGATGGCGCAATTTATTTAGCACATATCCATAAAGCAAAAACATTATTGGGCTCGGCAACACCGAGTATAGAAAGCTATTACAATGCGCAGGAAGGCAAGTATGGATTTGTTGAAATCAATCAACGGTTTGGTGGTGTGCAAATGCCCGAAATTTTAATTGCTGACGTAAAAGAAGCGACCAGAAAGAAATTAATGAAATCGCATTTCTCACCATTATTGTTAGATACTGTTACGCTGGCTTTACAAAATAAAGAGCAAATAATATTGTTTCAAAACCGGAGAGGCTTTGCTCCACAATTAGAGTGTAATATATGTGCGTGGATACCACAATGTACGAATTGTGATGTGAGTTTAACGTATCATAAAGCAAGTAATCAATTACGTTGCCATTATTGTGGTTATTCAATTAAACCCCCAAATAAATGTGGCGCTTGTGGTGATACCAATTTAAGAATGAAAGGTTTTGGCACTGAAAAAATTGAAGAAGAACTTTCTATTTTTTATCCGAAAGCGAAAATTGCGAGAATGGATCTGGATACCACGCGTAGTAAGTTTGCGCATCAACATATTATTCAGGATTTTGAGGATGGTAACATTGACATTTTGGTTGGTACTCAAATGGTTACAAAAGGTTTGGATTTTGATAATGTGAGTATGGTTGGAATTTTAAATGCCGACAGTATGCTCAATTTCCCTGATTTTAGGTCGTTTGAACGGAGCTTTCAATTGATGGCGCAAGTATCAGGTAGAGCGGGAAGAAAAAATAAAAGAGGTAAAGTAATTATTCAAACTCAAAATCCCGATCATAGTATTATTCAAGATGTGATAAGCACCAATTTTCTTTCGATGTACACGAACCAATTATTGGATAGAAAAAATTTCAACTATCCACCATTTTTTCGCCTGATTGAAATTACGCTAATACACAGAGATGTGAATATGGTAAATGCTTCGGCAAAATTTTTAGCCGATGAATTAAAACACCATTTTAAAAAACGAGTTCTTGGTCCTGAATTCCCTGTTGTTTCCCGTATTCGTAATTTATATCACAAAAATATTTTGCTAAAAATAGAACGCGATGCTTCAGTAGTGCAGGTGAAAAAGATCCTTGCTAACTTATTAGTTCAATTTAAATCGAGTAGTGATTACAAATCGGTAAGAGTGCAAATAGATGTGGATCCTATGTGATCGTTTAATGATCATAAAAAAGCGAATGCTATTTTGAATAGCACCCGCTTTTTAAATAAATTCAATTTTTACAAACCATTCAATAATGCAGTAAGATTCGCATCAGTAGTAGCAGCCATAGTTACTTCCACCGCTGTAGAAGAAGTCATCGTCAGGTTTTGATTAAAACTAAATAACGTTCCGCTTCCGTCAACAGCAATAGCAACAATTTTAACAGACGAACCATCAGGTATAGAACCCGACAAGGAACCAAATACCTGCATTACAGTTTTTGTGGCAGGAAAATATACGAAAATTGCAACATTGGTTAAGTTGTCTGTGGTAGAAGCAAATGACAAATGATGGTTAGTGCTGCCTCCTCGTGTGATGCCGCAATTCACCCAACCTAATTTGACAATGGAATTTAAATAACCATCACTAGAAGTTGTGAAAATTGGATTGAAGCTGGTTGTAACACCAAGGGAAGCAGGATTATCAGTCCAATTGACATAATTTGAAGTTGGAAATCCATAAAAAGTATGCATGTAGTTTTTGGGTGCGGAATTGGGCATTTTTATTGCCCAAGAACAACCAGGTACAAGCATTAATTCTGTTCCATCCTTAAATGCTCTTACTCTTATTTCACCATCGGTTTCCAAAATAGTATCTGAAGCAACGGTTGGCATTTGATAATAAATCATGTCTTTGGGCGTATATAACTCCACCAGTTTTATAGTGTAAGGAAGACCAACAGTATCTCCGTTAGGAAACATCAAACATTGCCTTCCACCCCAAATAGTAGTAAACTGGTTTCCAACAATAGGACCGCCTGAATCCGCTGTGATTATAAACTCCTGCTCTTCCTGTTTTTTAGAATCTAAATAACTATTAGGTGAACTGTATTCATTCAGCGATCTATCTTCTTCGATCCTGTCTTTTTTACAGGCTGTAAAAGTTATTCCTACAGTAGCTGCTACAATAAGATATTTTAATGAATTTTTAGTTTTCATGGTAATTATTTTTGGTTTAATGTTCCCTTTATAAGTAAATACGCAAAAAAAAAGAGAAGGTTGGGTCTGATTCAATTATTTTTTTTTCTTACTTATGAGTAATTAATTAATTTGTTCTATATGCATCACATCTTTTATCTCTGGAACCTCCACCACCGTTACAACCAAAGATATATAGAACCCCTAAACGTAAATGGGTTTCCATAAATTTAAGATTGTACCTGTATTCTAAAAAAGGCCGTAAACAGGTATTTGTGGAAACGCCAATACCACCCTCTAAATTCCAATTATTAGGCTGAGCACCTTCTAATGGTGATGCTGCATAATTTATCCAAACGTTATAGGCACCATGAGCAATTGCATAAAAATTAACCCTTTCTCTTCGAATAAATTTGAATTCTAACCCCAATCCTGCATAATATTCGTTTATTTTATTAAAAGCAAAGTAATAAGAGAATTGTGGAACAATGCTTAGTCTACTGTTAGGGAAAAAGTTCGCCCGCGCTCCGGCACCAATACTCTCCGTTTGGAAATTGTAAATAACGTCTGCTCCAATACCAATATTTTGAGATCGGCCGAATAAAGGCATTAATGAAATGAATGGAAGTATTAAAAAAAATCTAATTTTTTGATTTCTTGCCGGAGTATCCATGTTTCCTATCAATTTAAAGATCTTAAAAGTTTAATTTAATGGATTCACTATTTAAAGTAAAAGTACAATAAATTATTCTAACAGATTTATAGATCGTTAAGGAAGCAATAACTGTTCCAAGTGTTTTAGCTATACAGTTAAAAAGTAGAATTGATTAAAATATGTCGCTGTACAATCGCACCAAATGCGGAAAGGCGATAATGCGGTTTTTTTTAAATTATTTGGCAGAGATTTTATTCTGTTTATACGGTTCAAGTGTTGCATTCAATTTTACTTCCACAACTTCTGCAATGTTTTTAACATAAAGACTTGGGATTTTAATTTCATGGTCAGCAACATGAATATTAAATTTGGCTGAGATAACAATTTCCGATCCTTTAACTGTTATTGTTCCTTCAATGGTTCTTTCTTTTTCAATGCCATGTATATTGAGCTTTCCGGTGGCAGTAGCTTTATATTCGCCATCTTTTTTCCAATCAATTGTTTCATTGATTTTACCTTTGAAAATTGCATATGGAAACTTTTCACTTTCTACATAATTTTCGTTAAAGTGTTCCTGCATTAAAGGCTTTTCGAATACAAATGCGGTCATCGCTATTTTAATTTGAATTTCACCTGTGGCCGTATTAAGTATAGGTTTCGCTGCCTTATTTATTGCAGCAATGTTTTCGAGTGGCGCCTCGGAAAAGAAAGTGATCTCACAATTTTTAGCGATGAAGATTTGGGCGAGCATGTTTGACCCTGATACAATTGCTAGTAAGGATAAAAATATGTTTTTCATTTTTGTATGTTTTTCAGTTTATTATTTAATATAATAATTGAACAAATTATTTATCAGGAATGCATTAATGCTCAGCCTGCCCGGATGAGTTTGTATATCATTCGGGGCAGGATTTCAAATGAGCATAATTTAAAATGTTTTTTTTTCGATTGAGAAAAAAATATTAATGTGCCGGCTGAAGACACATTTCCGCACATTTGCGACAAACTTCCGCGCAGGCTTTACAATGTTCCAATTGCGAATGTTTTTCACATTCTGTTGCACAGGATTCACATATTTCTGCACAGAGTTTTAAATACTTATCCGTGTTTTCAGATTTTTTTTCTAAACGAACGGCCGTTAACCGGCATATTTCTGCACATTCCTCATCAAGTTTTATACATCTTTCTAATTGTGCTTTGTCTTTTTCGATCTGGCATGCATCATAACAACGCGTGCATTGAGCTGCGCAAAAATAAAGTTCCTCGATCATTGTTTTGTTTTCCATTTTTTTGTTTTTTGTTTTTATTTTTTTGATTATGATTATTGAAATTTTTACACCCCAAAAGGAAATGTTTCAGGCATCTGATGCCCATCTGGTTTCATGTGAATTGGATGCAAGGCGGATGTTTCATCAATATAAATAAACGCATCATAACGGTGTGGCATCAGACTTGGGACATAATTTCCAAGGTATTCATAATGTGGGTGATATACCACACCAATGGCACGGTGCCCGAATTCTTTTTTCCCGATCTGTTTTTTCATCTCTTCATTCATAAAAACAATCCTGTTTTTTGCATCAAGTTGATGCAACAGAAATTCCCAACTGTCGGGGATGGCATCCGGTTGATTCATTATTCGCATAACATCACCCCATTCGCGGCTTGCGATCACCGTACCTTTATAAGATCCAAAACCGATCGAGAACACTCCATCATCTTTGTGTTGTTCATTTAACAGCTGTCCCACATTTACAGTTCCTTCACGAACCATATCCGTTGCCCGCGCATCACCAATGTGTGTATTGTGTTCCCAAATTATTGCTTTTGATTCAGTGCCATGAAATTTTATCAAACGGTTTAATGTGTCCACCATGTGATGATCTCGAATGTTCCATGATTCCGGTCCGGGTTTGACCATAGCACGGTAATAGCGTTCGGCATTAACAATAACATGTGCATTTTGTTCCGCACTCATTACCGCTTCCGGATCGGTATTGTAGCTTATCATGTTTTTTCTAACCTGTGTTAGTAGATCAATTACGGCTTCCTCACATATTGATGGAACCATAAGTGTGGCACGGGCATACGCTTGTCCTTCTCCTTCACTATAAGGTTCAAAGCATTTCAAAGCATTTTTTGCTGTATGTTTTGTTTGGGGATCTTCTTTATCAAGATATTTTATAATGGTGTCGAATGATTCCCACAAACTATATACATCTAATCCATAAAATCCGGTTTTACGATTTTTTGGAAGGGAAGCATTATGAGTTTTGAGCCATTCGGTTAACGCTACAATTTCCCAATTGGCCCACATCCAAGTAGGCCAGCGATTAAAAGTATGTAATACATCTAAAGCTGATTTTCCTGAATCGGCATAGTTTTTTATGTAACGATTTACGCGATAACAATCCGGCCAATCGCCTTCTACTGCAATAAATGAAAAGCCTTTTTTTTCGATTAATTTTTTGCTGATCTGTGTGCGCCAAGTGTAGTACTCATGTGTTCCATGGGAGGCTTCACCAAGCAATACATATTTTGAATCACCAATTATTTCAATAAGTGCATCAAGATCGGTGCTACTATTTAATTCAATTGAATTATCAAAGATTAATTTGTTCAGGTCAATACTTTCACCTGATCTATCTTTTAAATATGAAATTTTCATTTTTTCATTTTTTATTAGTGATGGGTTTATCTGTTAGCAGCTTGTTTTTCAACTTCAACTTTATACAAATGTTTTTTAAACCAGTTGGTAGCAAGTGTTGCTACTTCGTCCAGTTTTCCTGACTCTTCAAACAAATGCGTTGCCCCTTCAATAATTTCAATTTTCTTTTCGCAATTGAGCAATGAATAGGCCCGTTTATTCAATTCAATAACGTTTTCATCTAAACTGCCAATAATTAATAAAGTAGGGGCTTTTATATTTGGTAAAGAAGATTTTGCAAGATCCGGACGGCCTCCTCTTGAAACCACAGCTTCAATAATATCCTGAAGAGTTTCCGCTGCTTTTAGCGCAGATGCTGCACCTGTGCTTGCTCCGAAATATCCAATAGGTAAATTTTTCAATTCAGTGAATTGGTGTGCCTGTTTGGTTACAGAAACAAGACGTTCAGTAAGTAAATTAATGTTGAAACGATTTTCAAAAACTTCGTCTTCTTTTTTTGTAAGAAGATCAATGAGCAGAGTGGCGATTTTTTCTCTGTTCAATATACCAGCAACATGTCTGTTTCTGGAACTGAAACGGCTGCTTCCACTTCCATGTGAAAATATTACAAAGGATCCCGCTCCTGATGGAATATTAAGCGTGCCTTGTAGTTTAACAGATTCGCTAATTGTAATAATAATTTCCGTTGTTTTCATTTTTTTTATTTTTTTGCTGTTATCGATTTTTTTCTTGAATCAAATCATCTTCTTTTAATAAAAAAATAAATAGTAATAGAACAGTAACTATAATTTTTGATACACTCTATTCTTTGATAGACCCTTTTTTTTGTTTGGGTGCTCATCAATTCGAGTTGGATCAGATTTACCCGGTTGCTCAATTCGGGTAGGGTCATTTTTTTCAGGTTCATTACCACCAGGTCTTGGTTTAGTGGGATCTGGGTTTTTATCAGGTTTTACAGGGATATCCTTTTCTGGCTTTACAGGTGGTTCATCTTTACCTGGACTGTTTTGGAAAGTGTTTTTATTTTTTTTCATTTTGTTTGTACGTTTTTTTGTTCTATTTGTTGAACTTGTGAGAAACGGCTGGATGCTTCATTCCAGTTTACTATATTCCACCATGCGTCAATATATTCAGGTCTTCGGTTTTGATACTTAAGATAATAGGCATGTTCCCATATATCAAGACCAAGCAAAGGGATTCCTTTTTTTTCTGCAATGTCCATTAATGGATTATCCTGATTTGGTGTTGAACAGATTTCCAGTTTGCCTGATTCATTTTTTATTAACCAGGCCCATCCAGAACCAAACCTTCCTGTTGCAAATTCTGCGAATTTTTTTTTAAATTCATCAAAAGAATTAAATGCAGAATGGATTTCATTTCCGAGCTTTCCATTAGGAATTCCGCCTCCATTGGGACTTAAAAGAGTCCAGAACATACTGTGGTTAAAATGTCCTCCTGCGTTATTGCGCACAACGACCGGATATTTAGAAATATTTTTTAAAATATCTTCAATACACATTTTATCCGCATCTGTATTCTCAATTGCTTTATTCAAATTGGTAACGTATGCATTATGATGTTTTCCATGATGGATCTCCATTGTCATCACATCAATAAAAGGTTCTAAAGACTCTTTCAGGTAGGGAAGAGCCGGTAATGTGAAGGCCATAATTTTGTTTTTTGAAATATTATAAATTTTTATGTTTTGTTTTTTTGTACATACCAATTATTTCTCCTTTAGCAAGAGTATGATCCTGCATGGCTTTTTCAAGAGTTTTTTTGTCCGCCCCTATTTTAATATCAAGGATAATATCCAACGCGTATACCTTGAAAAAATAACGGTGGTCTCTGCCTTCAGGTGGGCAAGGACCCTGATACCTTGTTTTTCCAAAACTGTTTTTTCCTTCTGTGCCGGGAACTGTGTTTTCAATTATCATTTCCATCGGATGAATATTCCAGATTACCCAATGGTCAAATACACCATCCACGCCATCAGGGTCATCAACAATAAGTGCTAAGCTTTTTGTTCCTGACGGAATGTTTTCAATAGTAATAGAAGGATTTATGTTTTCTCCCTCGCATGTATATCTGGCAGGTATATAACCTTTATTAGAAAATACGGTGCTTCCAATAGTTAATTCTTCTGTTTTTGTGAGTGTTGCCATGTTTATAGTTTTATGAAATTTGAGTTTATTGATGAGGTCTTTTTTATTTCTTTCGTTCAGTTTTTATCCTTTTAACTAATTCTTCATCATTCTGGTTTTGTAGAACTTGTTTTTTTAAGAGTTTTTTAAGTTTCTATTTTCCAACCCCTAATTTCATTTGCTCCATTTCAAAGTCTAAAGGTTTATCCGGATCAGGCGCTGTTTTATCGCTGATAAAATTCATCTTTTGTGTATATCCAGGTTTTTCTCCCTTTATAAACGCCATTGCATTTTTACTATGATCCAGGCGCGCTTCGTCAACAGTTTTACTGTTATTAACAATATCATAAGTAAGATTAAGTGCTAAGAGATTCATTGCTTCATTATCACATCGTGCGGAAATTGTTCCATTGGTTCGATTTGCGGTAATGCTACCATCATATAGAGCAAGTTCATCGTAGTTATTAAAAGGAACGTTATAATTTATCCATTGCTCTATAACATCTTTATGAGGTTTTGGAAAATTGTGCGTCATTTCCTTTTTGTAAACAATTGTTTTTAACCAAATACCATTATTTTTCCAAATTAGCATATCTGATGTAGCTCCGTTTGGTTTACCATATTTAGCCTCCATTTCTTTAGCCGCTTTTTGGGATGTTTCTGGCCAATTTTTAAGATCCGGCATATTTACAGTCTGTTCCTGTTCATTTGGTGTTTCGTTTGCATGGATCCGATTGAAGCCATAAAAAACCCCTGCAATAGCAGCCGACATTATGGAAACAATAATTATTTTCTTTTTCATTTTATTTAGTTTGTTTTTTATTGATTAGCCGCTAATCATATTGTTTTCAATATGAATTTGTAGTAGTAATTAATATGCCATCCTAAAATGCAATGTCAACTAATTTGCTTTTTTATGGAGATGAGGAAATTCGTGGACATAAAGGGGAAATATTTCGCTAAAAAACCGTACGATAAAATGATTTTTTTTTTGTTTTACTTGTTAAGGGTTCAATAAAAATTATCAAAAAAATGGAAACACAGAAAAAAAAAATAGGAGCTTTATTGGTTGTTGATGATAATAAAGGAGATCAGAAAATTTTAAAGGAAGCTTTTTTAGCACTGGGGATAGTTAATGAAATAGTCATAGTTGATAATGGTAAAGAGGCTTTGAAATACTTAAAAAGCGATGAAATACAACCGATATTAATTCTTTGCGATATTAATATGCCAGAAATGGACGGACTTCATTTAAGGGAAGAGATCTTTAATGACAAAAAACTCCGAATGAAATGTATTCCTTTTATTTTCATGTCAAGTGATGGTTCTGAAGAAAATATTGAAAAAGCTTTTGAATACATGGTTCAAGGTTATTTCGAAAAGGCCAAAGATTTTAATGGAGCAGTGGAACTTTTAAATATTATTATTAAGTATTGGAAAACGAGCAAACTCCCAAATAATAGATTTAGTCTTTTGCAGGAAATGGCAAAACGATAGTTTCTAAAGACGAATTTGTATGTCGGCTTAGGTATTTCGCATGTGCGAGTCCCCCAATGGTATGTGTAGAATATTAAAATTCATAACATTTTTATTTCAAAATTTAAAAATCTATGATTCCAAGATAACTTCTTGGGAATAGATAAGTAAATGAAAAAAGCGATCAGTCCTATAAAACGAAGATCAAACAAATTGAATGAAATTTATTTCCCACAAAAGTGATTAATGTTTTTAATGTTAAAAATTGAAGAAATAATTTTTGTTAAATGAAAGAGGGTGTACTTAATTTTATTGAACTTATACTTTTTAAATGCTTTGTTTTATTCCTTTTTCTTTATTGCAATTTACTATATAGTCAGAAGAATGCGAGCGTTTCAATTTCTATGAACGATCTTAATGCGCTGTATATTGGAGTTGATAATGTCTTGACAATTGCAATAGCTGGAGTTCCTTCCGAAAATGTAACTGTTAAAATTAGTCCTGGTTCTATAGAAGGTAAGGATGGAAAATATATAGCAAAAGTTTATAAACGTGGTGTTGCAACTATAGAGGTTTTTAACAGAGGGGAGTTAACCCAAACTGTTCTACTAAAATGTCTATTCATTCCAAGTCCTGTCCCCTATTTAGGAAATCTTACAGGCGATACAAATTCGAAAAGAGAAGATCTGATTAGTGCGGGTTGCATTCGGGCTGAAATTCCAAATTTCCTTTTAGATTTAAAATTTAATGTTACTTCTTTTTCAATGGGCGTAAGTTTAATAAGGAAAAATCAACCTATTGCCAATGTGAAAATGGTAAATTCTAATAATGGTTGTTTGACGGAGGAAATGAAATTGTACATACTCAATCCAAATATTGAAAGTGCCATCCATTTTGACGATATTAATGTTCAATGTCCTGATGGTGCAATCAGAAGAATAAACAGCAGAATAACTATCCGCCTTACAGACGAAATACTAAGTAAACTTGACCTTGAGCAGCAAAAAGTGGTTCTGCAGAACGTTGAGATTTTATATAAAGAACAAAGGATCTTAGCTCAAAAAACAGAAATGAACGAGCAAGCCTCTGTGCTTGAAAAACAAAATGAATTGATCCTTAAAAGAAAGAATGAAATTGTTTCTCAAGGCAATGAAATATTACTTCAGAAAAACATATTAAAAGCGCAGGTCATTAAAATAAAAAATCAAACTACATTTTTGAGTATTTCAATTGTCGTGATTTTAGTGATTGTTTTCCTGATGATATTTTCAATTCGAAGTAATCACATGGTTAAAAATGCGAATTTAAAATTAGCGGAACAAAATATTGTTATTGCCAAAAAAAATCATGAAATTACTGATAGTATAAATTATGCTGAACGAATTCAAAGGTCGATTCTTCCACCTTTAAGTGAAGTTACAACTGCTTTGCCAAAATCATTTATATTATTTAAACCAAAGGATATAGTGAGCGGTGATTTTTATTGGTTTTTTGAATCAAATGATAAAATATTAATTGCAGTAGCGGACTGCACCGGTCATGGTGTTCCTGGTGCATTCATGAGTGCTATTGGTTCTGAAAAATTGAACGAAGCTGTTCTGCAAAGTGATGATGTTGCAACTATTTTACGATCGGTAAATATCGGGATGAAAAAAGTATTGCATCAATCAGGAAAAGAAAATTCAACAAGTGATGGGATGGATATCGCTATTTGTGCCTTTAATAAAGAAATGACAAAGGTTGAATATGCGGGCGCTAATAGGCCTGTCTGGGTTGTAAGGAGCGGTAATGCAATAATCGAAGAAACGAAGGCTACCAAAGCGGCAATTGGCGGTTATACAATTGATGAACAGGAATTTGTCAAGCATGAAATTGATTTGCAAAAAAATGATACAGTTTATTTATTTTCTGATGGTTTCGCAGATCAGTTTGGCATTAGAAATAATAAAAAGTTGAAAACCAAAAACTTTAAAGAGGAAATTCTTGTGAATCAATTTAAATCAATGGAAGATCAAAAAATGCATCTTAATTCTTTTATCGAAAACTGGAAAGGTAATGTGGAGCAAACAGATGATATTTTGGTTGTAGGGATAAGGGTTTAAATACCCAAGCATTGCCTTAAAATTAAGCATTGCTCCTTTGTATTATGAACTTCGAACGATAAATAATAAACCAATCAAACTCAGTTGAATTGTAACGTTTTGAAACAATATTAAAGCATCAAATCAAGCCTCTTTAAGGTAGTCAATAAAATAATCAGAAAGGAATGTGACGTTCTTTTTTTACGCAGCTCCCACTACTAAACTATTTGAAGATCAGTCCAGACTGAACGTATAATAAATAATTGCGGGGAAGTCAGGGTAAACACCTTCCAACGTTATTCCTGATTTTTTATTTTCAAAAGCTTTTGCCAATGCTTGTGCGCTATTGACTGGTTTGCCATTTATTTTTGTAATTATAAAACCTTTTTTAATATTAGTATTATTAGAAATTTCACCTTTTGCTATTTCAGCTACTTTTAAACCAGAGCTGAGCTTCAATTTCTTTTTTTCTTTTTCCGACAATTCAACAACTTTGATCCCCAGTTTTTTTAATAATTCTGTTTTGTTTATAACCATTTTTGGGAAAACACCTTCAATACCTTTCAACGTTAAGGGGACTCGTTTCTCCTTACCATTTCGAATAATTGTTAGAATTATTTTTTCGTTCGGACGATGCCGATCTATTATTTCCCTTAATTGTGCTGACGATATTATTTTATGATCATCTATTGCTGTGATAATATCCTTTAATTTCATTTCTGCTTCCATGGCGGCTCCTCCAGTATGAACACTATCAACATACACACCGGTAGCAATATCTGTGTTTAGTTCCTTCGACATAGCTGCATTCATGTTTTTAAAAACCAGTCCTAAGTATCCTCTCTGCACTTTACCATTTATAAGCAGATCATCGATGATTTTTTTTACTGTATTTATTGGAGTAGCAAATGAATATCCAGCATATGCCCCAGTTGGAGTGGCAATAATGGAATTGATCCCAATAAGTTTTCCATTGAAATCAACCAAGGCTCCACCACTATTTCCCCGATTAACGGCTGCATCTGTTTGTATATAGGATTCAGATTCTCCTTCTACTTCTCCTTCTCGTTTTATAGTTATTCCACGGGCTTTGGCACTTATAATACCGGCCGTTACCGTTGATGTTAAGTTGAATGGATTTCCAACCGCAAGAACCCAGTCACCAACCTCTATTTCATCTGAATTTCCAAATTCAATAAAGGACAAATTTGTTTCTTTAATTTTTAATAGCGCCAGATCTGTTGCCGGATCAATGCCAACAACTTTTGCTTTATATGATCTTTGATCCATCAATGTTATTTCAATATCTTCTGCATCTTGCACCACATGGTCGTTTGTAACAATATAC
This sequence comes from Bacteroidota bacterium, assembly GCA_040388745.1. Lineage (GTDB taxonomy): Bacteria > Bacteroidota > Bacteroidia > 2-12-FULL-35-15 > 2-12-FULL-35-15 > 2-12-FULL-35-15. The sequence continues at coordinate 59,020 of JAZKBF010000034.1, read as the reverse complement.
CCATCGCTGCTAACGATCACTCCGGACGCATCCGCTTGCGGTTTGGCTAAAGGTTCCTCTGAGAAAAATCTATACCAAAAATCTTCACTAAGCTGATTATTGGAATCAAATCGGGAATCATTTGAATATGTTGTTCTGATGTGAACTACGCCTGGTGTTGCCTTTTTGGCGGCAATTCTAAAATTGTGGTCTGGGCTGGGGTTCGAAAGACCTGTATCTGCTTTGTTATCGGATAGATCTATTTTTTGTTTTTCTTCAAACGTGATACCTGCAATAGTTGTTGGAGTCTCAAATTTGCTATTGTTCTGTCCATTGCAACCTATTATTCCAAAACATATGATGCATATGAATAATTCAGTCCTTTTCATCTTTATAAGTATTAAATTAGTTGAAAACAGCTCAATAAAAAAAGATTGATTTTTTTCTACCTCTGATGCAATGATTTTTGCTACTCTTTTTTGATAGTATTGTCTGTTTGAATCGGCTCTTTATAAGAAACAAATTCTGTATTAAGCTATGTCAAAGATAAATTCAATTCAATTTTTTTTCGATGATTATAATCAACTGCATTGAAAATTGTAATCACAAAAAAACTATTTTATATAAAAAATACTGTGAGAGTAGTAGGGTTTTCGTGTGGCTGGAAGATTTAAAACCAATAGCAAATGCCTGATGATGGTTTCGGAGCAGATTATGTTTATTTTATTAAGAATAAACATTATTAAATTCAGGTTAATAAAAAGAGAATATGATTTATATCAAGTAAAAACTCTTGGCTTTCAGATCGAATAAATTATCTTTGTGTTTAAACAACAAATAGATGATCCTGATAATTGCATACCAAATTGCGGAGAACACCAACATTAAAAAATTTAAGGCTGAATACACCGGTGAATTGATCAATTCCAATTCATTTGAATTGTTTTACAGGTATAAACAAGGATATGTTTTTGTATTGAACTATGGTGTTGTTGTATTTGCTAATGTTGATGATCTGCAACGCAAAACATTTATTTCTCTTCTCACAAAATATTGCGTTAATCATCTGGATACTCATTTGCAGGAAGATTTTATCATTGAAAAAAAGGCAATATCGCAACCATACTTTTCATACAATTCATTATCGGTAAATGAGATCAATGATGATGTGATACGCATTGCGATGTTACAGGTGGCGCAATCATTGGCGCTTGATTTTTATCAGGAAGCTGCCCAACAACTTTTTGAGAATTCTGTAAATCTTACCAACCAATTGGAGATGCATGGAAGACTGAATGTTTCAAAACGAAAATTATTAAAATTCATTGGTAAAACACTTAATACCAAAAATCGAATAATTGATAATCTTTATATCTACGATACGCCTTCTGTAGTGTGGGAGGATGAATTTCTTGGCAAAGTGAACGATGGGCTTACAAAAACTTTTGATATTTCTATTCGTTTCAAAGAACTGGAATACATGCTTAAACGGGTAGAAAATAATCTTTCCGTATTTGTGGAACTTACCAATGCCAAGGAAAGCAAACGATTGGAATGGGTGGTTATTATTCTGATCTTCATAGAAATCCTGCACCTTTTCATAAATGATATTTTTGTTTAGATCCCTAGAATAAGTAATTCTTTCCTGCAAGCAGTCCTTCCCCTTAATAAAATTCAGCGCTTTTTACTTTTTTGATTGTTGAGTATTCACAATTAATACTATTTTTACAAAAACAAAAATTCTATCAAATGAAAAAATCAATCGCTGCAAAGCTATTTGCAACCGTTTCTTTATTGCTTTTTATTAGTTTTTCAAATACAAAAGCGCAATCATCTAAAGTTTATAAATACGAAAGTGTGCCTTCAGATCCCTTGAACGCCCGGATATATAAACTTGACAATGGTTTAACTGTTTATATGACAGTATATAAAAATGCACCTCGTATTCAAACATACATTGCTACCCGTGCCGGTAGTAAAAATGACCCTAAGGATGCAACAGGTTTAGCGCATTATTTGGAGCACATGCTTTTTAAAGGAACCGATAAATACGGCAGTAAAGATTATGCAAAAGAGAAAATTGAATTAGATAAAATTGAAGCACTTTACGAAGTGTATAGAAAAACAAAAGAGGATGAAAAAAGAGTTGAAATTTATCATCAAATTGATAGTATTTCCGGTTACGCCTCAAAATTTGCAATTGCGAATGAATACGATAAAATGTTATCTAATCTTGGTGCAAAAGGGACAAATGCATATACCTGGTTAGAACAAACCGTTTATGTAAATGACATCCCCTCCAATCAGCTGGATAAGTGGACAACCATTGAATCCGAACGTTTTCGTAACCCCATATTGCGATTGTTTCATACCGAATTGGAAGCTGTTTATGAAGAGAAAAACAGAGGTCTTGATAATGATGGAAGCAAATCATGGGAAGCTTTATTAGCCGGGCTTTTCCCGAATAACACCTACGGTTCGCAAACTACCATTGGTACTATCGAACATTTGAAAAACCCCTCTTTAACGGAGATAAAAAAATATTTTTATACCTATTATGTGCCTAATAATATGGCCATTTGTATTTCTGGTGATTTTGATCCGGATGCAACAATTAAAATGATCGATAAAAAATTCGGTTCATGGAAAAGTAAACCTCTGCCTGTTTACGTACCATTTGTTGAAAAGCCAATTACATCCCCTGTTATAAAAGAAGTAATTGGACCTGACGCAGAAAATGTAATGATCGGTTATCGTTTTCCCGGCATAGGAACCAAAGATGCCGATATGATCATGATGATCAATAAAATTTTATCAAATGGCCAGGCTGGTTTGATTGACTTGAATTTAAATCAACAGCAAAAAGTATTGGAGGCCAATGCGTTCGATTTGGAGTGCAAAGATTATTCAGCACATATTATTAGTGGTAACCCAAAAGAAGGACAGTCATTAGAGCAAGTGAAAGATCTGTTGCTTGAACAGATTGAAAAAGTGAAGGAAGGCGATTTTCCTGAATGGCTTTTAAGCGCAGTTATTACGGATATGAAATTACAGGAAACAAAAATGTATGAGCGTAATAGTTCAAGGGCCGATGCTTTTGTGAGCGCTTTTATTACTGATACCAAATGGCAAAATTATGTAAGTACCATTGATCGCCTGTCAAAAATCACGAAACAGGAAGTGGTAGAGTTTGCTAAAGCAAACTATAAAAATAATTATGTTCTCGTATACAAACGCACTGGTGAAGATAAAAATGTGCAAAAGGTAATTAAACCCATTATTACTCCAGTTGAGGTAAACAGGGATGTTCAGAGTCCATTTTTGAAAAGTGTTATTGCCACTCCAATAAAAAACATTGAGCCTGTTTTTATTGATTACGCTACCGACATAAAAAATATGAATTTAAAAAACGGCATCCCCGTTTTATATACATCCAATACCGAAAATAAAACATTTGATATGTATTATGTTTTGGATATGGGAACCAACCACAATAAAAAATTAGATGTAGCCATCAACTATTTAAAATATCTAGGAACAAAAGATTTAACTGCCGCAGCTTTAAAGCAGGAGTTTTATAAACTTGGTTGTTCATTTGATGTTTATGTTGGTGAAGATGAAGTGTACGTAAGCCTTAACGGGTTAACCGAAAATATTGAAAAAGCAATAAAATTGTTTGAAGATCTTTTAGCGAACGCACAACCGAATGAAGAAGCATTAAAAAATTTGGTATCCGATATTCTTAAAAAACGAGAGGATGCAAAATTAAATAAAGGCGAAATTTTATTTGGAGGACTCTTCGCCTATGGAAAATATGGAAAAAAATCGCCTTACACTAATATTTTATCAGCTGAAGAATTGAAAAATTTAAATTCTCAGGAATTGATCTCTATCATTAATGAAATTACTTCTTTTCAGCATAGGGTATTGTATTACGGTGATAATTCAGCAACCGCTCTTGTTTCAATATTAGATAACCTTCATAAAGTGCCTGAAACGATCAAACCAATTCCAGCACCTGTAAAATTTCAGGAAACAGAAGAAAACACCAATGTATATGCAGTAGAATATGATATGAAGCAGGCTGAAGTAATTTTACTTTCGAAAGACGGGATGTACAATAAGGACAATGCATCTATGGTTCGTATGTTTAATGAATATTTTGGAGCAGGAATGTCATCCGTAGTATTTCAGGAAATGCGTGAATCAAAAGCGTTGGCATACTCTGTTTATTGTAGCTACAGTGCTCCAAAGAAAAAAGAAGAGTACAACTATGTGTTTTCATACATAGGAACTCAGGCCGACAAATTACCTGAAGCAATGGCTGGAATGAAAGAATTAATTAATAACATGCCGGAATCTGAAAATAATTTTAAAGCTTCCAAAGAAGCTATTTTACAGATCATACGTTCCGAACGTATTACCAAAGCCGGTATTTTATTTAATTATGAAAGTGCCCGAAAACTGGGCTTGGATTATGATATCAGAAAAGATATCTTTAAAACGGTTCCAAATTTAACATTGGCGGAAGTAAGAACTTTTGAACAAAATCATTTAAAGAATAAACAATATACAGTTCTCGTTATTGGGAAAAAAGAAAACCTTGATACCAAAACCCTTGAAAAGTATGGTAAAATAACTTTTCTTTCCTTGCAAGATGTTTTTGGATATTAATTGATGATTTAAGATTCGAAGAAAAAGAGCCAAAACTATTAGTTTTGGCTCTTTTTCTTTGAATCAAAACCTTATATTTGCAATCTTTTGATAATACAACCATAAGAACTTTGAACCCTAAACTATAAAATAATGAACAAAATTAAAGTAGCCAACCCTGTTGTGGAATTAGATGGTGATGAAATGACCCGTATCATCTGGAAATTTATTAAAGCCAAATTAATTCTTCCTTACCTTGATCTGGATATTAAATACTACGATCTTGGCATTGAACATCGTGATGCAACAAACGATCAGGTTACAATTGATTCTGCTGAAGCGATCAAAAAATATAGTGTTGGTATTAAATGTGCTACCATTACTCCTGACGAAGAACGTGTAAAAGAATTCAAATTAAAGCAAATGTGGAAGTCGCCTAATGGCACTATCCGTAATATTTTGGATGGCACTGTTTTTCGTGAGCCAATTGTTTGCAAAAATGTTCCTCGTTTGGTTCCAAACTGGACTGCACCAATTTGTATTGGCCGTCATGCATTCGGGGATCAATACCGTGCTACGGATTTTGTTACAAAAGGCAAAGGTAAATTAACGATCAGCTTTACTCCGGAAGATGGAAGTGCTCCACAATCTTTCGAAGTTTATAACTTTAAAGGTGATGGTATCGCAATGGCAATGTACAACACCGATGAATCCATTAAAGGATTTGCTCACTCTTGTTTTAACACTGCTTTGCAAAAGAAATGGCCTTTATATCTTTCAACTAAAAATACGATCCTGAAAAAATATGATGGTCGTTTTAAAGATATTTTTGAAGAGATCTATCAGGCAGATTATAAAACTAAATTTGAAGCAGCAGGTATTGTTTATGAACACCGTTTAATAGATGATATGGTTGCTTCCGCATTAAAATGGAATGGAAATTTTGTTTGGGCTTGTAAAAATTATGATGGTGATGTTCAATCCGATACGGTTGCACAAGGTTTCGGCTCATTAGGTTTAATGACTTCAGTGCTTGTTACTCCCGATGGAAAAACAATGGAAGCTGAAGCTGCACATGGTACTGTAACTCGCCATTACCGCGATCACCAGGCTGGCAAACCAACCTCAACAAATCCGATCGCTTCTATTTTTGCATGGACACGTGGTTTGGAATTTCGTGGTAAATTAGATAACAACCAGGAATTAATAAATTTCTGTCATGCACTGGAACAAGTATGTGTAGAGACTGTTGAGTCCGGTAAAATGACAAAAGATCTGGCGGTTTGTATCTATGGTAACAAAGTAACTTTAGGTGAACATTATTTGAACACCGAAGATTTTTTATCTGCTTTGGACGCTAATTTGCAAGCAAAACTTGCGAAAAAAGTGACAGCTTAATTTTTTAATAAATTAATTATATAAGATTGATCCTTTCCAATAAAGGATCAATCTTTTTTTATTGTATAATCTTTAAAATAAATTTTAAATGGGATTTGTAAAAGAATTTAAAACATTTGCCTTAAAAGGCAATGTTATTGATCTTGCAGTAGGGGTTGTAATTGGTGGTGCTTTTGGAAGTATTGTAAAATCATTGGTGGATGATATTATTACTCCGGCAATTTTAACTCCGGCATTGAAAGCAGCTCACTTAGCGGATTTGAGTCAACTGGTTATTCCTGGTACCGCAATCAAATACGGGAACTTTATTTCGCAGATTATTTCCTTTGCCCTAGTAGCACTTTCATTGTTTTTAATGATTAAAGCAATTAATTCTGCAAAGAAAAAGGAAGAAGCTGCTGCACCTGCAGGGCCAACGCAAGAGCAGTTGCTTACCGAAATCAGAGATCTATTAAAAAAATAATGCATGTTTGAAATTTCACAATTTTAAAAATGCAGAAAATCATTGATAGCAACGGATACTTAAATCAGTAGTGTCGAAACATTTTTTAAATAAAAATTATGAAAAAAATTATTTTTTGCCTTTCTATCTTATTTACTTTATCATCAACCGCCCAAACCACAGACACGATAAAATATTGGAAAAAAGGAGGACTTGCCAGCATCAATTTTTCCCAAGCCAGTTTTACTAATTGGGCAGCGGGTGGAGAAAATTCACTGTCAGGAATTGCTTTATTTAATGTGTTTGCCAATTACAAAAAGGAAAAAAACACCTGGGATAATTCACTCGACTTGGCCTATGGTCTGCTTCAATCCGGGTACAGTGCACCTAGAAAGAATGAAGATAAAATCGATCTTTCGTCCAAATATGGTCGTTATGCTTTTTTAGAACATTGGTACTATTCCGCATTAGTAAACTTCAAAAGCCAGTTTGATGACGGTTATAATTATCCTAACGATTCTGTTGTTATTTCGCGTTTCATGGCTCCTGCATATCTATTAGGAGCAATAGGTATTGACTATAAACCAAACAATTATTTGTCTTTATTTATCTCGCCCATTACATCTAAAACAACTTTTGTTAATGATCAGCGATTAGCGGATGCCGGGGCTTTTGGTGTTGATAAAGCGGAATACGATTCAGTTAGTGTAAAAATAAAAGATGGTAAATTACTTCGAACGGAGTTGGGTGGTTATTTAAGATTTACTTATAAAAAGGATATTGTGAAAAATGTAAATTTTTCAACCAAATTGGAGTTATTCAGCAATTATTTAGATAACCCTCAAAACATTGATGTTAATTGGGAAGTTTTAATTGGAATGAAAGTGAATAAATATCTTTCTGCAAATATCAGTACTCAAATGATTTATGATCATGATATTCCTGTTCCTGTTGAACGTGAAATTAATGGCATTAAAGAAATGGGAGCGGGGCCTCGCTTGCAATTCAAAGAAGTACTATCTGTGGGCTTTTCTTATAAATTTTAATTCTTATATTTTTACCCAGGCTCTTTAAGCTTTCTCCAAGAAACCTTTCTAAGCTGATTATTCTTAAAAAAAATCGAAAGGATCACCAATTATGGTGATCCTTTTGTTTTAAATAAAGTTTAACTCATAATAATTTTGCCCATTCTTCATAATAACATAATATTATAAAAATGGGAATGATTTCAGAATTTAAAACCTTTGCCATGAAAGGCAATGTTGTTGATTTAGCGATAGGTGTTATTATTGGATCAGCTTTTGGCAAAATTGTTAATTCATTCATAGAAGATGTGCTTACTCCACTTCTATTGAAACCGGCTTTAGATGCAGCTCATTTAAATAATTTAAATGAGCTCACACTTTTCGGGACTGTTAAGTATGGTTTATTCTTATCGGCTGTAATTAATTTTATTATTGTAGCGTTCGTACTATTCTTGATTATTAAAGCAATGAACGCTGCAAAAAAGAAAGAGGAAGTAGCGGCTTCTGTGTCCACTACTCAGGAACAATTACTCACTGAAATTCGCGATCTATTAAAAAAATAAAACTTCTAAAAGCAAGGGGGGGTATTTCAATTTAATTTACATGTTTTGTAATTGTTTTTCTCTTTAAATAAAAAATAAAAACGAAAACGTACTGTTTTTGAACATAAAAAAATATATGAAAATACTCACTTTATTACCTGCTATTCTTATTGCAATATCTTCAATTGCCCAAACTCAGGATACGAGTAAAAACTGGAAAAAAGGTGGCCTTATCAGTCTCAATTTTTCGCAAGCCAGTTTTACTAATTGGGCAGCGGGTGGTGAAAATGCACTTTCAGGTGTTGCTTTATTCAATGCATTTTCCAATTATAAAAAAGAGAAAAACATCTGGGATAATTCAATTGACCTGGCTTATGGTCTGCTCCAGTCCGGGAGCAGCGCAGTAAGGAAGAATGAAGATAAAATAGATCTTTCTTCAAAATATGGCCGTTATGCATTTTATGACCATTGGTATTATTCCGCATTAATAAACTTTAAAAGTCAGTTTGCTGACGGTTATAATTTTCCAAACGACTCAGTGGTTATTTCGCGCTTCTTAGCCCCCGGGTATCTCATAGCCGCCATCGGTTTAGATTATAAGCCAAACGATTATTTTTCTTTATTTATCTCACCTCTTACATCTAAAACTACGTTTGTTAATGATCAACGGCTGGCAGATGCTGGTGCATTCGGTGTTGATAAGGCAGAATACGATATTAATGGTATAAAAATTAAAGATGGTAAATTAGTCCGTACCGAAGTGGGAGGCTATTTGAGAATGACCTACAAAAAGGATATTGTAAAAAATGTAAATTTTGGAACCAAATTAGAGCTGTTCAACAATTATTTTGAAAACCCTGAAAACGTTGATGTTAACTGGGAAGTTTTAATTGGAATGAAAATAAATAAATATCTTTCTGCAAGCATTAGTACCCAAATGATTTATGATCATGACATTCCTGTTCATTTTGAGCGTAATGTTAACGGCATTAGTCAGCCCGGAGCCGGACCTCGATTGCAATTTAAAGAAGTGCTTTCCATTGGCTTTTCGTATAAGTTTTAATCATTTTATTGTTTTTTTATAATCTTTTAAAGCGAGCGATTTTTTATATTTATTTTAACATTATTATCCCATCCTTCAAACAAAATGAAAAAACAAATGAGAAAAAACAAAAGATAATAACATTGGCGCTATATTTGCGTTATACAAGCTCAAATGAAAAAGCGCATTATCGTCATATTTCTTTTCCTTATTACTAATTCCATTTTTTCTCAGGAAAATAGTACTGGAAATCGAGGAACAATAAAGCTTCAGAAAAGTGGACACCTCTCAAAAATTCAATTTGATAATGTTAATTATCGTCTTATTGGTATTGATCAATATGGAAATGCATTGGATTCAGCTGTTGTGGAATTTGAAATGTCTGTATCCATTAGCGGGATATTTTATTCTGAAAAAACAGTAGGCCCCATACTAAGTTATCAAATGAGGCAATTACTTGGTAGATGCGACCGTACAACAAAAATATTTTTCGAAAAGATAAAAGCAAAGGACCGCAACGGAACATTAATTGATATGCCAAAATTTCAATATTCGTTTGGCTATTCTGATGAAAACAATGATTAGAAAAGGGAAATAAAAATTTATTTCTTTTGTAACTTGAGGTCTCGGTGCCTTAGTGGTAAAGCTTTAATCGAAAAACTCCTTATTAAAATTCACCAGGTATAATTTTTTTGTAGCTCGCGAAACCGCTGTATACAGCCAGCGCAAATACTCCGTGTTGATCATCTCATCTGTTAAATACCCTTGCTCCACAAACACACATGGCCATTGGCCGCCCTGCGCCTTATGACAAGTAACAGCGTATGCAAATTTTACCTGCAATGCATTAAAAAAACTATCTTCTTTTATTTTTTTTAAACGTAAACGCCTGTCTGCAATATCAGCATAATCAAGCAATACGGATTCATATAACTTTTTATTATCCGGTTGTGATAATGCAGGTGATTCACTCATAATTGTATCCAATAATAAACGAGTTTCTAACTCAGGTTCATCAGGGTAATCGATAAGTCGCATACGCACATCAGCAAATCTAAAACCATGCATTTCCTGAATATTTCCAACGCGCATCAACTGGATAATGTCACCATTGGCAATGAATCCCGCTTTTGATTCTTCGGGCAACCAAAAATAATTATTCTTCACCACCATCATATAATCACCTGACGATAGCTCATCTTCCTGCCAGCGTATCCGGGCACGTATTTGTTGATTAAAAATATTTGCACGTTTATTCGATCGGCAGATCACCATGGAATCTTCCGCACCATATTCGCTGTATGCACTATTTAGTGCATCTTCCAGATCAGCTCCCTCAATTCGAATAATATCTTTAAATTCATCCAGGCTGAAGTGCGGCTTGCTGTTTTCTTTATTTTTTATTTGATTTCGGATAGCGGTCGCATTTGTAAGTATCCCGGAGTTTTCTGTTTGACGAACCACTTCAGTCAATTCGAATGAATCAATGGAAAAAGAAAAGGATGCTTTCAAATATTCAATATCCAAAGCCGGACTAACATCCAATCCTATTGGTGGCAGCTGCGCTGTATCGCCAATGAAAATTAATTTGCAATTAGTACCGCTAAATACATACTGGATCAGATCATCCAGTAAACTACCACCACCAAACATACCACCATCGCTCAAGCCACCGGTATTGGAGATCATGGAAGCCTCATCAATAATAAAAACGGTATTCCCGTGTAAGTTTTGTTGTCGCTGAAAGGCCATACCTCCATCTGCAGTGGGCTTTCTGAAATATATTTTTTTATGAATTGTATTGGCTTGCTGCTTGGTATAGTTGGAGAGAACTTTAGCCGCGCGGCCTGTTGGTGCAAGCAGTATTGTTTTGCCATTTACAGAAGGTAAACTTTGCACTAACGACCGGACTATGGTTGTTTTCCCAGTCCCAGCATAACCTTTGATCACAAATACCTGGCTGGAGTTTTTTCCTAAAATAAATTCTGATAGTTTATTTAATAGATCACGCTGCCCATGAGTAGTTTCAAATGGAAAATGTTTTAATAAAATAGTACTGAATTCTTCTTGATTCATTGTTTGTAAAGATACTTTTAAATTGCGGATTGCGGATTTTTGATAGCGGATAAAATCCGCAATTTAGGCAATCCGAAATCCGGGATACTTTGTATCTTTGCGCGATATCATGACAACCGAATTAAAAAATAAAATAACTCAGGCCAATTCATTTATTGATGAAGCCTTTGATGAAAAAAAAACATCCGATTACCATTTGATCATTCAAATTGGAATTGATAGTGTTTGGTTGGCAATACATGAACAATCAAAAAATAAATATATTGCTTTTGAAAATTACGCTTTTCACAATGTATATGCATTTGATGCGATTTCAGATCTGCTGGATGTGTTGATCAAAGAAAGCAGGCTATTGCCTCAAAAATATAAATCAGTAACCTGTGTAGTTGTAAATAACCTCTCTACAATAATTCCCAATCCTCTTTTCGAGAATCAAAGAAAAGAAATGTACTTGAAATTTAATGCAACACTGCATGGAGATGAGTTGGTGCTGGTTGATGATATAAAAAATCTGGATGCTAAAAATGTTTTTGCGTTGCCACTCAGTTTAAAAAATAAGTTAGAAGCACATTATAAAAACATTAACTATCATCATTTTTCAAGTGTATTAATTGACGGCTTACTTATCCAAAATAAAAACCAGACGAGTAAAAAGTTGTTTGTTCACGTTCAACCCTCCCATTTTGAAGCAATAGTTATTGAAGGGAAGAATTTACTTTTTTACAATACCTTCAACCATCAAACAGCTGAAGATTTTATTTATTACCTTCTTTTTGTTTGTGAGCAGTTGCTTTTAAATCCCGAAAATATAGAAGTGGTTTTATTGGGTGAAATAGAGAAAAGTTCGGATATCTATTCCATTACCCAAAAATATATCCGTAATTTAAAATTTGGTGAACGCACCGATGAGGCTAACTACAGCTACCAGTTGCAAACACTACCCAAACATTTTTATTTCACTCTTTTTAATAATTATTTACTATAATGCGCATTATCAGTGGAACACATAAAGGCAGAAGGATCAATCCTCCCAAAAGTATAACTGCCCGTCCAACTACGGATTTTGCTAAGGAAGGACTTTTTAATATCCTCAATAACTTTATTGATTTTGAAGGACTGAAGGTATTGGATATCTTTTGTGGAACTGGTAATATAACATTCGAATTTGCTTCCCGCGGAGCTACCGACATTACAAGTGTTGACGACAATTTTCAATGTTGCGATTTTGTGAAAAAAACAATTTCCGATTTCAAAATGCCCCAGGTAAAAGTAATTAAATCGGATGCTTTTAGTTTTCTGAAAAAAACTGCAAATACATATCAGCTTATTTTTGCTGACCCTCCCTACGAAATGGAATTAGAAAAATTTGAGTCGATTCCGGAATTAGTATTCAGTAAAGATCTTTTGCAACCGGAAGGCTTCCTTATCATTGAGCATGGTGCTAAAACCGATTTTTCAAAACACGAACGTTTTGTGGAACACCGGAAATATGGCAATGTAAATTTTTCTTTTTTTCAGAAAAATTCCTGATCAGTACAATTTTAAAATAGCTTTCCTGATAATATTCCAAGTTCAAATTGAAACATTTTATTGTTGATCATATTTGATCTATTAAGCAGAATTTAAAATGAAAAATACCTGAAATTTGTTCAGATATTAACATTTGCTTGTTCATTTAATTTATTTGTGCGCAAATCAAAACCTTGTTCTTTATTTAATTTTGTGTTTTTAAATTTATAATTCCGACATAAAAATTGGAGCTGAATTTCAAAATGGGCGAAACCATTGGTCAGCAAATTATGTCACATAGTCGGTAAAAACCCGCAAAGGATAGATTGTTGCTCGTTTATGTAATTAATTAGCGTTAAATTTAATATTTCGCGAAAATTTTGCTGGAAAAAAATACAATTTCTAATAGTAACAGGCATTTATAAGGCATAAAAAATTTAATTAACCTTTTTCTTTCATTTTTTTTTGAACTAATTTTCAGTTTCAAAAATTTAGATTTTGGTTAGTATACTCCTGTTTCATGGTCAATAAAGGCGCAGAGATCTTTATTAATTACAACAAGGACAAGGCAAGAGGGTATATTTTGAATTCCGTTTATTTACGCTTTAAATGAAAAATGATTATAATTTCGATAATATGAAAAACAATTACATTTCCTATCCCAAGTGCTTCCGGGACCCAAAAATGTTTACAGTTACTATAAAGGTTATGCTAATGACAATATTGTTATTGGCATCTCCTGTTTTTAATAATGTGTTTGCACAAGTTGTAATTACAGCCCCATCATTAACTGTTACTGCAACCTGCCAATTCCCTACACCATATTCCACATTAGGGAACATCGTTATTACAGAAACTTCTAATAACGATTTTGCAACAACTGGTGTTATAAATAAAACTTTAATTTTGACTGCACCCACTAATTTTCAGTTTTTAACTCCACCGGTTGGTATCAGCATCACAGGTATTAGTACTGATATTACTATTCTTTCTATTTCGTCTGTTACTGCATCTAAAATCACAATTAACCTTAGAGTTGCTGCAACAACTGTATCCGATGTAATTACGATCAGTGGCATTCAGGTTCGTGGAACAAACAGTCCTACCGCAGCCAATACTCTAAAAAGGGATTTGGCAAGTACAGCTACAATAAATAATGATGTTACAGGTACGCCACACGCTACTTTTGCATCAGTTGCAAGAGATCCGGTTATTTTGGTTAATCCTACTCCTAAATCAGTTTGTGAAGGCGGTTTTACTAGTTACAGTGTTAGTACTGTGGTTGCCCCGTCAAGTTATCTTTGGCAAGAAGATCAGGGTGGAGGTACTTTTCTTGATTTGGCTGATGGTGGCAGTTACTCCGGAGTTACTTCAGCTTTATTAAATATCTCAAGTGCCCCCGGTTCCATGACTGGTTTCCAATACCGGGTAAAAGTTACAGGTTCACAGGATATCTGCTTTTCTAATGCAGCATCATTAACTGTTAATCCACCACCGGCTATTACAGGTGATCCAACTGATATTGCAGTTTGTCAAGGACTTAATACCAGTTTCTCTGTTACAGCAACTGGTTCAGGTTTAACATACACTTGGACTAGAAGCACAGATGGAGGGGGGAATTTCTTCCCTTTTTCTAATATTACTGCTCCTTTCTCAAAAGTTGGGAACTCTTTAATTATCACAGGAGCCCCGTTTTCATTTGATGGAGACCAATTCCACTGTGTTGTTAGTGATGGGAACAATTGTGGACCTGATGTGCAATCAACAACTCCCGGAATATTAACTGTTTATCAAAAACCAGTAGTACTTACTGTAAGAGACACCACATGTTTTCCTGGAACCTTTAACCTTACATTGCCTGGTGTAACAACCGGTTCTACACCTGTTCCTCCGGGTTTAACCTTCACTTATTTTTCCGAAGCAACTGCAACAATACCTGTTCCCACTCCAACAGCAGTTGGTAACGGCACCTATTATATTGTTGGTGAAACAGGAGTTGGATGTAAAGATACTACTGTGTTAATAGAAACAGTACATCCAAAACCGGTTGTAAATACGACTGCTCCTGCTCAGGTGTGTGCCCCGGCAAAAGTGAATCTTACATTACCTGGAGTAGCAGCTACAGTATCGGGTACAACAGCAGGTTTAACATTCACTTACTTTACAGATCCAACAGCAACAACCCATATTCCGGATTCATCAAAAGTAGCAATAGGCGGTACTTATTACATTGTTGGTACTGTGCCATTAACAGGATGCTCCGATACAACAGCTGTATTGGTAACAATAAATCCAAAACCTGTTGTAAGTACAGTTAACCAGGCAGTTTGTGCACCTTCAACGGTGGATCTTACCGCAGCAGGTGTTCGGTCAAGTGACATAGTTGGTACTACATTCAAATACTATACCGATGCTGCGGCAACTTTTCAGTATCCAACTCCTACAACTGCAACCGCAGGTACCTATTATGTTGTTGGTGAAGTGCCCTTAACATTATGCACGGATACAACCCCGGTTGTAGTAACAGTAAATCCGAAACCCAATTTAGTTACTCATAACCCTCCCGCAATATGTGCACCGGGTAAAGTAAACATTACTTTGCCAGCAGATACAGCTGGTTCTTCACCTAATTTAACCTTAACATACTTTTCAGATGCAGCAGCAACAATTCCTGTTCCGGATCCAACAGCAGTTGATAGTGGTACCTATTACATTGTTGGAAAGTTTCCGGTAACGTTTTGCGCAGATACAACTGCAATATTAGTAAGCGTAAATCCAAAACCAACTGTAAATACCACAAACCCTGCAGCAGTTTGTTTCCCCTTAACCATCAATCTTACATTACCTGCCGTTACCGCTACCTCTACTGCCGGTTTAACCTATACTTACTTTACCAATCCTGCGGCAACTATACATACCACGGATTCAACTGCTATTACAACAAGTGGTACCTACTATATTGTTGGCAAAGTACCGGCAACAGGCTGCTCAGATACTACAGCCGTAGTTGTTGCCATAAACGCAAAACCAACAGTGAATACTAACAATCCCTTGCCTATTTGTACCCCTTCAACACTTGATCTTACATTACCAGCAGTTACAGCAGGCTCAATTTTTTCACCTCCAATAGCATATACCTATTTTACAAATGCCGCAGCAACTATACACATGGCGGATTCATCTGCAGTGGGAGTGAGTGGCGTGTATTATATTGTTGGGGTTGTTGGTGGAGGATGCTCCGATACCACAGCGGTAACGGTAACCGTAAATCCAAAACCAACTGTGAATACAGCTGCCCCGGCAGACGTATGTTTTCCTGCAACAGCTAATCTTACATTGCCTGCAGTAGCAGCAACAGTGTCTGGTACAACATCTGGATTAAGTTTCTTTTACTTTAATAATCCGGGAGCGATATTACCAGCCTATTCTACTCCCGCAGCAGCAACAGCTGGTACGTATTATATTCTTGGTGTGATTTTGGGTACCGGATGTTCTGATACTACAGCGGTAACAGTAACGGTAAATCCAAAACCTGATGTAATTATAACAGACCAGCCAGCAGTATGTGCTCCGGCAACATTGGATATAACAATAGCAGCAGTAACTCTCGGTTCAACTCCAACCTTAAATTTTACATATTATACAGATGCAGCTGCAACTTTATTATATGCCACTCCAACAACAGCTGATAGTGGTTTATATTTTATTGTTGGTATTCTGCCTGGAACAGGATGTTCTGATACCGCAGCGGTACTCGTTACTGTTAACCCAAAACCGGTTGTTGTTACAAATAACCCCGGAGTATGTTTCCCTGCAACAGCCGATCTTACATTAGCCACAGTGGCAGCCTCCGTGCCGGGAACAACACCAGGCTTAACGTTTACTTACTTTATGGAAGCTGGAGCAATTACACCAATTCCGGATGAAACCGCAGTGGGTGCAGGCACTTATTTTATTGTTGGTACAACGGGAGCGAGTTGTTCGGATACAACAGCAGTAACGGTTACAATAAATCCAAAACCGGATGTTTTTACAACCGATCCGGCAGCAGAATGTTTCCCAACAGGAGTTGATCTTACTTCAACAGCAGTTACGGTTGGTTCCACACCCGGTTTGTTTTATGGCCAGTTTTTTGATGCCGGAGCAACTTCAATCCATCCAACTCCCGATTCAGTTACAGTAGGAGGGATCTATTATATTGTTGGTATTGATTTGGCCACATCGTGTTCAGATACAACTGCAATAAATGTAATAGTAAATCCAAAACCGGTTGTGGTTATTAATACTCCATCTCCGGTATGTTCACCGGATACAGTAAATCTGACCTTGCCGGCAGTAACGGCAGGTTCAACTTCCGGCTTAACATTAAGTTATTATACGGATGCTGCAGCAACCAATCTTATGTTGGATTCAACAAACGTTCTTGTAAGTGGTACCTACTATATTGTTGGGGTTTTAGCGGCAACAGGTTGTTCTGATACCAGCGCTGTGGTTGCATCTGTGGATGCTGTGGCAGTTGGAGGAAGTGTTGGAACTGATGCTTTTGTTTGTAGCGGAGCAAATGGAGATACACTAACATTAACTGGCGCTTCCAGCACGATACTAAAATGGCAGTATTCAATAACCGGAGGAACAAGTTGGTTAGACATCGCAAACGCAACAACGGAATTAATTTATTCCAATATAACAACTACAACCTGGTACAGGGCAATCACCACAGAGTTTTGTGCTGATGCGATATCCATAGAAGCAAGAATTACAGTTGATACCACTCCGTTACCAATTGGAGGAATTGTTTCGGCAAACGATACAGTTTGTAGTGGTGTTAATTCCGATACGCTTTTATTATCAGGTCATACCGGGAATATTGTAAGATGGGAGTATTCAATAGATAACGGAACCACTTGGGTATATATCAATGATACATCAGCCAGTCTTATATATACTAATTTAACAACCACAACAATTTACCATGCAGTGTTACAGAATAGCATTTGCAACTTCGCAATTTCATCCAATGATACGATCACTGTTGATCCTGTATCGGTTGCAGGTTCTATCACTGGCGGAGTTTCAGGATGTGCGTATGCTAATGGTGCTACACTCACCCTGTCGGGATATACAGGAGCGGTTGTTAATTGGCAATATTCTATTGATGAAGGTACAACCTGGATAGATTCAGCAAACGTAACGGATACGCTGGCTTATTCTAACTTAACGGACACAGTATTTTACAGGGCAATTGTAAATAGTGGAGTTTGTTTAAATGATACTTCAGATGCCGCTGAGATCAATGTTTATCCAAAACCAATGGCAATGTTTACAGCTGATACTGCTTGTTTTGGTGTGGCAACTACATTTGTTAATACGTCAACCATCGAATCGGGAACAATACAATTAAATCAGTGGGATTTTGGAGATAACAGTTCTTCTACTTTGTTAAATCCTACTCATATTTTTGCTCAGGCCGGAGCAGCTACTGTTAGTGTGATCACAACCTCTAACTTAGGTTGTTTGGATACCGCAACGGTTACTATTTTTGTGGATGCATTACCGGATCCTCTGATCATTTCAAGCGGAGCCTTATCATTCTGCTGCGGTGGAAGTGTTTCCATGTCAGGTCTTGCCGGCTTGAATTATTTATGGAGCACATCAGCAACCACTCAAAGTATTGTGGTAAGTAACTGCTTATCATCAGGTACTTATGCGCTTACTGTTACCGATCCTGTTACTTTGTGTAGCGATACTTCATCAGTTTCTGTTGTTATTTTCCCAAGTCTGGTTGCGAATGCCGGTACTGATAACACCATCAGCTTAGGTGATTCGTATACACTTAATGGACAAGGAGGATCAATTTATTCCTGGTTGCCTGCTACAGGGCTAAGTAACCCTAATATTTTTAATCCTGTAGCAACTCCGGTAGTAACAACAACTTATGAATTAACAGTTGCTGATATCAATGGGTGTATGGATCTGGATTCAATAACAATTACTGTTATTATAGATTTTAATTTGGATGTATCTAACCTGATGACTGCAAATGGTGATGGATATAATGATAAATGGATTGTTAAGAACATTGAAAATTATCCCGGTACCGAGGCTATTGTTGTTAATAGAGAAGGGCAGCAGGTATTTTATTCATCCTCTTATGATAACAGTTGGTTGGGCGTAAATAAAAATGGTAACCCACTTCCTGATGGAACTTACTATTACTTCCTGAAGTTTAGAAATTCAGATAAAATATACAAAGGGCCACTTACTATTTTAAACGAAAAATAATAAAAACCCCCTTTGGATCTTCCTGAAAAGGATCTGACGAATTGTAAAAAAGATTAACGAAACAAATAAAGATAGAGTACATGAAACAAATAATAGATAAAGTTAACATTAAGCAACTTATCTTATCCCCCATCTCTGATAGGGAGGGTGTTAAGAGGAGAGTTTTTGGGCTTTTGGCTTTGGCTTGTGTGTTGGTTCTTATCCCTTTCGGGAAGGGATTTGCTCAACAATTGCCTTTTAGCAGTCAGTATTATTCAAATCCCTTTGTTCTTAATCCTGCTTATACCGGTATTAATGAAAATGTCAGCGTTTTTCTGACTCACCGATCTCAATGGACAGGACTAGCGGGTGCTCCACAAACCAGCTATTTTACAATTGATGGTCCTATTCGGGCAAAAAATTCCAGCTTAGGATTAAAAGTATATTCCGATGTTACCGATATCATTAGCCGTGTTGGTGCTTTTGTAAACTACTCCTATAAATTTAAGATCAGCGATTCTAGTAATTTATACTTTGGTGTAGCATGTGGTGTTTTTGATAATAAAATAGATTTTTCAAAAGCTCAGATCAGAGATACTGACGATCCATTTTTATCGCAACAGTCACAAAACAAAACTGTTTTTAGTGCAGACTTAGGTATAGTTTACGTTCTCAAAAAATTAACGATTGGTTTTGCAGTTCCACAAATTTTAGGGAATAGATTAAAATATCCAATTGTTAGTGGTGATAATGGTTATTATAACTTAAACAGGCATTATCAGGGAACTGTAAAGTATGTATTTGATGTATCAAAGGAAAAGGCGATAATAGCTTACCCATTGATCATGGTTAGAAGTGTAAAAGGCGCACCCCTTCAATATGATGTGAATGGGGTGATCGATTGGAAAAAAATTGGATGGGTAGGCGCAACGTATCATAGTAATTATGCCATGGCAATTAGTGCTGGCGTTCGTTATCGTGGTTTTAGTGTAGGCTATGCTTTTGATATTGGCATTAGTAAGATCAGTTCTTATACAGGTTCAACATCCGAATTTTTACTTGGTTATGTTTTTCAAAACAAAAAAGAGGAAGAGCGTTTTGTTAAGGTGGAAGATCAAAGGATAAACATCGCTGCGCTTAGTGGAAATGGTAAAGAATACAATGACTCCATTCAGCTGGTGAAGATGAAAGTGGATTATGATGCAAGCCAGGAAGAAAATAAGAAATTAAAGGAAGAACTCGAAAAAGCAAAAACAACTGTAGTAATTCCACCAACAACGGGTAAGGAAGCAGATGAATTTAATCTGGCGTTGGCTGCTAAATTGAAAGCCATAGCAGATGCAAATCAAGCTGAAATTGACAGATTGAAAGCGGAACTTGAAAAGTCAAAAGCCGGAACAAGTGATGCTTCAGAAAACACAGCATCTATCACGATCCGATTGGTTGATGAAAAAAACAATCCGATAAGTGATGCGCAGGTTAAAGTTACTGATGTTGCAAGTAATAAGGTGATTGCAACTCCTAAGGTTGAGAAAGATGGTTACGTCCGTATGTCGGTTCCTTCCGGTAAGCAAATTGATATCCTTATTACAAAATCAGGATACTTATATAAATCATTCAATGTAACTCCTGAATCCGGATCCGATAAAAAATTGGACGATGTTACATTGGAGAAAGTGGAAGTAGGAAAAAAATTGATCATGAACAACATTGCATTCGAACTCAACCAGTCTAAATTGGGAAAAGAATCCTTTCCCGAGTTGGATAATACTTTGAAATTATTGAAGGATATTCCTTCTCTCGAAATTGAGATTTCAGGACATACTGATAATACAGGGCCTGCAGCAAATAACGAAAGATTATCCAGGTTAAGAGCAAAAGCAGTACGTGATTATATGATCAGTAAAGGTGGCGATAAAGATCGTATCACTTATAAAGGTTATGGCGCGAGCCAGCCAATTGCCGGGAATGATACTAAAGAAGGACGCAAGCTAAACAGAAGAACCGAATTTCAAGTTACAAAAGTAGCTCCTGAATACTCGATCTCCTCTGGAAATGCTAAAGAGTCGCTTTCAAAGATCCTGGAGACTCCAAGACCAAAATCGAGTGATACAACTTCACAGGCATTGGAAGTGGGTAAAAAAATAATTGCTAATAATATTTCTTTTGATGTTAGCGAAACTACTTTGCAAAAAGAATCTTTTGTAGCTCTGGATGTTTTCGTAAAACTTATGAAGGATATTCCTTCACTTGAAATTGAAGTATCTGGACATACAGACAATCTTGGATCCTCAAAAACCAACCAGGAGCTGTCGGTAGAAAGAGCAAAAGCGGTGCTTGACTATATCGTTAGCAAAGGCGTGGACAAGGACCGGATGACCTACAAAGGTTTTGGATCAAGTGATCCTATCGAAAGCAATAATAGCATAGAAGGCCGTAAGAAAAACAGAAGAATTGAATTTGAAATTGTAAAGGTTGCTCCGGGTTACTCTTTAGGATCAAATGTAGATTCTACGAATGAAGTTGATTTGAAATTAAAACCAAAAACAACTAAGAAAAAAAGACAATACAAAAGAAAAGGTACCTTTCAAAAAAACCCTATAAAAATAGGTGGTAAAAAGAAATAGGTCCCATTTCATAAAAAAGAGGATTGGCAACTAATTTTCAAAAAAGAGGACATTTAAGTCCTCTTTTTTGATTTTAACTGGATTTTGTGGATGTCTTATTCATCTTAATAAATTTACCAAATATTGATTAAATTTAATATTTTTGCAAAAGCACTATATCGTTATTGAAAACATCATATTTCCAATATAAACAGACGTTTTTTGTATGAAAAGCCTTTTATTTACCTTTCTTTCTCTGTTTATGATTGCTGAATTAGCAATAGCCCAGTCCTCAGGTTATTCCAATGTTTCTAACGGAGAGTCTTCAAAAGCAAAGAAAACAGAAACCTCCAAATCAAATCCTCAAAAATTAAACGACAGTTTAAAGCAAATAGAGTTAACTGTTGAGATAGATGCCTTACGCAAACAATTAAAAGCACAATCTGATGCAAATCAGGCTCAGATCGATCAATTAAAGGCGGACCTTGAAAAAGCAAAGAATACCGAAACGGCCAGAGAGGATGCAAGAAAATTCAACGATAGTGTATTGCTTTTTAATTTGAGCGGTTCTGATGTTAAACTTACCCAATTAAAAGCCAAATCTGAAAGTAATCAATCCCAGATCGATCAGTTAAAAGTGGACAATGCAAGAACAAAAATTGCAGGGACTGTAAATCGACCAGTTGATAACACATTGGTGATAGGTCAATTGAAAGCACAGTCCGATTCAAATCAGGTACAGATCGATCGATTAAGAGCTGAACTTGCAAAAGCAAAGGAAACAGAAGCGACCATAGCCCAACTAAAAGCGAAATCGGAGAGTAATCAATCCCAGATCGATCAGTTAAAAGTGGACAATGCCAGAACAAAAATAGCCGGAACAGTGAATCGGCCAGTTGATAATACTTTGGCGATAGGTCAATTGAAAGCACGGTCCGATTCAAATCAGGTACAGATCGATCAATTAAGAGCTGAACTTGCAAAAGCCAAGGAAACCGAAGCGGTCATTGCTCAACTAAAGGCCAAATCAGAAAGTAATCAATCCCAGATCGATCAGTTAAAGGTGGACAATGCCAGAACAAAAATAGCCGGAACAGTGAATCGGCCAATTGATAATACCTTAGTGATAGGTCAATTAAAAGCACAATCCGATACCAATCAAACTCAGATTGGTCAATTAAAACGGGAACTTGCAAAAGATAAGGAAACCGAAGCAGCAATGGAAGTTAGCAGAAGGTCAAAAGACAGTGTATTACGTCATTTTTTGATTTCGGAAACTGATGCTTTGCTTACACAATTGAAAACAAAGTCAGATACAAATCAAGTTCAGTTTGAGCGCTTAAAAGCAGAACTTGAAAATACGAAGGCATCAAAAAAAATTCCTGAATCAAATAAAGAGAATGATGCAGTGATTGCCCAATTAAAAGCAAAATCGGATGCAAATCAGGCTCAGATCGATCAATTAAAAGAGGAACTTGCAAAAGCAAAAGAAGCTGAAAGAGCCAGAAAGTCAAGCGATAGTTTAGCGCTGGTTAATTCACAAGGCTCCGATGTTAAACTTGCCATGTTAAAGGCTAAATCGGAAAGCAATCAAGCGCAGATCGATCAATTAAAAGTGGATAATGCCAGAACAAAAATTGCAGGGACAATAACATCACCGGCTACTGATAACACTGTGGTAATAGGACAATTAAAATTGAAATCTGATACAAATCAAGCACAGATCGATCGGTTAAAAATGGAGCTTGTAAAATTGAAAAATGCAGAAGTGAAAACTCCATCCAATACGGAGCAGGATTCACTGATCGCTGAATTAAAAATAAGATCAGATAATAATCAAGCTCAGATCGACCTGTTAGTAGAAGCAATTCTAAAGTCAAAAGAAGAGAGTGCGAAGTCCACAAATTCTGTAAATGCAAAAAAGGAAGTTCCGGTTGATAAGGAGGTTTTAGGAATTCAATCAATTGAAAAGCCTAATTCAAATGTAGAAATTGATAAAGTAGATCCGGAACTTGAAAAAACAAAAAAAAGCCAGCCGAGCCAAATGGTTCCGGTCGTTTCGCCATCAGGACTACCTTCCTCTAAAAGAGATGGTTATGTTGATGAAAAGGGGGAGTTTGCCGGTAATGGATTTTATATTGTTATAGGTACTTTTGGAAGTAAAGAAAATGCTGAGAGATTTAAAGCCGCTACTATCCTTAAAGGGCACAGGAATACAAAAATTATGCAAAACAAGATAACAAAGATGTATAACATTTTTGCTTTGAAAACAAATAATAAAAAGGATGCTGATTTGGAACGCGCCAAATACAAAGGCGAGTATTCAAATGTGTGGATTCTAAATTTGGAATGAACTAAATGAGCAGGTTTTTCTTGCCATTAATGTTCTTTGTGGATTGAGTAAAGAAAATGGTACGAGAAAATGATTTTTATCTGCAACTGTCATCCCGATTCCGCTTTTGCGGAAGAGGGATCTTGTAAATCATTGGCAAAAACTCATTAATAAGAACAAGATCCCTACTGAAAAACCCAGAGGATGACAATAAAAACAAATAGGCTTTAGTTGTAGTTCGTATAAAATTATCAAATGGATTTTAAAATAGCAATAAAAAATATCTGGAATAAAGTACGCTTGTATCTTAGTTTTGTACTTTTTGTTTTTTATTTAGTTATTGGCATCTTATTTTTATTCACTGATACATGGATCCATTTTTTACCGGACGGAAGGGAAATAATAGGATCGGTGCTTATTTCGTATAGCGTTTTAAGGCTTTTTATAGCTTATCGCAGGTATAAAAAAAAGCATACACATATAAAAACACTATCCCCAAAAAAGAAAAAAGAATTAACGGAGGAACCACAAAATGTTAAAACAGAAGCTAAATAAACTTGCACGAATCCAGCATTCATCAGGGTATCTATACATAATTGCAATTGCCATAATTATTTCAAGTTGTAAGCCGGGGAAGCCGGAGCCAACTGATACTCCAACTTCCGGTGAAGTAAATATTGTTGTGGATGAATCTTTTCAGCAATTGTTTGATACTGAAATATATACCTTCGAATCGTTGTATCAAAATGCAAAAGTGCATGCAATGTATTTGCCTGAAGACGAAGCTATTAAGCGCTTAATAAACGATTCGTGTAAGGTGGTGGTAATGTGTCGCGATTTAACAAATAATGAGCGCAAAGCATTTGAACAGGCAAACATTTTCCCAATATCTACTAAAATTGCGGAAGATGCCATTGCTTTTGTTATTAATAATGAGAATACAGATACTGCCATGACTGTTGACAAAATGAAATCCATTTTGCTGGGCAACGATTCCCTATGGAAACAAATTAATGATCAATCCCAGCTTGGGAAAATCAATGTGGTGTTTGATAATAATGGTTCAGCAAACACAAGCTATATCAAGGATACATTACTTCTTGGGAAAGAATTTTCAAAAAATGCTTTTGCTGTGAAGTCGAATCCCGAAGTAATAGATTATGTGAGCAAGCATAAAAATGCAATTGGTGTGTTAAGTGTTAACTGGATCAGCGACAGCGATGATACGTTAACGGTAAGTTTTTTAAAAAAAATAAAAGTTCTTTCTCTCGCAAAAGACAGTGCTTCAGTGGCTGTAAAGCCTTATCAGGCCTACATAAAAACAAAAGAGTATCCTCTTACAAGAAGCGTTTATATGATCAACAGGCAAACCCGTGCAGGTCTTGGTATGGGATTTGTATCCTTTGTGGCTGGAGAAAAAGGGCAGATAATGATTTTAAAGGCAGGATTAATACCAGCCATTGCTCCAATAAGGCTTATAGAAGTTAATACAAGATAAACTTTTTGGTTACGAATAACGATAAAAAATGAATTGATGAAGCCGTAATTGCTACTTTTAATGATAGATTTGTAAGTTCTTAACGTTCCCATTATCGGTATCTCAATAAACATAAAATTTAAATTAGAAACATATTTATGAAAATCGCTAAATACTTTTTTATTTCTTCACTTATTGCAGTTTCTTCTTTGTCGGCACAAACGTTAACTGATGCGATAAAACAATCTACAAATGAGCAGTTTGAAAGAGCTGATGCTTCATTTAAAACACTGCTTTCAACGCAGGCAAGTAATGGTGAAATTTATTTTTATTATGGTGAGAATTTTTTCAAAAATGGAAATATGGAAATGGCAAAAGCTACCTATCAAAAAGGAGCTGATGTTAATGCTACTCAGCCTCTTCCATATGTTGGCTTAGGAAAAGTGGATTGGCACCAGGGGAAGTCAGCGGAGGCGAAAGCTAATTTTTACAAAGCAACAACTTTAGCTGCCGGGAAAAATGCAACTACTTTAATAAAGATTGCTGAAGCATACATTAGTGAAGAAACAAAAGATTTTGCAGAGGCTAATAAATTACTTGATCTGGCACAAAAACTGGAGCCTAAAAACCCAGAGATATTTCTTTTAAAAGGTGATGCTGTATTGGAGCAAAGTAACGATGGATCTAAAGCGATCGCATTTTATGAAGAAGCTGCCAAGTTGGACCCAAAATCTGTTACAGCAATTTTACGTATTGGGAAACTTTGGAATCGTTCAAAAAATTACACTGCTGCTTTAGAGTCATACAAAAAAGCAAGTTTGATCGATTCGTCTTTTGCGCCTGCTTACCGCGAAATGGCTGAGATCTATTTCAGAGCAGGGCAATATAATAATGCAGTGGGGAAATACAAACGCTTTTTAGAAATAAATAATGATTGCGCTGCACGAGCGCGTTATGCCGGTTTTTTATTGGAGGCAAAACATTATACCGAATCAATTGAAGCGGCCAGAGAAGCTTTAAAATGCGATTCTAACAATGTTTATTTATACCGTTATCTTTCCTATTCTTTTTATGATGCAATACCACCGGATTATAAATCAGGTTTGACAAGTAGCAATTCATTCTTTGCAAAAGTAAATGCTGATACAAAAATTATCCCACAGGATTACGAATACCAGGCAAAATTATTATCCAAAAACGCTCAGGATTCATTGGCACTGATCAGCTTCACGAAAGCAATGGAATTACAACCTGATAAAATAGAATTGAATGGTGATATTGCAACTATTTACATGAAAATGAAAAAGTATCCGGAAGCGATCAGTTTTTTTGATAAAAAAATTGCTGCAAATAAAGCAACTATTAATGATTATTTTGGCTTGGCCCGCGCCTACTACTTTTCTAAAGATTTCGTAAAAGCGGATTCCGCCACTTCTCAAATGATCAGACTGCAGCCTGATTTGGCTTTAGGATATTTGTGGAAAGCGAAAGTGAATGTTCAGCAAGATCTTAAAAATGAAAAATGGTTGGCTAAACCTTTTTATGAACAGTATCTTACTAAAGTAAAACCTGAAGAGAATAAGAAAGATCTAATTGAAGCGAATACATATATGGGTGTGTATCTGCTAAATATGAAAGATTTTTGTGCCGCAAAAATTCAATTTAAAAAGGTGTTGGACTTAGATCCTGCAAATGCAAATGCGAAAAAGTTTTTGGATAGTCCCGAATCAAAAAAATGCCCATAACCAATATCCCCCATGCCTCTTATTATAGCAGGACCAGTCAGGTTTTTAAAACCTGACTGGTCTATAATAAGGGAACCCCTTACTCAAGGCTATTAAAATCGTAAATGCGCACTGAACTTAGAGGGAAAGAAGGCAGGAATGGCGCTTTTGCCAAATGGTAGTAATTTTATATCAGAACTTTGTATTATACAATTTTATCGCTTCTCTATTGGATGTATTTCGTTTATGTTTAAAATAGCCTGATGTAATTGGACAGGTTATTGCTCCCGCTAAACAAAGTGCACTGAGGGTCATATATCCTGAATTAGGGCGTTGATTATAATAAGAAGTACCAAATAGCCCCCTTGCTAAAAAATAAAATGCTCCCACACCTAGCGGAATAGCACCAAATCCAATGTATTGTAATTTCTTGGCATCTTTTGCATTACCTGTCAACGACATTATTTGTTTGTCTTTGCTTTTAAACAATACATCGTGAAGTTCATTTTCACTGATGTTTTCTCCCTGGTATCGAAAATGATTACCATACCTTTCAATTTTATTATTTGTATTTACCGGTCCTGAATAATAATCGCTGGAATTTTCCACCGGTATATCAGCAGTCTTCGTTTGTTGGGATTGAAATTCTTCTTTGGTACCGTTCGAGTATTTGATCAATTGTATGTTGGACTTGCTTTCAATGTATATAGGCCCCTCCTGAAAATTGAATTTTTTATATTTAACTTCTGTTGTTGAGATCTCTAATATTTTAGCAAATATTTGATCTCCATTGCTTTTAATAATAGTGTCCTGAGCAAAGGAGAACGTGCAAAACAGAGTTAACAGGGAGAGTAAAAAAATCTTTTTCATGTTTTATTTTTTATTTGAACAAATATAATAAAATGGGTTCAATGTTTATGAATGTTGGATAACGATTGGAGATAGCTTGAGAATTTTCGGATTAGTCTGTATCATTCAAAATTGATTACTTATCGCTAAGTAATTCAAGTCTTAATCCTTAAATTTTGAATTATACAATTCTATTGCTTTAGCATTAGCAACATTCCGCTTATGCTTAAAATAGATTGCTGCAATAGGTAAAGATACAGCAACACCGATAAAAACACCTCCAACTACATTTAAACCAGGTGCATCTAAAAGTTCTGCAGCAGCGAAAGAAAGAACCCCTGCAGCTCCAAATGCAAGGCCGCCCAACCCTATGTATTGTAATTTTTTGTAACGTCTGGCAGAATTCTTCAATAAGGTTATTTGTGGGTCATTATTACTAATAAGTATCCTATGCAATTCCGGCTCATTGATCCTTTTCCCATTATAGCGGAACCGATTATTATCAGATTCAATTTTAATAGTTGACTTTACCGGTCCTGAATAATAATCAGTTTTACTTTCCTTTTGTTTGGGTTGAAACTTGAATTCATCTTTAGTACCATTGGAATACTTTATTAATTGTATGTCGGATTTGTTTTCAATAAAATTGGGTCCGTCCTGAAAATCAAATTTTTTATATTTTACTTCGGTTTCAGATATTTCAATGATCTTAGAAAGTATTTTTTCGCCATTCCGTTTTACAATTGTGTCCTGAGCATTTGTTAAACAGCTGCAAAGTAATATAATACCGATTAAAAAACGTTTTTTCATAAAGGTTGTATTTTTTGAATGAGTTTTTCTATTTAGTACTTCGAATTATACAATTTAATTGCTTCAGAATTAGAAATCTTTTGCTTACGTTTAAAATAGATATTAGTAATCGAAAAGGCAATTGCACCCGAAAAACAAAGAGAGGCACCGGTTATATCAAATACTACACCCCCTGTTTCAGGATCGTTCAAATTGGTAATAAAAATGTTTCCTATCAATGCTAATGGTATAACAGCATATCCCCAATGTTTTAATCGCCTGCTCTTTTTTGCACTATTAACCAATGAGTTTATTTGTTGATCATTATTTGTTAATAGTATATTGTGCATTTCACGTTCCTTTATCCATTTACCATTATACCAAAATCCTCTACCATCGGCTTCAATTTTACCATTTGGAATTACAGGTTTGGTAGAATAATTTGGATTGTTTTCGGCAGGTTTTAAGGTGTTATTCAATTGCTGAGGTTTGAACTCTTCTTTAGTTCCGTTGGAATATTTAATTAGTTGGATGTTGGATTTGCTTTCAGCATATACAGGACCATTCAGAGAATCGATCTTTGTATACTTTATTTCTGTAGGGTATACATCTATGATTTTACAAACTATTTGATCGCCATTGCTTTTAACGATAGTGTCCTGAGCGTGTGAGAATGTGAAAAAAAGAACAAATAAGGTGAGTAAAGAAAATTGCTTCATGTTTTTTTATTTAAACAAATATAACAAAAAAAATAGGCTAAATTGTTTTTGAAATACTTGATGAATGGGTTGAATTCGAATGTTTACAAATGTGCACAAACGAAATTTTAAAATTTAACATAGGATGTCCCATTTAATAATTCGGATCGGTTCCTTTCATTTTAAACAAAAAAAAGCGTCCCGCAGTATTTGCGGGACGCTTTTCATTATAAATTAGATCTCAAAAAAGATTACCAGATCTCAGCTCTTTCAGCTTTCGGACGGAACATTTTATCTCCTTCTTTTACTCCAAAGGCATCATAAAACTCTTGCATATTGCTTGGAGGACCATTTGCACGGAAGTTACCAGGTGAATGAGGATTAGTTTGTAACATGTTCTTTAAATACTCGGGACGCATGTTAATTCTCCAGCCTTGTGCCCACGACATAAAGAAACGCTGCTCAGCAGTATATCCATCAATTTTTTCAGGAACAGGTTTACCTTCCATCGATTTTTTTAATGCATAATATGAAATTGTTAAACCTCCCAGATCAGCAATGTTTTCGCCCAAAGTAAGCTCACCTTTTACATGCAGGTCATCAACAGCAACATAATCATTGAACTGTTTAACAAGCATATCTGTTTTTACTTTAAATCGTGCCAGATCTTCCTCGGTCCACCAGTTTTTTAAATTACCATCTGCGTCATATTGCGCGCCTTGATCATCAAAACCATGTGTTAATTCATGGCCAATAATTGCACCCATACAACCATAATTTACAGCATCATCAGCTTCAGGATTAAAAAACACCGGTTGCATAATTCCAGCAGGGAAAACAATTTCGTTCATTGATGGGTTATAGTATGCATTGATCGTTGGTGCAGACATGCCCCATTCAGCACGGTCAATAGGCTTACCTAACTTGTTTATCATTTCTTTAAATGAATAGGTATTGGCACGCATAAAGTTTTGTACGTAAGAATCACGTTTGATATCCAATGAAGAATAGTCTTTCCATTTATCAGGATAGCCAAATTTTTTCATCACTTTATCTAACTTGGTCTGTGCTTGTTTTTTTGTTTCTTCACCCATCCACTCACGGCTGTTGATACGCACTCTATATGCAGCAATTAGGTTTTCAACCATTTCAGCAACACGTTTTTTACTGTCTTCCGAAAAATGTTTTTCAACAAATAATTGTCCCAAAGCATCACCCAATGAGCCGTCCGTAGCTTCCAAAGCGCGTTTCCAACGAAGTTTTAAAGCCGGGGTTCCCATTAAAATGGTTCCATTAAATTTAAATTGTTCGTTCACAAAATCATCACTTAATTTATTAGCAGTTTGATCGATCAAGGTCCAGCGTAAGTAGGTTTTCCAATCACTGATGGAAACCTTATCAATTGAACGATAAATTTCCTGGAAAAATTCAGGTTGACAAACAATTACATCAGTAAGTTCGGTCACACCCACACCACTTAAATAGGTTACCCAGTTTACATTTGGTGTTAATTTAGAAAGTTCAATAAATGTTTTTTTATTGTATTGTTTTTCCGGGTCACGTAATTCAATGTTTGTCATTGAAGCTTTTGCCAGGTTGGTTTCAATACTGAAAATAGTTTTAGCGTTTTTCTCAGCAACTTCTGCATTGTCACCTAAAAGCTTGAACATATTAGTAACATGCTCCAAATATGCTTTTTGGATCCCTAATGTACGTTCATCTGTGTTGGTGTAATAATCTCTATCCGGTAAACTAATCCCACCTTGATATAATTGAGGTATATATAAAGTATTCACTTTAGGGTCCTGACCAACATATCCAATAAACAAAGCAGAAATTCCAATAGTGTGGAGGTGAGCAATGTTTTTGATCAGATCATCTTTAGAAGCAATTTTTTCAATGGCAGCAAATTCTTCTTTTAAAGGACTCGCACCATCTTTATTTAATTTTATCGAATCCATAGCCAGTGAATAAAAGTCACCGATTTTTTGAGAATTACTTCCTGGCAACGCTTCTTTGTCAGCAACAGCACTTTCTAAAATAGCTCTAAGCTTAGCTGTGTTTTTTTCATTCAATTCATTAAAACTGCCCCAACGGCTTTCTGATGCAGGAATAGGATTGTTTTTGATCCAGTTACCGTCCACAAATTGATAAAAATCATCTGTTGGTTTTACAGTGTTATCCATGTTCTCCATGTTGAAACCGGCATTTAATACTGCGCCTTCTTCTTTTTTACCACTGCCTTGGCAGGATACAAGTGCAATAGCTGTTGCAATGCACGAAAATTTTAAAATTTGTTTGTTCATGTTGTTTTAAATTGGAAAGCGAATTTACTTAAAATCAGCAACATGGCAAAATGGTTTTGAAAAAAAACGCCTTCTCAACCACTGCAAATGGAGGAGGTGTTGCTTTCTGAGCTACCAGTTTTCGATCATGCGTTAGTTCTTCTTCAATTTGTGAAGGTAGGAGGGACGATGGTTAGGAAGGGCTGATTTATTTGTTATTTTTGTGATCATACAAATTTTATGAATTGAAGAATGCAAAAGCTTTCGATTGTTATTATAACGTTTAACGAAGAAAAAAATATTGCACGTTGTCTGGAATCAATACAGGGTATTGCTGATGATATTGTTGTAGTAGATTCGTTTTCAACGGATAGAACAGAAGAGATTTGTAAAGCGAATGGTGTACGATTTATTCAGCATAAATTTGATGGACACATCGAACAAAAAAATTGGGCAATTACACAAGCAAAATACCCTCATATATTGTCTCTCGATGCTGACGAGGCATTGGACGAAACGTTAAAAAAAGCGATCATAGAAATAAAAGGAAATTGGCAATTCGATGGTTATTATATGAACCGTTTAACCAATTACTGCGGGAAATGGATATATCATTGTGGCTGGTATCCTGATAAGAAGCTGCGGTTGTGGGATTCAAGAAAAGGCAAATGGGGAGGCACTAATCCTCATGATAAATATGAATTAGATCTGGGAGATAAAAACACGTCCAATTTAAAGGGAAATATTTTACACTACAGTTATTATTCTATTGAAGAACATATCAAACAAACAGAAAAATTTTCTTCTATTTCCGCGAATGCACTATTTGCGGATGGCAAAAGAACAAATTTAATAAGATCATACCTTAGTCCGGTTGTGAAATTTATTCAAAGTTATTTTTTTCAACTCGGAATACTGGATGGATATTATGGTTTTATGATCTGTAAAATATCTGCACATTCCACCTATTTAAAATATTTTAAATTGAAACAATTGTATAAAAAATGAAACATGTTTTAGTAGAGATGGAAAAACTGAAGAACCCCAATAGTGGATTGGGGCAATTCTGTTTGAATATTGGCGAACAGTTTCGGCTTATTGATCCTAAAGATCTTAAACTCGATTTCTATTTACCTGCATTTCAAAAAAACATTTTTGGGGAAGAGTTTAATTATGTAAAACAGTCTGCTTTCCATAAATTATTACCTATCAACAGTAGTGAATACGATATATGGCATTGTTTACAGCAAGACTCTCATTATTTGCCTAACCATAAAAACACAAAGCTTATTTTAACTATTCATGATTTAAATTTTCTGGAAAAATATAAGGGAGCAAAACAAAAACGTAAACTGAACAGTCTTCAAAAAAGAGTAAACAAAGCAAGTGCAATTACTGTAATATCAAAATTTACTGAGATTATTGTACGAGAAAATTTACAATTGAATGATACACCGGTACATGTGATATACAATGGTAATTCTTTGAAAATAATAGAGGATGCACCAAAGCCCGATTTTATCGCACAGAAAGGAGTGGACGATTTTATTTTTTCGATCGGTATTGTTTCTCCAAAAAAAAATTTCCACACCCTACTTCCCTTATTACAGAACAACAAACAATTACATTTGGTAATTGCAGGAGACAATAGTTCGGATTATGCAAAAGAGATCAGTAAAGCTGCTGAAAAAACAGGTGTAGATAAACAACTACATTTCCCGGGAACAATTGATGATTCAACAAAATATTGGTTGTATAAGAACTGCAAGGCTTTTGTTTTTCCTTCTTTAACGGAAGGTTTCGGACTTCCGGTGGTCGAAGCGATGAGTTTAGGAAAGCCGGTGTTTTTATCAAATTTAACCAGCTTGCCCGAAATTGGAGGAACTGAAGCATACTACTGGAATAATTTCAGTCCAGAACATATGATGGAAGTTTTTAAAAAGGGACTAAATGATTTTAATAGTGATCCTGAAAAGGCGGAACGGTCCATCAACTGGACAAAACAATTTTCGTGGAAAAATGCCGCAAAAGCATATATAGGTCTTTATGAACAATTATAAGCAAGTCATTTCTGCTCCTTCCATATCTGTGGTGATCCCCAATTACAATGGGAAAAATTTACTCGAAGCTAATTTGCCTTCAGTGTTTTTCGCATTAAAATATGCCCAGATAAATTACGAAGTGATTGTTATAGACGATGCTTCAACTGATGATTCGATCTTATTTATTCAACAGCAGTATCCTGATATTAAATTGCTTGTTAATGAATCGAATAAAGGTTTTTCACCTACAATCAATAAAGGGATTTTTGCTGCTCAGCACGAATTGATATTGGCTCTGAATTCTGATGTACAACTCTCAGGAAATTATTTTATTGATCAATTAAAATATTTTGAAGCCTCTGATACCTTTGGTGTAATGGGGGAAATTGTTGGTCTGGATGGTTCAGGGATTCAAGATGGTGCAAAATACCCAAAGACAAGTATAAAAGGAATTAAAACAACAATCAACTATATCCCAGTCACGGAAGCTCAGGAAATGTGGCTTCCGAGCTTTTTTCTTTCAGGCGCCAATGCTTTGATGAACCGCGAAAAATTATGGCAATTGGGAGGTTTTGATGAGATATATGCACCGTATTATTATGAAGATGCCGATTTAGGGATTCGTGCCTGGCGGGTAGGCTGGAAGTGTTATTTTGAACCAAAATCAGTTTGTATGCACGCGATCTCTTCCACTATTGGTAAATTGAAATCGGAAAAAGTGAAAATAATTATAGAGCGTAACCGTATTATTTTAAATCACCTGCATTTAATGAACGGACAGCTTCTTTTTTTTAAATGCTGGTTATGGATCCGATGTTTTAGTAAACTTATAAAAGGAAATACTACTATTTATAAGGCGATACTATTGTTTCGAAAAGGCTTGCCATTATTGGAGAGATCAAGACATAATCTTTTGCAATTGCAGACAAAAAACAATAAAAATTATACGGTATATGACACGGAGCGTTTTATCCTTGAAAAAATAAGATCGATAAAGTATCGTGTTTTTTAGCTGTGTTTTTTCTTGAAATGATATTGGTCATTCCGAACTTGTTTCGGAATCTTATGATGCTGAAACAAGTGCAGCATGAAGCGATTTGTTTTAAGATTGAAATAGCTATCTGAAAATTAGAATTATTGAATCGATATTTTAGTTTTCCTCTTCACCCTCAATACTCTTCAAATTTTTCCTCTTCACTTCATCCTGGTTGTAAAAAGGCTTTTCCGACTTTACAATAGTTGTTAATATTTTTTTATACCGCGCACTGTCATTTAAAACACTTATTGCTTCCTTCAAATCTATATCATCTTTTAAAGATGCCTCCATACGGCCATTTTGAAAATAATAACGCGATGCGATCTCTTCCTCTAAAAATTGTTTTATTTCAGCTTTATATTTTATCAGATCTTCTCCTTTATTGTGCATTATTTTAACTTTCAAGGCATCAATATCCGCTTTGATGGCTTCAAAAGCTTTGTCGTCTTTGGCATCTTCTTTTAATTCATCCAATGATTTTTCGGTCTTCGTGATATAGTCGTAATCTTTTCCTGTAAGGAAAGTAACAAATTCATCATATTCAGTATCCGACAATTTAAATTCTTTTGCAGGAATAATTGAAGCATGAGCAACACGATATTTTGTTGAGTAATTAAATATTAAATTTTTGGTCACTAAACTAGTGAGAATGCTGCTGTATTTTTGTGTTTCTGTAGAAATATCCGGAGCAATACCTCCACCATCATATACAATACGGCCATTCCTGGTTTTGAATGCCGATATTAATGAATCAGGAACTTTAGAAACACTTCCATCATCATTATGATGTGAGTAATCCAAAGCCTGAATACAACGGCCACTTGGTGTATAGTATTTGGCAACGGTAACTTTCAACTGGGCATTATAGCTCAATGGGCGTGTTTGTTGCACCAGTCCTTTACCATACGAACGCTGGCCAATTACCACCGCTCTATCAAGGTCCTGTAATGCACCCGAAACAATTTCGGAGGCTGATGCCGAGCCTCTGTCAATCAGTATTGTGATCGGGGTTTCTGTATCAACCGGAACATTAATGGCTTTATGCATTTTATCCCAATCTTTTACTTTACCACGTGTGCTAACAATATCAGTTCCTTTTTCTTCAAACAGGTTCACAATTTCAACGGCTTCTTTTAACAAACCACCCGGATTC
This sequence comes from Bacteroidota bacterium, assembly GCA_040388745.1. Lineage (GTDB taxonomy): Bacteria > Bacteroidota > Bacteroidia > 2-12-FULL-35-15 > 2-12-FULL-35-15 > 2-12-FULL-35-15. The sequence continues at coordinate 23,102 of JAZKBF010000034.1, read as the reverse complement.
CCGCGTAGATCAAATACCAATGATTTTAATTCAGGATTCTTTTTCAATTCCACCAATGCTTCTTTTACTTCATTAGCAGCATTTTCTGTAAAACCGGTAAGCTTTATGTAGCCTATACTTGAGTTTAACATACCTGAATACGAAACACTTTTTATTTTAATTTCTTCACGATTTATTATCTTTTCAATAGGTTTTTTCTCCCCTTCACGTTCAATCAGTATTTTAATAACACTGCTGGGCTGACCTTTTAGAAATTTGCTAATGTCTTCTGTTTTTTTTCCTTTACCATCGGTATCATTAATTCTTAAAATTTTATCACCAGCTCTTAGATCCGATTTTTGTGCAGGAAATCCTTCGTATGGTTCGGAGATAACCACATATTCTCCATCCTGGCGAATAAGAGCACCAATACCACCATATTGCCCGGTGGTCATATATCGATAATCTTCGATCTCAGATTCGGGAATGTAATTAGTGTAAGGATCCAATGATTCTAACATATCATCTATTCCTTTTTTTATCAGATCCCCGGGATTTGTTTCGTCAACATAGTAAATATTAAGTTCGCGAAACAAGGTCGCAAAAATATCGAGATTTTTAGAAACCTCGAAATAGCTGTCAACAAAGCTATACGAGATTATTGCATAGCCTCCGATAAGAGCAGTGATAAAGAATATTTTAAATTTTTTGATGAAAGCCTTCATGTGTTTCAAATTACAAATCAATACAAATTTACGAAAACTACTACGAATAACGAATTCTTAAAATTTACGAAATGGTGTTTTTACAGGTTAACGAATAAATACAAAATTAGTTATGCCAATTTACAAATTTTAACAAATCACTAATTTATGAAATAGTAGACTGTTCAATTGTTTAATTACCTTTTTTATGGTACAGGATCATGCCCATGTCCGCCCCAGGGATGGCAGGATAAAATACGTTTTATTGTTAAATAACTCCCTTTAAAGAAACCATGTTTTTGTAAGGCCTCAATACCATATTTAGAGCAAGAAGGTTCATATCTACAAGAAACGCCCAACATGGGCGAAATGGTATATTGATATATTTTTATCACGCCTATGAATAAATAGCTGAAAGGAGATGCAATTCGTTTCAATCCTGATTTAAGTATTAATGGTTTTACTTAAACGTTGTAAAATTGAAATTATTTTTTCTTCCATTTCTTTATATTCAATAATTGTTTTTGAGGTGAAAATAAACATTAAATGAATTTTTTTGGTTGCCAGGTTATCATACAGCAGGAGTTTATTCTTTCTGTATGCCTCCCTTGTCAATCGTTTTAATCTATTACGGTCAACAGCTCTTTTAAATAATCGTTTAGGGATGCTTATAACAATTTTTGCAGGAGTGGCGCCCTCTGATTTTTCCAGCCAAATAACTTTGAAAGGAGCACTGTTAAATGATTTACCTTTTCCAAATAAGTTCTCTATTTCTATTTTACTGGATAAACGTTCGGCTTTGGTAAAGGTTTGCATTGCTGTTTTTCAAATTATTCCTTAACAACTTTTTTTGTAAAAACGCCATCTGGAGTTTTAATTTTTAATACATAATACCCTTTTGTAATATCATTAAAATCAATAGGTCCATCAGCATTTTTACTTTCCTTTACTAATTTACCGGCAACATCAAATATATCTACTGTCATATTTTCTGACCCTGTTAAACTAGTTGTAATGTATAATTTATCGGAGACAGGGTTTGGATAAACAACAACTTGATTTGAATTGTCATTAATATCTGCGATGCCCACTGGCCCCTCTGATACAGCTAAAGAAGAAAGTGAAATTGCATCGCCAGTTGAAGAACCGTTATTGTTTGATGAATTAAATGCGCCATAAAAAGTAAGAGCTCCACTTCCGGCAACAGGGGCAGTCCAATCAAATGACCACGTTGCAGTACCTGAAGGGAAAGAAGTACCGGTAGATTTATGAGTAACATATTTTCCACTCCCCACCAGTTGGGTAGCGGAGGTATTCGTTAAAATCAATGAACCTTTTAAACTTCCGGTTGTATTTTGCGGGGATATTTGAAAACCAAATTTTGTTTTACCGGATGTGGTAATAGTTCCGGTAATAGTATACGTTTGACCAGGTGAATATCCTTCAATTGGAATATTGGATGTTATTAAACCAACTTGTGGAGTAGCTCCCCCCGAGTGACATCCTGAAGCAGCACAACTTACCCCATCTCCAGGAGAACCTGTGCGCCCGGCAGGTGAGCCACTGGTGCTACCAATTGCGGGAGAAGAATATTCCGAAATAAAAATGGAACCGATCACCATTGCAAAAATGGAAATGGAAATTTTAGCCTTGTAATTCATGAGGGTGTTTTAACAATAATAAAAAGCATACATTTTTATGTAATTAGCCACATTTTTGAAGAATAAAATTAAGAATATTTTCCAATACAAGGGATATAATAGAAACAAATCGATTCTAATAGCATTCAGAACAAAATAAAATGTGATTTTAAACATGTAACCGGGTAATAAAATGGCAGTTTTTCTAGCAATATAAATTTGTTTTAGCATTTAAATAATTATCCGTAATTTTAGTTTCTGTTTTGCCGGTTAAGGTTATTAATATATCCGATAGGCCAATGATCATTCTAAGGCATTTTGAATGAATTTTATATGAAACAACTTTTTTATTTAAGCCTATTTCTTATTTCCTTCGAGATGATGGGGCAGTTAACGCCTAAACAGGAACAGGCTGTTGATTCCCTGAAAAATTTTATCAATAAAGCCCAACACGATACCCTAAAAATAAACGCTTATACCGCCTGGGACAATATCATTTATATATCTGATCCAAAACTTGATCTGGAACTCAATCTTAAGATTGTTGAATTAGCCAATGAGAACCTAAAAAAAGAAACTTTATCTGATTCAGAAAAAAAGGTTTTCAAAAAAGCACAGTCGTTGGGCTTTAATAGTCTTGGGATCATTTTTTATAATAAAGGCGATTTTGATAAAGCCATCAACTACTATTCCCGCAGTTTAAAGATAAGAGCAGAAATTGGAGATAAAAAAGGCATTGCTGCTACTCTGAATAATTTCGGTATTGTTTATCAGGACCAGGGAGATAATGCAAAAGCGATCGAGTATTATACTCGTAGTTTGAAGACAAATGAAGAAATTGGTGATAAGAAAGGAGAGGCGAATACTCTTAGTAATATAGGAAGAATTTATCGTGAACAAAACGATACATCTAAAGCAATATACTACCAAACACGCAGCTTGAAGCTAAGAGAATCAATAGGTGATAAAAGAGGCATGGCAATAGCCTTTAGTAATATAGGTTCCATATATTCTGATCAAGGTAATAAAACCAAAGCTATGGAATATTTTATTCACTATTTAAAGATTAGCGAAGAAATTGGCGACAAAAATAATATAGCACTTGCCCTTGGTAACATAGGACTCGTTTATAAGAACCAAGGGGACAATGCTAAAGCTTTGGATTATTATAATAAAAGCTTGAAAATGTTTGAAGAAATTGGGAAGAAAAAATGGATGGCCGCTTCTTTAACTAACATTGGTGAAATATATAAGCAAAAAGGTGAAATTGAAAAAGCGATCCAATATTACAAAAATGCATTAGTTATTGCCCAAAGTGCAGGTTTGGTTGCGACAACAAAAGATGCAAGCCAGTCTTTATTCAATAGTTATAAAATAACTGGAAATTACAAAGAAGCACTTAAGATGCATGAGCTTTATATTATGATGCGTGATAGTATTTTGAGCGAAAATAGCCAAAAGGCTATAATGAAACAAGAGATAAAGTACACGTATGATAAAGAAAAAGCGCTTGACGCAAAAGAGAATGAAAAACAAAAGGCAATATCTGCCGAAAGGGAGCAGAAGCAGAAGGTCGCTATTTATGGCATAACCGGAAGTTTAGTAATGGTTTTGGTATTTGCTCTTTTTGTTTTTAATCGATGGAGGTTTACCAGGAAACAGAATAAGATAATTGAAGAACAAAAAAATCTTGTAGAAGGAAAGCAGAAGGAAATTCTGTCTTCAATAACTTATGCAAAAAGATTGCAAGAAGCCATTCTTCCTCCAGATCATTATGTAAAAACATACTTGCCTTCAAGTTTTATTTTTTATAAGCCCAAGGATATTGTAGCTGGAGATTTTTATTGGATGGAGCGTAGGGACGAAATTCTGTTTATTGCTGCGGCAGATTGCACAGGACATGGGGTTCCCGGTGCAATGGTAAGCGTTATTTGCAGTAATGCGTTAAATAGGGTGGTGTTGGAATTAGGAATAACAGAGCCCGGGAAGATATTAGATAAAACCAGGGAGCTTGTTTTAGAAACGTTTTCCAGGAGCGATAAAGAGGTAAAAGATGGAATGGATATTTCACTTGCCACAATCAATACAAATACAAAAGAAATAAAATGGAGCGGTGCTAATAATCCTTTGTGGTATATTTCCAATGGCAAGCTGATAGAAGTTAAAGCAAATAAACAAGCTATTGGAAAAACGGATAATCCGCTTCCTTTCACAACACATTCCTTTCAGCTTAATGAAGGAGATTTGTTTTACTTATCTACAGATGGATACGCTGACCAGTTTGGAGGGGGAAATGGAAAAAAGCTTAAGAAAAAAGCTTTAAAGCAAATGCTTTTACAAAATTCCCAACTTTCCCCTACTCAACAAAAAGAAAAACTTGAATCCTCTTTCAATAATTGGATGGGAACCCTTGAACAAATTGACGATGTGTGTATGATCGGAGTGAAAATTTGAGAGACAAGCCAGTTAAACAAAAAGCGATAATAATTATTAATTTGTTTAATAGCCAATGATTGCATAAATTTGCTCTGCAACGAAAGTTTTAAAAAATAAAATTGTATCAAAAAATACCTTTTCTTTTAAGAACACAAATAAATTCAGCCTTTTTATATTTCAAATTACCTTTTTTTAATTAAATAAAAAAAATAAAAAAACATGAAAACAAACAAAACAATTTTCAAGAGTATTATTGCAGTGGCATTTGCTGTCTTCTTAATAACAGGTTGTAAAAAAGAGGAGGAAGCACCAGTAGTTCCACCTGTAACTCCTGCTGAAAATGCAGGCCAAACCACAAGAGCATCTGACCAATCGAATACAGAGAATGAATCTAATCAGGCGATGGATGAAGCGAATTCAGCCATGGGAGAGGTGTCAACAACCAGGAGTGTGCAATCTTGTGGAATGACCATCGATTCAACTTACAAAAGCATTGGTAAAATTACATTGAATTATGATGGTACTGCTTGTTCCGGCAAAATTCGTACAGGCTCTATCACTATTCAGCTACAATATTCCAATGGTGTTATAACTACCTGGTCAACTGCAGGTGCAACTGCAACACTTACTTTTAATGCTTACAAAGTTACTTACGTATCGAATAATAAATCGCTTACCCTTAACGGTACACATAAAGTTACAAATGTGAACGGTGGAGGATGGCTTCAACTATATTTTGGGACTCCAATTGTTCATAAAGTACGCGCAGACATGCAGTTAACTTTTGATGATGGCACCACTCGTACATGGAAGTCTGCGGCAAAAAGAACTCTTACTTACAATAATACAACTGAAGTACTTAAGTCGCTTTCAGCAGGGGACACAACTTTAGGTGGTCATAACAATGTTGCGTTTTGGGGAGTTAACAGAATAGGAGAAAATTTTATAATTGATATGCCAACAGCTTTTACTTATGACGTAAATAATCCAATAACAAATTGTATTTATAAGCCCCTAACCGGAGTAATTGTGCATTACGGTGTTGCTCACTCACTTACTCTTACGTATGGTGTTGATGCAAGCGGTTATGCTACAACCTCTTGTCCTTTTGGATATAAATTTTCCTGGACAGATGGGCAGGGTGCGAATCAACAAATTATTTTAGCATATTAAGATTTTTTTTAAATTTTAAAACAACCCCCCATTCCTAAAAAAAATGGGGGGGTTGTTTGCTCAGTTTTTCATAGAAGCTGATCCATAACAGCCCTTAATTAATGTGTAACTTGTTATAAATCAAAAAAATATATTTGTGCAGTAACTGTTTTTTCTATAATTTCGCTTAATACTTAAAAACCCTTTTCGACCTGAAAAATTATTTTCTGTTTTGAGAATACTGGTTTTACGATGCACTTAGTTTACATAAATCACCATTAAAAAACTTAAAAAAATCATGAACACAAAAAAATCGATCTTTAAACTTGTTTTAGCAATTGCATTTATCGGATTAACGATAGCCGGATGTAAAAAAGAGGAGGCTCCAATCCCAACTGCACCAGTAGTTACTCAGCCAACTCCTGATGGTAGCACTTCTCAACAAACTCAAAAGGCTAAGGATCAGAATAATTTCGATAGCGAATGTAACCGCGCAATGGATGATGCGATCAATGCTATGCAGGATTGTTCCCAAACAAGAGATGTGCAAGCTGTTTGTAATATGACTGTTGATACTTCTATGGCATCTGTAGGTAAGATCACCCTGACCTATACTGGTAACGACTGCCTGAATTTAACTTCCCGCACTGGTTCTATCGTTATTCAACTTCCATATAATGGAATAGTAACTACCTGGACAACAGCTGGTGCAAAAGCCATCATTACCTTTAACAATTATAAAGTTACCCGCCTTTCGGATAATAAATCTCTTACCTTTAATGGTTTTCATAGTATTAAAAATGTTAATGGAGGTGGATTAGTTCAACTTTTGCTTGGCAGTACAATTGTTCATCAGGTAAGAGCTAATATGGTAATAACTTTTGATGATGGAACTACTCGTACTTGGATGGTTGCAAAAACAAGAACATTTACTCATGCGCTGGGTTTGATAACAAATACCGTAGCCGGAGATACTACTTTTGGTTCTTATAGCCATGCAGCAGTATGGGGAACTAACAGATTAGGACAACCTTTTACTGTGGACGTACCAACTGCAATTTCCTATTACATGGCAGGTTCCGTTTGTTTATATAGACCAATGCCAGGTGTGGTTGTAAGTTACACAACAGCATTCACACTTACCACAACTTATGGTGTGGATATTTTTGGAACTGTTATGACTTCAGGATGTCCTTATGGTTATAAGTTCAACTGGGTTGATATTAATAATGTGCCTCAACAAGTTGTTTTGCCGTATTAACCTTTTCTGTTTTTTTACCGTTTTTTAATACAAAACCCCATCTGAAAAGTGGGGTTTTTGTTTGGGCTCTAATTCAAGGTAAATTGCTATATTCGCAATTCATAAAATTTTAGAAAGATGTCAAAATTAAGAAAGCAGGAAGCATTAGATTATCATTCACAAGGCAAACCGGGGAAGATTGAAGTTGTACCAACAAAACCACATAGTTCACAGCGAGATTTATCATTAGCATATTCACCTGGCGTTGCAGAGCCTTGTTTAGAAATTGAAAAAAATCCAGAAGATGCATATAAATACACAGCCAAAGGTAATTTAGTAGCTGTAATATCAAACGGTACTGCCGTTCTTGGGCTTGGCAATATTGGTGCTTTGGCATCAAAACCCGTTATGGAAGGTAAAGGATTACTTTTTAAAATCTTTGCTGATATTGACGTATTCGATATTGAAGTAGATGCAACCGACATTGATCTGTTTGTAAACACTGTAAAAGCAATAGCACCAACATTTGGCGGAATAAATTTAGAAGATATCAAATCACCCGAATGCTTTGAGATCGAACGCAGATTAAAAGAAGAATTAAACATTCCATTAATGCATGATGATCAGCATGGCACAGCCATTATTTCATCTGCGGCATTATTAAATGCTTGTGAAGTTGCAAAGAAAAAAATTGAAAAAGTAAAAATAGTGGTGAATGGTGCAGGAGCTTCAGCCATTTCATGTGCTAAGCTTTATATAGCTGTTGGCGCTAAAAAGGAAAACATTGTAATGCTCGACAGTAAAGGGGTGTTGAGTGTTGATCGTACTGATTTGGATGTACAAAAGCAATTTTTTGCTTCTTCCACCACAAAAGCAAAAACGCTTGCAGAGGCAATCAAAGGTGCCGATGTATTTATTGGTCTTTCGAAAGGCAATGTGGTGGATCAACAAATGATACAATCGATGGCGAATAACCCTATTGTATTTGCTTTGGCCAATCCTGATCCTGAGATACCTTATGCGGATGCAATAGCTGCCCGACCTGATATCATTATGGCAACAGGCAGAAGCGATCATCCTAACCAGGTAAACAATGTGCTTGGTTTTCCTTTCATTTTCCGTGGAGCTTTAGATGTACGCGCAACTCAAATTAATGAAGAAATGAAGCTTGCAGCAGTATATGCTATTGCGCAACTTGCAAAGGAACCAGTGCCTGATGCTGTAAACTTAGCCTATGATTCTAAGAATATAACTTTTGGTCCTGAATACATTATCCCTAAACCAATTGATTCAAGATTAATATACACTGTTGCCCCGGCTGTTGCTAAAGCGGCTATTCAATCAGGTGTTGCCCAACATAAAATAACCGATTGGGATGCTTACAAACAAGTATTGATCAATCGTTTGGGGCTTGATAGTAAGCTTATCAGAAGCCTTACCAACAAAGCAAAACAAAACCCTAAACGTGTGGTATTTGCGGAGGCCGATCATTATAAAATTTTAAAAGCTGCACAACAGGTGGCTGATGAGGGTATTGCAAAGCCGATATTGTTGGGCGATGTGGAAAAGATCAAAAAGTTAATTGAAGAACACAATTTGGGCTTGCCCGACATTACCATTATTGATCCGAGAAGTGCTTCGGAAGAGGACAGAAGAATTGCTTTTGGAGATATCTTCTTCAACAAGCGTAAACGCAGAGGGTTTACCCAGTACGAGGCACGTAAAATTATGCGTGAGCGAAATCATTTTGGCGCTATGATGGTGGAAACAGGTGCTGCTGATGCATTGATCTCGGGACTTACCCGGAAGTATGGAGACCCTATCAGCACCGCATTACAAATTATTGGAGTGCAGGAAGGCACAAGCCGTGTGGCCGGGATGTACATTCTGAACACCAAACGGGGGCCCTTCTTTTTTGCAGACACCACTATGAATGTAAATCCATCCGTTCAGGATCTGGTAGACATTACGGTACTTACAGCCAATAGCGTTAAACAATTTAACATTACACCACGCATCGCATTATTATCATATTCTAATTTCGGATCAACGGATGGTGAAGTGCCAAACAAAATGCGTGATGCAACGGAGCTCCTTCATAAGAATTACCCCGGATTGATTGTGGATGGTGAAATGCAGGCGAATTTTGCAGTTAACAACGAATTATTAAAAGAACAGTTTCCATTCTCAGATCTGGTTGACAAAAAAGTAAACACCCTAATTTTTCCGAATTTAGCTTCAGGAAATATTGCTTACAAACTAATGCAGGAATTAGGTGGTGCGGAAGCTATTGGACCAATTTTAATTGGAATGAAAAAACCTGTTCACATTTTACAATTAGGAAGTTCCGTACGTGAAATTGTGAATATGATCACTATTGCTGTGGTGGATGCCCAGGCGAGAAAATAATATGCTAGAGTTAAGATTTAAGAACCAAGATTTAAGAACTAAGATCTAAGAACCAAGAGTTAAGACAAAAGAATTTAGTACATGAACAACCTCTTGCTTCTTAGGTCTTAAATCTTGACTCTAATTTGAATGAAAAAATGATCTATCACGTAGAAGGAAAATTAGTTGAAAAAACACCCACTTATGCTGTAATTGATGCAGCAGGAGTAGGGTATATTATGCAAATTTCATTAAATACATTTACAAAGATCGGTGACAGCGAAAATTGTAAATTATTTACCGAACAAGTTTATATACGCGATGACATGCCGCGTTTTTTTGGCTTTGCTGACATAGCCGAACGAAACCTATTCCGCCAATTAGTTTCGGTATCAGGTGTTGGAGGCACGAGTGCGCTGCTTATGCTTTCTTCGTTGAGTGCTGCCGAAATACAAAATGCCATTGCTACCGGAAATGTAACACTTCTTAAAAGTGTAAAAGGTATTGGTGAAAAAACTGCACAGCGTATCATTGTTGATTTAAAAGATAAAATAGGCAAAGGAAGCTTATCGCCAGAATTTTTTGTGTCCTCAAACAATATTCTAAAAGAAGAGGCGTTATCTGCGCTTGTTATGCTAGGTTTCAACAAAGGAGCAGCAGATAAAGCATTAGATAAAATTATAAGAACAGAAGGAACAGGACAAACGGTAGAACAACTTATCAAAGCAGCACTTAAAAGTTTATAAATTAACAAACCAACAGGTTGGTAGTCAATCTGATAAGAAAAAAATAATTTATGCCAAATTCCATTACTTGCCTTTTAAAGATTCAAAAAAAATATAGAAATTGTCAGAACTTCTAAATTATTGCCCATGGCATGAAAATTACTAAAAAGTAGTATTTATAAGTTTTGACAAAAACAGTAACTAAATATATAGGTATAGGAGGGCTTTCTATTGGATTGCTGTCGCTCATCGTTGGCACAGATGCCAAGGTTAGCTCCTTTAATCACGCGGCTATTATTGACGCGAAACAGCCTCTTATTGCTGTTGATACTCCTCAAACCCCTACTGCTCTTCCTTATAATTTCGAGGATCAATCAACCGGAGACCCTTTAAATTATCCCAATTCCGGAGGATTAATGCTGAACAATCCTTCCAATGTTACAACAGATGTTGAGTATGACCCCACTACGGGAAATTATAATATTGGCCAAAAAATAGGTGGTGCAGATTATCGTCCGCCTACATACATGGAGAGCGAGGAATACCAGGATTACATGTTTAAAAAACAGGTAAAAAATTATTGGAATGCCCGTTCAGATGCCGAAACTCAAAACAATCAGAGTAAACCTACTATCCCTAAATTAAATGTAGGAGGAGAAATTTTTGATCGGATATTTGGTGGTAATACAGTTGATATCCGCCCGAACGGTTCGGCTGAATTAATATTTGCCTATAACGGAACAAAAACAGAAAACCCTGCTATACCGGAGAGAAATCGTAAGGTAAATACCTTTGATTTTAACGAAAGAATTCAGTTAAACGTTATTGGTAAGATCGGAACTAAATTAAATTTAACAACATCGTATAACACCGAAGCAATGTTTGATTTTGAAAATCAAATGAAATTGGCCTATACCGGTGAGGAAGATGATATCATTAAAAAGATTGAAGCGGGGAATGTGAGCATGCCATTGAATGGATCGTTAATTACGGGCAGTCAAACACTATTTGGTGTTAAAACCCAACTTCAGTTTGGCCGCTTAACTGTTACAGGTTTACTTTCACAGCAAAAAGGTAAGAAATCAGAGGTGGAAGTTACCGGTGGCGCCCAGATCAGTAAGTTTGAAGTAGCCGGTGATGCTTATGAATCCAACAAACACTTTTTTTTAGCACACTATTTCCGTGATCATTTTAATACCGCATTGGCAGGTTTACCTTTTGTTAATTCGGAAGTAAATATTAATCGTATTGAAGTTTGGATCTCTAACACCAATAACTCTACCAATGATATTCGAAGCATTGTTTCTTTTTCTGAATTGGCTGAAGATGCCGCACATATACCTGCTGATCAAACTTACCTGAGTGATATTGATCCGGGAATTTTGCCTTTTAACGGACAAAATAATTTGTATGGCAACCTTTCGGGAGATTCGGTGGTTAGAACCATCAATACTACCGTTTCTAAACTTAATACGCTTTCGGGGAACACCCTGAAACAAACAATAAACTATGAACTAACAGCCTCGGCAAGGAAATTACAGCCATCGGAATATACTTTAAATTCAAGGTTGGGTTTTGTATCTTTAAATCAACAGTTAAACCCGGATCAGGCACTTTCTGTTGCCTACCAATATACAGTTAACGGGCAGGTTTACCAGGTAGGGGAGTTTTCGGATGGTGGAATAAGTGCCCCAAAAGCATTGTATACAAAGATGCTGAAAAGTACTGCTACCAACACCAAACATCCAATGTGGAATTTGATGATGAAAAACGTATATTCAATTGGCGCTTATCAAATTAATCCACAGGATTTTAAATTAAACGTACTTTATAATAACTTGCAAACCGGTACTGATATTAATTATTTGCCGGTTCCGGGTTCTGAAACAGCTATCAAAGGAAGAACCCTTCTCCAGGTATTAAGTTTAGACCGCCTGAATCAGCAGAATGATCAGTTAGCTGATGGGGTTTTCGATTTTATTGATGGAGTAACTATCAACGCCAGTAATGGACGTGTTATCTTTCCTGTTGTAGAGCCTTTCGGGGACTTCCTTCGTCCAAAATTCCAGGATCAGGCTTTAGCAAACAGTTATGTGTTCGATCAGCTATATGACTCCACAAAAATAGTGGCTCAGCAATTCCCTCAACTTAACCGTTTCAAATTAAGGGGGCAGTATCAATCCTCTTCCAGCTCCGATATTTCATTGGGTGCGCCAAATGTTCCGCAAGGTTCAGTAACCGTTACTGCGGGTGGTGTTAAGCTTACCGAGAATGTTGATTATACTGTTGATTATACCTTAGGACGTGTTAAAATTATTAATGATGGTATTTTAAATTCGGGAACACCTATTAAAATAGCGTTGGAGAGCAATGCATTGTTTGCCATTCAGCAGAAAACATTGATGGCTGCCCACCTTGATTATAGAATTAATAAAGATTTTAATATAGGTGGTACCGTCATGAATTTAACAGAACGGCCATTGACACAAAAAGTAAACATTGGTGATGAGGCCATAAAAAATACCATAGTGGGTTTAGATGGAAATTACAGAACAGAAGCCCCTTTCCTAACACGCTGGGTCGATAAAATTCCTTTTATTGAAACCAAAGAAATGAGTACAATTACCGCTGCAGCTGAATACGCCTACCTTATCCCTGGCCACAGTAAAGCAATTGGTAAAAAAGGTAACTCCTATATTGATGATTTTGAAGGAAGTCAGTCAACCATAGATCTGCGCTCACAAAGCTCATGGACCCTTGCAAGCACTCCTCAGGGGCAAACAGCTTTATTTCCGGAAGGAAATCTTGCCGATAGCTTGCCGAATGGATACAACCGTGCAAAACTGTCGTGGTATGTAATTGATCCATTGTTTCTGCGCCAAACCACTGGTTTAACGCCCGGTGGTATTACAGATGCTGATATGTCGAACAACTTTGCCCGTGAAGTGCCTGAAACAGAGGTTTTTCCAAACAAACCTGTTCCTAATGGTATTCCTCCTAATATTGCAACTTTTGATATGGCGTATTACCCGAATGAGCGCGGACCATATAACTATGATGCAGCTCCGCTTCCAGGGATATCAGCTGGTTTGGATGCAAATGGAAATTTGAACAATCCGGAAACGAGATGGGGAGGCGTAATGCGCTCAATTCAAACCAATGATTTTGAAACTGCCAATGTGGAATATATCCAGTTTTGGGTAATGGACCCATTTAATGCTGATAATGCAGGAGGTTCAGCCCCACTCAATCCAACAGGGCCAAGTACAACGGGTGAATTGTATTTTGACATCGGGAACGTTTCTGAAGATATTTTACGAGATAACTACAAAAGCGCTGAAAATGGATTGCCAACAACTGTTAATCCTGCCGCTACTGTTACAACCCCCTGGGGGCTTGTGCCTGCAGTACAACCACTTTTAAATACATTTAATAACGACCCTATTGAGCGCCCTTTCCAGGATGTTGGTTTAGACGGGGTGGGTGTTTCAACAAGTGTTACAGAACAAAGTTTTTTTGGTAATTATTTAAGCTCCCTATCAGGTGTTGTTACACCTGCTGCTGCTGCTGCTATTGGTGCCGATCCTTCCAATGATGATTTTCATTATTTCCGTGGAACGGACTATGATAACTTAGGAATAAAAACAGTGGAGCGGTATAAGAAATTCAATGGTATGGAAAACAATTCACGTACCACAGAGCAATCGCCTGAAAGCTATCCTACATCGGCTTCTTTAACACCTAATGTTGAGGACATCAACCGCGATAATAACTTAAGTACTGTTGAAAGTTATTTCCAATATCATATCAGCTTAAAGCCTGGTGATTTTGCTTCAGGTGTTGGGACCAATTATATTACAAATGTATTCTCTACGTCAGGGCAAAACATTAAAGACGGAACAGCAAAGCCCATTACCTGGTATCAATTCAGGATCCCAATTAAAACACCGGAAAAAAAGGTAGGGTCTATTGAAAATTTCCAATCCATTCGTTTTATTCGTATGTTCTATAAAAATGTGGATAAACCAATTATTTTACGTTTCGCACGATTAGAGTTAGTACGTGGTGAGTGGCGTAAATATGGGTTTGATCTGTTACAACCCGGCATTTATGTCCCAAATGATGAGGCGATCACTCAGTTTGATGTTTCCGCGGTGAGTATCGAAGTGGATGGAAGTAAACAACCGGTAAACTATGTTCTACCCCCAAATATCAATCGTGAAATAAATGCGGCATCGGCTAATTTAATTGCTTTGAATGAACAGGCGATGTCGCTTACGGTTTGTAACCTGAAAGATGGAGAGGCGCGCGCTGCTTTTAAAAATACTGAATTGGACGTACGTTCATACAAAAAATTACTAATGTATGTTCATGCTGAAGCATCCGCAAATACAGCTGAAATTTTAAATCACAACGACTTACATACTTTTATTCGTTTAGGTACCGATTATACCGATAATTATTACGAATATGATATCCCATTGCTTGTAACTGCTGCAGGTAGTTACAATGGAACCAACTCAGACGATCAATACAAGGTATGGCCGGAAGCCAATGATATGGTTTTGGAATTTGGAAAACTATCTTCTGCCAAGCAACAACGAAACCTTTCAGTTGGAAGCACCTCAATTTCGGAATACACGGTAATGGATGGAAACAGAAAAATTACAGTGAAGGGAAACCCGAATTTAAGTGCCATTAAAACCATTATGATAGGAATTCGGAATCCTAAAAAAGAGGGTATTGATGGCGCTGATGATGGTTTATCCAAGTGTGCGCAGGTATGGGTGAATGAATTACGTTTAAGTGATTTTGATGAAACCGGTGGAGGTGCTGCAACGGCCCGTGTTACTGCTAAATTAGCCGATTTTGGTACGCTTTCTGTGTCAGGTAATTATTATGCTCCTGGCTTTGGAAGTTTAGAAAATAAAGTAAGCGAGCGCAAAAGAGCAACATTAAAACAATATGATATTACTTCGAGTTTTGAGCTTGGAAAATTCTTGCCGGACGATTATAAAATTCATGTTCCAATGTATGTGGGCTATTCCGAGACCTACATTACACCTCAGTACAATCCATTGGATCCGGATATTCTTTTAGCCCCGGTATTAAAAGACCCTACTATTCCAGCTGTTGTTCGTGATTCACTAAAACGTGCTACACAGGACTATACACAACGCAGGAGCATCAACTTTACCAATGTAAAAAAAGAGAAAGGGAAAGGCGCTAAAAAGAGTCATATTTATGACGTTGAAAACTGGGCTGCATCTTACTCTTTTAATGAATTGTACAAACGTAATGTGAATCTCGAATATGATTCTACAAGAAATTATAAGGCCGGCTTAATTTATAGTTTTGCCCCCTCTCCAAAAAATATAAGGCCCTTTGCGAAAACAAAAATTGTGCAGGCGAAATCTTTGCTGTTGATCAAAGACATCAATTTTTATCTTTTCCCTAATAAATTAGGGTTTTCCACTGATGTGGAACGTGGTTATAATACGGCAAAAACACGGAATACAACAGAAGGTGAAATGTTGATCATCCCTACATTCAATAAACGATTTACTATGAATCGTAACTACGATCTAAAATATGACATCACCAAAGCACTTAAACTTGATTTTATAGCAACCAATGAAGCCCGTGTTTTGGAGCCTCAAGGTGCAATTGATACTCAGGAAAAGAAAGATACGTTAAGGGATAATTTCCTTGGAGGAGGAAAAACAACTCAATACAACCAGCAGCTAAATGTAAATTATGCTATCCCTATTAATAAATTGCCTTTACTTGATTTTACCACTGCATCGGTACGTTATACGGGAACTTACAACTGGACGCGCGCTCCTTTTAAAGCAGATTCATTAGGTAATATTATTCAAAATTCCCGTGTTATACAATGGACAGGAGCTTTGAACATGGTTACGCTCTATAATAAAATCCCTTACTTCAAAAGGATCAATCAGGGTGCGAATAAAAAATCGAATAAGAAAGTGGTACCTCCTCCAATAAAAAATAAAGTTAATCCAACCCCAAAAGATTCAACTAAAAAAGAGCGTGAGCCTTCAATAGCATTGGAATACGTTGCAAGAATAATTATGAGTTTAAAAAATGTGAATGTGACCTATTCTATGAATAACGGAACCATTTTACCAGGCTACGGTCAGTTTACCAACATGATGGGGATGGATCCAAATTTTGCCGGGCCAACTCCAGGTTTTGTTTTTGGTGATCAAAGAGATATTCGCGATGAGGCAATAAGAAAGGACTGGCTGGTAAAAACCCAATCAATAAATACCCCCTATACAAGAACAAGCAGCCAAAATTTAAATATCCGAGCCAACATTGAACCTATACCAAATTTAAAAATTGAGGTAACAGCAGTAAAAACAACTTCATTAAATGAGAGCGAATTTTTTAGGTGGAACAGGGACACTGCCATGTTCGTGCACCAGTCTCCGATGCAAACAGGTAATTTCAGTATGTCTTTTTTAGCCTATGGTACTTCGTTTAAAGATGGGGATTCTACCTTTTCAAGATTTTTAAACGGACGGTCGGAAATATCAACACGTTTAGGAGCCGAAAATGATTCCTCATTGTCTACTATTAACGGTTATGCCGAAGGATATAATGAAACTTCACAAGATGTACTGATCCCTGCATTTGTAGCGGCATATTCGGGGAAAAATCCGATCGCTGTGGGTTTGAGTGCGTTCCCTACACTTCCAAAACCTAACTGGCGTATTACTTATGACGGATTGTCGAAGATAGAATCAATTAAAAAATATTTCAAATCAATTACCTTAAGCCATGCGTATCGTTCAACATATAATGTTAGCAGTTATACTTCCAATTTATTGTTCACCGATCCTGATAAAGATGGCTATACAGGCACAAAAGAGGCAGTTTCAAGTATCCCAACCAATCGAAACTTTTTAGCAAAAGACCTTATTAATACAATTACGGTTTCTGAACAGTGGAGTCCCCTTATTAAAGTGGATGTAACGCTTAACAATAGCGTATTAGTGAATTTTGAATATAAAAAGGATAGAAATTTATCACTTGGTTTAACAAGCAAAACCATTACCGAAGTGGGTGGACGCGAAATAGTTATTGGTACCGGTTATCGCCTCAAAGATTTGAGTTTAGGTAAAAGACTGCAAATTAAAGGTAAACCGATCAAGAGTGATTTGAATTTGAAGGTTGATCTTTCGTTCCGTAAAAATGAAACAGTTATCAGACGTATTGTGGAGGGGGTAAGTCAATCAACAGGTGGAACCAATATCATATCTATTAAGGTTTCTGCTGATTACGTAATTAATGAACGAATTAATATTCGTTTGTTTTACGACCGCATCATAAACAAGCCTGTGGTATCAAACTCTTTCCCAACAACCAATACCAATGCAGGTATTAGTTTGAGATTAACGCTTTCAAATTAAGAGGTTAAGGATAATTAAACAATTTTACAATTTTGCCTAACCCCCTTTTTTACAATTTACCAATTGCCTACTGCTTAAATTGTTTAATTATTTAATTATTTGGTATCAAATTAACTATAAATTTGTGCCGCATTAAAAATTAAAATTATTATAAGATGAATTTCCCTGAAAACTTAAAGTACACCAAAGATCACGAATGGGTTCGTGTAGAAGGTAATGATGCCTATATCGGAATAACTGATTTCGCACAAAGCGAATTGGGTGATATTGTTTATGTAGAAATTGAAACAGAAGGTGAAGAACTTTCTCATGAAGAAATATTTGGAACAGTAGAAGCAGTTAAAACTGTATCTGATTTGTTTATGCCACTTTCAGGAAAAGTGTTGGAAGTAAATCCTGCTTTGCTTTCTAATCCGGAAGGAGTAAATAAAGATCCTTACGGAAAAGGTTGGATGATCAAAATAGAAATAAAAGATCCATCTGAATTGAGCGCTTTATTAAGTGTAGAAGACTATAAAACGTTAATAGGGCATTAATCTTGAATTCAATAAGTAGTCAATTTAGCACTTTGCTATTGGCGATAGTAACAATTCAAGTAATTTGTTGTGGTTTCGGTAAACTCGTAAGACATACCAAAAAATGTTTTTAAAACACAATAAATGGTCACTGCTTTGGGCCTTGATCATTCTTATTTTATGCGGAATTCCCGGAAGGGACATTCCGCATATTTCGTTTTTAGAGATACTTAGTTTTGATAAATTTGTTCATGCTGGTATTTTCTTCGTATTGATCTTATTGACCATTAGAGGGTTTTTAGTGCAAACCAATTTTATAAAACTACAACGATCTGCAAAATTGATCGCTTTCATTGTATGCGTTATTTATGGTGGTTTACTTGAAATAATGCAAACGACATTATTTGAAGAACGTAGCGCTGATGTGTTTGATTTTTTTGCAAATAGTTTCGGATGTATCGTAGGAATACTAATGTATAATTGGGTTGAAAAAATATTTTTGGTGAAATTAATTAAGTGAATTTTGAAAATTCAGATCACTCGGTAATAAATATTAAATGAAAACGACCTGGAAAATAAAACAATTCAATGAACTCTCTGTTGATGAGTTATATCAGATCTTTAACCTGAGGATAGCGGTATTTGTGGTTGAACAAAACTGTCCTTATCAAGATGCAGATGGGAAAGATTCCAAGGCATTTCATTTGATGGGTATCGATGAAAATAATGATTTGATCGCTTACGCAAGAATTCTTCCTGCAGGAACTGCTTTTACTGAAGTTTCAATTGGGCGTGTAATTACATCACAGAAAGCAAGAGGGACAGGAGCGGGGAGGGAACTAATGGAAAATGCTATACAATTTATAGATGAACAATATGGTGATATCCCTATACGTATTGGAGCTCAGCGTTACTTAACAAAATTTTATTCAAGCCTTGGTTTTGAAATTGCAAGTGAAGAATACATAGAAGATACTATTCTCCACATCGAAATGCTACTTAATTCCCGATTGTAATTGCCATATTTATTTTTTGTTTTTGACGAGGAATTGGAGGCGCATTCCATTCTTTGCGCATCCAGGGAGCTGTGTTACACTTTTTATACTCTTTGTGACTGGAAAGCATAGGGACACTCGAATAAACAGGATCTCCCCCGAAAAAACAATCCGGTTTTTGAATATAATTTATAGCACTGATCACATTTGCATCGTTAGTGTAAATTCTCCAGGGGGAATTTGTGCCATCACCAAAATCAAGTCTGCCCGTTTTTTTTGAGATATCCCCGTTATACCGGATCTTAACACCATTCTGGATATTGATCTCCATCGCATGTGATCCACCGTTAATACCGATAATGATATGACCATCATCTTTGAGTAATTCATCCCAGGAAAATAAATTAAATTTTTGATGATGACTTATCCTTACATACAAAGGGACATCTCCTTTAACATAAACAAAATATTTTTCCCAGTCATGCTCATGATCGTTCAGGTAATCATTATCTGCATAATAAAGCCAGTATTCATACACATCGTAATCGGCACATTTGGAAAAATGAAAATAAATTACAGGACGCTGGTCGTTAGGCCCTCTTTTGATAAGACCTGTGCGTCCTGTTCCATAAATACTATCCCCAATAGCATATTTCACGGTGTTTTCACAAGCATCTTCAACATCAACACTTCCATTTCCGCTTCCGTCCTGAATAGTATTAAAGGTAAACGCAATTGGGAACACTTGCTCTTGTTTGGTTGAAAAGTAATCGTGGTATCTGTTATCAAATTGTAAAGTTGCAATAAACTTATAGGGGTCAATAGTTTGGGAGAAAGCGCAAACATTGAAAAAGGAAAAAATCAAGACTGAATAGAAGATTTGCATAAATTATTTTTTTTAAACTAATTGTTCAAAATTAGTCGAAATAGTTTAGATGAGGTGTTCAATTAAGCGGTTCATAAAAATTATTTTTTACTCAAAAGAATTTTTGGATATCTTTGTTCATATACCTGAAAAAATCAACAATGAGCACAAAAAACAGTTTGCCGGATTTTAGAAGTACACCTATAATAGACCAGGTGGGAGTGGAAGAACGTGTTGCACGATTTACAACAAGGAGCATTAAAAAATCTTCTAAGATGCAAGGTCTTAAAATGATCTTGAATATGATCGACCTTACTACACTTGAAGGAAAAGATACCGAAGGCAAAGTAAAACAAATGTGTTTTAAAGCAGCGCATTTGCATGATATTATTCCTGGTTTACCAACTGTTGCAGCTGTATGCGTTTATCCAACAATGGTTAAAACTGCAAAAGATGCACTGAAAGGGACTGGAGTGAAAGTTGCTTCTGTTTCTACTGCCTTTCCAAGTGGACAATCTACACGCGAAGTAAAAATTGCCGACACTAAGTTTGCAGTTGAGAATGGTGCTGATGAAATTGATATGGTTATTTCACGTGGGGAATTTTTAAAAGGAAATTACGAATACGTGTTTGAGGAGATCGCTGCTATTAAAGCCGCTTGCGGAACCGCACGATTAAAAGTTATTTTTGAAACAGGCGAACTTTCCACATTGGATAATGTGCGCAAAGCAAGTGATATTGCCATGTATGCCGGTGCAGATTTTATTAAAACATCAACCGGAAAAATTTCCCCCGCAGCCACCATGCCGGTTACACTTGTAATGTTAGAAGCCATCCGCGATTATTATTATAAAACCGGAAGAATGGTAGGAATGAAGCCTGCAGGTGGTATCTCCACATCTAAAGCTGCATTACATTATTTAGTGATGGTAAAGGAAACATTAGGTGGAGCATGGTTAAGCAATGAATGGTTCCGTTTTGGAGCAAGTAGCTTAGCAAATGATGTATTGATGCAGATCGCAAAAGAAACGTCAGGGGTGTATCAGAGTTTGGATTATTTTTCGAAAGATTAAAAGAGCGGACTATTAAACCTGACAGGTTTTCAAAACCTGTCAGGTCTATGTATTAAGTATAACATTTTATCTGATGTCAAAAACAATTCCGTTAGAACCAGATCATTTTTATCACATTTACAACCATTCAAATGGGAAGGATAATCTTTTTGTTTCTGAAAGTAATTACAAATATTTTTTAGAGAAATTTAAAGAATACATCTCTCCTTTGTCTGAAACATACGCTTATTGTCTGATGCCAAATCATTTTCACTTTTTAATTAAAATAAATAGTGAAGTAGATGTATTTAGATGGCTATGGGAGAATGAAAAAATTGCTGACGACTCATTAAACCTGACAGGTTTTAAAAACCTTTCAGGTTTATCCATTGCTGATTTTAACCCATTCTCTGCTCATCTTAGTAAACAATTTTCAAACTTTTTTAACTCCTACTCTAAATCATTAAATAAACAAGAGAGTAGAATGGGAAGTTTGTTTGTTCGAACTTTCAAGAGAAAACAAATCTCTTCAGAAGCACAATTACAAAATACGATACTTTATATACACGCTAATCCTGTTCATCATGGGTTTGTTGAGGAAATTACTGATTGGAAATACTCATCTTATCATTCTTTAATTTCTGATAAAGTAACTCAATTGAAGAGACAGGAAGTGATCGGATTGTTTGAAAATATTGGCAATTTCAAATTTAGCCATCAACAAATAAATCAAAAATTATTGCAAGAATTAGAATCAGAAATTTTAAGTTAATTCAGCGCTAACAGGGTTTGAAAGCCTGTCAGGGTAAAAGAAACAAAAAAATAAAAAATGAGCAAAAAACAAGAAAACAAAATTGGATTGGATTTCAAAACAGACTGGGCTTATGCCCCTGCTCCTGAAGATACCAAACATATTACTCTTCAAAAACAATATGATCTTTTTATTGATGGGAAATTTGTAAAACCCAACAGCAAAAAATATTTCGATACCATAAATCCTGCTACAGAACAAAAGATAGCAGAAGTGGCAGAAGCAGACGAAAAAGATGTGGATAAAGCGGTGAAAGCTGCCCGTAAAGCATTTGAGAAATGGAGCAAAATTTCGGCAAAAGAACGTGGTAAATATATTTACCGTATTGCAAGATTGATGCAGGAAAGAGCACGTGAATTTGCTGTGATCGAAACAATGAACGGTGGTAAGTGTATTCGTGAAAGCCGCGATATAGATGTGCCTTTAGCGGCAAATCACTTTTTTTATAATGCAGGATGGGCAGATAAATTAGAATATGCTTTTCCAAATAGAAATCCACAACCATTAGGTGTTGCCGGACAAATCATTCCCTGGAATTTCCCATTGCTTATGGCTGCCTGGAAAATTGCTCCTGCCTTGGCTGCCGGTAATACTGTTGTATTAAAACCTGCGGAAACAACATCTCTTACCGCATTAAAATTGGCTGAATTGTTTCGTGATAGTGGTTTGCCTGATGGTGTTGTAAATATTATTACTGGTGCTGGTAAAACTGGTGCCGCAATGGTTAATCATCCCGATATCAATAAAATTGCTTTTACAGGCTCTACAGATGTTGGTAAAATGATCCAAAAATCAATTGCAGGAACTGATAAAAAATTAACGCTTGAGTTGGGCGGAAAAGCTGCCAATATTATTTTTGAAGATGCCCCAATTGATCAGGCTGTAGAAGGAGTCATTAATGGGATTTTCTTTAATCAGGGACATGTTTGTTGTGCAGGTTCCCGTTTGTTTATTCAGGAAAGCGTTGCGGATATTGTTATCCGTAAACTAAAAGACAGAATGGAGTCCTTAATTGTTGGAGATCCAATGGATAAAAACACGGATATAGGAGCCATCAATTCAAAGGAACAATTACTGAAAATTCAAGAGTATATTAAAATAGGAAAAAATGAAGGTGCTGATTTTTATCAGTCAAGCTGCGAACTTCCTAAAAAAGGATTC
>JAZKBF010000033.1:0-1814 GCA_040388745.1 Bacteroidota bacterium | reverse complement strand
AAAAAATTATGTGAATAATTTTTAATGATAGTGACTGTTTATGTACAAAACAACAAACAAAATTTAAAATGCAAATAAAAAATCTACAGAAAAATATGTGAATACATTTTCTATGTATTGGTTTGTATATGAATTGGAATACTCTATAAATTGACCTATTCTAGGAATTGCACATTATATGAATCGACCTTTTATGCGAATTGGTATATATGTGTATGAGATTCTACGAATTAGTATATGTATGTGTATTGGACTCTATGAATTTACCGGACAGCCTTTTTTACTCTTATTATTTTTTGAACGCTTTTGTAAGCTTGTTTAATTCGTCTAGTAGTGAGGGCAGAGTAAAAGGAAAAATAAGGGAAAAGAGAAAGTAAGTCAGCCATGGATTCTTGCCACATTCGAGGTTGTTGTGTCTATAATTGAATTACACACTTTGAAGAGTTCAACTACCAATACTTATGTTGCTAGCATTTTTTATACTAAAGCGTTTTACTATGTTTCACATCATTGAGGATTTTAAAAAGGAATTACCACCTATGTATATGTTTTCTAGTTCTAGTTTGAAGCGGAGTAAAAAAAAAGGGTTAAAAACCTTCACTCCTTACTTAACTTACCAGTCAGCTCACATTCCAGAGAGAATTTCATGATATTTTGTAAAAGTGCGGCCTATATTATGGTTTGATGTACTCCAATCGGATTTTCGGATTAAATTGATTAATTGAAAACAACGGGAATGGTCTAGTGGTGGTAGTGTATAAAGTTGGATTGAGAGGTAATAATAAAAAATAGAGCACAAATAAGGGAGAGAAAGGGCAAAGTTGCAACTTATGTAGCATTCAGTAATCTGGTGGTTTGCTGATGAAAGTAAAATGTAATATTATGAACAAATGGGTTTTCTCGGAAAAGCTGAAAAAACAGTCAGCTATGGTTCCTTTTTAGTATACTTGGATTTGTTTCATTTGGTATTATCTGTATTGCATTAGGGAAAGGTTGAGTATCCTTATTTTTAGTGTAAAACGTGCCATTTGGCTTCTTCTGACTTTCCCCCTTTTAATAAATTTTATCCAATTCTATCTCTCAACATGGTGATATGTAATGTAGTAACCTCACTGCACACTGCTCATATTACTTAAATATTGGAGACGAAACCATAAAAGTTACGGTAATACTGATAAATTTATAATAAGAGCGAATTTGTAGCTGTTTATATGGTGGTTGATTTTGTAGCAGCAAGCTAGCAATGTAGAAGTGTTAATCTTGATCCAAGAAAAGTCAAAGGGATGCGGTGAAATGTTATTTGCCAGTGATATGTTCCAAGGTCGCCTTCGAAAATTTGTAGATAAGGTTTAACTAAATTGTTTTTATCATTACGACTTTTTATGTAATTGGTTGTTAACCTAGGGTTTGAGCTATGCTATATAGTAAGTTTTGTATTGGATACATGACGCAGGTTTGTTTGTAAACTAAAAACTTGCAAAAATACCATCCAAAATCGACTATGTACTTTGTTCAATGAAAATACCCGAGAAATTTTATGGCTTTCCATCATCGTCTCCAATTTGTTACCGAAAAAAATCCTTAAAATTCCACACAGAGACAGTCTCTCCATTCATTCAAAGCTTTCATCACAAAGCTCATTAATAAAATTGTCAGAAGGAGAGACGAGAGAGAGACGTGTGCACATGATAAAAAAAAGGCAGAAAGTTGAGTAGATAAAAAACGTAACCGAAAATCAACAAAGTGTAGGAGCTGCTTGTCAGTTGCTTACTTCCCATTTTGCACATTCTTGCTTTAGTACACATTTTTGGTTG
>JAZKBF010000032.1:0-152689 GCA_040388745.1 Bacteroidota bacterium | reverse complement strand
GACAAGCTCGAAATGACCTCACCCTTGGTCATTTCGAGCTTGTCGAGAAAGTGTGGCTGGACACATTAACTAATTAACTTACATAAGGTTTAATGAAAATTAAAGAATTTAATCAACGTTAAAAAAAATAAATATGAAAATAGCCTACGTTTGTTATAATATTCAGGAAAAATATGTTACTCCTTCAGTGCAGGATGAAGATGTTCTTTTATTGGAATTCTTAAAAGGAAAAGGATTGGATATCCACAGAGAAGTGTGGACAAATAAAGAAGTTAACTGGTTGGATTATGATCTTGTTTTGCTAAAAGCACCCTGGGATTATCATGAAGATATTACCGCTTTTTACAATTGGTTAGATTTGTTGAACAACTCATCCATTCCATTGCTTAATCCGTACGAAATATTAAAATGGAACAGTAACAAACATTACTTAAAAGAGATATCTGATTCAGGCTTGAGCATTATCCCAACAGTTTTTTTAGAAATAAACTCATCTCTTGAAAATGCATCTGTTTTTCAAAAACTAAATAGCAAAAAGCTTATTATCAAACCATGCATCAGTGCGGGAGCAAAAAACACTTTTGTTCTAACACCTGATAACATTACGCTTCATCAACAAAACATTGATGATCTATTAAAACATGAAGCATTTTTAGTACAACCATTCATCAAAGAAATTGAAACGGAGGGTGAATGGTCATTCCTTTTCTTTAATGGGAAGTACAGTCATAGTGTGCTAAAAAAGCCTCGTTCGGGCGACTTCAGAGTGCAGCATTGCTATGGTGGGACCATACATGCTGATAATATTGAGATATTACATATTGAAACAGCACAGAAATTTGTGGATAGATTTGCGAAAGACTGCTTATATGCCCGCGTTGATGGAGTTATGGTAAATAATGAATTTCTATTAATGGAACTTGAATTATTGGAACCCTTCCTGTTCTTATCTTATCATCCTAATGGTTTTGAGAATTACTATACTGCTTTAGTGAAATTTATCTCACAAATCGATCCAACGAGTGTATCCTATTTTCAAAAAGCAAAAGCGTAAAAGATTTTGCTACCATCCCGATTGGCGTTTAGAGGGATCTTCTTAATCATTGGCAAGATCGTTAAGAGTAACAAGATCCCTCGCGAAAAGCTCGGGATGACAGAAAATATAACGTAAATTATAATTTACTTTTTAAGGAGTGACTTTCCATTCCAATTCCAGATCCCAGTTGGGGCGGGTATTAACAGGTTCGGCATTGTAAATTACTTTTTCCGGCTGTAGCTTTTGGAGCAGATTTCCGGTATCCCATTTATAATTGGCATTATCGTCAAAAATAATTTTTAATTTATATTTTTTAGGATATAAATATTCGTAGAAAAGTGTTTCTGGTTTATTAATGTTACTAACCCTTACTATACTTTCTTTTTCATCCAATAGCTGAACAATATAGTTACCAGCAGTTACAGGGATATCTAACCTCAATTTCAAAGTACCATAAAATTTTTCTTCTCGTGTTTTAAAATCAATTTTAATAGAATCATTTTGCAAACCAAAAATATCGGTGAACGTACCTGGTGGAATGAATAAATGATAGTTTGTGTTTTCCTTAAGTTTGGGAGGAGATATAAAGCAAGGTGAAACAATCATAGTCCCAGGATTATTTGCATCTTCTATTACTTCATCGCATCCCCAATAACCAATTTGCAATTCGTTTCTATCAGAGTAAGAATAATGAAACGTAAGCGGTTTGATTGATTTATAAGAGATAGTATCCTCAATAAAATTCAACTTTTCATTTTGGCCCTTTAAAATTTCCAAAGGATTATTGAAAACAATTTTAAACTCCGAATTCAAATCAACGTTCTGATTTCCAGCGGGACTATTCACTACCACCAATTTTAAAGGGCTTCGTCTGCCTTTTAAAGCATCTTCTTTTTTAATTATTTTAAACTCAACAGTATCAATTATTCTATAGCCATTTTTTACCTGAAGAATTATTGAATCTTTATCATCCTTTCTAAACCAATAGTTCAGGGTGTCTTTATTTTTTGAATAATCAAGAAAAATATCTTTATCATTAAAAATTTGGTTAAGCGGTTGAATACGAATACTATCAGCTGGTTTATTAAAAATAAAAATAATTTTGCCGAAAGAATTATAGCTTGTTTTTTTCAAAAAAAGTTTTTTTACAGGCTCCTGAAACACACTGATCAAAATGTTTTTCTTTTCCGAAACATCAACTAAAGCATCAATAAAACCAACACTTTCATTTTCACTATCATATTTATAATTCGCATTTGCATCTTTTAAAACAAGCAATTTATATTTATTAGCACGGATATTATTAATTTGGAAAGTGCCATCCTCTTTTGTTTTTGCAAAATAATCCGGTTTCTTCTTATAGATAACACTATCACTAAAATCAGTATAAAGCATTACCAAAACGCCTTTATCGGCTTTGTGATCAAAGGCACTTTCAATTTTACCTTTCACAACCACTGAATCAATAAAACTACCGGTAGAAAAAATGTATTTAAAATTGTCGATAGGATTGTTCTCATGTATATCCTGCAAAGCATTACCAAAACTGATAGAATAAGTAGTATTTGGTTTGAGTGATTCATCTTTATCAAAATCAATTGTAAGTGTTTTGTTTTTCACTTTTATATCAGGTGAATTTTCAAGCGGGGGCGAGATAATAAGCTGACTATTTAGATCTTTTAGTTGAATGAACTCATCAAAAAACACTACGATGCTTTTAGATCTAAAATTCAGTGAAGCACTGTCGGGGATATATTTCACAACTTTGGGAGGTGTAATGTCTTTGATCCCTCCACCCGGTGCAACCACCTGAGCACAGGAATAAATTAATGTGCAGATGAGCAGATATACCCATATGCGGATGTGCGGATAAGAGGATGAAGAAAAGATATTAATGATTTGTTTTTTCATAGTTAAATTATAGTACTGGTAAAACCGCACATCGTGTTATTATTTCCATCACCTTCTCCAGATACGTTCTATCAATTTCATCAAAATTAGCAAGATGTTCGCTATCTATATCTAACACTAAAACTACTTCACCGTTTTGATCAAATGCAGGCAACACTATTTCAGATCTTGATAAAGCACTACACGCAATATGTCCGGGAAACTGATCTACGTCCTCTACAATAATGGTTTTTTTCAACTCCCAGCATTTCCCACAAACACCCTTACCATATGCAATTCTTGTACAGGCAACAGGCCCTTGAAATGGTCCAAGAACAAGCTCTTTTGGCTTCCCCAATTTATCAACACTTTCTAAAGAAAAAGCGGCCCCTGTTGATGGGCCTTTCACAAAATAAATACCTACCCAAAAAAAATTCATAGCATATTTTAATGCTGAAATTATATTGGAAAGGTTAGCAATACTATCGCTTTCTCCCTCAATCAATGCCTTAATTTGAGGAATAAGTGATTCGTATTGATCTTTTTTTGTAAATCCCGAAACGGTTATTGATTCAGCCATTATATTGTAATTAGGGCTACAAAGATATTAAAAGCCCTTTATAAAATCAGGGAAGAGGAAAGTTTTATAAACCTTTTGGAAGAGGACGTTGTACTTTAATTAGCGGCATATGCAATAGTAACAATACTGATCTTGACGCCAGGCACCTGAAGCAACGTATGCGCACAGGCCTCTAATGTAGCACCCGTTGTTATTACATCATCTACCAACAGAATATGTTTGCCTTCTAAGGAAGCTGCATCACGTAACTGAAAAATGGACTCCACATTCTGCCACCGGCCGAAACGTGATTTTTTTGTTTGTGTTTCAGATTCAACAGCACGATAAAGCGTTTTTAAGTCGGCTTTCACATTCATACTTTCAGCCAGTCCTTCAGCAAAACCATCGCTTTGATTATAACCCCGCTTCTTTTGCTTTCTAGGATGCAAAGGCACAGGAATAACCGTATCGATGCTATTAAAATCCTCGCAATACTTAAGTTCATAACCATATAATTTTCCCACAGAAACTCCTATATGTTTTTGTCCTTTATATTTTAACTGATGAATTAAATGTTGTACTTTTCCGCCTTTATTAAAGCCATAGAAAGCTGCAGCAGAAACAACAGGTACACGTCCCCAGAAAATTTTTGCAACGGGATTGTCACTGTCTAAATGAAAATTAGTTTTTGGCAAATAGTAAGCGCAATAGGTACAAATACTATGCTCTTTTTTATATAAGCTTTTCCCGCAGGAAACACAGACATGTGGAAATAGCAATGCAATAAAATCGTTTAGCATAACGTTGGTTTATGACAATTAAAATTTATTACTTTTGCAATATAAAATTAATCAATATTTATTATGGAAAATAATCAGAAAGAAGAAAAAAAGTCCAACAACAAGTTGTTAATTATTTTATTGATTTTTTTATTATTGGGAAACGGAACATTTATAGGTCTTTGGCTGCATGAACGCGGACGCGCAAATACAGAAGTGATAATAAAAGAACAAGTTACGGTGGAACGTGATAATGTAAAAGGTGATTTGCTTGAATTGCAGGAAGAATATGCTACTTTGCAAACAAATGACCAGGCAATGCAGGTAGAACTGGAAGCAAAACGTGCTGAAATTGCTGAATTAATTATACAAGCTGATAAACATAAAGATGATGCATATATTATCTCTAAGCTCCGCAAAGAAACTGCTTCTTTGCGTAAGATAATGAAACACTATATAGTTGAAATAGATTCATTAAATACATTGAACCAGGTGATCACCGCTCAAAAAAACAAGGTGACCGCAGATCTGAATACTGAAAAAGGAATCACCACCAAGCTTTCGAAAGATAAAGATGCTTTACAAAGCACTGTAAATTTAGGTTCTGTTTTGAAAGCAACCCGCCCGGTAGCAAAAGGTGTTAAATTTAAATCAGGTGGTAAAAAAGAAGTAGAAGCTGAAAGAGCTTCTCGTGTTGAAAAAATCAAAGTTTCTTTTGTATTAGGGGAGAACAAAATTGCTAAGAGCGGTGAAAAAAGCGTTTATGTTCGTATTGTATCTCCTGATGGAAAAGAAATCACCAAAACATCTGATATGTTTAGTTTCAATGGTTCTAAAGGGTACTATGCAGGAAAAGAAGAGATAGATTACAGGAACGAAGAGCTTGCAGTGGATATTTTTTGTGAAAGCCCTACACCATTTATTCCGGGGAAATACTTGATCACGATAGGCTGTGATAATGTTATTATTGGTGAAACGAGTGTTACTTTAAAGTAATACTAATAGTTGGATCAATAGAGTAAGCATCTATAGTTTAAATGTTCATTTGGGCGTTCCCCTTTCTTTGAAAAAAGAAAGGGGCGGGCTTTCCAATCAATCTTTTCTTAAACAAGAAAAGGATTTACGTTACAATCCCTAACGCAACATCGTCCCTCTAATAGTCTAACCTTAACAATCGAAATCAGTTTAAATAAATGTTTGTATTAAAAAAGCCGCCTTGCAAAAATTGCAATGCGGCTTTTTAATATAATCAATAATGTAACCCTAAATCAATGTTCCGGCAATAACAAACCCTTAATTATTTCTAAACAACCATCCTTCAGGATCCATCTTAATTTGTCCTTTCCATATTTCAAAATGCAGAACTGTTTTGGAGTCTTCATCATCAAATACAATAGAACCGATATTATCCTTTGTTTTTACCTTATCACCTACTTTTACATACACCTCTTTTAAATTAGCGTAAATGGTCAAAAACTCACCATGCCGGATCAAAATAAACTGGCCGGAACCGGGCATATTTACAACTGCCTTTACATCTCCGTCAAATACTGCGCGGGCTAAAGATCCTGTACTTGTAGTAATATCAATACCATTATTATTGATGTCAATATTTTTCATCAGAGGATGCGGATGAACTCCAAAACGCTCGCTCACAATACCTTTTACAACAGGCCAAGGAAGTTTGCTCTTATTACTTAGAAACGAATTAGAAAGTTGCTGCGATTCCGGTGTTAAAACTAATTTTTCCGGTTTCGGTCTATTTTCCGTTACAGCTTCTTTTTGCAATTTTTCAAGTTCCTTTTGAATTACACGTTGAATAGCTTGTTGTAACTTTTCAGCATCCTTCTTCTTTTTCGCCAGATCTTTTTTGAGCTTCCCTTCCTGTTCCTGAAGCTCTGAAAATACCTGTTCCTTCTCTGTTTTTTCTGTAGAAAGATTTTGTTTTTCTATTTGTTCACTGGTTAACAAAACCCGCTGATCAGATTTTTTAGCTTCCAGATCAAGGACTGTTTCATCCAGATTTTTTTTCGTTTTTGTTATCAATTCAACTTGCTTATGCCTATAATCGCTGTATTGCTGAAGATACTTTAAACGCATAAATGCCTGTTCAAAATCTTTGGCAGCAAAAACAAACATTAACCTACTGTATGCATCCTGGTTTTTATATGCATAATAGATCATTTTTGCGTATTCAGATTTTAGCCTGACCAAATCATTCTGCAACCCTTTAATAGATTCGTTATTTTGGTTGATCTGACGGTTGATCACCCGGATCTCACCATTAATAGTAGATATCAACTCTTCTCGTACCGTTATTTTTTTATTTAACGTTACTAATTGATTTAAGGAAAGTTTTTTATTTTTTTTAGTTTCGGAAAGTAGTTGATTGGTATAATCTATTTCATTTTGTAATTGTTTTTTTTTATTCTCCAGATCTTTTTTGGTTTGTTTTTGAGCCGAGCAGGGCGCAGCATGAAGCAGCGCCAAACACCAAAGCAACATAAGCAAAAGGCATTTATTGTTTTTCTTTGTACGCAATTTGCTCATAGTTATCCGGAATTTTGAAAGGGAAACTTTGTTCTTCGTCTATTCGTGGTTTAATATAATGAATATCAATAGTAACATTTTTTTGAGCCTTGATATAATAATTCATTTGCAAAGGAAACAATTGAGAGGAATCAATAGTGGTGTATTCCGAAAAGCGCGCATCAAAACTGCGTTCGGGACTAAATTCGTAAAATAATATGCGAGCGATCTTAAACGTTTCAGGTATCATATAAATACTTTGAGCAGGCTCTTTCAACTCTTTACCTTTTTCCATCACCTTGCGAAGTTTATATTTCCTGATGGTGCCAAGTGTATATTGACAATTATCAACTCCCGGTTTTATTTTTTCATCTTCATTATAAAATGCCACGCTATTGCCTACCAATAGAGATTGTACCATTTCAAAGTCCAACTGGGTATTTAATAATTTACTTATAAATGTAAAATCGCCTTTAAAATATTTGCTTTCCATACGATTAAAAAATTTTACAGAATCCTTTGTGATCAGCACTCTGGCTCCTTCAATACCCAATTTTGAAATCGACATCCAGATAACACTATCCTTTTTCATGCGCAGTGAAATAGTAAATGAATTGAAAGAACTGTCGATCACAACCTCTACATTTAACTTCGCATTGAGTTTGTTAAAACAAAATTCGTTGGATTTTAAATTTGTCGTTAGTGTTTTTGCATTTTTATAATCTAAAATACATTTGTTTTTACTGGCAGTTATTTTTTTTTGGTGTTTACAAGAACCGAAAACAAAAAGACTCAAAAAACAAAC
Source organism: Bacteroidota bacterium (assembly GCA_040388745.1). Lineage (GTDB taxonomy): Bacteria > Bacteroidota > Bacteroidia > 2-12-FULL-35-15 > 2-12-FULL-35-15 > 2-12-FULL-35-15. Next base: position 145,091 of record JAZKBF010000032.1, on the reverse strand, counting down.
AATGGAAAGTCGTCTCAAAGAGTTAAAAATAAAAGGAGGGAACATTCGATTATTCATATAACTTTTTGTCAGTAATTTTTTTATAAATAAAATCAGTGGTATTACCAGTCTTTTTTGCGTCCATCCAGTATTTCAATGCATTTTCGGTTTCACCAAGCTTATAGAGAACATCTCCATAATGTTCGAGCAATACCCCGTTATTTTTACCTCCGTTATCAATGGCTTTACCAATCCATACTTTGGCATCATCGTATTTTTTCATCTGATATAAGATCCAACCATACGTATCCTGGTAAGAATTATTATTGGGTTCAATATCATTACTTTTTTTAGACATTGCCTCCGCCCTTTCCAGGCCTGTATTACGCAAGGACAAGTAGTAAGCATAGTTATTTAAAACATATACATTGTTTGGATCAATTTCTAAAGCTTTGTTATAGGCAGAATCAGAGGCAGAATAATTTTTCAATTGATTTTGAGCATCTCCGATATTTGCATAGAACTGAATAAGAATGGGATCGTCATAAACAAACTCTTTGCCTTCATTAAGAACTGCTATGGCTTCTTTATAGTTTTTCAGCTGAATATTTGAAGCTCCATTAAAAAAGTAAGGCAATGCCTGATTTGGGAATAACTCAATGGCTTCTTTGCTTTCTTTTTGCATAGAAACAAAATCGTTTAGTTCCGATTCAATGAGTAACAATTGGTTCCAAAGTAAATATTTCTCCTTATCGATCGCAATTGCCTTTCTGTATTGTGTTCTGGCTTCAGGTAATTTCTTATCACGGTATAAAAAATCCCCGTACATAGAAAATGCCTTTGCATCATCGGGATGTACTTCCACAATTATTTTACACAGCTCATCAGCATCCGCCTTTAATTCGGTATACTTTTCAGTAATGGAGTAATAAGATAAGAGGATCTTTATCTTGGCATCTATATTCAACTCTTTGCTTTTAAAAGCGATCTTTATTTCATCGAATGCTTTTTCGTTTTGTTTTTGATTTCGATAATATTCGGCCAATGATAAATGAACGTATGCATTTTCAGGGTCCGCTTTAAGCAGATCGTTGTAGGCTGCTAATGCTTTTTCACTTTGTCCTTTCTCCTGATAAAATTCTCCCAGAATACCATAATATTTACTTTCTTGAGGAAAAGTTTTAATTAATTTTTGGATCTCATCAAGCGCCTTTTCAAAATTATTGGTAGCATTATAAATCTTATACTTTTGCATTGAGGCATCTTCGGTAATACCTGTAAGATCTTCTATTTTATCATACGTTTTTATAGCGTCCGATGTTTTATTTATATACAGGTAAGCATTAGCGAGCTCATAATAAAATTCGATTCGCTCAGGGTACTTTTTTAATAGTTTTTGATAAACAATTATTATTTCAGCAGTTTGTTTGCTGTCCTTCAAACAGTCTATATAGATTAATTGATACCAAATATTGTCAGGATCGATAGATGCTGCCTTTTTACTGTAAAACAAAGCTTGTTTTTTATTGTTTTTGAAGGCATAAATATTTGCCAACTCATACATGGTGGCAGCGCTGTTAGGGTCTATGCGCAAAGCTTGTAAAAGCGACACTTCCGCCAGATCATAATTACCCAGGATCTTTTCTCTGTTGGAATTAAAAAAAAGATATTCGAACTCAACTCGTTCTTTCCCCGACAACTGTTTACCTCCGGAAGAGCTCTTAGATTTTGAAGTTTCACTTTGTTTTGACGAAACTGTTGTTCCCTTTTTTGTTTTGCATGATGAAATAAAGAAAGAAAATAAAAGTAAAAACAAAACAAAGGCTCTCCCATTCATCCCGTTTCTGAACGGCAGTGGGTATAAAGAAAGTGTTTTTATTTTAACGTTGTCTTTTATCTTTTTCAATTTTCTTTATGATCTTTTTTTTAGCAACCTCTTTTTCGCAATGGTGCTAAAAGACAAGTGGAAGCGCCTATCTGATTACGCTATAATCACCAATGCTCAGATTGGTTGATTTGCCTGTATATTCAGCAAAATTTCCAACCATAGCGTTGCTTAATACTGCATCTTTAATTTTGCTGTTTGTTTGAATAATACTATTTTGAACAGTAGAATTTTCTATCACACAACCCTCTCCAATAGATGCGTGTGGGCCAACAGTGGAATTTATCAACGTCACATTTTCACCAATAAAACAGGGCTCTATAATTGAAGAGTTGCGATTTACAAAGTTGGATTTACGAACCGTCTCTTTATTAAACTCTAAAATCCGCTGATTGGTATAAACAGTGGCATCTTTATTTCCACAATCGAGCCATTCAGTTACTTTACCCGGGGTAAATTTTGTCCCCTTTGCTTTCATATTTTCAAGCGCATTGGTGAGTTGAAATTCACCTTTTTCCTTAATATCATTATCGAGCAAATATTGTAATTCACTTCTTAAATACGCTCCATCTTTAAAGTAATAAATACCAATGATAGCAAGGTCTGAAACAAATTCCTGCGGTTTTTCAATAAAGTCCGTAATTACGTTATCGGAATTTAATTTAACCACCCCAAATGGTTTTGGATCTTCTACTTTTTGCACCCAAATAATACCTTCCTGAGAGGAATCCATTTTAAAATCCGCTTTAAATAATGTATCTGCAAAGGCAACCAATACTTTACCGGTTAAGCACTCTTTTGCACACATAATGGCGTGTGCAGTACCAAGCGGTTCATCCTGATAAAAAATGCGTCCTTTTGCACCAAGACTTTCGGCAATTGCAACCAAATTATTTTCCGCTTCTTTCCCGAAACGTCCAACAACAAAAGCTATTTCATCAACAGGCTCATCGCAAACTTTAATGATATCTTCCACAATACGCTGAACCATTGGTTTTCCCGCAATAGGGATCAAAGGTTTTGGTGTTGTAAGTGTGTGTGGGCGCATACGTTTGCCCATGCCTGCCATTGGAATAATTATTTTCATAAACCTCGCTCCGACCCTTTCCACCGGAAAAGGAACCTTTATTTTTTAAATATATTAATTAAGTCGCTCACGATCAATTCTCTTCAACTTAAGAAGGGGATTGCGATGGGCGGCTTTTATTTTGTTCCTGTACTTCCAAATCCACCCGCCCCACGATCTGTTTCAATCAATTGTTCTACCTGGATCCACTCAGCTTGTTCGTGTTTTGCAATAACCATTTGTGCCACTCTTTCACCATCATTAATTACAAAATCCTGGTTAGAAAGGTTCACTAAGATCACTTTTATTTCACCTCTGTAATCCGCATCAATAGTACCGGGAGAATTGAGTACTGTTAACCCATTTTTAAATGCCAATCCACTTCTTGGACGAATTTGTGCTTCATACCCAATTGGGATCTCCAAAAACAAACCTGTTGCTACCAATGTTCGTTCCAAAGATCTTAAAACGATCGGTTCTTCCAGATTAGCACGCAAATCCATTCCTGCAGAGGCATTGGTGGCATAGTGTGGTAATTCGTGCTTTGATTTATTGATGATCTTTATTTTCATTGTAATGGTTATAAATAATGCCCTTTTGAAAAAATCAATTTAATTTGTTACTAAGTTTTTCCCCTCCATTTTCCAGACAACAGCAACAAAAACAAGCAACATCAAATTATTTAAAAATAAATTAATACCGACTGATTCTGTTCTCACAAAAACACTAATAAAATACAAAGTTACGGATAATCCCAAGTACCCCAAAATCCGTTTTAAATCATAATTAACAGGATAATGTTTATTACCTAAAAAATAGGAAGCAACCATCATAGAAGCATAACAGATCAGTGTTGCCCAGGCCGATCCCATATACCCAATGCGGGGAATCCAATAAATATTGAGCGAAATAGTGATGAGCGCTCCAAAAATAGTAAGCATTGCACCATATCCCGTTTGTCCGGTAAGCTTATACCAGATCGATTGGTTGATAAAAATGCCCAAAAACAAGTTGGCAATCAATAAAATTGGTACCACATCCAGCCCCTCTCTGTATTTTTCACCCACAAAATATTGTATCCATTGCATATTCATCATGGTTCCAAGAAAAATGATGGAACAAATGATCACAAAATATTTCATAATATCAGCATAGGTCTTTTTAGAATCTTTTTCTTTTGAATGACTGAAAAAGAATGGTTCTGCTGCAAACCGGAAGGCCTGAATAAATATGGTCATTAAAATAGCAATTTTATAACAGGCGCCATAAATTCCGTTTTGGCTTTTCGCAATTTCTTCCGGAAGTAAAAGCGGAATCAAAACCCTATCCAGTGTTTCATTTGTCATCCCTGCCAAACCCGCTACAAGTAAAGGAAGACTGTATTTCATCATTTTTTTCCAAAGCACAGTATCCACATTCCATTTTACCGAAAAAATTTCCGGGCTCAACAAAATCATTGTAATTATACTAGCTACGAGATTTGAAATAAATATATAACCTATGCCAATTTCCGGGCTATAAACCATGTCTACAAAAGGCTTGAATATTGACTCTGGAGCGTCATGAACGCCTTTGCAAAACCAAAGAAAAAATAAATTCAATCCAATATTAACAGCAATGTTAAGTGATCTGATAATTGCAAATCGTTTGGCTTTATTCTGTTCCCGAAGCTTTGCAAAGGGAATAGCAGAAAAAGCATCGCATCCTAAAATAAGCGCAAACCAAATTATATATTCGGGATGGCCGGAAAAATTAAGTGTTTCGGAAATAGAGTTTGCAAAAAAACTTGTAAGGATAACAAAAGTGAAAGAGGAAACAAAAAGTGAAATAAGAGCTGTTGAATAAACCTTTTCCTTTTCGATCTCTGTTTGTGAAAACCGAAACAAAGAGGTTTCCATACCATAGGTTAAAAACACCAACAGGAAAGAAACATAGGCGTAAGCTGAAGTTACATCCCCAAACTCAGCAGGTGAAAATAAATACGTATAAAGTGGAGTAAGAAAATAATTCAACAAACGCCCAACAATTGTTGGAAGGCCATAAATAGCGGTTTGCGAAGCGAGTTTTTTTAGTGGAGTCAATTAAAGTTAAAAGTTTAAAAGTTAAAAGTTAAAAGTCGAGCGCCTAATTTATGGTTTACAAAGCTTAAACTCTCGAATTTTCAATTTTGACCTAAATTATTTTCCAACAAATTCAGCTTTTCTTTTTTCTATAAATGCGCTTGTCCCTTCTTTAAAATCTTCGGTAGCAAGACATTTTCCAAACTCTTCAATTTCGGTAGCAAACCCAATGGTATTATTATCGAAATAAGCATTTATAGTGTTGATAACACTCGTTATTGCTTTTGGGGATTTACTTTTTATTTTTTCCAATAACTCAACGCATTTTAAAATCAACTGATCCTGTGGAACAACATAATTCACCAATCCTAATTTTAAAGCTTGTTCCGCATTTATCAAATCGCCTGTCATGTGTAATTCCAGAGCCTTTGTTTTTCCCACATATTGGATCAAACGCTGTGTTCCGCCATAACCGGCAATCAAACCAAGGTTTACTTCAGGTTGGCCAAATTTTGCATTTTCACTGGCAATACGCATGTGGCAAGCCATTGAAAGCTCACAGCCTGCACCTAAGGCGAAACCGTTAACAGCTGCCACAACTGGCTTAGGGCATGTTTCTATTGATTTATATACATCTTGTCCTTCTTTTGCAAGGATCTTGCCTTCTTCTACAGAAAGTACAACTAACTCTGTGATATCAGCACCTGCAGCAAATGCTTTTTGTCCTGAGCCAGTGATTATAACTGCTTTTATAGTATTATCAGATCCTGCATTTTTAATTGCCTGACCAATTTCCTTTACTGTTTTCCTGTTGAGGGCATTTAATTTATCGGGGCGATTGATCGTAATTGTCAGAATACTGTTTTCTGTTTCTGTTAAAAGATTTTCGAAGGTCATAAAAAAATGTTTTGATTAAAATTAATAAAAAACGAATTTACGAAACTGTGGATACTAATCAACGAATAAAAAACGAATTTACTAACACTGATATTCATAAACTGTTCGCTAAATTCAGTAAGCATTCGTTTTGAAACAAACTAAATTCTCATACCAATTACTAGTATATCATCCACTTGCTCTAAATTGCCTCTCCAGTTTTCAATTGTACTTAAAAGTGTTTGTTTTTGTTCCTCCATCGGCTGCTGGTGAATAGAGATCAATAAATTCTCGAGTGGCTTGTATTTGAACTTTTTCCCTTTAGGGCCACCAAACTGATCGGCATAGCCATCGGTGTAAAAATAAAGCATGTCTCCTTTTTGGGTATCAATTGTATGAAGCGTGAACGAACTATTTTTTTCTCCTTTGCCTATTGGCATTTTATCGGTAGGTAGATCAATAATAGAATTATTCCTTACAACTACAGGAGCATTGTTGGCAGCAGCATAGGTAATTTTGTCGTTTTCAAAACAAAGTAAAATCCCATCCATTCCATCCTGAGCTCCATCTTGTGAAACGCTTTCTATTAAACGCTGACGAACATAATTTAAAATTTCATTGGGCTGTTTTATGTTCTTTTCGGTAATTGCCTCGTTCAAAAATGAAATATTCAACAAACTCATAAATGCCCCCGGAACACCATGGCCTGTTGAATCGCAAATAGCTAAGTAAAAACGCTCGGAGTCGGGAGTTTGGAGAACGGAGAACGGAGATCTTTCAATATCCTTTAACTTCCTATTACCAATTCCTAAATCCTCACTCTTCACTCCTGCCCCCTCACTCCCAACTGCCTTCGTTGCCCAATAAAAATCACCGCTTACAATATCTTTTGGTTGAAAAAACACAAAATGATCTTTCAAATTTTGTTGTAATATTTCATCTTTTGCAAGCAATGTATATTGAATACGTTTTGCATAATTGATCGAATCAACTATTTCTTTTTGTTTTTCTTCTATCAGTTCTTTTTGCACTACCACCTCTGCAGTTCTTTCTTTTACGGTGTGTTCCAGCACTTCTTTTTCTTTAATTAAAGATGCTGTGCGCCACTTGAAAAACAAACCAATGGAAGATAGCACAACAACAAGATAGCTCAGGTACATCCACCAGGTGCGGTACCAGGGAGGCAAAACTGTAAATGTGTACACTACAGGTTCACACCATACCCCATCCGGACTTTGAGCTTTCAATTTAAAAGTATATGAACCTTCATATATATTACCGAATGTGGCGAATGTTTTATCAGTAACGGGACTCCAGTCACTATCATATCCTTCTAAAAAATGCTGATAACGAATAAGCTGGGGACGGCCTGTTTCAATAGCAGCAAAGTCAAATGTTACATTGTTGTGTTTGAATGGAAGAACAAGATTAATTGGTAATGGGCAGGAGCGAGTAATACTATCGAATTCAATGTCATCGAACTCTTCACACATAGCAATACGTTGAGTTTGATTTAAAATATGACCAAAGGAAATAATTTCTTCGTTGAGAATAGCAAGGGAATTTATAGAGTCTTCCAATTTAAAATCCTGAGTATTCAGTGTCGATTCCCGTGGTTTTAGGTTATACCAGGATATTGGCTCGCCATGCAATTTCAACCCTTGAATATTCACTATTGGCGGATGAGCGTTTTTATTTATTTTGTTATAATCAAAGCGTACAAGTTTATCTCCCGTGCCAGCCCATAATATTCCTTTGCTATCAACAAATAAAGCACTCGTATTTACATCCTTTATGGGATAACCGGTGGTATGGTTAAAAATTTCAAATTTAACTCCCCCTTTTTCAAAGTCAAGTGAATCCAACTTTAATCCTGATAAGCCTAAATTAGTTCCACACCAAAGTATGTTATGAATGGTATCTTCCGCAATAGCATATACCACATCATTTGCCAGCCCGTGAGCATTATTGTAATTTGTAAAAGACTTTCCATCATATTTACTAATACCTCCACCAAATGTACCAAACCATAAATTTCCCGCCCTATCAACCATGCTGCTTAAAACAGCATTATTAGCCAGGCCTTGGGAAGTGGTGTAATTTGTAAACGTTTTTCCATCAAATTTACTCACACCGTCCCCATTTGATCCGAACCAAATATTACCATTTTTGTCTTCAGTAATACATTTAACAACATTATTGGCCAGACCATCAGCTGAAGTATAATTCGTAAATGATTTACCATTGAATTTAAAAACACCATTACCATAAGTGCCGAACCAAAAATTCCCATTTTTATCTTCAATAATACTTAAAACACCTTTATTTATTAATCCCTGAGCTCCTGTATAACTTGTCAGGGATTTTCCATCATATTTATTAGTTCCGGTAAAACTGCCCCACCAAAGGTTACCCGTTTTATCTTTAATAAAGCTCCTGACATTAGCCGTTAGAAGACCAAAATTGATATTGGAGAATGCCTTCCCGTCAAATTTACTTACCCCTGAACTGGTACCAAACCAGATATCACCATTATTATCTTCTGTAATGCACCAGACTTTATCATTTACCAGGCCCTGCTCCGGAGTAAAACTTGTAAAAGGTTTTGCACCATATTTATTGAGCCCACCCCGATTGGTGCCAATCCATAAGTCTCCGATTTTATCCACAATAATGCTATAAACAACGTTATTTGTCAAGCCTTGAGCTGTAGTGAAATTGATAAAAGATTTGGAAGCAATATCGTACTTGCTGAGGCCTCCGGCAGTGGCAAACCAGATGTTTCCTTCTTTGTCCTTATTAATGCTCTGAACATTATTATTCACCAGTCCTTCTGATTCTGAATAATTTGAGAATTTCCCTTTATTTGCTTTATCATTTATGACTTGATCGTACCTGCTTGCGCCACCACCGGCCGTCCCAAACCAAATATCTCCACTATTATCTTCAAGAAGACAAGTAATATTACTCACAACGAGTCCTTGTTTTGCTGTATAACCGGTAAAGGATTGCCCATCATATTTACTCACTCCCTCATTTGTTCCAAACCACAGATTCCCCGATCTATCCTCCATACTGCATGAAACAGAATTATTTACTAATCCATCGGTTGTAGTAAAATTTGTAAAAAGATCACCATTTACTATGTTTTTTAGATGAGGTTTATATTTGCTTATTCCCTTTTCAGTACAAAACCATAAATTTCCTGTTTTATCTTCGGTGATACTGTTCACAGAATTACCGGCAAGCCCCTGTAAAGTAGAATAATTGGTAAAATACCTGCCATTATATTTACTTACCCCACCGCCATTAGTGCCAAACCACATATTCCCCATTTTATCTTCGATAATACATTTGATGAGATTGCCCGCCAATCCTTGCGTAGTACTATAATTAGTGATAATTTTCCCATCATAACGGCTTACCCCGCCTCCACTTGTTCCGAACCAAAGAATTCCTTTTTTATCAGAAAAACCACAGGTGATATTACAAAATGCTAAGTCCTGGTCAGCGTTATAATTTTTCAAAAAAGTAAATCCGCCTTCCTTTCCAAGTGATTTTGGGGAAATAATAGGAAGATAAATCGGGAATTTTGCACTTACATCATTAATTGATAGTATATAATTACTAATCCCATGTGTTGGAATGGTCATAATATATGCCTTTTCACAAGTATCCAGCAACGTTATTTGGGGATGGTTGACCTGAACTGAAATCGGTTCACTATAAGAGATTTGTTTTTCTTGCTCTGAGAAATTTTGTTTTTTTTTACAAGAGAAAAAAAAGCAGGTTAATACAAAGAAAACAATGTTTAATCGATACATATTTTAATCCTTCTTTGGATTTTTATTAAACTGGTTTCTTCAGCCTTTATTGGGGATGTACGCTGCACTAATATTCTTTTTATAAACAAAACCCGCAAATAATTTTAAAAATTACGATGTTCTTTTACGTAACTGGTCACGTAATCTATAATTTCTTTAGTATCTGTTCCCGGAGGAAATAATTTACCTACACCTTGTTCATTAAGCTTTTCCATATCTTTTACAGGGATAATTCCGCCACCCGTAAGCAATACATCATCCAATCCTTTTTCTTTCATCAAGGTTATTATTTTGGGGAAAACGGTATTGTGCGCGCCTGAAAGAATACTAATACCAATTGCATCTACATCTTCCTGCAAAGCTGCATTTACAACCATTTCCGGTGTTTGACGAAGTCCGGTATAGATCACCTCCATACCTGCATCACGTAAAAAAGAAGCAATTACTTTTGCACCACGGTCGTGACCGTCAAGTCCAACTTTTGCAATTAAAACTCTTATGGGTCGTTTCATAATAAAAATAGTTCGAATAGGGTTACGAATATACGAAAACTAATGGTTGAAGAATTACGTTTTCGATTATTAACTTATCGCGGGAAGGGCAACAAAAAATGTACTTCCTTCAGGGGGATTTGTTTCAAAGCTTATTTTTCCATTACTGCTTTCAATAATACTTTTCACCATTGCCAAGCCGAGTCCCATACCTCCGGTTTTGGTAGTAAAATTGGGCACAAAAATTTTATCTAATGCATCATCATTTATTCCAATACCATTGTCTTTTATACTAATAATGTAAAATTCATTTTCTTCTTTCAAACCAATTTCAATTTCCCCTTTTCTTTCTTCCGGAATGGCTTGAATTGCATTTTTGATAAGATTATTGAATACGCGAAGGAGTTGTTCTTTGTCCGCCAAAACAAATGCATTATCTCTTGTTTTATTTTCGAAATCAATATGTATGTTTTCAGAGTCCTGAAATAATGCAATACTATTGAGTAAAATTTCCTGAACATTAATTTTTTCCAAATTTGCTTTCGGCATCTTAGCAAAATTTGAAAATTCTGTTGCTATTGATGAAAGGGTATCGATCTGCTCAATGATGGTTTGTGTAAGACGTTCCACTTTTTGATCCATATCCGGAGCATCGTCTTTCCAGATACGTTGTAAATGCTGGATGCTCAATTTCATTGGTGTTAACGGATTTTTGATCTCATGTGCAACCTGCTTGGCCATTTCGCGCCATGCACTTTCCCGTTCCGATTTAGCAAGCAATTCTGCACTTTTAGCAAGCTCTCCTATCATTCTGTTGTATTCACTCACCAGACTGCCAATTTCGTCCATCTCGTGCCATTCGATCAATTCGTTGGTTTTACCTAACTTGATCTTAGATAATTTATCCTGAATTAATTTAAGGGGTTTAGTAACATAATTTGAAATAAGAATAGCTGTTACGATAGACAATGCAAATAACAATACATAGATATTTATAAGGGCAACAAGGAATCCTGAAATTTCTTTTTCCAGTTCATTTTGTTTCGCAAAATAAGGTAGATTAAGATAAGACAGTAATTTGCCATCCTTGTTTTTAAATGGGATGTAAGCAGATAAATATTCTAATTTACCAATACGTTCATCGTGAATAAACTCCGTTTTTCCGAAAACAGCAATTTGTAAAAATGCTTCGGGATCCATCTTTTTAGATGTCAACCCCTCATCAAAAACCTTTGGACGTGAGGAAGCATAAAGGTTCCCTTTGGTATCGTATAAATTAATATCTGTAAAAAATACATTGGAAAACTTTTTTAATGTAAAGCTCATATACTCGGCCATATCATTCGACAACTCTTTTTCTTCAATAAATTTTGATTCCATTTCCATTAAAATAGAATGGATCTTTTCGCTGATGTTTTCACGGTTTTTCGTTTCAAATTGTTGTTTGATATAATAAATTGTACCTCCGCCAAACAAAGCCAAAGAGGTTAAAACAATAAATACAAGGAATAACTGAATTCGATACTTAAAACTAAAATTTTTAAAAGGCGAGCCACCTGAAACCTGATCAGCAAAGGAAATCAGAAGCAATAGCAAACTAAAAAATGCAAATAAATAAGAGAAGGTCGTAACCTGATCTATTACACCCTCCTTTTGTTTACTCAATACAATTAGGGTATCCGGGTCAGGCCGATATAAAAGATGATTGAAATTTTCTTTGGTAATGATCGAAAAATCGCCAACATTGTTATTAAAGTCGAGCACACTCAGATCATATTGAAACTTCCCATATTGGCTAATGAGTTGATCGTACTTGTATTTGGCATACGAATAATTACTTAACTCCTGAGACAATCCAACATTTCGGTCCAGCAATAATTCAGGAAAACCAATTTCATCAGAAATAAATTTTGCATCAAGTTCAATATAAAGGGTCCCCAATTTAGTTTTTGCCGGGTCAGTTCCAAAATCTTTAATTATGCTGGATTTCGACAAAGGAAATTTCGCCAGGTAGCTGATTTTTCCGGATGCGTTATTTAAGAATGAAAAATGCTCGCATGATGTTGGAACACTTTGTTTTTCAATTAACTCATCGAAATAAAGATTATTGTCGAACAAGGTATTTTGCGACTTTATTATAGGCATACAAAAACTGTCAAACAAGGCCACCCTGACATCATACTTTTCCCAAAAACCACTAAAATAGACTTGTTTTAAACGTTTTTCGAATTTTTCAGTTTGCTTTTCAACGCCATTGATGTATGAAATTAAAATTGAATCATTGATCAATTTTTTTTCTATATCGTGGAAAAGAAATTCAGCAACAGGGTCTTGTTCAGCAACCAATTTTTCGGCATATACTTTCCTACTCTCTATCTCTTTTATACTTGTGTGCTTAACAAAAATGTGCATTGCATAAAGAGAAAAAAGAAAAATCAAAAACACAATTCCTGAAAAAGAATACGTGGTTTGTTTTTGTTTTATAATGGCAATGACTATAACTAATACAAAAGGCCAGAAAACAATGATCAGATCAAGAATTCCCAACAAATGCAAAATTGTAGAGTGCACTACAGCAGAAATTATAAAAACCAGAACATATTGTTTTTTGTTTAGCTGAAACTGCTTTAATACGGATACGATCTTATCGGCACACAAAAAATAAATGAATAAAAGCAAACCGACAATGACCAGTGCGAAATAGCTGTATTGGTTAAGGCTAAATAAATTATTAATACTGAAAGGAATGTTGGAGTTTTTAATTAATCCCGAAAAAAGAGAAGTGATGATCCATGAGAACCAAAAAAAAGCAAGGAACATAAGCAATAAGAATACAAGCCTGTTGAAATTTTTCAACCGTGTTAAAATGCCTTCGATCTTGTATTCCTTCAGAATAAAATAAGTTAAAAAAAACAGAAGCACTGTGTTTATCATTAGATCCCCCAAAGAGGTCAGCCAGACCGAACTAGCATCGGCATAAATTTTTGGACTGAATAATTCGAAATCATAAAAAATTTCAGGTACTGAAAATTTTATGGTAAAGTAGCGCAGCAACATAACACTGACTGCAAATAATACCAAAGCGGTATTATTGCCAATCCTCGCTTGCATTGATAAAAAAGCTTTTTTAAGAAACAGAATAATAAAAAAAAATCCAAATAAATTGAATACTAAGGCAAAATATGAATGCCAGGCAATAGAATTGTTTGCAGAATTAAATTCTAAGGAGAACAAATACTCCTGATCAAGATTTTTAACCTGATTAGTAGCATTAGGAAAATTAACCATTAGTTTAGTTTCTGCAGGAACAGCAAAATCTTTTTGAAATTCATTTACAAGATATTTATTCTGATAAGGATATTCGTTCTTAATTAAAATTAAACCAACGATCGTTTTTGTGGTAGATGAATTGGTGTTTGGCTTCATTACTTCAAACCATCCATTATGAAGCTTCACCATTTTTGTATCCAGGCAAACTTCTTTCATCCAGTTCTCAACAGCTATTGAGTTATCACTCCAAAATTTTAATGTATCGTTCTCATAAATTAACAAAGCCAATCCTTCTCGCTCCAACAGGGTATTATAGCAGGCTGGTTTTTCAGCAAAAAGTTGATGGTAATTTTGTGTTTCAGCACGTTTTGCCAAAGACAGCATTTCATCATTTAAATGCTTTTCCTTTTTATGTAAAATTTGTTCGAAATCAGAAATTGTAGGAGAAGCTCCGTCAACAAAAGGATGATAGAGGAAGTACGCTGCCAGAAAAAGGAGAGCAGCCAAAACTAAAAAGAAGAATTTATTTTTTAAAAAATTTTTCAAACAAAAAAAAGTAAAAATTGATAAAATCAAAGTACGCTTTTAACAAAAGACATAGAACTAATGCACAAATCGTACCATAGCTTCAAATGCCCTATCTCAATACTGTAACAATTCCATTTCTGTATGCTTCCACGCCACTCAACCATTCACAACTCACCGTATATACATAAACGCCACCTTCCACCATTTTTCCCTTATATTTCCCATCCCAGCCCTGTTTTATATCATTGGTGCGAAAGATCAATTCGCCCCAGCGGTCATAAATTTGCAGATCAAAAATTCGCAAAGAAGTCCCGTAAGCATAGAATAGATCATTCAACTTATTGTCGTTTGGAGTAAATGAATTGGGGATGTATAAAACCTCGCCTCCCTGAGTTACAAAAATGTCGATCGTATCGCCACCCGAACAACCGGATTCATTAGTCCCTGTTACATAGTATGTGGTGGTTATTACAGGTGTTGCCAAAGGATCAGGACAGTTAACACAACTTAACCCGGAAGTAGGTGTCCATGTATAAGTAAATCCTCCAATAGCGTTTAACTGAGTGCTGATACCCGGTTCAATAGTATCATTTAAACCACCATTAATAACAGGCAATGTATCAATTTCGGCAGAAACACTTATTGGCTGGCCTATGCATCCGCTTGCTGTTGGAATCACAGAATAATTAATTGTGATCGCACTTGTTCCTGTGTTTAATACATTGTCACTTATATTCCCCGTACCGCTGGTTCCATTGCTTCCTGTCCATTGAAAAGTACTACCGGTTACACAGGACGAAACAGGTATATTAAAAGGGCTTCCCGAACAAACACTCACTGGCCCTGCTGTTGCAACCGGAACCGGCTTAATAGTAATAGATTTCGCACTAAGGCCGGTTACTGAATCCCCGCAAACATCAACAATAAAAGGTGCCGGAATACTTAAGGTTGGTGTAGTACTACAAGTTGTAGGACAACCCGGAATAGTTAAAGCAATAGTATCTGAACCATTGCTTGTACAGCCATCAGGGGAACTGCCATATTGAGAGGGGCCGGTAGCCCAAGGATGTGTTATCGTATACGGAGGAACACCGTAATTAGTGTTTACTTTTAAAAAAATAGTGCAGCTATCCGAACAAACTGTTGTTGGAAAAACAGACCATTGAGCCTGAGCCGTTTCAACTGTTTTCCCTACAATAAATGCGCTGAACGGCCAGTTTCCTAAAGGACTATAATAGATATAATCCTGATTGCAGCCCGGTCCGTAACTATCTCTTGCCAAACCATGTGTAAGATAAAATGTTTGAACAGCACATGAGGGCGTAAAGCAACAGGCTAAATTTTCTTTTAAATCCGTATTCGGAACTAAATAGCAGGTACCCGATGAATCGGCTGTGGTGCCCTGACAGGAAAATGTTACCGCCCCACAAACAGTTGCAAGGGCCATACGTCCATGAGTCATAAGAGCCGCTGGACTGGATAAAGCATCCGCGAAATAACTGTCTTCAACAATAAATTGGCTTATGGTAATACCTGCAGGAATTGTGATTAACATGCTGTCCAACGCATAATTCGGCAACACACAAGAGTTCATGAAAATAACCGGATAATTAGAAACAGGACCGGTAACCACAGGATCAATAGTAACCGGGTAGCTTCTGTTAGGGTCATTTAGCCATTGTTCAGGAATAATTATTTCTAAAACGATCTTATCCTGATGTTTAACCAAATTGTATTTACCAACTAAAATTATTTTGTTGGCATCATAAAAAACGGGAGCGCTGAATTTTGCTTTCTCAATGCCACCGGGAGAGTACACAACAAATACCTCGCCCCCTAGTATGTTTGCTCTCCTTCCCCCTTGGAGAGAGTAGGGAAGTGCTGTGACATAATACCCTTCCGGCAATTCTATTTCTTCAGAAATGACCAGGTCCTTATTATTTGTATTAATTGGATTACGAATGATGTAATCTGTTTCAATAGTATTCTCATCAAAAATTATTTTCTTATCAATATCTGCAATTACATTATTAATAAACATACCCTGTTCTCCAACTGTATAATCGGAATAATTTATTTCATCGCCATTGATCTTACAATTCTTGTTAAAAATAATTTTATTTTTTTCATCTGATGATAATGCTGTGCTACCATCTTTGTATAGATACGTTGGATATTGCTGTTGCAAGGAAGCCCAGGATAAGGAATGGACAGAGTTATGCTCTCTATCCTTCTCCCCTGAAGGAGTTTGAGAAAAGAGAGATAGTTTAGTATTTAGGAGATCGAATTTATTTTCTTTATTAAGATAATTTAAATGTTGTGAGCTGTATTGGATGACCACATCTCCCTTATTATCTTTAAATGTTCTTGAGGTTAATGTTCTTTTATCAATTTCTTCTTTATAGTGTTGATAAGTTGAAGGGAAGTTTGAAGGAAAAATATCCGTGGAATCAGCACTGTTCTTAATTAAAGGATCAGAAGGTCTTTTTGAAGAATAAAGTCCGAAAAGTTTTTTATTAACAGAAGTTTCCATCAACGCTCGCACAGTATTTTGTGCTTTGCAATAATTGAAAAAGAAGATAAATAAAAAAAACAGCGCAATTGACGTATGATAAATTCGGCTATTTATCTTTACCATAGCAAGACCTGTCAGGTTTTGAAAACCTGACAGGTCTATATAAGGGAGATTTTTCTTACACCCAATCATCTTAGAAGTTTTTGGGGTTATCTCGTTAAAGTGACGAATCCTGTTAATGATTGAGGCTTATCCGATTTGGATGTTATTTCTGCAATGTAGTAATAAACACCGTCAGACACAGGCTTACCTCCCTTGTTATTTCCATTCCATTTAAAGGAAGAATCTGCCGATTCAAAAATGAGTTGTCCCCAACGGCTATAAATTTTTATTTCAAATTTATCAATGTCATATATATCAAATGCACCTAAAGGAATAGGAATAAAAAAATCATTATAGCCATCACCGTTTGGCGAAAACACATTGGGAAGCGCCAGTTCAACAGGACAAACATTCGGCTTCACATTGAATGTTTCTATTTTAGGACATACCGCGTTTGTAAAATTTACCGTAAGAGTGTATACACCTGTATCGGCTACCGAAATTTGTTGAGTGCTGGCTCCTCCATTGCTCCATAAATATTGTGTTCCTAAAGTGTCCGAAGTTAGCGCGATTGAATAATCTCCGTTAGGACAAATACTGTCAGCATAAGTAACGGTAACAGGAGATTGAATTTGAATTGTTACAGAATCTTTTTTAATACACCCTCCTGCTCCGGTAACAGTAACAATATAATTGGTGGTTATGATTGGCGCTACGGATGCCGTGCGAGTGGCACTAAAGGCGCTTATACCATCTGACCATGAATAAGTATACCCTGAACCTGCAGGGGTACTCAACAATACCGATTCATTGATACAAACTATGGTATCGTTATTCGCATTCACAGTAGGGTACGCCTTAACCTGAACGCTTTTAGTGGCTGATGCTGAACCGCATTGATTTATAGAATTTATTGTTATGGTATGGGAACCTGGAGTTGTAGTAAATTTTATATCAATTTCATTATTTGATGTATCTACTATCGTTCCGTTATTTGAATTCCAGGCGTAATACGTATTATCACTGAACGGAACCTGGAATAAATTGGTATCACCCTGGCAAACGATAGCTGGTCCTGAAATCAACACGTTAGGAGGTCCGAGGACAACAACAGTATCTATAGGAGACCAGGCACCTACGCAACCATAACTTGTTTCCTGTACTTTAAAAGTCAGGATTCCCGGACCACCTAAAGTTACATAAAGATCGTTTGAATTGGCTCCTGAAGGTGATACAAAGGGGTTTCCACCGTTAATTCCACTGCAGATCCATTTATAGGTTGAATTATCAGAATAACTATAAGGATTAAATAACAACATAACTGTTTCTCCAGTACAAAAAGTATCTTTCATCGGTTTCCAGGGATAGGGCAGAGTAAAATCATAATCTGCACCATAATCATAGGAATTAATTATCTGGGGGGTAGAACGAATAGCGCCTATGGTAACCCTTATCAAGCTTCCAAGGGTATTGTCAGCTTCACTTGAATTAGTACCAACAATTCGCATATAATTCATACCGATTGGCACTCCAATTATTGGTAAACTGTCTTTACATGGAATGTGAATATTTAATGTGGTATCGTCAATAGCAGCAACAGAACCTAAAATCCCATTGCTTCCTATTTGTGCAAAGGTCATTGAACTCATTAACTGGGTTGTAAATAAATTCCCGGGATTATAAACTGCTGTATCATCAAAAGTATTAACATCAATAGGTATTAATGAATTTAAACCTAATGGAGAAATGGAACAATCACCAACGCAATAATTCAGATCCATTTTATTATTAGTGGTAATGTCGCATTCCCCGATACAAAAAGGGCCCCACTGGCTTCCTATTGCCACAGGGTTGCTGGAAACAATACGGATATAATAATCACATCCGGGAGGAACAATCGGTACCTGACCGGAAACAGAACCCGGAGGGGTCCCCAATGCAGGATCATAAGTGCCTGAATTAACAAATGTACCAACTACAACAGGAGTAGTTGGAAAAGTTCCGTTAGAATCTGAAAGTTGAGCAGTGTACGTATTAAAAGTATAAACCCCTGTTGAAGCAAAAGGAATATCGATAGCACTTCCAATACACACGGCATTGGTATCCATTGTAACAACAGGCTGCATTGTTGTGATAACATTAGGACAATCAAGAATAGTGAAACAGACACTTGCAATACCCGTTATTAAAGGTTCCGGAGCGGTTCTACTTATTCGTATCTTATAACAGCTACCGGGAGTTGCCGCATTTGGAAGCTGGATACCAATTACACCGGTTGTTTGAGGATAGGAGATAGTAGTTACCCAAGAAGTAAAACTACTTGGAAAGTTGCCTGAAGAATTAGATAATTCAATTTTATACGTTCCATTACACAAGGTATCAGAAAGTGTATAATAAATGGTAAGATAGGTCCCCTGGCAAACCGAACTTGGCGAAACACTATCAATGGCAATAGTTACAGGATCGATCAGATCATAACTTGCTACAATATTTATATCATCAATTGCAAATGCCACTGAATTTGGAGAGGCGCCATTGTCATTCTCCCATCTGAAACCAAAACGAAGATTACCTACATTGCTAAAAGCGGGGATGGTAATATCTTCATACTTCCATTTATATTTATTGTTGTATTGGCTTTGGCCTGTCTGTATCCAGGGCCCGTTGTTGGCACTATAATACACTTTACCATAAGCAGCTGAGGAACCTTCGGAGAGGTAAAAAAAGCTAAAGTGAACAGAATCCATTCCCAATGTGCATAAACCATCGGTTGTGTATGCAAAATTATCCGATTGATTTGCAGGGTTATAGTTACAATTGGTTATTAGAGATGGAACATCATGGATATGAAGGGAACTGCTATAAGGCGCGGAACCTATAGTTCCACTATAAGTACTGTCCTGCCTCATAGTATTTGGGTAAGTAGGAGCACCGCTATATTGATTATTTATGACCCATTGATTGGTACCTATAGCAGAGCCCGGACCGGAACCATTGATTGTTAAAGAAGTACCACCAGATTGGAAGTCCTCTGTGAAAAGCTGGATGCTTTGTGCTTTTAGCAAACAACAACTAATGAGAAAAAAACTATATGAAAGAATTGCTTTTTTGAAAATCATCTTTTTTTGAGGCTTTAATCTGAAATAAAAAGCTAATATAAGAAAAAACAATTTCATTTTTAAAATTATTTTCACCTTCCATTAGACCCTTGAATATGCCACATTGCAGGCAGTTAAAAATAATGGAACTCACAAAATCTGATCAGGTTTCAACACTTAAATCAATCACAATTTTATAATTAATACGTTTAAAATCATATTTGATCATATAACGACCTGCCTCATCAGTGTTCAATTTATGATCGATTAAAAAGAAAGAATGCATTCAATTCATACAAAACCATTAATTTTATAATCTAAATGTCAGCGATATTTAATGTTGAAAAAATTATTAAAATAAAATGAATCCTAAAAAAACGCATTCTTCAGAGAAAAGTAAGCAAGGGGTTTCATTTTCATTGGCAGAGAAAAGTGGTGGAACGGCCCATACCCACCCTTCCGCAAAAGGGATTGCATTCTCTGCATTTGGTAGTTTTAAAATTCAGGCGTTGATTTTAGTGATACTTGGTTTTATTTTGTATTCCAATTCATTTACTAATGAATATGCGTTGGATGATGGTATTGTGATCCAAAAAAACGACTATGTACAACGTGGTGTTCGTGGTATTCCAAAAATTTTAAGTACCGATGCTTACGACAGCTTTTATAGGCAAATGCATGCAAAACAGCAGCTTTCCGGGGGGCGGTACAGACCACTTTCTGTTGTAACTTTCGCTATTGAACAAGAATTTTTCGGTTCCAAAGAAAAAGAAAAACCTGACGAAGATGCAGCCTTTATAAGACATGTATTAAATGTTGTATTTTATATTTTATCGATATTGGTGCTTTTGTATTTTTTACGAAATTTTATTTTCAAAGATAATCCACTCATCGCTTTCATTGCCTGCCTGATTTTTTTGATCCACCCGATACATACCGAAGTAGTTGCGAATGTAAAAAGTCGTGACGAAATTTTATCTTTTCTTTTTATCATTCTTACGTTTATCGCGCTGTTGCGATATCATGAGAACAAAGAAAAAAAACAATTGTTTTATGGAATGGTATTTTATTTTCTGGCCTTTCTTTCAAAAGAATATGCAATAACATTATTGTTATTGATTCCAATGCTTTTATACATTGTTAAAGGCAGCACTCTCAAAGAAAGCATCATATCCACCATTCCGTTTATTTTAGTCGCAGCTATTTATTTATTCATTCGCTTTTCAATTGTTGGAAAAGGCGGGGCAGTGGACAATCCTGATGTACTTAACAACCCTTTTAAGTTTGCAACAACACCTGAAAAATGGGCAACAAAAATTGAAATATTAAATGATTATTTACGGTTATTGTTTTATCCAAACCCACTGTCCAGCGATTATTCATACAACACCATCCCCTATACTAATTTTAGTAATGGCTGGGTATGGATGTCTATAATGGTTCATTTATCAATGATCACGGCAACATTTATTTTATTTTTTAAACGTAATATTTTATCATTTGCACTTGCGTTTTATTTGTTGCATTTGTTTTTGGTCTCTAATTTTTTAATGGATCTGGGAGCAACAATGGGTGAACGATTGGTTTATCACTCCTCCTTTGGTTTTGCAATAATAATAGCGGTTCTGGCAGTTTGGTTGTTGACAAAAGTCAAACAAACAAATACAAAAATAATTATTGGAATTGCTTTGGGAATTTTAATTACAGGCTGGTGTACTATAAAAACAATTGCACGAAATGCCCAATGGAAGAATGATACAAGTCTTTTTATTGCCGATGCACAAACAGTTCCAAACAGTGCATTAGTAAATGGGAATGCCGGTAAAGCATACATTGATCTTTCGGAAAAGCCGGAGAATAAAGCACAGGAAAAAGAACTTATTATAAAAGCGATCTATCATTTGAGTAAGTCTGTTGCGATTCATAAAGAGTATGTAAATGGTTATTTAAACATAGGTGTAGCTTATTTTAAATTAAAAGACTATGATAAGGCAAGGGCCAACTGGGAAATTGCAAAAAAAATCTACCCCAATAATCCTTTTTTAAAAAACAATTTAAAATTAATGGGTAGCGTTTATTTCAATGATGCAATGAATATGGGGTCAAAACACCCTTCTGAAGCTCTTAAATTACTTGAAAAAGCATTAGAGGTGGACCCCAACAATGCCGATTATTGGTATAATCTAGGTGGTGTAAGTTATACTATAGGGGATTTTGAAAAAGCCAGGGAAGCGTGGACAAAAACACTTTTACTTGACCCTGATAATCAGGAAGCAAAACAAGGGATGTCTGCATTACCTGCCAAATTGAAGTAATACCCATTTAGGGCAGTTCTAAAAATTCATTTTTTACCGCAAAGACGCAGAGACGCAAAGAAAAATTAAAAAACAAACAGTTTAGTATCAACACTTTTGCGCCTTAGCGTCTTTGCGGTTAAGGTTATCTTTTTCAATTTTTGATCCCCTTAACTTATTTGTAAATATTTAGTTGAGATATGGAAGAAGAAACTATTCAAAACTATTCATACCTTTACTTGAAATCAAAAACAATACCATGAGCAAGAGATTAAAACGGATAACAATAACAGTGGCGGTTCTAATAGCGCTATGGTTAGTAGCTTCCTATACACTGTTTATTGTATCTCCAAAAATAATTTTTAAGATCGCGAAAAGTAAAAATGTGGCATACCCTATTCAGGCTGTTCAGGAATTCAAAAAAAACAAAGCTGGGGATAGCCTTGATATTCTTTGGTTGCCAAACGACACCGCAAAGATCACCTACTTATACTTTCATGGCAATATAGGACGTTTAACAAAAGTGATAGATGACATGCATCCATTTGGAAATGTTTGCTCCCCGGCTTACCCTGGATATTCAAGATCTACAGGCCAACCATCCACCGAAAATATTTACGAAATGGTTGATATCGCGATTAAATTTTTAAAAGAAAAAAATATCGAATTAAAAAATGTAGTTGTCTTGGGGCACTCCCTGGGAGGCTCACCTGCTATGTATGCAGCAGTTCAATATCCCGAACTAAAAAAAGTAATTACAATAAATACTTTTTACAGCATGACAAAAATGTGCGAAGACAAATATAAGATCCTTTGTATATTTAGTGGGAGTATCCTAAACACAGCATTGTTAGCTCCAAATGCCAAAGCTCCGGTATTAGTTTGCCACACGCCAATCGACAGCATTATTCCCTATGCGCAAGGAGAAATGTTGTTTAATGTAGTTGGTAGTGCGCAAAAAGGATTTCGAAAAATAAGTGGAACTCATGGTGAATTTAACATGACCGAAGTTTTAAAATAATTATCCTGATTTTATTGCCAAGCAGCATCTATTTTTATTTATACAAACCATATGGCTAAGGATAAATAACAAATCAATTACTGTATTTATCCTCTTTAAACAAAATTGTATTTTTCAATATCCCCATAATTCCGGAATAAATTTTATGTTTTTGGGTTTTAGGGCATTTATATTAATAGTTCCGATTATATTTGATAAAAAATAATGCATTTGACATACTATTCTGAATGAAAAAATTAGAACTAAAAATTGCCTTTACTGAATATGATAATGAAAACGAGTTGAGTTCTTCGGAACAAGACTTGCTCCTAAAGGCAAGAAATGCAGGCAGTTTGGCCTATGCTCCTTATTCCAATTTTCACGTGGGTGCAGCATTGTTATTGGAAAACGGAGTGATCGTTACAGGCAATAATCAGGAAAATGTAGCTTATCCAAGCGGTTTATGCGCGGAGCGGGTTGCAATGTATTATGCAGGAGCACAATATCCGGACGTTGCTATTAAAACCATTGCAATTACCTGCAAATCAAAAACCTTTCATGTTGGCGAACCTCTATCCCCATGTGGTGGTTGCAGACAAGCTATGTCGGAATACGAAATGCGCCACAAGTCAAATATCAGGGTGATCCTGATGGGTGAAACAGGTAAAATAAGGGTTGTTGATAGCATTGCTGATCTATTGCCTTTTATGTTTAAAGCCGAGGAATTAAAGAACTTATGAAGTATTGAAATCTGAGATTTGAGATAGAGCAAAATGAGATTGAAATTATCCATCTCAAACTCATATCCCATATCTGATTTGTATAACAATTTTATTGTAAATTTGTATTTGAAACTAATGGGATACTAATGGGAAAAGTTGCAGCAAAAAATAATAAGGGCGCTATGGATGA
Source organism: Bacteroidota bacterium (assembly GCA_040388745.1). GTDB lineage: Bacteria > Bacteroidota > Bacteroidia > 2-12-FULL-35-15 > 2-12-FULL-35-15 > 2-12-FULL-35-15. The sequence continues at coordinate 121,191 of JAZKBF010000032.1, read as the reverse complement.
AACTAAATCTCCAACAAAATTCAGCAAAGAAACCTACCTAAAATGGTACGAATCCATGTTGCTGATGCGCAAATTTGAAGAAAAAACAGGTCAATTATATATTCAACAAAAAATACGCGGCTTCTGTCATCTTTATATCGGACAGGAAGCATTGGTAGCAGGTTCTGAATCAGTGCTTCGCAGAGAAGATCGTGTTATTACTGCTTATCGCGACCATGCACATCCAATAGGTCGTGGACTGCACCCAAAATATATCATGGCGGAATTGATGGCAAAAGCTACCGGTTGCTCAAAAGGAAAAGGTGGTTCTATGCATATTTTTTCAAAAGAGTTTAACTTTTTTGGCGGCCATGGTATTGTAGGTGGACAAATTCCATTAGGTGCAGGTATCGCTTACGCTGATAAATATAATGGCAATGACAACGTAACGCTTTGTTATATGGGCGATGGGGCGGTACGTCAAGGCGCATTGCATGAAGCATTTAACATGGCCATGTTTTGGAAACTGCCTGTAATTTTTATTATCGAAAACAATTATTATGCAATGGGTACTTCGGTAGAACGTACTTCCAATGTACATAACTTATATAAAATAGGCTTAGCCTATGATATGCCTTCTTTTCCTGTTGATGGAATGACGTGTGAAGCTGTTCACGAAGCAGTAGAAACAGCAGTTGCCAGAGCACGCAGAGGTGATGGGCCTACTTTATTAGAGATGGAAACATATCGTTACAAAGGGCACTCGATGAGTGATGCACAAACGTATCGTACTAAAGAGGAAGTCAAAGAATACCAAACGCAAGACCCTATCGAAAAGGTGTTGGTAACCATCAAAAAAAACAATTGGCTTAGTGAAGCTGATATTGAAGTGATCGAAAATCGTGTTGAAAGTATAGTAGCTGAATCCGTTAAGTTTGGTGAAGATTCGCCTTACCCAACCGTTGATGAGTTGTATAAAGATGTGTATACACAAACCGATTACCCTTACATTAAAGAATAAATAAAGAATTAGCGATTGGGGATTTTGAGAATTACAATTCTCTACCTCTCTAAATCAAGAAATCAATAATTAAAAAAAATATGGCTGAAGTTGTACGAATGCCCAAGTTAAGTGATACTATGACCGATGGTGTAGTTGCAAAATGGCATAAAAAAGTTGGCGATAAAGTAAAATCAGGCGAGTTGCTTGCTGATATCGAAACAGATAAAGCAACAATGGAATTTGAATCGTTTCAAAACGGGGTATTGTTGCACATTGGTGTTCAGGAAGGAAAAGGCGCACCTGTTGATTCCATACTTGCTATTTTAGGAAAAGAGGGTGAAGATGTTTCTGCAGTACTTGCCGAAGAAGCAAAAAAATCAACTGAAGTAAAAGAAGAAGTAAAACCTGAGACAAAAAAAGAAGCTTCTTCTGAAAAATCAACTGCAAAAAATGAAACAGTTGTTGCATCAGCAACAACTACTGTAAACCAACAGCAATCGACAAGTAACGGCAACGAACGTCAGAAAATATCTCCGTTAGCAAAAAAATTAGCGGAAGATAAAGGCATTCGTTTAAATACATTAAAAGGCAGCGGAGATGGCGGAAGGATCATAAAACGTGATATTGATAATTACAAATCAGCTGGCGGAATGCCTGAATTTGTTGGCGTTGAAAGTTATACCGAAGAAGGTGTTTCTCAAATGCGTAAAACCATTGCCCGCAGATTAGCAGAAAGTAAATTTTCAGCACCACATTTCTATTTAACAATGGAAATTGATATGGATGAAATTATCAAGGCACGTGAAGTTATCAATACTGTTGCTGGTGTAAAAATTTCATTCAACGACCTAATAATTAAAGCTGTCGCATCAAGTTTGCGCAAGCATCCTAAAATCAATTCATCCTGGTTGGGCGATAAGATCCGCTATAACAACCACATTCATATCGGTGTGGCAATAGCAGTAGACGAAGGTTTATTAGTGCCTGTGGTGCGTTTTGCTGATGGAAAAACATTAACACAAATTGCTACTGAAGTACGCAATTATTCAGCTAAAGCAAAAGATAAAAAATTACAACCAAGCGATTGGGAAGGAAACACATTTACTATTTCAAATCTTGGTATGTTTGGTATTGAGGAATTCACTGCGATCATTAATCCTCCTGACGCATGTATCTTGGCAGTGGGCGGTATCAAACAAACACCTGTTGTAAAAAACGGACAAATTGTACCGGGTAATTTGATGAAAGTTACCCTATCCTGCGACCACCGTGTAGTTGATGGAGTGCTGGGCGCGGCATTTTTACAAACCTTAAAACGTAATTTGGAAAATCCGGTGCTTATGCTGGGAGCTTATTCAATTTAATATTGAAATAGTACTTCAAATTATATCAAATAAAAAAACCGATACTATTCTATTAGAATAATATCGGTTTTTTTGCGATCATATTTTAAACAATAAAAACTAAATTACTTACCCAAACCGATGTTCTGTTTTGTATAATTCCTCTTTGGAAAGATTTCTGAAATAATCATATGTGATCTTCAATCCTTCTTCACGGTTTACTTTCGGTTCCCAACCTAGTATTGCTCTTGCTTTTGTAATGTCGGGTTTACGCTGTTTTGGATCGTCCTGAGGTAATGGTTTAGAAACCACTTTTTGTGTTGTACCTGTTAATTTTATTATTTCATCAGCAAATTGTCTAATTGTAATTTCCTGTGGATTACCAATATTAACAGGTTGCGCATGATCACTCAGCAATAAACGATAAATACCTTCTACCAGATCATCCACATAGCAGAATGAACGGGTTTGAGAGCCATCACCAAAAATTGTAAGATCTTCACCACGTAAAGCCTGACCTATGAATGCCGGCAATACACGGCCGTCATTCAATCGCATGCGTGGTCCGTAGGTATTAAAAATACGAATGATACGTGTTTCCAAACCATGATAAGTATGGTACGCCATCGTCATTGCTTCCATAAAACGTTTCGCTTCATCATACACACCACGAGGTCCCACAGGATTTACATTGCCCCAATATTCTTCTGTTTGTGGATGCACCATTGGATCACCATATACTTCAGAAGTAGACGCAACCAGAATACGCGCTTTTTTAACTCTTGCTAATCCCAACAAATTATGGGTTCCAAGCGAACTCACTTTTAATGTTTGAATAGGAATTTTTAAATAATCGATAGGTGATGCAGGTGAAGCAAAATGTAAAATATAATCCAGTTCACCTGGAACAAAAACAAATTTAGAAACATCATGATGATAAAATTCAAAATGTTCCAGTTTCATTAAGTGTTCAATATTCTTCAAATCCCCTGTGATCAGGTTATCCATGCCAATAACATGGTAGCCTTCTTTGATGAACCGATCACAAAGGTGCGAACCTAAAAAACCTGCTGCTCCGGTAATTAATATTCTTTTCATAAATTAAAAAATTATTGATCTGGATTATAAAGAATTAGTGATTTAGAGATTTGTTGAATTAGAAAATAAAGGTTTGGTAATTTAATAATTTGAATATTTTTCAATTCTCTATCTCTCTCCAACTTTCTATTTCTTCGCTTCTCTAATTCTCCATTTATTTAACTGTTTCTCTTCCAATAGAACAATAGTAATACCCAAGCTCCTTCATTTGGTCGATCCCGTATAAATTACGCCCATCAAATATTACTTTATTTTTTAGTAAAGAGGTTACCTTTTCAAAATCCGGTGTGCGGAATAAACTCCATTCCGTTGCAATTAACAATATATCAGCATCACGCAACGCATCGTATTCATCCATTGCGTAGGTGATCCGGTCACCAATTAAAGTGCGCACATTGTGCATTGCTTCAGGATCGTAAGCAGAGATACTCGCACCTTCTTTTAACAGTTCTTCAATAATATACAATGCCGGTGCTTCGCGAATATCATCGGTATCTGGTTTAAATGCCAAACCCCATAATGCTATTTTTTTCCCTTCTAAATTATTGTTAAAATAGTTTTTAATTTTGGGAACAATTATAGTTTTTTGTTTGCTGTTAATATCCATTACAGCATCCAAAATTTTAAAATCATAATTCACATCGCTTGCTGATTTTGCAAGTGCCTGAACATCTTTAGGGAAACAGCTTCCACCATAACCAATTCCAGGAAATAAAAAACGTTTACCGATGCGCTCGTCAGAACCAATTCCAATACGCACTGCATCAACATCTGCACCTACCTTTTCACAAAGATTAGCGATTTCATTCATAAAGGTAATTTTAGTTGCTAAAAAAGCATTAGCAGCATATTTGGTCAATTCAGCAGATTTTTCATCCATAAAAATAATTGGATTACCTTGACGAACATATGGTTTGTATAACTCTTCCATTGTTTTGCGTGCCTTTTCTGAGCTTGTTCCAATAACCACTCTATCTGGTTTCAGGAAATCGTCAACAGCATAACCTTCGCGCAAAAATTCGGGATTTGAAACTACATCAAATTCGCATTGAGCATGTTTTGCAATAGCTTCACGTACTTTATCAGCAGTACCAACAGGGACAGTACTTTTATCTACAATAACTTTATACTCTTTTATAAGTTTCCCCAGATCGGATGCTACACCAAGTATATAGCTTAGATCGGCAGAACCATCTTCGCCCGGAGGAGTGGGTAATGCGAGAAAAATAATTTTCGCCTTTTCAATTGCTTCCTCGAGATTAGTTGTAAATGTTAACCGCCCTTGCTTGATATTCCGTTCAAATAATAGATCTAAATGCGGCTCATAAATTGGCACCACACCCGATTGCATTTTTTGTATTTTATCTGCATTAATATCCACACAAATAACGTGATTACCTGTTTCAGCAAGACATGTACCTGTTACTAACCCTACATATCCTGTACCTACTACTGCTATGTTCATAATTCAATTTAAAAATTTAAAATTTGATGATTAAAACCCAAAATCTATTTTGTTTTAATCAATAGTCTGTTGATGATCTGGGAAATTTTATTTTACAAATTCCAAAACACTGGTTGTAATATATTTTAATGTTTCTTCGTCTAACTCTGTATGCATTGGAAATGAAACAACTGAGGCGCAAAGTTTTTCAGTTACCGGAAAATCTCCGGCTTTATAACGTGGATCTAAATATGCTTTTTGCAAGTGCAACGGGATGGGATAGTAGATCATTGCAGGAATATCTCTGCTTGCTAAAAATTCACGCAAAGCATTTCTGTCAACGCCATTCAATTGCACCGTATACTGATGAAACACGTGATTAGAATACTTTGCTCTAACCGGAGTTTTAAGTTTCGGATTGTTTGCAAAAGCGTTGTCATAATATTCCGCTGCTTTGTTACGGGCTGCTGCATAATTATCAAGTTCGCGTAATTTAATTCTTAAGATCGCTGCTTGTATACTATCTAAACGGGAGTTAACACCAATTGAATCGTGCACGTATTGCACCGATTGTCCATGGTTGGCGATCATCCTGACCTTTGCTGCAAGTGCATCATCATTCGTAAATAATGCGCCACCATCACCATAACAGCCTAAATTTTTGGAAGGGAAGAATGATGTACAACCAATTGTTCCAATGGTCCCGGCCTTTTTAACAGTCCCATCATTATAAAAATAATTCGAGCCAATTGCCTGGGCATTATCTTCGATAACATATAAATTATGTTTTTTAGCAAGTGCCATTATAGCTTCCATATTAGCACATTGTCCAAATAAATGAACAGGCACAATTGCTTTTGTTTTAGAAGTGATTGCTTTTTCAATGGCAACAATATCAATATCAAACGTATCAGGGATAACATCTACCAACACCGGTTTTAAGCCCAACAAGGCTATTACTTCAGCGGTAGCAACATAGGTAAAGTCGGCAGTAATTACTTCATCACCCGGCTTTAAATCAAGTGCCATCATTGCAATTTGCAATGCATCAGTACCGTTTGCACAAGGTATCACATGTTTTACACCAAGATACTGTTCAAGTTCAGCCTGAAATGCTTTAACTTCAGGGCCATTAATATATGCAGTAGTGTTTAATACATTTTGTATGGCCGCATCTACTTCAGTTTTAATTTTTTCATATTGACCCTTTAAGTCAACCATCTGAATTTTTTTGGCTGTTTTTTCCATCTAATTATTTTGATTTAAGAATGCGAATATACTGAATTTATACAAATTTTTAAGCTATTTGAGGAATTGAATTCGCAATAAAATCAATATTTTTTAGTTAAAGTATTTTCAAAGAAATACCTTCCAAAGGTCTTCGACAAACTTTGACAGACAATGAGCAGGTCATATTGAGCCTATTGAAATATGTCTGTTACTTTCTTAACTAATGAATTCGCTATAAAAATCTTATATTAGCGGACATTTTTATCCAAATGAAAAAAATATTTTTATTCGCTTTCTTCGCTTTTTTTATTTCAATCAGTTTATCTGCACAAGTAAGTGTAAAAGATTCATCTATTTATACACCACTGATCGGACTTTCCTATAGTTATCAGATCCCTTTAGGGGATATGGCACAACGTTTCGGAAACAACTCAGCTATTCATCTGAATGTTGATTTTAAAACAAAAAAACAATGGACATTTGGCATGAATGGCAATTATTTTTTTGGAAAAGACATTAAAGAAAAAGGCATTTTTGATAGTATTACAACTTCGGACGGAAATATAATCAGCCAAAATGGTGAATTTGCTGACATCCGTTTATATGAACGTGGATTTACTATTTCAATTACAGCGGGAAGACTGTTTCCTTTAAAAAAACCAAATCCAAACTCTGGGATAATGTTCAACATTGGTTTAGGCTTTATACAACATAAAATACGGATAGAAACTATTGGTAATACCGTTCCTCAATTATCTAAAGAATACAAAAAGGGCTATGACCGGCTGTCGAACGGCTTAATGCTAAGTGAAAATTTAGGTTATTTATATTTAAGCAATAACCGATTGGTGAATTTTTATTTCGGTTTTGAATGTATGCAAGGATTTACAAAGAGCCGTAGAAGCTATGATTATGATCTGATGAAACAAGACACAAAAAAACGATTGGATGTATTATATGGAGGAAAAATTGCATGGATCTTACCATTATATAAAAAAGCTCCTCAGTCATTTTATTATTATTAAAAGTCCAAACTCTTCTTTAAAGAATAAGACGAGTCTGAAATAAAAAAATGAAAATAATCTATTCATCTTTAATATACCTATATCTATTCGCGATTCGTGTTGCATCCTTGTTTAATCCCAAAGCCAAATTATGGATCGATGGGAGGAAAAACATTTTTGAAAAACTCAAATCAGAAATCCGGAACTTAAAACTCGATGCTCCAGAGTCCCAATTAATATGGTTTCATTGCGCCTCCTTGGGCGAATTTGAGCAAGGCAGACCTCTTATGGAGAAGATTAAAAAAGAACAGCAGGAAACCAAAATTTTACTTACTTTTTTTTCCCCCTCCGGATACGAAGTCCGAAAAAATTATGCCGGTGCTGATTACATTTTTTATTTACCGATGGACACCCCCTCCTCTGCAAAAAAATTCATTGAAATAGTAAAACCGGAAATTGCAATTTTTGTAAAATATGAATTTTGGTTCAATTATCTGAATGAGCTTAAAAAACAACATGTTCCCACGTATTTAATATGCGGCATCTTCAGAGAGGATCACTATTTTTTTAAAAATTATGGCGCATGGTTTCGCAAACAACTCAATGCATTCACTCATTTTTACCTGCAGGACGAATCTTCTTTGAGTTCCCTAAATTCAATCGGTTACCACAATGCTTCTGTAGCAGGGGATACCCGCTTCGACAGGGTTTTTGAAATTTCAAAAAATGTAAAACAAATTGATATTGTAAAACAATTTGTGACTGACAAAAAAGTATTTATTGCAGGAAGTACATGGGGAGAAGATTTAAAAATAATTTCAGATTTTAATTTCAAAAATGCGGGTTTTAAATTAATTGTTGCCCCTCACGAAATCGATGAAAGCAGCATACAGTCAACAATCCAACAATTCAGCAACTCAACCACAGTAAGATTCTCGCAAGCCAATGAACAAAATATAAAAACTGCCGATGTATTAATTATTGACAATATCGGTATGCTTTCATCATTATATCAATACGGTACAATTGCCTTTATTGGAGGTGGCTTTGGAAAAAATATTCATAATATTTTAGAGCCTGCAACATTTGGTCTGCCAATTATTTTTGGACCTAAATACCATAATTTTATTGAAGCGAAAGAACTGGTTCATTTAGGTGGAGCCTTTTCTATTGCATCTTCGGAAGAGTTCAAAAAAACAGTTGATCTGTTAAGTAGGCCGGAAGCATTAACAAAAGCGGCTTCCACATCAAAAAATTATGTGTTATCGCATATTGGTGCGACAGATAAAATTCTAAGATCAATATTCAAAGATCACACTTAGTAAATTCAAATAAATTTACATTTTAATATATATATTAATAATCAGTTCAGTTAATTAAAATCAATGGCACGAATACTTACAGGAGTTCAAAGTACAAACATTCCACATTTGGGAAATATTTTAGGGGCAATTATGCCGGCAATAGAATTATCGAAGGTGGCAGGTAATGAATCACTTTTTTTTATTGCTGATCTACATGCGTTAACGACAATTAAAGATGCGGAGTTTTTAAAGAACAGCTCCGATGCCGTTGCCGCTACCTGGTTAGCATTTGGCTTTGATACGGATAAAAATATTTTCTACCGCCAGAGTGATGTACCGGAAGTTTGTGAATTAACGTGGTATTTGAATTGTTTTACTCCTTACCCTATGCTTGCCAACGCACATTCCTTCAAAGATAAATCCGAACGTTTGGCTGATGTAAATGCAGGCTTATTCACCTATCCGGTATTAATGGCCTCTGATATTATTTTGTATGATGCCCATTTTGTTCCCGTTGGAAAAGATCAGGTTCAACACCTTGAAATGACAAGAGATATAGCCGAAAAATTTAATTTTAAATATGGTGATGTATTTGTAATACCCGAAGCAAAAATCGATGAAGCTGTAATGCTTGTTCCTGGTACTGACGGGCAAAAAATGAGTAAATCATTACACAATTTTATTAATATTTTTCTTCCGGAAAAAGAATTAAAAAAAATAGTAATGGGCATTATTACAGATGCGACTCCTCTTGAAGCCCCTAAAAACCCTGACACCTGCAATGTTTTTGCTTTGTATAAACTAATAGCTTCTAAACAGCAAATTGCAGAAATGCGTGAGAACTATTTACGCGGTGGTTACGGATACGGAAGCGCGAAAACAGCTTTATATGAATTATTGTTGGAGAAATTTAAATCACAAAGAGAATTATATAATCATTACATGAATAACCGTAATGAGTTAGATGCAAAACTACAGATAGGTGCAGATAAAGCACGCGTGATTGCAAAGGCAACATTGAAGCGAGTTAGGGGTAAATTGGGATTTAAAATGTAATAAATTTTAAGACCCTAAGTTTCATCTGCCGAAATAATGGATTATTTTTTACTTTTTTTTATCGCAATCCAAAGCCTGATAACAATATAGAGTAAAATGGCCACAGCAACAATAAATGACCATAAGGGCATACCACATGAACTGTCATAAGGGGCTGCACCAAGATATTTTCCAGCTGGATATGAGGTTTGCAAAAACATTTAACAAAATATTTTTGCAAGATATAAATACGCAAATACAAAAGGGGCAGACATTATTAGGCTGTCGAAGCGATCTAAGATCCCTCCATGCCCAGGAAGTATATTACCAGAATCTTTTACATTGATACTACGTTTAAAAAGGGATTCCACCAAATCTCCCAAAGTACCGATCACTACCAGAATAGTTGCGATCACCATCCAATCCATTCTACTAATATTGGTATACCATCCCGAAATAATAAATGCTACACCATAACTTACAATTCCACCTCCGATGCTTCCTTCCCACGTTTTACCTGGTGATACGCGCAGAAATAATTTATTTTTACCTAAAGCCGATCCCACTATATAAGCACCGGAATCATTGCACCAGAGAATAAAGAAAAAACCAAACATCATTTGATACTCATACGTTTGATTGGTTGTGGTTATATAATTTAATAATGAAAACGGAAGAGCAACATAAATAATTCCCAATAAAGTGAATGCAATATTTTTAAATGGATCAGCAGCTTTTAAATAGAGTTCAATAATAAAAATGAGAAATATAATCGGAATATTTATTACTAAGATCCGGGCATCATAAAAGCCCATACATACTATTGCATTACTTGCAAACAATACAGCCCCGGCAATAGTTCCAACTACTTTTTGAGGTTTATTACCGACTTTTTCTGATAAGGTATAGAATTCCCAAACACCCAAAATAGTAATTACAAAAAACAAAGCTGAAAATGAATATTGATTCCAAAAGGTGCAACCTAAAAGTACTGCTACGAATACTGTTGCGGTGAGTGTACGTTTTACGAAATTATTCACAGGTTATTTTCGTTTATGATTCGCTTGGCTAAAATCACATTGTCGCGCTCAACATATAGCTCCACCACTCCAATTGTTTTATAAAACGAATCCTGATTATTGATTATAATGCTTAGAATATTATTTTCAGCTAACAAAGCTTTAAATAATTCTGCGGTGTGAAGATAAGAAGAAGTGTATATGCTTACCCAATTTGGTTCCATATTTTTAATTATTCAACCATTTCAATAGACTTTATATAAGTTAAAGTGTTATGGTTTTTTTTATAAAAAGCTTCATTCAATGCGTCATTGCGAGACTTTTCAGCCGAAGCAATCTCACTCCTATGATTGTTTGAGATTGCTTCGTGCCTCGCAATGACGTTCCAAATGGGCATTCAATTATTTTAATAAATTAACTTATATGTAGTCTAATTTAAAAGCAATATAACAGTGGATTGTAAAAGAAGGAAAAGTTTAATATCAAACTAGTCAAGTACAGCTATATCATCAATTAAAAACACAAAGATCTCCCTCGGGCCATGTGCCCCTTGTACCAATGTTTTTTCGATATCAGCTGTCAAGCTTGGGCCAGTTATAGTGGAGATCATAGATGGCAATTGATTTTTATATTTTTCGCGGATGTATTTCAAAGCATCTTTGATATTATACACCAATTGTGAGGTATAAGCAACTACTATGTGGAAATTAGCATACACAGGCAACCTGCGCCCTGATGCTTGCTTAGAAGTAATAATAACGCTTCCTGTACGTGCTACCAGACATTCACAAAGTGTTAACCCAATATCAGTAGTTAATAGATCAGCTTCTTTATCGGAGAATTTAATTTTGCCTTTTTTGAGCAAGGCCTTGATAGCGGGTTCCAAAGAAAAGAGATTTTTCCAGTTATTATCTTTTGCAATGAACTCAAAGTTTTCGATAAACTCAGTTTCATTTTCACAAAAAACAAATCTTCCATTGAGTGCAGAAAAATTCTGAGCAAACTGTATTTCAAGCGGTTCTTCAGAAGTGGTAAATATTTCGGATTCTTTATCCACATCAACCATTTCTTTAGCTGATTTATGAATTAAAGCTTTACGTATTTTTTTTAAAATTTTTTCTTTTGAAGTGGTATTACTTTGCATAAAAAAACTTTTTTACATCTTGTAGTTCTGAATTTTATTTTGAGCAAATTCTATTAGCAAAATGGAACGCGGATAACGCAGATTGTTTAGGATCAAAAATGATTTTTTATTTATGTTTAAAATAAAATTTATGATTAATCAGTTTTTTATCCGTGTTTATCATAAACGATCTGCGTTATCTGCGTTCTACTATTAAAACAACGTATTTACAGGCTTTTCAGGCCCTTTATCAGTTGTAGGCTCATCCTCTTTTTTATCTTCCTCTTTTGCTTCAAGTTCAACAGCCTTTGTTATTGGTAGATCCTCTTTATCAAATGGTCGTTTACCAAAAATAGTTTCAAGATCTTCTTTAAAAATAACTTCTTTTTCAAGCAATTTTTCAGCAAGCAGTTTTAATAAAGGTTTGTTTTTTGTTAAAATATCTTTAGCGCGAACATAAGCCAGTTCAATTAACTTACTTACTTCTTCATCAATGGTCTGGGCTGTTTTTTCGCTGTATGGCTTCGTGAAACCATACTCGTTAGCACCCGTAGAATCATAATAACTGATATTACCGATCTTACTGTTTAAACCATAAATGGTGATCATTGCATACGCCTGTTTCGTAACCTTTTCAAGATCGCTTAAGGCTCCTGTCGAAATTTTGCCGAAGATCACTTCTTCCGCAGCACGTCCGCCAAGTGTTGCGCACATTTCATCCATTAACTGCTCAGTAGTAGTAATTTGACGCTCTTCAGGTAAATACCATGCAGCACCTAACGATCGTCCACGAGGAATAATAGTAACTTTAACAAGCGGAGATGCGTGTTCAAGCAACCAGCTTGTAGCGGCATGTCCTGCTTCGTGATAAGCGATCACATTTTTTTCGTGAAGAGAAATAATTTTATTTTTCTTTTCAAGTCCACCAATGATACGATCAACAGCATCTAAAAAATCCTGTTTTTCAATAAACTTTTTGTCGTGACGTGCAGCTATTAATGCAGCTTCATTACAAATATTAGCGATATCAGCACCCGAGAATCCCGGAGTTTGTTTTGCTAAAAAATCAACATCAATAGAAGCATCTATTTTTAACGGTTTCAAATGCACTTTAAAAATATCCTTACGCTCATTCAAATCAGGCATATCCACATAGATCTGACGATCGAAACGACCGGCACGCATTAATGCCCTGTCCAGAATATCAGCACGATTGGTAGCTGCAAGTATAATTACACCACTGTTTGTACCAAACCCATCCATTTCGGTTAACAACTGATTCAATGTATTTTCACGCTCATCATTTGCACCTTGAGCAGGATTTTTTCCACGGGCACGGCCAATTGCATCAATTTCATCAATAAATATAATACAAGGAGCTTTTTCTTTTGCCTGGCGGAACAAGTCACGAACACGTGATGCACCTACCCCCACAAACATTTCAACAAAATCAGAACCTGAAAGTGAAAAGAAAGGAACCTTCGCTTCACCCGCAACAGCTTTCGCCAAAAGGGTTTTACCGGTACCCGGAGGTCCCACCAACAGTGCCCCCTTAGGGATTTTAGCACCCAAAGCAGTATATTTTGTAGGACTTTTCAGAAAATCAACGATCTCTTTAATTTCAATTTTTGCGCCTTCTAAACCCGCAACATCATTAAATGTGATGTTTACATTCGAATCTTTATCAAATAAAGTTGCTTTCGATTTTCCAATATTGAAAATCTGTCCACCACCTGCACCACCGCCCATTCTGCGCATGATAATGATCCAGATAACAACCATTAATACAATTGGTAAGATCCAACCTAACTGATCGGTCCAGCTGGAACGGGGATCACTTTCGGGATAAATTACCTCGTTAGGTAAAAAGTCTTGCTGAGCTTTTTCCAAATTCTTGCTAAAATCTTCTACAGACAAAATCTTCATTTTGAAATGAGGTCCAGCAGGGTGCTTTTCAAGACCTTCTTTCACATATCGTGGAAGCTTTAAACTATCTCTGTTTATAAAAATTTCAGCAACCTGCTGATTTGGAACCACAACAATACGTGTTACATGATGTTTTTTTAGCATACTCTCAAAAAAGTCGGAAGATTGAACCTCTTTTAATGGGCTGCTAAAATTCATCAACTGCATAGCAATTAACGCTACTGCAATTATTCCATAGATCCAATAAAAATTAAATGGATTCTTCGGCATATTGGGTTTCTTCGGAAACTTGCTCTTCAAAGAAGAACCTTTTTCCTCTGTTTTATTGCTTTCTGGTTGTTCGCTCATATTTATTGTTCGTTCTTAAAATAAATTATACTTAAAATTACGGATTTCTCGAATTACGAAAAGCAGTTATGCATTGATAATGCTATCATTCGTAATTCGTTTTTAAATTCGTAATTCGTAGGAGTTTTAATCAAAAGCAATTTTGGTTATTTCTGCATCAGCCCATAAGGCTTCCAGGTTATAAAACTCACGAATATGTGATTGAAAAACATGCACTACCACATTTACGTAATCAACAAGGATCCATTCTGAATTTTGAAACCCTTCCGTATGATATGGTCTTTCACCAATACGTTTTTTCACCATTTCTTCAACCGAACCTGCAATTGCATTTACCTGAGTGCTTGAATCGGCCTGACAAATGATATAATAATCACAAACACGGTTATGTATGCTTTGCAGGTCAAGAATAGCAATGTTTTTTCCTTTTACTTCCAAAACACCTTCCACTGCCGCATCAACAAGCAACTGGATCGCACTTTTTACAGCATCCGACTTTGTTGCTTTTCCCTTTTCTGACGTTTTAGTCTTCAACAGTTTTGCAGGAAGCTTTTTGATGATCTTTCCAGCTTCTTTTTTAGCGGCTTTCTTAGGAGCTGCTGCTTTTTTAGGCGCAGAAACTTTTTTTGCAACAACCGCTTTTTTAGAAACTGCTGCTTTTTTTGCTGGTGCTGCTTTTTTTGCAGCCGCAACTTTCTTAGGAGCTGTAGCTTTTTTAACCGGAGATTTTTTTGCAGCGATCTTTTTTGCAGGAACTTTCCCCGCTACTGCAGGGCTTGATTTTGTAGAAATAGTTTTCTTTATAGCCATTAATTGAAGTTCTCAGTTTTATTTCGTTCTTTACACTACTGTTTTAGATGATTTTAAGGCACAAAAATAGTCAAATCTTTCGCATTTAAACAATGAAAACATTATTTGTAGGGCAAAATTGTATTCACTTAAAGTCAATAGACTCTACCAACAGTTATGCCAGTCAATTGCTAGGACAAATTAAACCTGCAGAAGGCACACTTATCTACACCTTTGATCAGCAAAATGGTAGAGGCCAGCGAGGTAATACCTGGGAGACAGAACCCAATAAAAACGTGGCTTCCAGCTTTATTTTATATCCTTCATTTTTGCAAGCAAACAAACAGTTTTCACTTAATAAAATCGTATCACTAGCCGTTGCTGACTTAATGGCAGAATTACTTAAACCACCAGACAAAACAAGCGAAATAAGGATAAAATGGCCGAATGATATCTATGTTGGTACTAAGAAAATTGCAGGGATCTTAATTGAAAATACACTACGCGAAAATAATATTCAAAATGCTATTGTTGGAATTGGAGTAAATATTAATCAAACCGTCTTTAATGCTGATATAAGCGCAACATCAATGTCGTTGATCACGAATAAAGAATTTGATCTGATGCAGGTACTTGAAAAACTGAGTGGATTTATTGAAGCCCGTTACCTACAACTAAAAGGTAATAAGCTGGAAAGTATTGATGCAGCTTATTTGCAGAACCTTTACCAATTGGATGAATGGCATAATTATGCTTCTGGCGATCACTTTTTTGAAGGTAAAATAATTGGGATTTCTGCTATTGGGAAATTACAGATAGAGCTAAAAAACGATGATATCAAAGAATTTGACCTTAAAGAAATCAAATTTGTTTGATTTTAGGGGGATTTAGATTGAAGATTAAGGCGTTATCCTTATAAATATTGGGGCGTTCCCTTTCTGAAAAAGAAAGGGCGGGCTTTGCGCTTCAATCTTCTCCGATAAAAATCGGAGAAGGATTTTCGCTGCAATCCCTAACGCAGCTTTAACAATGGAGTTAAATCAATTTCAATAAAACAAATGTAAGGTTACCATTTAAATGAAATCGTGTTCGAAATAAAAAAAGGTACATTTGTAAATGCAAAAAATTTATTTAAACAATTAAACCTAACCCATATTATGAAAGCAAAAAAAACATCCTTTTTATTATTTTTTGTCATTACCAATTTTTTATTCCTTAATGGGTTTTCACAAAATGAAACAATCAGTTTGAAGGATTTAGGTATTTCTATAAGTATTGATGCTCCAAAAGGCACCAAAGTACATAAGAAAGAAAATAAGAGTGCATCCGACTTTTCTAAAAAATATACAATTGAAGGAACCGATTTTTTATTAATAGTTGAGGAAATAAGTATGGTGGGGAATACCATTCCTGTGGTTGTTAAAAGAAATAAAAGCTCTGATGCTTTTACGTCCGAAATAATAGAAGAATTTGAAAATGGCTATATAACCAAAACTACCGGTGAAGGAATTTATGGATTTAAGTATATTGGAGCAATTGATGCCAGAAAAGGTTTTATTATTTATAATGATGACACGGCTGGAAAAAACTTGACAAAAGAACAAGCTAAAAAATTGTTTGATCTGGCAAAAACGTCAAAAATTGTTAAATAAACGGATCACAAAGTCTGAATAAAAACCCCTAAAGGCGGCAGAAAGCCTTTAGGGGTTTTATATTTCAATAATTCTGACCCTAACAATCGAACCACTTCTACCTCTCTAATTGGCAAAAATTCATTACCTTTGTAGCCTCTGGAAATGCATTCATGGTTCTTTCAATGTGAATGCTGCGTTAGGGATTGCAGCGTAAATCCCCGCCCGAACGAATGAGTTCTTTCATTCGGGCAGGCTTTTCTTGTTTAAGAAAAGATTGAAGTGGAAAGCCCGACCTTTCTTTTTCAGAAAGGGAACGCCCAAATAAAAATAATAATTCCAAAAACTAGTAAAACAACAAAAATAAAATGATCTCAGTATCCAATCTTTCTTTACGTTATGGCAAACGTGTATTATTTGACGAAGCAAGTATAAAATTTACCCCGGGCAATTGTTATGGTGTAATTGGCGCTAATGGTGCCGGCAAGTCCACTTTCCTTAAAATACTTTCAGGCGAAATTGAACCTACAACCGGACAGGTTTCTATCACTCCGGGCGAACGTTTAAGTGTATTAAGTCAAGATCACTTTGCATTTGATGCGTATCCTGTATTACAAACCGTAATGATGGGTAACCAAAAACTTTGGGGCATTATGCAGCAAAAAGATGCCATTTATGCAAAGGAGGATTTTAGTGATGCTGACGGTGTAAAAGCAGCCGAACTGGAAAATTTATTTGCGGAGATGGATGGATGGAATTTCGAGAGTGAAGCAGCCAATTTATTGAGCGATCTGGGCGTGAAAGAAGGCTATCATGATAAATTAATGAGCGAACTTAATGGTAAAGAGAAGGTACGTGTGTTATTGGCGCAAGCGATAATTGGTAACCCTGATATATTGCTATTGGATGAGCCTACCAACGATTTGGATGTGGAAACCATTAATTGGCTGGAAAACTTTTTAGCCAATTTTGAAAACACGGTGATTGTTGTATCTCACGATCGTCACTTCCTGGATGCTGTTTGTACGCACATTGCGGATATTGATTTTAATAAAATTTCGGTTTATACAGGTAACTACATGTTCTGGTATGAATCCAGCCAATTGGCGCTACGTCAGCGTTCCGACCAGAATAAAAAAACAGAGGACAAACGCAAAGAGTTGCAGGATTTTGTTGAACGATTCAGTGCTAATGCTTCTAAATCACGCCAGGCAACCAGCCGTAAAAAATTGTTGGAAAAATTAGTGATCGATGATATTAAACCTAGTGCAAGAAAATATCCGGGTATTATTTTCAAGGCTGAACGCGATTGCGGAGATCAGTTGCTTACTGTTGAAAACCTTGCCAAACGCTCACCTGAAGGTGTTCCTTATTTCTCAGACATTACATTTACCTTAAGCAAAGGTGATAAAGTTGTTATTCTGTCGAAAGAACATATTGCCATAACTACCTTTTTTGAAATTCTCGCTGGTGCAATTAATCCTGATTCAGGTGCAACAACGTGGGGAGGTACGATCACAAAATCGTATTTACCGAATGAAAACTCTAAGTTTTTCACTGAAGATCTGAATTTAATTGATTGGTTGCGTCAGTTCTCGAAAGACAAAGATGAAACGTATATCCGTGGCTTCCTAGGTAAAATGCTCTTTTCAGGGGAAGAAACATTTAAAAAATCGAACGTTCTTTCGGGAGGTGAAAAAGTTCGTTGTATGGTTTCCCGAATGATGTTGACCAATGCAAATTGTTTGATACTGGATGAACCGACCAACCACTTGGATCTGGAATCCATCACCGCATTTAATAATGCCTTGAAAGACTGGAAACACATTGCACTTTTTACTTCTCATGACCATGAGTTTGTACAAACTGTTGCCAACCGCATCATTGAGCTTACACCAACCGGTATCATTGACAAGCGTATGACCTACGATGAATACATTACCGATGAAAGTGTAAAAGCGTTGCGCGAAAAGATGTATCCGAAATTGATGAAAGTGAAGTAAAAATTTTTGTTTTCAAAAAAAATGTCCGCCTCCCAATTGGAAAGGCGGACATTTTTTTTGGTAATTTATAAAGAACCTGTTTAATTTTTTATAAGAATAAACATTGCTTATGGAAGCTGACCCACTTTCTCGACTCCGCTCGAAATGACAGCGCGAATGGTCATTTCGAGGGGACAATGTCGTTTACTTTAGAAGCCTTCGCACATATTTCGACAGGCTCAATATGACCAGCGCGCGGTCAGTCAGAGCTTGTCGAAGACTGTGGGTGGATATTTTTCTCTTAACTAAACGACATTGTTCGAGCTGAGTCGGGAAATAGTGCGAAGGTTGAAAAACTATTTTTGAACAAATTTAAGCAGGCTTATAGTTTCAACCTGAAGGCTGCGTTAGGGATTGCAGCGTAAATCCCCGCCCGAACGAATGAATCCGTTCATTCGGGCAGGCTTTCCCGATTTTTATCGGGAAAGATTGAAGCCCTTCGACTTCGCTCAGGATAAACTCAAAGCCCGCCCTTAAAAACCTCAGCCCTTCTCTCTCCATATGGAGAGAGAAGGGCTGAGGTTTTTAAGGGAACGCCCAAATGGTTTCACTCAATCATGCGAGCTCAATTTTTATTAACGCTTTAACACAAATCGTTTAGTTTGAATTGCTCCATTCACATTAAGCGAAAGCAAATAAATACCATCCGACATATTATCATTAGAAGTAAAATCTAAGGAAAGACTTTGCTCACCAGCGGAAATATTTTCTTCGGTTAATGAGCTTATTAAAGCACCCATCATGTTATAAACAGAGAACGTTACAGTTGAATTATCCGATTCAATTTGATAGTTGATATTTAAAAAAGTAGAAGCAGGATTTGGATAAACGGCAAACGTAAGAGCAGGAGCTTGTATGCCATCAACCGCTGATGTCCTGTCTTCAAGTTGAATTGAACTAACGGTTAATCTTATGTTAGGACGGTTAAGCCCTTTGGTACCAATTGTAGTGGAGCAGATCCCTCCAGTAGTAACATCCTGCTGTTTAACAATGCTTTTAGAAGTTGATAGGCTTGTGCAGTATACTTTTGTATCTGTAGTATAAGAGCTGTTATCCCAACATATCTCAACAACAAGGTTCCCTGTTCCCGGGTAAGCGTATGGATCAGTAAATGTGTGAGTGTTCCATCCGGTAACAACCGATTGGTTTGCTGAATACACGGTGGTCATTGCTGAATTATCTAAATAAGTGTTAGAGCTGAAAGAGCTTAAAGTGGTGGTACCTAATTTTATTGTAAAGTTTTGCATAGCCTGTCCGCTTGCAGTCTGAACATTAAATGCAAGTGCCTCGATAACATTTTGTGTAAGAGAATAACCGGCAGCAACAAGTTCTGCTCTGGTAATGATAAATTGTGATTTTTCATCCATATAATAGGTACCATAAGGAGCAGCCATAGTGCCAACACCAGTACCTAATGTTACTATGGAAGAGGATGAAGTAGATGGTGGAACCGGAACTGATCCGCCACATGCTGATGATAAAGCTAAGTCTGCTCTTGCATTTCCGGATACAAATAATGACTTCATTCTGGATTTTTGTCCTGTCGAAAACATATTCATACAACCATCATCGGTATAATCCATATAATTCATGAACTGATCGCCATTTACAGTGTTTGAGCAGGTTACGCTAGGGAAAGAAGGACAACCGTAGTTTGAAGTTTGTTGAGTTGGAGTATCGGAAACAAGATCATTACCACATGATGCATCACCCCAGATATGACGAAGATTCAACCAATGGCCCACTTCATGTGTTGCAGTTCTTCCTTTATTGTATGGAGCACCGGTAGCAAAACCTCTTCCGAAGTAATTGTAATTGATCACTACCCCATCAGTTGAAGCGGGTCCACCGGGAAACTGAGCATATCCAAGTAATCCACCACCCAAATTACAAACCCAGATATTAAGATAACTATCTGAAGGCCATGCGTTATCACCTCCATAAGATGCATATTTTGAGCCATCATTATCGCTGAATGAACTCACTGAAGTAGGCTTTCTGATGATACCTGTTGTTGCAGCTCCGTTAGGATCGATAGAAGCAAGGCAAAAAGTGATCTCTGCATCTGCAGCGCCTAAGGCAAAACCTGAAGGCGTATTTATTTTATCGGAATTTAATCTTCTGAAGTCTTCGTTTAAAACATCTATTTGAGATTGGATCTGTGCTGTGCTTATGTTTTGTTCTGCAGTTTTATACAAAACGTGAACAACCACAGGTATATTAATGATTGAAGCAACCTCTAAACTGCCTTCTCCGGCACTTTTCGAAATTATTTGTTGACTTTGTTTCTCTATTTTAGCCATACGGCTTTCTAAAGTTGGATCAGCTAATTTTAATCTTTCTAAATTTTCCATGGTACTGCAACGGATGCTTTGAGCTTGAGCAGAAACTCCCATCATTGACAAAGCAACAAAAGAGTAGAGTATTGTTTTTTTCATATTATTCAATTTTAGTTTTTTATTCTTAAATACTTGAAATTTTTGAAACCTTATTCTGCCTTATCTCGTTAGAGCAGTTTTTTTGACAGGGCAAGGGTAGGGCTTTTTTTTAAACCACCAACTCCCAAGTGCCAAAAAGTTATTAACAATTTAAATCTTCAATTTTGTTAATTAACAGAATAATATTCTTTTAAATAGCCAACAAATCAATAAAACACCTTTTTTATCAACCAACCACACGCTTATTCACTTATTGGCCTACAATTGTACAACCACATCAAAAAAAGACTAAACAATTTTCGATGAACCAGAAATAACAGTAGGCAATTGGAAATAAAATAAGGTCGATAATAAAATAGATAATGGGTGCTGCAGAAGGGAAAACGACCGAATAAACCTAAATAATGTAAAATCTTGGATTAAAATCCTCAAAAATTATTTACTGTTAGCATTTTTTACTGTTTCTTTGCAAAAAAATCGGAAAGAAAGTATGAAAAAGGTTGAAAAATTAGATAAAACTGACTTAAAAATTTTAAAAGAGCTGCAAATAGATGGCAGGATCAGCAATCTTGATCTGGCTCAAAAAGTAGGTCTTTCGGCAACACCCACATTTGAAAGGGTAAAAAAGCTTGAAAAAGCAAAGATCATTAAAAGCTATCATGCCGAATTAAATGTTGAAAGTCTTGGTTTAGGGATCCAGACCTTTATGTTGGTGTCTTTAGCACAAACGAGAGGGAATTCGGTTCCGAATTTTATTAAACAAATTGATGAGATCCCCGAAATCATTGAATGTTACCATGTTACCGGATCATCTGATTACGTTCTTAAAATAATGGTTACTGATATTGCAGCTTATGAGAGCCTGGCAATGGACAAAATAAGAAACATTTCGGAGATCGCTAATGTTACTACAATGGTTATACTTTCAACGATCAAGAAAATGAAAGTAGTTCCTTTACAGTACTAGTACAGCATATTGTTGGTCATTCCGAACTTGTTTCGGAATCTCATAGATGCTGAAACAAGTTCAGCATGACTTGGTGGCAATACAATTAATTGATTTATATCCATAAACTATTTATAATAACATGAATCATTGGTTAGTAAAATCAGAGCCTTTTAAATACAGTTGGGATCAATTTGTAAAAGATAAAAAAGCAGTTTGGGATGGTGTGCGCAACTATGCTGCCCGTAACAATATGCGCGCTATGAAAAAAGGCGATCTGGTATTTTTTTATCATAGTAATGAAGGACTTGAAATTGTTGGGATTGCCAAAGTAACAAAGGAAGCTTACCAGGATCCTACAACCGATGATACCGCATGGAGCGTAGTAGAAATTGCACCCTTCAAAGCATTAAAACACCCCGTAACATTAGCGGATATAAAAGCGGATAAAAAGCTAGCAGAAATGCAGATCATTAAGCTGAGCCGTTTATCAGTGTCGGCAGTGAAGCCTCATGAATTTGATCATATCCTGGCACTTTCCGAAAAAAAATAGTACTACAATTGTTCCTGTTCAGTAAATTGTCGGAAGCTCTTACGATGATGATCCGTAATACCATGTTTTTTAATTGCTTCCCGATGTTTAAGAGTAGCGTAAGCTTTATTATTTAACCAATCATATATTGGAAATTGATTATGCAACTCATCCATATAATCATCGCGATATGTTTTTGCTAAGATGGATGCCGCTGCAATGCTCATGTATTTACCATCCCCTTCAATGATACAGGTATGTGGTATTTTTTTATATTTATTAAAACGATTCCCATCGATCAGTAAACTTTGAGGAGTGGTTTTTAAGCCATCAATAGCGCGATGCATTGCCAAAAAGGAAGCATTTAATATATTGATCTCATCTATTTCTTCCACAGATGCAATACCAACAGCCCAGGAAACCGCCTCTTGTTCAATAATTACGCGAAGCAATTTACGTTCCGAATCATTTAATTTTTTTGAATCGTCTATAAGGGAATTTTTGAATTTTTTGGGAAAGATAACTGCAGCGGCATATACAGGACCCGCTAAACAGCCTCTGCCGGCTTCATCACAACCTGCTTCAATCAATAATTTATCAAAATTTTTTTTGAGCATTTTCTTGCGACAAATAATTTGGTGAGGTTGTACTTCGAATGTATGAAAAATGTTTCAAGAAAATAATAGAAAAAAAATAAGATCAATTCATCAGCAATTCAAAAATTGCTTTTGGAAAAAATTCGTTTTCCAACTGATGAATTTTGTATGCCACTGTTTCTGGTGTATCAGAAGGTTCAACCGAACAAATATGCTGTTCAATTAATTGACCTTCATCATAATTTTCATTTACAAAATGAATACTTATTCCGCTTTCTTTTTCTTTTGCGTCTACCACCGCTTTATGCACATTCATGCCGTACATGCCTTTCCCACCATACTTGGGCAATAAGGCAGGGTGAATATTAATGATCTTATCAGGGAAATTTTTAATCAGATTTTCAGGGACCTTCCATAAGAAGCCCGCCAATACAATTAGATCAATGTGTGCTGATTTCAATTGATCAATAAGTTGATCGCTATTATAAAATGTAGCGCGGTCTATAACTATACTCTGGATACCGGCTTCCTTTGCACGATTCAATACATTGGCCCCTGAATTATTTGAAACAATTAATTTCACTTTTATCCCGCAGCTAGGCGATTTAAAATAATCAATAATGTTTTGAGCATTGGTACCTTCTCCGGAAGCAAAAATGGCAATATTTTTCATTGGGTACGAACAACATTTTTTTACAAATCTACGAATTCTTCAGTCCTATTCTTCTCCACAACTAATCTTGTGCAACAAAAAAACGGCTCGTAACACTAAAAAAAATCTCTTTTATCATATTTTTTATTTTCCAAAAAACCTTTTATTATTTTTTAATTGCCTGATAATAAATAGGTAAGGGTTAATAAATGTATAAATAACAGCGATTTTAAATTATTTTTTTTGTTATTATACACATAACTATATCTTTGCACCCTAATTAACCTTAAAACATTTAAAAAAATGTCAGAAATTGCAACAAAAGTGAAAGCTATCATCGTTGATAAATTAGGAGTTGACGAAAAAGAAGTTACTCCAACAGCTAGCTTTACAAATGATTTAGGTGCCGATTCATTAGACACTGTAGAATTAATAATGGAGTTTGAAAAAGAATTTAATATTGCTATCCCAGACGATCAGGCAGAAAAAATTGCTACCGTTGGTGACGCTATTTCTTACATTGAAGCAAATACAAAATAATTCCTAAACGATTTATTTTATGAAAACAAGACGAGTAGTAGTTACAGGACTTGGTGCTATTACACCACTTGGTAATAATGTTACAGATTATTGGAACAATCTTATCACGGGTGTTAGCGGAGCTGCGCCTATTACTCGTTTTGATGCTTCAAAGTTTAAAACGAAATTTGCATGCGAAGTAAAAGGCTTTAATGTAGAAGAGTATTTAGACCGTAAGGAAGCCAGAAAAATGGATCCGTTCTCTCAATATGGTGTATGTTCAGCTATTCAAGCTGTTCGTGATGCCGGGTTGGACGGTGAAAACGCTTTCGATCCTGATAAAGCAGGTGTTATCTGGGGTACTGGAATTGGTGGTTTGCAAACATTTCAAGACGAATGTTTTGCGTATGCCAAAGGTGATGGAACTCCACGTTTTAATCCTTTCTTTATCCCTAAAATGATCGCTGATATTTGTTCAGGACATATTTCTATTATGTTTGGCATGCGCGGACCTAATTTTACTACTGTTTCGGCTTGTGCATCCTCTACCAATTCTCTTATTGACGCAGCATTATATATCAGATTAGGCAAAGCTGATATTATTGTAGCAGGAGGTTCTGAAGCTGCCGTTTGTGAAGCAGGTGTTGGTGGCTTTAACGCAATGCATGCGCTTTCTACACGAAATGATTCTCCGGAAACAGCTTCCCGCCCTTTTGATGTGGATCGTGATGGTTTTGTACTTGGTGAAGGTGCAGGATGTTTGATTTTAGAAGAATTGGAACATGCTTTAAAACGTGGCGCCAAAATATATGCTGAAGTTGCAGGTGGCGGTTTAACAGCTGATGCAAATCACATTACAGCACCACATCCTGAAGGATTAGGCGCTATAAATGTAATGCAGAATGCCTTGCAAGATGCAGGTATGGTTGCTGATCAGATCGATTATGTGAACGTTCACGGAACATCTACACCGCTTGGTGATGTTGCAGAAACAAAAGCCATACTTAAGGTTTTTGGAGAACATGCTTATAAATTAAATATCAGTTCAACAAAATCAATGACCGGCCACTTATTAGGTGCTGCAGGAGCTATTGAAGCTATTGCTTGTGTAATGGCAGTGCAAAATGATATTATCCCTCCTACAATCAATCATTTTAATGATGATCCTGCATTAGATAACAAACTTAATTTTACATTTCATAAAGCACAAAAACGTATAGTGAATGCCGCATTAAGCAATACATTCGGATTTGGCGGACACAATGCTTCTGTTATTGTAAAAAAATACATTGCATAAAATATTTAATAGGTAATATTTAGTATCGTATTTAATAGGTAATATTTAATATGTAATGTCTGCTGGTAAAGCCAAAAATACAGCAGAATTTATTTCTAATCAATGGTTTACAAAACACAGTTATTACGTATTAACTATTACATATTACATTCCTTTTGCCTATTACATATTACATATTACTTATTAAATATTAAATACTACCCTTGACCCTCTTCTCAAAACCTTTAAGGATATACTTTTCACCCGACAAAACATTTCATGAATCATTGCGTAATATTCTCGGCTTTTATGCTGGCAATATTGCTTTGTATAAATTAGCATTCCGCCATAGTTCTGCTGCACAGATGATAAAAAAAGGAGTAAAAGACAGCAATGAACGTCTTGAGTTCCTTGGCGATTCTATAATCGGAACTGTAGTAGCGGATTATCTTTTTAAAAAATTCCCATTCAAAGATGAAGGTTTTTTAACCAAGATGCGCTCAAAGATGGTGAGCAGAGCAAAACACAATCA
Organism: Bacteroidota bacterium; assembly: GCA_040388745.1. GTDB lineage: Bacteria > Bacteroidota > Bacteroidia > 2-12-FULL-35-15 > 2-12-FULL-35-15 > 2-12-FULL-35-15. The sequence goes on along the minus strand of JAZKBF010000032.1, from coordinate 95,382 downwards.
GGTTGCCAAAAACTTAGGACTGAATAAATTTATAGAAGTTAATAACGATCGCTTTAAAACTTCTCAACCAAGCTCTATCAGTGGCGATGCGTATGAAGCTTTGATTGGCGCCATCTATCTCGATAAAGGGTATAATGCCGCTCAAACCTTTATTCTTACCCGCATTATTAATGTTCATATTGATATGGATGAAGTGGAAACGAAGGAAATAGATTTTAAAAGTAAATTTATTGAATGGGTTCAAAAAGAAAAAAAAGAATTTCGTTTCGAGGTTGTTAATGATGCCGGAACCGCAGCCGATAAACAATTTATTATTCAACTAATTGTAGAAAATGAAACAGTTGGTACCGCTCAACATTTTTCCAAAAAACGAGCGGAACAAATGGTTTCGGAACAAGCATGCATTAATTTAGACATATAAATTAATGTACTAATTAGTTAATTTTAAAAATTATCTTTGTACTACATTTTAAAAACACAAACATAAAAAAATGAAAAAATTACTATTCCTGTCAACCCTTGGTATTGCGCTTTTCGCAGCATGTTCTGATCACAAATCAGAAAACAATAATGAACTATCTGCAGTTGATACTACACTGCAATATTTTGGCGATAGCATCACCCAGGAAGGCGCTATTGCTGCTGACCAGCTGGCTGCCCAAATGAAAGGAAAAGATTCTTTAAAAATAAAAATTACCGGTGCAATCGAAGATGTTTGTCAGAAAAAAGGTTGCTGGATGAATATGAATATCGGTGACAACCAAAGCATGAAAGTTCGTTTTAAAGATTATGCATTCTTTTTACCAAAAGATGCAGGTGGAAAAATTGTTTTCATTGAAGGTGTTGCATTCACTGATACTACATCTGTAGCTGATCTGCAACACTATGCTGAAGATGGTGGAAAAACAAAAGAAGAAATTGCAAAAATCACTGAACCGGAAATAAGTATATCTTTTGAAGCAAATGGTGCTATTCTTAAAAAATAAAATTGTTGTAGTTGCTGTTTTAATTTTTGCTGTTTTACTGTTGGCGCAATGTTCCAACAGCGAAAAACAATCAGGCGAAAAAGCCACAACAGCTGAAGCATCTTGTGAAAAAAAACCACTGAACCCGAATGGTGATAGTGAATTGGCTTTACTGATGCGCGACATGATGAGTTCATCTCAAAGCTTAAAAGAGAAAATTAAACAAGGAAATTTGCCGGAAAAATTTCCGGAAGAATTTTTAAAAATCCATACCGCATTACCAACGGATTCAGAAACAAAAAAAGAATCTTTTGAAGGTTTTGCGAGTAATTACATCAGCAATTTGCAGGCTCTTTATCATTCTCCAAAAGAAGACCTATCCAAAAATTACAATGCGGTGATCACCGCTTGTGCAAGTTGTCACTCACAGCATTGTCCGGGACCTTTAAAAGCAATAAATAAATTGAAGATTTAATTTCAATTTTTGCTTGTCCTATCTAAAATATTTTTGAGGATGAAGATGGCATATAATTTTTGTTGTTTAAATTATCATCAACAATAATTTATAAAAATTCTGCCCATGATAACAGCAAAAGCTAAAAACATTGACGAGTATATCGCTGGCTTTCCAAAAGAAATTCAAAAAATTCTGGAACAAATTCGGGAAACCATTAAAAAGGCCGCACCAGGGGCAGAAGAAACCATCAGCTATGCAATACCAACTTTTACCCTAAACGGCAACCTGGTGCACTTTGCAGCTTTTAAAAATCATATTGGGTTCTATCCCGCTCCAAGTGGGAATGAAGCATTTAAAAAAGAACTTTCTAAATACAAAGGAGGAAAAGGAACAATTCAGTTTCCCCTTGACGAACCAATACCTTTAAACTTAATAACCAAAATAGTTAAGTTTAGAGTAAAAGAAAATCTGGAACGGATAAAAACAAAAGCGAAAAAACAAAAAACAGCATAAAGCGTTTTTTATTTCCCGATCAATAATTTAAACCCTTTCCCGTGTACATTGATCAACTCCACACTACTATCCTCTTTTAAATATTTACGAAGCTTTGCAATGTAAACATCCATGCTACGGCCACTGAAATAATTATCATCATGCCATATTGATTTTAAGGCAAAATTTCTATCCAGAATTTCATTGGCATTTAAACAAAGTAATTTTAACAGATCGGCTTCTTTGGTAGTTAGTTTTTGCTGAACACCTTTAATTTCAAGCGTTTGATGTTTATAATCAAATTTATAATTGCCTATTTGAAATTCCGTTTGTTCTGAATGTATAGATGTTTTATTTTCTGTCCTTCGCAATATAGCTTTAATACGCAATAATAATTCTTCCATGCTAAAGGGCTTTGTGATATAATCATCTGCACCTGCAGTAAAACCCTCAACAGCATCCTCTTTCATAGATTTGGCCGTTAAAAAAACAATGGGAACATTATTATCAATTGCACGAATTTCTTTTGCCAGCGTAAAGCCATCTTTAATTGGCATCATCACATCCAAAATACAAATATTGAATTTATCTTTTGAAAAAACATCGTAGCCTTGTTTACCATTCACTGCCAGAATAGTTGAATATCCTTTCGCTTCAAGGTATTCTTTTAAAAGACTTCCTAAATTAGGATCATCTTCCACCAATAACACTTTTACTTTTTCCATTTTATTTGTAAAGTTTAGTATCTAATCTAAATTCATAAAATTATTATGCCACATTAATTGGCAAATATACTGTAAAGCTGCTTCCCTTACCCAGCTCGCTCTCTACACTAATAGAACCGCCATGTTTTTCAACCACCGCTTTAACGTAACTCAGGCCCAATCCAAAACCTTTTACATTATGAATATTGCCGGTTGGAACCCGATACATCGTATCAAAAATCCGTTTTTGGTTTTCCTTATTTATACCTATTCCATTATCTGTAACGGAAATAAAAATACCAGCTTCATCATTATAGGTGCCGATCTTGATCTTTGGTTTGCCACGTGAATATTTTAAGGCATTATCGATCAAATTAAAAACAATATTTGTTACGTGGATCTTATCAGCGTTTATTATTGGCGTTGTGGCTTTTAACTCAGTGGTAATTTCGCCTTCTTTATTCTCCACCTGCAATTTAATATTCGCTATTGTTTGTTCGATCAACGAATGAATATCAATACTTTGAATTTTTAATTTGAACTCCCCTTTATCAAGTATGGCAGTTTGCAAAATATTTTCAACCAATAAACTTAAACGTTTGTTCTCATCACCGATCATTTTCACATAATTACTAACCCTTTCAGGCGATTTTTCAAAGGTTTTGTCATTTAACACTTCACATGCCAATGATATAGTAGAAATAGGGGTTTTAAACTCATGCGTCATATTGCTGATAAAATCATTTTTAATTTCAGATAGCTTTTTCTGCTTAAAAATGGTTGAAACTGTGTAATAAAAGGAAAAGACGATAACAATCATAAAGGCACCTGAAATTACAAGCATAAAGCCCATAGAACTCAACAAATAATTGCGTTGGTCAGGAAAGTATATGGATAAATACTGCGGCTTAATAAATACGTTATCTGGTGATAAATTTATTTTAAAATTAGATGTGTATAAAAATGTTTCTTTTTCAGAAAGTTTGCTTATATCAGTTGGAGGTATTTTCGAAGGCAGGACACCAAAAACATAATCAGCGGAAATACCTTTTTCAAGGAGTTCTCGTTGGATCACTGAATCTAAAAGAAGTGTATCAATCTTATTGCTGTAGTCATTATATATATTGATACTTACCAATTCATCAAAAATATCATTGACCATATTTTTCTTCTGCGAAAACCATTTATCACGTAATTCCCCGGAATTAAATTGGTGGATATAGGTTGGAACGTCCATCTCGGTGAGTCCGCTCATTTCAGAGGTTGCACTATCACTCAAATAATTTTTATGGCGCGATTTTTTGACAATTACGCCATTGGAATCTGATGAATACTCTTCGTAGATCTTTACGTTTATTTTGTCTTTTTGCAGCGTAAAATCATTTTTATCTGATTTTGAATCAGTAATAAATTCAGATGTTCTGGCCAATGAATCGATTGGACTGAACCAGCGAATACCTTGTTTGCGAAAATTAAATTTCTTACGGATTTTAGAGGCTGTAATTTGTTTTTCCATCCGGGAAACAACATTGCTCAAAGCTTCATTCACATTTTGTTCAAACCGTTGTTTACTCAATGTCATGGCATTGTTGATCCAATACACCTGAATGGCAATTAAGCCAATCATGGCGAGACTTGCCATTGTAATTATTATTTTAACATTGTTTTTATTCATCAAAACTTAGATCCGAACTACAAAAGTAAGCTATTCCATTCAGCCCATAGAACCTTAACATATTTTAACATTGTTCTAATCCACTTGTTAGTAGTATTCAAGCCATTCCAACATTTAGATAATCACAAATTTATACCCTTTAATTATTTTGTACTTTTACAATACGGGATCTAGCATAACCAGTTTCTTTAAACCGATATTATCGAAACAATTACGCTACCCTTAATTAGAATTAAAAAACAAATTCGTTACATCAGTATTATGCAAAAAATAAAAAATTATATCAACGGTGAACTTATTGAGCCTACATCTAACCAGTATATAGATAATTATAATCCTGCAACGGGAAAGGTATATTCCCTCATTCCTGATTCAGACGAACAGGATGTAAACCTTGCTACTGAAGCAGCTTTAGCGGCCTTCCCGAAATGGTCGGTAACGCCAAAAGAGGAACGCTCGCGCATCATGTTGAAAATTTCTGAACTTATCGAAAAAAATTTAGATCGTTTAGCGATTGCCGAATCTATTGATAATGGCAAACCAATATCATTAGCCAGAATAATTGATATCCCTCGTGCTGCAAGTAATTTTCATTTTTATGCAACAGGTATATTGCATTATGCTTCCCAATGCCACGCAATGGAAGATACTGCAATCAACTATACATTACGCACACCGGTTGGTGTTGCAGGATGCATTTCTCCCTGGAATTTACCACTATATTTATTCACCTGGAAAATTGCACCGGCAATCGCATCCGGAAATTGCGTGGTTGCAAAACCATCAGAGATCACTCCTATGACGGCCTATTTACTTTCCGAACTTTGTATTGAAGCCGGTTTACCAAAAGGGGTTCTAAATATTGTACATGGTTATGGACATAAGGTTGGAGCTGCCATTTCAGCCCATCCAAAAATCCCTTTGATATCTTTTACCGGGGGAACAAAAACAGGTGCCGAAATTGCACGGGTTGCCGCTCCTATGTTCAAAAAAATATCCTTGGAATTAGGAGGAAAAAACCCGAATATCATTTTTGCCGATTGCGATCTAGAAAATGCCATTAAAACAACATTACACTCATCCTTCGCAAATCAAGGGCAGATATGCCTTTGCGGGTCACGCATTTTTATTGAAAGATCTATTTATGAAAAATTCAAAAACGAATTTATCTCAAAAGTAAAAACATTAAAAGTGGGAAATCCCGCTGATGCCGAAAGCCGATTGGGTGCTGTAGTTTCAAAAACTCACATGGAAAAAATTTTATCCTATGTTGAATTAGCAAAACAAGAAGGCGGTAAGATATTAGCCGGAGGCCATCAAGTGAAACTGGATGGTGAATTCTCCGAAGGATATTATATTGCCCCTACTGTAATTGAAGGGTTGGCATACAATTGCAGAACAAATCAGGAAGAAATTTTTGGTCCCGTTGTAACTCTTACTCCTTTTGAAACAGAGGAAGAAGTATTAATGTATGCGAACAGCACTCAATATGGTTTATCAGCTATTGTATGGACAGAAAGCTTAACTCGCGCACACCGCGTTGCTGGCATGTTACACGCTGGCATTGTTTGGATAAACTGTTGGTTACTTCGTGATCTGCGAACTCCGTTTGGAGGAGTAAAAAGCTCTGGAGTAGGCAGAGAAGGCGGCTTTGAAGCTTTTGATTTTTTTACCGAGCCTAAAAATGTATGTATCAAGTTGAAATAGTTTTTCTTTATTGTTTTCAAATTTATATTTAAGCATACCTGGCTATTAATAACCAGTTTTCAACGAAATATTCCGGCACTACTGTATTATTACAATATTTTTAGAAATTGGAATTTTTTTAACTAGAATTTTTTTATTTAAATATGGCGAATCTAAACATTGCACTTTGGTTTGATAAAAGCACTGTTAAGCACCTTCGTTTGCCATTCTCCTATCATTTAATGCCGGTATTTTTGTTTGCGCTAAGCCAGACAAATTCTGTTAACTGGCAATCAACCGCAATTGCATTTGTGATCCTTCACCTCTTCATTTACCCCTCAAGCAACGGATACAACAGCTATCAGGATCGTGACGAAACAAGCATTGGTGGTTTAAAGTATCCACCAAAAGTTACCAAAAATTTGTTCTTTGTAACATTATTGCTGGATATAATTGGCGTATTAAGCGCATTGTTTGTTTCTGTTTATTTTTCAGTATTTGTTTTCCTGTATATACTTATTTCCCGCGCTTACAGCTACCGAAATTTACGATTGAAAAAATATGCTATTCCCGGATTTTTAACGGTCATGATTTTTCAGGGAGCCTTCACCTATTTAATGGTTTCGTCAGCAACAACAGATTTTTCAATTGGGCACTTTTTCTCAACAAACAATATCATTTGTATGACCGTGTCAAGTTTATTTATTGGTAGTGTTTATCCGCTAACTCAAATATATCAGCACCAGGCTGATAAAAAAGATGGAGTAAATACCATCAGTTATAGACTCGGATATATCGGTACATTTTTGTTTTCCTCTGTATTTTTTTTACTGGCGACCATTTTATTATTTTATTATTTCGATCTAAAACATCAGCGAATAGCTTTTATCATGTTTTCCTTAATGATGCTTCCAGTCATACTTCGATTGATGTATTGGTTTAATGAGGTCAGAAAAAATACGGCTAATGCAGATTTTGAAAATACAATGGCAATGAATTTTTGGGCATCCACTTGTATGAACATCTACTTTTTAATTCTAATTACGAATAACATTTTGGGTTGGTTTTAGTACCATTTACGGCAGTCGCGGCAATTTAAAAGACAAATCGATATTATCGATAATTTTAAAAAAACAAATGAGTAAAATAATTTCCATCGGAACAGCAGTCCCTGAATATGGCACCGAACAAAGTGTTATACTTGGCTTTATGAAGGATGCTTACAGCGATGATGTAGCGTCACGTAAGCTAAATGTTCTATTCAAGCATAGTGGGATTAGTACTCGATATTCTACTATTCCAGATTTTGATAAAACAAAATCAAAGCACGTTCTTTTCAATGGAACACCTGACACCTCAACTGTTGATTACAGATTAAACATTTTTAAAGAAAAAGCTGTTCCGCTTGCTATTAAAGCGATAAGCAATGCTTTAAAAAAAATCAATTCTAACCTTTCCGATTTTGGATTCACCCATTTAATTACCGTTTCCTGTACCGGTTTGTATGCCCCCGGAATTGATGCCGAATTAATTGAAGAACTTAATTTACCGAATGATATTTTTCACATATCTGTTAATTTTTTAGGTTGCAATGCTGCTTTCCATGCACTAAAAATTGCTGATCTTATTACAAAATCTGATGACAATGCAAAAGTGCTGATCGTTTGTGTGGAGCTCTGTACATTGCATTTTCAGCCGAAAAACAATCACGATAATTTATTATCAAATACCATTTTTGGCGATGGAGCTGCCGCAGTAATTATAACCTCAGATAAGTATCAAAATGATCCTAAGCAGAACAGTTTAGCGATCAATGGATTTTATTCATTATTACTTCCAAAAGGAAAAGATCTAATGGGCTGGAATATCACACCTGTAAATTTTGAAATGATATTAGACGCAAAAATACCCGATTTCATTGGGAGTGAGATCAATGCTATTATTTTGAAAGCAAGTAAAAAATTTAATATAGAGCCGAACACCATTAAAAAATGGGCAGTACATCCGGGAGGAAAAAAAATATTGGACACTATAAAAAAAGAGTTGCAACTTAATGAGGAGGATTTAAAATATTCCTATAAAATATTGGATGAATATGGTAATATGTCGTCCCCTACCATTTTGTTTGTATTGAATGAATTCATGGAAGAGAAACGAAACAAAAATGATTCTGTTTTTTCAATTGGGTTTGGCCCTGGATTAAGCATCGAAACAGCACTTTTCCGTTTTTAATAACCTGTTGTATTTCCCAATAGCATGAACAATAAATTTTCCCATCGGTCCTACGAATCTGAATTACTGGATGCTCCCAACATTCCTACAGAATTATTATTTCAAAATTTAAAAGAACTCGATCTCATCAACCAAACACTTGGCGGGCATTCTGTTACACTTGCCGGAATAAAAGAACTGCTTACAGATAAAAACAAGATATACCATATTGTTGATATTGGCTGTGGCGGAGGAGATGCGATGAAAAGGATTGCTAAATGGGCAAAACAAAATAACTATAAAGTAAAATTAACCGGAGTCGATTTTAATAATGATGCCATAAATTATTTGAAAAGTTATTGCAAAGATTATCCCGAGATCAATGGAGTGAATAATGATTTCCGTGAGTTTTTAAAAAATGATGATACAGTTGATATTATTCATTGTTCTTTGTTTTGCCATCATTTAAAAGATGATGAATTAATAGAACTTTTTACCTGCATAAAACAATATGCTAAAATAGGTTTTGTGATAAATGATCTACATCGGCACTGGTTTGCGTATTACAGTATTAAACTTTTAACCCGCTTATTAAACGGATCATCATTAGTTAGGAACGATGCGCCACTCTCCGTGTTGCGGGGATTTAAAAACACAGAGTTAAAAAAAATATTGGAGAAAGCTGAAGTAAAAAATGTTGATATGAAATGGATGTGGGCTTTCCGTTATTTAATTATTCATCGAAACGGAAAGTATGCAGGACATCAATAAAGGTTCAAAAAAAATAAGCTCCTTTCTTTTTTGGCAAAGATGGCTTTTCTATACCAGCTTGCTGTTTGTTTTATTTGGAATTGTCCTCGCTCTCTATGGTAACAATCCATTATTCACGCCCTACATTCAAGCGCTTGCGCGTCTTTTTTTGCATCAACAAAATATACCGACAGACCTTGAACCTTTTTTATTTTTTATTTGTGGCCCATTAGGTGGCACAATTGCATGCTCCTATATTTTACTTGCGTATATAGCTTGGTATCCTTTCAAAAGGAAGGAACGTTGGGCTCGCAATGCCATTATGGTAGCATTTGGCACATGGGTTATTTTAGATTCTGCTGTTTGCTTTTATTATAATGTTTATTTTCAGGTATATTTAATTAATGTTTTTTCTATCCTCCAAAAGGCGTTACCCTTGATCTTTACCTGGAAAGACTTTAAAAACAGTTAGATCAATTTATTGAGTGGCTCAAGAAAAAAATCAAATAAAAGAAAACAATCAATATCAGATCGCTATTATTGGCGGTGGTTTGGCCGGATTAACGTTGTCTATTCAAATGGCCGATGCGGGCTACTCTTGCATATTATTTGAAAAGCATAAATATCCTTTTCACAAAGTTTGTGGTGAGTACATTTCAATGGAATCCTGGAATTTCCTGGAACGATTGGGCCTAAACCTATCGGACATGAATTTGCCGCAAATAAAAAAGCTGAATGTTTCATCACCATCCGGAAAACGCTTTGAGCATAAGCTTGATTTGGGCGGATTTGGAATAAGTCGTTTTTTACTGGATTCTAAACTGGCTGAAATTGCAATAAATAAGGGCGTAAAACTGATCGATGATTGCAAAGTAAATGATGTAAAATTCCATGACAATAGTTTTGCAATAGATTCTGAAAAAGGGAATTATTCTGCTTCTGTTTGTGTCGGTGCATGGGGCAAGCATAGTAATTTAGATAATAAATTAGCCCGTTGGTTCATAACAAACGGTAGCAAAAGAAAAAAAAATTATGTGGGAATAAAGTACCATATAAACATTGATTTCCCTGACGATTTGATAGAATTACATAATTTCAAGAATGGTTATTGCGGTATTTCAAAAATTGAAGATAATAAGTATTGTTTTTGTTATCTGACGGATTCTGAAAATCTGAAAAACAATAATGGGGATATAAAAAAAATGGAAGAGCAGGTGTTAATGCAAAATCCAATTTTGAAAAAATATTTTACGCAAGCCAACTTCATATTTGAAAAACCATTGGTTATTTCACAAATTAAAATAGGATATAAAAAAGCTGTCGAAAACAATATTCTGATGTTGGGTGATGCTGCAGGTAACATTGCCCCACTCGCTGGAAATGGCATGAGTATGGCCATGCGTAGTTCTTTTCTCTTGAACAAGCTATTGATAAATTATTTCAATGGGGAAATCACCCGAACCGAATTAGAAAATAAATATCAAAAGATCTGGAAATCAGAATTTCAAAAACGCATTAACTTTTCTGTCTATTTACAATATTTATTGAAAAATAAATTCTTGACTGATATCGCCATTACGGTACTTAAAGCAATCCCATTTTTGAAAAACACGATCATTAAATCAACCCATGGAAAGCCTTTTTAAGCCGATAATTCTCAAAAGTAACCCCACCAGTCAAAATACCGCTCTTTAGTCTTATTTTAAGCCAACCTTTGAGACGATCTTAAAAATAAAAAAAACAACAGCAAAAGCCCTATCGGTGCAACTAATTTTGATTTTTTTGCATCTTTTTATTACATTGCAGTAGAATTTTTACCTCAATTCAGTAAAAAAGAAAAGGATGAAAAAATTTTTACCCTTTATTTTCGCTTTTCTCTATTTCCAGGGCTGGGGTCAGGGCAACATGATTACTATAAATAGTACGGTTCCCACTCAAATGACCATTTGTGGAGCTACTAAGTCTTTCACTATTTCTATCTATAACCCATCTCCTTTTTTACTTACAAAGGATACTTTAAAATTAACTATGCCAACCGGCATAAATTATCAATTGGGATCCATTACCGGTGCAACCGAGCTATATACAAGCATTCCAAACCAACCCGTTTTTTTATTACCCAATATTGCTAATTTATCTACTTTAAATATTACATATATTGCTTCCGTTAGTTGTGATGTGATGGCATTTCTATCCGGAGGAGGAATTGTTGAAAATGGCATCCGTGTCAACTATTTCGCAAATGGTGCCGCAAATTACGATCAGAGCACCACCTCATCTTACATTATACGCCAACCCAACCTTTCCATCTCTGCGGTTACAAATCAATCTTTTACAGGGAATATAGGAGATATATACACTCGCTGCATCACTGTTACAAATGGGGGATTAGGTGAACTCAGTGAATTTACATTAACGGATGTTCACGGTTCCGGAGTACAAATTACAGCAGTAAATGCAGGTAGTTGGACCAATTCGGGATCTACTGAAACCATTGTATTGAATGGAAGTAATTTTGTAAGTATTGGGGATGGGGATAATTTATTGGAGAATGGAGAGAGCGTAATTATCTGTGAAACTGTAAAGGTTCTTAATTGCATTTCTGTAGCATCCGCATTTGAAGCGTATTGGGGCTGTAATGCTCAACATTGCCAGACAACAGTTTCCAATGGCAATGTTGTTTTCCCGAATTTGATCCCAAATTTGGTTGTTACCCCGATACCTTCCATGAATTCATGTATTGGTGCTGGAAATGCCAGCTTGCAACAACTCAAAATTGTCAATACCGGCTTAGGAAAAGCAGTAAATGTAATAATGGATATTTTCCAGGCAACATCAGGAACTGTTTATAATGCTAATGTTGGTTCAAACATTGATCCTGCGAGTTTTACTATGCAAATAGGCTTTGGAGGCTCTCCAGCTTCAATCACTCCTACAAGTACATTTGCTACGGCTGCCCTGAATTGTATGACCAGCCCCAAGGGCAAGGTATTCATAAATATTCCAAACATTAATGCCGGAGATACCCTTTATTTAAAATGGAACACTTATAGTTGCTGTTACAATGCCTGTACAAACATTGGTCAAAACTATATTAACGGCTGGCGTTTCAGAGGCACTTATGAAAATATTTGCCAAAGCACTTATATAGTGACGGAAGCATGGGGAATGGTATATGACCAACTTTATGGGAGTTTAGCAAATAACGGTTCCCCTTCTACATTAACCAATGGACAGACAGGTACCTTTAATTTTTTGTTTTCCAATTACCAACACTCTTATCCGGTAGGACCTGGAGCGTATTGGAAATTCGAATTTACCATCCCTCCCTGTTTAACGTACGTGGCAGGAGCCGGCAACCTTCAAATTTTGCGTTCCAACGGGGTAAATATATGGACGCCAACCTCTGTAACTACTTCAGGAAATGTGGTCACCGCTATTTTTAACGGAAACGCTCCATGGAACCTTTTACAGGCCGAAGTAAAAATTAACTTAACGGTAAATTGCGCGGGCTGTGGTGGAACGGGCGGTGCCGGTACTGTAAGTGTAAAATCTTTTTACGTTCCAAACGGTTCTTGTGCCTGCGAAATAGGTCTTTCCTGCCAAAGTACCGCTATTAGTGTTATTTGTCCTGCTCCGTGCCCGGAAGGAATGATCTTTAGCAATTTTGATATGAAGCGTACCAGCTATGGTCTGCCCGACAATGAAGCTGGAGGTGGAAACGGACTGCCTGACATTGGAGGAAGTCTTGATTTTACAAAAATAAAAACTGACAGAGCCATGTTTGGTGATACCATTACATCCCGCTTCAACGGAAAAGTTAAAACAAGCATCACCTATCCTACCTGGCAGTACTGTTTTGCTTCTTCTTCTTTTTCAAACGGTAACCGTCTTAGTTTTTTAGATGCCACACTAACTGTTTACCGCTCAGGCCTTTTATTTGCCACCTGCACTAGTTTTGCACCAACAATTACCAACAGTGGATCAACAAGGATCTTTAAATATAATTTAAGTGTTTCCACGCTCGGGGCATGCCTTCCGGGAGGATTTGCCTATCTGGATAATGACTCCCTTGTTTTTAAACCGCGCTATAAAGTTACTTCCAATATAGGGAATGCCACTCCCGTGAATTGTTACGCTACCAATGAGTTTTACCTGAGTAATGTTGGGACGATCCCGACTCCCCCGGCAAATAAATTTCAATGTGGAAGCTTTAATGGGAATTGTACACTCATCGGGTATTTTTATAACAATTGCTGCTCCGATAACTACTCTGTAAAGTCCTGTGATAATGTTGTTATTAGCCAAAATTATTATTTAAGTGTTGGGCCAAGTAACGACAATTATGCAGGAGGAAATTTATTTCCATACGAATTCCGCAATTGGGCGCATATTAGCATTTTAACGGCAATAATACCATCAGGCTATGATTTTATTTCCGCTCGGTTCAATCAGATCAGAACTGCCGGAACAGCACCATTGTTCCCGACCAGTACATCGCCATGGGTAACAATACTACCTGTTAACCCTAATTCAGATACACTTACATTCCCGGTCGAAAACCATTTCACAGCATTCGGAGGATCTATTCCATTAAGTGACGATGGTTTTCATGGAACATTGCAGGTAACCATCAGACCTTCCTGTAATGTAACACCTTCAATTACTCAGGGCATAAAATATGATATGACCTTTGCTGCTACACCAAATAATTATTTGTCCGGAACAGGAAGTGCTTCTCCTTTTATATCACAGTCCAACGATTCTGTTATTTACCAGGCTCCGGTTTTATTTTTACAGGCAACATTGCCTTCTGTAAACGCTCCTAACACCTTGGTAACATGGGATATAAGCATTTCAAACACTTCCAATACCTCTAACGCACTCAACACTTGGTTGAGCGGCCCTGCAATTTCAGGGGTAACGGTCACTCAGATTTATGATATGGATAATAACGTTATTATTCTACCTGTTGGAAACATTTACCAGGTAGGAACAATAAATGCCGGCATCATGCGCAATTTCAGGATCACAGCCATTTTTACTTCCTGTGCAAAAGATAGTATTATTATTTATTCGGGATGGAACTGCAATGCAGGTTATCCAACCAGCGTGGGAACATATCCATGTACTCCAAAATCAATAAAATTATCACTTACACCTCTGATGCCTGCACTTGTTGTGAATGTCACGGCCCCACCCAACACTGTTCAGCTCTGCGACACCGCAAGCTATGTTGCAGAAGGCTTAAATGTTCAATTGGGAACAGCCTACCATGTGTATCTTAAAGCCGTTCTTCCTTTAGGGGTTTCGCTCATTCCCGGCTCGTCAAGGATGAAGTACCCTGTTTCCAGCCCTTATGTGGGCATTTCTGATCCGGTTTTTTTAGGTGGTACCACTTGGCAATGGGATATCTCTTCTTCCGACAGCATTATTATTGAAAACGGTTTGAAAGGCATTCTTCAATCTACACTTAATTCATTCAAGCTTACCTTTAAAGTAGTTACTACATGCGGTTATACCTCCGGAAGTATTATCGCTTTTAATCTTTTAGGTGAAGCTGCCTGCGGCTCGCCTACTGGCCAGGAAGTAGCGCTTTCCTCACAGCTGGGCATTACGGGTGCAACCACACCGTACCTTACCGCAATTAAATTACTCACCACCTATCTTTCTCCCTGTGCCAATAATTCATCAATGGCGGTTACTGTGCGCAACCAAGGACCTTTAGCATTTGGCACTACCGACTCCATAGTAGTGCAGCTACCTGCAGGCGTTTCTTTTATTTCCGGTTCTTTTTCCGGTATCCATAACCCTCCGGCTATTGGGATCCCAGCGCAATATACACTTAATGGGAATGTCTATCTGAAATGGAAATTACCTTCCGGTATTCCAGCCGCTGACAGCAGTAAATTTACATTTGCTTATAACGGAAACCCTGTGGAACTTTCCTGCGAGATCACCGAATTTGAAGCTCAAACCACCAGTTCAACAAATGTTGCCTGCACGCAATCGGGAATAAATTGCGGAATAAATATAGCTACAGGGGACACTACACTTTCTGTTTTTACCTACAAAGCATACCTCTCCCTAAGCAATGGATCCGCCACTTCTACACCTAACCCTCCTTCAGGAGAAACGGTAAAAGTCAAGCTGGATATAACCAATACAGGACAGGCGATACTTACCGGAGCCAATTCAATCATTCAATTCTATTATGATATCAATGGAAATGGCATTTACAATACTGGCGATGTATTCTTAAAACAGGATACACTCCTTGTAACTAATAATTCAACAGTGCCTTATACCAAAACATTTAATGTTGCTGCTGGTCAGGCCTGTTCTATAATTGCTGTTATAAGAACTGCCGTGAACCCTTGCGTATGTTACCCTTCACAATTGCTCATCTCCCCGCGCTTAATTAGTTTAGGGAATGACAGCACCTTATGTTCAGGTCAATTAATGACACTAAGTACTCCACCTGTAACAGGCTATACATATAGTTGGTCACCTATAACCAACCTAAACAATCCGGCCATTTCTAATCCGGTTCTAACAAGTTCAAATGTAACCGCATTGCCTGTTTCAACTGACTATATCCTTACCACCAACCGTATGGGCTGTATTTCAAAGGATACCTTAAAAATTACAGTCAATCCGATTCCTGCATCCAACGCAGGCCGCGACACCACGAGTTGTCCTATTGGCACTTTAGGTTTACTGGGTACTGCATCTATTTCAGGATACTCTTACAGTTGGTTGCCTGCAACAGGCCTGAGCAGTGCATCAGCATCAAATCCTACGGTTACCTTGGCAAATCCCGACACCACTACTTATACCGTTACTACCACATCACTTGGCTGTAGTTCAAAAGATAGTGTGGTAGTGCGGGTAAATCCATTGCCTACTGCAACAATAAGTGGTACAAGAGGAATATGTAAAGATGGTACTGCACCTAACATTACGTTTACAGGAGTAGACGGTACCGCACCATTTACCTTTACTTATAATTTAAATGGAGGTCCGAATCAAACAATAACTACAACCAGCGGAAACATTACTACCATTGCTGCACCAACAAATGTAGCGGGAACATTTGCATATACACTGGTTAGTGTGCAGGAGGCAAGTTCAACAGCCTGTTCCCAATTGCAAAGCGGAACGGCAACAATTACAGTAAACCCTTTGCCTACAGCAACTATAACCGGATCAACAGAAGTATGTGAAGGTGCTGTTTCACCAAACATTATCTTTAAAGGTAGTGGTGGTATTGCCCCCTATACGTTTACCTATACTATCAATGGAGGAAGTAATCAATCAGTGAACAGCATTGGAGACAGCGCAATTGTGCCCGCACCAACTTCCACTGTTGGTACCTTCGTATACACAATGATAAAAGTACAATATGGAAGCTTAACTTCCTGCTCTCAAATAGAAACCGGAACTGCTACCATAAAAATAAATCCATCCCCTACAGCAGCTATATCAGGTACTACAGCAGTATGCAAAGATGCGGTTGCACCAAATATAACATTTACAGGAGCGATAGGAACTTCGCCTTATACCTTTACCTATACCATTAATGGCGGAACAAACCAAACGATAAGCACTTCCACAGGCAGTAGTGTAACCCTCACTGCACCAACCAGCGTTGCAGGAATATTTACCTATGCGTTGGTAAGTGTAAAAGATTCAAGTTTATCCGGCTGTATGCAGGCACAGACCGGAACTGCAATAGTAACGGTAAAGATATTACCTACCGCTACAATTGTGGGCACCACAACAATATGCAAAGGAGATACTCCACCGGATATTACTTTCACAGGTGCTGATGGCACAGCTCCTTATACCTTTACATACGCTATCAACGGAGTAATACAGCCTACGGTAAGCACAGTCAGTGGGAACAGCATTTCTGTTCTTGCACCAACATCAGTTACAGGAACATTTGTTTATTCGCTAGTAAGTGTAAGGGAAGCCAGTTCTACTTTATGTGCGCAACAGCAGGTTGGAAGCGCAACAGTAATAGTGAACCCTTTACCAACAGCAACAATAACAGGTACAACAACAGTTTGTAAAGATGGTCTTTCACCGGATATAACCTTTACGGGAAATGCAGGTACTGCACCTTATACGTTTACATATTCTGTTAATAGCGGAGTAAACCAAACGGTAACTACTACCAGCGGAAACTCTGTGATTGTGCCAGCTCCAACGGGAACAGCTGGTACATTTACATATTCTCTGGTGAGCATAGCGGACGGAAGCCCTTCTATCTGCTCCCAGACACAAAGCGGAAGCGCAACAATAACAGTAAATGCATTGCCAACAGCTACAATAACAGGAACAACATCAGTTTGCAAAGATGGTTCCGCACCGGTAATAACGTTTACAGGCGCGAATGGTACAGCCCCTTATACCTTTACCTTTGCAATCAATACTGTAACACAACCAACAGTAACCAGCACGGGAAACAGTGTGCAGGTATCTGTGCCAACATTTGTTGCCGGCACCTTTACTTACTCACTTGTAAGTGTTATAGAGGCCAGTTCCATAGCTTGTTCCCAGGCCCAAACGGGAGATGCTGTTGTTACCGTAAATCCATTGCCTACCGCAACAATTGACGGTTCCATTGCTGTATGTAAAAACTCACTCCCGCCACCCATTACCTTTACAGGAGCGAATGGCATTGCCCCATACACCTTCACCTATAAAGTTAATAACGGAACGAATCAAACCATCAGTACAACAAATGGAAATAGTGTAACGCTTGCTGCACCCACAGGGACTGTTGGTACATTTACATACAACCTTGTAAGTGTATCGGAAGCCGGTTCAACCACTTGTTTTCAAACACAAACCGGAACTGCGGCTGTAACTATAACCCCCTTACCGGTTGCCAATTTTGGATTTACGAATGTGTGTTTAAATCGAACCTTGAATTTTAACGATCTCTCCACAGTTTCAAGCGGAACCGTAGTTGGCTGGTCATGGGATTTTAGTAATAATGGCCCTTTGGATATCACTCAAAACCCGGGTTGCATGTATGTAAACCCGGGAACATACAATGTTTCATTGATCGCTACAACTAATAATGGATGTAAAGATACTATTCCAAAAAACGTAGTGGTTCATCCGCTTCCGGCTCCTCAGTTTTATGCAGCAAATGTGTGTGACGGAACCACCTCCTCCTTCAATGATCAATCAACTATTCTAACAACTGACACGATCCAGTCATGGACATGGAATTTTGGTGACAACAGTCCGCAAAGTAATAATCAGGTTGCTTCTCATCTGTATGCAGGTCCGGGCTTATACCAGGTTCATTTGCTTGTTGTTTCTAATTTTGGATGTTCTGATTCAATAATTAAAACCACTATTGTCAATCCGAATCCGGATGTAAATTTTGCTGCAAACGATACAGTTGGTTGTGAATTATTCTGTATTTATTTTCAGGACGCTTCCTCTATTCTAACTGGTACAAATGTTCAATGGATGTGGAATGTAGGTGATGGAAGCGCTGCTGGTTTTAATTCGAATTTTGAGCATTGTTATTCCAACGATTCAGTTTTTGCGCCAGCCACTTTCAACATTTCCTTAACAGTTACTTCTGATAGCGGATGCGTCAGCGTTTTAACTAAAAATAATTACATAACCGTGTATCCCAATCCGGATGCTAATTTTATGGCTCAACCCGAAACAACAACTATTGTAGATCCGATAATTTCAGTTGTGGACGCATCAACAGGCACTGATTTTTGGACCTGGGATTTTGGCGACCTCCACACCGAATCTTTGTTTAACCCTCCCCCGCATACTTATGCCGATACAGGAACTTATACCATAACCCTTATTACCACCACTCAGTATGGTTGCGTGGATACATCTTATCAAAACGTGATCATAGAACCCGACTTTGCATTTTACATTCCAAATGCCTTTTCGCCTAATGACGATGACGTAAACGATACTTTCATTGGTAAAGGAATTTTTATTAAGGATTTTGATATGAAAATATTTGACCGATGGGGTAATTTAGTTTTCGCATCAACTGACATCAACAAACCTTGGGATGGTAAAGCAAACAATGGAACCGAATTGGCTCAAATGGACGTGTATATTTATTTGATCAAGCTTACCGATATAAAAATGAATCATCACAAATACACAGGTAAGGTTACCTTAGTGAGGTAAATTCAATAATTCCGGGAATATGACAAATTGTATAAACACTCTGCTAAGGCAACCTTTAACTTCGTTATAAGGGTAATCTGGTAGAAATAATGCACAAAAAATAATATAGGCTCCAAAGGGGACCAAAATATTTAAAATTTACTTATTTAATTTTCAAATTAATAAATAATACATTTGTACTTTATCAATAAAAACGCATAAAACACCGTGAGAAAAAAAATCAATTATTTACTATTACTTTCAGTAACATTATTTTCAGCCTGTAGCACTGATCTGGCTGTAATTGGCGATTACAAAGAAACCATTGTTGTTTACGGACTGTTGGACCAATCTCAATCAAAACAATATATCAAAATCAACAAAGCTTTTTTAGGTGAAGGAAATGCTTTTGGATATGCTCAGGTAAAAGATTCTACCCAATTTGTAAATTCATTAAGTGTAGTTTTAAAAAGTATAAAAAATGGCGTTGAATTAAATTCGTTCAACTTAAGCCCTGATAATACGATTGCAAAAGCCCCAGGAACTTTTTATTCTGCCGATCAGGCAAATGCGATCTATTCTTTTGCTTCTACAGGTGGAAATGCCCTCAATTCTGATAACCAATACAAATTAATAATCAAAAACAATGAGACCGGTGTAGAAGTAAGCTCTCAAACAACCTTGATAACAGACTTTGGTGCTTTCTTGAGTCCAAATCCCAATTCTCCTTTTTTTAACTGCATTCTGGCTAATAATAATAATTATAACTATCAGGTTAGATGGCAGAGCGGAAAAAATGCAAAATTATATCAAATGATCATTCGGTTAAATTATACCGATTCTACCACAACCGGTAATGTTCAAAAAACATTGGATTGGGTTTTTCCTGAACAAAAAACTCAGGGTTTAGCTGGCGGGGAAACCATGAAAAATGATTTTATTGGACAAGGTTTTTTACAATTCACTGGTAATCAGCTAGATGATTATACAGGTTTGCAAGGCAGAATTCCCGGGAATGTTGACATAATAATGGTGGCAGGAGGCGATGATCTGAATACTTTTATTGAAGTAAACAGACCTTCTACCAGTATTGTTCAGGAAAAACCTGAATTTACAAATATTACGAACGGCTTAGGAGTTCTTTCTTCGAGATACAGCAAAACCTCGTTTTCCAAAGCAATGGCTATAATTACATGGGATTCTCTTTCCTGCGGACAATATACCAAGGATTTGAAATTTTCTAACCATTTGGGAGCATTTTGTCAGTAAAACAATTAGAGAAATAAAGAATTGGTGAAATGGAGAATTGGTAAATAAAAAAACACCAAAATCGCCACATCACAGATTCTCCAACCCTCTAAATCGCCAATTCTCTATTTTTTTCTGTCGCTTTGTCATATTTAATAGCGCCAAATTTAATTGTGTCGCCTTTTTTATGCCATTATTTCGATTAATTACTAATGGCATAATCATTGAAAACGTCTATTACGGTAAAAAAAATAATTATCAAATAAAAAAAACAAAACAGTATGAGTAAAATTATCGGTATCGATTTAGGAACAACAAACTCTTGCGTTTCTGTAATGGAAGGCAATGAACCAGTTGTAATTCCAAATAGTGAAGGCAAACGTACAACGCCTTCTATTGTGGCATTTGTAGAAAATGGTGAACGTAAAGTTGGTGATCCTGCAAAACGTCAGGCAATAACTAACCCTACAAAAACCGTTTATTCTATTAAACGTTTTATGGGACATACTTTTGATGAAGTAACAAAAGAAATTACTCGCGTTCCATACAAAGTAGTAAAAGGTGATAACAATACACCACGTGTATTAATTGATGATAGAAAATATACTCCTCAGGAGATTTCAGCGATCATTCTTCAAAAAATGAAAAAAACTGCTGAAGATTATCTTGGACATGAAGTAACGGATGCAGTTATTACTGTTCCTGCTTATTTTAATGATGCACAACGTCAGGCTACGAAAGAAGCAGGCGAAATTGCTGGTTTAAAAGTTAAGCGTATCATCAATGAGCCTACAGCAGCTGCTTTGGCTTATGGTCTTGATAAAAGAGGTAAAGAAATGAAGATCGTAGTATTTGACTGCGGTGGTGGTACACATGACGTATCTGTTCTTGAACTTGGTGATGGTGTATTTGAAGTAAAATCAACTGATGGTGATACACACCTTGGTGGTGATGATTTTGACCATAAGATCATTGATTGGTTGGTTGCTGAGTTCAAATCTGAAAATGGTATTGACTTGTCAAAAGATCCAATGGCTTTACAACGTTTGAAAGAAGCTGCTGAAAAAGCGAAAATAGAATTATCAAGCACAGCTACTACGGAAATTAACCTTCCGTATATTATGCCAGTTGACGGTATCCCTAAACACTTGGTACGTTCATTAACAAAAGCAAAATTCGAGCAATTGGTAGATGATTTGATCAAACGTACGATCGAACCATGTAAAACAGCTTTGAAAAATGCAGGTTTAAGTACTTCAGATATTGACGAAATTATATTAGTAGGTGGTTCAACCCGTATTCCTGCTATTGTAGATGCAGTGCAAAAATTCTTCGGAAAAGCGCCTTCAAAAGGTGTTAATCCTGATGAAGTTGTTGCAATTGGTGCAGCTATTCAAGGTGGTGTATTAACCGGTGAAGTTAAAGATGTATTATTGTTAGATGTTACTCCACTTTCATTGGGTATCGAAACAATGGGTGGTGTTATGACCAAACTTATTGAATCAAACACAACTATCCCGACAAAAAAATCAGAGACATTCTCAACAGCAAGCGATAGTCAACCATCTGTTCAAATTGTAGTATATCAAGGTGAACGTACAATGGCAAAAGACAACCGTAAATTGGGAGAATTTAATTTGGATGGTATTCCACCAGCACCAAGAGGCGTGCCTCAGGTTGAAGTAACATTCGATATTGACGCTAATGGTATATTAAATGTATCTGCAAAAGATAAGGCTACCGGTAAATCTCATAACATCCGTATTGAAGCAAAATCAGGCTTAAGCGATGAAGAGATCAAACGTATGAAAGCTGATGCTGAAGCAAATGCTGAATCAGACAAAAAAGCGAAAGAAGAGATCGAAAAGATCAATGCAGCTGATTCAATGATTTTCACAACCGAAAAACAATTGAAAGAATACGGTGATAAAATCCCGGCTGAGAAAAAATCAGTGATTGAAAGTGCTTTTACTGAATTAAAAGCAGCTCACGCTTCACGCGACATTGCAGGAATTGATTCTTCTTTGGAGAAATTAAATACTGCATGGCAAGCCGCTTCTCAGGATATGTACGCTCAAGGTGCTCCTGATGCAAATGCTAACCCTCAAGGTGATAGCAATGCAAAAGCTGCCGCTGACAGTGAAGTAACTGATGTTGATTTTGAAGAAGTAAAAGAAGAAGAACAAAAAAAGTAATTCTTTTATTTGAAGATTAAATATCTTAAAACGGACGCATCTAAAGGTGCGTCCGTTTTTTTGTTGTAGAAAAATCCCTACTTTTGTGCCTATGAAAAACAGATTACTTCCCCTACTCAGCATATATTGCCTTTTAACCCTAAACTTAAGTGCTCAGATCCCATCAGGATATTATAATTCGGCACAAGGATTAACCGGTGTTTCATTAAAAACAGCTTTACATAATATTATTAATAACCATACTACGGTAAGCTATGCCAGCCTATGGACCCATTTCCAAGATACAGATAAAAAATCGAATGGAAAAGTGTGGGACATGTACAGCGATATCCCAGGCGGAACCCCACCCTATGTTTTCACTTTTTCTTCAGATCAGTGCGGTTCTTATAATGGCGAAGCAGATTGTTATAATCGCGAACATACCTGGCCTCAAAGCTGGTTTAATTCAGCAAGTGGACCAACTTCTGATCTGTTTCATGTGTATCCAACCGATGGTTATGTGAATAATATGCGCGGCAACTATCCTTACGGAGATGTAACAACTCCTACTTGGACCTCTCAAAATGGCAGTAAGCTTGGGCCATCTGCCGATGCCGGATACAGCCAAACTGTTTTTGAACCGATTGATGAATATAAAGGTGATCTTGCACGCAACTATTTTTATATGAGTACGCGTTACCAGAGCGAAGATGCTTCATGGAGTTCTTCCGGAGCAACCAATAAATCAGTTATCTTACCTTGGCAAGTCGATGTTCTATTAATCTGGAATCAGCAGGATCCGGTAAGTGCCAAAGAAATCGACAGAAATAATGCTGTTTATCAAATTCAAAATAATCGAAACCCTTTTATTGATAATCCTCAATGGGCGGATAGTATATGGACGATAACCCTTACGGGTATCCAATCTGAATTTGCTTTAGGGTCGGATATATCAGTTTACCCAAATCCGGCAAACGATCAATTTTCTATCAACAATGCGGGGGATAAAGCGGTGATCGCAAAACTATCTGCCTATTCCATTTTAGGACAAGAAATAGCGCATTACGAGGGAGTAAAATTAATGAGCAATGGAACACCTGATCTTACTATCGATTGCAGTGCCTGGAATAAAGGGATCTATTATGTAACGATACAGGAAACAGAAAAAGTTAAGGTCATCAAATTGATAAAAGAATAATTGTTTTTTTTGATGCGAGATACTAAAATTATTAAATTTTAGTATCTCGCTTTTCAAATTACCCACCCATACTTGGCGCCATTCGCCTTACTTTTTTCGCACGAGCCTTATGCTGACGTTTGTTACCGCAACCAGGTTTTGATGCACAGCCCATTTCTGACATAACAATAACCCCGGCAGTAAGCATCAATGCTAATGTGATTGTTGTAAAACGAGGGAGGAAGAATATTTTTTTCATGATTATTTTAGTGTTGTAATTTGATAAAAAACTATCCTGTTGCTTTATAAAAATACGAATTTTTTTTGACGCTCTGATTCGAAAAGGCTCCTTCTCTAATAATTAAAGATCACTGTTTGTATTAGTTCTGAACTTAAGCTTTTGGCCACAGGGCAGGTATGAGCGGCATTCAAGAGCAAGTCTTTTTCTTTATCGGAATAATTGTTTTTAGGCATATTAAATTCAACAATTATTTCACCAACTCTTCTTGGGTTTGATTCCATGATTTTTGTGACCCCAACTGTGGTCCCTTCAATGTCAATAGCGTGTCGTTGCGCAACAATTCCCATAATAGTAAGCATGCAGCAACCAAGAGATGTTGATAAGAGATCCGTAGGTGAAAAAGCTTCTCCTTTGCCATTATTATCAATGGGGGCATCGGTAATGATCGTATTTCCCGATTGCAAATGGACAGCCTCTGTGCGCAGATTGCCGATGTAAGTTATTTCAGCTGTTTTCATTGAGTTAAATTATTGATTTGTTGATTTGGAAAATTAGAGATTTGCTGATGGATTATTAAAATGCTTGATTTCTTGTGATAGATTACACACATTCTCTAATTCTTTAAATCTCTAATTTTTTATTCGTATATTTGTGTATCAAAAGTAATGCAATGTATAAAACAATTTTTAGTTTCCTGTTAGTTTCTGTTTTTTCTTTTCAACTGTCTGCGCAGCAATTAAAGGACGATCTAACCCGTTTGGAAAGTGGTGAGGATGTAAATGTCCTTTATCGGCACGAGGCGAGTTTCGGTATCTTTATGCACTCTGCAGGAGGGTTTGGAATGGCCTACCGAAGAGGGGAACATGTTACAGCCAAACGTAAAAGAATGTTTGAAATTGAAATGTTAAATTTCAAACACCCCAAAGAGGTTAAAAGTGTAAATTCTTATTATTCAAATTCAAAAGGTTTTATTTACGGTAAACTAAATTCTATTTTATTAATTCGCCCGGGAATAGGCTTTCAGAATGTTCTTTATCAGAAAAGCGATAAAAAAAGTGTGGAGATACGTTACTCCTATTTTGTAGGTGCTACCTTGGCCTTTGCCAAGCCTGTATATC
This sequence comes from Bacteroidota bacterium, assembly GCA_040388745.1. Classification (GTDB taxonomy): domain Bacteria; phylum Bacteroidota; class Bacteroidia; order 2-12-FULL-35-15; family 2-12-FULL-35-15; genus 2-12-FULL-35-15. Next base: position 70,311 of record JAZKBF010000032.1, on the reverse strand, counting down.
TTGAAATTAAAAAAGGCACGTTCTCGTCAGTGCCTACAACAGAAAGGTATAACCCCGAGATCCATAAACAGGAAGACATTTTTGGTAAAGCCTCCTTTTTTAAAGGTATGAACAAAACAATAATTTATCCTGCAGCTTATGCAAAACTTGCCTTGAGTTTTGAGTATGCCGATCGTTTTAACGCGCTTAAAGCGATTGAAACAGGGGCAGTTATAGATGTGTATCCTAAAGCTGTGCCAATGATGGCATTCAATAAAAAACAACAAGTATTCGTTTCTTTATACCTCAAAATAATCTGGGGCAAAAAGTGGTTTTAATACCTCTCCCTTAATCCCTCTCCACAAGAGAGGACGTTATGCCTAAAAAAAGAAAAATTAAAATGTCTATAACAAACATTCCGTTAACAACCAACAATACTGATCCGTCTCAACGTACACCTCACTCCGGTGGAGAATTATTAAAAGAGAGACCTCGCAAACCTGATTGGTTAAGGGTAAAACTTCCAATAGGAAAAGAATACGCTGAGGTTAGAAAAATTGTTTCCACCCACAAGTTACATACCATCTGCGAAAGCGGTAATTGCCCCAATATGGGAGAATGCTGGGGAGCAGGTACTGCCACCTTTATGATCCTTGGAAATGTTTGTACTCGCTCCTGCGGATTTTGTAATGTAGCCACTGGAAGACCTAAAGCAATAGACCTATTAGAACCGGAACGTGTAGCAGAATCCGTGCGGTTGATGAATGTAAAACATTGCGTAATTACTTCGGTTGACCGTGATGATCTGAAAGATGGAGGCTCCATCATCTGGGCGGAGACCATTAATGCGATCAGAAGATTAAATCCACAAACAAAATTTGAAACCCTGATCCCTGATTTTCAAGGCAAATGGGAAAACCTGCAACGTATCATTGATGTTAAACCTGATATTGTTTCTCATAATACGGAAACCGTACGCAGACTTACAAAACAAGTTCGCATTCAAGCCAAATATGACAGAAGCCTGGAAGTATTAAAACGATTAAAAGATGCCGGATTAAAAACAAAATCGGGCATTATGCTTGGATTGGGCGAAACAGAGCAGGAGATCTACGAAACAATGGATGATCTGCGGGCAGTAGGCTGTGATGTTCTAACATTGGGGCAATACCTTCAACCTACCCCAAAACATTTGCCTGTAAATGAATTTATTCGCCCCGAAGTATTTGAAAAATATAAACAGGTAGGGCTTGAAAAAGGCTTCCGTTTTGTGGAGAGCGGTCCTCTTGTCCGCTCCTCCTATCACGCTGAAAAGCATATTTTTTAATAAATTTTGTCATTCATTATTTTATATTTACCTTTGATAAATCCCCTTTAACTTAATTTTTTTATTGTCATGAAAAATAACAAATTACTATTAGGTTCAGCATTACTGGCTGGATCCTTCTTATCCTTTGCTCACATCTACTTAAAAAATACTCAAAATACAACAATAACAGATAACGGAACAACTATACACAGAACTGCTAAAGGATCCGCTAAATGGCTTTTTAATATTCAAAAAAATCCATTAACAGGCGAAATTGATCCGATGGATGTATTAAAATCGAGAGAAGAAGCTTATCAAATGTTCACAAACAGAGCCAGCAGTGCTTTGGGCTTGGAATGGTCAGAATTAGGACCTGACAACGTGGGTGGACGTACAAGAGCTATTTTAATTGACAAAAACAATCCCGAAAAAATGTTTGCCGGTAGTGTTTCCGGTGGTTTGTGGGTTTCAACTAACGGAGGTTCCAACTGGAGCAATGTGTCGGGTTTTGATCAGCAACCTAATCTTGCTGTTGTTTCTCTTGTGCAAGCTGCAAATGGAGATATATACGCAGGAACAGGTGAAGGTGATTTTTATTTTTATACCGGTTCCGGTTCAGCAGGTATCTTAGGAGCAGGTATTTATAAATCAACGGATGGTGGTAATACATTTTCAAGAATTGCTTCTACGATCCCAACTACACTTAACAATAGCGGAGGATCTGCCGCAACAGCTTTTTGCTCAGTTCACGAATTAGGTGCTGACCCTGTAAATCCAAACAGAATATATGCAGCAACCAAATACGGCTTGCAATCAACTGAAGATGGTGGAGTTACCTGGGCTCACCCTATCCGTCAGAACAATGGAACGGCTAATACTAATGGTGCACTTGATGTTGATGTTGCAAGTGATGGTACTGTCCTTGTCAATGTAAATAATAAATTATACCGTTCACCTAACGGTGATTATGGAACGTTTACTTTAGTAACTGCCGGACTTCCAGCAAGTGGTGTAAGCCGTATCGAATTTGCAATAGCACCGAGTGATCCTAATTATATGTATGCCTTAGCGGGTAAAACATCTAATGGTTTATTGTTAGGCGTTTACCAATCTATTGATAAAGGACTTACATGGTCAACAATAGGTAATGGAGGTAGTTCACAATTTGAAATGTTTGGAACAGGACAGTCTGATTATGATAATTCGATAGGTGTATTTCCATCAGATAAAACCAAGATCATTGTTGGCGGTGTTGGTATTTGGCAATGGAAACAAACAAATCCGGGAATTCCGGGAATTGGTCAGTGGAGTTTAGCGGCAACACAGAACGAAAGTCCTAATAATCCTTTTTACGTTCATTCCGATGTACATGATTTTAAATTTCATCCAACTAATCCGGATGTATTTTTTGTTGGTTGTGATGGAGGTATATTCAGAGGATATACCGGTAGCGGTTTCGGTGACATCGTTTATCAACCTATGAACAATGGCTATAACATCACTCAATATTATTCAATAGCCTTTGCAGGCGATGACCCATATAGAAGAGCTTTTATTGCAGGAGCACAGGATAATGGGACTAATTATGTAAGCGGACATGGAAATACTACCAAAACAGCATCAGATATTGGTGGTGGTGACGGAGCTGAATGCGAAACATCCTTTTTAAGTCCGAATGTATCTTTTAGCACCGTTTATTATGGTACACTTAACCGCCACTCCGCTAAAGGAGGTAATGGCAGCAGTTTTTATCCTGATAAATTCACTACTCTATTCCCTACTTTAGGTGATCAGGGATTTGCATCATTCGTTACTCCAATAGCATTGTACGAAACTAAAACGGCAACCAACAGCCCTGATTTTTATAGATTTATTAATCAGCCCGTATCACAAACAGTTGGAATAGGTGACGGAATTAAGAAAAACTTTACCGGCACTTTAACGTTGCCATATTCTTCAGCTACTATTGTACCTGATTCTATTTTATTTAATTCAGGTTTACAATTTGTTAATGATAATGGATCAGGTACGCTTGTAGGATCGGTTGACATCACTAAAATCAATTCTGTAAACTACATTACCGGTGCATTTGATTTTTATTTTAACACTGCACCTGCAAACGGAGCAACTGTAAATTTATCATTTGATGTAATCTATGCTTCAGGGTCAAATTTGAGCATCACACGTTCGGATTATGCTTATCCTTTGGACTTTACCACTACTTCGCAAATTGAACCAGGTGATACCTTAATGGTACCGGACCCTTTCCAGGCAAAGATCGCTGTAGGCTTTAATGGTGCCAATGGTGTTTGGATGACAAAAGGAGCTTTAAATTTTTCTACCACACCGGTTTGGTTTAAACTTGGAATACTTACGGGAGAAGCTGAAGAGCTGGTATGGTCGGATGATGGAGATATCTTATATGTAGGAACCTCTTCCGGAACTCTATACAGATTTTCAAATTTAGCAGCTATTACTGATTCGGCTAATGGTGATGTATCAAGCCCTAACACAGTGGTTGTAAAAACTCAAATTGCCGGTTTCAGCGGAAATTTTATTACGGGCTTATCGGTACATCCTACCGATGCTAACAAATTGGCTGTTTCATTAGGAGGCTATGGAACAGGAACACCTACACATATTTATTATTCCAGTACAGCTGCAACGTGCGCAGCTTCACTAACTACTGCCAATTTTGGTGCAAAACAAGGTACTGGTGTCAATAAATTACCTGCTATGCCTGTTTATACAGTAATGATTGAACAAAATGATCCAAAGCGTTTAATTGTTGGAACAGAGTACGGTGTTTATTCTACACCCGATATTACTGTTACAAACCCTGTATGGAGTTCGGAAAATGGAGCCTCTGGTTTGTTTCCTAATGTGCCTGTATTTAAAATTCGTCAGCAAAGACGTGCAGGTAACGAAGTGTATAATCCATTTGTAATATATGCAGCTTCACATGGCCGTGGTGCATGGAAAAGTGAAACTTATTTAGGTGCTGTTGGTATAAATGAAGCCAGTGCTAACGCGTTTAAATCAACAAGCAACTCTGGAATCAGTGTTTATCCTAACCCAATGAACGAACGTGGTACTATCGCGTTTAATTTAGGATCGCCTGCCGATGTAACTATTTCTATTTATAGTTTGGAAGGAAGATTAGTAAAAACAATTAAAGCTGGAAAATTAAATTCCGGAGATCAAAAAATACAAATTTCAACAGATGAGTTTTCAAAAGGCACTTACCTTGTAAGTATTGATGGAAGCGATGTTCATGCTACTTCAAAATTTGTTGTTGTAAAATAGTTAGTAAGCAATTATTCAATTGTTTAATTTTGCTAAGGCAATTATTCAATTTTACAATTTATCAGTAGGCAATTTACAAAGTAATTATAAAATTTAACTTTATTCCCCCGATTCGCTAAAAAGCTTTCGGGGGATTTTTTTTATCTATACTCAATGTGTGGCCATTCTTCTTTGAATTTTTTGAATTCCTAAAAAATTGCCTACTGAAAAATTGTTAAATTATTTCTAGGATATCCTGCTCCAATTGGTCCTGTTATTATTGGTCATAGCAAATTGATACGCAATATTACTGTTTTCGGGATTTTCAAGATTGGGGTCTTCCGATAATAATTCGATGGCCATATTGCGTGCTGCATGCAATATCTGAGCATCCTTTGCCAGATCGGCAATATTCAGATCCAGCACCCCGCTTTGTATCGTTCCTGACATATCCCCAGGACCACGTAATTTCAAATCAACATCAGCGATCTCAAAACCATCATTTGTCCGGACCATAGTATCCATGCGCAATTTACCATCATGACTTAATTTAAAGGAGGTCATTAAAATACAATAGGATTGTTCTGCTCCTCTTCCTACTCGTCCTCGCAACTGATGCAGTTGTGACAGGCCAAAACGCTCAGCGCTTTCAATCACCATAGCACTTGCATTGGGAACATCCACCCCTACTTCAATTACAGTGGTAGCTACCATTATATTTGTTTCACCTCTCACAAAACGCTGCATTTCATAGTCCTTTGCATCGGCTTTCATTTGTCCGTGCACAATACTCACATTATACTGTGGCAAAGGAAATGCACGTGTAATACTTTCAAAACCATCCATCAGATCTTTATAATCCATTTTTTCAGATTCTTTGATAAGGGGATATACTACATAGATCTGTCTGCCAATAGCTATTTGATCTTTCATAAAGCCAAACACACGATCTCTATGCGTATCGAAACGATGAACCGTTTGTATGGGTTTACGTCCCGGAGGCAATTCATCAATAACAGATACATCCAGATCACCGTATAGCGTCATCGCTAATGTACGTGGAATGGGTGTTGCCGACATGATCAGCATGTGAGGTGATTGGGTGTTCTTATTCCACATTTTTGCGCGTTGTGCCACACCAAACCGGTGCTGTTCATCTATCACTACCAAACCGATGTTTTTAAACTGAACAACATCCTCTAAAAGAGCATGTGTACCAATTAAAATTTGCATCTCTCCGCTTTGTAATTGCTCATGGATCACTCTGCGTTCCTTCACTTTTTTTGAACCGGTGAGCAAACCAACATTTATATTCAAAGGTTTTAATAACCTGGAGATCGTTTCGAAATGCTGATTGGCAAGAATTTCAGTTGGTGCCATCAAACAAGCCTGAAAGCCATTATCCATACAAATAAGAATATTCATGAGCGCAACCAGTGTTTTACCGCTACCAACATCCCCTTGCAGCAAACGATTCATTTGTTTGCCTGAACCCATATCCAAACGAATTTCTTTGATCACTCTTTTTTGGGCATTGGTTAATTGGAAGGGTAAATATTTAGTGTAAAAATTATTGAAATAATCACCCACTTTGGAAAACACAAAACCCCGGAATGTTTTTTCCCGCAAGCCTTTTTGCTTTAATAATTTAAGCTGAATAAAAAATAGTTCTTCAAATTTCAAACGAAACTCTGCTTTTTTAAGCATTTCGGGGTTCTGCGGGAAATGAATTTGTTTAACGGCTTCTTCACGCGAAAGCATTTGAAAGCGCTCAAGAACAGCACTTGAAAGGGTTTCAGGAATATTTTTTTTTATCAAAAGAACCAATGATTTTTGCAAGCGTGCAATACCTTTGGAATCTAAACTTCTCGATTTTAATTTTTCGGTACTGTTATATACAGCTTGGAGTGTACTTGCAAACGTGGTGTTTTCAGCACTTACGGGATCTATTTCGGGATGCGAAATGTTAAAAATGCCATTAAAAACAGATGGCCTTCCAAACACGATGTATTCATTGGTAACATGTGGTTTTATTTTTTCAGCCATCCATTTTGCCCCCTGGAACCAAACCAATTCAAGGCTACCTGTTTCATCAGCAAAGGTAGCAACAAAACGCTGTGCGCGCTTTACTCCAACCATTTTAGTATTCGTTATTTTTCCTCGCAATTGAACAAAAGGCAAGTCGGCATTAATTTCTTTTACTTTATAAAATTTTGTACGGTCAACGTAACGGAAAGGATAAAATGCAAGCAGATCGCCATACTTAAAAATACGTAATTCTTTTTTCAAGATCTCCGCTTTTTGCGGACCAACGCTCTTGAGGTATTCTATTGGAGTATTTAAAAAAGTGCTTGACATATTTGTACTGCGAATTTACGAATAAATAGATAGTAGATGTTGGATATTAGATGTTAGACCGCTACGATTCATTTTTGTTTCGTGCCTTAATGCACAGTTTAATTTTTCAAATCAAATTTTCAGTAATTTTGAATACAATGCAAAAGCGAATAAATAAATTCATTAGTGAAACAGGGTTTTGTTCCAGAAGGGAAGCTGATAAACTTATTGAGGCGGGGAGAGTTACTATTAACGGAAAGAAACCGGAAATGGGAACTAAAGTTAATCCTGAAGATAGCGTTGAAATTGATGGTAAACCGTTAAAAGCGAAGGAAGAATCAATTTATTTAGCATTTAATAAACCAATTGGCATTACCTGCACCACTGATCTAAAGGATAAAGACAATATCATCGATTTTATCAATCATCCTAAACGAATTTTCCCAATTGGCAGACTAGACAAGCCTTCGGAAGGATTGATATTTTTGACCAATGATGGTGATATTGTAAATAAAATTTTGCGTGCCGGGAATAATCACGAAAAAGAATATGTGGTTATGGTTGACAAACCTATAATTCCGGAATTTATAAAAAAAATGGGGAACGGAGTAGCTATATTGGAAACAGTAACTCAAAAATGTTTTATTGAACAGTTGGATAAAAACAGGTTCAGAATAATTTTAACACAAGGACTAAACCGCCAGATCAGAAGAATGTGCGAAGTGCTGGGATACACTGTTATTAAGCTAAAGCGAACACGAATCATGAATATTAAATTGGAAGGCATTGCAATTGGGAAGTGGCGCCATTTAACAAATGATGAAATTAATACTATTAATAATTTAGTTTCTGATTCTCTGAAAACGGAAGAGGCTTCTTATTTACAGGATAACATTGAGGAATAAAAAAATAAAATGAAAAGAGCTATCGCAATAATTGGCGGAGGACCTGCCGCGATGATGCTTGCAGCAACTCTCAATGAGCAAAAATTCGATGTTACTATTTATGAAAAGAATAATGCATTAGGAAGAAAATTTTTAGTGGCCGGTGATGGTGGTTTTAATTTAACACACTCAGAAGATACAGAACAGTTTATTTCCCGATATACTCCTGCTTCTTTTTTTTCAAGTATTATTTCTTCTTTTACCAATACAGATCTAAGAAACTGGCTTAACACCATTGGCATTGAAACATTTGTTGGCAGCAGTAAGCGAGTGTTTCCAATAAAAGGAATAAAACCGATTGATGTACTCAATGCTATTTTAGATGTATTGAAGAAAAAAAATGTCTCCATAAAAACCCGTCACGCCTGGAAAGGTTGGAATAACAATGAACTTATTTTTGAAACGGCTAATGAATCAATAAATGTAAAAGCTTACATTACCATATTTGCATTAGGCGGTGGCAGTTGGCAAGTGACCGGTTCAGACGGAAGCTGGACAAATTATTTTTCAGAAAAAAAAATTGACATTATTCCGTTTCAGGCATCCAATTGTGCTTATGAAATAAAATGGGGAAATGAATTTATTAAAATTGCGGAGGGCTCTTCATTAAAAAACATTTCTTTAAAATGCGGTGACAAAGAAAAAAAAGGTGAGCTCGTGATCACAAAATTTGGTTTGGAAGGAGGCTCAATATATGCTTTAAGCCCAGAAATAAGGCAACAATTGAATTCCAACAATACAGCAAAAATATTTTTAGATCTAAAACCTTCACTTACCGTTGCTGAAATAAAAAATAAAATTTCGAACAAAGGGAATAAATCATTAAGCAAACATCTGGAAAACGAACTGAATCTAAATCCGGTGCAATTAGCTTTATTAAAAACAGTTTTAAGTAAAATTGATTTCACCAATATTGAAACGCTTTCTGAAAAAATTAAAAACCTTCCGCTTATCATTATCTCCGCAGCACCTGTTGATGAAGCCATTTCAACTGTAGGAGGAATTTCATTAAATGAAATTGACAATACTTTTCAGTTAAAAAAACTACCAAATCAATATGTGATTGGCGAAATGCTGGATTGGGATGCACCTACCGGAGGTTATTTATTACAAGGGTGTTTTAGTATGGGGTACTGTTTGGCAAAGAGCTTGAATGAAATTAAATCTGAATAAAGCACTTCAAACCATTTACCCTGACAGGCTTTTAAGCCATTTTGGGGTTCAACGAACTCCATATATAGACCTGTCAGGTTTTAAAAACCTGACAGGTCTGGCCACGATAAGATAATTTATTGCTATGTGGCACCCCCTGTTAAGTTCGACTGTGCTTAATTTCTTATCTTTGATGCGGTTTCTGCTGCAATAACCCTAACAGGGTTTGGAACCCTGTAGGGTAATAATATTTTTTTTATTGGCAGAAAAATAATTCTAACATTCTATAATAAATAATGATTTTACAAGCGGCATCTTTACTAAAAAAACATTACGGTTATGATCAGTTTCGACCAATGCAGGCGGAAGTGATCCAGTGTGTAATGGATAAAAAAGATGTAGTGGTTCTGATGCCTACCGGTGGCGGGAAATCCATTTGTTTTCAGATCCCTTCTCTTTTGTTACCGGGATTATGTGTTGTGGTCTCTCCATTGATATCATTGATGAAAGACCAGGTGGATGCCCTCAATTCTAATGACATTCCGGCCGCATACCTGAATAGCAGTTTAAGTTCAGGGGAAGAAGAAAATATTATTACAAAATGCCTTAAGGGACAAATTAAATTACTTTACATTTCACCGGAGCGGCTGGTGCAGGAAATGAATCGCCTCCTTACCAAGTTACCTGTTCAGTTGTTTGCGATTGACGAAGCGCATTGTATCTCTTCCTGGGGGCATGATTTCAGGCCTGAATACACACAGTTGAAATTTCTGAAAGAACATTTCCCTTCTATTCCGGTAATTGCATTAACTGCAACAGCTGATAAAACTACACGCAGAGATATTGTTAAACAACTTAATTTACCTAACCCTGAAGTGTTTGTTGCTTCTTTTAATCGTCCTAATTTAAGTCTTTCGGTAAAGTCTGGTATAAAACCAAAAGAACGCATTAAAGACATTATTGAGTTTATTACCGATCGTGAAAACGAAGCCGGAATTATTTATTGCCTGAGCAGAGCAACCACCGAAAAATTAAGAGATGCCTTGAAAGCAAAAGGAATCAAGGTGGGGTGTTATCATGCTGGATTGCCAAGTGAGGAGCGGAATAAAACACAGGACGATTTTATAAATGACAAATTACAAGTGGTATGTGCAACAGTGGCTTTTGGTATGGGGATCGATAAATCGAATGTGCGTTGGGTGATCCACTTTAATTTGCCAAAAAACATTGAAGGGTATTACCAGGAAATAGGTCGGGCAGGGCGTGATGGATTAAATAGTGATACGATATTGTATTACAACATTGCTGATCTGATCATGTTAACCAAATTTGCACAGGAAGGAAATCTGGCAAAAATAAATCTGGAAAAACTCAGACGGATGCAGCAGTTTGCGGAAGCGGACATGTGTCGCAGAAAAATTTTGTTGAGTTATTTTGGTGAAACACCACAGGAAAACTGCGGTAATTGTGATGTATGTGAAAATCCACGTCAGCATTTTGATGGAACATTATTGGTTCAAAAAGCATTATCCGCTTTGATGCGAATGGAAGAAAAGGTTGGAACCACCATGCTGATAGATGTATTGAGAGGCTCATCAAAAGGAGAACTTATTGAGCATGGTTATAATAAAATAAAAACCTACGGTGCCGGAGCCGACCTGAGTTTTGCCATCTGGGAACAATATATTTTGCAGATGTTAAACCTTGGATTGATTGAAATAGCTTACGATGAAGGCTTTTCTTTAAAGATAACCGAATCGGGTAAAGAAGTATTGTACAGCAAACGTAAAGCTGATCTGGTACAACCTCAGATCAAAGTAGCTGAGCCAATAGAGCGCAAAGCAAAACGCGGCAAGTATGCTGAACAAAGTACCGGGAATGATCTATTTGAAGCCTTACGTAAATTACGTAAGCAATTTGCGGATTCGGAAAAACTACCGGCATATATTATTTTTAATGATGCCACACTGCGTGAAATGGCTTCAGAGAAGCCATTAACAGAGGAAGAAATGCTTACCATCTCCGGAGTGGGACAACATAAATTTGAAAAATATGGACAAGCTTTCTTAACTATTATACACGAAATGTGTTATGGTATTTCGGCAAAAGCGCCCAAAGTAAATACCTATGAGGAAACATTAATACTCTACAAACAAAATAGTTCACCTGCTGATATTGCCTTAAAACGGAATTTGAGTGTAACCACTATCTATTCGCATATAGCGCAGTTGTATTTGAAAGGCGATATAAATTCCATTGAGCACTTTGTAAGCATTGAAGAAGTTGATCGTGTAAAAACAGCTGTGAATGCTATTGGCAAAATTGAAAAACTAAAAGAGGTTTTCGATTTTTTAAATGCTGAACTCGACTATTATAAAATAAGATTGGCCCTGGCTTGCTTGGAAAAGAGTAGGGAATACAATACTGTTAAAAATTGAGATAGAACCCCGGACAGCAAATTTATAAAATATCCTTTTTAGTGTTTTTATTTAGTAAACGTATTTTATAAAAATAGGCCACTGAGATCATACCTGCCACAAAAGGAAAGCCTGCATAATTTTTAATTTCTTCGTGATGAAAAAACTCACATAACATCCAGTAGGAATTGGCAAAAATCCAAAATAGAACTGCCAGATTTACCCAAAATTCATCATTTTTTTCACGCCAGGTCTTTATCGTAATAATTAAGGCAACTACAATGGTAGGTATTATCATTATAGTGCCCAACGTTCGAAATTGAAGCATCCAGAAGGTGTCTTTCAACAACCAAAGGGGGATGTGAAGGTTTTCGTAATGTCGGGTTTTAAACATGCTGCAAATGTAGAAACTATTTCATATCAATAACGCTCTTTCATTGTTCTACAAGATAATTTGCCCATTTTTTTTACTCTCTAAATCCAGTCAATTCCAGCTATTAAATCTACAACAAGGCGCTATAAGATACAAATTGCGATAAAGTCTAATTAACCCCAATTATTAACCGATTAAAATTTATTCTAAACTATGGATTTTCCTTTTTTAGCTATTCAAAACACAATATTATCGAATTGCACTATAATTCTTCATTAAGACGGGATAGATTTGGATTATAAATTAAATAAAACATTATTCAATTAAAAATAAAACAAATGAAAACCAAACCTAAAACAGTATTGCCGGCCTTAAACCCTAAGTCAATAAAAGTACAATTAGATTACAAAACCATAATCACAATTCCACGCATGGAAGCCCTCAAAGCTTGGTTATATAGATTTCCGGATGCAAAAGTATTGGCTTCTTAGAAAAGCGCTAACGCAAGGAATAGTATTGCAATAAAAGTATTTATTGAAGGTGGATCAAAATTTGCTCTGCTCTAAAATAACCCATTATGATTCAGTTAAAAGAAGAAAAAATAAAAATAATTGTAAATGCCGATGGTTCTAAATCCGTGGAGATCATTATTAACAATGCAATTTGGGATATGCAGGCCGGAGGAGTTGTTGAAGATGTAATAATGGAGTTTATCCAAAAACTTGATCTTTCTCTGATGCTTTACAAAATTGATGAAAATTCGGTAACGGAGTTAAACAACATAAAATTTGCCCGGGAAATACTAATGAACAAGATTCTTAACGGAATAGATGCTCATTATTCGTTTTAAGGAAAGAATTAATGCTGACTCTGATAATTTTGCATTAATTTTGTGCTTTATTTAACCAGAAACAGCTTTAGGCCATTTTCTTAATTGCATTTTTTATGAAAGTTTTACGTTTTTACATTTTGTATCGTTTACCGATCAGCATCATTTTAATCGGATTAGGTGTTCTCTCTCATATTTATGATGATGCCATTACTGCCTGGATCTGTTATATACTTGCCGCGGTTTCATTACTACTCTATTTTATGTTGGGAACCATGCGCCTGGTGCAGGAAGCTGTGGCAGAAGGTGATGTAGAAAAAGCCACCCGTTATATTAAAAAAATTAAATTCCCCCGTTTATTGTTTAAACCCGTACGTTCGGGATATTATATGTTGCAAAGTAATCTTGCAATGGCATCGGACGATCTGACCACTGCTGAAAGCAATATCCGCAAGAGCCTGAACACCAAATCATCAATTGTAGGTAATGTAAAAGGTGAAAACTTATTACAGTTAGGTTTTATTCAGTTGAAAAAGGGTAATCATAAGGAAGCCCGTTTAACTTTAGTAGAAGCTATAAAATCAGGCATTTCTGACAAAGAGGCATTGGCTGCAGCATATATGCAATTATGTTCTTTGGAAATACAACGTACCCAAAACAGAATTGCAAAAGATTATTTTAGAAAAGCGAAAGCATTAAAGCCTAAATCGGAGGAGTTGGTAAAACAAATAAAAACGATGGAAAAGCAGCTTGCCCGCATGCCCGGATAATAAAGATTCACCACTAAGGCACTAAGAACACACAGAAAAACTGAGAAAATCACTTTGTTATTTCAAGATATAAATTTTCTACTTTTTTACGTGCCCAGGGAGTTTTTCTAAGAAATGTCAAACTTGACTTAACACTTGGATTATCAGTAAAGCATTTGATGTTAATGTGATACCCCAATTGCTCCCAGCCGTAAAAAGCAACCAAATGATCTATGATCATTTCCAATGTTTTACCATGTAATGGATTATTGGTTTGCTCAATTTTCATTTAATTCCTTTTATATTTAAAATTTTAAGTTCGATTTTTTTTAATGCAAAAATTCCTGATGGCAAGAAGGATGCTGCGTTAGGGATTGCAACGTAAATCCTTTTTGTTCTTCACAAAAAGATTGAAGTGGAAAGCCCGACCCTTTCTTTTCAGAAAGGGAAACGCCCAAATAATAAAAGAACTCAATTATCGCCTTCTCTTGCTGTTATCTTTACGTGTTGATTTACCTTTTTTAGGATCTGACACACTTGGCCCACCGAGATTTACCTTTTTGTTTTTCTCTTTCTTCTCATGGAATGCTCCTTGCCCGATAGGAATTTTGATAGCATTTATCCTTTTAATATTTTTATCTATTATCGATGGCTTTTCTTCTTCGGTATAAATTTTTGAAATTTGCACGGCAGCAGGAAATGGTTGAATAGGGATTTCCTTATTCATCAGGTTCTCAATTTCAAATTGATATTCCTGTTCTGCCTCATTGATAAAAGAAATGGCAACACCAGCCTTATTAGCTCTTCCAGTACGCCCTATACGATGGATGTAATCTTCAGGCAAGCGGGATGTATCAAAATTTATAACGTGTGTAACATCCGAAATATCCAAACCACGGGCAATAATATCTGTTGCGATTAAAACACGTTTACGCCCGTCATGAAAATTTTTCAGGGCACTGATCCTGTTATTCTGGGATAAACTTGAATGTATAACACCAACCTGATCGATCAATTTTTTTTCTAAAAGCTCAAATAATCTGTCGGCCAATTTTTTATTTTCCACAAAAACCAACACTTTACTTAATTCCACATCATTGAGTAAATGTTCCAACAGGTTTACTTTAGTATGAAAGTTAGGAGCATGATATCCTTTTTGAATGATTTTATCAAGTGGAGTACCGTGTGCAGCTATTTCTATTTTGAATGGTTCGTAAAAATATTTCGCGATCACTTTCTCCACATCCTCGGTCATAGTTGCCGAAAACATAAGGTTTTGCCTTTTTGCAGGCAAGGTTTCTAAAAAACTGATCAATTGCTGGCGAAAACCAAGGCTAAGCATTTGGTCAACCTCATCAATCACCAGTTTTTGAATATCTTTTAATCGCAATAGTCCGGTAAGGGCCAGATCTACTAAGCGCCCCGGGGTAGCCACCAAAATATCAAGGCCATCGTATACCAATTGTTTTTGAGTATTGATATTGGTACCTCCATAAACGCCCTGATAGCGGACATTCATATAGGATGTAAGTTTTTCAATTTCACGCACAATTTGTAAAACCAATTCGCGGGTAGGAACCACAATTAAGATCCTTGGATGTTTTTTATCTGAATATTTTAGCTGCCTAAGCATAGGCAACAAATAAGCAAATGTTTTACCTGTACCTGTTTGGGCAATGGCTACCACATCTTTTCCCGACATGATCACAGGAAACGCTTTTTCCTGGATGGGGGTTGGATAGATATACCCTAAGTCGTCCAATGCGCTTATCAGGGGTTTATTTAAATTTAGTTCGTCAAAAGTCACAATAATGGTTTTAATGGATTACAAAGGTAAAGAATCCGCTTTAGCTTAACGGCTTTTATATTTATATTATTGAACTTCACATTTCTGTGAAGAATATGGAAAAGTAGACTTTATAGATGCTAATTTCTTAACAAGACCAACCGCAATTCTCGACAAGCTCGAAATGACTGCGCACGTGGTCATTTCGAGCTTGTCGAGAAAATTGTGTGTAAGCATTTTTAATGATAATTTCCTAACAAACACGCGAAATTTATCCAGAGCCTTTTGAAGGAATCCCTAACGCAAATAATACAAAGACTTCAACATCTTCTCATCTTTTTTATATACATCAATAAAAAAGAATAGTTCATCATTATCATCCACTTCGGTGGTAAAGTAATTAATGTATATCGGGATCGGATGTTTGATATATACATATTTTTGTTCCTCTTTTAAAAGGTCCATTTTCAGTGAGTCTAAAGGGTAATTCCTTTTATCATCACGAATAAGGAATTTGGCAAAATCAATAAACCTTTCCAATCGCACACAGCCATGACTCATAGCACGCATTTCACGCTTAAATAACCTGCGATTATCAGTATCGTGCAGATATACGCCATATTTATTTTCGAAATTAAATTTTAAAATACCCAATGAATTTTCGTCCCCCATCCGTTGGCGAAGCTTCCACGGAAAATAATTTTTACTGTATTTTTTCCAGTTAATAGCTGTTTCAACCACCCTGTTACGATAGTCAAGCACTTCAAAGTTTTTTCTACGTAAATAGGAAGTATCACGTTTCAGGATCGGCAAAATTTCTTTAGTAGCGATACTCAGCGGAACGGTCCAATAGGGGTATATTAAGAAATAACGAATAGTGCTTTTTAAAATCGGGGTTTTATGGTCGGGTTGACCAACAATCACATTCGATCTCATTACCAATGTATCGTCCTCAACCACACGCATTTCATATTTTGGAATATTTACCCAAACAAATTGCTTTTCATAAGGAGAATAATAATTTCGCCAACGTTCCATATTCATTTGAATCTGGTGCACGTAATCCCGCTTCGAACGCTGTAAAGCTTTAAAAGTAAGCTTTCCTATCTTTCCGTCTTCCGTGAGATTATGACGACACTGAAAATTTTTGATGGCTTTCACCAACTTTATAGAATCCGAATCTTCAATGATGTTGGCATAATCATGGCTAGCGACAAGGCGTTTTTTTAAGCGATCGTTAAAGGTGGTGCTGTCGGATTCGCGGGTAGCAAGACTATCCCACACAGAATCTCTGAACTCAAATTTAAAATTTTTCAATGCAAATTTTAGTGCCTGATATTGCCTGTTCTTAGGCTCCAATGAATCAATTGCTTCACGAATGCAATTTTGTTTGATCGCATCGCTTAAAACAGCGATCAAATCAGTATCAGTATCGCTTTCAGTCTTGGCACGAGGCAAGATCAACCCGGCAATTTTCCATTCCCGTATCAAACTGTCTATATTCAATCTCCCTTTGTTAACATGCACAGCAAATGTAAAGAAGGCATCTGTTAAAAGCATATCCACTTCTGAAATTTTTACCGCATCATATTTTTTTGTTTTGCTGTCTCTTTCTTTTTTGATCAAACTTTCAATTTTACCGAAATGGTAATCACTTGAGATCAATCCGTAGTCGTCTGAATTTTTTAATAGTGAGAAAAGGGAATCGCTTTGTGCAGTGTGTTTACCTTTGTCGCTCCAGATAACATTGAACTTATTTGTTTTGTAAAATTCAATAATTAATTTTGTCGCAAAAAGGCTGTCATCAGCGATAAAAAGAGTTTTTAAAGTGTCGAAATTACTGAGCTGTTTCCTGATCAATTCAACAACTTCTTCATTCACATATTCAGGCTCAGCAACCAACACCACAGGTTTTGTTTGTTCCGGAGAACACCTGCTGAATGTAAAGCCCAGAAATGCGGCAAATAAAAGAAAATGGAAGTGTTTTTTCAAAGGGAAATTATTATTTATCAAATTTAATAAAGATTCAGCACAACCTTTATTAATTAATTAAAATGTTTTTCGGTGGAAAAAATAATAATGAGTAAATTTATATCCCTTAAGGACATACGAAAAATCATAATATTCAAAATACAATGTCAGAAAACAATAAAAAACTTTTTTTACTGGATGCCTTTGCACTCATTTACCGTGCTTATTTTGCATTCAGCAACAATCACCGGATCAACTCGAAAGGCGTAAACACATCGGCTGTATTGGGCTTTACAAATACCTTACTTGAAGTTCTTAAAAAAGAAAAGCCATCGCACATCGCTGTTGTATTCGACACATCAGAACCAACGGTGCGTCATGTGGAATTTGCTGAATATAAAGCAGGCCGTGAAGCAATGCCGGAAGATCTTTCCGCATCTATTCCGTATATCATTAAATTGATCGAAGGTTTTAATATTCCCGTTTTATATTCAAATGGTTATGAAGCGGATGATGTGATCGGAACACTTGCAAAAAAAGCGGAATTAGAGGGCTTTACGACCTATATGATGACCCCAGATAAAGATTTCGGCCAGTTGGTTTCCGATAATATCTTTATTTATAAACCTGCCCGTTTAGGGAATGGGATGGAAATAATGGGTGTAAAAGAGGTTTGTAAAAAATGGGATATCCAAAATGTAAACCAATTGATAGACATTTTAGGATTGATGGGTGATAAAGTGGATAATATTTCAGGCATCCCCGGAGTAGGCGAAAAGACGGCTATTCAGCTTGTGAAAGATTTTGGAAGCATCGAAAATTTAATACAGAATACCGATAAACTAAAAGGTAAACTGAAAGAAAAGGTTATAGAACATAAAGATAAAGCGATCCAATCAAAGTGGCTTGCAACTATCATTTGCGATGTGCCAATTGAATTCAATGAAGAAGCATTGAAGATGGAGGAGCCTAATAGAGAGGTGTTGAAAGAACTTTTCACTGAACTTGAGTTCAGAAGACTGGCAGAACAAATGGGACTTGGCTTTAATCCAACCAACTCCTCCCCTGCAGCTCCTGTAGTTGAAGGAACACCGCTTAAAAGCCCGGCACCGAAAAAAACAAATCCCAACCAGGTTGATCTGTTTGCCGTTGAAGACACCGCTGTAATAACACTTGAACATGAGACCATCACTGAAATTTATATTGAGGAAACAGGAATAGGAGCTCAGCCCGGTGTTTCACTTTTAAAAATTGATCAGGTACCTCATGCCTATCATTTGATTGATTCGAAAGAAAAAAGAGAGCAACTGATCATCGAGCTAAATAAACAATCTGAGATCTGTTTTGACACCGAAACTACCGGTCTTGATGTTAACCAGGCAGAGTTAGTAGGTTTATCATTCGCGTTTAAAACTTCAGAAGCATATTATATCCCCTTTCCTCAAGATTTTAATGAAGCGCAACTTTTGGTAAATGAGTTTAAACTTTTGTTTGAAAATGAAAGCATCACTAAGATCGGACAAAATATAAAGTATGATCTGGCAATTTTAAAACGGTACGACATTGAGATAAAAGGAAAACTATTTGATACCATGGTAGCGCATTTCCTTATTCAGCCCGATATGCGGCATAATATGAATGTACTTGCCGAAACCTATTTGAATTATTCTCCTGTATCTATCGAAACACTGATCGGTAAAAAAGGGAAAGAACAATTAGGGATGCGGAATGTGCCAATTGAAGAAATTAAAGAATATGCCGGAGAAGATGCAGATATAACCTTGCAGCTAAAAAATATATTTGATCCCATGTTAGTGGATGCACAAATAAAAAAATTATTTGACGAAATTGAGATCCCGCTTATCCCTGTTTTAGCTGCTATGGAAGCGGAAGGCATTGCATTAGATAAAAATGCCTTAAACGAATTATCCATTGAATTAAAAAAAGATATTTTAATTATGGAGACCGAAATTCAAGCTTTGGCCGGAACTACCTTTAATGTATCCTCACCCAAACAAGTAGGTCAGATCTTATTTGAGGTATTAAAGATCGTAGAAAAACCAAAAAAAACAAAAACAGGACAGTATGCAACCGGTGAAGATGTATTGATCAAGTTAGTTGCTAAACACGAAATAGTTGGAAAGATCTTAGATTATCGTGAATTAGTAAAACTAAAAAACACATACGTAGACACCTTACCAGAACTGGTTAATCCGCGAACAGGCCGCATACATACTTCTTACAATCAGGTGGTGGCGGTTACAGGACGTTTAAGTTCTGACAATCCTAATTTGCAAAACATCCCCATTCGTACCGAACGCGGAAGAGAGATCAGAAAAGCATTTATCCCGAGAGATGAAAATTATATTTTACTCTCTGCCGATTATTCTCAAATTGAATTACGCATTATTGCGGAGTTAAGTAAAGATGAAGGAATGATCGAAGCCTTCCTATCCGGACAAGACATTCACAAAGCCACAGCAGCGAAGGTTTATAACGTAAGTTTGGAAGAGGTTACTCCTGATATGCGCAGGAACGCGAAAATGGTAAACTTCGGGATCATCTATGGAATATCAGCTTTCGGACTTGCAGAGCGACTAAATATTCCACGTAAAGAAGCAGGAGCGATCATCGAAAATTATTTTTCAAAATATCCCGGCATCAAAACGTATATGGATGAAAACATTGAAATTGCAAGGGAAAGAGGATATGTAGAAACAATAATGGGACGCAGAAGATATCTGCGAGATATTAATTCCAGTAATCATACAGTTAGAGGTTACGCAGAGCGTAATGCTATCAACGCACCCATCCAGGGCAGTGCGGCCGATATGATCAAAATTGCAATGATCAATATTCATAAGGATTTTAAAGACCAGAATTTAAGATCAAAAATGCTATTACAGGTGCATGATGAATTGGTATTTGATGTATGGAAAGAAGAATTAGATGTAGTAAAATCAATTGTTGAAAACCGAATGAAAAACGCGATCACTTCTTTAAATGTTCCAATGGAAGTGGGAATGGGAGTAGGAAAGAATTGGCTGGAAGCACATTAAAATTTAATGTCGAAATTTTGCAGTAGGCAATTTTACAATCTGGTAATAAGTTCTTTTTATTATAAATAAATTTTTAACAAAATAAATTTCAAAGATTCTCGACTCCGCTCGAACTAACAATGATGATGGCCATTTCGAGCGGAGTCGAGAAAGCGGGTTGGTATTTATTTTCCTAACTAAACGACATTCAATAAGCTTCTAAAACATTTACAAAAAACTTTTTTTCAAACATTTTTAGATTAAAAAAAATAAAATTATGTCAGCAGAAAAATTTAAAGAACAGATTCAAAAAGCTTTTTCCTTTTCGGGTAAAAGTATATTACTTGGTGGACCTGTTTATAATGGCGAAAACATTGCCGGTGTGCATGTGAAGCTTCCTTTGAGCACTGTTAACCGTCATGGTTTGATTGCTGGAGCAACTGGTACAGGAAAAACAAAAACGATACAACGCTTTGCAGAGGCCTTGTCCGAGCAAGGAGTAAATGTTTTGCTGATGGATATCAAAGGCGATATCAGCGGAATTGCGAAACCCGGTTCTGAAAACCCCAAGATCAAAGAACGCATGGATCTGATTGGTATCCCTTGGGTTCCGAGCGAATACCCTACCGAATTAATGACCATTTCCAATGAAAAAGGAATACGTTTGAGAGCAACCGTGTCTGAATTCGGGCCTGTATTGTTATCTAAAATATTGGAATTGAACGAAAACCAGGAAGGTGCCCTTGCTATTGTTTTTAAATATTGTGATGATAAAAAAATGCCTTTGCTTGATATTAAAGACATTCGTGCAGTGCTTCAGCACCTGGCAGATGGAGAAGGCAAAAAAGAAATTGAAAAAAAATATGGCACCATTTCTCCGGCTTCTTCGGGTGTAATTATGCGTAAATTATTGGAATTAGAACAACAGGGAGGTGATAAATTTTTTGGAGAAAAATCATTTGACGTTGAGGACCTTTTGCAAAAAGACAAGGATGGCAAGGCATTCATAAACATTTTACGACTTGCCGATATACAGGACCGTCCGAAATTATTTTCCACTTTTATGCTGTGCCTGCTTGCTGAGATCTACAATACATTCCCTGAAATGGGTGATAAAGGGGATCCTAAATTGGTGATCTTTATTGACGAGGCTCATCTTATTTTCAGAGAAGCTTCTAAGGCATTGATGCAACAGCTTGAAACGATCATTAAATTGATCCGCAGTAAAGGCGTTGGTATTTATTTTTGCACCCAAGCACCTACTGATATTCCTGATGTAATTTTAAGTCAGCTTGGAACAAAGATCCAACACGCCTTACGTGCCTTTACTGCAAAAGACAGAAAAGATATAAAATTAGTGGCCGAAAATTTCCCATCAACCGAATTTTATAAAACGGATCAATTGATCACGGAACTTGGCATTGGTGAAGCATTAGTAACCGTATTAAGTGAAAAAGGCATTCCAACACCATTAGTTCATACAATGATGTGTGCCCCACAATCACGCATGGATATTCTTAGTCCGGCTGAACAGGATCAGCAGGTGGCTGCTTCCTCCATTGCAAGAATGTATAATGAAGAAATTGACAGGGAAAGTGCTTATGAAATTTTAAATAAAAAAATCGTTGCTTCTGAAAAGGTAGCTGAAGAAAATTCACAACAAGAGGAAAAAACTATTGAGGAAAAGACTTCAGGTATTGGTGATACCATAAAAAGTATGGCGAACAGCAGTATTGCTAAAACCATTTTCCGTGAAGTAACAAGGGGACTTTTAGGAGTGTTGATAGGGAAACCAAGTCGTTCAACTAAAAGAAAAAGTTTTTTTTAATTTGAATTTCTCGTTTCTAATAAACTAAAGATAAGGTTGTTTGTTGAAGATGCCGCGTTAGGGATTGCAACGTAAATCCTTCCCTACCGCCAATTGGCGGTAGGGAAGATTGGAGTGGAAAGCCCGACCCTTTCTTTTTAGAAAGGGAACGCCCAAAACTAATTATTCAATTTTGCAACAAACAATTTTACAATTAACAAAATTGCCTACTGACCTATTCTACCCAACTTTTATAATATACCCCATCATCAATTCCCATAGCTTCTTCAGTAACCATTAATGGACGGAAGGTATCTACCATCACCGCTAATTCCTGTGTTTCTTTGTGTCCTATGCTTCGTTCCATCGCTCCGGGTGCAGGTCCGTGAGGAATACCTTTTGGATGTAAAGTAATATGCCCTTGTTCAATATTATTACGACTCATAAAATCTCCATCCACATAATACAACACCTCATCACTATCAATATTACTGTGATTGTAAGGAGCTGGTATTGATCGTGGGTGATAATCATATAAGCGGGGAACAAATGAACATACTACAAATGTTGATGTTTCAAATGTCTGGTGCACTGGTGGTGGCTGATGCACGCGACCTGTTATCGGTTCAAAATTATGAATACTGAAACCATAAGGGAAATTGTATCCATCCCAACCAATTACATCAAAAGGATGTGTTGCATAAACGAATTCATGCATCATTCCTTCTTTTTTTATCTTGATCATAAAATCACCTTTCTCATCGTGCGTTTCCAGATCCTGAGGTAATTTATAATCACGTTCACAAAAAGGAGAATGTTCCAACAGCTGCCCTGATGAGCTTTTGTAACGTTTAGGACTATAAAAAGGTGCATGCGATTCAACATAAAATAAACGATTTTCGGTAGTGTCAAATTCCATCTGATAGATCATACCACGTGGAATGATCAGATAATCGCCATATTCAAAAGGAATGTTACCCATGAAGGTGCGTAATGTTCCTTTGCCTTTGTGAATAAAAATTAGTTCATCCGAATCAGCATTTTTATAAAAATAATTTTTCATCGAGTGACGTGGTGCCGCCAAACCGATGATACAATCGCTGTTTACAAGCATTGCTTTGCGACTGTCTAAAAAATCATCGGCCGGTTTAATATCGAAACCTTTTAACAATAATGATTTGATATTTTTATCGATCGCAATTTTTGGTGCTACACTATAAGACGTAATAATTTCTTTCACCTGCGTAGGGCGGTGAACATGGTATAACAAGGATGAATGCCCATGAAAACCTTCAGTCCCAAACAATTGTTCGTAATAGTAGCCGCCTTGGGGTTTTTCAAAAATAGTATGTCGTTTTTGAGGAAAGCTTCCCAGTTTATGATAAATAGGCATAGTTGAAGAAATTAATTATTTTAATACGATGTCCAACAAATCTAATACAATTTAAAGAAAATAAAAAATGATTTTTATCAGTTGGGAAATTCTGATGTTAAATGTTAAGCCACGAATTACACGAATTATAAATTACTTTTTTTCTTTTAATTCGTGAAATTAGTGGCTTATTATACCTACTTAATTAATAACAAATTTTGTAATTTTGTAAGATGATTTTAACAGACACACATACCCACCTTTATTCCAAAGACTTTGATCCGGACAGATCGGAGTTGATTGAAACTGCTATTAAAAGTGGTATTAAACGATTTTTTTTACCAAACGTAGATAGTGAATCCATTCCCGGGATGTTTCAGATGGAAAAACAATTCCCTGATAATTGTTTTGCAATGATGGGTTTACACCCATGTTCGGTAAATGCAACATATCAGGATGAATTACAAGTGGTAAAACATTGGCTGAGCAAACGTAAATTTATTGGTATCGGAGAAATAGGAATTGATCTGTATTGGGACAAAACTTTTATTCAACAGCAACAGGACGCTTTCAGAACTCAAATACAATTAGCCAAAGACTACAACCTGCCTTATGTGATCCATTCACGCAATTCATTTAACGAAGTGATGGAAATAGTAAGCGAATTTAAAAATGATGCTATCAAAGCCATTTTTCATTGTTTCAGCGGCAATGTGCAACAGGCTGAAGAGGTAATAAGTGTAGGTAATTTTAAATTAGGTATTGGCGGTGTAGTTACATTTAAAAATTCGGGATTGGATAAAGTGGTGGAAGCAATTGATCTAAAACATTTGGTATTAGAAACCGATGCTCCTTACCTGGCGCCAATGCCACATCGTGGCAAACGTAACGAGCCTGATCATTTATTGTTGATCGCAAAAAAAATTGCTGAAATAAAAAATATACGTGTGGAAGAAGTAGCTGCTGTTACTACTCAAAATTCTATTGAAGTATTTGGGTTTTAAGGATAGAATTGAAATTATCCAATGCTCTTTATTTGCTGGATTTGCGTTAGGGATTGCAATGTAAATCCTTCCCTTCCGCTAATTAGCGGAAGGGAAGATTGAAGTGAAAAGCCCGCCCTTTCTTTTTCAGAAAGGGAACGCCCAAATAATTAATAAATTTATACTACTGACGCTCCCTCATTTTAGGGCTAAGCCCATAAGCTTCAGTCAAGGCTTTCAAGCGTAGTTCAAGTTCTTTTGAAAGTGCAGTCTGTTTGAAATTATCGCTAAAATAAACCAAACGCTCACAAATATCCTGAGCCTGCTCAATATCGTTTTGATAAGATGCAAGGTCCTTCCTGTCTAAAGAATAATAATATTTGATATTACTTTCGAAATTACTGAATAGCTTTTTAGCCACCGCATTCGCTTTATCAAAAGCACCTGCCTGGTAATAACCCATTACAATGGAATACATGGTTGCATCGTAAGGAACATTCTCTTGCGGTGTAACTTCAATCACCTTATCAAGAACTTTGATGGCCTTATCTTTTTTGCCTTCATCAATTAATGCATTTGCCAATGCACCAAAGCGCTGACGGATATTCAATGCACATGAACGAATGAATACATCATCCAGATAAACACCTTGTTTCTCCATTCCGCCCCATGCAAATTTCATTACTTTATCATACATAATGTCGGCAGCGATGCGGGTTTCCTGAGTTTCCTGATCGTTTTTCTTAACAGGAACCAAACGGTATGCCAAACCTTCTAATTGTAAGTAGGGCGCAAGATTCAAATAAGAGCTGGCAGGTGCTGTTGCAGCAAAATAAATTGGTCGTTTCCAATTATTATTTGCCAACAGGTCAATTACCATCAGATCATTTTTTTGAACATAATTTCCGGTAACAGCCCAATCGATATTTTTCACAATTCTGTTTGCAAGTTCCTTAGGAACGGTACCATTATTAACCACTGTAGCACTATCAACAGGAACGCGCATGTTTTTGGTTGGGAAATAATTGTAATAGGTATCTTTTGCAACTTGCACGGTATGGTCCTTATCATCCATCTTAACAAAATTCATAAGTTCCTTTACCGGAATAAATCCTTGAACTTTTGTTTCGTGATAATCATGGAAAAGCACTACATCACGCGTTCCCTGACGGTATTGATCTCTTCTCAATGAAAAAGGGACAGGTTCTGAATCATACGCTTTATGAACCATTTGGTCAATATACCAATCAGTATTCAATAGTTCCAGACAGATCACACGAACATCGGTACGTATACCTTCTACTTCCTGAGCATACCACAGAGGGAATGTATCATTATCACCATTGGTAAAGAGAATAGCGTTAGGTGCGCAGGAATTTAAATAATTAGCAGCAAAATCACGTGCTATGGTACGGTTTGAACGATCGTGATCATCCCATCCTTCTCTTGCCATGATAGTTGGCACAGCCAATAAACAAACCGCAGTAGCTGCAAGAGCACTGGTTGTCTGATTCATTTTCTTTTCAAGGAAATCATAAATGGCCAATACACCTAATCCGATCCAGAAAGCAAAGGCATAAAAAGAACCTGCATAGGCGTAATCTCTTTCGCGCGGTTCAAAAGGCTTTTGATTCAGGTAAATTACAATGGCTATACCAGTAAAGAAAAACAACATTCCAACAACAGCTGCATTTTTATTGTCTTTTTTGATGTGGTAAAACAATCCAATTAGTCCTAATATCAAAGGAAGTCCGTAAAAAGCATTTTTTGCTTTGTTGTTATCTGCACCATCAGGCAATCCAACTTGTGGCCCTAATCGGGATTCATCTAATCCTGAAATACCGCTGATCCAGTTACCATCCGAATTATTTCCATGTCCCTGGATATCATTTTGACGGCCAACGAAATTCCATAAAAAATAACGCACATACATCTGTCCCATCTGATAGTTGAAGAAAAAACCTAAGTTTTGAGAAAATGTTGGTTTATCAACTGTTGTAGGCTCTCCTGTTTGTGGATCGGTGATGTTTATATGTTTGTATTTTCGTGGATCCGTCCAGTTTTTATACCCTGCAATGTGATTGGATTGGCTGCTCCACATGCGTGGGAAAGGAGTGCAGAAACGGCTATCATAATTCGGAATAGAGTTTTTACGATCGTCAGTAATAACGTATTTTCCTAATTTTTCATCTTGTGTATAAACAGGATTCCCATCATCATAAGGCTTTTTAGGGTCAACAGGAGCCGAAAAATACTGACCATATAAAACAGGCCAAGATCCGTATTGTTCACGATTCAGGTAAGACAATAAATTTACCGCATTTTCAGGATTATTTTCATCCATTGGTGTATTTGCCTGTGAACGAATCACCAAGATCAAAAATGACGAATAACCAATTAAAATCACTGTAAAACAAAGGATTACAGTATTTAAAATAGGTTTTACTTTTTGAGCGGTGTAACGCAATCCGAAAACAATACCTCCTATAAGTAATATGGCATAAATAATGGTTCCACTGTTAAATGGCATACCTAAGGTATTAACAGCAAATACCTCTATTTTAGCGGCCAGCTTCACGATCATTGGTATAATACCTCCTTGTATCCCGCCTAAAATAAGGATAGCTAAAGCTGAAGTAATAATTAAACCTTTGCGGGTTACGTTATCATACTTTTTAAAATAATAAATAAATACAATTGCCGGAATGGCCAATAAATTCAATAAATGGACACCAATTGAAAGTCCGATCAAATAAGCTATTAATATGATCCAACGATCGGCATGAGGATTATCTGCTTCACGTTCCCATTTTAATATCGCCCAAAATACAATGGCAGTAAAGAAACTCGACATTGCATATACCTCCCCTTCAACAGCCGAAAACCAAAAAGAATCGGTAAACGTATAAGCCAATCCGCCAACAGCACCTGCTCCGAATATTGCATACATTCTACCTGTGGTTAATTCCCCTTTTTTGTCCATGATCTTACGTGCCAGAGCAGTAATGGACCAGAATAAAAACAAAACAGAGAAGGCACTGGATAATGCTGAGACCGCATTGATCATCATTCCCACTTTAGCTGTATCACCAAAAGCAAACAAACTAAAGAAACGGCCGATCAATAAGAACACTGGAGCTCCGGGAGGATGCCCTACTTCCAATTTATAAGCGCAGGCGATATATTCACCACAATCCCAAAAGGATGCCGTAGCCTCCATCGTACTCAGGAAAACAAATGCCGCAATTGCAAAAACAAACCAACCAATGATGTTGTTAAAGCGTTGATAATTAGAAGTACTATTCATATATATTTAAAAGTTTTATTTGTAAACCTGTTCTCCTTTTTAGTGCCGAAAGCTATCGGGATGCGAATTTAGAAAAATAATTGATTGATAATATTTAAAAAAACATAAGATTTCTATTGCTCTTAAAAATATATTTATTAGTTTTGCAACCCCAATCATAATTTTTGATTGCAAATTGTCCGATGGTGTAATTGGCAACACGTCTGTTTTTGGTACAGAAGAGTCTAGGTTCGAGACCTAGTCGGACAACGAAAGCCCCTTGAAACATAACGTTTCAAGGGGCTTTTTTGTTTTCAGTACTAATTTCCGTACAATTTTCTATATTCTATATCTTGATAAATTTTACAGTATATATGCAAATGAGATAAAATGTTATATTTACCCCAAGAAAAATGAATTTAACCTCTAAAAAATTAACTATATGCTAAATTTTGTGTTTCACGGTTATCTATTTCAACCCTCTCAGTTCAAAAAAAAAGAACTGGAAGATTTTTTTGAAAAAGAAGGATTCAAAATAGAAAAAATATCAGAAAGAACTGGAATTTATAATGCTATCCCATCAAATAGTTTATCCACAGCAGAAATTTGGGATTTTATCTATTCTATTCCAAGGGACTTTTACGAATTTATAGAACCAGACATAACGAATTTAAATTTTCTTACAAAAAGTTCCTTTATTAATTGTGATTTGCCTCACAAACCAGGAACGGAGGAACCTGAATGGGCCAAAAATAAAATTAAAATTAAAGACACTTGGACACTTAACTTACCCCAACAATTCAGTAAACATAAGGGAGAAAATATAATTATTGGACATACAGATACTGGATATACAAAGCACAAAGAGATTTTCAACAATCAATTGAAGGTTGACAGAGGTTGGGATTA
This sequence comes from Bacteroidota bacterium, assembly GCA_040388745.1. GTDB lineage: Bacteria > Bacteroidota > Bacteroidia > 2-12-FULL-35-15 > 2-12-FULL-35-15 > 2-12-FULL-35-15. The sequence goes on along the minus strand of JAZKBF010000032.1, from coordinate 41,785 downwards.
TTGGGAAGAAGATTCTGACCCTTTTGATGATGGAGATAAAAGTTCAAATCATGGTCATGGAACCTCGACAGGAAGCCTAATAATTAGTAATAAATTAATTAAAGGGGCTGCTCCGCTCGCTCAATTAATTCCAATTAGAGTTGACAAAAGCGTAATCGTTAACTCATCTAAATTAGTCAGAGGCATTGAGTATGCCATAGATCAAGGATGCCATATTATATCAACTAGTATGGGTAATGTTGCGGTAGATGGGGATGCTATAAATCGTATTCTTATAGAGGCCGTTAATAATGGAATCATTTCAGTTTCTGCTGCTGGACAATTTGCCGGTGCGCCAGTGTCAATTTATCCTGCAAGCTCTCCCTATTCAATTGCTTGTACTGCAAGTAATATCATTGACACTCCATGGAAAAAAGGCTTTTCTTCTCCTTTTATAAAAGTTGCCGCTCCTGGAGAGTCTGTTTGGGTTGCTGATGTAGATACCGGTTCCATTAACCCATATTGTGGCACTTCTTTTTCTACAGCTTTGACTGCTGCTACTGCTGCTACTTGGTATTCTTATTGGTCTGCTGAGTATCTATGGGAAAAATATGGGAAAAATAAAATATTTACTGTGTTTGCTTTTCTTCTTAAAAAATATGGAATAAAATCTTGGGATTTTAATGGATATGGTCCAGGTACTCTGGATGCATTTAATTTGTTAGAAATGAAGAAGTCAGATCTTCCTTCATTAGAAGAAATTGAAAAATTTGAGATTGAGAATTCAAAAAGGAACTTGGAATTGGATCAAGTAGATAAGACTTGCCAACTATTAGGTTCCATTTCACGTCAAGAACTTATTAGTTTATATCTGAATATTTTTGAAAAATTAACAGAACCAGAAGTTGTTTTGCTATTTCAAAATTTTGGTTCGGAATTACGCGCAATTATAATAGTAGTAGATGAAGCAAGAAAAATAATTATTAGCATTATGAATAATGAACCAGTTCAACAAAGCTCCTATCTAAAACTTCAAGACTTAGTTCTTTCAAATGCATCTAAAAAGTTATCTGATTTTTTAAAGACAACTAAAAAAGATAAAGCTCCAGTTGCTTCATTTGGAATAATTACTAATCAAACGGATTCAATTTTACATTATTATCATATTGAGCGAAAAATGTATGGTAGTATTCCCCCAAAATCTGTATTTCATGTTGTTCTACCTTTTCCGTGGGTTGGAAATGACCATGAATTTATAGAAAGGTCGTTTATTATTGAAGTCGAAGGGAAAACGAGATTTTACATTTGGGACCAAGATTGGTATTTAAGGTCAGTTAAATCTAATGAATATCTTCAAGGTCCCTTTTCAACTTATATGAAAATAAAAATGAAAGGGACAGAGTGGCTTTATGGTGCCTTGATTGATGGAGATAATAGCAAAGATTTCCCTACAAAAGAAATTGTAGTGCGCCAAAAAGGTTCCGATTATGTCCTAAGAGTAAATAATTATGGTTAAATAACTTATAAGCCCAAAGTGATCTTTTGATACGTAAATGCAAAAACATTAAACAATTATGAAAAAAAACCTTTTATTAATTCTATCCTTAACCCTTTTTGTAAACGCCTATTCGCAAAAAGTGTATAAATATTCTGAGTTAGTCGGATATTCCAAATTTCTTAGCAATAAAGTTATAGTTGCTGTTGATTCTGGTCAAGGTGTGGATTTTAATATGATCAACGACACTGATAATACTGATGCAGCTAATGCAAGTGCTAATGATGATGATGATGATTTCCCTCCGGTTGTTGCAACTAAGAATGAAAAATTCTACGTTAAGACTTCAGAAAAAACATACGAGGGAAAAACTGTTCAAACTGATGCAAAAGGAAGTTATATTTGGAAAAAGGTTGAAATAGTGGCCCCAAAAACAGAAAAAAAAGTAAAAGAAAAAGTTACACCTAAAGTAAAAATTAAAACTTTCCCATCTATGATCGAAGCAATGAACTTTATGAGCAAGAGCGGATGGGAATTTGTACAGGCCTACGTTACAACTTCCGGGAACGAAAGTATTAATAGGTGGGTGTTGAAAAAGGCTAAATAAAAAACTCTTCTTTAAGCTTGATTTTGTTTCGTCAAAAAAAGGAACAACATCTTTTTATTTGCGCAAACTCTTCTTATTAATAATATGTTTCATTCCATCCGTGGATACTATTGAAAAATAGTTTTTACTTTTGCAGCACAAAATCGACTATTTACTACTAATTAAAAAAAATTAAAACCATGAGATCAAAACAACTGACAGCACTAGCGGCTTCTGCGCTATTTGCAATATCTACCTTTACAACAAATGCACAGCAATTAAAACTTCCTGCACCAAGTCCTTTACAAACACTGGATCAAAGCTTTGCATTGTCCAATATTAAAATAGAGTATTCACGCCCAAGTGCTAAAGGCCGTGTTATATTTGGTGCCCTGGTTCCTTTTGGAAAAACATGGCGTACCGGTGCAAATACTGCAACTAAAATTACATTTGGAGAAGATGTGAAAATAGAGGGCAGTTCATTGGTTGCCGGCACATACGCCTTATACACCATCCCTAACAAAGACAGCTGGGAGATCATGTTCTATAATGATCTAAAACTTGGTGGCAATGTGGCTGATTATAAAGCAGAAAATGAAGTATTGCGTGTAAAAGTAAAACCTTCAGCTTATGCTAATAAAGTGGAAACATTAACGATCAACGTTTCTGATATTACTTCAAACTCTGGAAACATTGAATTGTTATGGGAAAATACACGTGTTGCATTTAGTGTTGTTTCCGACATCGACAGTAAAGTGATGAAGAACATTGAAACCAGCCTTGCAACGGATGCCCGTCCTTATTTCCAGGCAGCTGGTTATTATTATGATAACAATAAGGATCTGACTATAGCTTTAGGATGGGTTAACAAAGCGATCGAACAAAATCCAAAAGCATTTTACATGGTGCATTTAAAAGCGAAGATCCAGTTGAAATTAAAAGATTATAAAGGAGCTGTTGCTACAGCCGAACAATCCATCGTATTGGCAAAAGAAGCAAAAAATGATGATTACGTGGCTATGAATCAAAAATTGATCGCTGAAGCTCAAAAAGCGAAATAATTTTTTTTTATCCTTTTAACAAAACGCCTTCTGTAAAAAAACAGGAGGCGTTTTACATTTACCTTATCCTGATTCTTTTGGCAAAAGGCACAAAGACACAAAGGTTGTACAACTATTTCTTTGTGTCCTTGAGGCTTTGTGGGCAGAGTAATTCTGCGTTAGGGATTGCAGTGGAAATCCTTTTCTGTTTAGAAAAGATTGAAACGGAAAGCCCGCCCCTTTCTCTTTTAAGAAAGGGGAACGCCCAAATAAATCGAACTCAGATTACAATAAATTTAATTCATTGCAATATCAACAGGTTTCTTCAGTAAACGCTGAAACAGCAAAGAAAACAGCATTACCAGCACACAACCGATCACATTAAGCCAGAGAAAGGCTGTCAGGTCAGTTATCCATGCCACAACAATACAAGCTTCGGCAAGTAATGCAGCATAAAACACAGCTGTACCCTCCACTTTCTTTAAATAAAACGCAACAACAAAAACTCCTAATATGGTTCCATAAAACAAGGAGCCTAAAATATTCACCGCTTCAATGAGGTTACCGAGCTTACTTGCATACAGCGCCACAATCACACAAAACACTCCCCAGCCAATGGTTGCCCAGCGCGATGCTGAAAGATACTTGCTATCACTCCCCTCTTTATTGATCAGGCGTTTATAAACATCTACCACTGTGGTTGATGCCAGGGAATTTAAACCACTTGCTGTTGAGCCCATGGAGGCTAAAAAAATGATCGCTATTAAGAGTCCAACAAGGCCTGTGGGCAGGTAATTGGTAACAAAATTCAGAAAAACATAATTGGTATCGTTGGTATCAGCTACCTTATCACTCTTCTTGATCAAGCTAATGGCAGACTTACGAATGCTTTCCACTTTTTTTTCAGCTGCCTGTAATTCAGCACCTGCAGCATTTACGATCTGTTCATTGTCCTGGTGAATGGCATCCACCAGCTTGTTTACATACTGCAATTTCTCGGCATGTGCCAGCTTATAATCTGCTTCCAGCTTATTGTACTCCGTTTTATTTGAACTTTTTTCGATCCTGTTCACTTCCACCTGGTTAAAAAAAACTGGAGGTTGATGGAATTGATAAAACGTAAACACAAGCGTTCCGATCAGCAAAATAAAAAACTGCATCGGGATCTTAACAAGTCCGTTCATAATAAGGCCCAAGCGGCTTTGGGTAATTGACTTGCCCGTAAGGTATCTACCCACCTGCGATTGATCCGTACCGAAATACGATAGCTGCAGGAAAAAACCTCCAATGATCCCCGACCATACATTATATTTATTATTCAGGTCGAATGTGGTATCTATCGCATTGAGCTTATCCATTTTGCCTGCTATGTGCAAAGCATCCATAAAACCAACATTTTCGGGCAGTAAATGCACTACCATATATGCTGCAAAGAACAGGCCTGCGAAAATAATGCCCATCTGCAGCATTTGTGTGTAAGAAACCGCTTTTGTACCTCCATAAACGGTATACAAAATAACCACACTACCGATAAAAATGGTTGTATACGAAATATCAAGATTCAGTATAGAGGATAGAACAATGGATGGTGCATAAATGGTGATGCCGGTGGAAACACCTCTTTGTATTAAAAATAAAAAAGCGGTTAATGTCCTTGTTTTTATATCAAATCGTTTTTCGAGGAATTCATAAGCCGTATATACTTTTAACCGATGAAAGATGGGAATGAAGGTGATACACAGCACTACCATTGCCAATGGAAGGCCAAAATAAAACTGGACAAAACGTAAACCATCGCTATAGGCCTGGCCGGGTGCGGAAAGGAATGTAATGGCACTAGCCTGTGTTGCCATCACCGAAAGACCTACATGATACCAGGGCAACTGTTTATCGGCAAGTAAAAAACCATCAATATTTTTGGTCCCACGGCTTTTATATAGTCCATAAACAACTACAGAAAGAAGTGTAATGCCCAGAACCAACCAATCGATCGCATTCATTCGAAATATTTTGTGAACAGGTAATACAGAACGATCTGTATGATCAGCACGACAATTACCAGGAAGTATACATTCCTCCAGCTTTTCAGGAAGGGTGGTTTGCCATTATCCATTTTATTTCTGTGCAGGTATACTTAATAAATTAACAAATAAGCGATAAGCACCGGGAACTCCCGCAGGAAGCTCCCTGAAAAAAGCAAGTCCGGTATAAACAAAATTCCCTTTACCGTATTTACTAACGATCAAACTGCCTTCGTGTGGCTTTTCCCCAGGGTCATTCATTGAAAGTACCTTTTCATAATTCTCATTCAGCTCCGTAGCGAAATAGATTCCCCTCTCCTGTTTCCATCCTTCAAAATCAGCTGCACTGATCTTATTCGGATAGTTTAAAACCGAATGAGCAGGATTGATAATTCTTACTTCTGCCGATTCATCCGTTACCCTGTCGCGGCTGATGGTGAAAGGATAAGGGCCGATCTTGGTAAGCAGCGGACCTACTTTGCTATTTGTGTTATATTGAACCACAAGGTTACCGCCATTATGCACATATTCCATCAATTTATCGTGATGTGCCTGCAACCTGTCGTTGGTATTGTAAGCACGCACACCGGTAACAATAGCATTGTATTTCGACAGGTCTTCATTACTAAGCATTTCATCCGTTAGCATGGTAACAGTATACCCTAACTGCTTTAAACAGGCCGGAACCTCATCTCCTGCACCGGCAATATAACCAATGGCAGTACCTGCTTTTTCCAGGCTGATACTTATAGATCCAACCTCTGCCCTACTCAATATGAACTGGTAAGGAATATGGTCGTATTCCACTCTCATTATACTTTTTGAATACGTTTTTTCATTTATTATCAAGGAGGCATTAAGCGTTCCGCCATTTCTGTTGCCGGGTGTTATGGTCCCTTCCAGGGTCACCTCATCTCCTTTATTAACTAATCTGAATTGCTGCCCCATCACTATTGTCCAGCCATCCGGAACATTCACAGTCAACAGGCCACTGATATCCGGAGCATTTGCTTTAATAATAAACTCTACTTTTTTAGGCGTTTTACCAGAAAACACATACACCTTTTCAGCCAGGTTAACGGTTGCAGGAGGGAGTATTTCAAAAGGACGATAGATCTCGCCTTTCACAGGATCGGTATATTTATAAACCAAACCACGCTCGCATTGCAATTTAAGGCCTGGTAACTCAAGATCAAAAATCACTTTCGTGGAAACAGTATTTTCCGGTTGACCTATTAACAGCTGATCCTTAACAACAAACTGTCCGGCCGTGTGCTTTTCATTCAGCCAATAAGGATTTGAGAAAGATGCAGTAACCGGCAGTGTTTCCTTATGTTTAAACGAATACAATTCATTCTGTTTTAGTATAAGTGCAGTTGCAGTATCTGTCTGACCCAACCAGGAGATCTTATTCAATTTAACCGGACTGTTATTTCGGCCGATCACCTGTGCCGTTATATCCACACTGTTTCCGGGAATTCCAATGTACTCAGCAGCCGTTGCTTCCAGCCATAGCCCGGTGCAGGCCAACAGCAGGCTTTCTACTTCTTTTAATTTTTGCTGTTTCCAATAACGTGTATTCGGTTCTTTCTCATCCAACTGCTGTAATTGTTTGTAAATGGAAACAAGGGCAGGTACACTGCTTTCCGGCTTTTGAGCATCGTATGTTTTGATACATTCATTCACTAAGCCCTGAAACTTAGCTGCTGCTGCCAAACGCTTCCAGCTTTGATCTATCCCTTCAAACAGATCTTCTTTTACGGGCTCACCTTTTAATTGTTTGAAATATTCAACAGAAGCACCTCTTCCTTTGGCTGATCCGAAGCCCTGACTTTTATGCATGGAACGGCTTTCTGCGGCAATCTCTCCATAGCCTTTACCCAACAATGGATTAAACCCACCTACATCTATTTTTAGCTGGTCGGGCGCAGTAGTATTGGTAGTTCCAAAATTAAAGGTATTCCAAAAAATGCGTTTTGCCTGCCAAACCTCTGTATAAGCGAGCTGTTGAGGAAAGCGCTTGGGATCAGCTGCTGCTTCAAATGCTTCCACAGCAAGTAATGCAGAAGCAGTGTGATGGCCATGTCCGCCTTCACCTGTTGTTGGGAAACGGCAAATGATCACATCCGGCTTGAACCTGCGGATGCACCATACAGCATCAGCAAGTACGCTGTCTTTGTTCCATATTGTAAATGTTTCTTCCGGATTTTTTGAAAACCCAAAATCATTGGCTCGTGTAAAAAATTGTTCTGCACCATCTATTCGTCTTGCGGCAAGTAATTCCTGCGTTCTGATGAGCCCCAAAACATCACCCTGCTCTTTCCCTACCAGGTTTTGTCCGCCATCACCACGGGTTAAGGAAAGGTAACCAGTGCGAAGATTTTTCTCTTTACTCAGATAGGCCAGTAAACGGGTATTCTCATCGTCAGGGTGAGCAGCAATATATAATACCGAACCAACAGTGTTTAGTTTTTTAAATGCCTGAAGGATCTCAGCGGAATTGAGTGATGAATTGTTTTGGGCATTCAAAAAAATACTGCCTGTAATAAATAAAATAAATAAAAGTGTAAATCGCTTCATGATCCGGGTGCGAGTAATAGGTTAATAAAATTGAGGATTGCAAAATAAGAATTGTGCCAAACAAAAACGAAACATTTTCAACAATAATTGTTTGTATTCGCTTATATTCTGTTTTTAAAAAAATTAATGCCTATTGGGAGCGTCATTGCGAGACTTTTCAGTCAAAGCAATCTCAAGTAATGATGGATGTGAGATTGCGGAGTTTATCCAGAGCCTGCCGAAGGGTGCTTCGCAATGACGCTCTGAATAAGATTTTTTATAAAAAGTAAAATTTAATACCATTTTAACTTGTATAAAGTCTATTGAAAAACTTACGCTTAATTTTTCTCGTCACACAATTGTTCATACAATAAATTTGTATCTTCGTTAATACCATCCTTTTATAAAATAGATCGTAAAACAATACTATGAAAAACTATTTTAAAATTTTTATCGGTACTTTTTTGTGTGTATCCGCGCTTACCGGCTGCCTGAACTATAGAGATCTGATAACCGATGAAATTGTTTTGAAAGATGGAAATTCCCAAACAGGTACGATCATACAAAGTGATTCAGCAAACTTGAAGATAAAAAAAATAGATGAATCCATTAGTATCATTCCCTGGACCACTATTGATACCATACAAGGAAAAAAGCTTAAAACATTTTGGGTAGGAGCAAATTTCGGATATTACAATACGCCTTATTTTTCTGTGTTCAGAAATGAATCGATAACAGGCAAACAGTTTGGATCGCAGTATAAGGTTGGTTTAGCAACGAGAGGGATCAGATTATACTACTTGAATTTATCCTATTCACCCGCCAAACCCTATGCTGTTACAAAGTTTGGTTTGGGTTATCAACGATACATAGGGGGTAGCAGCTACCTGAAAAATAATAGTTTTTTTTGGGGCTCAGAATTAAACCTCATGAATGCCAAGTATAACAATGGTTCTCAAATAACTCTTGAACCTTTTACAGGATTTGAGAAAAAATACAATGAGCGGCTAAGACTTCATTTTAAATTTGGTTTGCAATTTAATTTAGCCAATAAAAATAATCAGACAGGATTTAACATGACCATTGGAGCTCACTTTATCAAAAGGAACTTTAAAAAAGAGTATGAAGTACTTAATAAGGAACATAGGGTATATAGAAAATGAAAAACATAGCACTTTACATTCTTCTGTTTATTAGTTTTAGCTCCTCTTCTCAACCAGGTGGTTTGGTTTTCAACGACACCATTTTACACAATCTTACTATTGAAACAGATCTACCCAATTGGTTTGAAACCTTAGAACAAGAGTTTGATTCGAATTATTCAGACCCTATAGCCAATCCTGAAATTTATCATAAATGCACCGTTACCTGGGACGGCATTGTACGCAACAATTGTGGATTCAGAGAAAAAGGAAATGCCTCAAATACACTGATCAATTTCGGAAAGAAAAAACCTTTTAAAATATCTTTTGATGAATTTGTAGATCAGGAATTAGATGGTTTGAAAAAAATGAACCTGAATAATTTCACAAACGACCCCTCTTTGGTCCATGATGCAATTGCATTTAAACTGTTTCGTGATGCGGGTCTCGCAGCTTCCCGCACATCTTATACCAAATTATGGATAAATGGTGAATACATCGGACTGTATGTTATTATTGAAAATGTAGATAAAACTTTTTTAAGATCTCATTATGGAGGTTCCGCGAATGATGGCAATTTATACAAAACTGACAGAGGTGCAGGAGTTAGTCTTGATTGGCTGGGGGCGGAACCCACAGGATATAAGGGGCAAGGATTAAAATTAAATACCAATGAGGCAGCAGATGATTGGAGCAGATTGATCAGTTTTATTGATCTGATCAACAATAACCATTCGACCGATTTTAAACAACAATTTGAAAGCAGCTTTGATGTTCATTCCTATTTAAAAATACTTGCCATCGAAAAATGCATTAGGAGCTGGGATAGTTATTGGGGCGGAGGTAATAATTTTTATTTGTATGAACATCCCGATGGAAAAATAAGATGGATCCCCTGGGATATGAACGAAACATTTCAGGACCTGAAAATAATAAGCGGAACCTCCTTATTAAAAAGCTATTTAGTGCCATCAAACAAATTTGACGAACGGCCATTATTAAAAAGAATATTTGAAATTGATGAATATAAAACCGAATATTTAAACTACGTATGTGAACTGATACAAACAAAATTCACCTTGGATAATTTAGGAGAATATATTTTAGACAGACATAATTTAATTGATGAAGCTTATAAGATCGACACGTATAAATATAATTCTTACGAATCATTTCAAAGTTCATTGACAGAAAACAACGAAGATGTTGTTTCACTTACGCATTCAGGTTATGTGCTTCGTTTGAACTACCCCGGCATTTACCCGTTCATTCAGTCGCAAAGAGAATGGGCCGTAGCGCAAATGAATGGATGGGAGCATACCTGTTCTATTGAAGATGAAACAATATATAACCTCGTTGTTTATCCTAATCCTTCTTCGGCTTATGTAAATATTTTAAATGATACTTCGGGATTTGAATACGCCCAGCTCAGATTATATAATTTCATGGGTAAATTATATAGAACTACTAATTACGAATTAATGCAAGGGGCTTATTATACTTTACCATTAGAGGGTGTTCCAGCAGGTCTCTATATCCTTACTAAAAATTCAGCTGATGGCAGGATTGGCAGGGCAAAAATAATTATAAAATAAATTTGTTTGATAATTAGACTTTATATAAACTAAAATGAATCCAGTGTTTACAACGGAATTAAAGTTAAAAAATGTTTTCACACAATTTTCTCGACAAGCTCGAAATGAATACGCGCGCAGTCATTTCGAGCTTGTCGAGAAAGTGGGTTGATTACGTTAACGAATTAGATATATAAAGTCTTTTAAAAACATCATTTTGTTTTTTTATCATATTCCCCTGAAAGCACATAGTAGCCGAATGTAACCAATCCTCCTACAATTATTGGCGTAAGAATAAATAAATTAATGATCCCAAAAACAAGGTCCTCCTGTTTTCCAGATTGCAACTTTGGCAATCCGAATTCAACTATATTGAAATAACCCACTCCAAGGCCTAATAACAGCCAGAATATGCCTAAGTATCTTTTTATGATTCTCATTGTCTTTAAAGTTTAAAGTTCTTCTTCAATTTTATTATCATTCTTATCTAAATACAACACCCCTATAATTAAGCAAACACCGCCCACTATGATAGGATACCAGAGTCCTTGTAAATACCATTCGGGATTATTTGTCATTTTTGAAGTACTCACCAGGTAAGTTGCTACGGTAGGCAGTAATCCACCGAATATCCCATTACCTATGTGATAGGGCAACGACATAGACGTGTAACGAATTTTTGTCGGGAACATTTCCACTAAAAATGCTGCAATTGGTCCATAAACCATAGTAACAAATAGTATTTGTACAAATACCAGCAATATAATTATCCAATAACTTGAGGAGTTTAACTGAATGGATTTTTTTTCATCAATCAGTGGTTTCTTCGTTCGATCCTGGTAAGCGGTCGTTTTCCTGGTAATATCCATGATCGTTCCATCGCTAAACTCTTTATGCGTTTTTGTTGTTACTAAGGAGTCGGACGTGGTGTTAAGTATCCAATTTGTTTTTACATCAACAAAAGTTTTATTCAAAACCTCTGTTTTGCCGGTACAATCAATAGTTGAATATATTTTACTGTAAATAGGCCGATAGCAAATTATTGCAATGAACATACCAAACATCATTATTTTTTTTCTTCCAATTTTATCCGACAAACCACCGAACACGATAAAAAACGGGGTCCCCAATAATAAGGCCACGGCCATCAGCATATCCGTTTGCTGACTGCATACACCGCACACCTTACCAATAAAACTCATCGCATAAAATTGCCCTGTGTACCAAATTACTCCTTGTCCCATTACTGCGCCAAATAGGGCTAACAGAACAAATTTGAAATTGTATTTGTTTCCAAAACTTTCTTTTAAGGGATTAAGTGATATTTTTCCTTCAGCTTTTACTTTAGCAAAAACAGGGGATTCATGCATGTTTTTACGGATAAAGTAAGAAACAATAACCATTAGTATGGATACCAAAAAGGGTACACGCCAGCCCCAATCTTCAAATGCTTCGGTACCTAATGCGGAGCGGGTTATCAATATAACTGTTAAGGAAACGAACAGACCCAATGTAGCCGTAGTTTGGATCCAGGAAGTCCAATAACCTCTTTCCTTTTGGGGTGCATGTTCTGCAACGTAGGTTGCTGCACCACCATATTCTCCGCCTAAAGCCAGGCCTTGTAATAAACGCAATAACAAAACCAACAAAGGAGCAGCAAAACCTATTGTTTTATAATCCGGGATACAACCAATTAAAAAAGTAGAGCCACCCATCAATAAAAGAGTTACCATAAATGTATATTTCCGGCCAATCAGATCACCTAATCGGCCAAAGAACAAGGCACCAAAAGGCCGTACAACAAACCCTGCCGCAAAGGTTGCTAATGTTGAAAGAAATGCTGCGGTTGGGTTTTCCTGAGGAAAAAATTTAGTGGAAATAACAAGAGCCAGACTTCCAAAGATGTAAAAGTCGTACCACTCAATTAAAGTACCCACTGAAGAGGCCATAATTACTGACCAGATACTGTTCTTTTTTGTCTCTGTTTTTTCTTCACTCATGAAACAACAATTTTAAATTTTTAAAATTCGCGTTCAAAGTACAAAAAAATATTTTGCTCAAATACCGGTTATTAAATCATTGAAAAAATACTATGAGCAGCCATGTCGGTAAAACTGCTCACTTGGTAATTTATTAAATCAATTAAATTCAATATTGTTTTCTCAAATTGAAATATTTTATTAATTTAGCTATTGCTATGATAAAAAACATTGTCTTTTTTACTTTTATTTTAAGTCTTTTGGTCGTTGGTTGTAAAAAAGACGATGAATTGGTTGTAGTGCCTGGTAATCAGGCTCCCCCCGATTATACCATTTCCTCAATAGTCAAAGAAAATTATGTTAATAAAGTGTACATCAGTGTTTTGGGTAGAAAACCGGAAACAAATGAGTTAAGTTCTGGTTTATCCATTATCAATCAGCATAATTTATCCGATTTGGATAGGGCAGCTTTTTTAGATGAAGTTTTTGCTAAACCTACTTATAAACAAAGACTTTATGAGATCGCTTCCATTAAATTACTTACCAGTTTTGATACCAGCGCCATAACGGAGAGGATCGCAGTTTTTCAATTTCTTTTAACCGACTCCACCTATGCTCCGGTTTTCGCTCAATTACATATAGAAATAGCCAGGTTACAGCTTGTAAAAAGTATTCCGGCAGACTTGAATAATGGCACATTAACTGCTACCGGGATGAATAGAAGATTAATTGACAATAATCTTTATGATGACATAAATATGGGAACCGAAAATTTTGTAGTTTCTTCTTTCCAACATTTTATGGACCGATATCCTACTGAGGATGAACTGGAACAATCTTCTGCCATGGTGGACGGATTGAGTGCAGTCATTTTTTTCACTCAGGGAAATACAAAAAGTGAATACATGGATATCATTTTTAATACTAATAATTATTTTGAAAGTGAAGTTAGGGAACTTTACATCAGGTATTTATTCAGAGAACCTACTTCAGCCGAAATGACTAAATATGCCATAGAATATAAGACAGATCTGGATTATAAAAAATTACAAAAAACTATACTTTCACTTGACGAATATGTTGGCATCAAATAAAAAACAATTTGAAAACGTGATAATTTGCTAATTTGAAAATGAAAAAAAACAATTTTAGTATCAAAATAAAAAACCAAGCACTTTTTTTGTTTGTTCTTGCATCAATTGCACTAACAAGTTGTAAAAAAGAGGCCAATAAAAGTTATATTTATGATGTAAATAATGTTGGGGTTTCTCAGGATGGTGTTGCTAAACCCAATGTTAAATCAACTGTCGAATTTATCTCCATTGCCTATTCTGATCTTTATGGAAATACAATTGATCAAACAAAACTAACCGACTTAGGAACTGCTTACAATGCATTTGGCGACAAAAAACTGATCGAGGATCTCATCATACGAAATTTCCTCAATGCCACTGGAGTGTCTATCCCTACGGTTGCTGCAATGAATACCGATGTGAATCAATTTGTGGTAAACACCTATAAAAAATTCTATAACCGTGAACCGAATGAATTTGAACTTTGGCAAATGAAAAGTCTTATTCAAACTGATGCAAATACAACACCAGAGCTGGTATATTACGCATTTATGACATCGAATGAATACAGGTACTATTAAAATAATTTGAAAATGTGCTAATTTGAAAATGGTGTAAATTAATTTTCAAATTGTTAAATTCTCAAATTCTCAAATTAAAAACATGGACAGGAGAAATTTTCTTAAAAAAACGGTAATGGCTTCAGCAGGAGCGTTCGCTGTCCCGTATATTTTACCATCGGGTAGATTATTTGCTGCTTCGGGTGTAAGAAGAGCCGACCACGTGGTGTTTTGTCTTTTTGCAGGCGGTGTAAGAAACTTTGAATCAGTGCACAAAGTTGATGGAAACCTAATGCCCAACATGCTTACCGGTTCCGAATCAATTTCAGGCGATATGATCGGAGCTATGGATTTTTTAGCCCCTATTGGTGGTGCAGCGCTCCAAACACAAGGTACATTATTTAAAGAATTCAGATATGCACAAGGCCCCACAGGCCATTTTAACGGTCATACCACTGCTATGACCGGTGTTTATACCACTACCGATCTTAATATAAAGGCGCCTCCTGTAAATCCAACAATTTTTGAATATTACAGAAAGCATAATTCGCCTTCTATGTCTGCCCTTAACTCCTGGTGGGTATCAAATGCATTAGGACCTTATCCTGCTTTAAATTTTAGCTCCGATTCAAATTATGGTGCCTTGTATGGTGCTAACTATGTTCAGCCCTTGTCTTTGATCAGCCAGGAGGCGTATAATGTTTTAGGAACTCCAAAAAATTTCAATCCAAATGAAAAGATCAGCTCTTCAAAGCTAAGAGATGTATTAAATAAAAACTTTGGAAGCCAGTCTAAGCCGGGCGATGCAGGTATTGAGAACACATCCGCAGATGCCCTTACATTGGAAACATTTATAAATAACAGCTACGCAACTGCAAACAGTGGTGGATTTAACGATCCCTGGGGAGTAGGTGGTAACGTTATGAACAGCGATATGCGAAATGTGTTTTTTGCTGAAAATATAATTACCAATTTTAAGCCTGAATTACTTGTTGTAAATATGCAGGATGTTGATGTTTGCCATTCTGATTTTACCAGCTATTGCAACAATCTGAGAAAAGCAGATTATGCATTGGCTCATTTATGGCAAACGATACAAAGTACTCCCGGCATGGCGAATAATACGGTTCTGATCGCTGCTCCTGAACATGGAAGAAATGAAACAAGTAATACACTGATGGATGCACAGGGCCGTTACGCTCTTGATCATACCGGTGAGATCGTTAACGGAAGGGCCTTATCAAGAGAAATATTTTGTTTGATGCTTGGCCCTGCAGGAGTTGTAAAACAAAATCAATTATTTTCAACGGTTCAAGGCGAAAGTATTGATATTGTTCCAACAATAGCGGACATACTTGGATTTTATGGTGATATCCCAATGAACTATCGTGGCAATATGGGAAGTGTTTTAACGCAAGCTTTTGTATAATGATGAAGAACTTTTCATATAAACTTGTTTTAGCAATTACCACAATTATAGTGGTGGTAATGATTCAAAATGGCTGTAAAAAAACAGAGGAACCTGCTCCTGCCAATCCATTTGCTACTATCGATTATGGCACTGTGCCTGTTATTCCAAATCCCGACCCAAATTCATTAGTTGGAATTCATACCAATATTTTACAACCAAAATGTGCTGTTCCCGGCTGTCACGATGGTAACTTTGAACCCGATTTCAGAACCCCTCAATCAGCCTATTCAACCTTAGTGTATCATCCGGTGAAAAAAAATAACACTGACGAAACATTCGTTTTCAGGGTTGTTCCTTATAAACCTTTGGAGTCGGTGCTGTATGAACGCATTACCAATTGCTGTTTTGTAAACCAGGACGACAGAATGCCCCAGGATAATATTGGCGTACCTCTTCCTGCCGGAGATGTTCTGGCAATAAAAAACTGGATAACGGCAGGAGCTAAAGATGTGTTTGGCACTATACCAACGTATCCTAATTTTGAACCAACAATAGAGCCTTACTTTGCTGTAGTTGATGCTGCAACCTACCAGATCCAATACACTGCACAAAACAATAGAATTGATAGTGTTCCTTATAATGCCTTTCTCCTTCCGGACAATACAAATGTGATTTTTGCTTTTATCGTATCGGATGATAGCACCGCTTACCCTCAACTTCAGGTGAATCAAATGAAATTATCCTTTGACCCGAATGATTTCAGCAACCCCATTACTTTTACGGCTCAATATATTCATGTGCCACCACCAAATGAAAATGACTTTTTTGGAATTACAATAAATACGACTGACCTGCCACACAACCAGATAGTGTATATGCGCTATTTTGTAAATGATGGCGATCATACTACTAACACCCAATTCCCTACCGACAATTTACAAATTCAATATAAAACTTATTGGTCCTTTTACGTATATTAATAATGAAAAAACTTTTTATCCTTTTTGTTTTTTTTGGTGTGATCTCCTCTTGTAAAAAAGATGATTCGATTGAAATTTCTACAACGCCCGCAATTGAATTTGTAAGCATTACCCCTTCAACAGCTGTTGAATATCTTGATAAAATTACCATTACAATATCTTACAAAGATGGTGATGGTGACCTTGGAGAAAATTCACCGGACGCTAAAAATCTTTTTTTAACGGATACCAGGAACAATGTAACGTATCAATACAGAATATCTCAACTGGCACCATCCGGGGCTGCCACAGCCATACAGGGAACATTAACAATTGAATTAAAAAACACTGCTATTACAAACGGATCAAACTCTCAAGCTGTTTCATTTTCTGTGTTCCTAAAAGACAGGACAGGAAACGTAAGCAATACGGTATCTACTTCCGCGATCACTGTTACCAATTAAATTTAAACTATTCTATTTTTTTGTAATATCTGTAAGCTCAGCAGGAATCCCCTTTGTACACCCAACAGGCTGAGGCATTCTTAATTTTCGATAATAAAAAGTTATCTCCAACCCATCCACATCTATATTTTCAGCTAATTTATTTTTAGGAATTAGTATCGTGGAATTTATGTCATCAGCAATTATAATTACTGTGGAACATCCGGTTGATCTGTATTCATGTGAGACCTTCCCGATCGTTTTGGGTGTAACAGCCGTTTGTTCTATGTGTAGAGTTGATACAATATTTTTTTGTTTCGAATGACATGATACCAGCACAAAAAAACACGTTATAAAAAAACTAAAAACAATTTTACCTGATTTCTTAATGCTTCTCCCCTTTTGCGAAAAAGGACCACTATGAATAGAATTCAAAAACACAACTTGTTCATGAACAATATTGTTTGCTGAATTTATTATTGTTTTTACACTCAATTTTTTTGTAGAAATTTTGAACCTAGTTTATTACTGCTTTAATAACTCTTTGAAAGCCATTATTACCGACACGCACAAGATAGGCCCCTTTCGCCAAACCATTTATATCAATAGTTGTTTCGAACTTATTTGATGTAGGTGTAATTTTTTTACCATTGATCTGTTTGCCCGAAATATCAAATAGATCAACTACAAACTCCTCGTTTGAAAAAAGTTTTTCTGCTTTAAAATTTAATTTATCTTCCGACTGATAGACCGTAAATACCGGCTGTGGCTGATTTTCACTAATACCAAGGTTGCCAGCTGTAAGCTGGAAAGAATAAACCCTGGTGGCCGGCAGCCCCGATTTAATATACTCCCCGGTATGCCAAAAGGTGATACCATCCGGATCCAACGAAGTATGTGAATAATCACCAAAACGATTTGTTGCTGTTTGCGCACCAGTCCCGGTAACTACCGTTTGTTCGGCAAACGTCATGGTGCCAGGCGGGTCGCTTGCTAACCTCCCTGTATAACATAAGCTGGGAGATACGGTACTTGACGATTTTGCATAACAAAAAGCAATACTGCCATTGTCATCCATGGCAATGCTTCCCATCCAGCGACTATGCGTATCAGGAGTATAAGTCCCTTCCTGCATTAAGCTCCATGCACCTGTACCTTGATCCTGCCGTAATTCACACCAACGGGTGCTACGTTGGGTAGGACTTATTTTCACTGAAAAATTCAGCACTACTGAATTATATCCAACCCATTTTCTCCAGGGGGCCCTGTATTCTAAAATAGCACCTCCACCATCTAATTTAGCCGATGTTCCCGGCTGCGTAATGTCATCCCAGTTAGGATCAGCAGATGAATCGAATGCTGAAAGAGGAACAATCGCATCCGCTGAAATAACAGCAGTTGGTGTTGTTCCCCAGGTAACAGCCATTTTTAATATCTCTATTCCATCAATACTCCCCCCACCCCAGGCATTATCCGTATAAGCAAAAAAGGGACATGGTGTTCCTGCCGGAGGCAACTGTCCATCAGCATCCCCTGGTAGCGGGCAATAAAAGCCAAGGCCTGAATTAGATGGGGTGTAAGCATCGTAAACAGATCTGGAAGCTGGATTACCGATCAACATTTGATCTCTTTCAAAACAAAAAACTTTCGGTGATTGATTCGAAGTCATATAATAACCGTCTGCCCATATCGAAAATTTCAGATAATCAGGAAATTGGGGAGATGTAAACGTATATGAATAATAAGCTCCTGCGGGGTCATTGGTTTGAGATATGGCTATATAAATCTGGTTACCGGAATCTGAAAACTGGCTTATAAACCAGCGATCCGCATACTTATCAAACATAACAATAGGATCTCCGCCACCATTGACGGCAGGACTCCATAAAGAATTTAAATTCCCGCTTAACTGAATTAACCCTGTTTTACTATATACTCTAAAACTAGTGGCATTTACTGCTTGTACATAATTGTCGGGACCGGCAGCTCCGGTTGGATCTGGCGGATATGCTCCACCTCCATTTTGTCCCAACCAATTAACAAGCGGTGCCTGCGGCTGCCTGTTTCCCATAGTTGTTTGCCTTACAGAAAGGGCTTCTCCATATTGAATACCATCCGAACTTTTATAAAGAAATTTTGGTTGCTTTCTGTGTTCCTTGTCGCGGGATTCTTTTGTAAGACTCGATTCAGATCCTATCTCATGATCATTCTCAGCAAATAAAACAGATAAAGGTTTGGTAATATGAAATTCAGAACATGTTATCACATTTGCCTTATTGTCATTTTGTACCACTTGTGAGAAAACCGCAGAAACAGAGAATATGACTGAAATTAAGAATAAATATTTTTTCATTTTCCAAAATTTGAATTTAAAGACATTGCACTAAGGCGAATTTAAAAAGTATATTCTAAAATTCCTATTTAGAGGAAATTAAATATACAATTTTGGAAGCAGGAAAGGATATTTTTTTAAAAAACCGGTTATAGCTTTGGAAGCTCGATCTCGTCTTGCACTAAAAAAGCAGATGGGAATTCTACCTGCACCTCTTTTAAAAATTTATAGGCTTCCAGTTTTGTCCTGAAATCACCTACGCGGATATTAAAATTTGGTTGATCATACTTTTCGTACGCAGGAACATCAGGGAACTTTGCAATAAAATTCCCTTTAATTTCCCTTGCTTTGTTTTTATCTGAACCAAAATGGATCTTCACTCGATAGCCTTTGATAGGCGCTTTCGAATTAATTTCAATGTGTTTATTCAGCAATTCCTGAATCTTATAATCCTGCACCAATTCTACTTTTCCTGTATCAGAAATTGCTTTTTGAGCATACGAAAAATGGTATGTCAATACCATAAACACAGTGCTTAATGCTACTCTTAATAATAATTTTGAACGCTCCATATTTTGTATTATTAATTCAACAAAGTTAATTTATTAAACTTTCATAGCAAAAGTTTATGAAAAATTTAAAATCGCTAATGGTGTTATTTCAAAAACATCCGTTCGACAAATAGTTGATTTTATTAGACAAGGAAAGGCTTTTTATTGACAAGTTTAAAAAAAAAATCAAGAACGAATCCGGCCTTATTAAGAACGATTATAAACTGTACATTATTTATAAAATTTTAACATTTTTTGAACCTCCAATTAATGTTTCTTATAATTTTGCCGCACGAGTTTTAGAATTCTCCCTAAAAAGTAAGGGATATCATTGGATTTAAACAATTAGATTTATATATGGATACAATTTTCGTTACACCACAAAGAAAATTTCTGGCAATTCTTTCCTTCCTCTTCATCTCTTTTCTTATTAATTTCAACTCTGCATCCGCACAGGACGCGGAAAAGCTATTCAAACAAAACTGTGCTGTTTGTCATAGTTTAGGTAAGAATAAAATTACCGGTCCGGGATTGGAAGGTATTGGTACACGTGCTCCAAGTGATGCATGGTTGCATAAATGGATCAAGAACAATCTGGAAGTCCTAAAAAGCGGTGATGCTTACGCAAAGAAGATCTTAGCTGAAGCCAATGGAGCGGCTATGACCCCATTCACTGATTTGAAAGATGAAGAAATTGCTGCACTTATTGTTTACATCAAAAACCCTCCTAAAGCAATAGAAGTTGTTGCTCAAGGACCGGCAGGTGGCGCAGCTAAAGCTGAAGAAAAAGGTGTTAATCCTTTAGCAATACTAATAGGTGTAATAGCATTTTTAGTAATTATTATCGGAGTATTACGTGGAGTAAGCCATTCATTAAAAAACATACAAAACGAAAAACAAGGTTTACCTGAAGAAGAAGCTGTTGGTCCATGGCACGAGATTAAAACATGGATGGGCTTCCATAAAAGAACAGTTGCTGTTATTATCCTGTTTATTGTTGGTGGATTACTTTCTTCCGGCTGGTATGCTTTAAAGGATATTGGAGTTTACACTGGTTACCAACCTTCACAACCTATTGCTTTCTCACATAAGATCCACGCTGGCGACAACGCTATTAATTGTCAGTATTGCCACTCCGGTGTTGAAAAAAGTAAAACAGCAGGTATTCCTTCTGTAAATGTTTGTATGAATTGCCACAAAGGTATTTCAAAAGGACCAACTACCGGAACAGCTGAAATTGCTAAAATATACGAAGCTGCAGGATGGGATGTTGATAAAGGAGAATATACTAAACCACAAAAACCTATCGAGTGGGTAAAAGTTCATAATCTTCAGGACTTTGTTTATTTC
This sequence comes from Bacteroidota bacterium, assembly GCA_040388745.1. GTDB lineage: Bacteria > Bacteroidota > Bacteroidia > 2-12-FULL-35-15 > 2-12-FULL-35-15 > 2-12-FULL-35-15. Next base: position 20,731 of record JAZKBF010000032.1, on the reverse strand, counting down.
TCTCACCAACAACACGTAAAAGTGGGTAAACAAGAATGTGCTACCTGCCATGGTGATCTAAAAGAAATGACCACTGCAAAACAAGTAAGTCCTTTAACAATGGGATGGTGTATCGATTGCCACAGAAAAACAGAAGTACCGGGCATGAAAGACAATCCATACTACGAAAGTTTACACAAAAAATTAGCTGAAAAATACAAACACCTTCCCAAAGAAGAACAGGTAATAACTGTTGCAAAAATGGGCGGTATTGAATGTGGAAAATGTCACTATTAAGATCCTAAAACGTTATTTCTAAATGAGATTTAGAAATTAAAAAATGTTTTAAAATTTAGGATCAGAGTTAAAAAAATCAGGAATTAGAGATTAGAATTTATAAAGATATGGCAACAAAAAAATACTGGAAAGGATTAGAAGAGCTAAAAAACAGTCCTGAATTTGTTCAAAATGTAAATAATGAATTTGCAGAGCAAGTACCTGTAGCAGAATTTTTAGACGACAATAACCTTACAAATAGCGGTACCAACCGTAGAGATTTTTTGAAGTTTTTAGGATTTAGTGTTGCTGCAGCATCATTGGCTTCATGTGAAACACCTGTAAACAAAGCTATTCCTTATTTAAATAAACCTGAAGAAATTACCCCAGGTGTTGCCAACTGGTATGCTTCTACTTATTATGATGGTAGAGATTACGCTTCTATCCTGGTAAAAACCAGAGAAGGCCGCCCTATTAAAATAACAGGTAATTCTCTTTCAAAAGTATCAAATGGTGCTACTAATTCACGTATTCAGGCATCTGTACTTTCATTATATGATTCGTCCCGTTTAACAGGCCCGGTAACACAAAATGGTGAAACCATTAAATGGTCGAAGGTAGATAAAGAAGTTCGTGCCAATTTAGCTGCTATTACTGCAAAAGGTGGAGCTATCCGTATTTTATCATCAACAATTATAAGCCCTTCAACAAAAGCTGCTATTGATGAGTTTACTGCTAAATTTCCAACAACAAAACATGTAACGTATGATGCTATTTCATTTGCCGGAATTGCAAATGCAAATGCTCAAACATTCGGACAAGCAATTATCCCTACTTATCATTTTGAAAATGCACAGGTAATTGTAAGTATTGGAGCAGATTTCCTTACCAATTGGGTTGAGAATTTTGCTTTGGCTTATGCAAAAAACAGAAAAGTTAGCAAAGAAAAACAGGAAATGTCCAAACATTACCAGTTCGAATCTAACTTATCATTAACAGGAGCAAATGCAGATGAACGCATCCCTGTTAAAGTATCTGAGCAAGCAAAAGTTGTAGTGAATCTATACAATGCTATCGCTAAACTTGTTGGTGTTTCCACTTTACCTAAAACAGAATTAGCATGTGATGCAATGATCACCAAAGTTGCCAAAGATCTTGTGGCAAACAAAGGTAAATCATTAGTAGTATGCGGATCAAACGATACAAGAGTTCAACTGATAGTAAATGAGATCAATACCTTGATAGGTAGCTATGGCAAAACCATTGATATGGAAAACCCAAGTTATTTAAATCAAAGTAATGATAAAGCTTTCGCTGATCTGACCGCTGAAATGGCTTCAGGAAAAGTAGATGCGATCATCACTTATAACACAAACCCTGTTTATACTGCTCCTGCTGAATTAAAATTTGCAGAAGCATACAATAAAGTTGGTTTACGTATTTCTTTTGCTGACAGAGCTGACGAAACAGCTTCTTTAGCAACATTCATTTGTCCTGATCATCATTACCTTGAATCATGGAACGATTTTAATCCTAGAAAAACACATTTCAGTTTATCTCAGCCTACTATTTCTCCTTTATTTGCTGAACAAAATTTAGGGACTCGTCAGGCTCAACAAACATTATTAAAATGGTCGGGTAACTCTACCGATTATCTTTCATACATACAAAAAATATGGGCAGAGCGTGTATTCCCTATGCAGGGTAAATACATGACCTTTACCGAATTTTGGAATAATTCATTACATGATGGCGCAATAGAAGTTGGAAAAGGCACTGAAGCGGTTATTGCAAATGAAACAGACAAAACTAAAGCAGTTGCAGCAGAAGCTCCTAAAGAAGAAGTAAAACCTTTAGAGCCTGTAAATTTAGTTGTTGCCGCAAGAGAGATCAATGCTATTACAGGTGGAGAGTTTGAATTGGCTCTTTATGAAAAAGTAGCAATTGGTAATGGTAACCAAGCAAACAATCCTTGGCTACAGGAATTACCTGACCCTATTTCAAAAATTACCTGGGATAACTATGTTACCATGTCCCCTATTGAAATGGAGAAAAAAGGCTTCAATTTGATGGAGCGTCAGGACAGAGAAGCGAGTGTGGTTAATGTTACCGTTAATGGAATTACAGTTGAATTACCTATAGTGCCTCAACCGGGACAAGCAAACGGAACAATTGGAATTGCAGTTGGATATGGAAGAGATAAAGCCGGGAAACTAAGTATTCAAACAGGAAGTGTAATCGGTAAAAATGTGTTCCAATTAGCTCAATTAGTGAATGGAACATTGAATTACGCTGCATTGAATGTAAAAATTGAAAGTGCAAATAAAACAACTGAAATAGCTGGAACTCAAATTCACCATACCTTAATGGGTCGTGAAATTGTGAAAGAAACCAATTTAGAGAACTATAAAAAGAACCCTAAATCAGGTAATGCCGATGAAATGCTTGTTACACATTCAGGTGTTAAAAAAGCTTCTACTATTGACTTGTGGGATGAGCACGAAAAATTAGGTCACCGTTGGGGAATGACCATCGACTTAAATTCATGTATCGGTTGTGGTTCTTGCGTAGTAAGTTGTACTGCTGAGAACAATGTGGCTGTTGTAGGAAAAGAACAAGTAATAAAAACCCGTGAAATGCACTGGTTACGTATCGATCGCTATTACAGCAGCGATATGAATAAAGAAGTTGCTAAAGAAGAAGGTGTTGGAGCAATTGATATGTATTTGGATATGGAAAATCCTTCGGCAGCAAATCCGAAAGTGGTATTTCAACCAATGATGTGTCAGCATTGTAATTCAGCTCCTTGTGAGAATGTTTGCCCGGTATTGGCAACAAACCACAGTTCTGACGGATTAAATCAAATGACCTATAACCGTTGTGTTGGTACTCGTTACTGCGCTAACAACTGTCCGTTTAAAGTTAGACGTTTCAACTGGTTCAACTACAATGAAAACACTGATTTTACATTCAATCCAACACAAGACGATCTGGGCCGTATGGTATTAAACCCTGACGTAGTAGTTCGTTCACGTGGTGTTATGGAAAAATGCTCTATGTGTGTTCAACGTATCCAAGGTGGTAAATTAGAAGCTAAAAAAGCAGAACGTAAATTAGTTGACGGTGATGTAAATACTGCTTGTGCAGAAGCTTGTCCTACCAACGCAATTTTATTTGGTGACTTGAATGATGCAGATAGCGCAATTGCCAAATTAAGAAAACAAGAAGCTGAAGGACGTAACTACTTTATATTGGAAGAGCTAGGTATTAAACCAACAGTATCTTATTTAACAAAAGTAAGAAACTGCGAAGAAACAATTGAAGAAGGAAAAAAAACGGAGAGTCATTCAGAAAAAGCAGAAGCATAAACTATTAAAAAAACGATCTCTAAATCATTTAGGGATTAGTATTTAGAGATTAGTATATAGAGATTAGTATTTACAATTTTTTAAGATAAAATATGCAACACGAATCGGAAATTAGAGAGCCCTTAATTATTGGTAACAAAACGTATCATCAAATTACTGAAGATATTGTTAGACCTATCGAAGGCAAAGCTTCAAAGCATTGGTACATGCTATTTACAGCTTCTGTTATTTGTTTTATATGGGGTCTTGCTTGTTTATCTTATACGATCGGCACAGGAATCGGTGTTTGGGGATCAAACAACGGTGTAGACTGGGCTTGGGATATCACCAACTTTGTATGGTGGATCGGTATCGGCCATGCTGGAACACTTATTTCAGCGGTTTTATTATTGTTCCGTCAAAAATGGAGAATGGCTATTAACCGCTCTGCTGAGGCGATGACCATCTTTGCCGTTATGTGTGCTGCTATCTTCGTATTACTTCATACAGGCCGTCCCTGGTTAGATTATTGGTTGTTTCCATTGCCAAATCAATTTGGTTCTTTATGGGTGAATTTTAACTCTCCATTGATGTGGGACGTGTTTGCGGTTTCTACTTATTTCTCTGTATCATTAGTATTCTGGTACACAGGTTTAGTTCCGGATTTTGCAATGATACGCGACAGAGCTGTAAAACCATTTTCAAAAAAAATGTACAGTCTTTTAAGTTTTGGATGGGGTGGAAGTGCTCGTCACTGGAGCCGTTTTGAAGAAGTATCATTAGTACTTGCAGGTTTATCTACTCCACTTGTATTCTCGGTTCACTCTATTGTATCCATGGACTTTGCTACCTCTATTGTTCCGGGATGGCATACTACCATCTTCCCTCCTTATTTCGTTGCAGGTGCCGTTTTCTCCGGTTTTGCGATGGTATTAACGCTTTTGATCATTATGCGTAAAGTATATCACCTGGAAAATTACATCACTATCAAACACATCGAATATATGAATATCGTTATTATTGTAACGGGTTCTATTGTAGGTGTAGCGTATTTAACAGAATTATTTATCTCCTGGTACTCAGGTGTGGAATACGAACAATACGCGTTCCTGAACCGTGCTACAGGTCCATATTGGTGGGCGTATGCAGCGATGATGACCTGCAACGTAATTTCTCCTCAGTTATTCTGGTTCAAAAAATTACGTACCAGCTTAACCTTCACTTTCATTATGTCCATCATTGTGAACATTGGTATGTGGTTCGAGCGTTTTGTGATCATCGTACCAACATTGTGCCGTACGTTCCTTCCTTCATCCTGGAACATGTACCACCCAACATTTGTTGACATTGGGATCTATACAGGAACCATTGGAATGTTCTTTACTTTTTTCTTGTTATTTACCCGTTACTTCCCGGTAATTGCACAGTCTGAATTAAAAACGATCGTGAAATCATCCGGACAGGAATACAAAGACAAAGCAAAACATCATTAATAGAAATTCTAAGCAGGAAATTAGAATTTAGTATTTAAAAAGAGATTAGAATTTAATACAATAAGATATGAGTACAGTAGCGATACACGCAATTTACGATGATGAAGAGCCATTAATGGCAACGGCTAAAGAACTTCGTACAAAAGGTATAAAAGTAAAAGATGTTTATTCTCCTTTTCCAATTCACGGAATAGATTCTGTTATTGGAGTGCCAAGAACACGATTAGCTATTTGCGCATTTATTTATGGCATCACAGGAACGTGCCTGGCTACATTAATGATGTGGTACATGATGATCCATGACTGGCCAACTGATGTAGGTGGTAAACCAAGTTTCGCCTATTACATGAACGTACCTGCATTTATTCCGATCACATTTGAATCAACTGTACTTTGTGCGGCACACGGAATGGCTATTACCTACTATTTAAGATGCTGGATGCTTCCGGGAGTAAAAGCAAAAAATCCGGATCCAAGAACTACTGACGATAAATTTTTGATGATCGTTGAAACTAAAGAAGAAAACAAAAGTACTATCGAAGCATTATTAAAAAACGGTGGTGCATCTGAAATTTCTTTCAAATAATTAAAGTAAAAGTACAAAGTATTAGTACGAAGTACAATGAAATCAACACTCATACTACTTGCTAGTTAATACATAATACACAATACAATGAATAAAAAAGTAACAAGAATTATTTCTTTAATGACGCTGTTCAGCTGTGTAACAATAGCTTTTACATCTTGCGAAAAGCATGACGCTAACAGCCCGGGAGTTGAATTTATGGCCGACATGTATCGTTCTCCATCTTTGGAAAGCAACATGGCTTATACATCACTTACTGATAGTACTGTTAAGCAAGCCAACCGATTACCTGTTGCAGGAACCATAGCCAGAGGATTTATGCCTTATATATATGCGAATGATACTACTGGTTACGGAAATGCAGGCCGTTTTTTACATAGCCCACTTGCAAAAAATGAAAGCAATTTAAAGCAAGGTGAAGAGCTTTATGGTAAATTTTGTGTTCACTGCCATGGTGCAGCCGGACAAGGAGATGGACTTGTAGGTGCTAAATTGCCTGGTGCACCACCATCTTATACGGGTGCTGCATTAAAAAACTTACCTGAAGGAAAAATATTTCATTCCATCACTTACGGTAAAGGGTTAATGGGAGCACATGCATCACAATTAGACAAAGAGGAACGTTGGAAAATAGTTCAATATGTTCAAAAATTACAAAATCCTGAAGGAGCAGCTCCGGTAGCAACTCCTGTAATTGAAGAGGCAGCAAAACCAACAACTGAAGCAAAATAATTTTAACGATATTTTTGAGAATAAAAGATCAAATGCAAACAAATATGGATAATTCGAACTATACATTTACTAAAAAAACAAAGAACATCACCATTGGTTTAATGGCTATTGGCTTAATTACCCTCATTGCAGGCTTTTTAACCGACCATGCTCCCGAAGGTGTTAGCCACGATGAATATCACCACACGCGTATTTGGGCTAATTTGCTTGTGAACGGTTGGTTTTTTATGGGGATAGGGTTATTAGCAACATTTTTTATGGCGTTGCAGTATGTTGCGGAAGTTGCATGGTCAGTTGCTGTAAAAAGAGTGTATGAAGCGGTTTCAAGTTATTTACCAATTGGTGCTATCATTATGTTTTTGATATTACTTGCAGGTCAGTTTCATGTTCACCACCTGTATCATTGGATGGATCCGGATGTAATTAATCCTGAATCACCTAAGTATGACGAAGTTATTGCAAACAAACACGGTTATTTCACTCCTTGGTTCTTTTGGTTAAGAACTATTGCTTATTTAGTGATCTGGAATTTATTTCAAAGAGGTTTTATTAAACGTTCATTGGAAGAAGATCTTCAGGGCGGTACTGCTATTCACTTCAAAAACATGGCTAAAGGCGCGATGTTCCTTGTGTTTTTTGCGGTTACTTCATCTACAGCAGCATGGGATTGGATGATGTCGATAGATGTACATTGGTTTAGCACCATGTACGGCTGGTATTCATTTGCAGGTATGTGGATCTCCGCTATGATCACAATTATATTATTTGTTCTTTTCCTAAAACGTAAAGGATATTTGCCACAGGTAAATGATAGCCATATTCATGACCTTGGAAAATGGGTGTTTGCAATTAGCTTTTTGTGGAGCTACTTATGGTTCTGCCAGTTCATGTTGATCTGGTATACCAATATCCCTGAAGAAACCATTTACTTCCAGGAGCGTTTACACGATTTTGGATACATGGGTTTAATGTGGACAGTATTTATTTTGAACTTTGTTTTTCCAATGATCTTATTAATGAGCCGTGATGCAAAACGCAATTATTTTTTCTTAACAGTTGTTGGTTCTATTATTTTTATTGGTCACTGGTTAGATGTATTTATGATGGTAATGCCAGGAACAGTTAATGGCGCATGGCACCTGGGTTGGGTTGAGATCGGGATCGCTTTAGGTTTCCTTGGTTTGCTTTTATTTACAGTAAACAAAGCACTTACAAAAGCACCTTTGATGGTTCAAAAACATCCTTATTTGGATGAGACAATACATCACCAGTTTTAACAATTGGCATTTAAAAAAGAAGAAATAATTAATATATAACAACAGATAATTAACCTAACTCATACCCTATATCTACTCCCAATTTGAAGGGAAAGCTTAAAGGTTGAGGTACAACAATAATAAATACTATGATACAGTTTTTAATTTACGTTGCCATAATTTTAACGGTTTTTGCGATCGGTTATTTAGTAAGAGTGTTTGAGCTTTCGTCTAGCTTAAAAGGCGATAAGCCGCATGTAGTAACAGAAAAAGATAACCGGTTCATGTCAAAAGTTATGTTGACCTTTTTGATCGTGTTCTTTACATTTGTGATCTGGAATTTAATAAAATATGTGCCTATAATGCTACCTGAATCAGCATCAGAGCATGGTATTGGTTTAGACTGGCTGTTTAATTTCAACATGGCCATTATCTTTTTTGTATTTGTAATTACTCACATCTTATTATTTTACTTTTCCTTTAAATACTATGGTCGTAAAGGCAATGTAGCAACCTATTTTACGCATAGCAATAAATTAGAAATGATCTGGACAATAATACCAGCTATTGTTCTTGCTGTTATCATTATTTTCGGATTAAAAGCCTGGAATAAAATTACTGCACCGGCTTCAAAAGAAGCGATCATCATCCAGCTTTATTCTAAACAGTTTGACTGGACTGCCCGTTATGCAGGTGTTGACAATGAATTAGGTGAATCAAATTATAAACTTATCACCGATGAAAACACATTGGGTATGGATATAAAAGATAGCAAAGGTGCTGATGATATTATTGTGAAGAATGAGTTTCATATTCCGTTAAATAAAGAGATCGAATTCAAATTAAATGCAAGAGAAGTTATCCATAGTGCTTTTTTACCGCATTTCAGAGCTCAAATGAATTGTGTACCGGGCATGACAACAATGCTTCACTTTACTCCAATTATTACCACTGTAGAAATGCGTAAAAAACCTTACGTAATTGAATTGATGAAGGGCATTAATGAAGCAAGAGCTAAGCGTGGAGAAAAGCCTGAAGAATTTAACTATATACTTTTGTGTAATAAAATATGCGGTAACAGCCATTATAATATGCAAATGACAGTAATAGTAGAATCAGAAGCTGATTACAACAAATGGTTAAAAAGTAAAAAACCATTTTTCAAAAAATAAAAATTTAATGGTTACCAGGTTATAAGTTCATAACCCACAACAATAATTAGTTTTAATATCCAATATTCAATAAATAAATAATTCAATGGAGAATCACGATCAGCACGCTCAAGCACACAACGGTCACGAAGAGGAACATCACCACACAGAATCATTTGTATCCAAATACATTTTTAGTATGGATCACAAAACCATTTCACGCCAGTTTCTTATAACTGCTGTGTTAATGGCATTTATCGCAATGACGATGTCCTTCCTATTCCGCTTGCAATTGGCATGGCCAGGAGAACGTTTTTGGATAATGAATTTTTTATTGGGCGACAAATGGGCTCCGGACGGTATTCTTGACCCTGGAATGTATATGCAACTTGTTACTATACATGGTACCATCATGGTGTTTATGGTACTTACAGGAGGACTAAGCGGTACATTCAGTAACCTGTTGATCCCATACCAAATTGGAGCACGCGATATGGCTTCCGGATTTTTAAATATGTTATCGTATTGGTTCTTCTTTTTATCGAGTGTAATTATGTTAGCCGGCTTTTTTGTTGAAACCGGTGCAGCATCAGGTGGTTGGACCGTTTATCCTCCATTAAGCGCATTACCACAAGCGATGGAAGGATCAAGATTAGGGATGACATTATGGTTGGTTTCCATGAGTTTATTTATCGTTTCGGCTTTGCTTGGTGGTTTAAATTACATTGTAACTGTAATTAATTTGCGTACCAAAGGAATGTCGATGACACGTATGCCACTTACCATCTGGGCTTTCTTTATTACAGCTATTCTTGGTGTACTTTCTTTCCCTGTTCTATTTTCAGCAGCTTTATTGTTGATCTTCGACAGAAGCTTCGGAACTTCCTTTTATTTATCTGATATTTATATTGGCGGACAAGCTCTGGAGCAAACAGGTGGAAGCCCGATCTTATACGAGCATTTATTCTGGTTTTTAGGACATCCTGAGGTATATATCATTATCTTGCCTGCATTGGGTCTTACTTCTGAGATCATCTCTGTAAACTCACGTAAACCAATTTTCGGCTATCGTGCGATGATCGGTTCAATTATGGCAATTGGTTTCCTTTCCTTTATTGTATGGGGGCATCATATGTTTATCACCGGAATGAATCCTTTCCTGGGCTCGGTATTCGTTTTTACCACCTTATTGATCGCTATTCCTTCTGCAGTAAAAGCATTTAACTATATTACTACATTATGGAAAGGTAATATCCAGTATACACCGGCAATGCTTTTTGCGATTGCTTTGGTTTCCACGTTTATTTCTGGTGGTTTAACAGGTATCATCCTTGCCGATTCGGCACTTGATATTCCTATTCACGACACATTGTTTGTTGTAGCGCATTTCCATATTGTAATGGGTGTTTCTGCTATCTTAGGGATGCTTGCCGGTGTTTACCATTGGTTCCCTAAATTATTTTTACGCCACATGAATAAAAAATTAGGGTATATCCATTTCTGGGGTACATTTATTTCTGCTTATGGTGTATTTTTCCCAATGCACTTTTTAGGCCTGGCTGGATTACCTCGTAGATATTATTCAAACAGTGCATTCCCAATGTTTGATAATTTAGTGGACATAAATATCCTGATCACAGGATTTGCTATGTTGGCAGCATTAACACAAATCGTTTTCTTGTTTAACTTTTTCTATTCTATGTTCCGTGGACCAAAATCAGAACAAAATCCTTGGAATTCAAATACATTAGAGTGGACAACTCCAATGGCAAATACCCATGGGAACTGGCCAGGTAAACTGCCTATCGTTCATCGTTGGCCGTATGACTACAGCAAACCAGGTAAAGAACACGATTTTGTTCCGCAAACGGTACCTTTAGAAGAAGGTGAAGTAGATGGTGGAGGTCATTAAAAAAGATCCAAGATCTTAGATTCAAGAATCAAGAATTTAAAATTCCCTGAACAAGAAATTTGTTCAGGGAATTTTTATTTAATTGTCATTCATAGTCTTTTCATTTTTTATTGGACGGAGAAATAATTCTATCAATTAAGATCGGTCTTGTTTTCTTAAATACGCCTGATCTAAACCACACACAACAATTTTCAGTATTGATTCGTTAGCGTTAAGGCGCTTCGTTAGGGATGCTCGCGTTAGGGATTGAAGTGTAAATCCTTTTCTTTTTTAAGAAAAGATTGAAACGGAAAGCCCGCCCCTTTCCTCTTTTCAGGAAAGGGGAACGCCCAAATAAAACTACTTGAGACCATTTGTTTTATTATCGAACTCAGCATATATCGCTATCTTTGCACCGTGTATAAACGTATTAACATATTTCTATTTGTTCTGTTCTGCTGCATTTCCTTTCAAACAATAGCACAACCAACACTTGATACCATCAGAGATTGCCTGAAACAAAAACCACACTTGTTTGGCAAACTTGATACGCGTAATTCCTTTATAAACAATAGCAGGGCAAAAATTTTTGGTGTAAAAATCGGCTTGAATTATGGTAACAGGCTCCATTTCGGAATAGGTTATAATCAACTCTTCCGGCCGGCAAAAGATTTCGATAAAAAAGTCTATTACATAAATTCAGATAATAAGGCTGATAGTGTGACAGCGCAGCTTAAATTATATTATTTTTCCACCCATTTAGAATATATCTATTACCAAAACCAACATTGGCGCTTAAGTATTCCATTGCAGGTGGGCTTTGGCAAAACCTATTATCAATACAAATTGTTTGGAAAAAAAAAGGAAGATGGGAGTACTTTTGTTTTTATTTACGAGCCGGCAGTATCTATTGAATATAAATTTGTCAATTGGGCCGGTGTAGGCGCTGATATTGGATTCCGCTTTATGGTAACGGATTACAGACGACTAAATCAAAAATTTAATTCTCCAACCTACGCATTCAAATTATTGATCTATTATAACGAAATATATAAATCAATTACAAAAAAGATAAGGGACAAATAAAGAGTCTGAATAATGTTTACCGAAACTCAGGAGCAAAAAACAGGAATGATCAATTTGATCCAAGCCTTTTGCAAGCACTGACCAGCTCCAATATCTACTCTTCGTGGTCCGAATCCCAGGCAAAAAATAATTCTTTTAAATACTTATTTTCTTCAGTGGTAATTTTTTTATCCGCTTTTACCATCTTTACCGCCAATTTTAAAAAATCGTTACGCTCCTTTTCGGTGGAATCTTCATAAAAATCATTCATTGAGTTGTTAAAATGCAAAAAATAATCCTCTTTTGGCAATGCGCTTAATTCCTCAATTTCCCTATCCAAATCAACTCTAAAAGGAAAATCTTTTTTTAAATAACCGACAATCACTTTACCCTCTGGTTTTGCAAATTTTCCGTCTACTTCCGAAAGTATCATTAACATGTGATACCCCGCCATTACTTTGTTCTTTTTCATAATTCTACAATATTAAAGCATAAATATACATACTCTAAACAATCGAATTCTAAAAAGATAAAAAAAATTAATATAAATGATTTTAATAAAAATCCTTTGCAGAACTAAAAAAATACTTACTTTTGCAAACCAAATTATGCGAATTAACTCAGATTGGTAGAGTGTTCCGATTTTATTGGAAGGTGCCATTTGATTAATAGTAATAATTATGCGAAAGTAGCTCAGTTGGTAGAGCGCGACCTTGCCAAGGTCGAGGTCGCCGGTTCGAACCCGGTCTTTCGCTCCAAGAGATTTCCTCTCTTTTTGAGAGGATTTTTTTTTAGAATACTGAAACAGTCGGTTTCAGTAAAATGCCCAGGTGGTGGAATTGGTAGACACGCAGGACTTAAAATCCTGTAATCATTGCGATTGTATCGGTTCAAGTCCGATCCCGGGTACTAGTAAAAAAAAGCCTTTCAGAGATGAAAGGCTTTTTTTATTGTCATTAATTTTGAGCTGGTGCGTAGTTTTTGGTGTGTAGTTTTAATATTTGGGGGCGAATTTACTACCTACTTTTAGAGTAATTACGATCTTAAATTTGAATCTGTTCAAATGAACAGCACTTGGGATTTTATCTAATAAAACTAAATTTAGTCCTGCTTTCAGCTCCCTTATTAGGTTAAGCCTAATGATGATAAAGCTTATGGAAAGCGGTATCTCCATTTAGGTATGAGGGAATATAGATTCACCGAAGAAAACCCAAATAAATACAACGAAATGAATCAAATTAACTGTGTCACTAATTTTCAAGATCTTGTTTCCACGCCTTTTCATGGAGAAATTAATGCGATTTGCTGGACTCGTAAACTAATAGGTGATTTTTCTGAGATTGCTAATAAGATAGAACTAAAGGGGAATATAGCGACACTTGATCAAGATGAGCTTTTTGAACTTGAATTGAGTGAACAGGGGCAGCTTGCCCGTGAAATTCTTTTAAATGACTTGAAGATGTTGAAAGCTCATGGCGCATCGCCAATCCTTAATCTGATCAAGTGCTATGAGAGAGATGATACCTACCCGTTTTTTCCAACCGATGTTTATTCTTTTCATGTAGATCGCTCTCCGGTACCAACCGATACCTTTTTATGCACTTACTATGGTGAGTCGAGTGAAATATTACCCAATTCACAAGCTAAACAAAAAGTGCTTGTTCCCGAAATACGTGATGAACTCAAAAAAACATATCGTGGAGCAGATGAAGAATTTGAATTATTTTTAAGTGAACATTTCTTTGATCTGCACTATCTACCTGTACCTAAGGCACACCCTATCAGCTTAGGCCTCGGTCACTTATGGAAATTAGCGGTTGATCATCCTGAAAGTCAAGTTCTTCCTTGTCTTCATCGCGCGCCAAAAGAAAAAAATGAACAGAAGCGGCTGTTGATGATCTGTTGAATGGGCAAAGATATTTCTATCAATCGTACAAAAAAAGGACTGTAAATATTATTTTTCGCTAATTTTCTTCTTGTGATTTTTACCCCACAAAATCATTGCTCTAAGACAGACACTGATTAATAAAATTGATCTTTAAAAGAATGCCAGCACCTTTTTCAAATTGCCAAATATTACCATATTTCTGTCCATAAGAAGGAAGAAAAGTTAGAATTAGCAATAGAGAAATTAATGTTAGTTTCATTTCTATGTTTGTTTAACTATTGTGTATGAAAAAATAATGTGGAGAATTGAAAAACAAAACCGTAATTAATTTTTAGCAAAATCAATTAACGGTTGAATGTTTGTCTTATCCGCTTCCCGAATTGCCTTTAAATAATTAGTTCTTTCTGCACCTCTTTTTACTAAGTTACTTCTGTTCCACGTGAACACATGCTTCTTGAAAATATGATTGATAATAATATCCGCCATAAGCCTTGAATGCCGTCCATTTCCATTGGCGAAACAATGTATATTAACTATTTGGTGTTTGTATCTAATTGCTATTTCATCCTCACTAAAAGTTCCGTTATTAATCCAAAACAAACAATCATCATTTAATTGCTTTAGGGATGTACCGATTAAGTGGTATTTGATACCTAAGTTCTTTTCTGATATTCTGAATTTGCCAGCCCACTCCCAAACATCGCCAAACATTCTTTTATGGAGTTCTTTAACAAAATCTTCGGAAATAATATTTTCCTTTTTAAACTTTTTGGTCAGCGTCCATTCAATGGCTTTTTCAATATTCATTTGCTCAAATTCATCTAACTCACCATGTGTGGTTATTGTTTTAATAAGCAATCCATCCATTTCCTCCTCGTAGAGAGGTGTTTGTCCTTCATTATATTTTAAGTCTAATCCCATAAGTATTTTGGCATTGTATCAATTATTTCTTCTGTTTTATTCTTGATTGACTTGTTAATTCTGTTTTGAGAATTTTCTTGGTCTTCCAATTTCATAGTATTAGAAGTTCTTAAAACTATTTCAGAGGCAATTTCTTTGGCTCTTTTTTCAATCATTTTTTCAATACTTTCTTCTTTAGCTATAAAACCATATACTAATTGCATATCTAAAGCATTTGCGGCTTCTTTTAATGTTTTTAGGGTTATGGTACCATTCGATTCCCGATGTTCAATTTCATGTACACTTTGAGGGGTTATTTTTAATCGTTCACCCAATTGTCTTGCCGACATCTTTAATGCCGCCCTTACTGTATTTATCCAGCCTTTTTTAGGAACAATAATATCTCCTATTGGTCTAAAGACCTCTAATTTCCTATCTATTTGCTCAATTAATAGCCTTTGTTTTTGATTTTTCATTAGACCTGGATTGATTATATCTGGAACAAATATAAGGTTATAACCTGTAATTTCAAAACATTTTTTAAGGTTATAGCCTGTAATTAAATGAAAAAATATAAGGTTATAGCCTGCAATTATTGAAACTTTAATATGATTTGCTCTGCGATAACTGGTGTGCGGTAATGTTCTATTTTGTATACTTTTTGCAATAAATTGGATTGATTTCATTGAAATTGAGGGGCAATTATCTGACTTAAAATCCTGTAATCATTGCGATTGTATCGGTTCATACCGATCCCGGGTACTTAGATCGACAGCCTTACAGCTTTGTCGCTCTTTTTTTTCTGTAACTTTGAGAAGACGGATTACCGCATCCTTCATAGTATTTTAACTCATCTTCCTTTTTTAAATTTAGTTGGTCTCAGAATCGAAAATCACTGAGGTTTCCTGTCCTATTTGCACTTCTCAAATAGCTCACATTCAAAAAATGCATCCCAGGGGACTACCCTTGAAAGCTCTGTATTTAGAGCCAAGTCAGGATCATTGAAAAATAATTCCCAGTCCTTGTTAATGTCATTTATAAATGTACATTTGCTTAAATTAAAAAACCTATAATTTATGAATATTGCAATAATCGGAGCCGGTGTTTCCGGACTAACTACAGCCTATTATTTAAGAAAAAAATTTCCGGATGCCGTAAAATATCCAATAACTGTTTATGAAAAAGCAGACAAACTGGGCGGAAACGCAAACACCTTTAAGGTTAATCTGCCAAATGGTGCAGGAGGATTTATCGAAAGATGGGTAGACATGGGAGTAAATGATTTTAACCTCGGTACCTATAAGGAATTAAAGGAACTGTGGCAGGAACTAGGGATCATGTCAAAAGAAGGCGATTGTCCGCAAAGTACTTATTGTTCCCCGCTGATCAACTCAGAATCATTTTCTCTTCCCGGAGCCGATGGCAGCTACAATTACAGGTATACGTTAGAAGATAGGGCTAAAGACAATGTTGAAGCTCCGGATGGAAGCGCAGCAAAAAATGATGTTGCTACCCTATATACTGATATTGAAAGCTTTAAACGTGAATTGGGATACTGGTACAGAGATAATGAAGGAAAAGAAGGCCTGAACAATATGACAGTAGGGGAGTTTTTGCGTTCTGTCAACACGCGTTTCTCCGAACAGTTTATCAATTATAATCTGTATCCACGTATTAACGGCATGTATTTTACGATGGAAGACTCCACAACCGCAAGTACTCCCCCTCCTTCCGAAATGCCGCTATGGATGGTGGCACACTATTATATTCTGCAGGAAGCTTACGGTCAGACAATTCCACTCTGCAAAAGGCAATATTTTGTGAATGGTTCCATAAACTGGCTTGATAAATTGGCATCAAGAATTGGGACATTCACTTTTAAATCAAACTGTGGTACACTTGCTTTTAGAAAGCAGGGAAGCGGTAAAAACGATAAGATCGTTATTGCTCAGGCGGGTCAGCCCGATGTGCTTTATGATAAGGTGATCTTTGCAACTCATGCGGATACTACTAAGGCAATGTTAAGCGATGATACCTTTAAGAGTGATCCAATGGTTAGCGAGCTTGCTAAATTTGACTATGCACAATGTAATATTTATGTACACCAGGATCCTACTTTTTTAGGCCCTAAGAAAGATATCAGACGAACCTATAACATTCATGTTTTTGACTACAATGAGAAGAAGAGATATCCTTACAGTATATCATACGTTGTTAATATGCATCAAAACGATCCGAATAACCCCAAATATAGAGGCAATCCGGACTTTTACCTTACCATTAACCCCTATTGGACACAACCAGGAGTGGCACCTGCTAACATGCTTCAACAATTGAATGGAGCGGGACCTGCTTTTACAACAATGCGGCACTGCAAATTAAACCTTAATGCTGTAAGTGGCCAGGTAAATATATTTAATGAGCAATTAGGTGCCACTGCTCCGTTACGAAGCGTATATTTTACAGGTAGCTTTACAATAGGTGCGGGTTTGCATATGGAGTGCATCAAGCAGGCCAGAGCGATAGTTGAAAAAATAAAAGACATCACTTATGTTCCTGACCATGTTTATGATTTTACGGGTAAAAGAAAAAACTTTGCCCCGCAATATGTACTGGATGCAATTACGCATACAAAGGATTAAAAAAAGTTAAATATATTTAAAACCAAAACAATAATTTATGCGAATTGCCATTATCGGTGCCGGTGTTTCCGGACTAACCACAGCCTATTATTTAAAGCAAAATCCATTAACTCAGGGTGCGGATATCACTATCTATGAAAAAGCTGCCCAGGTGGGCGGAAATGCAGATACTATGCAGGTGATATTACCTAATCCTCCGGGCGCGGATATTCAGAGATGGGTTGATATGGGAGTAAATGATTTTAATCTTTCTACTTATATGCCCTTGCGTGAGTTATGGCAGGAATTGAATATAATGAATCATAATAAACCTTGTCCTTCTGCAAGTGAATTTTGCAGTCCGTTAATTGACACCGAATCATTTTCTTCACCCGGAACTGACGGCAGTTACGGTTACCGTTACTCGGTTGATGCCCTCGACAATATTAATGTTCCTAAGGGCAGTGGTGCAGATAAGTTGTTACTGACGAATGACATTAAAACGTTTAAAGATGCATTGGCCGATTGGTACAACAATCCTAACAATACCCCTGAAGGTAAAAACGAGATCACAGTCGGAGAATGGCTACAATCACAAAGCTTTTCAAATGAATTTATTTACGGAAATCTTTATCCCCGTATCAATGGAATGTATTTTACGTTGGAGCATGTCGATGATCTGGGAACCCCTCCTCCATCGCTAATGCCACTATGGATGGTCGCACATTATTATATCTTACAGGAAGCGTATGGACAGCATGTGATGCCTTCATTGGAATGCTCAAGACAATACTTTGTTGGTGGCAGTTCCAGGTGGTTGAAATTTTTACAACAGAAACTATCAGGGATGAATGTTGCGATCAACCTTAGCTGTGGGCAAATAGCGGTTTCAAAAATTACGGTTTCCGAAAAAATTTCAAAAATGATCATCACTATTAATGGTGTGGAGGAAATATTTGATAAGGTGATCTTTGCTACGCATGCGGACGATACCTTTTCGATGATCGATGAAACTTTTAAATCAGATGAGATGGTTCAGGCCTTGCAGGCTTTTACATTTTCCTCAAGCACTGTGTACGTTCATCAGGATAACACCTTCTTAGGCCCCAACCAGGATTGCAATGAAACGTATAATATTCACATTTATCCTTATGAAGCAGGAGGTTCCAACACTTATCCTTATTCTATCTCGTATATTGTGAATATGCACCAAAATGATCCGATGAACCCGGATCCAAAGATCAAAAATAGTCCGCCTTTTTATATTACAATTAATCCTTATTGGGCAACACAACCAAGCAACATCCTTTATCAGCCCAATGGCCAGCAGGCAATAGCTATACTCAGGCATTGCACTTTAAACAATACTGCGGTGAATGCCCAGGTACTTATTGATGAGATACAGCTGGAAGCAAAGAATGAACGAAGTTATTATTTTGCAGGCAGCTTTGCCCGTGGGGCCGGATTGCACATGGAATGTATCATTCATGCCCAGGAATTAGCAAATAAAATAGCGGATCCTAATTATACCCCAATCCAGACCTATAAATTCAATAGCAAAGAAAGGCACTTTGCGCCCAAATACATATTAGATGCGATAACTCGTATAAAAAAATAGATATTCTGAAAAAAATTAGGCTATTTAATATTTAATTAAGTAATTGCAATAAAATTAACCCCTAAAAAAAACAAATATGGAATCAATCAAACTACCAAATGGTGTGGATATGCAATCAGTTGGCGGCTTTGTAGAAGCTGTTAAAGAAAACAACAACAATGCAAAAGTAAGCTTTGTTGCAGAATCGAACTGGAAAGGCGGAACCAAGGCAGAAGTAAATGTAAGGGAATTTTTTGCTGATGGAAACACAGCTTCACGTCCCGACAGACAATTTAAGTTTAATGTTACTGAGCCATCTCAATTAGGAGGAGCTGATGATGCACCAAACCCTGTAGAGCTTTTAGCGGCCGCTTTGTGTGGATGCTTAACGGCTGGTATTGCTACCAACTCAGCAATGTTCGGAACTGAACTGGAAAAATTAAATGTAAAAGTGAAAGTTGATTTTGACCTTATGGGTGTTTTAGGACTTGACCGTACGGTTGGGAACGGAGCTCAGCACTTGCATTATACAGTTACATTAAAAGGAAATGCTTCAAAAGAAGCTCTTCAAAAAACCAAAGAAACGCTGGATCGTAAATCCGCAATTCTTAATACACTTAAAAATCCTTTAAGCGTTACTACTGAATTTATTGTAGAAGAATAATATTAAAAAATCTATTAGCAAAACCTTTAAAATTTATTTAAGGGTTTTGCTTTTTTTATATGCAAACAACCATAGGAGTCGGTTATAGCGAACTGTTTGACAGTTTTAACGCTGGTAAAGAGTGTGCTTTAGAAGCTGTAAAAAGTCTTGATGGCAATCCCATTTCTATTGCGATCATATTTACAACTGTACGGCATGATGCTGAATTGTTTCAAAATGGGATCAAAGAGATCATTGGTGCTGATACCCGTTTGATCGGTGGTTATAGTGTAGGAATTATAACAAACGATCATTTGGGATATGATGGTTACCAGGCAGGGATCATGTGTATTTGTTCCGACTCTATTCAAATTGATCAGATCATTGAGCATAATTTATCAGCAGATGAATATGATTGCGGTAAAAGAATAGCCGGCCAGATCAAAAATAAAAAATACGAAGGTGATCCATTTCTTTTTCTGTGTTACGATGCTGTTGACAGAAGCTCCGGAAGACTA
Organism: Bacteroidota bacterium; assembly: GCA_040388745.1. Taxonomy (GTDB): domain Bacteria; phylum Bacteroidota; class Bacteroidia; order 2-12-FULL-35-15; family 2-12-FULL-35-15; genus 2-12-FULL-35-15. The sequence continues at coordinate 788 of JAZKBF010000032.1, read as the reverse complement.
AAAATGAATATGGCAACTCCTTTATGTAAGGCCCTTAACGAAGAAATTGATTGCAGTACCCTCCCCATCTTTGGTGCCGGATTAACCGGTGATATGATGTTCCGGCCCACAAAGCAATGGTTTAACAAAGAGATCTTTCAGAACACAGCTATCGGTTTAGTATTTTCCGGAACTGCGAAAATAGACAGTGTGATCATGCATGGTTGTGAGCCGGCAAGTGATTATCACACAGTAACAAAAACCAAAGGCACACTGATCCTTGAAATAGATAATATCCCTGCTTTGGATTTTATTCAAAACCTTGTGGGCGAATCATTAAGCTTCGAAGATTATGGGTTTTTCCTCACCATATCCATGAACAAGGGGGAAAAATATTCGAAATTTGATCCTGAAAATTTTGCCAACAGGATGTGCGTGAATGTGAATAAAGAAACCAAAGCTATTATCATGGTGGAACCGGATATAGTGGATGGTACTGAAATAATATTTATGAGAAGAAGTGTGGATTTTGATTACATTAAAAATTCAACAACCGAACTTATTAAAAAAATAAAAGACCAGGGCAAAACACCTCGTTTTGCTTTTTATATTGATTGTGCTGGCCGCGCAGCTCATTATTATGGTAGCGACATTGAAGACGCTTCAATTTTACAAAAAAACCTGGCCGATATTCCTTTGTTTGGATTTTATTCAGGTGTTGAGATAGCCCAGGTGAATGGCAAAGCAGAACCCCTGGACTGGACTGGAGTATTACATATAATTTCTGAATAACATGAACATATCCGGAT
>JAZKBF010000031.1:0-9623 GCA_040388745.1 Bacteroidota bacterium | reverse complement strand
AAACTGTCGTACTGGGAAACCGGTACCGAGGGTTCGAATCCCTCCCTCTCCGCTTCAAAATAAAAAACCGTAAATAGTTAATTTTTAGCTATTTACGGTTTTTTTTTGTTTGTTAAGTTTATTCTTGATCCAAAGTGATGGCGGACTGAATTTTGAATTTATTATACAGTATCTTTAAACTGTTGTGTTTTTTTTAACAATTTGATTTTCTATGTTGACGAAAACAATAAAATATCTTCTTTTAGGAATGACTTTTTTATTTTGTCATTTGACTTTACTTGCCCAAAATAAAAATATTGATTCCATCCTTGGCATCCTGGAAACTGCAAAACCAGATACCAACAAGGTAAATCTATTAAACAGGTTATCTTCGGAATACATAAATATTAGAGAATATGACGGTGCTTTGAAATACGGAAACAAAGCACTTGCATTGGCAAGTTCAGTTTTGATTGAAAATAAAAGGGGATGGTCGAAAGGTATTTCACGGGCTTATGGTAGTATCGGGATTGTTTATTATTATCAATCCAATTATAATGCAGCATTAAAAAATTATTTCGCTTCATTAAAAATAATGAAAGAAATTGGCGATAAACGAGGTATTGCCAGATCGTATAACAGTATTGGAAATATTTATCTTGAACAGGGGGAATATTCACCTGCCATAAAATATTACACAGCTGCATTAAAAATGCATGAAGATATTGGGGATAAAAAAAGCATTTCCAAAACATACAACAGCATAGGAAACGCATATTCTTCCCAGGACAATTACCCCGAAGCTTTAAAAAATTACTTCGCTTCATTAAAGATCCGGGAAGAGATAAATGATAAACAAGGAATTGCCATATCTTATAACAATATAGGCGCTATTTATGACCTTCAGGGCAATTATACCGAGGCCCTGAAAAATTACTTCGCCTCATTAAGGATAAAGGAAAAAATTGGAGATAATGCAGGCGTAGCAAATTCTTATAATAACATTGGGCTTATTTATCAATCCCAAGAGAATTACACAGAAGCGTTAAAAAATCACTTTGCTGCATTAAAAATATCGGAAGATATTAAATACAAGGATGGCATGGCTGTTACATTGGAAAATATTGGAGCGATCTATAGTTCTCAAGGTAGTTACCCTGAGGCATTAAAAATGTTTTTTTCTTCCCTGAAGATAAATGAACAGATTGGAGATAAGTATGGCATTGCGGCTTCTTATAATAATATTGGCAATGCGCTTGTAAGATCGGGTCAGTTAAAAGAAGCACAAAGCTATTTAAACAAAGCTTTGCAAATCAGCAAGGAAATTGGTAGTAAATATGATATTAAAAAAAGTTACAAAGGCTTGGTGGTACTGGATAGTATACAAGGGAACTGGAGAGCTGCCTTTGAGCATCACAAATTATTTATTGTTTATAAAGATAGTATAGACAATGAAGAAACGAAAAAGGAAATTATAGAGAGTACAATGACCAATAAATTTGAGAAGACAGAACTTGAAACCCAAGCCAGACAGGATAAAAAAGATGCAATTGCAGCAGAGGAAAAACAAAAGCAAAAAATTATTAAATACTCAGTAAGTCTTGGTTTGTTTTTAGTTGTATTACTAGCACTCTTTATTTTGAAAGGATACAGACAAAAACAAAAAGCAAATATTATTATTTCACAACAAAAAACGGAAGTTGAAAAGCAAAAAGAATTGGTTGAGGAGAAACACAAAGAAATAACTGATAGCATAAATTATGCAGAACGCATACAGCGTAGTTTTTTGGCTTCTAAAGAATTATTAACTGAAAATTTAGGAGATCATTTTGTTTTATTCCAACCAAAAGATGTAGTAAGCGGGGACTTTTATTGGGCAAGTAAATTAGGCAATGGCAATTTTGCTTTGGTAACAGCCGATAGCACAGGGCATGGTGTACCGGGGGCTATTATGAGTATTTTAAATATTTCTTCTCTCGAAAAAGCCGTTGAACAAGGTTTGTGTGATCCATCGGAAATACTTGGCCAAACGCGCAAAACTATTATCGAACGGTTGAAAAAAGATGGCAGCAAAGATGGAGGAAAAGACGGTATGGATGTAAGTATAATCTGCTATGATTTTACCAATCAAAAATTCACTTATGCAGCTGCGAATAACCCAATTTGGGTAATTCGTGAAAATGAATTTATTGAGCTGAAACCTGATAAGATGCCTGTTGGTAAACATGATAGAGATCAAACACCATTTACTCAACATGAATTTCAATTACAAAAAGGTGATGCAATATATACATTAACCGATGGCTTTCCTGATCAATTTGGTGGTCCCGAAGGCAAAAAGTTTATGTCCAAGCAATTAAAAGAATACTTAATGACCATTTCAATGCTGCCAATGCAGGAACAAAAACAAAAATTAAATATTGTTTTTGATAATTGGAAAGGGAATATGGAGCAAGTTGATGATGTTTGCTTAATAGGTATTCGGGTTTAAATGAATCATAGTATTTGAAAAACATTAATAATTGTGCACCAAAATTGGAGAGCGGTAACCAATAAAAAAAAACGCGGGACAACCGAAAAGGCCTTATGAATAGAAAAAAATTTAATATATAAAAAAATGAAAAAGATTTACGTTTTGCTTTTGTTAATTGCGATTTCAATTACCACTTCAAAGTCACAAGATATGAATGCCACAGCAGATGAGCTAGGCTCCTTTTTGACGCCAATCTCTTTGATGAATATTTTAGGCAGGATGATCTAAATATTTATTTGTCATTTGAATACCAAAGAATGCTTTTTGTATATATTTGCTTAATCTATTTGTGTAACGCAATCAACATTAAAAAAGACAAATCTAAACCACACATAAAACAGTCAAATACAAAACTTAACTCATAATATGAAAAAATTATTAATTATTTCACTGATAACTTCAATATTTCATTTCGAAACAAAAGCGCAAAATATTGAAGTAAGAAAGGGAAGCTGTTCAAAAGAAAAAGGAAGCTATGCTACTTTATTAGGAAGTAATAACGAAACATTTTTTATTGTACGTAATGACTATGCTTCCAACTCATTTACTTTGGAAAAATACTCTCGGATAAGTAATAATCTAGAATATTCTAAAAACATAGAAATTCCCCAGATAAATAATCAGAAGGTGAAGTTTGAAAACCTTTTATTTATCAACGGTCAGATTATATTGTTTACATCATTCTATGACAAAAAGCAAGATCTCATTTTTGCATACGCAAATTATATTAACTCTGTTGGAGAAATTGATAACAACTTTAAAGTGATTGGGCAAATCAAGTGTAAAGGCAAAGATAATCTTGGGACATTTTCATGTGAAGCTTCAGAGGATAGTAAGAACATAAGAGTTTATATGGACGGGGCGGAAACAGCCGAAGAAAAGAACTTTTCAGAAACTTTTTCTGTTTTAAATGACAAATTAGAAGTTGTTGCAAATAAAAAGATTGTTTTACCCTATCAAATAGACTTTTTCGGATTTAAACAAATATTTAACAACGATAACGCTTACATACTGGCTTCCATAAAAAAGAGCAATCCGGAAAAATCGACAACTCCATATATCACTAAACTGTTCTCTTATAATTTAACTAACAACACATTCAAGGAACAAGAGATCAACATAGAGGGGGGATTCCTTTGCAACATAAAGTTAAAAATTAATGAACAAGGTAATTTAATTTATGGTGGTTATTATTTAAATGAGATCCCTGAAATAAATCAAATATTTGAGGCACTTTATTCTGTGTTTGGAATTAGATTATCTGGAGTATTCTGGGGCTGTCTTGATAAGACAAATTTCACTATAATTTCAAAAGGCAATAAAAATTTAGACAATGCATTCAAAGTTACAATCTCCCCAAATGAAACACTTTTTCCGGATAACAATCAACTTATCGCATTATCAGACGGAGGTGTTATAATGACACTTGAAGAATACGCCAATTCAACCGGAATTTTTTATTTAAATATTCATGCAATAAAATTTGAGAAAGACGGAAGTGTTAAATGGTCAAAAGATATTTTCAAATATCAAAATTCGGTAACACATTCGTCCTATGTTGCATCCTACAATGAAGTTAATGCCTCAATTAACTTGATGTTCAATGATATTGAAAGCAATTCAATGCTTTCAGAAGAGCAGACGCTTACTGCCAAACAAAAATGCATGAGTGAGTACTCTAAAAAAGTTCCAATGCTTGTTGTAATCGACAATAATGGAAATGCTACTCGTAAACCTTTAACTACAGATCCAGACTTAGGCGGTTTAAAATTCACAAGAAATTTTAGGATTGATAAAAGCAAAATTATCATTTTGGGCAATAACGAGAAATTTGCAGAAATTACATTTAAGTAATTTGTGTCCCTTCAAATACAATGATAGTGTTGCATAATACTCAAAATACGTGGCTGTAAAATTTGCACAGTAACGACCATTGCTTTAAGTCTTTATATTGAGACCAGTGAGCTCCAACTTCTTTGTAAAAAACATCGTGTAACGACTGTACCCCCTCCTGAAAATTGAACTGTATAAAAGCAGACAAAAAAGTCTTAAATTTATATAGCCATTAAAAAACAAAAAGCACTTTGAATCGCATCTGGAAATTGAAATTATAAAGCGCTGTTGCCTTAATCAATTTGTTATTTTTTTTCTGCTTCTTTTTCTTTTTGTTTCTCTTTTTCTTTATTTTTTCTTTTAAAAAAACCTCTTAAAAGTACGTTCTTACCTGCAGCATCCATATTGTTTTTGAAACCTCCGGCACCTTGTTTAATATTAACAATAGCACCATCTAAATTTTGGGCCAGTGTACTATCCATCAATAATTTCCCTATTGTTCCTTTTCCTTCACGTATACTTTGCATGATAATGGCAAGGTCATCGGTTATGAATGCGGCATTGTCTGCGGTCACTTTTATTTTTAATAAAATGTCGTCCATACTAACGGCTTGAGCCGTTTCTATGGTATCGTTATCATGGAGTTCCTTTTTACCAATTGGTCCCGGAATGATCAATATAATTTTATTTCCCATCAGTCCGTCAGAACCAATTATTGCTTTTGCATTTTTTTTAATAAACCTTCTTGTATCTTCATTAATGACCATATCCACTTTTACAGTTGAATCGGTAATTTGTTCGATATTTTCAATGATCCCAATATTGATACCTGAAAACCTCACGTTGTTCCCAACCTGAAGTCCGCTTATGTCTCTGAATATTCCGCTTATTTGAAATGTGCTGCTGAAGAGTTGTTGTCTTTGGCCGATAAAGTATATCCCAACGATAAACAGTGTAATGCTGATGGAAACAAATATTCCAAGTTTCATTTTATTTCCTGTTGATTTTTTCATAATATTTTTTTTATTTCTTCTACAGTACCTGTCCCAAATGGAAAGGATAAAGCGAAATGTGTTTTTTATTTATTTGAAAAATGAGCGCACCCATTCATCTTTTGATTCTGACAATTCATTGAAAGTTCCTTCGGCAACGGATGTACCGTCTTTCAGTATTATGATCCGATTTGCTGTAATACGTGCACATTCCACATCGTGTGTAATGATAATAGAAGCAGTATTGTATTTTTTTTGTACTTCTAAGATCAGATGGCTGATCTCTTTGGAAGTAATAGGATCTAAACCGGTAGTCGGCTCATCATATAGTATTATTTCCGGTTTTAATATCAATGTACGGGCAAGTCCAATTCTCTTTCTCATTCCCCCTGAAAGTTCAGATGGCATTTTATCGATAGCGTCTTCTAATCCAACATTTTTTAACGCTTCCATAACTAACGCATCAATTTCTTCTTTTGGTTTTGACTTTAAATCACGAAGTGGGAATTCAAGGTTTTCTCTTACAGTCATAGAGTCGTATAAGGCAGCGCTTTGAAATAGAAAACCAACTTTTTTTCTTAGTATGTTCAATTCTTCGTCTTTTAATTCGGAGATATCTTTGCCAAGTAAAATAACTTTACCATCATCAGGTTCAATAAGTCCAACCAGGCATTTTATAAGCACTGACTTGCCACTTCCGGATTTACCAAACACAACAAGGTTTTCACCTTTTTCAATTTTCAAATTGATGTCCTTCAGTACGTTGTTAGTACCGAATGATTTTTTTAAATGTTCTATTTCTGTGATCGCTGCTTCCATTTTGAATTAAATAAATAGACTGGTTATTTGAACGGCAATCATATCAATAATAAAAATAGATAAGGATGCAAGAACAACAGCAGAGTTGGCCGCCTGTCCAACCCCTTCGGTTCCTTTGTTGGCGTTAAAGCCTTTGTAACAACTGAGTAGTGCAATCATAAATCCAAAGAAAAATGTTTTAATGATAGCAGGAAAAACATCTGTGAATGATAATTTTTCGAAAACCTGCAAAAAGAAAAGATGAAAACTTACATCACCTTCCAGATTCACTCCTATATATGCGCCATACAATGAAATGGCATCAGCAGCTACAACCAGTACCGGTAACATAAATGTAGCCGATAGGACCCTTGTAACTACTAAGTATTTAAAAGGGTTCATTCCTGAAACCTCCATCGCATCAATCTGTTCGGTTACTTTCATAGAGGCTAATTCTGCTCCTATTCCTGATCCAACTTTTCCTGCAAAAATTAAAGCTGTGATCACCGGGCCAATTTCACGGATGATAGAAACCGCAACCATAGCCGGTAACCATGATTCCGCACCAAATTGAGCAAGTGTAGGTCGGGATTGTATTGTTAATACAAGTCCCATGATGAGACCGGTAATTGCCACAAGTGGAAACGATTTGTATCCTATTAAATAAGACTGCTTAACAAATTCTTTAAACTCGTATGGCGGCCTGACAACTTCTTTGAAAAAACGCATAGCAAACAATGTAAGCGCAGTGATCTCTTCAAAAAATTCTTTTAATTTTTTTATATATGAATTCCCCGAAGACTCAATTACCTCTTCTAATTCAATTTTGTTTTTTATTTTTAAATCGCTTGACATTTTTACTCAATTAAAATTTTCAGGTTTTAATATTAGTGATCTATTTTTTTAGCTTGATAATAGAAAGTCCTGGTGGTATTGGAGTATTATTCCCTAATAGGAATCCCCAGGGCTTTAATGGTTCTATATGATCGAAAATAACTTTGAGAATAGCGATCAATGGGATAGAAAGTATCATTCCGGGGATACCCCATATTACCCCTCCAGCAATTACTCCAACCATTGTGGCCAGTGCGTTAATACGCACATTGTTTCCTACAATATTTGGGGCCACCACATTGTTATCAATGAGTTGAACCACTACATTGGTAATAATAATACCCAACATAAGAGATACATCTGTTGAATTGCCAAGAGTAGCTACAATTGAAATAATACCGGCAGCTAAGATCCCAATGTACGGAACCAGGTTTAGGATTGCCGTTATAGCACCAAGTAATACAGCATACTGGACTCCTAGTATCATCAAACCTACGCTTGTTAATATGCCTACAATACCCATTTCAATAAGTAATCCAACAATATAACGTTGAACAACTGTTTTTACTTGTGTAAGAATTTCCGCGAGAGTATGTTCATTTTTTTTATGCACAATTTTTGAAAGAAATTGGATGAACAATTCCCGGTATAGAAGCATAAGAAATGTATAGATCGGAATCAGAACCATATTTAATAAAGTGCCGGTAAAAGAATTTAAGGTGTTACCTATAAGCTCACTCTCACCATTCAATGTTCCCTGAGCTACCTGGTTGATGTAACTTTGTTGTTTGTTATAGCTTACATTGTAGCGTTGTCTTATCCAATGCTGAAGACGTTCGTAATGAATAGAAAAATTATGCTTTATTTTAACCCAGTCATCGGTAATATCTGAAACTTGCCAGGAAATAAAGGCAATGATCGCGGTCATAATTATGATCGCTAAAATAACGGAAGTTAAAGCCGCAATTGCTCGAGGGAATTTGAATTTTTTATTCAAGAAAACCTCTACCGGTCTTAATAGAATTGCAAATAATAAAGCAAGCACAAGTGGAACTAAAATGCTTTGTCCTAAATAAAAAATGGCAATAATTAAACTTAAACTCAATAAAATGAATGCAAGTTTAGCGTATAATGGAAAATTTAATGTCGGATTTTTCATTGGACTTTTTTAAATTCTTTTTCCTTTTTATTATATGTTTAACCTTGAATTTTAAATATTAAGTTAAGAATCAATAAACGATCCTCAAGGCTATCCAAAATTGGAATTAATTAATTATTTTTTTGAGGATGGTGCTTCCAATTGATCTGATTCCATCGGCATTTTTCGAAACTTTATTTGCAACGGCAATTTCAAGAACGATCCCTAATAATTTTGTAAGCGGATTGTGCGAATTTCCAAGAAAAACTTTTTTGGCGATAAATCCAGTTGCTAAGCCAATCAAAGAATTAACAACATCAGTTTTTAAGTTTGGCGTTGAAGCCATATCTTTAAAGGTGTTCTTAATCATATTCATAGGTTTCAAGCTCTCATAAGTAGTATGAAATTCCTCTTTTAACAAACACCAATCATTGGCTTGTTTCAGTTCGAGTAAAAGAATTGATTCCCTTAATTCGTCAATAGAAGTAATGTTTTTCATCTTGGTTAATTTAGCATTTGTAGGATGATTGAATTGCTGATCCGTTTTTTAATCCACTGATGCATCCAGAAATATAAAACACCCCCCATAATTCCATAAAATCCTGCAACACAAAAAAATCCGTAATATAATTTGCCAAGTATTTCGCCTAACCAAAGAGCTACGCCAATATTTAAAGTAGCAAGGAACAAGAACAGAACTATAACAACTATGCCTCGTGAAATAAATGAAGATACGGTGTTAGCAATTTTGTCCAGAATTTCAAGTTTATATAACTCACAACTTGCATTTACGTATTCTTTGGCTCTTTCAATTAAAGGCTCCAGAAAGTTTATTTTGTCTTCCATAAATCTTATTTTATTTTGAAGGGTGTTTTTATGTGCATCTTAATTCATTGCACGTTTCATATCCTTTTTTATTTCGTCTGCTTTGTGTTCACCTTTTTCATAAAGGTTGCCTGCTTCTTCTTTTGCTGCTGCAAGTTTTTCAGAAAGGCTTTCCAATAGCTCATCAAATTTATCCTTTAGGTCATCTGCTGTATCAGAACCTTTTCTGGAAATTTTCTTTCTTGTTTCTGACCCTTTGTCCGGTGCAAACAAAACACCTAATAATGCTCCAGCGGCTACGCCTGCTAATACACCTATTAATACTTTTCCTGTGCTCATGATTCCTGTTTTTTAAATGTTTATAAAAAATAATTAAATGATCGAATGATGATACAAAGATGGCTTGATTGTATTCGGATTGTGTTACACAACTTTGTGATTAAGTTACATCATTCACACTTTTTGCCTGAGAGCGACAAAATAAATTGATCATTGCCGGTTCAGTAAATTGAGGCTATAAGGAGAGAATTATAAAGAGCCAGTTAAGTTTTATAGGGTGGAAATCAATATCACTATTTAAAGCCCCGTATCTATTTCAATCCGCTCAATTGGCGCTTAGGTATTGTTAATCCGGGTTTAGTTGAAGGCTTCTCGTTTGGACTGGTGTTTAAGGTTAACGAAAACTCAATTT
>JAZKBF010000030.1:0-30474 GCA_040388745.1 Bacteroidota bacterium | reverse complement strand
CCGTATTTTTCGGAAGCCGGTTTGTCCTGAGCATTACTATTTATAGTCAATGCTGTTAACAATAATATTGGGAAGATGAGTAACTTTTTCATAATTTTCAGTTTTAAATTGTTTATATATAAATTTTAATTAGACTTAAATGGTATGCTTTAAAATTGTTTTGGTGACCTTCAATTTAACGAGTTTATATCTTACTTATTAATATGATCTAAATTTATAATGAAGCAATTAATTTCTGTATTTCTTCTTTTGTCTTTCCTAGTTTAATTTGAAGTCTTCCAAGCATTTCATCTTGCTTGCCTTCTACTAATAACACATCACTATCTGTAAGCATTGCGAATTTTTGTTTTAGTTTTCCTTTTGTTTCGTTCCAGTTTCCTTTTAGTTCAGTTAAATTTTTCATAATGTTTTGGTTTTAATGTGAATTAATTTTCACACTACAAAGGTGAGCAAGTAAAGACCTCTATGTGTTACAGAACTTTTGTTATAAGTTACATCATTCACACATTGGTGGATATGGTTTTTACCTGAAAGGATGAAGTCTGATTTAGCGAAATGCTTGTATAATGGTTGTTTTGAGGCGAATTAAGGAGTCGGCACCAGACTAAAAGTAAGACGCGTTGCAATAAAAGAATTAAGGATATGTAGTGAGGTGTGCAGGTGCGTTTGTTATTTTAATGGTCTTTTAAGGGCCAATCTTGCATAAAAACAGGCCGGATCTAGAAGGGATAGCCGATCGCAACATTCAAAATAAGGTTATCGCTTCTCCAGGTAGGATTTCCGAAGTTTATTTGATCAGTCACCCATCTGCGATTTTCCTCAAGCCACGGTTTTCTTAATGGTGTTGCAAGATCGAATCTCAAAATGAAAAAGGAAAGATCAACTCTTAGTCCTATTCCTGCACCAACAGCTATTTCATTATAGAATCTTGCACTTGAAAATGGTTGAGAGGTATTTGCAGGATTTGATTTTAATAACCAGATATTGCCGGCATCTGCGAATAAAGCACCTTTTAAAAAACGGAATATATTAAAACGATATTCCGCATTCGTTTCCAGTTTAACGTCACCACCTAATTGTAAAAAACCTTTAAAATCCGTTTCCTGATGAAATGTTCCCGGACCAACAGAATTGATATGGAAGGCCCTGATACTGTTGGGACCACCGCTGAAAAATTGTTTGGTGTAAGGTAAGATAGAAGAGTTGCCGTATGGTTTACCCACTCCTGCAAAAATTCTTAGGGCTATCTTGTTTTTGCTGGGGAAGTTATAATAAGCCCGGCCGTCTACACTTAACTTTGCATATTGTGAATACACCGAACCAATGACTTTTGAAGGGTTATCCGATGATACTTTTTCTCCGATAATTGATTGAACTAATGAAAAGGAGTTTCCAGCAACTTCAGTTGCTAAATGTAAAAAATATTGTATTTTTTTTTCAGGTTCCACCTGTTCATTATATATATATGAATAAGTTCCACCAGCTATAAATTGCTCTTCATAACTTTTTTTAAGAAATGGATTCGAGGCAAGTAATTCTGTGAATACCGCTGATTTGTTCAGGATAGAGGTATAACTGACACTTATTGGATTTAACTCATGTCCTTTTCTGAGATCTTCTTTCCATTTAAAACCATAGATGAATTGAAACGTACGCATATCGAAATAGTTGACCCTTTTCAAATAATTATATGAAAGTGAAAACCGTGTTTTTGGTATGTACATACTCCTTGACCTCTTTATTTTAAAAGGGGTTAGAAAGCCCGGGAAATATAGCTCGACTTGTGGGTTCAATGAAAAGGAATATAAATTTTTATTCTTCCCACTAAATTGCGCTTCGTAGGATCCAGCCATATTAAGGTTAAGCAATTCCGCTCCTTCAAAAGTGTTTCTATTCAAATAACTTAAATTTATACGTGGTCCGGTATAATTATTTGATTTTGAAACAAGATCCACCTCTGTTCTGAATGTATGTTTAGGCATGGGTGTCATTAAAATACTTACATCAAGGAATCCCCGAGCAGCAGTATCACTGTCAGAAAATTTCACCTGAACAAATTTGAAATTACCCATTGACATCAATCGATTAAGCGTGATATTGTGATTTTTTCGGGAATAGATCTCTTGTTTTTTTAAATAAACCGACAGTAGAATAACTTTCGGCCTGATTTTCATTTCTTCTTCTTTTCCGATGAATACATTTTCTTGAAATTTAAAGGAGTCTTTAGACTTCTCTGCGGTTCCACCATTTAAAGAATATTCCTGATCAATATAAACGTTATTAATTCGATAAACCGTTAAGGCGTTTTTTGGAATACTGTCTTTTAAAATAAGTTTGATCGTTACAGTACGGTCTACTTCCGAAGTGTCTGCTTTAAAAAGCAAATAATCAGGGTTGAAGTAGAAATAGCCATTGTTTTTTAATAAAGCGTCAATCCGCACTCGTTCGTTTTTTAATTTATCAAGATCATAATCTTCACCAGGTTGAATTAGTGATTTTTCTTTTTCTGTTAGGATCAATTTAGTTAAACTATCATCATTGATCGAATAAATAAGGCTTTTAAAAGTAAATGGCTGATGAATATGACTTATGTAGATTACTTTTGAAGTACGCTTCCCGTCAACTATTTTAAATTCGGTAAAACTTTTAAAAACACCATTATTGAAAAGTTTAGCATCTATGATGGCGGATGTAACACCGGGTTTAATATCACCCATCAATACCGGTGCTTCTCCGTTTTTTTTAAGCCACTTTTTAAATTTAGTTTTAGGAGCTTCTCCGGCCGCCATATATCGCCATAATTTAGGACGCATACCCAAAACAGTTTTGTTAGGTTTGGGTCGTAATGCAATTTCAACGGCTGTATTAAGGTGTCGTTTTGTTTTCTTTTTTATAATATCGGTAGATTCAAATTTTATTTTGGCACCAGTGTATAGCTTCTCACCAGGAGGCAAATGTCTTGTGCCACTACATGCGCCTACCAATAGAGTAATGAGGATGAGAATGTATTTATTTATGATTGATCGTGTCATTGTTGTTTATTTTTTTCGATGAATCAATTTGCATTTTTGGTGAACGAAAGAATTCTTTCCATTTATTAAAATCACGAACATATAACACTCCGGCACCGGTTTCAACTAATTGACCTTCTATGGCGCCTTCATATTGATTATGTCTGAAACCTTTCAGTCGGTAACGACCATCTTTTGTCATTTTGTATTCCAGAGTAACGTCACTTGTAATATCGCTTGCTGAGTTTTGTTTCGCGCTGGCACCTTCCACATCCACAACACCACCAACTTGTACTGTTAAGCGCTCATTAAATAGTTGCTTCTTTACGCCTATATCCACTTGCGTTCTACCCTCTGCTTCTCCGGTTTGATAATCATCATAGGATTGAACATCAAAATTTAATTCCACTCCCGGAACTACTTTAGAACTTAATTGATTCAATTGAGCGGATAAAAATTTACCAACCGTAGTACGCGCTGCAGTGGATACTCCATTCGTTTCCGTTTGTAAAGGGTTCTCCTGAACAAACCTCCCTAATACCAGTAAAGCAAACACCTGCTTATTTAAAGCGGAGGGGTCTTCATTTAACATGTTCAGTTTTGCATTAACAGCACCTCCTAAAATTCCTTTGTCTTCAGGTGGCAATTGTATTTCGAAGCTAATTTCGGGACGAGAGATTTCTCCTCTTAATTTCAGATACACCAAAAAGGGGTACCGTTGTTTATAAGCATTTTTATCAGCTTCACTTAAACCTGACATCTGATCGGCCACCAGGTCAATAGGAGAAGCGCGTACAGAATAAATTGCATTTATTGAAATTTCTGCATCCAACAGGTCACCACTCCAAATGATGGTGCTGCCAGGGTCAATCATAAATTTCTTTTTTATTACCGATTCCAATGAAACGATATAACTGCCATCATTTAAATTATATGCACCGGTAAGACTCATTTTGCCACTTCTGTCTATTGTGAAATTTAATGCAGCCTCACCTTTAACAACCAATGAATCACTGGAAGTAGGGTCCATAAGTAATCGTAGTGTTGCTTGTTTATCTATTTCAATGATCGAAGAAATATCAAATCCTACTAATCCGGATTTCTGTTTTTCTTTTTTATTTTCTCCGTAAAGAATTGGATTAAGTTTTTCCGGAGCATCAAATTCTACAATGTCTTCACCTTTGTCGGTTGTAAGCTTTTTTTCAGGAACGGCAAAAGTAAATGTTGAACCTTTTTTCATTTTTAATTTTGCATTTACAACAGGTAATGTCATCGGTCCTTTCACATCGATCTTACTATCGATGATCATCCGTCCATAGAATTCTTTATTTTCTTTTGCAGTAGTATTGAATAACATAAAATCTTTCGTATTCAAATTTAATTCAAAAATAAAATCTTTAAAGTTTTTCATTTTAACTGCACCGTCAATTATGGCAGTATGTTGATCCGGATCTAAAATTGTGAAAGAGTTAAAATAAATGCCATCTTTTTTTAACAGGACTGTTTCGTGTTTCAGTTGCAACAGATTATTTAATACTGCGGGTTTTATAAGTACATTGTTAAAGGTTAGCTCACCTGTTACTTCGGGTGATTCGGATGAGCCTTCTATCAAAAACTTTCCTGTAAGATTTCCAGAAGATTCCGATATTTTGCCCATCGAAAATGCTTCCGCTGTTTTCATAGAAAGAGATTGGATCGTTGCTTCAATATGGATAGAATTATTGCCACCTTTAGGGACAAAATAACCGCTGGCCCTAAGGTTATTATCAACACCGGATAAATTCAGGTCAATATTAAATTTTTCCGTTGTAGGGTTCTCTGCTTTTAAAGATAAATTCCCAATGGGAACTTCCCGAACAATTAAGTTGCTTATTTTGGCATCTGCGATTATACCATAGGTATCATTAACTCTTTTGAGTAATATATTTCCATCCACATTACCTTTGATCAGGCTGGTATCTTTTTCTATAATTCCAGAAATGTCATCCAGTTTAAAATTTTTGATAGCTATGTTAAGGTCATCATTAAATTGGTCGTGTACAGAAGCAACATTGATCTGACTTTCTGTTTTATTTAAAAAAAGATGATGAATTAAAAATCCTTGTTTTCCAAATTCAATATAATTGTCGGATGCTATATCCCAGCGGTCATTCATTAAGTAGAAATCATGAGGGTCGAGGGTGAGTTTGTAGTTCTCTTTGTTTTTTACAATTTGAGAGCGGATCAAAAGTTTTTTATTTTGGGCTGAATCAATTGAAGATACATTTGCAAATATTTTTTTATCTGCAAGTTTTCCATCCACTACTAAATTCTCTAATTTGATTTGTGCGTTTAAAACATTTCTGCAAGAGATCTTATAATTTAGTTCATTTACATCCGAAATCACATCTACAGCAAGGTCATTGATCTCAGTTGTTCCGTAAACTATTTTCCTCATAGCTGCACTTAATTTTAATTCGTTTTTCTGGCTATCAAAACTTCCTTGAATTAATCCCGGCTCAAATTCTTTTAATTCAGGTAAAAAAACTTCCGAAATGATAGGATGATTGTGTAGCTGAATGTCAAAATTAAAATTATGCGCTTTGGGATCTTTTTTCAGGTTGACTGAATCTGAAAAAGGGAAATAATTGTTAATGAACTTTGTAAGCACTTTTGGAAGGGCATCAGGCGAAAGGGTTCCTGTGTAATTTAAGCCAATAAGAGCACCGCTAACCTTTAAGTCACTTTTGTTGGGTTCGTTTATCGAGGCTACTAAAAACGAGTCCAGGACATGTTTTTTACCCTCATGAACAATTATAATATTGTTGATCCTGGCATTTCCATTTAATTTAGCAGCTGACCCACCTTTCAAGTTTGATTCTGCTGTCAGGCCTATGCGCAGATCCTCTTTTGTAATATTAAGTTTCTGGAGGTTGGCTCCTGTAAGGTTCAAATGAAATTTATAATTTTCCTGGTCCGGGCTTAAGTTTACAAGTCCATCAAAATCAAAAGCTGCATTTTCATCATCCAGCTTTATTTTTCCATCGAACTGCTGGCCAGTAATATCACCATTTACTTTAAGATCATGATATGTGTATTTATTTAAATATATCTGTGATACTTCAACTTTCACTTTTGCTTTTATAGTGTTTTTATCTAAGCCTTGTCCGTTAGTTTCGGCAGTTAATGATACAGGGCCAAACATTTCTTTGTTTTTTAACAAACTCCCTAGATCAAAATTTGAAATGTTTACTTTGCTTTTAAAGTTTTCATTTTTATCAATGGTTGCAAAAAGATGTGCGGAACCATAACTAGTACTGATACCCACTGTTGATTCAAAGGATTTTAGTTTCCCTTTAAAAACAATCTGCATGCTTATGTTTTCAGGAAGTTCAATGCTTTTTGGAACTGAAGGGCCGGCCATCATTGCAATATCTTTCTTGCCGGTATATATTTTAAGATCTGGAAAATTAAAATACGCAGCGTTAGCATCAGGTAACCCGGCAATGATAAAATCGGTTTTTAAAATTGTGGTAACACCCGTTTGAATTACTACATTTTCCCCTTTGAGGTTATTCACAGGTCCGGTAATAAGTCCTGAAACATTTGTAGTATTCATGCCACTTTTAAAAAAGGCTTGTTTGATCAGCTGTGGACTAAAATATAAAATATCAGAATTTTGGATGCTCACTTTTTTCAGGTCGGCATTCACGATCATAAATTGTATCGAATCCTGTAATGACTGTAAGGAAGAATATTGTAAGCCCAGGTCAGCATTGATAGAAGAGTTTCCGGTTTTGACCTTAAGCTTTTTTGCGGTTATGGAATGTTGATCCATACTAAAATCAGTTTCAAATTTTGTTATCTTAAAATTGTTTTTTTTATCCTCTGCAGCGAATTTTTTTATTGAGGCTTCTGTCTTATCTGCTGAATATTTTAAATTCTCTACTTCCAATGTAAGATGTTTATAATCCAAATGAGAGGCATCAAATGATCTTTGTATTTCCGGTTTATTCACTACCATATAAGCAAATGAGTTATCATCCAGATCAATTTTGTTTACAGAAACTTTCCAGTCACTTTGTTCCTTCAGCGTATCAGACGATGCAACTGGTTTTTCGGATACAGCTTTATCTGTTGTGTTGAATGTGATTTTACTTTTTGATAAGCCTATCTTCTCTAAGTTTACTATTTGCTTCTCTAGATCAAGCGTTGTGTTTTTTAGCTTGAACGTATTAATAGTTGTTATAAGGGATTGTTTGCCAACAGAATCTCCGTAAATAAAATTCGTATTGTTTATGTGAATTTTATTTGCTGTTATTTTTGGCAAAATACTTTCCGACTTTTTCTCCTCTTTTGTTTCGGATTTTTTTATCAGAACACTTGCTGTTAAGTTGTCAATTAATAACTCGTCAATACTGTAAATTGATTGAGCCAGATCGATCTTATCCATTTTTAAATTTAAATGTTTGAGATCAATAGCTGCATTTGTGCCTCCATAATTATCATCGTAATGTAGCCGGATATTTTTCAGGTTAACCTTATCAACACCAAATGTCCAGCTTGATTCTTTTTTTGGTTCCACTTTTTCCACCTTGGTAGTATCACTAAAGGCTGTAAGGAGAAAATTGTAGTTGAACAACGTATCGGTTTCGAGACGGTTTACATTGAGATTCACTTCCTCCAATGCTAAAGAGCTAATATTTATTTTTTTATTGATGAGGTCTTTAAAAGCTATATCTACTCTTACTTCCCCAATATATAATAAAGTGTCTTTTTTAATATCTTCCAGGTAAAGCCCTTCAATAACCACTGATTTTGGGAAAGAGATATTTATTTTTTTTAATTCTACCCTGGTATGAGTTTTATCGCTGATGAAAGAGGTGGCAGCATTAATTACTTTTGTTTGGACGGCTGGGATTTGGATAAGCACAGCAATGAGGATGAATAAAAGCACAACGCTTATCACCACCCACAAAATCAATTTGAAGATTTTTTTTAAAACCGAAATAGCTTTACTCATTTTATAAAAAATGAATGTCATAATAATTTATCAGGACATTCATTGGAAATTTTAATTTACCCCTGATCAATAATTATTCAGTTGTTTTATTTGTTTTTTTATCGATTCAGATAAATGGTCCCTTTGAAAACATGGGTTCCATTGCCTAAATCCAAAATGTAGAAATAAGTTCCGACCGGTAATTCATCTCCTCCAACTCTTAATCCCATTTTTGTTTTACCGTCCCAGGTATTTTGGTATCGGACCGTTTCATATATTTTATTTCCCCAACGATTAAAGATAACAAATGTATTGTTTGGATAATGATCTATTCCTCTAATAACAAACAAATCATTTATAAAATCTCCGTTTGGAGAAAAACCTTCAGGAATAAAGAAATCCCACTCGGTTACAATAGTTTTTTTATCGGGTTGATGGAATCCCTGAGTGAAGAAATTATTCGATGAGGAGTAGGTTTCTATGGTCACTTCGCCAATTGTCCAAGCCATGGAACCTCCTGGTGCAGTGACGTAAGTGCCTGCTGAACCAATCACATCCATTGCGATTGATTGAGCGTGCAAGCCAGTTATTCCTTTCCAGCAAAAAGACATGAGAAAGAGGAAAAGAGTTGCAACGATACTGATTTTAGTTCTCATCTATATTGAATTTATTTTCAAATTAAACTTTTCATTTCCCTATTTGCACTTTATTAAAAAAAATTGCCAAGTGTTGATTCTTGCGATAAATTAGAGAAATCTTCTATGAAAGAATTATTTTATTCTCATGATCACCAGATTTGCAGAAACAGAACTTAAACCTCCTGCATTGGGAGTAATTGTTAAAGCAGCCCCATTACTTGCGGCATTACGCACGGTTAGTATCGAGCCGTCACTGGTTGTTTTTACAATTGACATTCCAACAATTTGAGCGGTGCCAGTTGTACGCCCTACCATGGTTCTGGGAATTTCAACTCCATCAAGACCTAAAACCAATTGACCTGCCTCAGTCACGCTTACCTGGAAAAATACCTGGTATGTTCCAGTGGCTGTTAACTGGAAAGTTGATGAAGATGTGCGTACGATCACACCGTCTGTTTCTCCATCCTGAGGGAAGAGTACGGCAGCACCAACTGCAATTGTTCCCGCATTATCGCCAGGCATTAAGGCGAAAAATTCAGCGTAACTATTTATAGAATTTCCGGTCGCACCAGTGCTACCTATTAAACCTGTTGAACCGGTGCTTCCTATATCACCTGCTGAGCCCGTGTTTCCGGTTGATCCAGTTGATCCGGTGCTTCCTGTTGATCCTGTTGAACCTGTGTTTCCTGTTGATCCCGTTGAACCTGTACTACCAGTTGATCCGGTTGAACCTGTGCTGCCAGTTGATGCAGTTGACCCAGTGTTTCCAGTTGATCCAGTTGAACCTGTGCTGCCGGTTGATCCAGTTGAACCTGTGTTACCCGTTGATCCTGTTGAACCAGTGCTTCCCGTGGAACCCGTGGAACCTGTTGAACCAGTGTTACCTGTTGATCCCGTTGACCCAGTGTTTCCAGTTGATCCTGTTGATCCTGTTGAACCAGTTGAACCAGTTGAACCAGTTGAGCCTGTGTTTCCTATTAAGCCGGTGCTACCTGTTGATCCTGTTGAACCTGTGCTTCCCGTGGAACCAGTTGCCCCAGTATTTCCTGTTGATCCAGTTGAACCCGTGCTTCCTGTTGAGCCAATATTTCCAGTAGAACCCGTTGAACCAATGCTTCCTGTTGATCCTGTACTTCCAGTTGAGCCTGTATTCCCAGTTGATCCGGTGCTACCTGTTCTGCCTGTTGAACCAGTGCTTCCTGTTGATCCTGTTGAACCTGTGCTTCCCGTTGAGCCAGTATTTCCTGTTGATCCGGTGCTACCAGTTCGGCCGGTTGAACCAGTGCCTCCTGTGGAACCAGTTGCCCCAGTGGTTCCTGTGGATCCTGTAGAACCCGTGCTTCCTGTTGATCCTGTTGAACCTGTGCTTCCTGTTGAACCCGTATTTCCAGTAGAACCCGTTGAACCTGTACTTCCCGTTGAGCCAGTATTTCCTGTTGAGCCAGTATTTCCTGTTGATCCGGTGCTACCAGTTCTGCCGGTTGAACCAGTGCCTCCTGTGGAACTAGTTGCCCCAGTGCTTCCTGTGGATCCTGTAGAACCCGTACCTCCCGTTGATCCAGTATTTCCTGTTGATCCGGTGCTACCAGTTCTGCCGGTTGAACCAGTACCTCCCGTTGAACTCGTTGCACCAGTGCTTCCTGTTGATCCACTACTTCCTGTATTACTGGTTGAGCCTGTGCTTCCTATCGAACCAGTAGTTCCAGTAGAACCCGTTGAACTCGTTGCTCCTGTACTTCCAATAGAACCATTTGCTCCTGTATTTCCTGTTGAACCAACTGAGCCTGTGTTTCCTTCAGAACCAGTTGATCCTGTATTCCCTTGTGAACCTAATGCGCCTGTAGCGCCCGTTATTCCTTCAGCTCCTTGTATACCTGTTGCACCTGTAAAACCGGTTACTCCTAAAGTTCCTTGTGCACCGGTTGAACCAACAGAACCGGTTATCCCTGCAATTCCCTGTGTCCCTGTTGAACCAACTGAACCGGTCACTCCTACAGTCCCTTGTACCCCTGTTGAACCAATTGAACCATTTGTGCCTGTACTTCCTGTTGATCCGGTTGAACCTATAGAACCTGTTACTCCCGAAACTCCCTGCACGCCTGTTGAACCAACAGAACCTGTTACTCCTGCACTGCCTTGTGAACCTGTTATGCCGGTATTTCCAGGTGCTCCATTTGGACAAAACAAAGCATAAGGAACACTCAACAATTCTGAAGTCCCCATTGCTACATATCCTGCTCCAAAATCTGCTTCAATCTCCATCCATTTTGATCCCGACCCCCATGCAATAGATGGAAAATTTCCGCTCACAATTGTTCCGTTCCCTATTTGAAGATTTACCAAACCAAATACGTTAGTTGTAACAGCATGTGTTTCCTGATACACTGCTGGTCCTGTTTCTGCACCATCATGAATAGTTGCTCTGATGCTTATAGCCGCATTTGCCATTGGATTACCTTCGTCATTCCGTACGATCGATTGGTATTTAAATGCTTGAGGAGGTTGAGCGAAAGACAATTGAACGATGCTTAGCATCATTATTACAGTTAATAGAATTAGGAAACGGGGGAAGTATGTTGTTTTCATAAGTGTTGGTTTACTATTATTTATTGGTCTTTATTCCTTCGAATAAGAAAATAATTTTCATTTTAGTTAAAATTATTTTCGATAAATGCTTAGGCCACAAAGTTGCGAACCGGAGCATGTTTAGGTGTTACATTACTTTGATAATTTGTTACATGATTCACACTTTTTTAATACTGATCTATAAAAAAAAGAGCGCTGCTAAATAAGCAACGCTCTTTTTTAAACTCAACTTTTTACTAATACAAAAACAGTTTTCAGCTTCGAAAGACTATTTTTAGTCTACCGACAATGGCGCATCAAGACTAATTGTTTTTCTTACAATAATGAATTCAGTACGTCTGTCATTTTGGAACTGCTCTTCTGAACATGTTGAAACAACTTCACCTTCGCATGCACAACCACTTGTTAGTTTTTCTTCACCATAACCTTTGCCATGAATACGTTCCGGGTTATTGATTCTTTTTTTAACATACCAAGCCGGTACTTTTGCTCTCTTGTCAGATAATATCTGGTTGTATTCTTTAGTTGCTCTACAATCAGTATGTGATCCTAATTCAACAATCATATCAGGATATTCATTCATTATCTTAACAATTTTATCTAATTCAATTACTGCATCCGGACGAAGATCAGATTTATCTAAGTCAAAATAAATAGAATTAAGTGATAATATTTTTCCCAGGTCAGCACCAACCTGAATTTTTTCTTCTATTTTTTTCGCAATAACTTCTTCTTTTTTAAGAAGTATAACATCTGCTTTTACAATAAATTCTTTAGCAAAAGTATTTGCAGTTGTAGTACCTTCTTCAAAGTTTTCTTTGTTACCGGTTAATTTGAAATTTTTATCTGAGTCCGCTAAAAATGAATACGCTCCATCTGCTTTGGTAGTCAACGTATCAATTACGTTTCCTTTATCATCAAGTAATGTTACAAATGTGTTAGGAATCGGATTTTCGTTTTTTTCTTTTGCAAGACCTTCAATTTTTTTGCCGATATCTAATTTCAAATAATCAACGGAATAAATATCATCATCTCCACTGCCACCGGCTCTGTTCGAAGAAAAATATCCTGTACTCAACTGATCATTTGATATCGCAGAAAAATCATCAAATTGTGTATTTAAAGGAGCGCCTGCATTGCGGACACTACCCAATTTGGAACCATTGGTAGCACAAATAAAGATATCTAAGCCGCCTAAGCCGAAACGTCCGTTAGAGGAGAAAAACAAAACACCATTTTTTTCTTCGTAAAAGGGAAATAATTCATTTCCTTCGGTATTTATTTTATCGCCAAGATTTTCAGCTTTTCCCCAAACGCCTTTATCGTCTTTCGTAATTCTGTAGATATCAGCTCCACCAAATCCACCTGGCATGTCACTTGTAAAATACATTGTGTTGCCATTTGAAGTCAAGCTAGGATGTCCAACCGAGTATTCTTTACTGTTAAGAGCAAAAAATTCCGGCTCCGACCACTTATCATCTTTGAAATTGCTAAAACAAATTTGAACTCTAACGATACGATCTTTTCTTTTAAGGTCATAATTGTTTTGTGTGAATGCCATAAAAGTGCCATCATTACTGAAACTTGCAGGACCATCGTGCATTTTTCCATTCAAACCTTTATCAAAAATTTCAGCTGTTTTCAATTGACCGTTCTCTACATCGGAAACATACATATTCAAAAATGGCTTTCCATTCCAATTGTATTTTCTTGCATTTAATTTTGGGTTGGCTCCACTTGATGAAAAAACAATTTTGTTTTTATAATAACAAGTGCCAAAATCTTCCGCATCCGTATTGAAATCTAAATGAACTATTTTATATTTGCCATCATCAGTTGATATTTTAGATATCTGACCTTTATTAGCAACATAGTCCTTTGCACGCAAATCACTTGGCTTCACTTCACTGAACTTATCCATCCATTTATTAGCCTCGTCATATTTGCTATTGGTTTTTAAGATCATAGCATAATTGTAATAGTCTTCAGGTAAAACGCCTTCAGATCTGGTTACTAAATTTGCATAAGCCGCTTCTGATTCAACATTTTGATTCATATTGCTATAACTTTCAGCTAAATGGCGTTGTCCTTCAGTTGTTAAGCTTTTAGCTTTATTGTAAGAGTCAATTGCTTTGTCAAAAGTGTAACTAAAAGCATATTTATCTCCTCTTTTTTCTTTACTTGATTTTTTTTGTGCAGTGGCGGTAAGGCCCATCCCGATTAGTACAATTAAGGGAATATATATTTTTTTCATAGTTTTTAAATTTTAGGTTTTTGTAAAAATTTTAGAAATTTCTTGGAGAATGAATTTGTTTTTTATCAAAGATTAAAAAATCATATCTTAATACAATTTCATGACTTCCTTTGTTATACTTAGATGTTTGCAAACCATAAGACCAATCGTAAGAATAACCAATATGAAATTGATCTGTAATATCAAATCCTACTAAGGCTCCAACAGCATCACCTGAACGATACATTGCACCCACCAATAATTTTTTCATAATTACAAATGAAGCGGTAAGGTCAGCTTGGATCGGAGCAGCTGGAGTTACTTTAATTAACGTTGTTGGTTTGAAATCAAGGTTGTCAGTTAATTTAAGCAATGTACCTGCAATAAGAAAGAAGTGTCTTTGTTCTTTTCCTTTCAAAACGGTTCCAGAACCTGTTGTTACTACAGAATAATTATTTTGTAATAAATTTGGAGCAGAAACACCAGCATAAAAACGCTCTCTGGAATAATACGCACCAAAACCGAAGTTAGGAGTTGCATGATTTTGAATATTATTTTGAAACACAGGATCACTTTGTTGATCTAATTCAAGTGTGCTCAAGTTTGCTTGCCAAATATTCGCACCGGCACTTAAACCTAGCGCTAGTTTTGATTTTGGTGTTAACCTCATGATGTATGCAAAATCTGCCATCACGGACGTATTATTATTAGGTCCTATTTTATCATTTAATACTGATAAGCCTAATCCAATATGCTCATTTTTTAATGGAGCATGCATGGTTAATGTTTGAGTTAATGGTGCTCCTTTAAAATCAACCCATTGTGATCTGTGTAAAGCAGTTACCGTTAAAGCATCTCTGCTCCCGGCATAGCCGGGATTAACAGATAATGTATTATACATGTAATGCGTGAACATTGGAGCTTGCTGTGCATGAATGGTCAAACTCCCTGAGGTTAAAACCAATCCGATTGCTATTTTTTTAAGTGTTTTCATTTGTTTTATATTTTAATTTCCTGATTTAATTTTTCTGATTAATTTTCTGCAATTATTATTTTATCTGTTAAGATAAATTGTTCCTTTAAAAACATCTGATCCATCTTTTAAATCAAGTATATAGAAGTAAGTACCTATTGGCAATACATCGCCACCAACTCTTAATCCTAGTGTTGTTTTACCATCCCATGTGTTTTTGTAAGAACTTGTTTCGTACACTTTATTTCCCCAACGATTAAAGATCACAAATGTGTTTTCAGGAAAGTTTAATATTCCTCTGATCACAAATACATCGTTTATTCCGTCACCATTTGGAGAGTACCCTTCAGGAATAAAGAAATCTGTTGGGATCGGTTCTACTGATGAAACATTATTAGCCATGTTTAAATCAGTTTCAGTTCCGTATATTATGGCAGTGTTAACAAAATTACCATCTGCGTTTACTGTAACCGTTATTGTTAATGTTTCGGATGCTCCGTTATCCAGAGAGTCGATTGTCCAAACACCTGTTAAAGGATCGTAAGTACCGGCTGTTATTGTTGATGAAACATATGTGTAACCGCTTTGTAATATATCGGTAACTTCTACTCCAGTTCCATTATCAGTACCAAGGTTGGTTGCAACAATTGTAAATACTATTGTTTTACCAATAAACGGACTCATGTTGCTTGCTGTTTTAACAATACTTAGATCAGTAAAACAAACATTTACAGCAACTATAGTTGTTGCGGTATCCGAACAACCATTTTTTGTAACGGTTAATGTATAGGTTCCGCTATTTGCAACAGTTGCTGAAAGCATCACTGAATCCTGAGTTGAAGAGCTATAACCATTTGGACCTGACCAGCTATAAGTTGCTCCCGTTAATGTTTGAGCTGTCATACTTAATGAAGAACCTTCGCAAATTGGAGAGTTACTACTTGCAACTGCAACCGGTATCGGGTTCACTGTCAGCGAAACATTCATTGACATTGCATTTGGTAAACATGTTCCTGTAACCACAACATTATAGTTTGATGCCGAGTCAGTTACATTCGCACCACTAATAGTAAGTGTTGTAGAGTCTGCACCTGAAATATTACCAATATTTGATAAGTTGATAATTCCTTTTCTCCATTGATATGTAAGACCAGATCCTGTTGCAGCAACTGTAAAACTTACTGTATCTCCGGCACAGACTATTTGGTCAACAGGTTGTAAAGTAATTACTGGTGCAGTGTCAACAGCTAAAGAAACGCTTAATGATGTTACGCCTGGTAAACAAGCTCCTGTAATAACAACATTATAGTTTGAAGCTACATCCGAAACATTCGCTGGATCGATAGTAAGTGTATCATTAGTTGCTCCAAAAATGTTTGTTAATCCTTTTCTCCATTGGTAAGTAAGAGCAGTTCCTGTTGCTACAACTACAAAACCTATTGAATCTCCTTCGCATACGGTCTGATCTGAAGGTTGCATAACAATAACCGGTGAAGGGTTAACGTCTAAAGAAGCATTTAATGAAATGTCGTTAGGTGAACATGTTCCAGATACAACAACATTATAATTGTATGCAGTATCTAATAAACTTACATTACTAATAACTAATGTAGAAGAATCTGAGCCTACAATATTTCCAATATCACTTAAGTTCAAATTTCCTTTTCTCCATTGGTAAGTAAGACCTGATCCTGATGCTACAACCGTAAAACTTGCTGAAGTTCCTGCGCATGGTACTTGATCAGTAGGTTCCATTATAATAACTGGTGCTGTGTTTACTGTTAAAGAAACATTTATTGAAGTATCACTTGGCATAAGGCTTCCGTTTACAATAACATTATAAAATGAAGAAGTATCAGAAAAACTTGTAGGGAAAATATAAAGTGTTGCAGAATCTGCTCCTGAAATATTTGCTCCGTTAACCAATGGTGTATTTCCATTCATCCACTGATAAGTAAGATTGGTTCCTGTTGCAATTACTGAAAAGCTTGCAGTATCTCCTAAACAAACAGTATCATTGATCGGATCTGTAATAACGATAGGAGAAGAACCACAACCCGGAGGCATTATAGCCGTTAAATCTTGAGCTCTAATAGCACCAACTTTTGTAAGCGCTCTTCCATCTAAATCAACATTGGTATATCTCATGTTGATATCTCCAGCCTCAGTAATAATGTTTCCTCGGAAAGTAACGTTATCGTTTAAAAGGACATCGCCTGAGGCAACCATCCAAAATACATTTTGTGACTGCGCTCCATTTATTAATTTTACGGCCGCACCTGCGTATGTGTCAAGACCACCTACCATAATTTTGATAACAAATACCGCATTTGCATCACCTAATGCATTTAGAATAATTGTATCTGTGATAAATCCGGCTGCACCCATGCTGTAAACATGAGGTGTAAGAACCAGGTTATGTCCTAATAATGTTGGTTCTGTTAAAATTATATCTACTGGTAAGGCATAGATCTCATTATAAACGCTTGTCAAATGAACTGCTGCTGTATCTGTAGCAGCATCCGGAAAAATATTGTGAAGTGTACCTGTTACCATGGCTGGAGTCCAACCTGTAATTGCACCTATATTATTGTTTCCAACATCACCTATTGAAGTGGCAAATGGTGCAGTATTTTCAATTAGCCCATTAGCCGAAAATATCGTCCAACAAGCTAAAGAAGCTAAATTTGGTTTTACCGGACCTGGAAGTGGCGCGCTTCCGCAACCAATTGGCGTGTATATTTTTGACTCATAAATGGTTATTGCACCAACAATCGCAAGCGCTCTTCCTTCAAGCGTATCATTCACGGCTAAATTAATAGCGCCATGTGCAATAATAGTCCCTTTCATAGCAACATCGCTAGCTATAGATACTACACCGTTGACTCTCCAGTATACATTACATGCCAAAGCGCCATTGACCAATCTCACTTTTGAAAGACTCGTTACATTAAAATCTCCATTAAGTCTAAAGATAAATACTTTAGTAGGATCATTCTGAGCATCCAGATTAAGAATGCCATCTAATGATAAAGTTGCATTTGTCATTACGTGAACGCCTGCAGTAAGAGTTTGACCAGCTCCTGGTGCACCAAGTGAAATTCCCGGAGGTACATTTGTTTGTGTTGCAGAAACAATTTGACCGTCAGCAACCAACAAACCAGTTGCAGCTGGTGCGCTACCTATCATCACACCATCCACATTTCCGAAATTTGTGGGAAGGGCATCGTTCGAACCAATATTTCCTGTGATTTGGGCATCATATTTATAAGTAGCCATACTCTTAACTGCCCCAGAAGTTGTAAAGAGTGCATAATCGGCAGCAGCGCCCAGCGTTATAATCTGCCCGAAATTTATATTCGGCACTAACAGCAGAATAACTGCGGATAATGTATTTAGTAGTTTGTTTTTCATTTTTTTGGGTTTATTGGTTAGTTTATTTTGATGAAGCAAAGGTGCGTACGTTTTCAGGTGGATGTGTTACACAATATTTAGAACAAGTTACATGATTCACACATTTGTATTTTTTATTTAACCTTTTTTGTAACGTTGAGAATTCATTGGAATGGCTTTCGTTGTTGTGTTTCTGGCGATTTTTTTAGAAGGAATAAAGAGGATTCATGGTAAAATGTTTTTCCCAAGAGATAATTTAATTTGAAATGAGATAAATACATTTTATACAAAATGGCAATTTGTTTTTTATATTTAAAAACTTCATAGATGCTCACTATTAATGGCTTAGGGACTGTTTTGTTTAAAATCTGATAGCTTCGGTTGAGCGCATACTAAATCGCTAATGATAATAGGAGTGAGCCATTTGGAGCTTTGTGGGGGGGGCATGGATGCTGAGACAAGTTGAGCATTAATGCAATTGTATTTATCATTTTGTCAGAGGAAGTGCACTTGTCGTCTCTAAAGTGCATATATAATGAGCTTTGCTAAGTAACCCACATAATAAGGTGAAAGGTTTATGTTATCCAAAAATTAATTTGAAAGGATAAGAACCTTTCTAACCTGCGATTAATAGGGTAATTGAGGAGTTATATTAACTGAATTCTCAAAGGACGCGGTTCGTAAACGAATTATGACTTGTGGTTTTTTGTGTTTTCATCTTTGAAATAGGTGTATTGGTGGGGTGTTCTTAAGTTAGAAGAGTTGCTGCCGTTATTTATTTAGGAAGAAGTCTTTAAATCATTGGAATAGGAGAGGGGTATTTATTTGAAGACCGAATTGTTGCTATAAGATATTTTTGTTAAAAAAATAGACAAGCGCTGAAATTATAGTAAATTATTTTTTTACGGATTTAATTTCAATGATCTTTAATTCAACTCTTCTATTAAGCTGCATGTTCTCCGTGTTTTCGATTCCATCGGAATTAAAATTGTCAGCTATTGGATTGGATTCTCCGTAACCTTTTGCAATCATTTGATTTTTGTTTATACCTTTTTCGATAAGATAAGCTACAACCGATTGAGCTCTTTCTTCAGAAAGTTTAACATTATAATTAACCTCTCCCTTTTCATCTGTATGTCCTGAAATTTCTACGATCATTCCCTTATTAGTGCTTAACAATTTAAAGAGTTTACCTAATTCTACATTAGAAATTGGACGGAGAGTAGCTTTATCAAAATCAAAGAAAATATTTTTCAGTACTACTTTTGCCCCAACAACAAGTGGTTTCAATTGTACTGCTTTTCGTATTACATAGTAATTTGTTTTTATTAAAACATCCATGTTCTCTGAATGGAAGAGATATCCTTCGGCTTCATATGTGATGTTATAGTTTTTTCCCGGTGGGAGAATAAATAAATATTCACCTGTTTTGGAATTGGGATGATAAATGCCGGCAATTTTTCCGGTTTCATTATCCGTAACAGTAATTTCAACAGCTTTTGGAACTTTTCCATAAGGATCAGTAACAAGTCCTTTTAGAAGAGTAAGAGGAGATTCAACATATTCAAAAAACGTGATCAAATAATTATCTTTTTCTCCAATACCACCCGATTTGAAAGAGGAATAATAAGCCCTTTTGTTATCAGGAGATACGGCATAATAAATATCGTCATCAGTGGAATTGATCGGATAACCAATATTGGCCGGCTTTGTCCATTCATTCTGGGCAGACAACATTGACGAAAAGATATCAAAGCCTCCCATAGTTCTATGACCATTTGAACTGAAATATAATGTAACTCCATCAGGATGAATGAACGGAGCATCTTCATCATAAGGAGTATTAATAGCCGGACCTAAATTTGATGCCACAGCCCATTCTCCATTTGGCAACTTATTGCTTTTGTAAATATCTCTTCCTCCAAAACCGCCTTTTCGATTACTTGTAAAATATAAGATATTACCATCAGCAGATAAAAATGCACTTGGCTCCCAACCTTTTGTATTTATATTTTTATTCAACTTTTTAGGGCTCGACCATTGATCTCCGATTAAACTTGTAGTGAATAAATTTCCATTTCCTTTTTCATCTTTATAGATCAAAATGATCTGGCCGTCAATCGAAATACCTACTGTGGCTTCGTTCCCATCCGTATTGATTGACGAACCAATTGAAACAGCTGGTGACCAAACTGAATCGATTTTTTTGGATATGTAAATATCCTCAAAAAATTTACCATCTTCATCCGTTTTTCCTCCTGTACTTTCGGGTCTTCTGGAAGTGAAAATTAATGTCGATTCATCAGCAGATAATACCGGGCCATAATCCGCGTATGCTGAATTAATAGCTACTCCCATATTCTCTATTTCTATTTTAACAGGAGTCGCAATTAATTCTTTCCCTACTTTACACATCTCAATTTTCCTATTTACTTCCTCTATAATTGTTTGATCTTTATTGTTGGGAAGCATCGACTTATATTTTTCGTATGCTACAATGGCTGGATCAAACTTATAAGCTAAATGGAGGGCATCACCAAGAGATTTAAAAGCATTTATGCGAGCTTTATTCTCCTTTTCAGTACATTGTTTATTGTTGGCACATTCGATTGCTTTTTCAAGAAAATGAATAGATTTTATTTTTTCTGTTCTGGAATTTAAATAACAAATACCAATTTTAAAATTTAAGTCTGGGCTTGAAGAATCGAATTTAACTATATCGAGGAATAGGGGGAGGGCGCTTGCAAATTTATCATTGTTGTAAAAGTCTTCAGCATTTTTTATTTTTTTATTGAACTCTTTGGTGATTGACTGAGAAAAAAGTCCTGTTATTGACATTAAAAAAACAGACAATATAATTGTGAAAATTTTCATTAGATGTTAATTAATATTTATATTTCACAAATCATATTTGATTTAATGTGTATGAAGAGTTTAGGTTGTTATACCCTTAGACCCCGATCATTATTTATTGAGTGGGATGTTCCAATATATATTTACGTAATAGAGCATCCAGTGAATCATAATATATTTTTAAATTTTCCAAAGTGATTTCGGGTTTTTTTTCATCAGGAATTGTCACAGTCATTTCGTCCAAATACTTGGACAGTTCAGGGTATTTATCCTTAATTTTTAATGTAATTTCCAGGATCTTTGAATTCAAATCTTTTTCCGCTTCTTCATTAACCTTAGTCATATCCAGATTTTGTTCATACAAAGCGGGTTGAATTTGCTTTTCAATCTTTTCGATTTTTTTATTTAGTTCTGAATTTTCTTTTGAAACATTATCCATGAGTTCGTGTTTTAGGTGATCTGTTTACTGCTTGTTTTGTTTTTAAAGATGAGTAATGAAAATTCATTACCCATCTTAAAATAAAATTATTTGTTAGGACTATTCATATTTTATATATTACTAATAAGACAAATAAATAATTTGAAATTAGCTTTTTGAAAAATATTCTCTGACAAAGGCATGTTTTTGGTTTTCGGTCATTTTATCAGATTGTTTCACTTCAATTTTTGTTTTTGCAAAACGGTGATCTGTTTTTAAAACATTAAATAGTTCAACTTTAGCATCGGTAGGCCCAAATAGGATAACCTTTTCGTAATCTTTGATGATCTCACCCAATGTTTTAAAATACTCAGCTTGGTGATGTTGCTCCTTATTATGCATAACGTTCTCGCTTTTCCCCAGGCTATTTTCTTTTTCCTGTTGTGTAAATTTGGATGAAACGATCTTAGTTTCGATGGGATCTGTTGTAAATTCCATTAAATGTGCATTTGAATGATCCATCCAAATTCCTAAACTTTTTTTAGTTGTTGTCATAATCGTTTTTTTTATTGGTTTATAATAATGTGACTTACAGTGTGTTTTTTTAAGAATTATTTTTAATGTTTTGGTTTTTTACTTTCATCAATTGAAATCCCTAAACCTTTTGCAACCATTGCTCCTAATTGCATATCTGTGCGGAAGAAATGACACAATTGGCGGTTAATAATCTGATCTTTCTGTTCTCCACAAATTCCGCTCATTGAACTGACGATATTGCTAATCAGATTTTCCCTGTCTTGCTCATTCATTGCATTGCGAAACAATAAGCCGGGTTGTGTATAATGGTCGTTATCATTTTCATTTCTGTTGAACCAAGCTGCAGTGTTTGATTCTAATTGCATTGCGGGTTCTTTGTATTTTTCATCAGCAACAATATTATCAAAACTATTTGGTCGGTAATTCGTATTTGCACCTCCATTATCACCCACCTGCATTGATCCGTCACGTTGATAATTTGCAACCATGTACGGACATTTATTTACCGGGATAAGTTCATAGTTCACACCTAAACGATGACGGTGAGCATCAGGATAAGAAAGCAATCTGCCTTGAAGCATTTTATCCGGAGAGTAGCCGATCCCATTAACAACGTGTGCCGGGGCAAACGCGGCTTGCTCCACATCACGAAAATAATTTTCCGGAATTTCATTCAGTTCCATTGTTCCAACATCGATCAATGGAAAATCTTTGTGGCTCCAAACTTTTGTAACGTCAAAAGGATTGTATTTATAATTTTTTTGCTGTTCATCTGTCATTACCTGAATTTGCAAAGTCCAGGTCGGAAAGTCTTTTCGTTCAATAGCTTCCACTAAATCGCGTTGTGCATGGTCAGGGTCAATGCCACGCATTTCATTTGCTTCTTTACCATTAAAGTTTTTTATACCCTGCATTGTTTTGAAATGAAATTTCACCCAAACATGTTCATCATTTTTATTGATCATGGAAAAAGTATGGCTTCCAAAACCATGCATATTCCTATAGGAGAAAGGAGTACCACGATCACTCATAACTATCATTACCTGGTGCAGACTTTCAGGGTTTAAACTCCAAAAGTCCCAGATCATAGTTGGACTTTTACAATTTGTTTTTGGATCACGCTTTTGTGAATGAATAAAGTGGGAAAATTTTTTCGCATCTTTAATGAAAAAAACAGGGGTGTTGTTACCAACCAGATCCCAATTACCATCTTCAGTATAAAATTTAAGCGCAAAACCACGAGGATCCCTTTCGCTATCAGCACTTCCTTTTTCGCCTGCAACAAGTGAAAAACGAGCAAACATTTTTGTTTGCTTACCAATTTCTGAAAAAATTTTAGCCTTTGTATATTGCGTGATGTCATGCGTTACCGTGAAGGTGCCGAATGCTCCTGTTCCTTTTGCATGAACTACCCTTTCCGGAATACGTTCGCGATTGAAATGTGCCATATCCTCATGCAGAAAATAGTCCTGCAAAAGTATTGGTCCACGTGGGCCAACAGTCATAGAGTTTTCAAACTCGTAATAAGGTCTTCCGCTGGCGGTAGTCAGTTTTTTCTTTTCCATGTTCGATTCTAAAAATAATTTCTATAAACGGTTTACCTTCGATCGGGAATCGATCGTTTTCTGTAGTTTTTTAATTTATTGATTGATCAACTTGAAAAGTTCGGATAAATTTGGAGAAAGAATAATTTCTGTTCTGCGATTTTTAGCTTTGCCTTCTGTAGTTGTATTATCAGCTACCGGATAAAATTCACTTCTACCGGACGCAATGATGCTATTCGCATCTACTTTATAGTCTTTTGTTAGTATACGCACAATAGAAGTAGCTCTTTCAGTGCTTAATGACCAATTGTCTTCATATTTTCCTTTCATGGGAACGTTGTCGGTATGTCCTTCTATCACTACACTTATGTCCTGAGTTGAACTAAGCACTGTTGCTAATGATTTTAACGCTTCCTTTCCTTTAGGATCAACTACAGCACTTCCCGATTTGAATAATAATTTTTCCTGAAGTGAAACATAAAGTTTGCCGTCTTTTATTGAAACACTTAATTCATCTGGTTTAAAATTAATCAATGCATCAGCCACTGTTTTTTTAAGTTTATTTACAATATCTTTTTGAGATTGAATTAATGTTTGTAAAGCTTGCAATCGTTTGGCCTGTTCCTCAATTGTCATTTTTGAGTTTTCAATTGTTGTTTGTGAACTGGATGCAAGATTCGACATCTCTTTTTGAATTTGTAATTTTCCTTTTTCAAGATCTCCAACTTTTACAATACAATCTTTCAGATTGGAATTGCAATCTTTCAAACTTGCGTAAGCACGAGTGCTATCAGTTTGTAAATTTTGAACCTTTTTTTGCTCACTTATTAATTTCTTTTTAGAAACGCAAGAAGAAAAAACAAGAATTGAGCTAAGAAAAAGGAATGTGTATTTTTTCATAATGATTTGGGTTTGATTGTGAATTAGTTTTCAAGAACAAAGGTAAATTACGTGTAGCTTATCGTTGTTACATAACTTTATAACTTTCTTACATTATTCACACATTTTAAAAGACCTCTTTAATCTGTATTCATACTGATTGTTGACTCCCGACATAAAAATGCAAAAGCAGGGTTTTTGTCCCTGCCTTTGTTAAGCTATTTGATAATTTCCTTGGTTATTGTTAGCTGTATTTTATTAGATATTCATTTTATTAAAGTATCTCAGCTATAAGAGTTTTCCAATCTTTCATGAACTTATCATTTTTAAACTCGTATTTTTTATTATTTGTTTTTTGGTTGATTGGGAAATGTTTCTTTTTTCGTTTTATCAGCTTTTGTGTCAATGCCTGTCGAGTCCGGATTAATTTCCAATTTTGATTTATTTAATTTATTCTTTTTTACTGTTTTATCTGCGTCCTTATCTGGTCCTGTTTTATCAGAGTCAATATCCGGGCTTGTAAAGTCGGGCGAAGATAAGCGTGCATTGTTTTTTTTTGTTTTTTTTGAAGGATCTGGCTTTTTCATTATAGTTAATATTTTTAAAAATTAATTATTTTTGAATCATGTGAAATTCTTTTTTATCATTTCCATCCATATAGTAATACCAAAATTGCTTTTCTTCAAGTTTAAGTATATACAATGTTTGCGAACTTTGGCTACTTACACCTGTCAATCTGATCTCTGCATCATTGTTTTGAAAGGCCCAGGTGCCTGTCCCTGAAAAACTGCTCCATATATAGGAATAATCACCAGCCTTTGTAAATGTTTCACTGTAATCCGAAACCAGGGAAGTGTAGTCCGTTCCATTTTTTTTGTAATTATCCACTTTCCATGTATTTGAAACACGTTCTGCTCTTGATCGCAAACTGATTGATGGGCCATCCGGATATTTTTTGCAACTTTGTATTGTTGGAATCATAAGTCCTGCAAGTACTATAAATAAAACTGATAATTTGTTTGTTTTTTTCATTTGGTTTTACTGGAAATTTAGTTGTTGGAAATTTTGAATTAAAATTTTTGTCAATCAGAATGATAGAGTGTTAATCTTTTTTGATCTCTTTAAAGTCGATATTGGCAATTGCCAGGTATTTTGAAATAACATTCGTATCAAATTTATTAAATGCACCTCTAACGTTTGTTAACATTAAGCTTCTTATCTTGAATGTGATTTGATTATTGGCGTTTTCTGTTGGCCATTTTGTTTCTATTGTCATTGTATTATTTATTTAAGATTTAATTTTATTAATGATCTCAAAATTTATTTGAAATAAAAATCAACATGGAGTACGATTTCATTTTCGTATCCATGTTGATCTAATTATTAATTATAAAATCTGTATCCTACTGTTGCCTGGTACCAAACGTTTTTATAACGTGGTGTTGTTGAAGTGCCATCTCCGTTATTATTCTGTATATCCCATCCTACTCTTGCACCAAGTACAATATGTTTTATAGTAAGATCAACCCCACCAGTTAAACATAAAATGTTTTTGCGGATATTATCATTTTCAAATTCTTGTTCCTGTAAGATACTTGTGGATGAATTTGCAAATACATCACTTTGTTTCACAAGATAAGAATACTGAGGACCAGCCATTATGGTTAGAAATTCACTTGGTTTAAATGAAACTAACAAAGGCACATCAATAAAACTTGTAGTCCGGGTAAATTCATAGTTGCCACCTAGAATTCTACCTGTTGCTTTAAATCCTTTCTGAGAATATAAAACTTCTGGTTGAATGCCTAAATACTTTCCTATAGGGATTGCAAGAAAAGCGCCCGCGGCTAAACCTAATTTTGGATCCGCCTGGAATTCTTCACCTTGGGTGTCATACACATTTGAATAATTAACTCCTGCTTTCAAACCAAATAGAAGTCTTTCACGTAGATCAGTTTCCTGTGCACTACTGAAATTAGCCATTGTTGTAACGGCTCCGATTATTAGAATTATCTTTTTCATGATCTTTATTATTAAGGTTAATTTTTATTTTTTTGTTTTTAATAATTGGTTTTATTAATTATTTAGTGATTTTTTACTGTCAGATCTTTAAATGCTTTACCCAACTCATCCATATCGCGGCTAAATTCAGTTTTGAATAATTCCCATTTTTCTTTCCCGTCTGCTTTATATTCCTCCATTTTCTTTTTTATATCACTGTTTTTTTGTTCCAATTCAGCTATTTTCTTTTTGTAATCAGCTTTTGCTTCATTTTTCTCATTTTCCACTCTTGCATTAAATTCAGCAATGCTTTTGTCATTAGCAGCGATCTTAGCGGCAGTTTCTTTTCGGTAGTTTTCAATATCTCCCAAATATTCTTCGTTAGCTTTTTCCAGATCTAAAGTTGCTTCTGTAACTTTATCTTGAGCATTTTCTACCTTCTCGGCAGAGCTATTACAGCTTGTTAAAATTGCAGCACTTATAAATGCTGATGCAGTGATTACAAAGATTGATTTTTTCATTTTATTTGAGTTTTAATTGATTAATTTTTAATTTATCTTATTGTTTGATTCAGGAATATACAATTCGGAAATAAGTTTGTGAATGTCTTTATCAATATCCTCCAATTTAGCACGGAACCTGTTTAGAATTTCATCTTGCTTAATTTCTAATAGCAATAAGCTGTTGACTTTGTTAACGTTCGCTTTCTGCTCTCTCTCCATCTTTGCTAGGTTCCAATTTTCTTTTATTTGATGAATGTTTTTCATAAATACTTTTGTCGGATTTTAAATTATTTCGTTGTACAAAGGTTTGAAACTAAAACTATTTATGTGTTACAGAAATTTTGTAAAAAGTTGCATCATTCACACATTTTTAGTGGTGCCGTGTAAACAAAGTTTTTCACAGCGATCCCGGCCATTTTATTTTTTTGTTGAACATTTTCATTTCATGTGTTTTATAAGTGCAACAGATATTTTTTAAATATTTTCCTGTTTTGCAACTCAATTATTGGCATTTAAAATTTTTTATATTATTTCTTTTTACCGTTTCCCCCACCGTGTCCGTGATCAGCTTTACCATTTTTATTATGACCCTGAGAATTACCATTATCATTACTGTTTCTGATATTCTTCTCATTTCCTTGGTTTCCTTGTTTATTGGACGAACCCTTTGGAGACATTTTTTTATTTGAGTTCCCTTTCCCTGGATTTGATCCAATTGTTTTTTGCGGGCCACCGCGGTATCCTTTTGCGTATTTTCTTTTGTAGTCTTTAAAATTGTGGTATGGCGCATCGCCATGATAGTCTATCATTACTACTTTATATCCACTGTACAAATCATAACTATGATATCGGGCCGGCAGTGACCCTCTATGGATCCATACACCATCGCCAAAATAGATAAACATCGATGTGTGAACATCATAATATGCTTCAACATCCGGCAGATAGTAATATCGCGTTTCTGTGTACCCCACAGGGCCCCATTGTGGCGGTGAACCAATATTTATATTCACAGAAACCTGTGCTTTCATTGAACTTGAAAGAAACAATCCCATTACGAGAACTAATAGTTTTAAATTTTTCATTTTTTTATTATTTATAGTTAAATTATTGGGGGAGTATCAACTCTACTTATTTTCAAAATCAACTGTTGATTTTATTTGTCCATCCTGATTTTATGTGTTAGAATAAGAATGTAAGTCCTATATAACCAGCGTTTGTATTTACTTTTGCGCGATCAAGAATGTAATACGAATTCGTCTCTTGAGTTTGACTTGTGTTGCTCACATTTACAAAGCCGTAAACACCACGGAAACCCAGATCAAGTCTTATTGTGCGGGTTTCATTCAAAGCGAATTCAAGACCAGCGCCATATGCAAAACCTATGTCGCTTTTTTTTATTGCCAGAACAGTAGTTAAAGTATCGGAGCTTCCCCCGCCCGATGATGTAATACTTGATCCTACATTAAACCCTATTTGTGGTCCAACCACTACATTTAAATTAACGGGTTTAGACTTACCCGTATTAAGTGAAAGCAATAAAGGAATGTTTACATAGCGCAGATTAATTTCACGTTCTAATTCCTGATCAACAAATTTTTGAGAAAGGGAATTGTAAATAATTTCTCCTTGTATTCCAACATGATCGGAAAAATTGATAGCGAGTAATGCTCCAGCCCCATAACCAAGAGTGACCTCACCTTTTACTGTTCCCCCCGAAGAAGTTTTCATATCGAAAGAAGAAAATGTTGGCATAAATCGGAATCCAAATTCTACAATATGGAAGGACGGTTTTGTTACTGGAACCATCACAGAATCTTGTGCTTTAACGGTAGTCCCAAGTGACATACCTATTAAGCCGAATATTATAAATGATTTTTTCATGATTTTGATATATTAAAATATGATTAATTAATTATGACAAAGGTGGGCAACAAGTAAGCGGTAAGTGTTACAGAACTTTTTTAATATTTTACATTATTCACACACTTGATATTGGGAGTTTTTTGAAGAGATCAGAGTATTTATAATGCAAAAGCCCTTGCCAGACTATTGTCTGGCAAGGGCTTTTTTATTTTAACTGTTTATTACTGTGCTATCAGTTTGCCTGATTGAATGTTTTTGTTGTTTGAATTAACCTCGTAGAAATAAATTCCTGAAGGAAGATGACCAGTTTCTATTGTTGTTACTTTTTTCACAATAGTGGTATGCATTACTTCGGCACCTAAAACATTATACACTCTGAATTCACACTTATTGATTTGCAATTCATTTATTTGGATGTTTACCTGATTTGTGAATGGATTAGGATAAATACTCAAGGCAGCGCTTTCGATTTCATTAGTGGAAATACCAGTTGATAGCGTGCTGCAACCCGGAGGAAGTGTGTTGGTGATTGCATCTGTTGTTAGATCGCCAATATTTGTAAGTGCTCTTCCATCGATCGCAACTCCGGTACCTAAGTCTATCGCACCATTACAAACAATCGTTCCTTTAAAAACAGAAGAATCATTTATACTTGTTGCGCCATCAATTTTCCAAAATACATTTTTTGCTTGTGCTCCGTTGGTCAAAAGAATTTGTGAATGTGTGCTTGTAGAAAAAGCACCGGATACCTGAATAACAAATACTGCATTCGCATTTCCTTTAGCATTTAGGAAAAGTGTATCTGTTAATGATGTAGCTGCGCCCAGAAGGTAAGTGTGCGGTGTAAGTACCAGGTTGTGCCCTAGCTCTGCAGGATACAGTAATTCAATATCAACTGGCAACGTGTTTAAATAAGTATAAGCATTAAATAGATCGACCTCACATGTTGCTGTTGAGCCATCTGCATATTGATGAATGGTACCGGTTACAAAACTAGGATTGTATCCTGTTGCTGAATCAGTTGTTCCATTTGTTCCAATGTCCCCTATAACATGGGTTATCCCCGTGTTAGTGACCTGCCCGCTTGAAGAAAATAATGCGTAACAAGCCGTGGAAGCAAGCACTGGAGTGATTGGTCCTGTTAATGTTGGACTTCCGCAACCTGTTGGCTTATATACAAGCACCCCACTTACTGTAATCGCACCACCAATTGAAAGGGCTCTTCCCTCAAGTGTATCAAGTACCCCCATGTTAATTGCAGCAGTTGCAATAATTGTTCCTTTCATAGAAGTACCTGCAGCCATATCTACTAATCCATCTATTTTCCAAAATACATTACATGCTAAGGCGCCATTCATCAATCTAACTTTTGCATTAGCGGATGACGAAAATGTTCCATGAAGTTTAAAAATAAATACTTTACTGGGATCATTCTGAGCATCTAAATTAAGATTGCCATCCAACGATAAAGCGGCATTTGTCATTTCGTGAACACCACCAAAAAGAGTTTGACCCACTCCTGGTGCACCAAGCGATATCCCTGGAGGAACATTAGTTTGTATTGTAGCATCTAGTTGACCGTTGGCAACTAATAGATCTGCGTCTGCTTGCATGCTTAACGGATCACCGGTGTGGGTCATTATACCATCTACATTTCCGAAACCATTAACTGGACCATCGTTCGTACCACAATTGCCTGTAATATGAGTAATATAGGTAATGCCTACATTTTTTACTTCACCAACAGTAGTGAAAAGTGCAAAGTTGGCTGTTGTACCTAAAGTAGGGGCCTGTCCAAAATTTATAGTTGGCATTAGAAGCAGACTAGCCGCTGTTAATGTATTGAGTAATTTAGTTTTCATATTTGTTTGTTTTAGATTTGAATTAATTTTCATACGTCAAAGATGCGTAGCAATGCGATTTTTTTTGTTACAGAACTTTCGAAATATGTTACATAATTCACATATTCGGCCGTAGGAAGGATTAATTATATATAAAAATTCGGTTGGAGTATTGTTCAAGCACGCAATTCCAGTTTTCTTTGGATAGTTTTATTTT
>JAZKBF010000029.1:0-93731 GCA_040388745.1 Bacteroidota bacterium | reverse complement strand
AACTGCATTAACAGTTAAAGAAACGTTTGATGATGTTTGGTTTGGACTTAGAGACCCGCTAACAACAACATTGTAATTGGTTGCAACATCCGATAAATTGGCAGGATTGATAGTAAGAATTGCAGAAGTTGCTCCTGAAATATTCCCTCCATTAACTAAGTTTACAGTTCCTTTTCTCCATTGATAGGTAAGAGCATCACCATGTGCAATTACTGAAAAAGATACAGAACTACCTGCGCATGTAATTTTATTTGCTGGCTGTGTAGTAATGTCAGGCGCACCGGTTGCGCAACCTGCCGTCATAGTTACATTTGCAGCATTTGCATTTAAAGCCCCATCAACAGTTAACGCTCTTCCGTTAATTGTAGCGCCTTGTAGTATGTCGATAGCGCCATAACAAACAAGCGTTCCGTTAAAATTTGAATAATTGTTAATACTTACTGCACCATTGATCATCCAATACACATTTTTTGCCTGTGCTCCATTGGTCAACATTACTTGTGATCCAACACTTGTAGCGAAGGCACCGTATGTTTTTATGATAAATACTGCATTTGCATTGCCT
This sequence comes from Bacteroidota bacterium, assembly GCA_040388745.1. Lineage (GTDB taxonomy): Bacteria > Bacteroidota > Bacteroidia > 2-12-FULL-35-15 > 2-12-FULL-35-15 > 2-12-FULL-35-15. The sequence continues at coordinate 93,166 of JAZKBF010000029.1, read as the reverse complement.
TGTGCATTCAGATAAAGGGTGTCAGTGAATATTACAGCTCCATTCATTATATAGGTATGAGGAGTAAGTACCAGGTTGTTACCAAACTGTTGTGGATACAATAACTCAATATCGCTAGACAAGCCATTAATATAATTATAAGCAAGTAATAGATCGGCAGCACATTGTACTGTGGAAGGATCGGGAATTGGATGAATCATCCCCGTAACATTCGGAGAACTGAAACCGCTGGTTAAGCCAACGTTTGTTCCAACATCTCCTAAAACAGTTGTTATGCCAGCGTTTACAACTGGTCCGTTGGAAGAAAATATTGCATAACATTCTGATGACGCTAGTGCTGGCGCTGATGGTCCTACAAGTAAAGGACTTCCACAACCAATAGGTGTATATGCCAATATTCCATCAATGGTAATTGCCCCGGTAGTTGATAATGCTCTTCCTTCAAGTGTATCGTTGGTGCTCATTTCAATTGCTCCGTTATTTGCAATTATAGTTCCTCTCATTGTAGTTCCTGCAGCCATGTCTACTGCGCCTTCCACTTTCCAAAATACATTACAAGCAAGTCCGCCATTGATCAATTTCACTTTTGCGTTGGCATTAGTGGAAAATGCACCTTCTATTTTAAAAATAAAAACAGCACTTGAATTTCCTTGGGCATCTAAGATCAGATTCAGATCCAATGTTGCAGCGCTGGAAATAGAATAAACGCCTGCATAAAGAATTTGACCGCCTCCAAGCAATGGAGCAGGAAAGAAAGTAGGAATGGTGCTGTTTAGCTGATTATAAGCAATTAGTAAATCAGATGCACATTGTGCGCTCACGCCATCGCCATCATGCATCCCACCGTTCACATTTCCGAAAGCGGTACTGGACCCATTGTTGGTGCCAACATTTCCTGTAAGGTGCGAAAGTCCGGTATTACTCACCGCACCATCTGTAGAAAAAAGAACGAAATTTGCAGCAGTTCCCAAATTAGGAGCCTGGCCGAAATTTACATTTGGCATTAAAATTAGAATAACTGCCGTTAATGCATTAAGTAGTTTAGTTTTCATATTAATTGAATTTATTTGTGAATTAATTTTTTTACAAAGGTGGTAAACCGGATCCCGAAGCGTGTTACATAACTTTTTTTATAAGTTACATTATTCACACGTTTTTCAATTTGATGTTAATTGCCTATCCTGGACAAAAAGTTAAAAAAACGTTCCAATAGTAAGGGATATGCCCGAATTAAAGTAAAATTAAAATATCTGGTAAGCAACAATTCCGGTAATTAACATTCCGATACCCAGGAATAATGCGACAATCAGCCATTTGTAATTTTTTGCATAGCTCTTTTCCTCCATTATTTTAAAAAGATTTAATAACGAATAATTAATTTTTTTGAATTGGGTTTCGGTTTTAACTATATAATCCGAAGCCCCGTGTTTAAATGATTCAAGAGCAATATCAATATGATCATCACTTGTTAGCATTATAACATTGGTTTCACCGTTCTCTTTTTTTATCCAATCTAAAATTTTAATTCCATTATCAGCAGCCGTATCCTTACTGTCAAGATAATAATCAAGAATTACAAATTCAGGCATCACTTGAAGAAATCTCCTCATACACTTTTCTCCTGTTTCAAATAAATATACCTTAATAGACATTTTTGAAAAAATGTTTTCTATATCCGCCTTCAATGCTAAGGAAAAAACTTTATTGTCATCAACAATAAAAATATTTATTTGATTTTTCATCTTGCAGATTTTAGATTTTGTATTGTAGTTGCATAATTGTTAGTAATAAAATTAAAAAAAACAAAACCTAGAGATTTAAAAACAAAATCAGAGATCAATGAATATGCTAAAAGTTTATAAAATGTTTTTTTTTACCTCGAAAATTTTATTTAAGAAGTGAAGGTTCAAAAATCTGAATCGCAATAATTCCTCCAACCAACAATGCAATACACAATGATAATCCAGCGAGAAGGAATTTATATCTGGTTGTGTCAGACTTTGCCTCCATTACTTTAAAGAGATTAAATAAAGAGTAATTAATTTTTCTGAATTTTGTTTCCGTTTTTACAACATAATCCGAAGCTCCATGCTTAAATGATTTTAAGGCAATATCACAATGGTCATCACTTGTTAGGATAATAACATTAGTATCAGGGTTTTCTTTTTTGATCCAGTCTAAAACCTGAATTCCATTAGCAGCATCAGGATATTTACTATTGAGGTGATAATCAAGAATTACCACTTCAGGTTTTTCTTCAGTAAATTTCCCCATACATGTTTCACCTGTTTCAAATGAATGTATCTTAATTTGTTTGTTTGGAAATGAATTTTCTATATCCGCTTTTAAGGCATGCGAGAATAGTTTATTGTCTTCCACAATAAAAATGTTGATCTGTCCTTTAGTTTTCATAATTTTTAGTTTTATTTTTTTTAATTATAAGTAAATTATGCTATTTCTTTCTCTAAAATTCCAATATTAAGCCCTGGGTTCAAAACCCGAAGTGGGGTGATTGAAATTTTCTTTTATTAAATGCTCGACTTTGTTAAAAGCCCATTGGTCCTTATGAACATAGGAGCAACCATATTGTTTAACGGCTTCCGCAATGATGTTGAAATTTTGTTGAATGCTTAACACAATGATGTCTGTTTTTGGTTTCAGGATTTTTATACTTTTTATTATTTCAAGTCCATTATTTGCCTCCTCGTATTTGGAGTTCAAAAAATAATCCATAATAACTATCCTTGGGTTACGGTGCATTTCCATTAAACACATTTCTCCTATTCTGAAATTTTTTATTTCTTTTATTTTCGGAAATCGAATTTTTATGAATGTATTCAGTGATTTCGCATATAGTTCATTGTCCTCCACAATAAAAATGATTTTTGTTTTCGGAATTATTATTTTGAAAAAATTGCTGAACATGGTAGTTTGTTTTTAGGTATTTAATTTCTCTTTTTCTACTTCTTCAATTGCCTTTTTGCATATTAAATTAAGTTCCAAATTGAGAGTTCGTATTTTTTCTATATCCCCAATCGAAGCTCCTAAGGCTTCCATTTCCTTTAAAATAGGCTCAAGGCTGTATATACCCATTATGGAAACAGTCGACTTCATTGTATGTGCCACGTTCTTTATTTTTGGATAGTTTGTGTTTGTTACTGCATCATTAATGGAACCAAGTTCCTCAGGAATTTGTTCGAGAAAAGCATCCATTATTCCTAACATCAGATTTTTTTTTCCGCCCATCATCTCAGAAAGATAGCTAAAGTCACATGCATTTTGCATGCTCTTTTGTGATTCGTTGTTTTCCATTTTATTTAGAATTAAGCGTTAAATCATAAATTTTTTCAAAAAGCATTTTTGCGTTTATTGGTTTTGAAATATAATCGTTCATACCTAAACTCAAACATCTTTCTTTTTCGCCTGACATCGCATGGGCTGTCATTGCAATAATTGGGATATTGTTTTTTATCACACTCCGGATAATTGTTGCTGCCTCATATCCATTCATAACAGGCATTTCCATATCCATCAGAATAATATCAAAATTATTTTCTTTAAGTTTATCAATGCATATACTGCCGTTTTCTGCAACCTGCACATTCAAATTGTACTCCGAAAACAAACTCAAGATCAGCTTTACATTCAACTGGTTGTCTTCTACCAGTAGGATGTTTAATTTGATCAGGTCTTCTATATTGTATTTTTTTTCTGTTATCTCCGGTACCTGAGATGTTTCCACTGAGTTTTTGTATGAAATGCAGAATGAAAAGGTGGAGCCCACCTTGATCTCACTTATAACGGATAGTTTTCCACCTTGAAGTTCAACTAACTGTTTTGCAATGCTTAAACCAAGCCCTGTACCACCATATTTTCTTGTTGTATGCGATTCTGCTTGTCGGAAACGCTCAAAAATATGCTCAAGCTTATCCTGTGGTATTCCTATTCCAGTATCTTTTACTGAAAATTCCAATGTCGTATAGCCTTTTTCATTTTTAAGAACTTTTACATTCACTTGTACTTTACCTGTTTGTGTGAATTTAATAGCATTTCCGGTCAGGTTGATAATTATTTGAGTAAGACGTGTTGGATCACCAAGCAAACTATCGGGGACATCTTCCTCACAGCTGAATACTAATTCAAGATTTTTTTCCTTGGCTTTTCCCATTAGCATTCCATTGAGCGATTTAAAAATTTCTCGGACGTTAAAGGCATGTTCTTCAAAGGTCATCATTCCTGCTTCAATCTTGGATATGTCAAGAATATCATTAATAATGGTCAACAGATTCTCTCCGGCTAATTTTATTGTTTTAACATATTCCTTTTCTTTATCTTCAAGCTTGCTTTTTGATAATATATCTGAGAAACCAATAATAGCATTCATTGGTGTTCGGATCTCGTGACTCATGTTGGCGAGAAATGCTTCTTTTAATTTAGTTGACTCTTCGGCTTTTTCCTTTGCTTCACTGTAATCTTCAAGGATGTTCAGAACAGCGCGATGCGTATTTTCCATGTTGATCTTTTCTTCGCTGTAATCATCCAGTATATTCAACAAGGCACGCTGACTGTCTTCTGAGTGATATTTTTCTTCAGAATAATCATCTAAAATGTTCAACAATGCTTTTTCCGTATTCTGAAGATCTATTTTTTCTTCAGAAATAAGTTCCTCATTGCTAACCTGAGTTTTTTTAGTTCCCATTGGCTTATTGTTTGTTTTGATATGTTGTAAAGAAGATGCCTCCATTTGGGCGTAATTTTAAAGGGTTTGATTAATAATATTTTTGATACATTTTAAATTTTATTTTTCAATACTTCAATTTCCTTTTTCAATTCTATCATTTTCAATTCTCGTCCTACTGTTAGCTTTCTAAACCTTTCCAATTCTTCTATTCTCATTAACTCTTTTTCTCGTCCTGCAATTTCTCTTTCCGCTAATTGTTTTTGTTCTGTTATATCCCTTGCCACAACCACTGCACCCAGTACATTTCCTCTATCGTCTTTATAAACTGATCCGTTGAATAATACATCAGTTAACTTGCCGTCTTTATGACGAAGGGTAAGAGGCGAATCAGCAACGGATCCTTTAGCAAAAACTTCCTGGTAAACTTCACGCGCCTTTTGTGGTTCGGTGAAATAATCGAAGAAATCGGAACCGATCAGTTTATCTCGCTCTATCCCGGTAATGTTAACTGTTGCTTCGTTCATATCAGTGATCTTTCCTACAGTGCTTATAGTAACCAAAGGGTCAAGACTCGCTTCGATTAAACTCAATGAATATTTTGAAAGTAATTTTTGGGCCGTAACATCTCTTGCTACAATTACTACCCCCAGTACATTCCCTCTATCATCTTTATAAACCGATCCGTTGAATAAAACATCAGTAAGCTTACCGTCCTTATGACGAAGTGTTAGCGGAGAATCGGCAACTGATCCTTTTGCGAATACTTCCTGATATACTTCTCGGGCTTTTTGAGGTTCCGTGAAATAATCAAAGAAGTCGGAACCAATAAGTTTTTCACGTTCAAGGCCGGTAATGTTTACCAGCGCCTCGTTCATATCTGTGATCTTACCTTCTGTGCTGATTGTGACCAGGGGGTCAAGACTGGCTTCAATAAGACTGAGTGAATATTGAGAAGCTAATTTTACAGAATAACTGAATGCTTCAAGTTCTTTATTTGCTATTTCCCGTTTTTCTTTCTCTTTGTTTTGAAAATCAAGTTCTATGTCTGCAATTACTAACTCTGCTGCGCGTTTTTCTTTCTCTCCTGTTTGAAAAACTAGTTCTTTGTTAGCAATGAATAATTCTGCTGCTCTTTTTTCTTTCTCATCATTTTGAAAAGCAAGTTCTTCGTTGGCTATGATCAACTCCGCTGCACGTTTTTCTTTTACTTCATTTTGAAAAGCAAGTTCTTCGTTGGCAATGACTAATTCCGCTGCGCGCTTTTCTTTCTCATCGTTTTGAAAAGCAAGTTCTTTATTTGCGATAACTAACTCCGCAGCGCGTTTTTCTTTCTCATCGTTCTGAAAAGCAAGCTCTTTATTTGCAACCACTAATTCAGCTGCCCGTCTTTCTTTCACTTCGTTTTGAAAAGCAAGCTCTTTATTTGCAATATCTAATTCCGCGGCACGTTTTTCTTTCTCATCATTTTGAAACGCAAGTTCTTTGTTGGCAATGTCTAACTCTGCCGCCCGTTTTTCTTTTTCATCATTCTGAAAAGCAAGTTCTTTGTTCGCAACAACTAACTCAGCAGCACGTTTTTCTTTCTCATCGTTTTGAAAAAGAAGTTCTTTGTTCGCAATGATCAATTCTTCTGCCCGTTTTTCTTTCTCATCATTTTGGAAAGCAAGTTCCTTATTGGCAATGCTTAACTCGGCTGCCCTTTTTTCTTTTTCATCATTTTGGAAAGCAAGTTCTTTGTTGGCAATTCGTAACTCAATTGCCCATTTTTGCTCGGCAACATCTCTTGCCACAATTACAACGCCCAACACATTCCCTCTGTCATCTTTATAAACTGATCCATTGAATAGTACTTCGGTAAGCTTGCCGTCTTTATGACGAAGTGTAAGTGGAGAATCGGCAACGGATCCTTTTGCAAATACTACCTGATAAACTTCACGAGCTTTTTGTGGTTCGGTAAAATAATCGAAGAAATCTGTTCCGGTCAGTTTTTCACGAGTGATGCCTGTAATGTTCGCCAATGCTTCATTCATATCTGTGATCTTACCTTCGGTATTGATCGTAACTAATGGGTCCAAACTAGCTTCGATCAAACTTCGTGCATATTCAGAGGATTGTTTCTGTGCATCAGATCCATTAATAGTGGTTTTAACATTCACTACTTTGATTGGTTTGTCTTTTTTGGGAGTCTTCATTATGTTAGAATTTTATGTTTTTCCGTGAAGGGAAATCTTTAAATTGATGGAGAATTAAACCAAACAACAAATTTTTATTTTTAAAATTTTGGCGTAAGACCCTACTAAACCAAAGGTACGAGCGCCAATTTTCGTATGTGTTACATAATTTTCATAATAAGTTGCACAATTCACACATATTTTTTCGGATAAGTATTAAGTTGCAGATAAAAAAAAGAGCGCTCGAATCAATATCGGAGCGCTCTTTTTTAGGATCTAATTGTTTATTGTTTTACGATAGTATTTCCGGCCATAACAACTGCGCCTGTTCTTGCTAATCCTCTTCCATCAAGCGTTGCACCTGTATTGAAAGTGATGGATTGCATTACCATAACAGTTCCTTTAAAAACAGAAGTAGTTCCAAATGTTGCAGAACTACCTACTTGCCAAAAAATATTGGATGCCAATGCTCCTCCGCTCAGGATAACTTTACGCCCTGATGTAGTGGTGAGTGTTGATGCTATCTGAATAATAAAAACAGCATTTGCATTTCCTTTTGCATCAAAAGTAAGGTCGCCAGAGGATATAGCCAATGATGATGTCGATTTGTAAAGTCCGGGTGTAAGTGTCAATCCACCGATATTCCCTGATAGTGTTACAATATCAGTACATGTTCGTCCTGCCGCATCATTATATGCTGCAGTTAAATCAAGTTTGGCCTGAGTGGCGATATTGTCATTGATATGTTTTGTTCCGATTAATACTCCCGGAGGAAATCCGCCAATTGAAGAGCCCGGACATAAAGCAATATCGCCTGTAATGTTGGTTGCACCTGTGTTACTGATTGCCGAACCTGCAAGTATCGCTATTGTGGATGTACCGGAAAGTGACACAGCTGCCTGGATCGTACTTTGCTCGGGAATTACAGTTGGATTTGAAGGGTTAGTAGGGGCAGCATCCTCTTTTTTACATGCTGAAATTAAAACAACCGATACTATTGCAAGGGTTGTTAATAGTTTTTTCGTTTTCATTTTCTTTCTTTTTTTAATTTCCGCTACTGGCGGACAGATGTGAATTATTTTTCACGTTGCAAAGTTGCAGTCTATTTGATGAACAAGTATTACACAACTTTAGAAAAGATTTATATAATTCACACTTCGAATATGAAATAAATAATTGCATTTCTTTTATTTGTCTTGACCCTATTGGTTTTACCAATCCCAAACGATCAACTCTTTCTCTTTTGAATTAATGCTTAAATGTTTTTTTATATGTGTTTTCAATTGATTGAAAGTATCTCTGTTCTTTACAACGTAATCGGATGCTCCCATTTTAATGCTATTAGTTGCAACTTCTACTGACTCCAAAGCAGATAGCATGATAACTTGAGTTTCAGGTAGAGTTTCTTTAATTTTTATTAACGTTTGCAATCCATCCAACGCCTTTTCATGAGGAATACTTAAAATGTAATCGAGAATAATTACATCGGGATTCAAAAATAATTTTTCGATACAAGCCTTTGATGTTAAAAATGTTTCAATTTTCAGTTTTGGATTTTGACAAAATTCAAACTCTAATGATTTCAAATACAAAGGGTCGTCATCAACAAGAAAAATAATAATTTCCTTGTTATCAGACTCGGTTATAGTTTTTGTATCAACTAAGTTTGGATTAGGTAATTGCTCTTGTGTTTTAGGTTTCATACTCATCGAAGATTTTAAATTGTAATTAATTCGCTTTATTTTTTTGTGATCGTTTCAAAAATTTAATGATTGTTGCCAATTTTAAAACCGTTTTCAAGAAAAGGTTAATTTGACTGGTTGTCTTTGGCTTGCCTTGTTATTGTTTTTTATTCGTTGTAAATCAAACGTGATGATGATACAAAGATGATCATCATAATTGGGAAGGATATTACACAACTTTTTGAATAAGTTATATAATTCACATGTTTTTTCAAGAAAATGATGTACAAATTTTAGCGATCATAATTTTAAATATCGTTTTAATGCTTAATTAGATATGATCGGATTTATGCAGGATCTCTTTTTTTGCAATTTCAGTGGGAGCCACAGCGCCTGAGTACATTTTGGCATAAGTAGCCGTAAACTCAGCGCCAAAAAACATTATCATAGAGGAGTATGATACCCATAACAGAATCAATATTATTGAGCCTGCAGCTCCATAAACGGAGGCCGGGTCCGTTTTGCCAAAATAAAATGCAAGGGCTGTTTTGCCAATAGTAAATAATAAACCTGTGACTAAAGAGCCCAACCAAACATGTTCCCATTTTACTTTAGCATCTGGTAAAATTTTAAACATTAGTCCAAAAAGAATTGATATTACCACCAGGGAAAGAATAAAATTGAGAACATTAAATATTACAACAATAAACCCTGACGCATCAACTGCAACCCAATTGCTCATTGCCACTAGCGCTGCAGAAACAACTAAAGAAATCAGCAATAAAAATGCTATGGCTAAAATTAGTCCGAATGAAAAAAGTCTTGCTTTAAGGATAGGTAAAATTCCTTTTTTAACGACAACTTTTACCTGCCAAATTTCATTTAATGTTTTTTGTAATTCTACAAACACACCGGTTGCGCCTACCAGCAATATAACAAAACCAATTATTGAACCCCAAATAGTAGATTTAGATTCTCCTGCTTTCGTTAACATTTCTTTAATTTGCTCAGCAGTATCGGCTCCCATGGTGCTTGAAACCTGATCAAATATGTTTTGATGGACCGCTTCTTTACTGAAAAAATAACCTGTTATCGTTATGATGAGTACTAATAATCCAGGTATACTGAAGATAGAATAGTATGCGATGATAGCACTTTGTCGGAAAGGATCTTTTTGGTTCCATTCTTTAAAAGTTATTTTAAATATCTTTCCCAGATCCTTAATTTTAAATTTCATATTGATAATTAAATGTTCTAATTATGACTGTTTATAGGCAATTCTTGGGATTTATTTGTGAAAAATATTTATGAATAATTTTTTTTGATGGTTTTAGGTTGCAAATCGGATGAGTTCCTTATTAAATTTAACCGATTCTTCAAGAAACAATGCGTGTCCACTGTTTTCAAAAGGGATTATATAAGAATTTGTTAGATGTGATTTCATTTGTACGGCCATTTCAAATGAGCATATTTTATCTTTTTTGCCATGCATGATCAATGTTGGTATTGAAATTGCTGCCAGATCTTTTCTAAGGTCAGTATCTCGTAACGCAATTAAACTTTGAGCCATAGCGTGAGACGATGAACTTAATCCCATACCGTATAGCCACGTATTGATGCCTGAACTTAATGAAGTTTCAGTGGCTGCGAATATCTTCCCCACATTAATTAAAAGTTGTGGTCTGTCACTGTAATTTAATTCGATTAATTCATTAACTTCTGGTATACTAAGATTATAAGGGTAATCATTCCGTTGCGTCCAAATAGGTGCAGCGGCTCCAAATAAAGCAAGTTTGGATACATGAGCGCCAGCATCCATAGATGCAAAGCGGATTGCAATTGCACCGCCCATTGAAAAACCTCCTAATACAGCAGCTGTTATATCTAATTTGCAAAACACCTTTTTAATATCATTAGCATATATATCATAGTTATATTCTCCAAAAGGTTTATCTGATTTACCAAAACCTCTTAATGTAATTCCAATAACTCGAAAATTGTTATTAATTAAATCGTTATACTGGTATTCATACATCTCATCGCTTAGTGGCCAACCATGCAATAAAACAATTGGCTTTCCTTCACCGGCATCAGTTATATGAAGACGAACATTGGGTTCTACTTCTATATATTCTTCCCGAACCAACTTAGGAGTGACAGGTAAGAAAGGTTCGGTATTGATTTTTTCTGATTGTTTCGCTAAATATGCTTTTGATGTTTCCATTTTCTGATTTTTTTATAAATAAAAATTCGATTCCCGTTTTGATACGAAACAGTACAAAGGTGGGGACCTTAATTTTTATAAGTATTGTATAACTTTTGAATTAAGTTACATGATTCACACATTGTAGAAATTCATAATTCCTGAAAATAAATCTTATTGAAAATATTTTAGGGCTCATCAGTTAAATTAGGGGCATATTTGTCATAATGCCTATATTTGTGGTGCACTATCAAGGGTGCTTGAATGTAAGACTCATGCGAATATCCAAAGCAATACGTATTTCTGGTTATTTCCTATTGTTTTTTATTGGACTTTTTATAATTATTGGGGTTTTACTCAATGTTTATTTCAACAAAAAATTAATTGAAAATGTTAAAGCGCGGGTTTCAGAATCCACTCAGGGTGAATATGTATTATCAGTAGATGGATTAAGCATTAATCTATTAACATATACAATTACTGTTAATAATCTGACAATAGCTCCTGCAAAAATAGGGGCCAATCCCAAGGCTCAATATGCTTTTAAAGCAAAAATTTTGAGGGTTATTGATTTTTCTATAATCCCTTATTTAAAAGGTCGTGACCTTTTGATAAACAGAGTTGAATTTGAAGAACCTCAGATATCTATATTTCAAGGGTACGAACGGGTACCAGTGAAAAAAGAAGAAACCACCGGAGATAATTTTTCATTATACACTGCCTTTTCTAAAAAGCTGAACTCCATTTCTATTGACCATATTGATATAATGAACTCCAAATTCAATATTTATAAAAATGGTATGGATACTTTATCTGTTTTTTCTACCAATGATAATAGCATATCTATTAAAAAGTTTAGTGTAAATCCAGAAACAGATAAACAGAACAGATTGTTTTTTGCCGAAAAATTTGAAATAGTAATGAATAAGTTTTCTTATCATCTTGGAAGTGGTTTATATTCTTTGCACGGAAAAAGCTTATCTGCATCTTATATAGATTCTACATTAGTAATAGATTCATTGCAACTTGTTCCAAATTTCAGTAAAAAAGAGTTTGCCGATGAGGCAGGACAACAAATAAGCAGGGCGAAAATTAATTCTTCAAAGGTTAGTTGTAAAAAGATGGATGTTAAATCTTTTTTTGAATATAACTGGCTTATCATTAATAAGGTAGATATTGATGGGTGTGTTATTGATGTTTATCGTGATAATACCTTGCCATTAAAACCTGTTATACGTCCCTCTCTTCAGACGATGATAAAAGTGCTTCCTTTTTTTGTGTCAGTAGATTCTATTGAAATGAAAAATGGTGAAGTGAAATTTGAAGTGTTAAATCCTGGTGCACGATCAACTGGAAAAGTAACCATAAATAAGATGAATGCAATTATTACCGGACTGAGAAATGATACTTTATACTATCGGGATGATCAGAGTATAAAAGCAGTTGTCAGCGGATTTGTTTTCAATCAGGGAAAGTTTATGGAAGAGTATACATTTCCCTTAAAAGCTACAAAGGAATTTTTTTATTGTTCAGGAAGTATGACCGCCATGTCAATGGTTTCTTTCAATCCAATTATTGAGCAGGCGAAACAAATATCCATTAAAAGCGGGCAACTGGACTCATTAAGTTTCTCTTTCGTTGCGGATGAAAATTCATCGAAAGGAACAATGAAATGTTTGTATCACGATCTTAAAATAGAAGTAATGAATAAAGCGGGTGAAAAAAATAAATTAAAGGAGAGGGTGAAAACATTTCTTGCGAATAAATTAATTATTAAAGATAGTAATCCCGGTAAGGATGGTCATGTTCGAATATCCGGTATTTATGCGAAACACAACCCATATAGATTCTTTTTGTTTTATTCCATGCAATCGATCCTGAGCGGCATCCAACCCGCTATTGAAGGGAAGAGAATAAGGGATTAATTTATACTTGACCTTCATTTCAACTTATTCTAATTTCCTACGTTTATTAATGAATGCACAAATAAATTGGAGATTCGGATAATGGCCAATACCAGAGCATTTTATTAATATTACCAGAGTTCGATTTTATTCTTTCGGACACTTTAAGGATCTTTCCGTTTAATTTCCTAAGGTAAAAATAATATTAATTTAACGTAATAGCCATATTGCAAAACTACTTTAGCCGGGTATTCAAAGGTTAAAATGACAAGCTCTAATTTTAAAATATTAGTAATAGATACTGACGAAGAATTTCTGTCGGAAGTAAAAACTGCGTTGAAGGCAGAGGGCTTTATAGTTATAACATCAACCAGATCGCGTGAAGCGATCCAATTCGCAATTGATGAGCTCCCTCAACTTGTTCTGCTTGATTTGCTGATGCCCGAATTGGATGGTATTGATATCAGCCTTGAAATAAGAAACAAGCCGGAATTAATTAATACACTGATTGTTTTCCATACCGAACGTAATGAGGATTATTCCCAAATTGCAGCTTTTAATGCAGGTGCTGATGATTATATTATAAAACCTACAAAAACGCGGGTATTGATAAGTCGGCTAAAGGCACTATTAAAGCGGCACCCCACAAACCTCGAAAAAGTTATAAAAAATGATTCTATTGGATTAATTATTGACCGTGATCGTTACCTGGTTTTTAAGGATGGAAATGAAATAATTTTACCCCGTAAAGAATTCGAACTGCTTTCCTTACTTTCCGCTTCTCCCCGAAAAGTCTTTACCCGCAACGAAATTTCACAATCTATCTGGGGCTGTGATTTTATTGCGAAAAATAGAACCATAGATGTTCACATTCTTAAAATCCGTGAAAAGTTGGGTAGTAAATACATTAAAACAATAAAAGGGATCGGATATAGCTTGGGAGGTTGATTTTCTTAGAAAAGTAAAGAATCCCAAAAAATAAATTTAGAAGAAATTGATTACGATCAGATAGGATTTCAGCCTGGTAACATGATTTGGACCCGAAAACAGTGGGTTACAAAAAAAATGTTTTTAATATTACTATAAATTACTGTAATTTTTTGTGTTGCTGATTTTTCCGTTTTCATCCCACATGGTCCAGGTATCTGTTTTTTGCCCTAAAGCATAGATCATTTCGTAACGTTTTGTTCCATTATTATCCCATACCAACCAAATGCCATTTTTCTTTCCGGAAACATAATATGCCTCTGCTATTTTGTGGCCCGCTTCATCCCAACGCAGCCATTGTCCGCTTTTTTCATTTTCCGCGAAAGCACCGGTTTCCATTATCGTTCCGTTTTCGTAGTAGTATGTTACGTTACCGTTTGCTTTACCCTCTTTAATATCAAATACAGATTTTTTATTTCCCGATTCTAAATAGGCGGTATAAGATCCTGTGTATAAACTTCCCTTATCGGTGTAATACAAACCATCTTTTAAAATTATATTTTGAGCAGATACTCCTAAAGTCAATGTGAGACTTACAATGAGTAATAGAATGATTTTTTTCATAGCCTTAATATTTTTAACAATTACAATTCCTTTATACAAAGTAATGAAGAATGTTAAAAAAAAGGAAGGAAAATCGCATAAATTTACCGCAATGTTAAGTTAATGTAAAGTTAACATGGCAAATTGTTGGATTTGGTAGCAAATGAAAACAAAAAAACCTCCCTAACACAGGTTAGGCGAGGTTTTAAAATGTGGGTAGCGGATTTATTTTGATTCTAATTCGATAACAATAGGAGTGTATGAAAAGGGTTCAATGTTAACTTTTGCATTGTTATAGGAGACAAAAGTTACAAAAGCTTCTGTTTTTGATGAATTTATACTTGCTATAAAATTTCCGTTTAAATCTGTATAGATAATTTTGTTGTCAATTTTGATTTCGGCACCTGCAATTTCTTCTCCACTTACTTTGTCAACAACCTTACCTGAAATCAGTTTTGTATTGTCTTTTTCCTTAATGCTATTGCTATTTCCTGCAATTGCCACGCTTGTTATTAGGATGGCAATAAAAGTGATAATGTGCGTTTTCATTTTGCTTTGATTTTATACTTCAAAACTACGTCAGATTACTCGATAGAGTGTTATCCCGATTTTAAGAGTGCATGAATATTATGTTAACAAAGTAAACTTTACGTTAACGGCAATTCAGGGGATAATGAAACTCTATTTTTGCTCATTGTACATTGTCCAGCTCTGGTTTAAATACGGGCATATTTAAACGAATCATGCCATTTGAAATCAGGGATATAAATTTTTGCGCGGTAATGGTTAGTAATTATAGTGTCTATTACTTGTTCTGTAATGTCTGGATAATAAACTGGAATTACTTTACCATGAGCGATCCAGTCTTTAATTATCCAATGATGTTTCTTTTTTAAGCTTTTAATTACCGGCACGCCCATTTTTTTCAATGCAGCAGCATTACATTGTTGTTCGTATTGTGTTTTCATAGGAATAACCAATAACTTTTTCCCAAGGTATAAAGCCTCTGCGGGAGTTTCAAATCCTGCTCCACACAATACTCCTATAGAAGTGGCAAGACTTTTAATAAATAGTTCGTTATTGATCGGTTGAATTGTGATATTGCCCTCTTTGATAAGTTTTGTATTATGTTTACTAAATACATCCCATTGTACATTTTTGAATTGCTTTAAATTTTTGAGCAAACGTTCGTCATCATAAGCAGGTAGATAAACCGTGTAGTGGTTTTGTTTGCTGGGTTTTAACGCACGAATTTCATTCCGGATAACGGGGGTGAAAATATTTTTATCGAAATTGGAAAAATGAAAACCATATTGGGCTGTGGAGGGGGCATAATATTTTAAAACTGTTCTGCCTAAAGCATCTTTTTTCTTTGGTTTGGGAGCATTTTTAGAAAGTACCGCACTTTGGTGGCTGAGCGCAATACATTGTATTTTTTTTTGTTTACATGCCCAGGCCGTCACAGGTTCAAAATCATTAATAATTAAGTCATATTGTTCAATGGGTATTTTATCAATATCTTTCAATAACTCTCTCATATCCATTTTCAAATATGTACTTACAATATCTACTCCACCATTTTTGCCAAAAACAAAACTCAATCCTTTAAATTGATATTTGATGGGGAAGGGTAAGCTAACATCCGCTTCTATTCCACTTATTAAAATATCTACTTCACCTTTTTTTTGAAGAATTGGAATAATATCTCTTGCGCGGCTCAAATGTCCGTTGCCCGTTCCTTGTATGGCATATAATATTTTCATCCTTTTAAAATGTTAAATTCCTGAATTAAATTTTCAAACAATTGTGTATTATTTAACGACACGTGCTGAGGTTCGTTTAAATCGACAGCTTTCGCAAATGCATCTTCGTGATATTTATAAATGCTCCATGTACCCTCATTATATTCAAGTGCTGTCAGGTTTTCAATCCAGTCGCCTGAATTCAAATACAGAATGGAACCTGTATCATTTTTTATTTCCCTAATTTCTGGTTGGTGAATATGTCCGCATACAACATAGTCAAATTCATTAGAAATACCTATATCAGCGGCCGTTTGTTCAAAAGCATTAACAAATTTCACCGCACCCTTCACGCTGTTCTTTATTTTTTTTGAAAGTGATATTTTCCCTTTCCCCATTTTTTGAGAAATAAAATTTACTGCCCTGTTGATCAAAATTAATAAATCGTATCCTTTAGCTCCGAGCTTTGCGAGCCATTTGGCATGTTGCATGGTTACGTCAAATACGTCTCCATGGAAAATCCAGGCTTTACGTCCATCTAATTTCAATACCACTTTATTCACAATTTTTAATGATCCCATTTTAAAACCCACAAACCGCCTTAGCATTTCATCGTGGTTTCCTGTTACATAATAAACTTTTACGTCTTTTGCAATTAATCCTGTGAGGTGTTTTATTACTTGCATATGACTGCTGGGCCAATAGCGTTTGTTGAATTGCCAGATGTCAATAATGTCTCCATTGAGGATCAATTTTTTAGGCTTGATACTTTTTAAATATTGCAGCAATTCTTTAGCATGACAACCATAAGTTCCTAAATGAACATCAGATATCACAACTACTTCCACATCTCTTTTTTTCATTTTCATATATTATTTTAATTACATGTTATCAGGCAAAAAAAAGGATTTTAATTACAACCGCAGACCTAAGACAGAGATATCGTCTGTTTGTATATTATTACTTTTCCAATCATTGAATGCTGTTGTAAGAAATGTTTTTTGAATTTCGGCTGGCAATGAATAAATGTCAGTTAAGTATTGATAAAATGTTTTTATAGATATTTTTTTATTTCTATTTCCACCGAACTGATCTTGAAAGCCATCAGATGCCATATATACCATTGAATTTTCCGGTAAAAATAATTTGTGTTCATTGTATATGCGATTCTTTTCTATTTGCCATCCGCCTACGGGATAACTCTGTCCTTTTATTATTTGTATTCCTTGATTGTTAACTATAATGATTCTGCCTCTGGCACCTGCAAAACGAAGTTCCCTGGTTTTACTATTAAATGCGGCAAGTGAAATTTCCATCCAATCGTTATTTACTTCTTGCTCTGTAAACATATGGAATGCTTCTATCCATTTTTTGTCTATTTCCTGAAGCATTTTTCCCAAGTCATCATAATTTTTGCCTAACACTACATAATTAAGGTAACTGATACCCAGAACAGATAACATTGCACCGGACACACCATGCCCGGTGCAATCGGCAAGTGCGAAGACAGACCATTCATTTTTTTGTGCTATCCAGTAAAAATCTCCACCAATGATATTTTGAGGCTGATAAATGACAAAATATTCGTTAAAAATGCGTTCGAAGTGTCTCAATTGTGGAAGGAGTGCTTGCTGAATAGTGGCCGCATATGAAACGCTATCCGACATATCTTTATTCATTCCATATAGCTGAAGATACTTTTTATGGAGTTCGGATGCATCTATATGGTCAACTAATTGAATAGGTTCATCTAAGGAATTTGAAATCATAGATTATTTTTTTTCAAAATTAACGCGTACTGTTCAGTTGAATGTTAAATTGAAATTATTATTACGTAAATTAATAGGATACCTTAATTTAATTATTGTGAAAGCGGCAATAGATAATGGTTGTGGACGTTTTTTTTGTTCGGTGGTAATTATAGAAGAGTTTGAATTAAAATTGTTTATCTTTTTTTCAATGTTATTAATTTAATATTGTTTTGAGTAACACTTTAATAATTTCTTAACTATTTCTATCGCTTTACTTGAATTAGACGCAGTAGTTTTGCAAAAAATAATCCGAACTAATTTATGACCTTTTCTTTTTTTATTGGCAGTTTCGTTTCTCTCTTTGCGCTTATTAACCCTCTTAGTGCACTTCCTGTTTTTATTTCATTAACCGAAAATCATGATTCCAAGTGGAGGAATTATCAAATCAGAAAAACGTGTATGTATATTATTATAATATGCGCATGCGCGTATTTTGCCGGATCTCACATTCTCGGTTTTTTCGGTATTTCCATAAATGCATTAAAGATTGCGGGAGGGATCATTATTTCCAGATCTGGTTTTTTATTGCTTAACGCAAAACATAAACGTGACGTGAAAGGGAAAATAAAGCAAGAAGCTTTGGAAAAAGACGATATTTCTTTTAGTCCTCTCGCTATGCCATTACTGGCTGGACCCGGGTCTATTTCCTTATTGATCAATATGTGGCTTGAATATCCGGAGTTTGAGAAAAAGGCAACAATAATGTTAGCAATAGTGATTGTGGCTTTTTCAATTTTTGTCATTTTTTCAATTGCACCCAAAATTTTAAAATATACAGGCGATGCCGGACTAAAATCATTCTCGAAAATTATGGGTTTTTTGGTATTGGCAATAGGCATTGAAATGATATCAGCAAGTGTACTTAATCTTTTTAAAGCACTTGCATAAAAAGAAATGTTTTGTTTTGAATAGTGATTTATATCACAGCACAAATAATAATTTGTTTACAACCTAACAATATTGTAGTAACTCTCGTGTCGCATTTTTGCCGTCCGGAATTATAACAAGTATTTCCTTTTTTTATTATTAATTATATTTTTTTATAATGCGATACATTAAAAGTATTCTTTTTGTTCCTTTTGTTTTTTTGTTTTGTGCTTATGCGTTTACAAGTAAAAGCACTCCGTCTCGAAAAATAAAATATAGTTCCAAAACTTCGGTAAATGTCCTGGAACCTTCAGATATAGTTTTCGATAAAGAAACACACCATCTTTTTATCCCAAGTGATAACGGAATTCTTTTTGAATGTGATTCATTTGGACGTGTGATACGGAAAGCAGAAACTGTAGGATGGGATTTTGAAGGGGTGGAAATAAAAGATAACTCAGTTTATGTTTCAGATGAATCCTCGAGAAAAATATATAAGTACAATAAAAAAAATCTTATAATTGAAACCGTTTATTCTGTCCCCTATTTTGGTGGAAGGAATGAAGGTTTTGAATCGATTACTTACAATGAAAGCAAAAAATGTTTTGTGCTGATTTCAGAAAAAAATCCAGTTTCGATTATTGAATTGAATGAGAATTTTCAAATTATGAACCAACAAATTTTTAAGGGCTCAAGAGATATTTCTTCCGCAAGATGGTTCAATGGATATATGTATTTATTAAGTGACGAAGACCGTTGTATTCTGCAATGCGACCCATACACTTATAAAGTAAATTACATATTCCATACAGATGTAATTAATCCCGAAGGGATTTCGTTTGACAATTCAGGGAATGTACTTATTGCGGCCGATGACATTCAATATCTCTATTATTTTAAAACACTTTCACAACCAATATGATTACAAAAAATATATTTCTAACGTTACTGCTTTGTTCTTTTATAAACTATAAAACCAAAGCACAGACATCAATTGTTTCAGGAAATAAATCGATTGAATTTTCCGGGATTGTTGCAGGATTTTACAATTACCGTATTTTAAAACCTGGAGAAGATAATTTTAAAAACAACAAATTTGCGCTACGAAATACGATTTTTTGTGTGAACGGGAGAGTTGAAAACAAATGGGAGTATGAGTTTCAAGTGGATTTTTTAAATATGTCAACCTCGATATCAGACCCTGAAAATCCTGGTATTGTCAGTGCATTTATTGCATACAAAGCTCTTCCGGTTAAAATAAAATTCGGATATGATAAACTTCCATTTTCCCAGGGCTCATTGGCATCTATTTACGAAACACCTTATTGGTCGCGTACTCAATTAACAAGAGGTGATTTTTTTTCGCGTAGAGATGCGGGTATTACCCTTAGTAGCAGTTTATGGAAACAACGTGTGAATATTTATGCCGGAGCATATAGTGGTTTAGGTGAAACGGTTTTTGTTGCGAATGGTGGAGACACCGACCCTAGCGGTTCTCCTGAATTTATCGGGCGGGTAGATGTTGCTTTTCCTTCCCGTTACCGGCATGATGAAATTGATTATAAACTCAGTCCAATACCCTTGATTCGTATAGGTGCCAACGCAAGATATACTGATAAAACCCAACCTGGCGATAATTCATTACCAATAGGTGTGGAAGGTATTTATGGGTTAAAAGTGATCAATGGAAAAAAAGCTATTTATGGATTTGATGCAAGTATTGCTTATCAGGGATTTTCAGCACAAATGGAATCTCAACTATTAAAATTAAATCCTGCAAATAGTAATGATCCTTTGTATCATAATACAACTGAGGACGTAAATAAAAAAACAATATATGCAGGAGGTTGGCAGGGGCAAATTAATTATTTCTGGAAAAGAACGAAATCAATATTTTCGGCCCGTTATGAAAATTACAATACAAACGATTTGGTAAGTGGGGATGCCCAACGGTTTTCAGCTGCCTATGCGTATCAGATAAACGGATTTAAGAACAGTATTAAAATACATTATTTTAAAATTGTTACTGAAGATGAAAATTTAGAACCGCTGAAATGGACCGATCAAATCCGGGTTGGATGGCAGTATATGTTTTAACCATTAATACATAATATAAATAACAATAAATTTTAATATTTAATCTCATGAAAAAAAGTTTTAATTGCTCGTTGTTTCATCTGATACTATTGGGTGTGTCATCTGGATTTACAAATTTCATTAACGCTCAAAGTGATCCAACACCTTATAATGCATGGCCTGCAGCGTATGTTTTTAATAATTGGCCTTCAACAAATGCCGCAGGAATCTATCCTCCTAATATGGTTTTTCATTACTGCGATGTTAATGAGGTAGATCCAACACTGGCACAAATAAATGGAACCGGAGATTATATACTTGCTTATAATTTAACTTCCCAAACACGTATGGAAGGATTGGATGCTAATGGAATTTCTTTTTTAAATACCAGCCCCGGACATTCGACTGATTCTACTGGTAATTTGGGCGAAATGGTTTTGGCTTTAAGTACTACAAGTAGGTCCAACATTCAGGTGTCCTGGAAAGCCGGCACTGTAGCCACAGCCACACGAATTTACAAATTAAGAGCACAATATCGTATTGGGATTGCAGGTAGTTATATCGATCTTCCTAATTCAAACATTTCTGATATTGAATACACAAGCCCCGGAACAATTGATTCAGATGGTGAAACATTTGGCCCTATCACATTGCCGTCATCTTGTGGGAATCAGGCTGTTGTTCAAATTCGCTGGGCTTATTACTATTCGGGATTAGGAAGCGGCTCAAGAACAAAAATAAATATCACCGATATTATTGTTTCTAGTTCTATAGTTGGAGTCACAGGTATAAATGAAAATTATAAAGACGAGACTATTTTCATGTATCCCAATCCTGTTACTTCAGGTGAGAATATACTATTAAGTGAACCGATTACCGGGGCAGTTTATGATATGTATGGACGTGTGATAGCTTCAGTTACTAATGTCAGTCATATTTCAACGGATACATATAGCAAAGGAGTATACGTAGTAAAAACTAGTAAAAATCAAGTAATACGTTTTGTAATAAAATAAAAATAAAATGATTTGTTTATTCAGAAATACCAGGATGCGATTTACCGCAATTATTATACTTTTTGTAATTACTTTATCTTCTTGTGTGAAAGACAGGGTAGAAGTACTCGCGGCTCCTTCAGGAATAATTCCACCCGGAAACAAAACGTTAATTCAGTATTGGAATTTTAATACTGTAAGTACATTGTTAAGCCCAACTTATTCAATAGGAGGAGGCGAAATTTCAGTTGGCGGTACATTTGATGATGTAACTCCCGGTACATCTCTAAATGCGAGAAATGCGAATGATTCGGCAAGTGCGCTGCGTGTGAGAAACCCTTCTACAACAGTAACTGTTAGTTTGCCTACCACCGGTTATAAAGATGCCGTTTTTAGTTTTGCGGTCATGCGCAGTAGCAGTGGTGCTCAAAGTAATATTTTTTCATATACACTGGATGGCCTTAACTATATTTCCAGTGGCCTGCCAACTAATATAGTAACTGTAACAGAAATCTGGATAGCTTATAGTATTGATTTTTCTGCGATACAGGGTGTTAATAATAATAGCAATTTCAAGGTTAAAATAACGTTCGATTTAGGAAATACAGCTACAACAGGAAATGACCGTTATGATAACTTTACTCTGGACGCGTTACCTATTTAATTTGGTCGGCTTACTAATTCTTTTTTCGAAATAAAAAAAATAATTTCATTATTTCTATATTTTTTGTTTCGTAATAATTCTCTAATAACAAGGTGCTCCCGTGTTTGTATATTTAAATAGTCTTCCAATTCAACTAAACTTGGTAATAATGCTTTTCTCAGGTATTTCATTTTTACTTGCTTACTGAATAGCTCTACCTCTTTTTCTGCATCCAATGTATTTACTACTATCAGATCGGGCATAGTTCCTTCTGCCTCTGTCAAAGCATCTTTTAAGTTAGAAGATTTTAAGATCTTAAATCCGTTACGGATCAGATTCACTTCTATATGTTCAAGTTCTTTTATGTCTTCAAATACTAATAAAATACGATTCATATTTTTATTTCAATAATTATTAATAAATGAATATTTTCTGTAAGGTGCTATGCCAGATAAACGATTTAAAATTTGTGATTTTTCTGATAACTTGGTGTTTCAAGTATTTTTTTACCGTTTTTTTTTGGCAAAATTTCTTTCAGCGATTTAATTTGTTTGTTTTTTAATATAGCAAGCACGTTTTCTGGTGATGGTTTAGCAATCGTCTTTTTATTGGATTTTTTTAAAGATCTTTTTCTTATTGATGAGTTTTTCTTTGAATTAGAATTCACCGATTTCTCGTTTATCGATTTTTTAACAGATTTTGCAATCGTTTTGCTAGCTCGCTTTATTGCCTTTTTTATTTTTTTTGTATCAACTGTTGTTATTGATTTTACAAATGCATTTAACATGTCCGATACTTTTTTCTGAAGATCCTTTTTGGAAGGTTTAGATTTTGTTTCCGTTTTTTTTAATGTTGTGTTCATGTTTTTCTGATTTTACTGTTAGGTTATATTATGAGTTTTTGTTCTTAAGCCCAAAAACTTGTTTTGGGCTGTAAACTTACGCTCAATCCTCATTAGTTAAAATGATTTTAATCATCAGGGTAAATGTTTGTTTCATTTCAATAAAGTTGATATCCATATATTCAAATCATTGCATCGGAATATTATTTGCAATCCGCTTTTTATCTTCTATTAGTTGATTTACCATAACTAATAGATATTCAAATCTAATGGGCTTTGACACATATTGGTCCGCACCAGACAGCATTGCGTATAGTACCTTGTAGTCGTCATTAACTGCAGTAAGAAATAAAAATGGTATTAATTTTAGTTGCGGAATTTCCCTGATGGCTTTACACATTTCTATCCCATTCAGTTCCGGCATTAGAATGTCTGAAATTATAAATTGAGGTAATTCAGATTCTGCTTTTTTAATTCCTTCTAAGCCATTAATGGCTGTGGCTACATGAAAACCTTTTTTACTAAAGTTGTAAGAAAGAAATTCTAGAATATCTGGTTCATCGTCTACAATTAAAATTTTTTTCGAAGTATTCATTTGTTTTTTTATTACAAAAATATTCCAATTTATGTCCAACAATTTTCTTGTATTGTTAAGAAATTGTTAAATAAAACAATTGTTTTAAAAAAATTAAAACACCTGTACAATATGACTGTACAGGCGTTTTATTTGTGGAAATTATTGCCGATTATTTAATAATAACAGTTTTCAAAGTTTTCTTAACATTGTTTGAAACAATAGTTGTGAAATAAATTCCTGCCGGTATATCAGAAGTATTTATTTTAACTGTATTGATACCTGAATTCATTTCGCCTGTAAATACATTTGCTGCAATTTTTCCGGTAATGTCATAAACAGTTATCACAACTGTACCTGATTCATTTAAATTCAGATCAACAGTGGCTTCATTGCTAACTGGATTTGGATATAAGCGAATACTGCTGATCTTATTTCCATTTTCTTTAACTCCGGCAAAAATATCACCAAATTTATTATCAGTAAAAGAAGCACCGGTTGCAGCTATTGATGATGATTGCAAGCGGTAATCAGGTGTTGTAGATAATAATGCCGGAAATGCGTTTATCCAGGCTATTTCCGTTATGGTTTTTGTTGAATCATTATTATCGGTTGAGAAAATTGTATTGTAGATCAATTGTGAAGCATTTGCATCCGCTGTAATTACTTTACTAATATCTGATGCGAGTAGGTTATTTGAAAATACCGCTGAGTCATTAGTAGTAAAGTTGTCAACTGTACCTGCATCCTTTAAGTAAACACCTTTTTCCCATGAAGCTGCAATTGAATTAAATATTGAGAGAGAAGAATTTCTACGAATATAAAATGCTCTTTCAAATTTTTCACCAACAGGTAATGTTACAGTACCATTACGTAATGGCCCTACACTTGTGATGTTCGAGAAAATTGGTGCTGTTCTTGGTAAATTAATTGTTCCGGTAGCATCGTTATCTGATTCAAAACCATTTGAATCGCCTGCGGCATCAAATAAGTCCGCATCTCTAACGATCAAACCAAATTGTACACGTCCTCTGTAACCAAAATCTGTATCAAAATCATCGTCAGTACCACGGAATGCAATTAAGTATTTTGCATCTACGGTTCCACCAAACCACTCATAGCTATCATCTCCGGAAAAAGACACCTGTATGTGATCAACCTTTGTTTTTGATCCTACCGCTCCAAATGTTAAACCATTGATTTCTTTATTTGGTTGGAAAGCGATACCCGGGAATTCAATTCGCACAAAAGAAAATACTCCAGAGCTGTCCTGGTCATTGACGCCTCCATATTCACTGTCTGTGGAAACTACTATGCCCTCTATGTTTGCAACACCCCCTGGTTGGTTATTAGTTGCATTTCCTAAAATTACAACTCCACCCCAATCACCTTCAGCTCTTGCACCTGGAGCTTCACTGGAAGTAAATACAATTGGATTACTGGATGTACCTTGTGCAACTATTTTTGACCCTTTTGATATAAGCAATGTACCTTGAGTTGTTTTGTCGCCACGAATAATAACACCCGCCTGAATAGTTAATACAGCATTACTTTTTACATAAATTTTATTTTCTAATAATACAATGGTACCTGTTGTCCAAGTGGTGTTGGTTGTAATGTCGGCACTTACTGTTGTTGTGGGTGCTCCGTAAACCGTATTTTCAGGATCAAAGTTTGCCCAACCTGTTGTCCAGTCAGTAGCTGCAGTGTTATCAGTTACAGGAAATGCTCCTTGATAAGATGTAGGAGTCCAAAAAGCTGTTTGTGCGTTTAACGAGCTTCCTATTAAGCTTGCTAATGCCAGTGTGTAAATCTTTTTCATTTTTTTTATGTTTTAATTAATATTTTTTTATTTAAATACTTGTTTACAAAACTAATACCACCATGTTGTGTAGAAATTAAGCGGAGGTTGTGTATTCCTTACCAAAACCTTAACTTAATGTTATGTACCGCGGTTTTAATTTTTTTTATGGTTTGTTAACTTAATGTTAATTTTTTTTAAAAATGAGCCAAATAACTTTCTGACATTTTCAATTTTATTAAGGATAAATAGTTTGAAAGATCTTTTTGTATTTCCAAAACGGAATTAAAATTTATATGTGATACCAAGAGATACGGTTTGCCCGTAATTGGTATCGATCATGGTATTGTCTTTTACTTTATCGTATTTACCATTTTTATCAATATCCTGATAAAAAATTAAATTTTGTGCAAGAGCATCACGTACGTTTAATTTTATTTCTAAACGCTCTTTTATTTTTTTTGCAATTTGAAAATCAAGGACATTACGTGGTCTTTCCCAATAATCAGGCTCACTTATGCTACCTACGATATAAATACGTTTACCCACCAGATTGTAGGATATACTTAAACTCAAACCATTTGTTGGGTGCATGTATTGAATTCCTGCATTTACAATCACAGGAGACTGTCCTTGCAAAGGCCGTTCTTCAGCTGTAGCGCCTTTAATTTGA
Source organism: Bacteroidota bacterium (assembly GCA_040388745.1). Taxonomy (GTDB): domain Bacteria; phylum Bacteroidota; class Bacteroidia; order 2-12-FULL-35-15; family 2-12-FULL-35-15; genus 2-12-FULL-35-15. The sequence continues at coordinate 66,972 of JAZKBF010000029.1, read as the reverse complement.
CTTACATCTACTTTTGATTTGATATACGAAAAGTTAGTGTACAATGTGGTGGCTGATAAAAGCGCACTTGAGTCGTTTCCAAAGAGCGCACTTAATTTAAAGCGGTATTCTAATTCTACTCCTATATTAGTTGCTTTTGGAACATTCACATAATACAATTCACGCAGTACGTCCGGGCGATTTACTTGCTCAACAGCATTTGTAAAGTTTTTGTAAAAACCTGAAACCGAAACTAATTGCCCAGCCCCGGGATAATATTCAAAACGTAGATCATAATTATCAATTAATGCACGCTGTAGATCAGGGTTTCCTGAAACTGCAAAATCAGTAACAAAATCAAAAAATATAAAAGGAGCTAATTCTCTGAATTCAGGACGGGATACAGTGCGGTAATAACTTGCTCTGATATTTATTTTTTCGGTCAATGAATATACTGCATTAACAGATGGTAAAAGATCATTCACCGTTGTATCAACATCAACAGGAGTGTTGCTTCCGTCTTTTATAGTATGAAGTTGCTGGTTATAAGATTCTAAACGAACACCATAGATCACTCTCAGTCTTTCAAAAAATTTGTTGTCGAACATTGCAAATGCAGCATTTAAAAAGGAAGATGCTGAATAGCTGTCGCTTGTTTTGGTTGCCTCATCCAGTTTGAATCCTCCGTTATTGGGCCCTGGCTGATCAAGTATTCCCATATTGGTACTTGCAAAAATTTCTTCTTCAGGAAGTAGCAATAATTGACTATTGAATTTTGTTGTACTTCCTTTTCTGTATTTTGAAAATCCTAAATTACGTGCTTCAAAACTTCTATCTCTGTATTGATGAAAGCCCCCGATTTTAAGATCAGTTTTTATTTCTTTAATTTTAAATGGATAGTTTGCTTCGTATTTAAAACTATAGATATCTTCATTTGTTTTTGAAAAATACATATTGCCTGCTGCATTGGGGATTGTACCTTCATTTTGTATAACGGCAGCATAGGCTGTTGTGGGGTCATCTTCATTTGTTGCTGTTTTCTGATATACAATTCGTCTCATATTTGGTACATCACGTTTGATATCACTGAACCCACCGGTCCATTTAATTTTTATTTTAGATGCAGGTAATAAATGGTCTCCGCTTAACTGCCCTGTGTAAAGTATGTTTTGAGTGAACCACCGAAGTGATGATTTTTCCCAGATCTTTTCGGGTTGATCAAATTCGCGAATACCATTACGAATGGTTACCTTATCATCACTATTTACACTCAATAAATTTTTACAAGTGATCTGATTGTTGTCATTCAATTTGTATGCAAGGTTCCACATCCCGCTTGCAAGTATTGCCTGTGTGTATTGCTGGTCACTTAATTCCATTCGTTTTATTACTCCTGTTGATTGTTCTTCATACTCACGTCTTATTATTTCATTGTAGTTATAATTATTCTGGTAGGTAATAGAAAAGATACTGCCTGCCTCACGTTTAAAAATTTTTCCCACGTTAGCAATGCTATATTGTGCATTAAGAGAAGGTAAAGCTGTGACTGTTTTAATAGCCCAGGATGGAGTTATTTGTTTTGCCAGTTCACCTTTTTGTTCAACTGATAAATGTGAAAACTCCGAAGTAGCAGGTATTATTGATGGTAAAGCCCTTGTTCCATCATCAACGCCTAACCAATCATACTTTCCGCCCTCATACGTTTTATATTCTTTAAATGTGGTGATGGTATTGTATGAACCGGTTATAGAGAGTGTTTGTTCATTTTTTTCGGGGATACTTTTGGTGTTGATCTGGATCACTCCTCCTGCAAATTCACCCGGTAGATCAGGTGTTGCCGTTTTTGTTATTACTAAATTATCAAGCATGTTGGAAGGAAAGATGTCAAAAGCAAAAGCTTTCCTGTCCGACTCAGAGCTTGGTAAGGGCGCGCCATTAATGTATGCCGCATTATATCGATCGTTCAAGCCTCTGATAACAGCAAATTTATTATCCTGGATACTTGCACCGCTGATGCGTTTAAGTACATCACTTGTATTTCTGTCGGGTGTTCTTTTTATTGATTCTGACGAGATCCCGTCCGATACCGATGCATTGTTTTTTTGCATCACCAACATGGAATTGGTTGTTTCTTTGTTCATTGTTGCAACTATCTCAACTACTCCCAAATCAGTGGACGCAGCGGATAATGTTAAGGATACTATTGTCGGCTCTCCGGTTTTTACAATTACATCTGTAAGTAGTTTGGTATTGTAGGAGATCAGTTTGCATTCCAACGTATATTTTCCGGGAACAATATTTTCTATACTGAAAGCTCCATCCAGATCTGTATTGCTTCCGGTAAATGTTCCTTGAATAACTACAACAGCACCTGGCAATGTTTCTCCTGTTTTTTCGTCAATTACTTTTCCTTTAATGTTAGAGTTTTGGGCAAATGCTGCATTTATATATAGGATAACTGCAAGCGTACAAAATAATTTCTTTTTCATTTTAATTTCCCTTCTGTTTTTTCTTACAAAGGAACTGCCGGAAGGTTAACTAAGTATTAGTGTGAAATGAAAATAATGTTAAGTAAGGAACAAATAGACTTTACTTTTTGTTAACATTAAAAATTCACCAGAATTTAAATGCGGCTAAGGTGTGTCGATATTTTTTTAGGAGCAGAAACATGAATCAAATGCAAAAAATGATTCGGTTATGAAGGGGAGAACATATCTCTAAATTTGATATTTATCATTATTGGGTGTTATCGTTTACATTGATATAAAAGGGCTATAGCCGTAATTTTGCCTTTCACAAAAATGCTCATTCTCAAACATTCAATTTATGAATTTCCTGATGAAGGGATAAATTGTATAGATCCATTTTTTTGTGATGACTAAGAATACTGCAATGGGTGATTGTTTTTATTTTATCAAAAACTTAACATTGAGGTAACATTTAAAAGCTGCTGAAGGGATACATTTGTCGCAGATAACGTTTTATTAACAAAAAATTAACCGAAATGAGCCTTAAAAGAAATGTTTTATTAACCGTTACTGGAGCTACTTTAGCGCTATCAAACTTTAAGATAAAGGCGCAAGAATCAATTGAAGCACCATTGGATACATTAACCAGGTATGTGCAAAATATGTCGGATGATATTTCTAAAATGAAGCGATTGAAGATAACAGGCTACGTACAGCCTCAATATCAATATATTGACTCGGCAGGAGCTCCGTCATTTGCTGGTGGAGATTTTACGAACGGAACCAATAAATATTACAGTCGTTTTACAATGCGAAGAGGTCGCTTTAAATTTACTTATACGTATGAAAATGTGGAAATGGTGCTCAATACGGATGCCACTGAAAAAGGTTTAAATATGCGTGAAACATTTATTAGAATTACTGATCCCTGGAAAAACATGTTTAGTTTAACAGCCGGTTTATTGCAAGACCAGTTTGGCTTTGAGGTAACACAATCTTCAAGTGAACGTGAAACACCTGAGCGTGCCCGTTATAATCAAACACTTTTCCCTACCGAACGTGATTTGGGTGTTTTCGGATCAATGCAAATGCCAAAGTCGTCTCCATTGCATGGATTAAAAGTAGATGTTGCTGTAATGAACGGTTCAGCGGGTGTTTCACCTGAATTCGATAGCCATAAAGATTTTACAGGTCGTCTACAATATTCTAAAACTGCAAAAAGTGAACAAGTCTCATTTGCAATTGGTGGATCATACTATTATGGTGGATATCGGGTTGGTAGCAATAAAGATTATAATTTTCAACCTATCAATGGAGATAATGGTTTTGTGTTTGCAACTGACACCGGAAATTATAATCGTGTAGCAAAAAGGATCTACATGGGGGCAGACGCACAAGTTTCAATTGATTCAAAAATCGGGATCACAACACTTCGCGCTGAATATATTCAAGGTGAACAACCCGGAACTGATAAATCGTCAAGAAGCCCCACAGGAGCTCCCACAACGGCTTTGTTCCACCGGAATTTCAATGGAGCTTATTTTTACTTTATTCAAAACATCGGTCAATCAAAATTCCAGGTTGTGGCAAAATATGATTGGTATGATCCCAATGTGGAAATTTCCGGAACTGAAATTGGAAAAACTGGAACAAATACTAAATTAGCGGATATCAGGTTTGATACATACGGGTTTGGACTTACCTACCGGATGAATACAAATTTGAAATTTGTGCTGTATTATGATCTGGTAAAAAATGAAGAAACTCTTATTTCGGGGTATGGACAGGATATTAAGGATAATGTTATGACTGTTCGGATGCAATTTAAATTTTAAAAAAAAATAATACTTTTGCTTTTTCAGTCCTAATAATGTTCGACAACAAATTTTAAATCAAAGCTAAAAAAATATAAAACAAATGAAAATACAAACGATCCTAATCAGCTTAGCACTTTATTCAGGTATAAGTTTTGCTCAAAAAATAAAAGGGAGTGATACCGTATTACCGCTTTCACAAAAAGAGGCAGAGAACTATATGAAACAAAATAAATCAGCAAAGATTACTGTTACCGGTGGTGGGAGTGGTGTAGGTTTAGCAGCATTGGTAGATGGAACAACCGATATAGCCATGTCGTCACGTAAAATGAAAATGGCTGAAAAAATGAAATTGCAAAATGCAGGTAAAGCAGTGAAAGAAACTATAATTGCTTTTGATGCATTAGCGGTGGTTGTTAACCCCTCAAATAAAGTATCCCAAATTACCAGGGAACAAATTGAAGGAATTTTTACCGGTAAAATAAAAAACTGGAAAGAAGTAGGTGGAGAAGATTTGGTAATAACTGTTTATTCTCGCGAAACGAGCTCCGGTACTTATGAGTTTTTTAAAGAACATGTTTTGAATAACAAAAATTATGCTTCTTCTGTATTAAACATGCCTGCTACAGGAGCGATCATTCAATCCATAAGTCAAACAAAAGGTGCTATTGGGTATGTAGGATTGGCGTACTTAGAAAAAGAAGTGAAAGCTCTTAAGGTATCTTATGATAAAGGCAAAACATATATAGGACCTTCCATGGAGACTGCAAAAAATAAAACATATTCGATCATTCGTCCTTTGTATTATTACTACCCAACAACTATTGAAAAAGCTGTTAAACCATTTGTTGATTATATATTATCTGTTGAAGGACAAAAAACTGTGGAAGAAGTGGGATATGTGCCTTTAACAAAATAATTATTTTGTTAAGTGTCCGTTTTTTAGCCACACTACTTCCACAACTTTAACTGTAAAAAAAGTTAAAAGTGTAGAATCAATAAAACCCCTGATAGAGCCTGATGCACTATTAGGGGTTTTTGTTAATATAGGCTTAATTACATTTTTTATTATTTAATATTTGAAATTTTGTTACGATTTGGTCAGCAACCAGCATTTGTTAACATTAAATTAACATTGAGATAACGGAAGCATAACGCGTTTTAAATGGATACGGGATCTTCTCTTTTTACATTTGTAGTATTAATTATTGAATAGTGTGAAAACGTTTTATAAAAAATTTTCCGAAAAATTTATTGAAGGCTTATTGATGTTAAGCGGCACTGTTACCAGTTTAACAGTAGTGCTGATCGTTTTTTTTCTTTTTAAAGAAGGCCTGGGTGTTTTTAATAACAAACCAATAGAAGATGGTTATGTTGTTACGATCAATAAGAGTAATCCTGTTAAAAAAATATCTTCCGAATCCATAAAAAATATTTACGACCAAAAGATCACTCATTGGAATGAATTAGGTGGAACACCCGATTCTATTGTTTTGTTCCGATTAGAAGACATTTCAAATTATTACAGCGATGAAGAGATCGGTGAAAATTTTGAGGGACTTGCCAGCTGTATCAGCCGGTTAACAGATAGCTTACCAAATATGATCGCCTTTTTTCCTGAAAAGTATCTTGCGAAAGATTTTAAAGGTAGATCGCTTGAAATTGATAAAGTAACGATTTCAGCCTTTATAGGAGGTAAAGAGTGGTTCCCAACGGCTCAACCGGTTGCACAATTAGGTGTGATGCCTTTAATATTAGGGACATTATGGGTGAGTTTAGGTGCTATTTTATTGGCCTTACCACTTGGATTAGCTGCTGCAATTTTTATGAGTGAAATTGCCAATGATAAGGTTCGTAATGTCATGAAACCCTTAATTGAGCTCTTAGCAGGTATTCCATCAGTGGTGTATGGATTCTTTGGTCTCGTAATTATTGTTCCGCTCATTCAAAAAACATTTGATCTGCCTGTTGGAGAAACAGGTTTGGCTGGAAGTATTATACTTGGTATCATGGCCTTGCCAACAATTATAACAATTTCGGAAGATGCCATGCGAAATACACCACGTGCCATGAAAGAAGCGAGCTTAGCATTGGGTGCCAGTAAATGGCAAACAATTTATAAAGTGGTTATTCCTTATTCTATTTCGGGAATTTCTGCGGGAGCTATTTTAGGTATTGGGCGTGCTATTGGTGAGACGATGGCTGTATTAATGGTTACCGGAAATGCTGCTGTTATTCCACATTCAATACTTGAACCAGTGCGAACGATCCCTGCAACTATTGCTGCTGAATTAGGTGAAGCGCCAAACGGTGGACTGCATTATAAAGCATTATTTGCTTTGGGATGTATTCTTTTCCTGATCACATTAATTATTAATCTAACTGTTGAATTTATTTCGAACAGAAAAAAATATAATAAACACTGATGCAAGCGCTTGACGAAAATAAATTAGCTAAACGAAAAAGGCGTAATCAATCCATTGCTTTTTGGATATTCCGATTGTTGAGTTACTCAATTATTGCTATTCTTTTTATTATTCTGTCGTTTATTGTCGTTAAGGGAGTTTCAGCGATCAGTTGGGATTTTATTACAAAAGGTCCTGAGGACGGAATGACTAAAGGTGGGGTTTTTCCAGCCATTATCGGAACATTATGTTTGGTTGGAGGAAGTATGCTATTTGCTTTCCCAATTGGAGTATTAGCTGCAATTTATATGAATGAATATGTGAAAGAAGGAATAATAAAAAAGATCATCAAACAAATGACGAATAACCTGGCAGGGATCCCTTCTATTGTTTTTGGATTATTTGGGATGGCATTATTTGTGAATAAATTAGGTTTTGGTGATTCGATTTTGGCGGGCTCGCTTACCCTTGGATTACTGGCTTTGCCTGTTGTGATCAGAACTACCGAAGAAGCATTAAAGGCCGTTGAAAACACTTTTCGACATGCAAGTTTAGGGTTGGGAGCAAGCAAATGGGAAACTACTCGCAGAGTGGTTTTGCCTATCGCATTTCCAAATATCATTACTGGCCTGATTCTTTCTATAGGAAGAGTATCGGGCGAAACAGCACCAATTTTATTTACCGTTGCTGCTTATTTTTTACCAAAATTGCCAACAAGTATTTTTGATCAGACAATGGCATTGCCATATCACTTGTATGTAATTTCAACAAGTGGGACTAATATTGAAGAATCGCGGCCAATTGCCTATGGAACAGCTTTAGTATTAATAATAATAGTGTTAATAGCTAATTTACTGGCAAATGGATTACGAAAGTATTTTGGTAAAAAAGTTAAAATGAATTAAGCGAAAATAAAGAAATGGGAATACTGAAAAATGTATTGGCTGATCTTCATTGATTTTTAGTAAAAAATAATTAACCAACAATAAAAAATGTACAAGATTGAATCGAAAAATGTAAATTTTTTTTATGGCCAATCTCAGGCTTTGAAAAATATTAACATTGCCATTAAAGCTAATACTGTAACAGCCTTAATTGGTCCATCGGGTTGCGGGAAATCCACTTATTTGCGTTTATTTAATCGTATGAACGATTTAATTGACGGAATTAAGCTTGACGGTAATATATTGATTGATGGTGCAGATATCTATGCAAAAGGAGTTAATGTAGATAGCCTGAGAAAAAATGTAGGAATGGTATTTCAGAAACCAAATCCCTTTCCAAAAACTATATTTGAAAATGTTGCCTATGGTTTACGTGTGAATGGAGTTACAGACAAAAAAATAATTGAGGAACGGGTAGAAACCTCCATCAAACAGGTTGTTTTGTGGGAGGAGGTAAAAGACAAATTGAAAAAGTCAGCATTTGAGCTTTCCGGAGGACAGCAACAGCGCCTTTGCATTGCCAGAGCTTTAGCAATTCAGCCTTCGGTAATATTAATGGATGAGCCAACTTCAGCGCTGGACCCTATTTCAACTGCAAAAGTTGAAGAATTAATTTATGAATTAAAAAATCAATATACCATTGTTATTGTCACCCATAATATGCAGCAAGCCGGTCGTGTGAGTGATACAACTGCATTTTTTTACATGGGGGAATTGGTAGAACATGATAGTACAAAGCTTATATTTACAAAGCCAAAAAACGAACGAACACAAAATTATATCACTGGTCGTTTTGGATAATAAATTAAGGGTAAAGACTCAGGAAATAGGATAAAAAAACAGAGACAATTATAATTATGGTAGGATAGAAATATATTTTTAAAATTAACACAATTTAAATTTTTAAATCATCATGTCACATTTAGATATTGAACTACAACAGCTGAAAACAGAAGCCATTAAAATGTGGACTCTTGTAAATTTGCAATTAAATAAAGGTAAAGAATCGTTATTAAATTTGGACAAAGATTTAGCGCGCGAAGTAATATTGAGCGAAAGACGGGTGAATGCCTATGAATTAAAGCTCGACCGCGACTGCGAAAATATTTTTGCTTTGTTTAACCCGGTGGCAGTGGATCTTCGTTTTGTTTTAGCAGTGTTGAAAATAAATAATAATCTTGAACGTACGGGGGATATCGCTGAAGGAATTGCCAAATTTGTGATCAATGTTGACCATAATTTTGATAAGCAACTTTTAGAGATCACACGTGTGGTTGAAATGTACGAAGCAGCCATCAATATGATGAATGAGGTGTTGGATGCATTTGATAGAGAAAATACTGCCCTTGCAAGAAAAATTTTCCAGCAGGATGAATTATTGGATGATATCAATATTAAAGCAAATGCTGTTATTGCAGACTATATTCGTAGTCATCCTGATTGCACAGAACAAGCCTTATACCTATTATCTATTATCCGTAAGTTAGAGCGTGTTGGAGACCAGGCTAAAAATATGGCAGAAGAGATTATTTTTTATATTGAAGCTAAAGTGCTGAAACACAGGCCAATTGTTGAGAAAAACAAGAGCTAAATTTATATTTTGTTCTTTATTGATAGATTGCTATCATATACGGAAATTAATCAGATTAGAAATTAAAAAAATGTAATTAATGCGTTTTTAATAGGCGAAAAATCAATTCAAGATTGCATTTTTTTAATACATTTAAATTTACAAATAGTAACATATAAAAAACAATATAAAATGGGCTTTAACATCTTTCAATTTTTTCAACCAAAAGATAAAATTTTCTTTGTGCTTTTCGAAAAAGCAACTGCTAATTTAATTGATATTTCAAAGGCTTTAGTTGAAATGGTAACAACCACTTCCTTGGATAGAAGAAAGGAATTGATCCGCGAGATCGAGCGTTTGGAGCATGTTGGTGATAGTATCACTCATGAAACCTTTCACGAGTTAAGCGCTAATTTCATTACACCTTATGATAGAGAAGATATTCATTCGTTGATCTCTGCAATTGATGATATTGCTGATTATGTACATGGTTCTTCAAAGCGTATTGAGCTGTATAAAGTGGAAACAATGACTCCGGCAATTGTTAAACTTGCCGAATTAATTGAAAAATGTTCTGAGGAATTGCATAATGCAGTGTGTGAATTAAAGAACATGAAAAATATTAATAAGATCAAAGAAGCCTGTGTTCGTATTAATAGCATTGAAAATCATGCCGATGATATTTTTGATATGGCAATTGCTAAATTATTTGAAGAGGAAAAAAATGCAATTGAGATCATCAAAATGAAAGAAGTTCTTTTAGCACTGGAAACTGCTACGGATATGTGTGAAGATGCGGCAAATGTTCTTGAATCTATTTTGGTGAAGAATGCATAAATAAAAAAAATTGGAGAATTAGAGATATAAAGAATTGGAGTTTAATCAAATCTCTAAATCTCTAATTAACTAAATCCCCAATTCACTAAATCTCTAACTCACTAAATAAAAGATGACTATATTAATCGTTATTATTATTCTTGCTATTATTTTTGACCTTATCAATGGCTTTCATGATGCAGCAAACTCAATAGCAACAATTGTTTCCACAAAGGTACTTAGTCCCTTCCAGGCCGTTATTTGGGCTGCATTTTTTAATGTTGTTGCTTTCTGGATCTTTGATTTAAAAGTAGCAGATACGGTTGCAAAAATTGTACATACTGATGCCATTAATTTTGCTGTTGTTGCTGCCGGTTTAATTGCTGCTATTTCCTGGAACTTATTAACCTGGTGGTTTGGTATTCCTTCCAGTTCATCGCATACCTTGATAGGTGGGTTTGCCGGTGCTGCTGTTGCGCATGCTGGTTTCGGAGTTGTGAACCAGGAAAAGATCCTTATCACATTTGCATTTATTTTTCTTGCGCCTATAATAGGTATGATAATATCCTCGATCATTACTGTTATTATTGTAAATATTAGCAAAAAGGCCCATCCCGCCCGAGCTACGCGTTGGTTTAAACGTTTACAGCTCGTTTCATCCGGGTTATTCAGTATCGGCCATGGTGGTAATGATGCCCAGAAAGTAATGGGTATTATGGCCGCAGCGTTAATGGTATATGTGGCTCAATTAAAAGCACAAGGTTTGCCAATACCTGAATGGGCTCATATCGAGCAAATTGCAGATGCCAAAGGTAAAATGTCAATTCATCACATTCCAGGCTGGATACCTATTGCATGCTATACCGCAATTGGTTGTGGAACAATGATGGGGGGATGGAAAATTATAAAAACAATGGGTACTAAGATCACTAAAGTAACCCCGCTTGAAGGAGTGAGTGCCGAAACTGCCGGTGCACTTACACTTTTTATGACTGAAAAAATGGGTATTCCTGTAAGTACAACACATACAATAACCGGTTCTATTATTGGTGTTGGTATCACAAAACGTGTATCAGCTGTTAAATGGGGAATTACGATCAGCTTGCTTTGGGCATGGGTTTTAACTATCCCTATCAGTGGGTTGTTAGGCGCTATTTTATTTTGGTTGTTTGATTTAATGGGAATAAAATAAAAAATTGATTTTTACTCTCCTATTTTGTTTTTAAATGTTTTTTCATTTCTTCTAAATTTCTCTTTCCCTTTATTGGTAAATATTCCGGTGCTTTATTTTAATTAAAATCAGAAGCTCTTTTGTAATATTTACTTAGTTTAAATCCACTTTTATTAGCATTCCCTTCAATTATATATTTGATTTTTTACTTAATGGTTTTTTGTATTTTTGTATTTTAAAAATTGTAATTAATTGGGATAGAATTTTGGGCTCTATTTTATTCTTTTGTTGTGTGAGCTCAATATTATAGAAATATTCCCGTTTTAAAATACAGTATATAAATAAGAATTAAATATGAAAATTAAAAAAAGTTTGTTCCTTCTGTCTTTCATTTTATTCACCGGAAGTGCCTTTTCACAGTTGGTAACAGAATATTGGGATGCTGCTCAAACAAAAAAGAAAAGTGAGCAACAAATGAAAGATGGGATGCAGCACGGTAAATATACCGCGTGGTATGTGAATGGGGAGGTGGCTAAGGAAGGGATTTTTCTTGATGGAAAAGAAAATGGAAAATTTGTTTCCTATTATGCCGATAAAAAAAATAAGACGGAAGAAAATTATAGTAAAGGGAAAAAGAATGGCGCTTTTAAATATTGGTACAATAATGGCAACAAGGCACAGTACACTTTTTTTAAAGAGGATAAACCTGATAGCGCATGGACAGGATGGTATGAAAATGGAACATTAAAAAGTGTTGAAAATTATTTGGCAGGAAAAAAAGAAGGATCATGGATCTATTATTACGGAAACGGACAAAAAGAAAGTGAAGGCGTGTTCAAAAATAATGTTGCCGAAGGGAGTTATACTGGTTGGTATATCGATGGTAAAAAACAAAAAGAAGGTTTTTATAAAAACGGGAAACAAGTTGGCTTATGGAAAGAATGGTTTAAAACAGGCAAGCCTCAGCAGGAATTAACGTATGAAAATGAGGAGGTACTCTTTATTAACCTCTGGTCGGAAGCTAATGAACAGATCATAAAGAATGGAAACGGTAAACTCACTATAGTATACGATAATGGTAAAAACAAGGCCGAAGGTGATTATAAAGATGGCCGTATGGACGGAGAGTGGATGTATTATACAACTGCCGGTGAAAAGGATTATGTGGTCACTTACAAGCTGGGCAAGAAAAACGGAATTTGTACAAACTGGTTTAAAAACGGAACTATAAAAAGTCAGGGGCCTTATGTAAATGATAAAAAAACGGGCTATTGGAAATGGTTTAACGAAGATGGTAAAATTGAAATGGAAGGTTTGTTGGTAAATGATCTCCGTAATGAAAAGTGGATGAATTGGTTTGATACCGGCATAAAGGAATCGGAAGGTTATTATAAAAATGATCTGTTGGATAGTCTATGGACCTATTGGTATAAGGATGGATCAAAATGGAAGGAAGGTAATTTCAAATTAAATAAAAAAGAAGAGACCTGGACTGTATGGTTTGAAAATGGTCAAAAGCTGCAGGAAGGTAAATATAGTGCCGGAAAAGAAGAAGGAACATGGATGGCATGGTACGATAATGGTTTAACAAAAGATGTAGGAAATTTTAAAGCTGGAAAATTAGATGGCAGTTGGAAAGGTTGGTTTCCGAATGAGAAACCTAACTACGAAGGTTTTTATAAAGATGGTTTGAAAAATGGTAAATGGAAATATTATTTTGATTCAGGAAAAACCAAAGAAGAGGGAAGCTATAAAGCCGGCAAAAAAAATGGACATTGGATATTCTGGACTCCTCAAGGTATTATGGATAGTGAAGGGAATTATAAAGATGAAAGGCCGGACGGGCATTGGACCAATTATTATCCAACAGGCGTAAAATCAATGGAGCAAACTTTTACAGAAGGAAAATTAAGTGGTAAGTGCAGTTCATGGTACGAAAACGCGAAATTGAAAGGCAATACTTCTTATAAATTAGTGAGGGATAAAAAAGGCAGTCGTGTAGAAAGCAAACCGCATGGCAACTGGATCTACTATGATATGAATGGTAAAATATTAATGGAAACCACTTATAAATATGGTGTTAGACAGAATTAGTGCTGTTTAATATGGTTCTTCAGCAACAATAATTTTATTGTATCAGTTCGTTAGTATAAAGCTATGCAATTCAATGCAAGAATTACATTTTCTACAAAATTTCAATTGTTGTCGTCATTGCGAGGAACGGAGCAATCTAATTATTGGTATGGGATTGCTTCGTTCCTCGCAATGACGCACTGTATTATCATTTGCTAAAAGAATTTCATTCTCTGCACTTTCATTGCAGAGTGGTTTAATTTATTTTAATAATTCCAATACTTTTTCAGGAGGCCTTCCAATAATTGCTTTGTTCCCTTTAACAATAATTGGTCGTTCAATTAAAATAGGGTTTTCAGCAAGTGTTTTTATCCATTCACTTTCAGATAGTTTTTTATCGGCAAACTTTTCTTTATACAACGGTTCTCCTTTACGGACAATATCTTGGGCCTTCATACCCAGCATTTTCAAAAGTCCTTTGATCTCTTTTTGTGTTGGAGGTGTTTTTAAATATTCTATAGTTTCAAATTCAACACCTTTATCTTCTAGGATGCTGCATGCTTCACGACTTTTAGAGCAGCGGGTGTTGTGGTAAATTGTGATCATTTTTTATTGCGATTTGTAATATTTATAATTTCATCCCCGCGAACACATTTGTTATCCCACTCCTTATAGGCTTTTACACAATGCGAACTAACCTTCTCCCAACTCTCAGCTGTTCCCATACTCCATCAAAAACGATTTAATAAAACCATCGAGATCTCCATCCATTACTGCCTGTACATTTGAAGTTTCATAGCCTGTTCGAATATCTTTGATCAATTTATAAGGTTGAAAAACATAGTTGCGAATTTGTGAACCCCATTCAATTTTCTTTTTATTCCCTTCAATCTTATCAATTGCTTCACGCTGTTTACGTAATTCAATTTCAAATAATTGTGATTTTAAAAGTTTGATGGCGTTTTCCTTATTCTGCAATTGTGAACGTGATTCCTGATTTTTTATAATAATCCCGGAAGGTTTGTGATGCAAGCGTACAGCGGTTTCTACCTTATTTACATTTTGTCCTCCGGCACCACCTGCACGAAATGTATCAAATTCAATATCTCCAGGATTTACGTCTATTTCAATAGTATCATCAATTAATGGATATGCATATACAGATGCAAAAGAGGTATGACGTTTCGCATTCGCGTCAAACGGAGAAATGCGCACCAAGCGGTGTACACCATTTTCACCTTTTAAATAACCGAAAGCATAATCACCTACAAATTCTAATGTAACGGATTTTATTCCTGCTGCATCACCATCAGTTCGGTCGGTTTCAATTATTTTATACCCATGTTTACTTCCCCACATCATATACATGCGCATCAGCATTTCTGCCCAGTCGCAGCTTTCTGTACCACCTGCACCTGAATTTATTTGTATCACGCAACTTAAAACATCCTCTTTTCCACTGAGCATATTTTTAAATTCAATTTCTTCCAGCATTTTTGATGTGGCTTGAAACTGCTGTTCTACATCATCTTCGGTGGCTTCACCTTCTTTGTAGAACTCATACAAAAGGGTAAGGTCATCCACACTCCCTGTTAAGGCAGCATACGATCTCGTCCAGTCTTTTTTGATTTTGGTAAGTTTAAGGAGCTCTTCTGCTTTTTTAGGGTTATCCCAAAAATTGGGAGCAAGAGCTTTTTCTTCTTCTTCGGCTATTTCTAGCAATTTACGATCGAGGTCAAAGATGCCCCCTTAACGCACTCGTGCGTTCCCGAAGGTCTTTTAATTGGTCAGTTGTAATCATGGTGCAATTTAATAAATTAATGCCAGTTTTGATGAAAATTCAGCGTATTTTTGTAGCAATTTTATTGGAAATGTCATCCTGAACATGGTTCAGGATCTTAAAACAAGCTTTCGCACAGATTCTGAAACAAGGTCAGAAAGACCGCTCCAAGCAATAATACAAAAATCCAATGCAAACAAAATATTTTAGGATCAACAAACAGGAATATTGCCATATTACTGACGATACTATTTTCATTATCAATACTAAGGAAGTAGTACGTATACCTTTGGAACACGAATTAGGAGAAGGTTGGGGGGTAATGAGCGTTTTGAACTATATATTATTTGCATTTCTGTTTTTTTATACGGCAATAGCCGTAACGTTTTACGGAGTGAATTTTTTCAAACACCCTATTAATTATGGTGCACTTTTTCTGTTATTCATTTCCTTTATTCGTATTAAAGAAGGTTTTCAAAGCAGTAGAACGCCTACCATTAGCAGAAATAAAATAAGATCGGTTTATTTTAAAACTCCTGCATTTTCCTTTCCACGATTAATGATCTATTTTGAGGGGCCGGAAGGGAAGGTAGTTAGAAAAATAATTCCTGTACTTTATAAAAAAGAAGCATTGCCAATATTACAGGAGGTGGGTTTGTTGAAGTAAGTGTAAATTAAAAAACGAGAAAAGTCAAAATTCAAAAAATATGCTGTTTTTTTCTTTTAAATTTTGACCTTTTTTTCTTTTGAATTCAGTGTCATTCTTCTTTTAAAATATCCCATATTAGATCTTGCTCAAAGCCGCGTGAAGCCGCATATTGAGCTGTTTTATAGTTGCGGACCTGTAAGCTGCCCCCTTTAATTTCTTTTGACTTTTTTTCAATTATTTGTTTCAATGTTTTTATATAGTCTTTATCATCGATCTCCAGCATTCCCTTTTTAATGCAATAGTCGGAGAGTTTTCGTTTTCTTAATTCTATTTTTATTTTTATTCTTCCCCATTTTTTTATTCTGAATTTCCCTCCTGCGTAAGCTTTTGCAAATCGTTCCTCATTTAAATAATTGTCTGTTATTAAATTTGCAAGGATGTTTTCTACGGCATCAGGATAAAGTCCCCATTCATAAAGTTTATTACGCATCTCCTGATGGCAACGTTCCTGGTAAGCACAGGCCAGTTGCGCTCTGATCAATGCCTGAGCAGGCGTAAGTTTCTTTTTCGGTTTATCTTCGAAATCCATTCGTGAATATTTATGCTGATAAATCTTTATTTGTTTCTTGATTCATCGGTTCTTGCTTCTCGACTCTTGGTTCTTAACTCTTAACTCTTAACTTCCAATCTATATCAACCCTCTCGCCTTCAATTCCAGATATTTATTAATTGTATTTACCGAAAGTTTTTTCGGATCTGTTAAAATGCAATGAATTCCATATTTCTCAAGCTCTTTTACGATCAGTTTCTTTTCGTAAATAAATTTTTCAGCAATGGTTTTATTATATACTTCTTCAGTAGTTACAGCGGGTTTATCCATAAATGCCTGCAATTCCGTATTTTCGAAAAATATCACAACTAATAAATGATCTTTTGCCAACCTGCGCAAATATTTTAGTTGGCGCTGCAAGCCGGACAAACTCTCAAAATTGGTATAAAGCAATAATAAACTACGTTGATTTACTTTTGTTTTTATATTGATGTATAACTTTTCGAAATCACTTTCCAGGTAGCCCGTTTTTTGATTGTAAAGTAATTCTAAAATTTTTTGAAGCTGAGCACTCCTTCGTTCTGCAAGTAAAATGGATTGCACCTTGTGCGAAAAGGTAATAATGCCAGCCTTATCTTGTTTCAACATTGCAATATTTGAAATGACCAAGCTTGAATTAATTGCATAGTCCAGTAAACTCAGGCCTTCAAATGGCATTTTCATTACGCGGCCCATATCAATAACAGAATAAACTTGTTGTGATTTTTCATCCTGGAACTGATTGATCATCAACTTATTTTTTCGTGCGGTAGCTTTCCAATTTATGGTTCGATAATCATCACCGTAAACGTATTCTTTAATTTGATCGAACTCCGCATTGCTTCCGGTTTTGCGTATTTTTTTTATTCCTGAATTCGTCAGGTTATTAGATATGGCAAGTAATTCATATTTGCGCATTTGTAAAAATGATGGATATACCGGTACCATCATGTCTTGTGAAAAGCGATAACGTTTTTGAATAAATCCTATCGGACTTCTTACAAATATATTTAATGCTCCAAAGCTATATTCGCCACGTTTAACAGGGTGGACGGTGTACTCAATTGTTTTGTTCTTCCCTGATTCAATAGTTAAATTGAATTCAGTATCCCTTGCTTGAAATTGAAAAGGGATTTCATCAATTACAGTTAACCGTGCCGGAAACAAGTAACGGTTTTCTAAAACAATTTGTATTAAATTATCATCACCATTTGATAATTTATCCAATGTATTGCGTCTGCCGAAAAGGCCATTATTATTGGAATATAAAATAACAATATCTACCAACAATAATATTGGAATCATAAGCAATCCATATTCAACAAAAGGCGCAATACTACTGAAGAAAAAGCCAAAAACAAGCAGCACTACTTCTGCCGCTATAACATAGTACAGCAGGTTTGTGAAGTATATGGATTTGATTAAGTTGGTCATTAGTCAGTGGTCATTAGTTATTAGGCCTAGTGTTTCAAAAAGATGCTTTCAAATTGGTCAATGGTGATTGGTTATTTGGTGCTATGTTTCAAAGTGATGCTTAGACTTAATACCCAGTGACCAATACCCATTGACCACTGACCAATACCCAATGACTATCTCGGTATCTCAATTTGTTCAACAATTTGTTTTATCACATCAGTTGAAGAAATTCCTTCCATTTCTTTCTCCGGTGTAAGCATTACACGATGTTTTAAAACAGGTGTTGTAACAAACTTAATATCTTCAGGAGTAACAAAATCACGACCACGTATAGCAGCAATTGCTTTTGATGTTGAAAGAATCGATAGTGAGGCTCGTGGTGAGGCACCTAAATAAAGAGATGCATTATTCCGGGTTTGATTTACAATTTTTGCGATGTATGAAATTAAGTTCGGATCAATATGCAATGAACTTACCTTTGCCCTGAAATCCTTTATATTACCGGCATTTATTACCGCATTTACACAGTTTATATCAACCGTATTTTTTCTTGCATGGTATTCCGAAATAATTTTTATTTCATCGTCAAGAGAGGGATAATCAACTTCGATCTTAAATATAAAGCGGTCGAGTTGCGCTTCCGGCAAGCGATACGTGCCTTCATGCTCAATTGGGTTTTGGGTAGCCAATACCATGAAGGGTGCTGTTAAAGGATATGTTTTTCCATCAACCGTAATTTGACGTTCTTCCATGGCTTCAAACAATGCCGACTGTGTTTTTGCAGGAGCACGGTTAATTTCATCTATTAATATGATGTTCGAAAATAAGGGGCCTTTTTTAAATTCAAACTCAGATGTTTTTAGATTAAAAATGCTCGTACCTATAATATCCGAAGGCATAAGGTCTGGCGTAAATTGAATTCGTGAAAAACATATTGCCATTGTTTTTGAAAGCAATTTGGCGGTCAATGTTTTTGCAACGCCCGGCACTCCTTCAATTAATACATGGCCATCAGCAAGGATAGCTGCAATAAGCAGTTCGATCATATCATCCTGACCAACAATTATTTTGTTGATTTCCTGCTTAATGTTGCTAACAGCTTGTTGCAATTCGGTTAGATCAATTCGATTGTGAAATACCTGTTCTTCCATTTTTATTAATTTATGTACTGTTTATTATTCATTGATACATCCGTCCTTTGCTTTAAAGGGCTAGGATTGAAGATCATCGTTTACTTTGTTTTTGAAAATCCTCGATCATTCCGTTTAATTTTAAAAGTTCTTGTTGTGTTACCGTTGTTTTAATACTTAGATCTGAAAAGTAATAAAACAGATCACGTACTTTTTGTTCTTCAATTCCGGAGAGGTTTATGATCCGCGTAATAAATGCATCATCATAAATGGTGGTTTTAATTTGAAATGCTGTGCGAATATGCTCAAGAAAATAAAGAATTTTTTTATCAGCAATATTTTTATGATCCCCTGTTTGATAATACAGCGTACCAACAATATCAACAAATTGCAATGTTGTATTTTTGAATGGCTCTATAACAGGAATAATGCGTTGTTTACGCTTAGCACCAAAGATCATAAATAAAATGATGGATAAAATAAGCAGGTAATATGCTTTGAGCAATAATGAATTATTAAAAATGACTCGTAAAGGATTATCGCTTTTCTCGTTTCCGGCTTTATAATATTCGTCCCAAATGATGGATTGGTTGGGTAAATAGGATAGTGCCTTATAAACATAGGGGTAATTCGGGCTCACAAAATGATAATTGCTGAACGCTTCTGGCAGTGTATTTATAAATATTTGTCCTTTACCAATTTTAAACTTTATAAAATTAATTCTTTTGGAATGGTAGCTTCCTAAAACAACACTCCTTGCGGTATCAAACGATTTAAGATAGGTGCCTTCCACACCCTTGCTATACGTATAGTAGCTTGATTTTTGTAAAGATGGATTGCTGAAATTACTTTTTACGGTGTCACGTGATCTATAAAGACTTGAAAAAATAGTTGAATCATTTTTGGCAAGGTTTCCTAAGTCAAAATAATTGTCAGTTTTAAGTTTCAGGACATCTGCGAACTTCCCTTCAAAATGATTAGCAGCAATAAACACATTGTTACCAAGAGAGGCAAATTTTAATAGTTCCCGCGTGTCTAGCGTGTCCGGTTTAAACACATTGTTGATGATAATATAATTATGATCTTTGAAATTTACTTTGTTCAGGTTATTGTACAATGGGATTTCTGCATTTGAAATGTTTTGCGAAGGGAAAATAGCGGGCAGCATAGAATACAAGGCCGATGTGCCAAAAGGGATCTTTGTTTTTTTAGTGTATGAAAGATTCCAATCTATCGGTTTTGGGGTAAATAGTTGCAGCAGGATAAGGGCCGTAAAGCATACTATTAAAATGAGACCATATTTTTTATTTCCTTTAAGCATCAATTGTCAAACATCTTAAATTTCTCAATTTCAGCTTTAAAATTGGTTTCGTCCAATTGAAAGTTACCGTACCAAATATATTCATACGAAATGGCCAGCTCTTTGAAGTGCTTGTTATACTTACTGTTAGAAAGTTCTATCAAATAATCGTTATTGGTTTTATCAATTTTCCAGGAGATCAGATTCTTGTCTGTTAATTCTTTTAAAAGTTTTAAAAAATGTAAACGTACCGCTCTTCTAAAATCTTTTTCGGAAAGAGCAGTTGTAATTAATTCATTAAAATTGATCTTATGAATGTCTTCTTCAAATTCTTTGAAATCAATTGGTATGCTTGCACTTTTCCCATAAAATAAGGCACGTACATTGTTTTTTAAAAGCAATACTATAATTAATACAATTGCTGCTATAACCAGCGCATATTTTAAAATAAGGAATCCCAGGGAACCTCCTTTGCTGCTTAGAAGTTCATCTACTTTTCTCCAAAACCAATCTTTAAAACGTTCCCAAAGTGTTTTTGGGGCAGGACCAATATGGTCATATTTATAGTCGCTGTTATTTAATAGTTGACTCTGTTTATTGATATCAGCCTGGCGGACTTCAACTTTAGAAGAATCGAAAATAAGTGTATTTTTTATTTTTATAGAATCAGTTACGCAATAGCTATTTGTGCCATATAGTAAACCATATAGTAATAAAGCAGTTGTAACGTAAAAGGCTCTCATTTTGCGGCAACCTGCAAATCGGGAGAGGTTAATAGTGCTGCTCCACATTATTATTCGGTGTTTTACCTATTTCGTCAATTCGTTCCATTAAACCAATGTTATCTTTTTGTTCGGCCAGACTAAAATAGTGGAAAGCACTGATCACATATAAACCGCTGTATAATAATGTGCTGCAAAATGTACAAACGGAAGCAACGATCAGAAAAGGTATAGAAACATCATTTGATGCATCTTTTAAATGACTGAACATAAGCACTATTTGATATACGGCTTGCGGAAGCGCAAATATAAAGGAAATGAGTCCAACCGCCATTACTGCACAAACCATAAGGATCCATGTCCACCAAAAATTACCACGCATTACCTGGCGTGTTCGGCCAAGAGCATTTAATGCACTTCCATCTTCCTTCATTTTTACAAGATAAACTACCGACAACTGCCACATTAACGGTGGTAGTATAATGAGTAAACCAAAAAATAAGGCTATTCCAAATAAAACTCCTAAAACAGGGGCAGCACTTGCAACTCCAAAAACAATTCCAACTACAAGAGCTACCGCAACTATTGCCAATAGCAGTAACAGAAAAAATACCGAAAATATATTTCCGATGTTTTTTATTACAGTACGTCCTACATCATTTACTGTGAAGCCACCCGGGCCTTTTTCCATATAATTGATCATGAATGAAAAAACAGTTGCCAGAAGGAGCATGTTTGCAATAATTGTAGCCAGGATAAATATTAAATAGGTCCAGCCGAATTGCGAAAACAGGTTAGACTGACCCATTCGGGCAATCGAAAGCATGCTCAAAGCACTCGATTGATAAAAAGCTCCTGCAATAGCACTGATAAGCACAAAGGGGCCCGCAATGTATATCAATGATTGAAAAAATAGTTTTAAATTTTGACGTAAAAATTTTACAGAAACATTAAATGTTTCTCCAAAGTCGCGTGCTTGCCGGAAAGTGATTTTTTCTTGGTTATCCATTTTTAAAAATTGGTTTTTATCGGTTATTTATTTTTGTCCTATTCGATAAAAATTATTTCGAATAGGGAATTTTAAGCGTTTGTTAATTGTTTGATCTCCTTATTTGATAATTTGTTCAGGTAGATCGGATATATGATAAAATACCCTATAATAAATAAAAGAGAGCTGCCGATAATTGATAAACTCAACCACATGGGCATTTGCGAATAACGCGTAACAAAACTTTCTAAAAAGCCGGCTACTATAAATACCGGAACTAAGCCAATAACAATTTTTACACCTTGCTTCGCTCCATTAATAAAGGAAGTCCCGCGCGAATACGTTCCCGGAAACAAAATACTGTTTCCCATCACTAAACCGGCACACCCTGCTATGATGATAGCCGATATTTCTAATGTTCCGTGGATCCAGATAACTAAAACCGACTGTAACAATAAACCTTTAGCATAAAAAAAATATTGAAACGCACCAAGCATTATTCCGTTATATAAAAGCATAACACCGGTTCCAAACGAAAATAATATTCCTAATACAAAACATATAAATGCCACCCTTATGTTATTGATGGTAATGCCAAAGAACATATCTATTTGATTCATGCTTTTGTAAACAGCCATTGGGTCGCCTTTATCAATATTTTCTAAGGTCATGTTCACATAACTGTCGCCAAGGATCAGGCGCACAAATGTGTCGTCATAAGCGGCAGAAACAACACCAATAAGCATGGCTATTGAAAATATTAAGAAGGCATACAATAGTTGTTTGTGTGAGTTTTTAAAAATAAAGGGCAACTCATATTTCCAAAAGGTGACGATACGCCTGCTTTTTTCTTTTTTGTTCTTATAAATTTCCTGGTGAACACGTGCAGCAATTGAATTTAGATACTGTGTGGTTTTTGATTTTGGGTAATTGGTTTTTGAATACGATAGATCATCTGTGAGCTGAACAAACAGATCGGCCATTAAATCAGGATTGGAGCCGCCTTTACTCGTAATAAGTGATTCAAATTGCTCCCACTTAGCAGCATTTTGATTTAGAAAAGTTATTTCTTTCACAATTTAATTTATTGTTCGGTTTTATTTAATAATTTGTAAAAGAGATCGCCTTACAGAACCTAAATGCTCTTCTGTAAATTTATAAAAAAAAATCATTAAAAAATTGTTTGGCTTAAATACTTTAGAATAGTTATTTTTATATAGTTTTTAATTTAAATGAACGGTCTTCCACCTCATTGTTATGGATAACATTCGCATACATACTACTCAAAATGTTGACATTGAATATCAGCTCGCCAGTATTGGTGATCGGATCTTAGCAACGTTGTTGGATTACTTGTTTTTTTTAGCTTATTTTTTATTGATCGTATTAATAGCTGCACTTACCAAATGGGAACTTTTTGACAGCATGGCCATTGTGTCAATTCTTGTTTTACCGATTTTGTTTTATGATCTGATTTGTGAGGTACTTTTTCAAGGGAAATCATTTGGTAAGATGATCATGAAAATAAAGGTGGTAATGTTAGATGGAACACAAGCTAATTTCGGGGCCTATTTATTACGCTGGTTGTTGCGGATTATTGACATGCGACTATTTGGAGGTGCACTTGCGCTAATAGCAATATTGGTCAATGGCAAAGGTCAACGAATTGGTGATATGGCAGCGGGAACAACGGTAATAAAAATGAAACAAAAAGTGCAGTTAAGCGATACTATTTTCAATAAATTAAAGCCTGATTATTCATTAGTTTTCCCCGAGGTATCCAGGCTTACTGATCATGATGTAGCTATTATTAAAGAAGTATTGCAGGTATGTGTTCGGTCAAATAATTTCGAAGCTATCGATAAACTTGTGTTAAAAACAAAAGCAACAATGGGTGTTATCAGCGATCTGCCTCATGCACAATTTTTAAGTGCTGTTATTCAGGATTATAATTACCTCGGCAATAATTAATTAAATTCACAACTGCGTATCATGTCGAAACCAAACAGGCCGGTTTCAAATGTAATTGTAACTTTATTCACCTCAAACGAAGCATCATTCATATGCTCACCAATATAGGTGTTCAGATTTCGTTCTAAAGCCCTGTTTTGTACATCACCACCTATTATTATTTCGTTGTAATATCCTTTTCTCGAAATAGTGTAGGTATCGGTATGCTCACTTATGCTGATAGCGTAGTTCAATAATAAAATAAAATTTAATAAACACATTCCAAATCCAATAAAGGCATACATAGCAAATTGATTATAGGCCATTTCGATATGATCTTTTATATATTTCCATTGAAACAGGCCAAGAAGTCCGCAACCAAAAAATACAATAAATATCGAACCAATGCCGATCACAATTACAGAGGCAAACCAAAAAAGTAGCGGAATACTTATACATCCGGCAACGATCATAAGCATGGCCGCATAAACACCTTTATCTCGTATAAATTTTTTTATTTTTTTTTGCAAAATGCAGGATTGTCTAATTAAGATACTCAAATATACGAAAAATGGGAAGCTTTAATTTGCGAATTTTTTTTAGCCACCGATTTCACCGATTTAGCGCTTGTTTAAATTTTATTTCAAATTATTCTATCAGCAATTTAATTTTTGACAATTTTTAAATTGTGAATAAAAACTGCATTTTATAGAGTATGTCATCCCGATTGGCTTTTTCGCCAAGAGGGATCTTGTATTCGTCAGCAGTATCATTTATAAACAACAAGATCCCTCATGAAAAATTCGGGATGACACGCGGTAGCTAGCAAATTATTTATACAACTCTGAAATTTTTCATTCTTATCTTTACCAAAATTTTTAACAATGGAATCATCCCAATCAAAATATACAAATGCTCTTATTCATGAAACAAGTCCATACTTGCTTCAACATGCGCACAACCCGGTAAACTGGTATGCCTGGAATGACGAAACACTCGAAAAAGCAAGGACTGAGGATAAATTAATTTTAATAAGTATTGGTTATTCTGCTTGTCATTGGTGTCATGTAATGGAACATGAAAGTTTTGAAGATGAAACCGTGGCTAAAATTATGAATGATCATTTCATTTGTATAAAAGTAGATAGGGAAGAGCGCCCTGATATTGATCAGATATACATGCTTGCTGTTCAATTGATGACAGGGCAAGGTGGTTGGCCACTCAATTGTTTTGCCCTGCCTGATGGCAGGCCGGTTTACGGGGGTACCTATTTTCAGAAACCTCAGTGGCAGAATGTATTGTTTAACCTTGCTGATCACTATAGGAATGAACGGGATAAAACATTGGAGTATGCCAAAAAGCTTACAGAGGGTGTTAAACTTGCAGAACTTGTAAAAATAAATAAGCAGCAGGATGAATTTACATTTGAAACCTTACACCAGAGTTATAACAACTGGAGATCACGTTTTGATACTATAGAAGGTGGACCTGACAAAGCACCAAAATTCCCTCTTCCAAATAATTATCAGTTTTTGTTGCGATATGCCTTTTCTTCCGATCTAACAAAAGAGGCTAGGGGAGAAGTATTGCAGCATATTGATCTTACACTTCAAAAAATGGCCTATGGTGGGATTTACGATCAGATCGGTGGAGGTTTTTCACGTTACTCCGTTGATCATTATTGGAAAGCACCACATTTTGAAAAAATGCTTTACGACAATGCCCAACTTGTAACGCTTTATACTGAAGCTTTTCAGTCAACACAAAACCCTTTATACAAACAAGTAGTTTATGATACATTGGCTTTTGTTGAGCGGGAATTAACATCTCCCGAAGGAGCATTCTATTCTGCTTTAGATGCCGATTCGGAAGGAGTGGAGGGGAAATATTATGTCTGGAAAAAAGAGGAATTACAAGTTATTTTAAAAGAAGATTTCGACTTATTTGCCGATTATTTTAATATCAATGAACGTGGTTTATGGGAACACGATAATTATATTTTATTGCGCAACGATAGTGATGAAAGCATTGCTGCAAAACACAATATAACAGTTGGTATTTTGCAATCAACGATCGATAAAATTAAAAAACAACTTTTAGAAATTCGTGAGCAACGGATTAGGCCTGGATTGGATGATAAAACCCTAACCTCCTGGAATGCATTGATGTTAAAGGGATATGTGGATGCTTATACCGTATTTGATGAGTTCCATTTTTTAGAGGTAGCAGTAAAGAATGCAACATTTATTTTGAATACTCAATTGCGAACCGATGGTGGTTTGAATCACAATTATAAAAATGGAAAATCAACAATTAACGGTTACCTGGAAGATTATTGTTTTACTATTGAAGCCTTGATCGCATTGTATGAG
Source organism: Bacteroidota bacterium (assembly GCA_040388745.1). Lineage (GTDB taxonomy): Bacteria > Bacteroidota > Bacteroidia > 2-12-FULL-35-15 > 2-12-FULL-35-15 > 2-12-FULL-35-15. The sequence goes on along the minus strand of JAZKBF010000029.1, from coordinate 40,836 downwards.
GCTACTTTCAACGAACACTATCTGCATAAAGCACATGACTTAATGGATTATTGCATTCAGCATTTTCAGGATAAAGAAAGTAGTATGTTTTATTTTACTTCAGATGAGGACAAAGCGCTCATCAGCAGAAAAATGGAATTATCAGATAATGTTATTCCGGCATCCAATTCCAGTATTGCAAAATCACTATTCAAACTGGGACATCACTTCGAAAAGGAGGAATATATAACCATCAGCCGTAAAATGTTAAACAATGTTCTGGCTGAAATTGTTAATTATGGTGCCGGATATAGTAACTGGGCAATGTTATTATTGCATTTTACCCAGCCGTTTTATGAAGTTGCTTTATTGGGTGAACAAGTTGAAGATAAAAAGAGGGCTTTTGGCAAACAATACTTGCCCAACACCCTATTTGCCGGCAGCCTGATTGAAAGTTCATTACCGCTCTTAAAAAACAGGTTTATTGCAAACCAAACACCCATTTACATTTGTTCTAACAAAACCTGCCATAAGCCGGTAACAGAAGTGAAGGAAGCATTGGAATATCTTGTACCGAATTTATCTGCATGATCTTTTAGCATAAACTATATATTTTGGAATGATGCCAGAGGCATCACATGTTTATAAAAACAAAATGCTTATTGGATTCTTCGACTCCGGCTGGAGTCGCGAATCCTCTGGATTCTTTTTTACTAAACTACGGATACAAATTTTGGGTTTCAGAAAGGCTGTAAACAGGTCCACCTTAAGATTTTGCTATTTCTTTTCTTTTACTTGCAATATGCAGGTAATAAAATTAACTTTGTCGCCTTGGCCGGGTGGTGAAACTGGCAGACATGTACGCTTGAGGGGCGTATGTCGCAAGACGTGCGAGTTCGAGTCTCGTCCCGGTCACTATTCAGATAATATCTGTAAAAACAAAAAAACGGTGCTGAAAATTTTTTCAGCACCGTTTTTATATTCAAAAACAGTTCTCTTACTCACTCAAATCAAAGCTTTCCAAAAACTTAGTTGTATAATCTCCTTTAATAAAATTTTCGTCTTTCATTAATTTTAAATGGAAAGGAATGGTAGTTTTTATACCTTCAATAACATACTCACTTAATGCACGATGCATTTTTGCAATAGCCTCTTCACGTGTTTGAGCAACAGTGATAAGCTTTGCAACCATACTATCGTAATTTGGTGGTATGGTATAACCTGCGTAAATATGTGAATCTACACGTACACCATGTCCACCGGGAGTATGTAAGTTTACGATCTTGCCTGGTGAAGGGCGGAAATTTTGTGTAGGATCTTCCGCATTGATACGGCATTCAATAGCATGTAATTGAGGGAAATAATTTTTCCCGGAAATAGGAACACCGGCAGCAACTAATATTTGTTCACGTATCAGGTCATAATTAATCACTTCTTCAGTAATAGGATGCTCTACCTGGATACGGGTATTCATTTCCATAAAATAAAACTTGCGGTGCTTGTCAACCAAAAACTCCACAGTGCCTACACCTTCATAACTCACAGCCATTGCAGCTTTAATGGCAGCCGCACCCATTTCATCCCGTAATTTATCGGTCATAAAAGGTGAAGGAGTTTCTTCAACCAATTTTTGATGACGTCTTTGTATCGAACAATCTCTTTCTGATAAGTGACAAGCTTTTCCATATTGATCACCTACTATCTGAATCTCAATGTGGCGTGGTTCTTCAATGTATTTTTCCATATACATGGCACCATTACCAAATGCAGCTTCTGCTTCTTTGAATGCTGACTCGTAAAGCGCATCCATATCTTCTTCTTTCCAGACAATACGCATACCGCGACCACCACCACCGGCTGTAGCTTTAATAATTACAGGGTAACCAACTGTAGGTGCTAATTCTTTTGCCTGGGCAGCACTTTCCAATAATCCATCCGAACCGGGAACACAAGGCACACCGGCAGCTATCATTGTTGATTTTGCTGATGCTTTATCTCCCATCGAATTGATCATTTCAGGGGAAGCTCCGATAAATTTAATATTATGCTCCTGGCAAATTTTTGAAAATTTTGCATTCTCCGATAAAAAACCATAACCGGGATGTATTGCATCTGCATCAGTAATTTCGGCAGCAGAGATAATGCTTGGAATGTTTAAGTAGGAGTCTTTGCTTGGAGGAGGTCCAATACAAACAGCTTCATCAGCAAATTTAACATGCAATGAATCTTTATCGGCAGTAGAATAAACTGCTACCGTTTTAATTCCCATTTCTTTACAGGTGCGAATAACGCGTAACGCAATTTCTCCCCTGTTTGCTATAAGTATTTTTTTGAACATTGTTTTTTTCTTTGAGTACAGATAAGCCATCTATACGAATTTACGAATCTGTGTTTGCTCTTTTTAAACATACAGATTCGAAAATTCGTAGTAATTAGTTATCTGTATAGATTTTTACTGAACAATTAACTCGGATCAACAAGGAATAAAGGTTGATCATACTCAACAGGAGTAGCATCATTCGCCAATACTTTTACAATTTTACCTTTAATTTCCGATTCAATTTCATTGAATAGTTTCATTGCTTCAATAATACAAGTTACTTTTCCTGGAGCAATTTCATCACCTACATTTACAAATAATGGTTTATCAGGTGCAGAAGAACGGTAGAAGGTACCGATCATAGGGGATTTAACGATAATATATTTTGATTCATCATCACCTGAACTAGCTTTCACTTCAGGAGCTTTTGATTCGGTAGTTGGAGCAGCTTCCTGGTGAATTGCAGGTGCTTGCATTTGCGGCTGCGCAGTGGTTTGAACAAATATTTGTTCTTTATTTTTGCTGGCAGGGGTCTTAATAATAATTTTTATATCTTTTGTTTCAACCTCTACTTCGCTTACGCCAGATTTTGCAACAAACTTTATTAAATCTTGAATTTCGTTTAATTTCATTTGATATAAATTTTTTGATTAATACTCTATTGAATTTTGGTAAAGAAATAATTGTTAGTTTTTAAAATTACCTATTACCTATTAATTATTACATAAATTACTTTTGCCTACTGATAAATTGCCAAATTGTTTACTAACTATTATATGCCCATTTCAAATAAACGGATCCCCATGTAAAACCTGCGCCAAATGTAGAGATGATGATGTTATCTCCTTTTTTTAGTTGCTTTTCATAATCCCACAAACAAAGCGGAATTGTTCCAGCGGTAGTATTACCATATTTTTGGATGTTTAACATTACTTTTTCTTCAGCTACACCCATACGTGATGCTGTAGCATCAATAATACGTTTGTTGGCCTGATGTGGAACTAACCATGCAACATCATCCGACTGTAAATTATTTTTCTCCATTATCTCCGCTGATACGTCAGCCATACTAACAACAGCTCTTTTAAAAACCGGTTGTCCGTCCTGAAATACATAATGTTCTTTTGCATCAATAGTTTCGTGTGAAGGCGGTTTTACCGATCCACCGGCTTTTTGATGTAAGTATTTGCCACCGGATCCATCCACTTTTAAAATAGAATCCATAATGCCTAAACCTTCTGTATTAGGTTCCAATAAAACGGCACCTGCTCCATCACCAAAAATAATACAGGTGGCGCGGTCGGTATAATCAACTATTGATGACATTTTATCGCCTCCAACAACAATTACTTTTTTATATTTTCCTGTTTCAATAAATTGAGAACCGGTTGCAAGTGCAAAAACAAATCCTGAACAACCTGCAGCAAGGTCAAATCCCCATGCATTAGTAGCTCCTACTTTATCACAAACAACATTGGAAGTTGCAGGAAAAACAAAATCAGGTGTAACAGTAGCTACAATGATCATGTCGATCTCTAATGCACTGATACCGCGTTTTTTTAGAAGAAGCTGAATGGCAGGCACACACATATCGGATGTTCCTAATCCTTCACCTTTTAATATTCTACGTTCTTTAATTCCGGTGCGCGATTCGATCCATTCCGAAGTAGTTGGAACGAATGTTTCTATTATTTCATTTGTAAGAACATAATCAGGAACATATCCTGCAACAGCAGTAATAGCAGCGGTTATTTTAGTCATTATTGAAATGCTTGTTTTATTTTATCTGAAAGTTTTGCTTCCACAATATCTTTAGTAAGTAGTAACATGTTTTTTACAGCAATATCATTCGAAATTCCATGACCGATCATTACAGTTGAATTGATACCCAATACAGGCGTTCCTCCATAATTTTCATAATTGAAACGATCAAAATATTCATCACTCAAACCTCTTTTTTTGATCATCGTGTAGAGTGCTTCGGCCTGTTTTAATACTACGTTACCGGTAAATCCATCACATACTATTACATCGGCCAGGTCATTAAATATATCGCGACCTTCCACATTACCAATAAAATTGAAATCTTTGGTATCTTTCATTAAACTATGTGTAGCCTGAGAGATCAGATTTCCTTTTTCGGGTTCCTCACCAATATTTAATAAACCAACTTTTGGATTTTTAATTCCATAAACATGTTCTGCAAAAAGTGAACCCAGGATAGCAAATTGATATAATACATCAGGTTTGCAATCCGCATTGATCCCAACATCGAGAATTAATCCTGTTTCACCATTCTCTTTCGGTAATAAAGAAGTAATGCAAGGACGGATAACACCGGGAATAGTTTTTACGCTAAACATAGAGCCTACAAGCATAGCACCGGTATTACCATTGCTGGCAAAACCATCTATCCCACCTTCTTTTAAAAGATGAAACCCAATACTAATGCTAGAATTGGGTTTCTGTGTAAATGCTTTAGTTGGGTGTTCTCCCATACTGATAACTTCGGAGGCATGAACAATGTCGAAATTGTTGGAATCTGCCCCTTTTTCAGTAAGGCTTGAAATGATCTGCTCTTTATCGCCAATTAAAACAAGGCGAACAGTTGAGGGTAATTCGTTATAAGCTAAAATAGCTCCTGATACAGTTGCATCGGGTGCGAAATCACCGCCCATAATATCTATACCTATTTTCATAAGTTCCTATAAATTTTTATGAATTTACTTATAACTAATAACGAATTTTATCGAATAACAGATCGGTAATTGATCCATTATTCCATAAAATTCGTTATTCGATTACTGTTTTTAAGCAGAAACTTTTTTCTCAATTGCTAGTTGACCTCTGTAGTAACCGCAACCACCACATACACGGTGATATAAAGTTGGAGCTCCGCAATTTGAGCATGTTGAAAGTGTAGACGCTACAGCTTTGTCGTGACCTCTACGGCTATCTCTTCTTGATCTCGATAATTTTCGCTTTGGATGTGGCATTGTTTGTTGTTTTTTATTAGTTAATTCTAAAGTTTTCTCCTTTTATTTTCCTATCCCTTTGGAGTCAGGGTAGGGTTCTTAATTTAATGAAATATTTTTTAGATCATCCCAACGGGGATCAGAAGAATCTTCTTTTTTTTCTTCCTCGATCAAAAAATCATTTAATTTCTTTAACATTTTTTTGTCACACGTGGTTTCACCTTTTTCATTATCAGGGTGAGCACGTTTGATCGGCAAAGAAAGTGCTATATATTCGTATAAATACTGTGACAGATCCAATTCATGTTCATTGGCTGCAACAGTTATGATATCATCATCTTCATTGCCTGTATCGCTTCCTCCTACTTTTACAATTAATTTGTAATTCCCCTCAATGGGTAAATCGTATTCGGCTGTGCAACGATCACAGTTTATTTTTACGGTTCCGCTAATTTCAAAATGCAAAATCATCATACTTGATTGCTTGAGCAATGTTAGCTTCACATTAATTTCACCTTGTTTAATCTCAGAATAATCAAGGCTTTCAAAGAACTTATCACTTATAATAAAATCATATAAATGCTCTCCAACACTTAAGCCTACAAATTGAATAATGTATTCTTTTGGAGTTCGCATCTCATCTAATTTTTAAAGAAGGAGGACAAAGGTAGAAAAATCCGCTTTAAAACAAAGAAAAATTCAAGTTTTAAGTTCAGGATTCAAGTTTTAGGCTGGTAGTTTCGGGTTTCAGGTTTCAGGTTTCACGTTTTTTGTACCCGGAACGTGAAACCTGAAACCTTTTTTAACCTTGAAACCGATTTATTTTAGCGATCCCTCTTTTTAAGGCTAATGCTCAAGGGGTTAGAGGTCATCTCTTCGTATTGTGTACGGGTTTTGTAAATATCAACGGCCATATAAACGGCTCTGCGGAACGACTCTTCAGAAGCTACATTTTTCCCCGCAATGTCATAAGCTGTACCATGATCGGGAGAGGTCCTCACAATTGGTAAGCCGGCAGTAAAATTCACCCCGGAATTGAAAGCGATGGTTTTAAATGGGATCAAGCCCTGATCGTGATACATGGCGAGTACAGCATCAAAGTTTTTATAGGTGCCATTGCCAAAAAAACCATCGGCAGGATAAGGACCATAAACCAACATTCCTTCTTCCTTTGTTTTATTGATAGCCGGTATGATTATTTGTTGTTCTTCATTACCAATTACGCCATTATCACCGGCATGTGGATTTAATCCAAGAACTGCAATTTTGGGTTTTCTTATAGAGAAATCCTGAATTAATGAATTATTCAGTACTTGTAGCTTTTTTATTATTTTTTCGGTGGTTAATTCTTGTGCTACACGCGTAACAGGGATGTGACCTGTAACTACTGCAACGCGCAAATTGTCACTTACCAGGAACATAAGACTGTTGCCGGTTCCGAATTTTTCATCCAGATATTCGGTATGTCCGGGGAATTTGAAATCGGGAGATTGGATATTTTCTTTATTAATTGGGGCTGTAACCAAAACATCTATCTGGTTTTGAGAAAGGGCATACGCAGCGGCTTCCAGTGATTTTAACGCATATTTTCCTCCAGCTTCGGTTTGAGCTCCCAGTTCAATAACAACGTCTTCCTCATATACATTAATGATATTGGCGCGTTTGTGATTTATTTCCGAAATATCCTTTATCAGGTTGAAACTGAAATCTTCTATGTTGAGGGCTTTGCGATGGAAAGACGCAGTTTTATTCGAACCAAAGATCACCGGTGTGCAAACTTCCAGCATTTGAGGGTCAAGGAATGTTTTAATAATTACTTCTAAACCAATTCCATTAATATCACCTTGCGAAATCCCTACAATTATTTTTTCTTCTGCCATATCTTTTTTTCGAATTTACCTGCAAAACTACCAATTATAATTAATTCTAACCTATTCAATACAAATATAGCTATCTGGAATTTCAAGATCATTTGCTTCAAATGATTTGTACAAAAAAATTGCCACATTAATTGTTTGCTTAACGAATACCCAAGAAGGATTTATAGAACCCATTATTTATCTTGTAGATAGTGTGCTTGGGTCATTTCGAACAAAATCGAGAAAGGCGCGTTAGCTGGCTTTTAAAAGGGGAAAAGTGTACTGGAAATTATTTTTTTGGAGCAGGTTTTACCTCCGGCTTAATGGCTAAATTCAATTTTGCAGCTATATATGCGGCAATTGGACCGAAATTTTGCGAAACAATTTTTTTAGGATCATTTTCTTTTGATGAAAAGTGTGATGTTGCAATACCCGCGGCAATGTTTTTTCCAGTTTTGTCTAAAATGGAATAGTGTACAGCAATTTCGCGTTGAAAGATATCAGTGGCAAGGTCATAAGTATCCATATTGTTTTTAATATCCAATTGATTAATAAAAACAAAGTAATCCGTTTGGTATTTGGTGTCCAGATAGCTCAATAATTTTTCATCATTGATCTTAGTATTCATAAATTTTTTGTCGGTGCTGATCTCAACTGCTAATTGTCCGTTTTTAATGCCATTTTTTTGTACCAAAGGGGTTTTTACGTCATTGGGATTTAGGATCAGATCATAAGAAAGGGTGGTTGACTTATAAACGTAGGACAGGTCTTTGGCCATTTTAGCGGAATCGGAATAAAAAGAAACAACCGGTGAAATGCTTTGTAATTTAAGTTTAAGCTGTGCATTTAATTGTTGACGAAAGTTTTCACGTATTTGAGGGAATTTCCACTTTGTTAGCTGATTGATCTTCATATCAATATCACTCATGTATAATTTCGGCTCAAAAGGAACGATCATTATTTTTCGGGAAGCATCAGCAGTATTGGTTTTTGTGGTGCGTGTGCTTTCCTGTGCCAATGAAAATAGCGCTATAAAATTAAAAAAAAGCAGAATGATATTTTTTTTAAAATAAGCCATTTGTAAAAGTTAATGCTGCGTTAGGGATTCCTTCGACAAGAGCTCAGGATAAATTCCGCGTAAATCCTTTTCTTTTTAGAAAAGATTGAAGCGAAAAGCCCGCCCCTTTTTTTTTCAAAAAAGGGAAACGCCCAAAAGAATTAAAATTGACGTTTTATAAAACTTATTTACTAAACAACCTTACCACATCGTTCCCATTGGCATACAATAACAATGCCAGCAGTAAAAGCATACCCGCGTATTGTGCATACTCCATCAGCTTTTCATTTGGTTTTCTGCCGGTGATAACTTCATACAGTAAAAACATTACGTGCCCGCCATCTAATGCCGGAATAGGTAGAATGTTCATAATAGCAAGTACTATGCTTAAAAAGGCGGTAAAGGCCCAAAAACGCTGCCAATCCCATGTGGTGCTATACGCCTTACCCATGGCCATAAATCCACCAATTTCTTTATGAGCATCTTTTACAGTAAAAATCACTGCAAATTGTTTGATATAACTATCAAATGTCTCATAGGCCTTATTTACACCGGCAGGGAAGGAAGCAAAGAAACCGTATTCTTTTGTTTCAAGGGTAAAATAGTTATCCAAAGATTTTGCTCCGATACCAAGCTTCCCTTGTTCGGTTACAGTTGCTTTAGCTATTATACTATCATTACCGCGAAGTAAGGTAATAGTAACAGGGAGGTTTTGATTGTTTTTCAGGATCTTTACCACATCCTGATAATAAGGTGTTGCAGCACTGTTAATAGCAATTATTTTATCACCTTTTTTAATTCCGGCTGCTGCTGCAGGCAATTCCGCATAAACACTATCAACATCAAATGGGAAGCGCGGTTCAACAAGGTTGTATTTGTGTTTGATCATTTCGCTTAGATCGTCTTCAGTAACAGCAACTTCTACTTTCTGACCAGCACGTTCTACCTGTATGCTTTCAGCCTTATTGATGAGTACTTCGTAAGGAACTTTATTGATGCTTTGAACAGGTTTGTTATCAACCGAAAGTATCATATCTCCATCGCGCAGGCCCATCTGGTATCCAAGAGTATCAACCGCTACACCGTATTTAACGTTTTTTGTAGGCAGAAATTCTTCTCCCCAGGTGAACAGGACCATCGCATAAATTAACATTCCAAGGATCACATTCACGGTAACACCACCAAGCATGATGATCAATCGTTGCCACGCTGGTTTTGAACGAAACTCCCATGGTTGAGGTGGTAATTTCATTTGCTCTTTATCCATTGATTCATCGATCATTCCGGAGATTTTTACATATCCGCCTAATGGCAACCATCCAATACCATATTCAGTATCTCCTTTTTTTACTTTGAATAATGAGAACCAAGGGTCAAAAAACAAATAGAATTTTTCTACCCTGATCTTAAAAAGTCTTGCCGGTATAAAATGTCCTAACTCATGTAAAACAATAAGTATAGAAAGGCTTAAAATAAATTGTGCTGCTTGTGTTAGAACTTCCATGTGTTACGAATATCGAATTTTACGATTTTAATGGTTACGGATAATGAATATTTACGAATTAATGTTTGTTGTTTGGTCATGCTGAACTTGTTTCAGCATCTTATGTTGAGAACCTGAATCAAGTTCAGGTTGAATTGCCTACTGTTAAATCGTTAATTTTTTTAATTGGTTAGTTGCAACCCGTCTTGTTTCTGCGTCCGTTTCAACGTAATCGGCATAGCTTGGTTTGTTAATAAAATTAACCGTTTGAAGGCAGTTTTCCACTACATCACTCATCTCCAAAAATCCAATTTTATCTTTTAAAAATGCTTCCACAGCAATTTCATTTGCTGCATTTAAAACACAGGGGGAGTTACCGCCTTTATTCATAGCTTCAAAAGCAAGTGCAAGGTTACGAAATGTTTTTGTATCCGCTTGCTCAAAAGTTAATTGCGGGTAATTCATAAAATTAAAACGGGGAAAATCGGATTTTATTCTTTGCGGATATCCCAGTGCGTATTGTATCGGTAATTTCATATCCGGTAAGCCCATTTGAGCCTTCATACTGCCATCTGTAAACTGAACAAGTGAATGAACAATACTTTGCGGATGAACAATTACTTCAATTTGTTCGGGTTTTAATCCAAATAACCATTTCGCCTCTATAACTTCTAATCCTTTATTCATCAATGATGCAGAGTCGATCGTTATTTTGGCTCCCATCTCCCAATTGGGATGTTTTAATGCTTGTTCTTTTTTTATTGTTGCTAAAAAGTTTTTGTCTTTCCCTCTGAAGGGTCCACCCGAGGCGGTTAAATAAATTTTTTCGATGGGGTTCTGGAATTCTCCAGCAAGACATTGAAATATTGCCGAATGTTCCGAATCAACAGGATATAGATTTACGCCTTTTTCCTTGGCAAGTGCGGTAACCAGATCTCCGGCAACTACCAGCGTTTCCTTATTTGCTAATGCAATTTGTTTTTCTGCCTTTATTGCGGACATGGTGGATTCAAGTCCTGCATAACCAACAATAGCGGCAAGTACCATATCAATGCTATCCATGGTTACCACTTCTACAATTGCCTTATTGCCTGCAAACACTTTAATATCATATGCTTTTAATGCTTCTTTCACATATAGATATTTGTTTTCATCGGCAATCACCACTGCATTCGGATTAAATTCAATGGCCTGTTTGATCAATAGATCAGCATTTCCATTGCCTGTGAGTACCTCAACTGCAAAAGTGTCGGAATTAGCGCGGATCACATCTAAGGTTTGTGTGCCAATAGAGCCTGTAGAGCCAAGTATTGCTATGTTTTTTTTCTTCGTTTCCAAATGTTTTATTGCAAGTAGTTTTTTAATTCAAGCCTAATGATATGCTGTTCTATGAAATAAAGTTTAATCATTTGGGCGTTCCCTTTCTTAAAAGAGAAAGGGGCGGGCTTTACACTTCAATCTTTCCTTCCGCAATTGGCGGAAGGAAAGGATTTTCGTTGCAATCCCTAACGCAATTCGTACCTCTAAAACACCATGTAATCCTGCGGATCAATAGCATTCCCATTATACCATAATTCAAAATGTAAATGCGGGCCGGTAGTTTGTTCTCCCGAATTACCAATAATGGCAATAGCTTCACCGGCTTTTACATAATCACCTATTTTTTTTAGCAATACGGAGTTGTGTTTATATACAGATATTAAATTATTACTATGCTGCACCGTAATGGTATAACCGGTTTCTGACGACCAGGTAGCTAAGATCACTGTTCCATCCAGGGTTGTTTTTATGGCTTCGTTCTCCGGACCAACTATATCAATACCAAAATGCTGCTCATTTGTTTTAAATGAACTGGTGATCATTCCTTTTAAGGGTGTAAAAAAAGAAAAGTTAGTGATCCCGTTTTTGTTTGTTCCGGTTTCGTATGCCAGACTGTATTGATCCTGCGACTCAATATTCTTTCGCAATTCAGCTTCATTTTCTGAAGCAGACATTTTTAATTTGTTATATTCTTTATTTTTATCCTTCTGGTTTTGAGTGGTGTCAAGCTTAATATCTCCCCGCAATACATTGCTGATATTTGCCATAAATGCATTTTGTGCTATCATTGACTTTTCGAGGGAATCGCTTTTAAAAGTGAGTCGAACTAAATTTCTTCTAACGCCAGTATCGGCATACCCGGGAATATATTCACGCAAAGGTGTAAAAGCAATAAGAGAAGTAACGATCATAACCATTACAATAGTTACCGACCCTACTAAAATAAACAAGCCTAATGGAGTAAGTTGTAATGAAAGCTTTTCCTCAAAGGTATCGTCATTCATTACCACCAATCGGTAGCGATTGCGTAATCGTTGTATGAATTTAACTTTCTTATCTTTTTGTTCGGCCATATAGCTTACAAATATCGTTAATTTTTTTGTAAGAACAGGTGGTTGGATTTTGGCGCTTACCAAAGTGGATGAAGGAAGTATTCAATTCAACGAAATTTGGTATTTACTATTGAGGTATTTGTGTTCGAATGAGTTTTCGGATTGTGATTTTCCTTACAGCAGAGAATTGTATTTTTATGGAATTACAGTTATTTCATTAGTGGTAACCATATTGCTTTTGTTTCCGGCTCTGTCCTTTAATGTAATTTCAAATTTAACAATTGTATGTGGTCCAAATAAAGGCGATGTTCTCAATTTTATTTTGATCTGACCGTCTAATGCCTTGTACTGTCCGTCAGGCGTTATATTAGGAACACGATAACTGTAATATAAAGTATCAAATTGTGCTGTTCCAAATGAAGAATCAACGGGTGTGAAAACCCCGGTTGTTGGGTGTTTAAACAAATATTTCATTTTCAGATCATCTTCAGAAATTGCATCTCCGGGAAGGATGCCAATATCACCATCGCCATCTTTAAATTTAATGAAACAATCGGCTGAATCGTTGCCATAGGACACAAATTTTTCGAACTCAATTAGAGGTTGAGGTGGAAACTGTTTTTCCTTAACACATGATGTGGTAGAAGTAGCAATAAACAATACTAAAAGCGATATGTAGATAAAATGTTTCATTGATTATGAATAGAACATAAAATTATTAATTATTTTTGGCCAAAGCAAATTAAAACGTGTCTAAAAGTCAATTATTGTTCAATATCATTTTTTAAGGACCTTAGCAGAAATTGAAACCAAGCACCAACAGTATTTTTAGCGTCAGCACATCTGAACAATTTAAACAGATGGCTTTGTCTGTTTTTAACTTCCAACTTGCCAATAATCAGATTTACCGAAATTATATCACTGCTTTAAAGGTTAATACAGATAAGATCATTGACCTGGAACAAATTCCCTTTATGCCCATTGAATTTTTCAAAACACAAATTTTAATTTCAGATCACCAAAACAAAGATCAGGAAGCAAAAGTTTTTACAAGCAGCGGCAGCATTCAGAGTAAGCATTATGTAAATGATATTTCTATTTATGAAAAAAGTTATCGGAAAGGATTCGAACAGTTTTATGGAAACATTGAAGATTATTGTGTTTTAGCATTGTTGCCTTCATACCTTGACCGTGAAGGGTCTTCCTTGATCTATATGGCAGAAGACCTGATAAATAAAAGCAAACATTCGGCAAGCGGTTTTTATTTAAATAATTATAATGAATTAATTCTGAAACTAAAAGAATTAGAGTTACAAAAGCAAAAAACTATTTTATTGGGAGTAACTTATGCATTATTAGATTTAATTGAGATACAGAAGTTTCAGCTAAAACATACCATCATCATGGAAACCGGTGGGATGAAAGGAAAGCGCACAGAGATGGTACGGGAGGAGTTGCATGCTGCATTATGCGCAGGTTTTGGAGTAAATGAAATACATAGTGAATACGGGATGACCGAGCTTTTATCACAAGCATACTCAACGGGAAATGGAGTGTTCAACTGTCCGCCCTGGATGAAAGTTTTGATACGGGATACAAATGATCCTTTTTCTTTTTTACCTCACAATAAAACAGGAGGCATCAATGTAATTGATCTTGCTAATATTAATTCCTGTTCATTTATTGCAACCCAGGATCTAGGGAAAACCTTTTCTGATATGTCTTTTGAAGTGCTTGGTCGTTTTGATAATAGCGATATCAGGGGATGTAATTTATTGGTTGGATAAGCCTGGCCGTTATTAAATCCATCTAAATTCTGTATTCACAATAAATGATAGGGCATCTCCGTTATCTCATCGTATTTGAATAAAATCTATATTTCCCCCATGGTATAAATTTTTACTTTTTGATACGCAGGAATTCATTTAAACGATCTATTCGCTTCCGGAAGATCTTGCTGCTTCAAAATAAATAAAAATCTAAATCCATGGCCATGAACTACCGAACGTTTTCAACACCTGCTTTTCTTGGTTGCGCTTTGTGTTTTTTAAGCAGCTATTATGATCCAAAGCCAACAGAAAAAAAATCTGAACGGCTGAAAGCGAAAGGCCCTTATGATGTAATTATTGTTCCGGGCGTTCCTTACCAGGATCCAACACTGAAAGTGATTCTTAAAGCGAGGATACTTTGGGCAAAATATTTGTTCGATAATGGTATTGCAAAAAATATTATATTTTCAGGATCCGCTGTTTACAATCCTTATACCGAAGGGGTGATGATGCGGATCTATGCAGATTCTTTGGGGATCCCTTCTTCCCATACTTTTTCAGAAACACAAGCAGAGCATAGTACCGAAAATATTTACTATTCATTGTTAATGGCTAAAAAATTGGGGTTCAAAAAAATCGCTGTGGCAACCGATCAGTATCAGGCAATAATTATCAGAAGTTTTATGAAAAAAAACTGTCCTGAAATAGAAGTAATACCTATAGAATATAACAAAATAAAAATGGTTACAGCGCCATGGCCACAAATTGACCCAACCTCCGCTTGTGTGGATAATTTTGTTTCACTGGTGGAGCGGGAGGATCGTGTTAAGCGTTTCAAAGGCACTTTAGGAAAGAACATTAGCTTTATTGAAAATGACACATCAGATTGTCCGGAAAAAAAAGCAGCGTTTTCATTTGCAGGCTTGGGTAAATTCTCTAATTACTGTGTATCATCCGCCAATTCATTTTTATCTGGTTTTAATAATTTGGAGCCGGCTCGCTAGATTTTTTTTTGTTAAACTCTAAAACTCTATCATAATGAATAATTATGATAGAGTTTTGACGTAAATAATTTCTTCAATTACAGACCTTCCATTCTATTACGCATTTAGAAGCATTGATGATCTTATCACTATTATTATCTGCTTTCTTCAGTTTTATTTTTTTTGATCGTATAATATTTGAATACATTATCCAACTCTCATTATAAATTGATAGCTTTGACAATCACCCTTATTTTAGGATACCCCAAAATTAAATTGTAGTGAAAAGTGTTTGTAAAGTGTTTCTTTTTCTCATTATCGTATTTGCGGATGCAACGAAAGAATCACGTGCTCAAAACAAAGACATTGACTCCCTCCTCATACTCCTCAGTATAGATAAGCCTGATACCAATCAGGTAAATCATTTAAACCAATTGTCGAAAGAATACAGAAATATTGGAGAATTCGAGAATGGTTTGAAATACGGAAATAAAGCACTTGCGCTGGCTGGTTCGCTTTCCGTTGAAAATAATAGAGGGTGGGCTAAAGGCATGGCTAACGCATACAATAGCATAGGAAATATTTATAATTATCAAGGCCATTACGAACTGGCATTAAAAAATTACTTTTCTTCATTAAAAATAAGAACGAAAATTGGTGATAAAGCAGGGATTGCTGCTTCATATCACAACATTGGACTTATTTATGATTTTCAGGGCAATTATAATGAAGCATTAAAGAATCATCTCACCTCACTAAGGATAATGGAAGAGATTGGAGATAAAAAAGGCATTGCCAATTCGTATAATAATATCGGAGTTATTTATGATTACAAAGGCAATTTCCCGGAGGCAATAAAAAATTACTTAGCTGCATTAAAACTATTTGAAGAGATTAAAGATAAAAAGGGCATTGCTGATTCATACAACAACATTGGAACTATTTATGGTAGTCAGGGTGCTTATTCTAAGGCATTAAAAAATCACTTCTCTGCTTTAAAGATAAGGGAAGAAGTTGGTGATAAAGAAGGAATTGCAGCTTCTTACCTCAATGTTGGAGCTGTTTATTATTCTCAAAAAAATTACCCCGAGGCATTGAAAAATCACTTGTCTTCATTAAAGGTATATGAAAATATTAACAATAAACAAGGCATTGCCACTTCCCGTACTGCTCTCGGTTCTATTTATGATTCTCAAGGCAATTATACTGAGGCATTAAAAAATCATTTCGCTGCATTAAAGATAAAGATAGATATTGGAGATAAACTAGGCATTGCCGATTCCTATAACCACCTTGGTTTGATAAAAACGAAGTTGAATAAGCCAAAAGAAGCTCAGGATTATTTAAACAAGGGATTGGAAGTCAGCAAAGAAATTGGTTATAAAGAGAGTATTAAAGAAAGTTATTTAGGATTGGAAAAATTAGACAGTACACAAAACAACTGGAGAGCGGCATATCAGCATCATCAACTATATATTGTTTACAAAGATAGTATTGACAATGAAGTGTCAAGGAAAAAGATCATAGAGAGTACAATGAATGATGATTTTGACAGAAAAAAAGCCATTGCTAAAGCCACACAGGATAAAAAGGATGCATTGGCAGAAGCAGAAAAAAAACAGGCAGCTTCAGTTTTGTTTCTTGTGTCATGCATGCTGGTACTTGTTTTTGTATTTGCAGGTTTTATTTTCCGCTCCCTTCGAATAACAGATAAACAAAAAAAATTAATAGAAATACAAAAAAACGAAGTGTTCATTCAAAAAGAAGTAGCTGACAGTCAGCGTATCATTGCTGAAGAACTGCGAGAAGTTTCCGAAACGCAAAAACACATTGTTGAAGAAAAACAAAAAGAAATAGTTTCTTCTATTACTTACGCCAAACGCATACAAACCGCTTTACTTACAAGTGATGAGTACATTAAAAAACATTTGGCTTCAGAACATTTTATTCTATTTAAGCCTAAAGATATTGTTAGTGGTGATTTTTACTGGGCACAAAGCATCGCGCCTTTGCCTGGTTGGGATAAAGGAACAAACAAAGTGAAATTGCAATCTGATATTAACCAGGGAAATATATTTTACCTAATTACTGCAGATTGCACCGGACATGGTGTACCAGGCGCTTTTATGAGTATGTTAAACATATCTTATCTTCACGAAAACATAGTAGAGCGTAATATCCTTCTGCCACACGACATACTAAATTTGCAACGGAAAGAAATCATACAAGCCCTGAATCCAATAGGGAGCACAGAAGAATGTAAGGATGGTATGGATTGTACTCTTTGTGTTTATGATTTTGATAATATGCTTTTGCACTTTGCAGCCGCTAATAATCCTCTATGGCTGGTGCGCAACAAAGAGTTGACAGAATATAAAGCCGATAAAATGCCCGTAGGGAAATACAACGAGACGATTGAACCATTTAATTTGCAAACAATAGACTTACAAAAAGGAGATATTATTTATACCTCTACAGATGGTTTTGCAGATCAGTTTGGTGGTAATGGCAAAAAATTAATGAAGAAAAAATTTAAAGAAGAATTACTTAAAATTCATCATCAACCAATGAGCGAACAGCGTGAACATCTCAATGATTTTTTTGAGAATTGGAAAGGGAGCAACGAACAGGTTGATGATGTTTGCATTATAGGCGTTAGAATATGATGCAAAGTTTACCCTGAGCGAAGTTGAATAGGTGTTATCGGTGTGCGAGTTTAGTTTATAAATTTTGAAATGAAAATAAAATATTTTTTATCTGTTATATTGTTTTTCTCCCTCCTGATCGGTAAGGGCTGTGGAGGAGATTCCTTTGCTCAAAATAAAAACATTGACTCCCTGCTCAACCTGCTTACAATTGACAAACCTGATACCAGTAAAGTAAATCATTTAAACAAATTATCCCGGGAATACAAAAACATTGGAGAATATGACAGCAGCTTAAAATATGGTAACAAAGCACTCGCACTGGCAAGTTCCCTTCGTATCGGCAATAAAATAGGATGGGCTAAAGGCATAGCTCAATCTTACACCAACATTGGGATCATTTATAGAAATAATGGGAACTACAATGAAGCATTAAAAAAGCACTTCGCTGCATTAAAGATAAATGAAAATATTGGAGATAAAAAAGCTATTGCCCTTTCGTATAGTAATATTGGATTTATTTATTGGAATCAGGGTCATATCTCCGAAGCATTGAAAAATTCCTCTACTTCACTGAAGATGTATAAAGATATTGGGGATAAAAGAGGTATTTCCTCTTCTTTAATCAACTTAGGACTTATTTATTACTTTCAAGGCAATTATCCTGAGGCTTTAAGGAACTATTTGCTTTCATTAAAGATAGCAGAAGAGCTTGGCGACAAAAAAGCCATTGCCATTTCTTATAGCAACATTGGACTTATTTATCAATCTCAGGGGAAGTACCGCGAAGCATTAAAAAGTTATTTTGCTTCATTAAAGATATTTGAAGAAATTAACGATAAATCAGGCATTGCCAAGATCTATCATAACATCGGGAATGTTTATTATTTTCAAGGAAACCGCTCCGAAGCATTAAAAAATTATTTAGTCTCCTTAAAAATTAGACAAGAGATCAATGATAAACAAGGAATTGCTGGTTCATATACCAATATCGGAAGTATTTATTGGGATCAAGGCAATTACCCGGAAACATTAAAAAATTATCTTGCTTCATTAAAGATATCGGAAAGTATTGGCGATAAAAATAGCATTACCACTTCTTTTATTAATCTTGGAGAGGTACAGATAAAATTACGCAAATATAAAACCGCCAAAGAGTATTTAAACAAGGCATTACAACTCGGTAAGGAATTGGGTGATAAAGAAAGTATTAAATATACCTATGGTTTCTTAAGTAAATTAGATAGTGTACAGGGCAATTGGAAGGATGCCTATCAGTATAACAAACTATTTATAATTTACAGAGATAGCCTCGACAATGAGAAAACAAAGAAAAAGATCATAGAGAGTACAATGAACGATGAGTTTGACAGAAAAGAAGCGGCAGGCAAAGCCATTCAGGATAAAAAGGATGTATTGGCAGAAGCGAAAAAAAAGCAAGCAAGTTCAATTTTGATTCTTGTGTCTTTAGCCTTAGGACTTGTTTTTTTATTTGCCGGTTTTATTTTCCGTTCCCTGCGTATTACCGGCAAACAAAAAAAATTAATAGAAATACAAAAAAACGAAGTATCCCACCAAAAAGAAATAGCAGATAGCCAGCGTATCATTGCAGAGGATCTGCGTGAAATTTCCGAAGATCAAAAACACATTGTTGAAGAAAAACAAAGAGAGATAGTTGCATCTATTACTTATGCCAAACGTATACAAACCGCTTTGCTTACAAGCGATGAATACATTAAAAACCACTTGCCTTCAGAGCATTTTATTTTATTTAAACCTAAAGATATTGTTAGTGGTGATTTTTATTGGGCCCTAAGCTTAGCTCCTTCGGCCGACTGGGATATGGGAACTAACGAAGTGGAATTGTCTCCAGCTATTGCGAGGAGAAATATATTTTATATGGTCACTGCCGACTGCACAGGACATGGGGTGCCAGGAGCTTTTATGAGTATGTTAAACATATCTTATCTTCATGAAAACATAGTGGAGCGTAATATCCTTTTGCCACATGATATATTAAATTCGCAACGTAAAAAAATCATACAAGCGCTTAACCCTATTGGGAACACGGAGGAATGTAAGGATGGTATGGATTGTACGCTTTGTGTTTATGATTTCGATAAAATGCTTTTACATTTTGCGGCAGCTAATAATCCTTTGTGGCTTGTTCGTAACGGAGAGTTGATAGAATTCAAAGCCGATAAAATGCCGGTAGGGAAATACAACGAAAAGATGGACCCGTTTACTCTGCAAACAATTGAACTACAAAAAGGAGATGTAATTTATACCTCTACAGATGGTTTTGCCGATCAGTTTGGTGGAAATGGCAAAAAACTGATGAAGAAAAAATTTAAAGAAGAATTGCTTAAAATTCAAGACCAGCCAATGAAGGAGCAACACGGATACCTCAATGATTTTTTTGAGCATTGGAAGGGGAGTAGCGAACAAGTGGATGATGTTTGTGTTATTGGTATTAGGATATAAACAAAGCACAATCGAATTGTAAATAAATAGTTTACAAGCAGATAGATGGGGTGAAATTAAATTTATATCTTCGCTTTGTTATGAAAATAAATCACATCAGTCAATTTTATCAGATTCTGCGCAGCGATAATCTTTCCTTTGTTTACCAGGGAGATTTCAGCGATGGAATTACTGAAAAAATAATCGCGCTAAGTGAATATTCTATTGATAACAGTCATGAAATGATAGAAATGAGAAATAAAGTATCATTTGTTATTGTTGAATGTTTCCAAAATATTGTAAGGCATGGAAATGATACCCAAATCAAATCCAATAGAACAGTTACCTTCCCGGGCTTATTTTCTACCCGAAATGTACAGGAGAGTATTTATATTACTTCTGCCAATTTGATTGAAAATACGGAGGTTCCTGCATTAAAAGAGAAGCTCGAAAAACTCAATAATTTAGATAAGGAACAGATAAAAGCGCTTTATCTTGATATACTCACAAGTGGAGAGCTTTCCGATAAAGGAGGAGCAGGCTTAGGCTTGGTGGAGATGGCCAGAAAATCTGAGAATCCTTTGGAATTTAACTTTGAGAATGAGAACGACAAACTTTCGCTATTTTACCTTATGATGAAAATGCAGGGAAAGGGTAGTGTAAGCGTAAAAAGTAATATTTCGATGGATAGCGTGAAGGAGATGCACGAAATAATGCGGAAAGAAAATATTTTGATGGTTTATAAGGGCGATTTTTCGCAGGAAACTGTTATTCCTATGCTGAAGATGATCGAAGACAACCTTAACAAACAACAGGAAGAACTTCATATAAAAAAGAAATTATATCTTGTCCTGATGGAAATTCTGCAAAATATCTCCAAACATTCCGTTCAGGAAAATGGGAAAAAAGAGGCCATATTTATGATCGGCAAAAACGAACAAAAATATATTATTTGTACCGGAAATATGGTAGATTCAGCTTCCTCTGAAAAAATAAGGAACAAGATCAATAAAGTAAATAGTTTAAACAAAGAAGAGTTGATCCGTTTGTATAAAAAAACACTGAAAGAAAGTATATCAGATGAAAATGGAGCAGGTCTTGGAATAATTGATATCGCCCGCGAAAGTGGTGAGAAGATCGTGTTCGATTTAAAGCCTGAGATTGAAGACTTATCATTTTTTTCGTTGTGTGTGCAGATGTAAGGACGAATCATTAGAAAAGAAAAAATTTCATCAAAAAAGAATGAAGAATAGTTTGATCATAGAAGAAACACATGATACTCCCAAAATAATTTTGGATAAGTTAAATGGTGTTTTTGAAATTTCTGGGCGATCCTTGCCTGAAAATGCTGTTAAATTCTATTCCCCGGTTTTAAAATGGATGGAGGAATATATAGAGGCTCCAAATCAGGCTACTCACTTCGAATTCAAATTGGATTATTTTAATTCCGCATCCACAAAAAAACTTTTTGAAGTAATTACAATTTTAGAAAAACTCTCCTCCAATGATCTTCCTGTTACTGTTATTTGGTATCACACCAAGGATGACGAACTAATAAGGAACAGAGGCCTGGAGATCAAAGAAATGGTAGAATTACCGTTTGAAGTGAGAATTTACTGATCTTATAGCCTTAATCCTATTATCAGAATATCATCTATCTGATGCGTATTTTCTTTCCAGTTTTCATGTTCCATTACCATCACATTTTTTTGTTTTTGCATACTCAATGATTGATTAGCCAGTATTAGATCTTTAAACTGTTGGATTCCGAATTTCTTTCTGTCGCTGCCCCTGAACTGATCCATATAACCATCTGAAAAAAGGTAGATGCACATGTCCTTTTTTATTGGAATAACATGATTAGTATATTCTCTTTTTAAGGGGTTTTCTTTTTTTGATATCATACCTCCGCCACCTATGGTTTGCCTATCTGCTTTTACCACCGTTAACTCATTGTCTGATACCATATACAAAGGGTTTTGTGCCCCTGCGTATTCCAATTGATCGTTTTTATAATCAATGCTGCACAATGCTATATCCATACCATCGCGCGACAACGTTTCTTCTTTTTCCTGATGCAATGCCTGATAAATGCCGATGTTTAACTGCCGGAGTATTTCTGATGGCGTTGTAATGTGTTTTTCATTTACGATCTGGTTTAAGAGAGTGTTTCCTATCATGCTCATAAAGGCTCCAGGAACACCATGCCCGGTGCAATCAATGGCTGCTAAAATAATTTTGTCGTTTATTTTCGAGCACCAGTAAAAATCTCCGCTTACAATATCTTTTGGTTGGTAATAAACGAATGAATCAGGGAGGATCTTTTGTATTTCGCTTTCTTCGATCAAAATACTTTGTTGAATATGCTGGGCATAGGTAATACTGTCGATTATTTTTTCTTTCTGTTTTTCTATGAGGGTATTCTTTTGAATTAGTTCGTTATTAGCACTGGTTAATGTTGTAAAGAGTTTTTTCTTTATTAAATATCTATTGTAAAGTATAATAATGAGTAATAAAGTAAGGATCAAACCTGAAATAAAACCATTACGAATGAATTTTTGTTTGTTTAGATCTGCCTGTTGGAGGGCTTTATCTTTGGTTAAAAGCTCAATGTTCTTTTCTTTTTCGTCCGATTCATATTTAGCATCCATTTCCGCAATTTGTTTGCCGGATTGCTCATTCAATAATGAATCTTTTATATCTGAAAATAGTTCATGATATTTTAAGGCTTGTTTATAATCACCTTTTTTATCGTATAATTTGTATAAGGAGACGTAACTTTCTTTTATGCCGTTTTTTTGTCCTATTTCAGTAAATAAAACTAATGACAGGTTTAAGTATTCAATTGCTTTTTCGACACTTCCCTGTTTCGAATAAGTATCTCCGATATTATTGTAAGACATTGCAAGACCTTTTTTATCTCCGATTTCTTCCCTTATTTTTAAGGACTTGAGGTGATAAGACAAGGCCTTTTGATAATCGGCTTTGTGCCAATAAATAAGTCCGATATTGTTGAATGCTGTTGCTATTCCATATTTATCACCGCTCTCTTCCCGTATTTTTAAAGATTTTAAATAATTATCCAATGCGCTGTCGAAATTTTTCAGCCTTAAATAAATATTCCCCATATTATTATAACACATTGCAATTCCAGGTTTATCCTGAATCTCATTCCTGATCTTTAAAGCTTTTAATTGATTGTCTAAAGCTTTTTCGAGATTATTTTGTTGCATAAAAATAAGTCCGATATTATTATAAGAAGTTGCTATTCCTTTTTTATCTCCTAGTTCTTCGCTGATTTTTAAACTGTTCAAATAATTTTCATACGATTTTTTGTAATTGCCCTGGTTCATGTACACACCACCATTGCTAAGAAAAGCATCCTTTATTCCGTTTTTGTCTCCGCTTTCCTGACAGATCATTAATGACTTCAAATTAATATCCAAGGCCTTTTCGTAATTAGCCATATTTCTATAAGCAATTCCAATTATGTTATAGGAATTAATCAGTCCGCTTTTGTAGTTACACTTTTCAGCAAGTTGTTGCGCCTCTTCAGCATTTTGCAATGCCTGTTTATAGTTATCTGCTTTTAGATATTCTCTGCTGATCGCATTTAAGGTATTTACCTGGGTGGTATCTTCTTTTGCTTTTTTTAAAACAATATGAAGGGAATCAATAATTTTGTTTGAATTTGATCTTATTATTGGCTTCGCATTTAAGAAGCATGCATTAAAGACAAAAATAAATGTGAAAAGGTGAATAATATATTTTTTCATTTTTCTCAATAACAATACTTTTTGAAAATTGTTGTACAAAAAAATAAAAAAAACTTTTAATGTCCTTGAATTCAGTATTACTACAATAATAAGGAAAATAAATCTCAAAAAAAATTATGCAAGATAAATTTAATACGATTTAAGGTATAGGTTTTATTAAGTATATTCAACCTTTCAAAATCCCAATCAACTCAGATGAAAGTAAGCGGTTTTACCTTTGTACGCAATGCCATAAAATTCGATTATCCAATTGTGGAGGCCATTACGTCCATTCTTCCGATTTGCGATGAAATAATTGTGGCGGTTGGTTTATCTGAAGATGGCACCTTAGAATTAATCAGATCGATCAAGTCAAACAAAATAAAGATTATAGAAACGGTATGGAACGATACCCTTCGAGAAGGAGGTCGTGTATTGGCTGATGAAACCAATAAAGCATTTTCTGCCATTTCAGCTGATACTGATTGGGCATTTTATATCCAAGGTGATGAAGTAATTCATGAAGAGCAACTGCCTGTTATAAAAGCTGCAATGCAACAATACGTAGATGACAAAAAAGTTGAAGGTTTATTGTTCAATTATACTCATTTGTATGGTTCCTACGATTATGTGGGTGATGCAAGGCGCTGGTATCGGAAAGAAATAAGAGTAGTGAGAAATGATAAAGCTGTTTCATCCTATAAAGATGCTCAGGGTTTTCGGAAAAATGGGAAGAAGCTAAAAGTGAAAGCGATCGCGGCCAACGTTTATCATTACGGATGGGTGAAACCTCCGGAGGCTCAACAAGCCAAACAACAAACGTTTCATAAACTTTGGCATACGGACGAATGGATGAAACAAAATATTCCACAAGTTGATAAATTTGATTACGCGACTATTGATTCAGTGGAACATTTCACCGGAACACATCCTATAGTGATGCAGGAGCGTATTAACAAAATGAATTGGAAATTTTCTTTTGACCCTACTATAAAAAAATTATCTTTCAAGCTAAAGATCCTGATGTTCATAGAGAAAAAATTTGGTTGGAAAATTGGTGAATATAAAAACTATAAAATTATTTAATATGCAATTTTATTTTGTTTCTCTCGCAAAGTCGCAAAGTCGCAAAGTCTTTTTGTTGCTTTGTTCCACTAGTTATTTTATGTCTTGGTGTCTATGTTTGCTGATCTTAGCTTCTGCGTTTACCTTCCAATCTTGCTCATCGGGCGGTGATTCTAAAAAAAATAAAGCAAAGGAATCAACAGACTCAATATCCTTAAAAGAAAACTTTCCAAAAGGACAGATCATTGATCAGGTAATTTGTAAAAATGATACCTCACAAAGTTATGCCTTGTATTTACCGGGTAATTATTCAACTGAAAAAAATTATCCTGTTATATTTGCTTTTGATCCTCATGCCATAGGGAAACTACCTGTTTCTATGTATAAAGAATTGGCTGAGCAATATGGTTATATTATTGTTGGTTCCAATAATTCAAAAAATGGAACAACTTGGGAAGATTCACAAAGCATTGCCAACAAATTATTTGCTGATGTTGGAAATCGATTATCTGTTAATACTCAGCGTATATATGTGTTAGGCTTTTCGGGCGGGGCACGTGTTGCTAATGCCTTGGCAATTACAAATGGTTCCATTGCAGCTGTTATTTGCTGTGGAGCTTCAGCGCCAATGTTTAACAGCAATGCTCCGCGAAGTAATTATTCTTTTTTGGGAATAGTGGGCAATGAAGATTTTAATTATGTGGAAATGAGAAAATACGATATGATCGAATTGGCCGGCCATAATATGAAACACTTACTGGTTACGTTTGATGGTAAACATGAGTGGCCTGCTGTAAGTATTATGGATGATGCTTTTTGGTGGTTGGCCTTAAATGACATGCGGAAAAACAGCGCCACCAAAAACGATCTATTAATTGCAAAACGTTTTCAGGCTGCATTAAAACAGATCGAAATACAGAAAGAAAAAAAAGAAGTATTTGAAACATACAAATTATGCCAAAAAATTATTAATTTTTATGATGGCTTGGCCGATTTGTCATCTTGCTATTCCATATACAAAGCTTTACAATCTGATCCTGAAATTGACAAACAATTAAAACTGGAAGAAGGCATCTGGACTGAAGAGGAAGAACTAAAACAGCAATATTTAAAAGCGCTACAGACTCAGGATCTTGCCTGGTGGAATAAAAATATTGCCGCATTAAATCAAAAAATTAAAACGGGGAACGACAAAAATAAAATACTGATGAACAAACGGCTGCTCAATTTTTTGAGTTTAGCGGCCTATATGCAAACAGCGGGCGCATTAAAACAAAATAATCTTCCTGCAGCTGATTTTTTTGGTAAAATTTATATGTTAGTTGACCCAACAAATAATGAAGCCCATTATTTAATGGCGGAAGTCTTTGTTAAAAATAGAAAAAATAAGGAGGCTATTAGATCTTTGAACCTTGCTGTTGAAAATGGTTTTACTGATATTGCCCGTTTACAAAACGATGCAGCTTTTAGTGAAATAAAAAACACAAAGGAGTTTATCGAAGTGGTCAAGGGAATAAAATAAACAAGTGCCGATTGTGGATCTAGTAATTTCAATCCACAAATCGGCAATCCAAAATAATGTTTAGTCCCATCCGGAAGCCAATACATCACATAAATGCATCATTTTCATGCTTTTGTTTTGTTTTTTCGCAACACCATCGATGTGCATCAGGCAGGAAACATCGGTTGATATCATGTATTCAGCACTGGTTTGTAAAGCGTTTTCTAACTTTTGTTCGCCCATGCCAACTGCAATTGGTTCAAATTTTACGGAGAAACTTCCTCCAAAACCGCAGCACACATCGGAATCTTTCATTTCACGCATTTCTAATCCCCTCACTTTTTCAAGTAATACCCTTGGCTCGCGTTTTATTCCATATTCACGCAAAGCTGCACAGGAATCATGATACGTTCCAATTCCATTAAGTGTGGCACCGATATCGGTAATTTTTAAAACGTTTACCATAAAATCAGAGAACTCAAAAATGTTTTTTTGAATTTGTTTATACTCATTGTGTAAAACAGAGTTATGGAACATATCAGGATAATAATTTTTTATCATTCCTACACAAGAGGCCGAAGGGCAAACAATATAACGATCATTCTGAAACTCCCGAATAAACTTTTCCCCCACCTCTTTACAATCAGCCCAATGACCTACATTAAAAGCCGGTTGACCGCAGCATGTTTGTTCAGGATTATAATTTACTCCACAACCTACCTTCTCTAAAATTTTCACCATATTCAATCCGGTATCCGGATAGATCTGATCAATAAAACAAGGAATAAAAATATCTACAATCATGTTAAACGAATTACGAATTTATACGAATTTACGAATCTGTGTTTGTTAAACCTGCCCGACTGAAAGATATAAGTCGTTCGGACGGTTTGTTAATTTGCCTAATACTAACTGCCTATTGCTTATTACCCAATGTAATTGCCTATTGTTAAATTGATGAATTGCCTACCAGCCTCAACTTACATTTTTTGTTTTTGGTATGGTAAGCAAAACTAAAAAACCAATTACAAAAAAGACGATCAATGCTAATACAGAATTCCGCATACCTCCAGTTACCCCTTCTATCAAGCCAAATGAAAGCATCCCGATAACAATACCTATTTTTTCGCATACATCAAAAAAGCTAAAGTAGGATGCATGGTCTTCAGTTTCAGGTAGAAGTTTGGAATACGTTGAACGCGATAATGATTGAATCCCACCCATAACTAGCCCAACCAAGGCGGCAATAACATAAAAGGAGAAGGAGGTATGTACATATTTATAAACGGTAAAGCAGATCGCGATCCAGATAAATAAACTAAGGCCCAATGTTTTGATATTGCCGATCTTCCGGGAGATGAATGAAAATAAATAAGCTCCTGCTATTCCAAGAAATTGAATTAACAATATACTGGCAATTAATGATGCATCCTGGATGGGAACTTCTTTAAAGGATGTAACGATTACCCCATTTACAGTTTCTGTAACTTCAACAAGATCTTTAACTTCTTTTTTCGCGAACATAACAGCCATTAACATTACCGTTTGCACGCCCATGCTATATATAAAGAAGGAGATAAGGAAACGCTTCAATCGTTTAATGTGTTTAAGTTCATTCCATACTTTCTGTAATTCTTTAAACCCTTTGGTAATAACATTTCCTTCTGAGGAATGTTTTCTTGTCGAAGTTGGTAACTTTGCAAAAGTTAGTTGTGCAAAACCCGCCCACCACACTGCAACTGTGATGAAAGAATATTTTGCCGGCATATTAAATTGTTTTATCAGAATTAAATTGATGATCAAAAGTAAAGCACTACCGAAATACCCTTTTGCATACCCTTTTGCACTCACTCTGTCATGATCTGCAGGTTCTGCAATTTCAGGTAAATATGCATTGTAAAAAACAACGCTTCCCCAATAACCTACACTGGCAAATAAAATGGATAACAAACCTAAGCCTAAATTTTCGGCACTGAAGAAGTACAAAGATGCACATGATAGTGAACCCAAATAACAAAAGAATTGCATAAAACGTTTTTTACTTCCGCTATAATCAGCAATACCTGATAATACAGGTGAGGATAGGGATACAATAATAAACGATAAGGCAACTACGTAGTCGTATAATTCAGTGTTTTTGAAATGCCTGCCAAATAAAGTTACCACATCACTAATTATATTTCCATCTGCATCTTTGGTGCCTGTAACATTTACATAAAATATTGGGAAAATAGCAGCTGTTATAACTAAGGGATATGACGAATTGGCCCAATCATAGAACGTCCAGGCACTAATTATTTTCTTATCTCCTTTTTTAAAGTCTGTCATAGGTTTATTAGTTTTTAAATTCCTGTTAATTGACTAACACTATTTTTACTGATCAGATACTATTTAATTTTCTGTTTTTGTATTACCGAAACTCCTCAATTCATTAACGAAGAGCATGCGGAGTAATACATTTTATTGTTTTATAATTATAAACTCCACTCTTCTGTTTTTTGCTTTATTCTCATCCGTATCATTTGGCACAAGAGGTTGAGATGGCCCAAAACCTTTATAGGTCATAGAATTTATTACGCCCTGAGCCACTAGATAATCGTAAACAGCTTTAGCCCTTGCTTTGGATAATTTATTATTCACAGTTTCTTTTCCTTGATCATCGGTATGCCCGTTAATTTGTATTTCCATGCTTGGATGATCATTAAGCACATGAACTAATTCATCTAACACACTGAAAGAAGATTTTAGCAGATTAGCACTTCCATTTTCGAAATGTATGTTTTTAATTTCAATTACCTGTCCGGTTGTAAATGTATCGGTTAAGGCAGGTTCTATTTTATTAGGATTGATCTCAGTTTGTTTCATGAGCGCTGAATCTGCTGCGGTCAATTTTTTAATGACAGATATGTCATCAACAAAATAATATGCTTCACGACTTTTAAAAATGTTCCATTTGTTTATTCGTACGAAATCGTCTTTCATTTTGGTTTTAAAATTTCCGACAATAATATATTTCTCCCCACCGTGAGCTTTATATTCTCCCTGTATCGCTATCCAGCCAATGGTTCCGGAAATCCCTTTGCCGTATGTGGAATCTATTATTCCTTCTTTATCGAAACTCATCCCCACTTTGAAGGGTTTATCCGAAAAATAAACGCCCAATTGTTTAACAGTCACTGTGCTGCTTCTCACCAATTTCACATGCATTGTAAAATCATACAACTTCCCTTTTTCAAGAGGTTCTGTCAATTTTACAAACATATATTCCTTATAGTTGGGCTGAAAACGTAGACCTGCATAGCAGGTGCCGGTATGCGCACCTTTACTTTTGGAAGTATCCTTTTTCTCCGCTTTCATAAAATAATCGACTGTTCCTACTCCTAACCAAGGTGCGGCATTTTTTATAACAGCGGATTTATTTTTATGCTTTTCAAAACTGGGGTTAGGAACCAGATTTTTTTCCTTTTTTTGAGCGAATGAACCAACAGACAATAGCAAAGATGCAAAAAGCAAAAGGGCCTTTTGAAAAATTGCTTTTGTACTTACTATCTTTGGTTTCATTTATTCTATTGGAATTCGTAGTGTCTATTAAAATCTAAATTCTTTTATTGTTTCTACAAAACAGATCACTTTATCTTTATCTATATCCGGATATAAGCCATGTCCTAAATTTGCAATGTGCCTTTGAGGCCCGAATGATTTGAGCATTTTTATAGTATCCTGTTTGATACGTGTATAATCGGCATACAATAAACAAGGATCCATATTGCCTTGCAGCGTTTTGGTATTTCCAATCAGTTCACGCGACTCAGCAATGTCCATCGTCCAATCCAAACCTATGGAATTACAACTTAACTGACCCAGCTCTTTGCGCACAAAATGCGCATCTTTTGCAAAAACTGTAAGAGGAACTTCAGTAATAGCATCACATATTTGAGAAATATATTTCAATGCAAATTCTCTATATTGTTCAGGCGACAATACGCCTGCCCAACTATCAAATAATTGCAACATATCTGCTCCTGCAGTAATTTGACCTTTTAAATAATTAATAGTGCTGTCCGTAATTTTTTGCAATAACTGGTGGGATAGAACCGGTTGAGTGTATAAAAACTTTTTGGCTTGCGAAAATGTTTTACTCCCACTGCCTTCGATCATGTAGGCGAAAATTGTCCAGGGAGCACCTGCAAAACCAATAAGTGGAACACGATCGTTTAATCCGCTTTTAGTAAGTTTTATGGCATCCATCACATAGTGCAGATCGTCTGCTGTTGCAATTTTAAGCTGTGCTATATCATTTGCTGTTTTAATAGTTTTTTCAAACCATGGGCCTTTCGCTTCTATCATCTGATAAGGTAAGCCCATTGCTTCCGGAATAACAAGGATATCGGAAAATATAATGGCAGCATCCACACCTAAAATATCCACAGGCTGTATGGTAACTTCGCAGGCAAATTCAGGGGTCTCCACCAATTCTTTAAATCCTCCCATTTTGGCTCTTACTTTTCTATACTCAGGTAATATACGTCCTGCCTGGCGCATCAGCCAAACAGGTGTGCGTTCAACCTTTTCGCCTCGCGCAGCTCTTAAAATTAAATCGTTTTTTAATGACATATAATTTATTTAGTGATTTGTTGAAATAGAGATTTAATGATTTAGTGATTTGTTACTAATTTGTTGACTCAGTGTATTTGTTTAATTTTCCAACTCTCCATTTCTCTAATTCTCCATTTTTATTTATTGAGGATGATAAGTGCGTATTGCAGATTGCAACACTTTGGCTTTGTCCAGTATGATCGGTTTAGTTTGTTGTTTGCTATATAATTTCATTTGATCCATTAAGTGTGGACTTTCTTTTCTGCGCGATTCGCCATAAGGCACAACTGATTCGTATGTATTTCCTTTTTTTGAGAATTTGGCGAACATGATAAAAGAATCACCGTTTTTTGCTCGCAAAGTACCATTCTTCGTTTCATCGCTCACCATTGCCTTCAAACATTCGGGCAGGCCCGAAACGGCATACGTTTGGTCTTCACGCACCAGGCGTTGCACATCACCAAAAGGCACATCAATACTTTTGTGATATTTTAATAATTGTTTTTTTGCGTAACGGATAGCTTCTATCAATAGTTCAGTATCATATTCAATTCCAATTTCCAATTCATTGTAGGCTGCTTCCTTTTTTTTAAATAAATAATTAAATGTGAACGTTACCAAAGCAGCTTCCCTGTTAGCCGTGTCGCCTGAGAAATTCCATGTTTTTAGCTTAGCAATTGCATCAGCTATATCCGGATAATCCTGTTCTTTAAGGACGTAAATTGGTTTGAATGTTTTATAGATCCCTCCCGCTTGTTTAGGGTAGCTGCAATCATATTTTATTTTTTTAAACTCTTGAAAAGTGATATGTGTTCTCCCTTCCATCAATTCATTAAAGCGCAGATCGCGATTATTGGTTCTGTTCCAGTTGAAACCTGATTCTTTATTAAAAAGAGCTTCATTGGGGTTTTCGTCTGCAGCCGTGCAACGGAAAGGGCTGTTGTTGGTGTTGTATACGTATCCACAGTTAGGGCGATTTTTTTGCGGTAATTCGTTCAACGTATAAAATTTATCCCAATATGTTTTTGACGTATTTCCGGGAACAACTTTTTGCCAATTATAATCAGGGTTTCGGTGGGGGAGGGAGGCATTGAATAAATAAGAAATACAATCGGCATCATCCGCATATATAAAATTAAAAAGAGGGATCCCCTGCATTTGCATTGCAGAATAAAAATACATAAACTCTGTAGCTTTACCTAAATTGAACCACTGTTCAGCTGCCCTGATATTAAACATTGTATTGTACCTCATGGCATATACACCTTTTTTTGTACGATAAGCAGGACCATAAATGCACCACAAGGCTTCCTTTTTTACCGTGATCATTCCCAGTTTCGTTTTCACTTTTAGGGGGATTTGACGTACTTCAAATGTGTACCACGCACCATCAAACTTATACTCATTTTTATTTTTAGGATTTATTTCCATCTCATAAATGTCAACATAATCAGGCCAGTTGAAGGTGATCGCCCAGCCTATATGCTCGTTGCAGCCCATGGCAGGAGACATCATGCCGGGTACGAGCGCACCATACATATTCCAGCCCTGCTCACTACAAACGTGGGCTTCATACCATGAGGCTTGCCCTTCCAAAGGCACATGAGGATTGATAAGTAAATAGGCAGAACTATCGCCAGTCAATTTTGAACTCACCGCAATACCGTTGGATCCCGCACTGGCATTAAAAATATAATCATCAGGTTTACCTTTAATAATATATTCCAATGCCCTTGGCACACCTATCATACTCGTGAGTATCAATTGGTACCCGGTGAGAATGTTCTTTGCCGTAACAGGGAAAATATTTTTAAGTTTTATTTCTTTCGGATGCGCAAGTGCAAAAGCATTCAGTCCATCGGCATAGGCCTGAATTGTTTTTTTGTAATCGCTTGTAAGATCTTTTTCATAATATCTTTCAACCGTTTCCCGGGATTTTATGAACTGAACAAAATAATCAGTAGCAGCGCCATCTTTGCCGGAAACTTCCCCCATACGGGCATTGGCAGCAATCAATATAAGTTGAATGTGCTCAAAATCATCTTCGCAATGCGCCCAGGCCAAACCATAGGCTACCTCAACATCCGTTGGTGCGAAAATATGTGGAATTCCAAAGGAATCTCTGGCAATAGTGATATTGTTTGGATTTACCTGCGAAAAGCAAATCGAATATAGAAATAAGAAAAGAAACAACAGTTTTATACGCACACAATTCATTATAGTGATTTGTATGTAAAAATAACAAAATAGATTTGGCTTTAATAATTTTGCGGGACTTTTTATCTGCATTTTTTGAACTATTTTTGTTGAAATATTTCTTTTGATGGATTCACATAAAATTGAAGCTATTGCCTTAAACTGGCTGGAAGCTTTTAATACACATGATTTAGAAAAACTACTGGCGCTGTATCATGCTGATGCGAGGCATTTTAGCCCGAAGTTGAAAATACGAAAACCGGAAACCAGTGGATTAATAGTTGGTAAAAACGCGATGCGCGAATGGTGGCAGGAAGCTTTTGATAAGCTACCAACACTGAGCTATAACCTTACTGCCTTAACTGCCAGTAATGTGAGGGTATTTATGGAATATGTCAGGAAAGTAGATGGTGAGCCGGATATGAATGTTGCTGAAGTACTGGAAGTAGAAAATGGGTTAATTAAAGCTTCGCGTGTTTATCATGGGTAATTTTTAATTCTTAACGGAGTTCGATTAACAGATGAAATTAGTTTGTATAAGGCCTTTCATTTGGGCGTTTCCCTTTCTTGAAGAAAGAAAGGGGCGGGCTTTCCACTTCAATCTTCTCCGATAAAAAAATCGGAGAAGGATTTACGTTGCAATCCCTAACGCTGCATTTTGTTAAATCGGAGGAATCAGTGTTATCAGCGTTCTATTATATTTCATTACTCTATTTCAATTTTCTGCAAATTATATTCTACACTATCTCCTGGTACTAATTTATTCCGTTTGCGGTATTCTATCTCCCCATTCACCTTTACCTTCCCCAAATCAATAACTGAATTAGCTTCCGCTCCATTACTACTCCATGCCATTGCTTTGATCAATTGATTGAGCTGAATATATTCGCCTTTTATTTTAAATTTTTCCATAAATTGTTGTATTACGCAACAAAATTAATAAACTAAATGGATTAAAATTTATCTTTGTTATATGAATAGAGATGAACAATTCGAAAAACTCCGCGAACTTTTAAACAAAGAAAATAATTGGCCGATGGTTTACATGTTTAAATTTATTGTACCTGCCGATAATAAGAAAATAGCATTAGTAGAAGCAAAATTTTCTGATGAAGCTATTATTTTGCATAAAGAGTCTACGACAGGAAAATACTTTAGCATTACAGTTAAGGAAGTGATGCTTAATGCTGATTCTATTATTTCCAAATACAAGGAAATGGAGGGTATTGAAGGCTTGATGGCGCTTTAAGAGCCTTTAAAATAAATCACTTGTTTCTCTTGACTTTCGATATTCGGATATTGTAACTTTGACTCTTTATTATCCTGATAATTTCTTCGAAGCCATGAACCCAAACTACATCCTTATTGCCATTCCGTTTTTTTTAGGAAGTATCATCATTGAATTTCTTTGGGGACGATTTAAGAAAACCAATTTTTATAATTTTGAAGATACACTTACTAACATCAATATAGGCGTTGGAAGTCAGGCTATGAGCACATTGTTGAAGTTGATGTTGTTGGGCTTTTATGAATATATTTATTTTAATTACGCTCCTTTCAAACTCGGAAGTAGCATTTTGTCCTTTCTGCTTTGTTTAGTTGTATATGATTTTATTTTTTACTGGGCGCATCGTTGGGGGCATGAAGTGAACATTTTCTGGGGCTCACACATTGTGCATCATCAAAGCCAGGAATATAATCTTTCAGTAGCCCTTAGGCAGTCATGGTTTCACAACGCCCTGGCTTTTTTTCTTTTTCTCCCTTTACCGCTTCTTGGTTTTGATCCTTTGATTTTTGCCGGTGCAGCAGCATTTTCCACCCTTTATCAATACTGGCTCCATACAAAGCATATTAAATCCTTGGGAATATTTGAATGGATCTTTAATTCTCCTTCTCATCACCGCGTTCATCATGGCACTAATCCAAAGTACCTTGACAAAAATTATGCTGGTGTGTTTATAATATGGGACAGGTTATTCAAAACTTTTCAGAGAGAAGAGGATGAGCCGGAATATGGTATTACAATTCCATTGAACAGCTGGAATCCTGTTTGGGCGAACCTTCATTTTTATGGAGATATGTTAAAAGGGTTTAAAATGTTAAAGAGTTGGAAAGATAAGTTTATGCTGGCCTTCAGAGGTCCTGAATATCTTGGTAGCCTGCTCGCCCAAAAAGCCGATGAACAATCAAGCACGGTGAAATTTCGAACTAAAGTGCCATTGAATATGCAGGTTTACGTGCTTGTTCAATTTGTTGTTCTCTTATTCGGACTGGTTAGTTATATGGATCATTACAATGAGCTTTCAATGTTTTATAAAGTAACCATGTTTGCATTGATAGTATTGTCCGTTTTAAATTGTGGAGCTATACTGGAAAACAAAAAATGGGTGAACATTGTTGAGATAGTAAGGTTTGGAGCATTTCTACCTTTATATAATTCGCTTTGTTTATTTTATTATAAAAGTTTTCTGTGGTATACTGTTGCAGGCTCGTCTTTGCTTGTGGTGTTATTCCTGGTTTGGATCATTATAAATCAGATCTATTCGGGAAGCGAAAAAATACAGAAGCAGCAATTAGCTTAGATTCCCCGTATAATATTAAATGGTCTTATATAGTATATGCGCCTTTGCTAAATACGTATTCCGATCACACAAACATCATCTACTTGTTCTAAAGTGCCTTTCCAATTTTTGAAGAAACTGCTTAGATAGGCTTTTTGTTCTATCATTGGTTGGGTATGAATTTTAAGCAATTCTTCTTTAAATTTTTTCTTCATCAGTTTTTTACCGGTAGTCCCAAACTGATCGGCAAATCCATCAGTAGACGTGTAAATAATGTCATCCTTTTGCAGTTCAATTGTTTGTAAGGTAAAGGATGGAGGGGCTTCTATGTATTTCCCAACAGGCATTTTATCTGCCTTGTATTCGATTAACTCACCATTTCGAACTAACCATAATGGGTTATTTGCTCCCGCAAAATGCAAAAGCATTTTATCAAAATCATAAACGCAAAGGACACAATCCATACCATCTTTTGATTCTTCCGTACTTCCGATGGGGTTAAGAGCATTTATAATTTCTTTCCGCTGTGCATTAAGTATATCATGCGGTAGGCGTATACCATGATCTACAATATTTTCGTTTAGGAATGAGATATTTAGCATACTCATAAAGGCCCCGGGTACACCATGCCCCGTACAATCGGCTGTAACTATGTAAAAAGTGTTTTTTGAAATTCTTGAAGTAGGCAACTTTATTGCATTGGTTCCCAGATCCCAACCCGGTATACGAGCAATGCTTAGTGCCCAATAAAAATCACCACTTACAATATCTTTTGGCTTAAACAAAATAAAATGATCGGCAGGCAAATTACTTTTTATATAC
The DNA here is from genome assembly GCA_040388745.1 of Bacteroidota bacterium. GTDB lineage: Bacteria > Bacteroidota > Bacteroidia > 2-12-FULL-35-15 > 2-12-FULL-35-15 > 2-12-FULL-35-15. The sequence continues at coordinate 4,435 of JAZKBF010000029.1, read as the reverse complement.
TCATCACTGGTAAGCAAGGCGGTTTGTATCCGTTTTGCATAGGTGATAGAATCTACAATTTCTTTTTGTTTTTTCTCAACGATCTGTTTTTGATTTTCGGCAATTTCACGCAATTCCTCGGATATCACACGCTGACTATCAGCAATATCTTTTTGTTTTTCAGCCTCATCCTTTTGTAAAACAACTTCAGCGGTTCTTTCAACAACAGTTTGTTCCAATTGTTTTTGACGTTTGCGTAAAGTTGCTGTTCTGTAATAAAAAAAGCCAACAACAGAACCGATAATTAAAAATCCGGAAAGTGTTCTGAATCTCCATGTTTGATACCATGGTGGGAGAATGCTAAACGTATAGGTCACATTGTTTTTGTTCCATAATCCGTCATTATTCATTGCCTTCAAATGAAAAGTATATTCACCCGGTGGTAAAGATGAATACGTTGCTTCTGTTTTTGAAGTAGGAGGAAACCAGTCATTATCAATCCCTTCCAGTTTAAATTGATATTTTACTTTGTTCGGATCAGTAATACAAACTCCGATAAAATCGAATGTGACGTGATTTTTAGTATACGGCAAAACTAAATTTTTTGGCAGACTTAAAGTGCTGTCTAAGCCTTCTGAATAATCACTAAGTTCCTTTTCCGCATTCTCAAAAAATAAACGTATTCCGGTAATTCGCGTTAATGCTTCCTGGCGATTAATTTTTGCAAAATTTGAATTGTAAACGGTAACACCTTTAATTGTCCCAAACCATAAACTACCTTCGCTGTCTTTGAATTTTGCATTTCTATTGTATTCCATGCCTTGTAAGCCATCATCTTTATCAAAATGTCGTATTTCAATTTTATTGTTCGAGTTGTAAAGTGTTATATTGATCCTATCCATCCCTTTAGTGGTGGCCACCCATAAATTATTGATCTTGTCAAATTCAATAAAATATACGCTGTTTGAGGCCAGTCCGGCATTTTGATCGATCTTTTTAAAATCAGTAAGGTTAAAACAAAATACACCTTCATCGGTACCAAACCATAAATAGCCATTCGACCCTTGAGTAATTGAAATCACTCGTTTGTCTGTAAAACCATTGATTTTAGTGTATTTAATAGCAGTTTTTCGATCATACTTTATTACGCCATCTTCTGTTCCCAACCAAAGGTTATGACTTCTGTCTTCAAAAATTGAATAAATAGGAATTCGTCCATTTCCGACTTTTAATTTTTTTACTTCATCAATTATTTCAATTTTATCTTCCTTTAAATAGCATAATCCATCGCCTGTTCCAACCCAGATAATGCCCTTGAAATCTTTAGTTAATGCATAAATGGTATTGTTGGGTAATTTATCAAAATCATTAATGTTATGAAATGATTTACCATTGAAAATACTTATTCCATTATGAAGACCTCCAAAATACATATTACCATTATTGTCTTCGGAAATTGCTTGTATATCATTCTCAACAAGAGAATTCTTTTGATGTTTTAGATCTAATTTGTAATTTATTATTTTATTGCTCTCCATTTTACTTACACCAAAACCTTTAATTCCAAACCACATGTTTTTTTTGGAATCCTGAAAGATGGAATTGATATAGTTTCCGGGCAGACTATCTTTCGTGCTATAGGATGTAAATGCTTCACCAGAAAATTTTGTTACACCAAAGCCGTGTATTCCAAACCAAATATTACCTTCCCGATCTTTTAAAGCACAATAAATATTGCTACCGGATAATCCGTTTTTTTCATTATATACTTTGTACGTACGTTGATTATATTTGTAAAACCCTTTGATTGTTCCAAGCCATAAATTGTTTTCATTGTCCGTTACAATAGCAGTAAAAGGGATGTTTTCGGCACCTTTAATAATAATTTTTTCAATGGTTCCGCTGGGCGAAATTACATCTATTCCGAGTTGTGTTCCAACGTAGATGTTGCCTTGATGGTCTTCGTTAATGGCTCTTATTACATTGTTTTGTAAACCATTCGAAGTATTAAAATATTTAAATGTTTTTGTATTGAGATTATATTTTATCAGACCGAACTTCGCTGTTCCGAACCAAATATTGCTTGCTTTATCAGCATACATTGTAAAGATCTTTTCTTTATTAAGCAACGTATCTTTGGTAAATGGAATAATTTTATTGTCTGATAACAAACAAAGCCCTTTCTCGGTACCAATCCAAATAGTACCCTTATTATCCTGAATTGTTTTAAATACACGGTTATGGGGTAAGCCATTTATATCAGTATAATTGGTGACTGTTTTTCCATTTAAACAGCATAGGCCTCCACTGGTGCCAAATAGAATTGTTCCGTTCTTTAGTTCGGTTATAGAAAATACTACGTTATTTATTAAACTATCGGTCTCATTAAAGGTTGTAAATTTATTTCCATCATATTTACTCGCACCTCCATTATTGGTTCCAAACCAAATATTTCCATTCTTATCCTGGCACATTGATAAAACTTGTGATTGGGCTAATCCATCTTCAATGGTGAAATTTCTAAAATTATAATTTTGAGCAAGAGAATTAAGTATGCTCGAAAAAAGAAGGATGTTTAGGGATATTATTTTAAATTTATTCAATCTTCGGAAAGCTTTAATTTAAGTAAAAATAATAAAAAAAGTGCTAATTTGAAAATGGAATTTTTCATTTTCAAATTAGCACATGAGTATATCACTAAGCGATAACTATTCCATTACAACAATCCGTTTTGTGCTCGTTTGTCCATCAATGGATAGCGATATTAAATACACTCCGGAATTCAATTGGTAGTTTTGAGGGTTTAAATTATATTTATAAATACCTTCCTGCTGACTTGCATTAACAAGAGTGCTGATTTTTACACCAAGAATTGAATATATCTCAAGTGTTATTTTTGACTCTGTCATCTGTTGAATAGTGTATTCAATTGTGGTATTTCCTTTTACAGGATTTGGATAAACACTAAATTTATTTTCAAGAGCAGCTGCGAGAATGCTGATTCCAACGGTTGAAGTCGGATTCATAAATACGCTATTTGAATCTGCTATATAATTCTGGTTCAAAAACTGGTTATTGGTTGAATCTATATCAAAAGTATATGATGAGTCTCTGCCAAGCCCTGGAATATCAACATAAATGGTGTAATTACCATCAGCTACTCCTGAAAAAGTGTATTGACCATTTCCATTGGTTTGGGTAGTTGCAATAATACCTCCCGGGTTTTTACCAAGTTCAATATCAACGCCCGGAATAGGCTCTCCTTCAACCCTACCAAAACTAATTCCTTCAATAATTTGTCCGATTATTAATCCAACACCGCCTCCGGTGCCGGTTAATTCTACCATGGTAATACTATCAAGTGTTGTGTTTGTAGCACAAGTATGATTAATAACAAGAACGGAGTCGCCATCCCATAAAAAATCATCGCCATAATACGTGTTTATAAGCATTGGGTAGCTTGCAGAATCTACAACTACTTTAACTATATATTCGCCATAATTGATATTGGTAAAAACATAATCACCGGTTGATGGATCAAGTGGTACATATTGAACAGAATCAAAGCGTGATTGAAATTGTACATACTTGTATAGAACAGCCATTCCGCTTGTAACAGGTCCTCCGGAGTAACTCACATGACCAAAAATATCTTTACTCGGTGTAACATACACCATTGCTGTATCAGAAGCGGAACAACCTGAATTGTCAGTTACGGATAGTGAATATACTGTTGATACAATAGGGTTTACCAATATTGTTGATGTGGTAAAAGAATTGTTACCATCATTCCACAAATACGTAATCCCTCCTGTTCCGGAAAGTGTTGCAGTATCCCCAATACAAATGGTGAAGTCTGCTCCTGCATTGGCTAAAGGGGCAGGATTAACAATAATCGTTGCAGTTGCATTGTCGGAACAATTGTTTCCATCTGTTACGGTAACGGTGTATGTAGTAGTTGTTGCAGGAGTTTCAGTTATTGAACTTGTTGAAGCACCGGTTGACCATGCGAATATTACACCACCACTGGCGGTTAATGTTGCGTTTTCTCCTTCGCAAATTGGAGCTGATAAACTAACACTTACAATTGGTAAAGAATTAACGGTTACTAAAACAGTATCGCTATTGGAACATCCATTTAAAATTCCACTAACAACATAAGTAGTAGTGGCTGTTGGAGTAAATGAAACACCATCACTTACACCGTTGTTCCAACTATAAGGGGATCCGTTGCCGTTTCCGCTAAGTATGATGCTTTGTCCTGCACAAATAATAGTATCTGTACCACCATTAACTGTTGGTAATGAATTTACTGTTACTAAAATTGTATCGGATTGAGAACATCCATTTAAAGTTCCATTAACAACATAAGTGGTAGTTGCCGTTGGAGTAAATGAAACGCCATCACTTACACCGTTGTTCCAACTATAAGGGGATCCGTTGCCGTTCCCGCTAA
>JAZKBF010000028.1:38073-133342 GCA_040388745.1 Bacteroidota bacterium | reverse complement strand
CAAGCACAAAAGAAAAATGAGAACTTTTGGTACAATAACAATATGTATATTTGCCTTTGTAATCAGCTTTTGCAATAGCCACATTAAATATTTTTTTGGCTTTTTGAATTTGAGAACTTATCTTTGGTAAATAAGAAATTTTTAATGGAGTTCCATATTGTTTAATTATATCCATTAAAGGAATATTATTAAAATGAAGTTCGTCATCTATAACTTCAAAGCCTTCTTGTGGAAAATCGAAGGTTTGCTGAATTAAATCACTGTATTTATTTTCCATTCTTCACCAGAAATTGAGTAGTAATTCTATTATTTTGCAAAGGTATTTAAATACTTTGATATCTTTTTAAATAAGTTTATCAAATTAAAGCATCATTAATAAAATAGAGGAGATTGACCTTGTAAATAAAAGAATAGATTTGTAATTTTATAAGTATTGGTACTAAAATAAATACGAAAATAAAAACCATATAACAGTATGAAAAACGTAAAGTTTATTGAAGTAAAATCAGAAATAGGAGCTGGAACAAGAGGTGCGAGTATGGGGGTAGATGCCATAAAAATTGCAGCCCTCGATTATGGAAGCAATATGTTCAAACAAATTGAATCCCTTGAAATAAAAACCGAGAATCAATTGTTGTTTGAGCCCACCAAAACTACCTATGCAAAACGTATTAGTGGTATTTTAAGTATTTATGAACGTTTGGCAGCCGTTGTTTCTCAAACCTTAAAGAAAAATGGATTTCCTATAGTTTTAGCAGGTGACCATAGTACGGCAGGAGGAACTATTGCCGGAATTAAAATGGCATACCCTAAACAAAAATTAGGTGTTATCTGGATAGATGCGCACTCCGATATTCATAGCCCTTATACGACTCCAACTGGTAATATGCACGGTATGCCGATAGCTGTTTCACTTGCTGAAGATAATATAGCCAACAAAATGAATAAGCCGGATAAGGATACTATTGATTTTTGGAATAAATTAAAAAAAGTAGGTGGTATGAGTCCTAAAATAACTTATAAAGATCTTGTATATATTGGTGTACGTGATGTGGAGCCCGAAGAAACCTATCTGCTTAAAAAGCATAAAGTAAAAACATTTACCACTGCTGAAGTGAAGCGCAACGGAGTAGAAAAAATTGCCCGTGATGCACTGGCTCATTTAACACATTGTAATTTAATTTATGTTTCTTTTGATGTGGATAGTATGGATTCATCCATTTCAAAAGGTACAGGAACTCCCGTACGAAATGGCATTACAGAAAAAGAAGCGGGCAGTTTATGTGTACGGTTAGTACAAAATGAAAAGGTATGCTGTTTTGAGATCTGTGAAGTTAATCCTACACTTGATAAAGAAAATTTAATGGCCGAAAACACTTTTGAAATTTTACAAAAGGTGGTGAGTCAATTAACATATTAAAAAAAATCCGCCCGAACAACTATGTTCGGGCGGATTTAACAAGATGATTAAGTTTTAATGGATGTCATGCTGAACTTGTTTCAGCATCTAAGAGATTCCGAAACAAGTTCGGAATGACCTTTTCTCGATGACTTTGGTAGCAGATTGATATTCCCCCCCCTAAATTAATCCTTCGAAATAAAACCTAAGAAACTATTTCTTTAATTTTACATAAAATAAAGGCCTGTCATCCCCATAATATTGTCCAAATTCATCCAGCCTTTTTACAAGTAGATCAATTCGTATAACTTGCTTTACCAATGTAAATTTGCGCTTGTCAAAGATCCACTTTTCGCTCATCCTCACCTTGGATATATCTTTTTCTGTTACTTTTTTAGGTGTTTTAGTTTTGCCTTTACCGCTTTTTTGACTTAAAAAGGCTTGTACCTGGCTTACTGTTAGTGGTGAATCAGTTATAAGATCATACGCTTGTAACTTGCCGGCAATAACAGCATCCACAATGGTATTAAATATTTGTTCCTGATCTACATTTTTATTAAGAGATCTCCAGTAGGCATCATCAAAATCCCCGGGTTTTATCATATTTGTGGTGGATTGAATTTGTTCTGCCCATATTTCACCACTTGTTGTATCGATAATGATAGAAGGGGTTTTAGTAAAAGTATACCCTAATAAAAACTCAGTAGATGAACCTGTATAGGATTTTATTTTGCTCATTCCAAGATCAAAAGCATAACCTAAACTTAAATTTTTATACCGTATACCGGCACTAATAGCAAGGGCATAACTACTATGATAGGTAAACCCTATCCACCCCATTTTTTTCATATCAACTATGGCATTTATATCAAATTGGAACGGAGCGCCCTTCACATAACGAAACATGATCATCGGATATGCCGTGATCTCTTTTTCTTTGTCTACCTCAAATAAATATTTTACTGAACCTTGGTAATGGCGGGATAAATTATAATAACTATCATCCCCGTTAAGTGTACCGTATTTTATTTTGTTCCCTAATACTTGTGGTACCGCAAAACCGGCTTCAAGCTTTTTCCAGGTGTATGCTACCCCAAAATCTGCACTGAAAATAGTTCTGTTTTGTTGCTGTTGAAATAAGATCGGATCATTAACATCATGTACTTCAGCTTTTGAAAAATTAATTTTATTATCAAGCATACCTAAAGCTAAGCCAAAGAATAAATTGTTATCATCACTTATCTTTATTTTATAAGAATAGGTTGCAAAAGCACCCATGCGGGTTAGAATATCGGTAGAATAGGAATAAAGTTTTAATCCCATGCCTACATTTTTTTCTTCAATAGGTGCATCAATCGTTAAATAACTTGTTTGTGGGGCACCGGGTACACTGACCCATTGAGAACGATGTGTTATAAAAGCCCTTATTTTTTCCTTATTACCCGTAAATGCAGGGTTAACAACAAATTGATTTGTATAATATTGGCTGCTAAAAGATAATTGTTGCGCAAACACACCTCCTCCACTCTCTCTCCTTACTAAAGTGGAGAAAAAAAGAATGGCTGAAATGAATAATATATTTTGAAGAGTTACTGCTTTCATTCTTCGTATATCTCCTGCTTTAAGCAATAAATTCGTAGATGTTTTTTTAATTAAAAAATCCCTGACAATTATTTAAATTGTGCTAAGGAAGCTGCTTTTATTTTCGTTGTCAATCCAAATCCCCCTCAGTCAATCCTACCATAGTTTTCAATAAATTTAAAGGACCTCTAAGGTAAGAAATAAATTTTGTTTTTACTGTTGCCATTCGATGATCGAAAAATATTTTTTTTGTAAATTTATTAATGTTAAGCTCTTTAAATTCTCCTGATAGAAAGATAACATACAAAATATGTGCTTAGATATTATTTAAAATAGTAATAGCACCTTTATATACTTTTTCTGAACTTTCAAACTTAATGAAATAGTAATAAGTACCATCCGGTAAAGGTTTACCACTGTTTATATTCGATCCATTCCAACTATTGTCATAAGCTGCTGATTGATATACCTCTTTACCTTCAACATTTATTACTATTAATTCGGTATTCGGATACTTTTCAATATTTTTAATGATCCAAATGTCATTAAATCCATCACCATTTGGCGTGATCAAATTTGGTATTTTCAACTTGAAATCATCTGTAACTGTAACAGTTAACGAATCTGTACTTATACAATTATTAACATCTGTTATGGTAACAAAATAAGTAGTAGTTTCAGTAGGTGTAGCAAGAGGATTTGCTATATTAGGGTTGTTAAGCCCTTCAGCCGGTGACCACGCATAGCTTATTCCACCTCCACCACTAAGAGTGATAGAACTTCCTAAACTAATAGAGGTATCGCTGAGCGAATTTGTAACTATAGTCGGATAAGCAGCAGTAAAAACTGAATCAGAGTTTGCACATCCGGTTATAGGGTTTGTTACCATAAGTGTATATTTTCCAGAAGAATCCACAGTGATACTTTGCGTGGTTCCTCCTCCCGGACTCCAGGAATAAGCTGCTCCCGATACAGCCACAGCAGACAGGGTAACAGAATTTCCAAAACATAAAGATAAAGGCCCGCTCGCAGTTATGTCAGCAATTGGCTTTTCATTAACGGCTATAGCACTACTAATTGTGTTAACACAACCTTTATCAGAAGTAGCGGTAAACGACACTAAGTAAGTTGCATAATTAAGGTAAACATGCGGAACCGATGTATTTAACACTGTTGATGTATATGATGTGAAGTCGCCAAAGTCCCATATATAATATTGAATTGATCCACTGCTTATGGATGCAGTCGCATTGAAAACTGAGGTTTCGCCATTACATACTGCAGCAGCGGTAAAATTTGCCAATGGTTTAGGATTAACTTTAATAAAAGAAAGAGAAGAAGTGTCGGTAGGGCATACTCCGCTTTTCACCCATGCTTTGAACCATGTTGTTGTTGCAAGGTTATTATACGCTTGAGATGCAGTGTAATTATTCGGAACTACAGGGGACCATGTTACACCATCTGGTGACGACAGCCAATTGGTTACATTTCCTACATATCCGCTAAGTGCAAGAACTCCTTGTGAGTTAGAGCTTTCACATACTTCAGCATTACCTGAGATCAAACCTCCAACAGATAGAGGGCTAACTGTAATAGTGTCGTTACTTGAGTTTACAGACGAACAAGCTCCTCTTTGAACCACCGAATGATAAATGGTAGTTACAGTAAGATTGTTGTAAATTTGAGTCAGGGCCTGGTTATTAATATCTCCCCATGAAATTCCACCATCAGCAGAAGACTGCCATCCAATAATATTTCCATTTTGCCCGCTGGCCAATAGCAAACCTGAATTTGAACCATAACAAACGGTAGCATTACTTGATACTATTCCACCTACAGTTGGAGGATCCATTGTTACAACTACATCAAAAGGTGTTGGATTTGGACAGCCGTTTGCTGATACAGTATATTTGTAGGTAACATCTATGGTACCAGTTGTAGTATTGATAAGAGCCTCATTAGGATCATTAGTACCACTGCCAGCTGCATTACTTATTCCGGATACTACCGCTCTGGTCCATGAAAATAATGCACCGGATGTTACACTTGTTGGCGTGTAATGGAAAGTGGTACCGATACATACTACCGGAGGAGTGATACTGCTGCTTAATTTTGGGATCGGATTTACAGTCACAACCACACTAAAGGTTGTTGGATTTGTACATCCCATAGCAGATACGGTATAAACATATGAAACATTTATTGCAGTTTCTGAGGTATTGATCAGCGTTTCGTTCGGATCATCCGTACCACTGGATGCCACATTACTAATACCTATTACAGCCGCTCTTGTCCAGCTAAATGATGAATCGGCTGATCCGCTGGTTGGAATATAATTGAATAACATACCACTGCATATTGAAGGAGGCGTTAACGTGCTGCTTAATGAATGCGTACAGATACACGTTAAATTTACAGTAACAACCACATTGTAAACTGTTGGATTTGTACAACCATTGGCAGAAACGGTATATAAATAAGTAACATTTACCGGAGCTGTTGAAGTATTAATAAGGGTTTCGATCGGATCGTCCGAACCAATACTTGCAGGATTGCTGATACCTGCCACCGATGCTCTTGACCATGAGAAGGATGTACCAGGTATTGAGCTCGTTGGTAAGTAATAGAAAACAGTATTATTACATATTGCCGGTGGAGTTAAGGTACTGCTTAATGTCGGATTTGGATTAACAGTAACAACCACACTATAGGTGCTTCCGTTTACGCAACCATTAGCAGATAAAGTATAAACATAGGTAACATTTACCGGAACTGCCGTTGTATCCGTAAGGGCTTCGTTCGGATCGCCAGTTCCGCTGCTTGCTGCATTACCAATACCCGCTATTGAGGCTCTTGTCCAGGAGAATAACACACCGGCTGTTGAACTTGTTGGAATGTAATTAAAAGTTGCACCGCTGCAAATTTCGGTTGAAGTTACACTGCTGATTAATATTGGTGTTGGATTAACCGTTACAATTACATTTTGATCGTACTCACAACCATTCGCCAAAATCGTATAATTATAAGTAACCGAGTTAGGAAAAGATGTCAAATTAGTAAGTATCTCATTTGGATCATTGGTACCAGTTGCCGATGGTTCACTGATACCTGTTACCGGTAAACGCACCCAATTGAAACTTGCTCCTGCTGTTGCGCTGGTTGGTGTATAATTGAAATTGATTCCACTGCATATTGCAGCCGGACTCAAGGTACTGCTTAATTTTGGTGCCGGATTTACGATCACCTCCACACTATAGCTACTGGAATTGGTACAACCATTTGCAGATACGATATAAATATAAGTAACAGTTATAGGAGATACAGTTGTATTGATAAGGGTTTCGTTCGGATCACCTGAGCCGCTAGCCGTTGCGTTGCTTATGCCTGTTACCAATGCTCTTGTCCAGGCGAATGATGCTCCCGCTGTTGCACTACCAGGTATATAATTGAAAACTGTACCACTGCAAATTGCCGGAGGTGATAACGCACTGCTCAATGTTGGCGTAGGATTTACCGGAACCACAATGTTATATGGTGCTGTATTTCCACAACCGTTTGCCGATACGTTATAAATATAAGTAACATTAATTGGCGATACTGTTGTATTGATGAGGGTTTCATTAGGGTCATCAATACCAATAGCTGATGTATTGCTGATACCTGTTACTGCCGCCCTTGTCCAATCGAATGATGCACCTGCAATTGCACTAGTAGGGATGTAATTGAAAGTGGTACCGCTACAAATGGCCGGAGGAGTTAAACTACTGCTTAAGGTGGCTGCCGGTGTAACAGTAACTACTACATTATAGGTAATTGGGTTTGTACAACCATTTGCTGATATCGTATAAACATACGTAGCACTTACCGGATTTGTTGATATATTGGTAAGCGCTTCGAGCGGATTGGCAATACCGCTGCCTGCCGGATTGCTGATACCGATCACTGCTGCTCTGGACCATGCGTAAGATGCACCTGCTGTTGCTCCTGATGGTGTATAGTTAAAGATCACACCGCTACAAATTGCAGGAGGTGAAATGCTGCTGCTCAATTTTGGCAATGGATTTATCGTTACAATAACACTATAAACGATTGCATTGGTACAGCTGTTTGCAGTTACAAGGTAATCATAACTAACATTCACAGGATTAGCAGTTGTATTGATCAGCGTTTCGTTAGGATCATCTGTACCACTGCTTGCTGCATTACTGATGCCTACTGCTGCTGATCTGGTCCAGGTAAAGGAGGCTCCCGGTGATGCACTGGTAGGCGTATAATTGAACAGAGTACCGCTGCATATTGCTGGAGGTGCCAAACTACTGCTTAATGCATGATTACAAGCGCAGGTTAAATTTACTGAAAGTACAACGCTATAAGTACTTGGGTTGGTGCAACCATTCGCTGATACAGTATACACATAGGTCACATTTACAGGAGCTGCTGTAGTATTAACAAGTGTTTCGTTCGGATCGCCTGTGCCGGTTGCCGCAGCATTGCTGACACCTGCTACTACCGCTCTTGTCCATGCAAATGATGAGCCTATCGTTGTGCCTGTTGGCACATAATTGAAAGTGGTGTTATTACAAATTGCAGGAGGGCTTAAACTACTGCTTAAGATTGGAATTGGATTCACCACCACAACTACACTATAGGTTGATGGATTGGTACAACCATTTGCACTCACTGTATAAACGTAGGCAACATTCACTGGAGCTGTAGAAGTATTGATCAATGCTTCATTCGGATTACCATTTCCACTATTCGCAGGATTGCTAATTCCCACCACTACTGCTCTTGTCCAGGCAAATGTACCTGGTGTGGCACTGGTAGGTGTATAATTGAATGTAGTACCGCTGCAAATTGCTGGAGGAGTTAAGCTGCTGCTTAAAGTAGGTGTTGGATTAACAAGTATTACTACATTGTATTCCTTTGGATTGGTACAGCTATTAGCGGATACAGTATAAACATAAGTAACATTTAAAGGCGCAGGTGTGCTATTGATCAATATTTCGTTCGGATCACCAATACCATTCGCTGCTGCATTAGTGATGCCTATTACTGCAACTCTCGACCATGTATAAAAGGCTCCTGCAGTGGTACTGGTTGCATTATAATTGAAAACATTACCGCTGCATATAGCCGGAGGAGCCAAAGTACTGCTCAGGATCGGAGTTGGATTTACGGTTACAACCACATTTTGATTGTTACTGCAACCATTAGCGGATATCGCATAAACATAAGTAACAAGTGCAGGATTTGCTGTAGTATTGGTAAGTGTTTCAATAGGGTCACCTGAACCCAAACTACTTGGATTACTGATACCTACAACTGCTGCTCTGGTCCATGTGAAGGTTGAACCCGGAGTTCCACTCGTTGGTAAGTAATAGAAGATCGATCCGCTGCAAATTGCCGGAGGTGTTAAACTGCTGCTTAATATTAATGTTGGATTAACAGTTACAACAATGGTATACGTAGTTGGATTGCTACAACCATTAGCTGATATAGTATAAACGTATGCAACATTTATCTGAAGTGTTGTAGTATTAGTCAACGTTTCTCCTGGATTTCCGGTACCACTATTTGCCGCATTACTTATACCTGCCACTACTGCCCTTGTCCAGGCAAATGAAGCACCAGCGGTTGTGCTGGTTGGTAAATAATTAAATGCCGAGCCACTGCATATGGATGGAACAGTGCTACTACTATTTAATGTTGGCCTTGGATTAACAGTTACAATTACATTTTGAATATTCTGACAACCGTTAGCTAAAACCGTATAATTATAAGTAACAGCGTTTGGAAAAGAGGTCAAATTGGTAAGCGTTTCGTTTGGATCATCCATACCACTCGCTGATGGTTCACTAATGCCCGCTACCGGTAAACGGGTCCAACCGAAACTTGCACCTGCTGTTGCACTGGTTGGTGAATAGTTAAAGGTGATACCACTGCATATTGCCGCAGGAGTTAGAGTGCTGTTTAATTTTGGTGCCGGATTTACCATCACCTCCACATTATAGCTGCTGGAATTGATACAGCCATTTGCAGAAACAGTATACACATAAGTAACAGCTATAGGAGATACTGTTGTATTGATAAGGAGCTCGTTCGGATCACCTGTACCATTAGCCGTTGCATTACTTATTCCTGCTATCAATGCTCTTGTCCAGGCGAATGACGCACCAGCTGTTGCACTATTAGGGATATAACCAAATACGGTACCACTGCAAATGGATGGAGGAGATAAAGTACTGCTTAGTGTTGGTTTCGGATTTACAGGAACCACAACATTATATGGAGTTGTATTTGCACAACCGTTAGCTGTTACGCTATAAATATAAGTAACATCTATTGGGGCGGCAGTTGTATTTGTTAGCGTTTCATTAGGATCATACGTACCGCTGCCTGCTATATTGCTAATGCCAGCCACTGCTGCTCTTGTCCAGTTAAATGATGAACCTGCAATTGCACTGGTTGGTATGTAACTTAAAAGAGTACCGCTACAAATAGCCGGAGGAGTTAAACTGCTGCTTAAGGTCGCTGCAGGTGTTACAGTGATTACTACATTGAAAGTGCTTGGGTTAATACAACCATTAGCCGATACAGTATACACATAGGTAACGTTTACCGGGTTTACTGTTATATTGGTAAGCGCTTCAAGCGGATTGCCGATGCCTGTAGCAGCCGCATTGCTGATCCCTATCACCGCTGCTCTTGACCATGCGTAAGATGCTCCTGGCGTTGAACCTGTTGGAGTATAGTTAAAAGACGCACCGTTGCATATAGAAGGAGGCAGCAAACTGCTGCTTAATTTTGGTGTAGGATTAACAGTTACAATTACACTATAAACGATTGCATTTGTACAGCTGTTAGCCGTTACAAGATAATCATAACTAACACTTACAGGATTAGCAGTTGTATTGATCAATGTTTCATTCGGATCCGCTGTACCATTATTTGCGGCATTGCTGATACCGGCTACCGCATTTCTTACCCATTGGAACGTTGCACCTGGTGATGGGCTGGTTGGTGTATAGCTGAAAAGATTTCCACTGCATATTGCAGGAGGAGCCAAACTGCTGCTTAAGGCATGATTACATACGCAACTAAGGTTAACCGAAACCACTACACTATAAGTGCTTGGATTTGTACAGCCATTAGCTGATAAGGTATAAACATAAGTAACATTGATCGGAGCTGCAGTAGTATTCACCAATACTTCATTCGGATCGCCTGTTCCACTGGCCGCTAAATTGCTGATACCCGCCACAACAGCCCTTGTCCAGGCAAATGATGTCCCGATCGTTGGGCCGATTGGTATATAATTGAACGTGGTGTTATTGCAAATAGCCGGAGGGCTGATCGTGCTGCTTAAGGTCGGAATTGGATTCACCATCACCACTACACTATAGGTTGATGGATTGGTACAACCGTTAGCACTTACCGTATAAACATAAGCAACACTAACAGGAGCTGAAGAAGTATTGATCAATATTTCATTTGGATTACCGCTACCACTGCCCACTACATTACTAATACCCACTACCACTGCTCTTGTCCAGGCAAATGTGCCCGGTGTGGCACTTGTTGGTGTATAATTGAATGCGGTACCACTGCAAATTGCAGGAGGGGTTAAACTACTGCTTAAAGTTGGTGTTGGATTAACAAGCACCACAACATTGTATGCTTTCGGATTGGTACAACCATTTGCTGATACGGTATAAACATAGGCCACATTTAAAGGAGCAGGTGTAGTATTGATCAATACTTCATTCGGATTCCCTGTACCAGTACCTGCTGCATTACTTATCCCTATTACTGTTACTCTCGACCATGCATACGTAGCTCCTGTGGTGGCACTGTTTGCAGTATAATTAAATACGGTACCACTGCATATAGGAGGAGGAGCCAAAGTACTGCTTAAGGCAGGAGTTGGATTTACGGTCACAACCACATTTTGATTATTACCGCAACCGTTAGCGGATACCGTATAAACATAAGTAACATTTACAGGGTTTGCTGTTGTATTATTAAGTGTTTCTATCGGGTCACCTGTGCCCACACTATTAGGATTGCTGATACCTGCAACCACAGCTCTCGCCCATAAGAATGAAGTACCAGATGTTGCGCTGGTTGGTAAGTAATAGAATGCTGTACCATCGCAAATTGCCGGAGGCGTTAAAGTACTGCTTAAGATCGGTGGGGTATTTACCGTTACAACTACACTATAGGTTGTTGGATTACTGCAACTATTAGCAGTCACCGTATAGATGTATGTAACATTTATTGGTGATGCTGTTGTATTGATCAATGTTTCATTAGGGTTACCGGCACCAACGCCAGCTGGATTGCTGATACCTGCTTTTAACGCTCTTGTCCAGCTATACGTTGCTCCCGATGTTCCGCTGCTTGGATTATAACTAAAAACTGTTCCACTGCATATGGAAGGAGGAGCCAAACTGCTTGTTAATGTCGGAGTAGGGTTCACTCCTACTACCACATTCTGATTATAGGAGCAATTGTTAGCTGTGATCTGATAAGAATAAGTGACATAGAGCGGGAACGTTGTTAAATTGGTAAGCGTTTCGTTCGGATCACCTGTTCCGCTGGCTTGTAACTCCATAAGTCCACCTATCGATGGTCTGTTCCACGAAAAAACTGCACCTGTTGTGGCACTGTTTGGTGTATAACTAAAAATAGTGTTACTGCAAATTGTTGGAGGAGTTAAGGTGCTGCTTAATGTTGGACTAGGATTTACAGTAACAACTACACTGTACGTAGTTGCATTTGTACAACCATTAGCGGATAGCGTATAAATATATACAACACTTTTTGGAGTTGCGGTTGTATTAGACAATATTTCATTCGGATTTCCATTACCACCGCCCGCAACATTACTAATACCAGCAACAATTGCCCTTGTCCAGGAGAATGAAACAGCTGAAGTAGCACTTGCCGGTACATAAATAAATACCGCACCATTACAAATTGGCGGAGGCGCTAATGTGCTTGTTAATGTTGGAGTTGGATACACAATTACAACTACACTATAAGTAATTGGATTTACACAACCGTTTGCAGATACAGTATAAACATAAGTAACATTTACAGAAGACGCTGTTGTATTGATAAGGGTTTCATTAGGATCTCCTGTTCCGCTACCCGCAGCATTACTTACTCCTCCTACTGTAGCCCTTGTCCAGGCAAATGATCCACCTGTAGTTGCACTGGTTGGAGTATAATTAAAGAGCGTACCGCTGCATATTGCAGGGGGTACTAATGTACTGCTTAGTGTTGGTGCAGGAATAACATCCACTGTCACACTATAAGTTGCCGGGTTTGTACAACCATTAGCAGATACCGTGTAAACGTATATAACACTTACAATATCCGGTGTTATATTAGTAAGTATCTCATTTATATTGCCTGTACCTAATCCCGCTGCATTGCTTATACCTACAACCACTGCTCGTGTCCAGCCATAAGTGGCGCCCAGGGTTGTGCTTGTTGGAACATACGTGAAAACCAAACCACTACAAATTGTAGGAGGAGTTAATGAACTGCTCAGCGCAGGTGTAGGATTAACCGAAACAATCACATCAAACGTTGTAGGATTTGTACAACTATTGGCAGTTATCGAATAATTATAAATAACATCTATCGGAGCGGCAGTATTATTGATCAGTGTTTCCTGCGGATTAAATGTGCCACTGGATGCTGTATTACTGATACCCGGAACGGCTGCTCTTGTCCATGAGAATGAAGCACCTGATGCATCACTTGTTGGTATATAGTTAAACTCCGTATTGTTACAAACTGCAGGAGGTGCTAAAGTACTCGTTAAAGCATGATTACATATACAAGGTAAATTTACGGTAACAACTACACTATACGTTGTTAAGTTAGTACAAAGGATATTCGATACCGTATAAACGTAGGTAACATTTATAGGACTTAATGTTGTATTATTTAATATCTCTTGCGGATTACCGGTGCCGCTTCCTGCGATATTGCTTATCCCTGCTACAACGGCCCTTGTCCATGCAAATGTTGCAGGTGGAGTGTTAGTTGTAGGAGTATAGCTGAAAGCATTACCGCTACACATTGCATTAGGAGTTAATGTACTTGTTAATTTTGGTGCAAAATTAACTTTAACAAGTACATTGTAAGGTGATGGATTTGTACAAAGGTTTGCCGACACCGTAAAAATATAAGTAACATCCACCGCAGCTCCTGTTGAATTATGAAGCACTTCATTCGGGTTTCCTGCACCACTACCCGCAACATTGCTGATACCGGCAACAGTTGCGCGTGTCCAGGAGAATGTAGCACCTCCCACTGCACTTGTTGGAACATAACTGAAAGATGTACCACTGCAAATATCAGGTGTTGTTAAGCTACTGCTTAATGTAGGTGTTGGATTTACAGTAACCACAACACTGTAAGTGTTTGGATTTGTACAACCATTTGCAGATACACTATAAACGTAAGTAACATTTACTTGTGATCCAGTTGTATTGGTAAGTACTTCCATAGGATTGGCAATACCACTACCCGCTCCATTGCTTATTCCGGCTACAATTGCTCTTGTCCATGAAAAAGAAGCACCTGCCGTTGCGCTGGTTGGGGTATAATTGAAAGCTGTGCCATTACATATTGCAGGAGGATTTAATGTACTGCTGATTCCGGCTGCCGGGTTTACTGCAACAATTACACTATAAGTTGTTATGTTAGCGCAACCATTAGCCGATACCGTATAAATATAGGTCACATTTATCGGAGCTACTGTTGTATTTATAAGAATTTCCCCAGGACTACCTATCCCACTGGCATTTATATTGGTGATGCCAGCTACAGTAGCCCTTGTCCAGGCAAAAGTGGCGCCTGGTGATGCACTTGTAGGTGCATAAGTGAAAGCTGTACCACTACAAATTGCAGGAGGGGTTAAACTGCTGCTTAATGTTGGGGTTGGATTTACAGCAACAACCACGTTAAAAGTTGTTGCATTTGTACAACCATCAGCGGAAACAGTATAAATGTAGGTAACATTTATTGAAGCTTGTGTTGTATTTGAAAGGGTTTCATTAGGATTTCCTGTGCCACTGCCCGATATATTGCTGATACCTATTACTGCGGCTCTTGTCCAGGAAAACGATGATCCTATGGTTGCACTTGTTGGCGCATAACTGAAAGCTGTGCCGCTACAAATTGCAGGAGCGGTTGAGCTGCTGTTTAATGTTGGTATAGGGTTCACTTTAACAACCACACTATAAGTCGTTGGATTTGTACAACCGTTAGCTGACAGGGTATAAATATAAGTAACATTTACAGGAGCTATTGTTGTATTCGTAAGTGTTTCCAAAGGGTTACCCGACCCACTGCCTGCAGTTTGGCTGATACCCGCAACCACTGCCCTGGTCCATCCGAAGGATGCTCCTACTGTTGCACTTGAGGGAGTATAGGTGAAAGAAGTATTACTACAAATTGCAGGAGGGGTTAATGTGCTGCTTAATATTGGAGTTGGGTTCACTGCCACAACCACATTAAAGGTTGTAGCATTTGTGCAACCATTAGCGGCAACGGTATAAACATAAGTAACATTTATAGGATTTATAGTTGTATTGTTCAGCGTTTCGCTTGGATTACCTGCACCGCTGGCTGCTATATTGCTGATACCTGCTACTACCGCTCTTGTCCATCCAAATGCTGCACCTGAAGTGGTACTTGTTGGAGAGTAATTAAAAGCAGCACCACACACCACTGCAGGAGGAGTTAAACTACTGGTTAACAATGGGTTTGCATAAACAGTAACCACTACATTAAATGTTGTAGCATTGGTACAAGTATTAGCAGAAACAGTATAAATGTAAGTTACATTTACAGAAGCAGCTGTTGTATTTGTGAGTGTTTCAAGCGGATTAGTAAAGCCACTACCGGCTATTTGACTAATTCCTGCAACTGAAGCTCTGGTCCAGGAAAAAGTTGAACCGGTTGTTGCGCTTGTTGGCGCATAGCTGAACACGCTGCCACTACATATTCCAGGAGGTGTTGCAGTGCTGTTTAAAGTCGGGTTTGGATTAACCGGAACAATTACATTAAAGTTTGTTGCGTTAGTACAACCGTTTGCAGATACTGTATAAACATATTTGACATTTACAGGAACTGTTACTGTATTTGTAAGGATTTCGTTGGGATTATTTGCCCCAGCGCTTGCACTATTGCTTACACCCAATACCACCGCTCTTGTCCATGCAAATGTTGCGCCTACAGTTGCACTAGTAGGTGTGTAACTGAATGCAGTACCACTACAAAATGCAGGAGGTGATAAACTACTGCTTAATGTAGGTGTTGGGCTTACAGCAACCACCACACTAAAGGTTGTTGGATTAGTACAACCGTTAGCAGATACAGAATAAACATACGTAACGTTTATTGGATTATCCGTTGTATTGGTTAGTACTTCATTAGGATCATTTGTGCCACTACCCGCTATATTGCTGATACCCACAACCACTCCTCTTGTCCATGAGAATGCCGCGCCTCCTGTTGCGCTTAAAGGTGTGTAGTTAAAAGGAGCGCCACAAACAACTGCCGGAGGGGATAAGGTACTACTCAAGGTTGGTTTTGGGCTAACGGTAACAACTACACTATAAGCCGTTGAATTTACACAGCCATTGGCGGATACAGTATACAGGTAAGTAACATTTATAGGTGATGTTGTTGTATTGGTAAGAATTTCGCTTGGATTACCGGTACCACTGCCTGCTATTTCACTGATTCCCGCTACAGCGGCTCTTGTCCATGAGAATGCAGCCGGTGGTGTTGCAGTTGTAGGCGCATAACTAAAAAGAGAGCCGGTACATATTGTAGGAGGCGCTAAACTGCTATTTAATGTTGGAGCTAAAATTACAGATACAACTACATTGTAAGTAGTTGGATTTGTACAAAGATTAATTGATACTGTATAAACATAAGTAACATTTATAGGGGCCCCGGTTGTATTGGTAAGTGCTTCGTTTGGATCACCGGTACCACTGCCGGCCGGCTGACTGATACCTCCTACTACTCCTCTGGTCCAGGTAAAAGTTGCCCCGGGAGTTGAACTTGTTGGCGAATAATTGAAAAGCGTTGAACTGCAAATTGCAGGAGGAGTTAATGTACTGCTTAATGTTGGTGCAGGGGTAACCGTTACAACCACACTAAAAGTTATTGGATTAGTACATCCATTAGCAGATAAAGTATATACGTAAGTAACATTTACAGGGTTTGCAGTGGTGTTGGTGAGTATTTCGTTCGGATTACCCGCACCACTATTTGATATATTGCTGATGCCCGTTACCAATGCTCTTGTCCAGGCAAATGCTACACTTGGTGTTGCGCTTGCAGGAGTATAACTGAAAGCATTACCACTGCATATTGTTGGGGGCGTTAAACTGCTGCTTAAAATTGGTGCAGGATATACTGTAACCACAACATTAAAAGTGCTGGCATTTGTACAGCCATTAGCAGTTACAGTATAAACATAAGTAGCATTTACGCCAGCTGTTGTTGTATTGATAAGCGTTTCATTCGGATTGCTTGTTCCATTACTTGCTATATTGCTGATACCTGATACTGCAGCTCTTGTCCATGCAAATAAGGCACCTGTAGTTGCACTTGTTGGTCCGTAAGCGAAAGGAGTACCACTGCATATTGCCGGAGGTGCTAAACTACTGTTTAACACCGGTATTGGATTTACAGGAACAACAACACTAAAAGTAGTAGCATTGGCGCAACCATTAGCAGATACAGTATAAACATAAGTAACATTTACGGGTGCAGTTGTTGTATTGGTCAATACTTCATTTGGATTGTTGGTGCCACTGTTTGCTAAATTACTGATGCCGGCTACTACCGCTCTTGTCCATGCAAATGTTGCACCAACTGTTGCACTCAAAGGTGTATAACTGAAAGCCGTGCCACTGCAAAATGCCGGAGGAGCTAAACTGCTGCTTAATGTTGGTGCTGCCGTTACCGGAACAACTACACTGAAGGTTGTTGGGTTTGTACAGCCATTTGCTGAAACAGTATAAATATAGGTCACATTTACAGAAGCGATGGTAAGGTTTGTAAGTGTTTCATTCGGGTTACCGGTTCCACTGCTCGCTATCTGGCTGATACCTGCTACCACTGCTCTTGTCCATGTAAATGAGGCACCTGATGTTGGACATAAAGGTGTGTAATTAAAAGGAGTGCCACTGCAAAATGCAGGAGGTGCTAAACTGCTGCTTAGCGTTGGTGATGGCGTTATGGCAACCACAACATTATAAGTGGTGGCATTGGCGCAAAGATTAGCAGTTACCGTATAGATGTAAGTAACATTTACAGAAGCTGCTGTTGTATTTATAATGGTTTCATTCGGATTACCTGCTCCACTACCTCCTATATTGCTGATACCAGCTACCACCGCTCTTGTCCATAAGAAGGTGGCACCGGTTGTGGCACTTGTTGGAGCATAACTAAAAACAGTACCGCTGCATATTGCAGGAGGACTTGAACTACTACTTAATGCAGGTGTTGGGTTCACGGGAACCACAACATTGTAAGTTGTTGGATTTAAACAACCATTGGCTGTTACCGAATACACATAAGTAACATTTATTGGAGCTGTGGTTGTATTCGTAAGTACCTCATTTGGATTACCAGCATTTCCCCCTGCTGTATTGCTTATACCGGCAACTGCAGCTCTTGCCCAGGCAAATGTTGCCCCAGTGGTTAAAGATGAAGGTGAATAATTAAAAACCGTACCACTGCAAATTGCTGAAGGCGTTAATGTGCTGCTTAATGTTGCCGCAGGATTAACAAGGATAACTACACTATAAGTAGTAGGGTTTGTACAGCCATTTGCTGTTACCGAATATACATAAGTAACATTTACTGAACTGTTTGTTGTATTGATAAGCGTTTCATTCAGATTGCCGGTTCCGCTGCCCGCGGCATTGCTTATACCGGCAACAACTGCTCTTGTCCAGGTAAATGATGCTCCACCTGTTGCACTTGTTGCAGTGTAATTAAAGAGTGCACTGCTGCATATTGCTGAGGGTGCTAAACTGCTGCTTAATGTTGGCAATAGATTAACTGTAACTACAACATTGTATGTAGTTGGATTGGTACAACCATTCGCGGAAACTGTATAAACATAAGTAACATTTATAGCGGTAGACGCTGTATTGGTAAGTGTTTCGTTTGGATTACCAGTACCACTGGCGGCTATATTGCTGATGCCCGCCACTGCAGCTCTGGTCCATGCAAAGGACGCACCTGATGTTGCGCTTGTTGGCCCGTAAGTAAAAGGTGTACCACTGCATATTGCAGGCGGTGCTAAACTACTGCTTAATGTTGGGGCAGCTGTAACAGGAACCACAACGCTAAAAGTGCTGGCATTGGTGCAACCATTAGCCGATAATGTATAAATATAAGTAACATTTACATTGGATGCTATTGTATTGTTGAGTGTTTCATTTGGATTGTCCGTTCCCAGTCCGGCAACATTGCTGATACCTGCTACCGTTGCTCTTGTCCAGGCAAAGGAAGTACCTGTTGTGTTACTTGTTGGAATATAACTAAATGCTGCACCGCTACATATTGCTAAAGGTGTTAAAGTGCTGCTTAATGTTGGTAAAGGGTTTACGCGAACAACCACGCTATAGGTTGTTCCACCCGGACAGCTATTAGCAGATAAGCTGAAAACATAAGTAACATTTATTGGATTTACCGTTGTATTAATAAGTACTTCACCAGGATTCCCAGTGCCATTATTCAGCCCATTGCTGATGCCTGCTACCGCGGCCCTTGTCCAGGTAAAAGAGGCACCTGTTGTTCCACTTGTAGGTGAGTAATTGAAAGCAGTACCACTGCAAATTGCCGGAGGTGCCAAACTACTGCTCAATGTTGGAGTAGGATTAATAGCAACAACTACACTCTGATTAAAACTACAGGCATTAGCGGAAATTGTATAAATGTAAGTAACATTTACAGGCGTTGTGAGTGTATTGATAAGTGTTTCATTCGGATTACCTGAACCACTACCGATCGAATTGCTAATACCTGTAACGGTTGCTCTGCTCCATGTATAAGAAGCACCTGAAGTTTCACTTGCCGGAATGTAATTGAAAGTTGTTCCGCTGCATATTGCAGCTGGTGTTAATGTACTGCTTAAAAGTGGTCTTGGATTTATGATCACAACTACACTAAAGCTATTTAGATTTGTACAGGCATTAGCTGTTACATAATAAATGTAGGTAACATTTACCGGAGCGCTGGTGGTATTGATAAGAATTTCGTTGGGATTAGTGGCACCGCTGCTTGCTGCGTTACTAATGCCTGTTACCAAAGCCCTTGACCATGTATATGTTGCACCCGGTGATGAACTTGTAGGTGCATAACTGAAAACGATACCACTACAAACTGCCGGAGGTGTTAAACTACTGCTTAATGAATGATTACATTGACAAGCTACTCTCACATTAAGAACTACATTGTAAGTTGTAGCGCCCAAGCAACCATTAGCTGATAAAGTATAAATGTAAGTAACGTTTATAGGACTTGCTGTTGTATTGGTAAGCGATTCGTTCGGATTACCACTACCGCTGGCTGCCGGATTGCTGATACCTGCCACTGCAGCTCTTGTCCATGTGAAAGTGGTGCCTGCAACCGGACTGGTTGGAGTGTAATTAAAAACAGAATCACTACATACCGGAGGAGGAGCTAATGTGCTGCTTAATGTTGGTGTTGGATTTACACGAACCACAACATTATAGAGAGTTGCATTTGTGCAACCATTGGCTGATACTGTATAAATATAAGAAACATTTATTGGTGCTACAGTTGTATTTGTAAGTATTTCGCTCACATTCCCGGCACCAGTTGCTGCTGCATTGCTTATCCCTATTACTGCTGCTCTTGTCCAGGCAAAGGTTGCACCCGCTGTAACACTGGTTGCTGTATAACTAAAAGATGCACCACTGCATATAGCAGGAGGTAATAAAACACTGCCTAACGTAGGTATTGGATTTACTATAACAACCACACTATAAGTACTTGCATTTGTACAACCATTAGCTGATACTGTATAAACATACGTAACGTTTTTCGGAATAGTGGTTGTATTAATAAGCGTTTCGATCGGATCGCCAGTGCCACTGGTTGCTGGATTACTGATACCAACTACAGCTGCTCTTGTCCATGAGAATGATGCACCGGCCGTTGAGCTTATTGCCGTATAATAGAAAGCTGTATTACTGCAAATGGAAGGAGGGGTTAAACTACTGATAAAGATGGGCACAGGATTTACCTGAACCACAACACTATAAGTACTTGGGTTTGCGCAGCTGTTAGCCGTTAATGTATAAATGTAGGTAACATTTACAGGGTTTGTAGTTGTATTGGCAAGTACTTCGGCCGGATTGCCGGATCCGCTGGCAGCCACATTGCTGATGCCTGCTACCACTGCTCTTGCCCATGAAAAAGTGGTACCAGCTGTTGCACTTGTAGGTGTATAATTAAAAGTTGCACCGCTGCAAATTGCCGGAGGAGTTAAAAGGCTGCTCAGGATCGGTGTTGGCTTTACAGTTACAACTACGTTATATGTTGTTGCATTTGTACAAGCGTTTGCCGTTAAGGTATAAACATAAGTAACATTTACAGGACCTGAAGTAGTATTAACAAGTGTTTCGGACGGATTAGCTGTACCTGTGGCGGCAACATTACTTATCCCTATAACCGCAGCTCTGTCCCATGCAAATGAGGCGCCAACTGTTGCACTTGTTGGTACATAGCTAAAAACAGTGCCTGTACATATTGCCGGAGGTAATGTAACACTGCTTAATAAAGGTGTTGGATTTACAACAACAACCACACTGTAAGTTGTTGAGTTTACACAGCCGAAAGCAGATAACGTATAAACATAAGTAACATTTTTAGGAACAGAGGTGGTATTAATAAGCGTTTCAATCGGGTCGGCTGAACCGAAAGTGGCAGGATTGCTTATGCCTACTACAGCTGCTCGTGTCCATGTAAAAGTAGCACCACTTGTTGCACTTGTTGGTGTATAGTAGAAAGTGGAGCCACTGCAAATTGCAGGCGGTGATAGTGTACTGCTTAAGGTTGGTTCCTGATTTACTGCAACAACTACACTATAGGTTGTTGCATTCACACATCCACTGCCTGATAATGTATAAATGTACGTTACATTTTTAGGAGCTGCAGTTGTATTGATAAGTGTTTCAGCAGGATTACCCGTACCACTTGCGGCTACATTGCTGATACCCGCAACCGCTGCTCTTGTCCAGGAAAATAAGACCCCGCCAGTTGAACTGGTTGGGGAATAATTGAAAACAACACCACTACAAACCGCTGGAGGTGCTAATGTGCTGCTTAATGTTGGTTTTGGATTTACCGTTACAACTACATTTTGACCGTTACTGCAACCATTGGCAGTTACATTGTAAACATAAGTGACATTTATAGGTGATGATGATGTATTGGTAAGTACTTCCGATGGATTGCCGGTACCACTTCCAAATGGATTGCTAAGCCCGGATATCACCGCTCTTGTCCATGGAAATGTTGAGCCTGTTGTTCCACTTAATGGAGTATAGCTGAAGGCTATTCCGCTACATATAGCGGGAGGCGTTAATGTACTTGTTAATGTTGGACTTGGGTTTACCCTAACTACTACACTATACGTTATTGGATTTGTACAGATCATAGTAACCGAATAAATATAGGTAACATTAATAGGAGCAACAGTAGTATTGATAAGCGTTTCGTTAGGATTACCGGAACCCGTTCCTGCCGCGTTGGTGATACCGGCTACTACGGCTCTTGTCCAGGTAAATGAAGCTCCCGGTGAGGAGCTTGTTGGTATGTAATTAAATGGAGTGCTACTACAAATAGCTGGAGGCGTTAAACTGCTGCTTAATGAATGATTACAAGCACAAATTTTTACAGCAACCACAACATTGTAAGTAGTTGGATTAGCGCAACCATTTGCTGATACTGTATAAACGTAGGTAACATTTATAGTACCGGTTGTGGTATTTACAAGAGTTTCATTCGGATTGAATGTTCCACTGCCGGGTGCATTGCTTATACCCACCACAGCTTGTCTTACCCAACTAAACGTTGCGCCTGTTACTGCACTTGTTGGTACATAATTAAAAACCGAATCACTACAAATTATCGGGGGAGTTAGTGTACTCGTTAATGTTGGGTTTGGATTTACACTTACTATTACATTAAATGTTGTAGGATTTGTACAACCATTTGCTGATATACTATAGGTATAAGTAGCATTTACAGGAGCTGCTGTTGTATTTATAAGTACTTCATTGGGATTACCGATACTACTGGCAGCCATATTACTTATACCCACCACTGCCGCTCTGGACCAGGTAAACAATGCCCCGGCTGTTCCACTTGTAGGAGAGTAATTAAATGCAGTACCACTGCAAATTGCAGGAGGGGTTAAACTACTTGTAAATCCGGGGTTTGGATTTACGGATACCACTACACTCGATGTTGTTAAACTTGTACAGGCATTTGCGGATATCGTGTAAACATAGGTAACATTTACAGGAGCCGTGGTAGTATTGATAAGTATTTGATTTGGATTACCCGTACCACTTCCGGCCGGATTACTGATACCTGCTACTGCCGCTCTTGTCCATGCAAATGTTGCACCTACTATATCACTTGTTGGTATATAACTGAAAGCTGTATTGTTACATATTGCCGGAGGCGTAATTGTACTGCTTAATGATGGTTCCGGATTAACTGTAAGGTTCACATTTACATCATAACGGCATCCATTTGCTATTCCTCTAAACAAATAAACAACCACAACAGGAAAGGTTGATAAATTGGTAAGCACTTCGATGGGATTACCAGAACCACTGCTCGCTGGCTGACTTATACCAGTAGTAGTTCCGCGCCACCAGGTGAATGTTGTACCTGCTACTGAACTTGATGGCACATAATTGAAAGCAGTTCCGCTACAAATTGCAGGTGGAGCCGTACTGGTGCTTAATACCGGACTAGGATATAATACAATAACTACATTATAGGTTGTTGGGTTTGTACAACCATTAGCTGTCACTGTATAAACATAGGTAACATTAATATTAGCTGATGTTGTATTATTTAGTCCTTCATATATATTACCAGATCCGCTGCCTGCGCCTGCACTCACACCAGCTACCACGGCTCTTGTCCAGGTATACGTTGCTCCGGGTGTTGCACTTGAAGGTGTGTAACTAACAACATAGCCTTGTTGGGAATTAGAGCAATATCCACCAGGAGCTAATGTACTGTTTAATGTTGGAGGCGGATATACGGTTACAATTACATTGTTATTAACCTGGCAACCATTAGCTGTTACTCCATATGTATATGTAACATTTATCGGAGTGGTGGTGGTATTGCTTAATACTTCGCTCGGATTACCTGTACCACTGGTGGCAGGATTGCTGATACCCGGAACGGCAGCACGAAACCATGGGAAGGTTGAACCGGTGGTTGCACTTGCCGGTATGTAACTGAAAGCTGTACCGCTACAAATTGCAGGAGGTGTTAATGAACTACTTAACAATGGCCTTGGATTCACTGTAACCACTACACTGAAAGTAGTTGGATTTACACATGTATTAGCGGTAACGGTAAAAATATAAGTACAAGTTACCGGGGCAGCTGTGATATTGAAAAGAACTTCAGACGGAGAGCCTGAACCACTTCCCGCGCCATTACTGATATTTGCAGCTACCGCTCTTGTCCAGGTAAATGTTGCGCCCGGTGTGGCACTTGTTGGTGTATAATTAAAAGTGGTGATGTGGCTACATACCGCTACCGCCAGGTTACTGTTCAATGCCGGTGTTGGATTAACAATTACTACAACATTCTGGTCAAAAAAGCAACCGTTTGCAGTTGTTGAATAAACATAAGTAACATTGATCGGAGTTGTTGTAGTATTAATTAATGTTTCGCCCGGATCACCAGTGCCATTATTCGCTGCATTGCTGATACCTCCAACGGCCGCTCTTGCCCATGGAAATGTTGCACCTGCTGTTGCACTTGTTGGAGAATAATTAAAAGCAGTACCACTGCAAATTGCAGGAGGAGTTAAACCACTGCTTAGTGTTGGTCTTGGATTTACAGTTGCAACAACACTGAAAGTGGTTGCATTTGTACATAAATTAGCGGTTACTGTAAAAATATAAGTAACATTTACAGGATTAGCGGTTGTATTAATAAGGGTTTCGAAAGGAGAACCAGCCCCACTTCCCACTCCATTGCTGATACCGGCAACTGTTGCTCTTGTCCATGTAAATGTAGCACCAGCGGTTGCACTTGTTGGGGTATAATTAAAAGCAGAATTGCTGCAAACTGATGGTGTAAGACTACTGTTTAATGCAGGTCTTGGATTTACCGTTACCACTACACTTTGATCAAAAAAGCAACCATTGGCAGTAGTTGAATAAATATAAGTAACATTAACAGGAGCTGTTGTTGTATTATTAAGGGTTTCGCTCGGATTACCTGTACCGTTATTAGCTGCATTGCTGATACCTCCTACTGCTGCTCTGTTCCAGGGGAATGTAGCCCCTGCCGTTGCACTTGTTGGTGCGTAACTAAAAACAGTACCACTACAAATTGCCGGAGGAGTAAGCGCACTGCTTAATGCAGGCCTTGGATTTACCGTAACTACTACACTGAATGTTGCTGCATTTGTACAAAGATTAGCGGTTACAGTAAAAATATAAGTGGTTGTTACAGGAGCTGCTGTTGTATTGATAAGTGTTTCGAATGGAGAGCCGCTGCCGCTACCCGCTCCATTACTAATGCCACCTACGGCAGCTCTTGTCCATGTAAATGTGGCACCTGCAGTAGCACTTGTTGGTGTATAATTAAAGGTAGAATTGCTACATACTGATGGTGTCAGGTTACTGTTCAATGCCGGTGTTGGATTAACAGTTGCAATTACGTTTTGATTATTATTGCAACCATTGGCAGAAGTCGTATAAATATAGGTAACATTGATAGGAGCCGTTGATGTATTGGTAAGTGTTTCATTCGGATTGTTTGTGCCACTACTTGATGCATTGCTGATACCCGGCACTGTAGCTCTTGACCACGAGAATGTTGCTCCACCAGTTGAACTTGATGGCACGTAAGAAAAAAGAGTAGCACTACAAATTGCAGGAGGTGTTGTTGTACTGCTTAATGTTGGATTTGAGTAAACGGTGGCAACCACACTAAATGTTGTTGCATTGGTACAACCATTAGCCGAAAGTGTATAAATATAAGTAACATCCACTGAAGCACCTGTGGTATTAAAAAGAGTTTCAAATGGAGTACCTGAACCACTGTTCGCGCCATTACTGATACCTGCTACTGCGGCTCTTGTCCATGTGAATGTTGTTCCCGGTGTTGCACTTGTGGGGGTGTAATTGAAAGATGCTCCACTGCATACTGTTGGCGTTAGACTACTGTTTAGTACTGGCTTTGGATTTACTGCTACAATTACATTTTGATTATTATTGCAACCATTGGCAGTAGTTGTGTAGACGTAAACAACATTTACAGGAACCGTTGAAGTATTGATCAGGGTTTCGTTCGGATTGTTGATGCCGCTGTTTGCTGCATTGCTGATACCTCCCACCGCAACTCTTGACCATGAAAAAGTAGCCCCGCCTATTGCACTTGAAGGGGGATAATTGAAAATAGTATTACTGCAAATTGCAGCAGGTGTTAATGTGCTGCTTAATGTAGGCGCAGGATAAACAGTAGCAACTACACTAAAAGTTGTAGCATTTGTACATGCATTGGCAGCAACTGTATAAATGTAGGTTACATTAACGGAAACTGTTGTAGTATTATAAAGTGTTTCAAATGGAGCACCTGTACCACTACCTGCTCCATTGCTGATATTGGCTACTACTGCCCTTGTCCATGCAAATGATGCACCCGCTGTTGCACTTGTAGGGGTATAATTAAAAGCAGCCCCACTACAAACCGTTGGTGTTAAACTACTGTTTAAAGTAGGATTAGGGTTTATCGTTACGATCACGTTTTGATCAAAACTGCAACCATTCGCTGATGTTGTATAAATATATGTAACATTTACCGGAGCAGCTGTTGTATTGATAAGGGTTTCGGCAGGATTATTTACACCATTGTTAGCGGCATTACTGATACCAGGTATTGCGGCTCT
Source organism: Bacteroidota bacterium (assembly GCA_040388745.1). Classification (GTDB taxonomy): domain Bacteria; phylum Bacteroidota; class Bacteroidia; order 2-12-FULL-35-15; family 2-12-FULL-35-15; genus 2-12-FULL-35-15. The sequence goes on along the minus strand of JAZKBF010000028.1, from coordinate 107,120 downwards.
TGCCCAGGCAAATGTTGCCCCTCCGATGGCGCTTGCGGGTGTGTAATTGAAAATGACATTGCTGCATATTGCTCCGGGCGTTAATGTACTGCTTAAGGTTGGCCTTGGAAATACATTAACGATCACGCTAAAAGTAGTTGCATTTACGCAACTATTAGCCGATACAGTATAAATGTAAGTAGCACTTACAGATGCTGTTGTAGTATTGGTAAGGATCTCTGAAGGAGAACCTGATCCGCTTCCTGCTCCATTGCTGATTCCTACTACTACCGCTCTTGTCCATGTAAATGAAGCACCAGCTGTTGCACTTGTCGGCACATAGTTAAAGGTGTAGCCACTACATACTGTAGGTGCCAAACTACTGTTTAGCGTTGGTTTCGGATTTACCGTTACAACCACACTTTGATCAAAGCTGCATCCGTTGGCGGCAGTTGTATAAACGTATGTAACATTGATCGGAGCTGTTGAAGTGTTGGTAAGCGTTTCTGATGGATTACCTGTATTATTAGCCGCTGGATTGCTTATACCACCAATTGCTGCTCTTGCCCAAGCAAATGTTGAACCTGCCACTGCACTGCCGGGGACATAACTAAAAACGGTACCACTACATATTGCGGGAGGAGTTAAGGTGGTGTTTAAGGTTGGCCTTGGATTTATAGGAACAATTACACTGAAAGTGGTCAGATTGGTGCAACTATTGGCTGTTACTGTATAAATATAAGTTACGTTAACCGCTAAAGTTGTTGTATTTGTAAGTGTTTCGAAAGGGTTGGCAGTACCGCTTCCAGCACCATTGCTTATACCGGCTACTACAGCTCTTGTCCAGGTGAACGATGCCCCCGGAGTTGCACTGGTTGGTGTATAGTTCACTGCAACTCCACTGCAAGCTGCAGGAGGATTTAATGAACTGCTTAATGTTGGGGTTGGTGTTACCGGTACAACAACATTTTGATTATAACTACACCCCGTAGCAGTGATCGTATAAACATAAGTAACATTAACAGTAGTAGCTGTTGTATTGGTTAATATTTCGTTCGGATCGCCTGTGCCACTGTTGGCTGCCTGGCTGATCCCTCCTGTTGCGGCTCTTGCCCATGCAAAAGATGAACCAGCTGTTGCGCTTGCAGGGGTATACGTAAATGCTATTCCACTGCAAATAGCCGGTGGTGTAAGTGAACTACTTAATAAAGCCTGTGGCTTTACTGAAACTACAACATTGGAGATTGAAGCACTTGAACAACCATTAGCAACTACAGTATAAACATAGGTAACATTTACTGCTGTTAAAGTAGTATTGTAAAGAATTTCACCAGGATTACCAGTACCACTGTTTGCTCCATTACTTATCCCTGCTACCGCAGCTCTTGTCCAGGTGAATGTTGCACCTGAAACCGGACTTGTTGGTGTGTAATTGAAAGTTGAATTACTACACACTGCCGGAGGGGCCAATGAACTGTTTAATGTTGGAAGAGGAGCAATTATAATGCTTCCGGCTGCACTGGTTTGAATACAGGTTCCTGTTGTAGTTATTGTATAAGGGAAAGTCCCAACCACAGTAGGAGTACCACTGATTGTCAACGTGCTGCCGCTAAAAGAACTTGAGATCCCGGTAGGCAATGCAGTAACTCCTGCACCTGTTCCGCCACCTCCAACCAAATAAGTAATATCCGCTATCGGAATATTTACACAAACGGTTTGGAAATTAGTTCCTGCAGTTGATGTCAAAGCAATTGTGGCATTAGCATTTAACCCAATGGCATAGTTGGCAGATATCGTTCCATTTCCACAACTATTGGTTCCTCTTACCGTTAGATTGCCTGATGTAGCTGAAGTTGAAAAAGAAACCGTTATGTTTGATGTTGATCCATTTATAGTAACTCCGGTTCCGGAATAACTCCAGGTATAAGTGGTGGCATTTTGTATTGCCGGCACCGAATAAGAGTATGTTTGTGCCTGGCATATTAAAGGGGTACCGCTTATTGTTCCTGCTGCCACAGGTGCTTTTTCAACCGCTACAACTACATTCTCTCCAGCATTACTACAGCCTGTTCCTGGATTTGTAGTTGTGTATACATAAGTAACATTAATGCTATTAGTGCTGCTATTATTTAACACCTGGCTTACACTGCCAGCGCCAGAAGCCCCTCCCGGTGATGATATGTCTGATACGACAGGACGGGTCCATGCGAAAGTAGCGCCACCGGTTGCGCTTGTTGGTGTATAAGCAAAAGTAGCGCCACTGCAAATTGCAGGTGGAGATAATGTGCTATTTAATACAATACTTGCTCGAACTAAAATTGTAGCAGTTAAATTGGCACCGGAACAGGATGGTGTTATTGTAAATGTTATTGTTTGGTCTGAACCAGTTGTATTTGTTAATGCAACTCCTCCAATACTTCCACCCGACCCACTTGCTCCAATACCTGTTATAGCACCATTATTTCTGGTCCAGGTAAAAGTAGTGGAAGTAACACCATTACTGGTACCTAAAACCATTGTTGAAAATGTTGCTCCTGAACAAATGGTTTGTGCACTGTTAGTGATGGTTCCAATTGGAAGTACATTTACTGTTGCCACAACGTTTTGTCCTGCATTACTGCAACCATTTGCTGTAGTTGTATACACATAAGTAACATTGATGGGTGCTCCGGGAGAACCAGATCCATTCGTTAATGCTTCACTTACATTGCCTGTTCCGGATGATGTTGCCGGTGTAATATTAGTAACCGCAGCACGAGTCCATGCAAATGTTGCACCTGAAGTTGCACTGGTGGCACCATAAGACAATGTGTTTCCATTACAAATTGCAGGTATTGTCAAACTACTGTTTAATACCGGGATTGGATTTACCACAACAGTTGTGGTTATTGTTGCACCTATACAAAAGGTTGGAGTGGGGCCCGTTGGTGTTATTGTAAAAGTTACCGTTTGTGGCGAAGTGGTTATGTTGGTCAATACCAGAGCTGAGATATTTCCTGAACCACTTGTAGTACCAGTAACATTTGTTGTATTATCTCTTGTCCAGGCAAATGTTGTTCCTGCAATGCTGTTACTTGTACCAAGCGCAATTGGAGTTGGAAGTGCAACTCCAGAGCATACTGTTTGGTTAGCGCCTCCGGTAAATATAGCAATTGGTTCCGGATTTACTGTTACCGTGATTGTATATGCAACTCCAACACATGAACCTGTTGTTGAAGTGGGTGTAACCAGATACTGCACCGTACCTGCCGTTGTTGTGCTTGGATTAGTAAGTGTTTGATTAATAGTAGCGCCTGAACTGTTACTGGCTCCAGTAATGGCACCAGTTATCGTTCCAATCGTCCAGGCAAAAGAACTTGGCGCAGTCGCTGTTAATGAGATATTCGGTCCGGTTCCATTACAAGTAGGATCAGTTGCTGCAGTTGTAACTACCGGTTTTGGATTCACTGTTACCGTTATAGTAAAAGCGGGACCAGCACATAAAGCGCCTGCAGTTGAAGTAGGGGTAACAATATATTGTATGGTGTTTGCTGTTGCATTGCTTGGATTAGTAAGCGTTTGGCTCATATTAGAGCCTGAGCCGGCACTTGCACCAGTAATGCCGCCAGGATTTGACCCTATGGTCCATGCAAATGTACTTGCTTCATTTGCAGTTAAAGTAATGCCTGTTGCGGTTCCGCTACATATTGAAGCTGCTGCAGCATTGGTTATTGTTGGTGCATGAGTTACTGTTACAGTTATTGTTGAAGCATTACCAACACAGGAACCGGTTGTAGAAGTTGGGGTAACAAGATATGGCACGGTTCCATCCCCGGTATTACTTGGATTAGTGAGCGTTTGACTAATAGCAGCTCCATTAGTGGCGCTTGCCCCGGTAATTCCACCTGTTATCGCGCCTAATGTCCAGGCAAAATTACTTGGTGCACTTGCGGCTAATGTTATGGCTGTACCAGTGGCTGTACATATCGTTTTTGTGGCTGCACTAGTAACTGCCGGTGTTGGGTTAACTGTTTCAACCAATGAGAAAACAGCCCCTACACATGTACCCGTTGTTGAAGTGGGGGTTATGAGATATTGTACGGTACCATCTGTTGCATTACTTGGATTTGTAAGCGTTTGATTAATAGGGGTTCCCGAACTATTACTGGCTCCGGTTATCGCACCTGTTATTGTCCCAACTGTCCAAGTGAAAGTACTGGCAGCAGTGGCTGTTAATGCAAAATTCGGACCTGTTCCACTACAAGTTGAACCAGTTGCAGCATTGTTTACAGCCGGCTTAGGATTAACCGTTACAGTCATAGTATAAGAAGGCCCAGAACATAAAGCACCTGCTGTTGAAGTAGGTGTAACAATATATTGTATGGTATTGACAGCTGAATTGCTTGGATTGGTAAGCGTTTGACTCATATTGGAACCAGAGCCGGCACTGGCACCTGTGATGCCACCTGCGTTGGTTCCTATTGTCCAGGCAAAAGTACTTGCTTCATTTGCAGTTAATGTTATCCCGGATGCTGTTCCACTACATATCGTAGATGTGGATACATTGGTCATTGTAGGAGCGTGAGTAACAGTTACCGTTATTGTATAAGCAACACCCACACATGAACCTGTTGTTGAAGTGGGAGTAACAAGGTATGGCACCGTACCGTCAGTTGTATTACTTGGATTGACGAGCGTTTGGCTAATAGTAGATCCACTCGTGGCGCTTGCTCCCGTGATACCACCTGTTATTGCTCCCAACGTCCAGGCATAGGTGCTACTTACACCGTTGGCAGCCAATGTGATCGCTGTACCTGTGGAAGTACATATCGTCTTAGTTGAAGCATTAGAAATTGCGGGTTTGGGGTTTACTGTTACAGTTATTGTATAAGCTGAACCAACACATGAACCTCCTGTTGAAGTAGGAGTAACAAGATATTGTATGGCATTTGATGATGAATTACTTGGATTAGTAAGTGTTTGATTAATGGGAGATCCCGAACTGGCACTTGCTCCGGTAATAGCACCGGGATTTGTTCCTATGGTCCAGGTAAAAGTACTTGCCACACTTGCTGTTAAAGCAATATTTGGGCCGGTTCCACTACATGTAGAAGCAGTTGCTGCGGTAGTTACTGTAGGTATTGGATTAACAGTTTTTTCAATGGCTGCAGAAACATCGGTACATCCGCCAGAATACACAGTTCTTCTATACCATGTGGTTGCCGTTAAAGCAGGAGGAATATAGCCAATATTGGTGTTAGTACCTGATGCAGCGGCAAAACCAGCTCCTGCACTTGTTGTTGAAGATTCCCATAAATAAGTATAAGCTCCACTACCTCCTGTTGGAGTAGATCCTGCCAATGCAGCCGGAACAACTCCAGAACAAATAGTTTGAGCCGCACTTATCGTATTAGTTGCAATTGCAGGATTTGCAGTCCATGAAATTTTACAATAACCTCCGGCACCAGCTTGAGCAGCACCTCCATTACCATTTCCACCGCCACCGCCACCGCCATAGTTCACACCAACAGCAGCCGGATTGCTTGTAGTACAAGTACCTTCAGTAAAACCTGCACCTTTACCACCGTTTCCACCCGGTGCACCGCCACCGGCTCCGGCAGAACCACCTGGCTGCAAACAATTACTACCTGTCCATGCAATAACATCACCACCATTACTACCTCCTCCGGCTGAACCTGCAGCCCCTGCACCACCACCTCCGAAATACGTATAATATCCTCCCCCGCCTGTTCCTCCTGTACGATTGACCGAGCCTCCTGAACCTACGCCACCTGCACCACCACCACCAATTGTGGGATTGGAAACACTTCCGCCATTAACTCCGCCTGTAGCTGAAATAAGTGCAGCTACACTGGTTGTAGTGCCCGCCCCTCCAACTGTTACAGCCAGATTAGCACCTGCAGTAACCGCAAAAGTTCCACTGGAATATCCTCCTCCACCGCCACCACCGCCTCCATTACCTCCACCTGAACCGCCTCCACCAACAACTTCAATAGTTATGGAAGAAACACAAGCAGGAACAGTAAATGTATTAGATGATGTATAGATTTGAGGACTCTGCGCAAACGAAAAATTATTAAAACCATCAGATACAACTAAAAGCGATGCTATAAGCATCATTTTTAATGTTGCAATGACTTTTTTAATATTAATCATGGAAGAATAAATATTTCCCATATTACAATTACAAAATTTCCTATAACTAATATTAAATCCCCGGATTTATTTCTGAAATATACGAAAAAGTCGGAAATAAAGTTATACACACACATTGCTTTTTTATGAAAAAACAGGGCAAATCAAACTCAAATACATGAAAATCAAACACTTAAATGTTTATTATTTGTTAACAATTTTATCAACAATTTTAATTTCAAGAATATTTCAGGGTGCTTTTTCTTCCGTTAAAATAGATAAAATAGGAGTTTGTCGAAAAATTAACAGGAAGGGAAAAAGAGCAATTCATCAATACAAATAACTGATAATAAGAACTTTACATCGAAAAGATTTTAATTTAACTCCAAAATTCCTAACGAATCAAAAATCTATAAAAAGCAGGCGACTATTTCGATATCTAGTTAAAAAATCACGATTATTAGCAATAATTTAAAAAAAACTGGTAGAGGGAATGTTTTTTTTGTAAATAAATAGGTGGTAAATTCTAAATTATTAAAAAATTTTGCTGTTTTCATGCTCAATTATGTAATATCGAACATTAAATCATTTCTTAAACATATAAAGCGGGTGCTTTTCGTTGAATTTACGGAGATAAACAAATATGGCATCAGGCTTTTCGCGCTTTTTCAGAGCCATAAATTGATCGTATAGATCAGTATCGCGTTTTAGCAATATCTCCATGTTCTTTGCATTAAAATCAAAGATTTTGTTGGTTTGAGTATCAAAAACATACTGCCTTAATTCATCAACCATATTATTCAAACCATAGCCCATTGGATCATGAAAACCAACGGAAATGGCTACCATTGCAGTGAAGTGGCATAAAGTTCCGATCACATTCAGTTTATTAAATTGTTTATTAAAATTAATATAAACGGACCTGTTTTGACAATAGCCCCATACACTTGCTGTTTCAACCTTTTGCTCAACACCTTTTAAATCGGTATAAAAAATATTTTTTTGCTCAATTGCCTGCTTCAAAAAATCAAGCTGACTTTTTGGAATACCTGAAATAATTGATGACTTGGGTATCGGATCGTTATTTTTGAATTGATCTATGGTTAAAAAAACACCTTCAGTAAACTCATAATCACGCGAATAGGCAATTGAATCAGCCTGAGCAAAGGTGATCAATGAAAAAAAAGAATATATGATTGTTAAAAAAATTTTCATTTTTATCTGAAATTTATGACATCAAAAGTAAGATAAATTAAAGAAAGGTAACTCAATGCCATTAAGTTATACATGAAACAATTCTTCTGCAATTATTTTAATACTACAAAATAAGAGCCAAAAAAATTGGTAATTTTGTAAAGTTGAAAATTCTATGGAAAAAAAATTAAACATTTTAGGAAAGGTAGCCATTGCAATCGGCATTATTACTGCTTTGCTTTGTATCTCCCCGATAACAGGAGCACCAATATTTGCGTTACCCATCGGGTTTATTGGTATGATCTGTTCTTGTATCTATATTTTTATTGATACTCAAAAAGAAATTAACACAAAAAAATTCACTCCGGGAATTATTGGTTTGCTGTTAAGCTCCTCTCCTGTTTTACTTATCCTGGCGGTTATTATTATTAATTATTTCAGACACTAATAATGACACTAACATCAACTAAAACGGTCAGCAATTATTTGTCCTTGATTAAATTCAGTCATACGATATTTGCTTTGCCTTTTGCGATAATTGGATATTTTCTGGCAATTCATTTCACTGAAAAAACATTTGATATTAAGTTATTTTTATTAATAATTTTATGCATGGTATTTGCACGCAGCGCTGCCATGGCTTTCAACAGGTATATCGACAGAAAAATTGATGAACAAAATATACGAACTGCTATTCGTGAAATCCCTGCAGGTGCAGTAAAAGCACAATCAGCATTGTTATTTGTTATTGCTAACTGCTTACTCTTTATATTCACTACTTATTTTATAAATTCTATCTGTTTTTATTTATCACCAGTAGCTTTGGCAGTGGTATTGGGTTACAGCCTTACCAAACGATTCACAGCATTGTGTCATGTGATCTTAGGAATAGGTTTATCGTTGGCTCCTATTGGTGCATACCTTGCTGTTACAGGGGAATTTGATTGGCTGCCTTTATTTTTTTCTTTCGCTGTATTATTTTGGGTGAGTGGTTTTGATATTATTTATGCCTTGCAGGATGAAGAGTTTGACAAATCAAAAAACTTAAAGTCTATACCTGTTTGGTTAGGCAAAAAAGGTGCATTGATGCTATCAACTGCATTTCACATTGTGAGTGCTTCATTCATTATTTATGCAGGTTTTTACGCGCATTTTAATACATGGTATTGGATGGGGACAATTGTTTTTATTGGGTTGCTTATCTATCAGCATACGCTTGTTAAACCCAATGATCTAAGTAAAGTAAATATTGCTTTTTTTACTACCAATGGTATTGCAAGTGTTGTGTTTGCTGTGTTTGTTTTGGTTGAATTGTTTTTGAATTAACAAACATAACATTTTTAAAATCACTTATCTGAAAAGCAATAGTCTCATTAGATTTCCAACCTTTATATGTTTCAAAAACTTAAACGTATTTCCTTCAAAAAGATAATTATCAGTGCTTTATTCTTGTTGCTAATATTGGGTATTTCAATCCTCTCAAGTAATTACTGGATCATTAAAAGTACACGTCAGCAATTATTTTCAGAAGTGGATAAAATTCCAAACAATGATGTTGCAATATTATTGGGTGCCAGCAAATTATTGCGTAACGGGCATGAAAATTTATTTTTCAAATATCGTATTGAAGCTGCTGCAGAGCTATATAAAGCGGGAAAAATAAAACACATTATTGTAAGCGGTGATAATCATAAAAAAGAATATGACGAAGCAACTGATATGCGTGATGCCCTTATTTCAAAAGGTATTCCGGACAGCTGTATAACGCTGGATTATGCAGGTTTCAGAACTTTGGATTCGATGGTACGTTGCCTTAAAATTTTCAAACAAAAAAATGTAACAGTTATTTCACAAGCCTTTCATAACCAGAGAGCAGTGTTCATCGCAAATTATTATAAGATGAATGCTGTTGGTTTTAATGCGAAAGATGTTCCAAACCGGTTTTCAACTAAGACACGGTTTCGAGAATATATTGCAAAATTCAAAGCAGTTTTGGATTTGTATATCCTGCACAAAGAGCCTCATTTTTTAGGAGAATCTATTACAATAAAAATTGATTAGAATTATTCAAATTTTTTTTCAACTAAAAGATTGCACCTAAACAAGAAAATTGTGTGGATCACACAATCCTCTTCAACAAACGTAAACGGTGGGAATATTCTTTTTTATCATTATTAAAAACACCTTGATGATCAAAGCCATCAATGCGCACCTTACCAGATGCATGAATGATCTTATTATCATCCATCACAATGCCTACATGAACTATTTTTCCTTCTTCATTATCAAAAAAAGCTAAATCACCGGGCTCGGCTTCTTCAACAAAACTCAATGTTTCGCCTTGTTCAGCCTGTTGGTAGGCATCACGCTTTAATTTTATTCCATTGAGCTTATATACCATTTGGGTAAAGCCGGAACAATCTATTCCGAAAGGAGTTTTACCACCCCACAAATATGGTGTATTCAAATACATAAGGGCTGTTTCCAAAACACCCATCCGCCAGCTGTCTGCCTGCAAATGCGAACTGACATTAGAACCTTCATAGTTATAACTTTGGTTTTCTATAATACATTCGTTATTATAAAAATTGGGGAGTGTGCTGGCAATTACAATCGGAAAAAGAGTAGAGGTTTTATTATCCATAATGATCTGTACCAAGTCATTACTATAATAATTTTCGGTTGAATTAAGAAGGTCGTAGGTATGTTGCTCGATCGGTAAAAATTGTTTTTTATCGATCCAGCATTCGTAATTATCATACGTAATTTTAATACGGCACCATTTTTCCTGAGTTTCTAAAACATGAAAATGCTCACCAAACAAAAGCTGAGTAACCATTTCACTTCTGTCGGAAGGCTCCTTTCTACAAGGCACAATGCTTAAATTACATATTCCGTACATTCTTTTGGGATTCAAGATTAAAGAATCAAGATTCAAGACTATACATATTTCTTGGCTCTTGGTTCTATATTCTTGGTTCTTTTTTCTTCTGGCTTGATCCTTTTATCTTGTGTCTATTAAAACTAAACCAATTCAATAACAACAGCACTTGCACCACCACCACCATTGCAGATTCCGGCAGCACCGTATTTCGCTTTGTTTTGTTTCAACACATTAATTAATGTAACAATGATACGTGCACCGGAACAGCCTAATGGATGGCCTAATGAAACAGCACCACCATTAACGTTTACTTTTTCAGGATCCAATTTCATGATTTGCATATTCACTAATCCAACAACTGAAAAAGCTTCGTTCAATTCAAAATAATTGATGTCGTTCATTTCTAAGCCGGCTTTCGCAACGGCTTTAATAACAGCCAAAGAAGTAGCTGTGGTAAACCACTCCGGAGCTTGCTCTGCATCGGCATATCCACGAAGAATAGCGATAGGCTTTAGTCCCAACTCCTCTGCTTTTTCCTTACTCATTAAAACAAGTGCAGCTGCACCATCGTTCATTGTAGAAGAATTGGCAGCAGTAGCAGTACCATCTTTGGTAAATGCAGGTTTTAATTCCGGGATCTTATCAAACTTCACATTTTTATATTCTTCGTCTTCTTTGAAAATGATTGGATCTCCTTTACGTTGAGGTATTTCAACGGGAACGATTTCGTCATTGAATTTACCCGCAGCCCATGCAGCTTTTGATCGTGAATAGGATTGAATTGCAAAAGCATCCTGCTGTTCGCGGGTTATATTATATTCTTTTGCACAAAGATCAGCAGCATTACCCATTGGATAATTATGGTAACAATCTACTAACCCATCTTTCGCCAATCCATCAATCATAACCACATTACCATATTTATTCCCCCAACGCATGTTTTCAGAATAAAAAGGTACCTGACTCATATTTTCCATTCCACCGGCCACTACAACATCAGCATCACCACACATAATACTTTGAGCTCCAACCATAACAGATTTCATTCCTGAAGCACATACTTTATTGATAGTGGTACATTGTACGCTATCGGGCAAACCTGCATATTTAGAAGCCTGACGAGCAGGTGCCTGTCCCAAATTAGCCTGTATTACGCTACCCATATATACTTCCTGAACTTCTTTCCCATCAAGACCTGCTTTAGAAACTGCACCTTTAATTGCTATGGCACCCAATTTTGTTGCCGGTATACCTGCCAATGACCCACCAAAACTTCCTAATGGCGTACGAACAGCCGATACGATATAAACTTCTTTCATTATTTTTTATTTAAAATGTTATTTATTACTGGTATAAATCGAGTTCAAATTTAACTATATAAAGGGATTTAATAATAATATTTATGAACTTTAATTTCGAAAATGTTAAAAAAAAAATCCTTAAGAAATTAGATATTGTGAATAAAATATGTTGAAATAGTTCGAGCATTACATAAGAACGATAAAAATAATTAACTTCGTAATCATTAATAATTCCCGCATTGAAAAAGATTATCTCATTTATTCGTCACGGACACCCGATAATATACAAATGCATGCTTATCGTTATTGGTATTGCTGCAATTGTATATATATTTCCGAAACAAGGAAAATTTCAATATGAGTTTCAAAATCTAAAAGGTAAACCTTGGTATCACGAAGATCTGATCGCCCCATTTGATTTCGCAATTAAAAAATCAACGGATGAATTGGAAATTGAAAAAGCGGAGATAATTAAAAGTGCGAAGCCCTATTTTAAATATGACAATTCGATTGTAGATGCCAGAAAATTGCTATTAACAACAGAATTTGCAGCCAAATGGGATGACAAAAAAAACAAAAAATCAAAAGAAAAAAACCTTGCTCTTGCAGTAAAAATACTTGATTCTATTTACAGCAAAGGAATTATTGAACCCACGGATATTATTGAGAATAAACCTAGCGATTATTCGATATATGTATTGAATTATAATGTTGCCGAAGAACACGATCTTAAAGATTTTCATACCATTACTTCAGCTTATGAATATGTGCATGAACAGCTTCGCGAAAATGAAAGCAAAGTAGATGCGAAATTTATTTTACCATTACTGGAAAACAGCATTGCGCATTCTCTTTTTTACGACAAAGAAACATCCGACAAGGTTCTAAAACAGGCTATTGATGATATTTCCCCATCACGTGATATTATTTTAAAGGATCAAAGTATTGTTTCGAAGGGAGACATTATTGATGCGAAAAAATTTCAATTACTTCAATCATTAAAATGGGAATATGAAGAACAAGCCGGAGGAACGGTCAGTTATTTTTTTATTTTACTAGGACAAATATTGATCGTTACCCTATGTTTAGCATTATTAATAGTATTTCTGGCATTTTTTCGCAATGATATTTTTTTAGACAATACAAAGATCATTTTCATTTTACTTCTCATTATTCTTCAAGTATTGATGACCCGCCTGTCGATAAATACACAATCGTTTAGTATTTATCTTTTGCCTTTTTGCATTTTACCGATCATTATCCGTGCCTTCTATGATACACGCATTGCCCTGTTTGTGCATCTAATAACAGTTCTTATTATTTCGTTTATGGCACCGAGCCGCTTTGAATTCGCATTTATACAATTAGTTACAGGCATGATGGCAATATTCAGCATCGTGAATATGCACAACCGATCACAGATCTTTATTTCGGCTGCTCTGATATTTTTAACCTATAGTCTTGCATTTATAGGCATCACTATTATTCAGGAAGGCGGCATTGATGTTATGACCTGGCATGATTTCGCATGGTTTGGTATCAGTGCGATGCTCACCTTATTTTCTTATCCATTGATCTTTGTTTTTGAAAAAATATTCGGATTTATTTCTGATGTTTCACTATTGGAGTTATCCGACACCAATGGAAAACTATTGAGAGAGCTTGCATCACGTGCACCAGGCACATTTCAACATTCATTACAAGTTGCAAATCTTGCAGAAGAAGCTATTTATTCTATTGGCGGGAATGCTTTATTGGTGCGTACCGGAGCGTTGTATCATGATATTGGGAAAATGGAAATGCCAATGTATTTTATAGAAAACCAGGCGAGTGGTATTAATCCACACGAAGATCTAAATTATGATGAAAGTGCTGCAATCATTATCGGACACGTTATTAAAGGAATTGAAATTGCGAAAAGGAATAATTTACCTGAACAAATTATTGACTTTATTCGCACTCATCATGGAACTACTATAACCGCTTATTTCTATCGTTCTTTTCAAAATGCTTTTCCGGATGAAAAAATTGATATTGAAAAATTTCGATATCCAGGACCTATTCCTTTTTCGAAGGAAACAGCTGTGTTAATGATGGCAGACTCTGTAGAAGCGGCATCACGAAGTTTAAAAAAATATGATGTTGACAGTATCGACAGTATAGTGGATCTTATAATCAATACACAAATTGAACAAAATCAATTTATGAATTCTGATATTACGTTTAAAGACATTTACACCTTGAAAAAAATATTCAAGAAAAAGTTAATGAATGTATACCATTTGAGAGTGGAGTACCCGAGATAATTATTTTACGGTGTACTCAGCGATACAGGAATAATTTTACCATTCATAAACTGATGCGCATTCAGTGAGAAATCAGCAATAAAGGCAGCCATTTTATCCGCTGTAAGTGGCGCTTTATAACCGGGGAAAGCTTCGTTCAACATTTCGGTTTGTGTTGCGCCTAATGCAAGACAGTTGAAAGCAATGTTTTTCTCTCTAAATTCTTCAGCGAGGCATTCGGTTAAGCATGCCAAGGCTGCTTTACTGGAACTATAAGCGGATAAACCAGCAAATTTTGCGCTACCCTGAAATCCGCCCATACTGCTGATGTTAACAATATGCGATCTGTGTTTTAAATCCAAAAGAGGAAATATGCCTTGAATTAATCTTACAACAGAAAATACATTTACATTATATATATATTCTAAATCAGCAGTTGAAATAGTGTCGAATGGCTTGTTAACCAAGGCTCCGGCATTATTGATCAATATATTAACTGATCTTATTTTTTTTGTTAATTCAGAAACCAACCCTTCAATAGCATTTTTATCGCTAAGATCACAAACAATTGGCATCACATTTGCGGAAGAATTTTGCGACAAACACTCATCCTTTAATTGATCTAATTTAGAACCATTGCGGGATATAGCGATCACGGTATTTTTTGAATCAGTGCTTAATAGTTTAACTAATTCATATCCAATTCCGCGACTTGCACCTGTTACAATAATATTCATAATTTATCCGTTTTGTTTTTTTCAAAGGAACACATTTTTTGTTAATTTTACGATAACTAATACCTATTCCATTGCAATTAAAAATAAAAATATTTTTGTGGGTTGTACTATTTTCTATCAATGGTATGGCTCAGGATAGCTCAATGATCCGAAAACATCCACCTAAAACAAACATTTGGGATAAAGTGTATTTCGGAGGAAATTTAGGACTGCAGTTTGGAACTTCCACTTTTGTAGAAATTTCACCTTTGGTTGGATATCGTATCACTGATAAATTTTCGGCCGGAGTGGGTGTTACCTATCAATACTATCATTATAGGGATATGTATTATGATCTGGAAACGAACGTATATGGAGGTCGCTTGTTTGGCAGATACCTTTTTACAGATTATTTATTTGGTCATGGTGAGTACGAATATCTAAACCTTGAAGCTTTCGATTTTATCCCTTCGAGACGTGTTGATGTTGTGAGTATACTCGGAGGTGTTGGCTATATCCAGCGTTTTGGTGGCAATTCGGCTATTGTAGGGATGATATTGTATAATTTTACCGAATCGGCTTATACTCCTTATCAAAATCCTATCATTAGAATTGGAGTTAATATAGGGTTGTAAATTTAATCCTCACCTCATTGACCTGAGGTCAATTAATAATACAATTGTTCTAAATCAAATTCATTTGGGCGTTCCACTTTCTTAAAAGAGAAAGTGGCGGGCTTTACACTTCAATCTTTTCTAAACAGAAAAGGATTTACGTTACAATCCCTAACGCGGCATTATCTTTGGAAGGGCATTGAATACTTCTATTAAAGTCTTCTACAATTTTATTTATTATGCGGTGGCAATTAATAGTTTTATCGATTGGGTTAATTTTATTCAGGTTTTAATTCCTCAAATGGTATTGTAGAAAACACAAGCGTTAAAATTCCAACAGCGGAAAGAACTTTCTTTTTGGGTTTTATTACAATTACTTTTTTAAATTTTTCTCTTACCTCAACCACAGTATATGCCGGTGCCCATTGTTCAATCTCTTTCAAGGCACTCAGGCATTTCCAATGGATCGCATCTAATTTATAGGCGTTCATCTTTTTATCATAATAAGCCGGAACGCCACTCAAAACCATTAAAGGAGTTAGATCCTTATAATATGCCTTCCCATTATCTAAAATTCTCACTTGAATACGAATGGTATCTGAAATTTTATCTCCTAAATCACTCTTTTTGATTTTAATATTTTTAGCGCAGAATTGATTGTAATCAAACGGAATAGTATTGTCCGGGGCCTTTGGAAATGGGACGATCACTCTATTAAGAGGAACTGTAATTGGTTTGGAGCTTGTTTTGTTTCCCTCCTGAAATTGCTGAAAGTTCATTTCAGCTTTAATATAGATTGAATCAGGTTTTACTTTAGAAATTTTAATTGTGCCATGATTCTTTGTTTCCTTTTTTTGAGAAAAAGCGAGGCTGGTGATGAAAATAAAAAACAAAAAGAATTTATATTTTTTCATAACCTGCCCCTGCCCTATTCATTTTACAATTCAATATTTTTTGTACTGAGAATCTTTTTAAAAATTCTATTTAAACTATAACGATGGCAGAATGAAAGCTTACGCATGTTTCTCGACTCCGCTCCAAATGACAGCGCGCGTGGGCTTTGGAACTATTAGAACTTCCCATTTAAGCTGGCGCACGTTTCTCGACAGGCTCGAAATGACTGAGCGCACGAAAAGTTTCATGCAACCAATAAAAAGATCCCTCGGCTCCGCTCGGGATGACATCCTGTGGACATCCTGAACTTTATTCAGGATCTCGTTAGATGCTGAAATAAATTCAGCATAACCATGGCCTTTTTATCCCGCACGGGATAACGGTCGAATACATTAAAAATTAAAAAACTCTTTTATTTCATCGGCAGTTTTAAATTTTTGATCCGCTCTGTTCATTTTCAAATTGCTCATTTCTTCCGAATTTTTAATAGCACTGAATTGCTCTGGTTTTAACCAATACAAGACACCGTTATCGACAGTCCACAATAAATTAGTAGATTTTGGATCAAATGAAAATTGGGTGATCGGATTTTTAGTATAACTGAATAATCCATTTTTTGCACGGTCAACTAAAAAAACATCATAACACATCAACTTACTATCCTTTTCATTTGTCAAATTAGCAAAACACGAAACACCTTTTGGATATAAAGATGGTTTATCGCAGTTATACACCCCAAAACTATTCACCGCAAACATTCTTTTCACTTTTTCATCTGTACTCATTAATTTGAATTGATTGGCTTCTGCTTCTTTCCATTTCAGCTCCAATTCTTTCTGTTGTTTTTGCAAGGCTAGTAATTTCGACTGATATTCTTCTTCAATTTTTATTTCATCCACTTTACGTTTTTCAAGTGCTACATTGTATTTTGCGAATTTCCCTTGAAAATCACTTACTGCTTTTTCATAATTTTTGCCTTCAAATACAGGGTAAACAACTATGTCGTATTTCTTTGAATCTTTCTTTAAGGTTAATAAATAATTTTCTCCTTTTTTAGTTCCATCTTTAATTATTGCTTCTTCCCAAGTTTCATCATACATTGAACTTGTAAAATTTTTATTTTCATTGCCCACTTCAAATAGAACACCTTTATAAACAGCTAGTTCGGGGTATTCTTTCGGGTTCACGTCAATATTAAAAGTGTATTTGTCTTTTTTAGCCTCTTCCGGTTTTTTAGGTTCAGGATTTAATTTTGGTAACGATGCAATTTTTACTTCTTTCTCTTTTTGTACAACTACTTTTTTAGTTTCAATTGTTTTGTATTCTGATGTTTCTTCGATCTGATCCAACTGTTTGCCTAAAGAAGCCACTGATCCAGGCTTTTCTGCCTTTGCAACAACTTTATCCTTTCCTAAACACGACCAATTATTTCTAACCGTATCCAGCTTATATAAATTATATTCGGTGCCTTTATAATTGGATGCAAGTTCTATATTGATTGATTTTTCGGGTGCAACATTTACCGGTTTATCATTTTGATAAGCCAGCATTTCCATCATTCCGGCTGATTCAAAGTGATAACGCTGTCCTGCACTATCATAGGTCATCGGAATTCCGGCAACAAAAAAATCAACTGCGTCATGAAATTCGCGGTAACGCAATTCCACTTCACCTTTCAGGAGCTTTCCGTTTTCATCAACAAAAGTATTTTTGGGGATCACTATTTTTGATCCTGTTTTAAAGTCAAGTGTTGCACCTTTTTCTGCAATTACTTTATAAATTTTATAAGGGACATTCACACCTTCCAATGGTGGATTAATAGTAGGTTTGGCTTCTTCCTTTTTATAAAATTCTGTTAATACAGCATTGTCAGCATTTATAGTGGTGGCAGGTTTTGTTGCCGCATTATCGTTTTCCGGGTTCTTGGTTAATAACGAAATTGCAGTGATAACAGCAACAGTAGCAATAACCACACTTGATAAAAACCAAGTTTTTTTGAATAAAGGTTTCGTTACTGTTACTTGCTTTTTTAAAATCGAATCAAAATTTTTACCCTTCGAAATCTCTTCTGACTTCATTTCAGGGCGATTGATGTTTGTTTTTCTTTTCATTTTATTTGAACCATCAAGTCTCTTGAAAAAATAAGGCTTTTAGGTAGTTTAGTTTATATTTTATTTTTCGAATTTTTCATTATTTCCACAACAGAGACAGAAAGACGTTTTTACTTTAAACTCTTTTTCAAAATGTCCAAAACCCTGTATGTTTTCACTTTTGCATTGTTTTCTGTAATATCAAGTATTTCAGCTATTTCTTTGAACGAACGTTTTTCAAAAAAGCGCATCTCTATTAATTGTAACTGGTCTTCCTCTAATTGTTCTGAGATAATTGAAACTATTTTATCATGATACTGATCGATCTTGCTTTCCTCAATTTCTCCGATAATAGTATAAACACTAACAGAATCAATATTTACAGTACGTTGGGCCTTTTGCTGACGAAACAAATTATTTAACTCACTAAAAGCAATTCGGTATAACCATGATGCAAAAGGTACACCCCTGTATTCATATTTATGTAAATTATCCATCGCTTTTAAAAACACTTGCTGAGTGGCATCAAAAGCATGTTCTTTATTGTCTAAACGTTGATAGATATACCTGAATATCTGTTCGTAATAAGCCTCGTAAAGAACAGCGAAATCTTTCGGATTTTTTTTCGCAGCATCGATCAAACCCTGTTCATTGGCCAGGTCGGTTTTTGTTAAATGATATTTCGAGGTTTCAATCATAAATTGCAAAAATGTTTCAAACTCATGTATATAACGCTAAAGTTTTAAAAAGATACAGGGTAATTGTTTTTTTATTTTTTTATCGGAATTATGCCGATCAAGGGTCTCAAAGTTATCTTTATTTTGTATAAATATCACATCAAAAAATAATCCCCGGGAGAGTAACGTAAATTGGAGGATAATGTTTTAATTTTACTAAATTCTGTAATTGAATAGAACGCAGATGACGCAGATTGATTAGGATTAAATATGATTTTATCTGTTTTTATCATATTTTTATGATAAAATAAGTTTTTAAATTTTTGTCCGCAATAATTATCGGTGTTATCTGCGTTTATTTATTTTGTTTATCCATGGGTGGTTAAAATTAAAAAAAATGAAAAAATATATTTCCCCCTTTCTTCTATTATTTTTTGTCAATATTATCGGCTTTGCTCAACAGCGGGTGGTTTTGATAGAACAATTCACAAATTCGAGTTGTCCGCCCTGTGCAAGCTATAGCCCTCTTATATATGATCATGTAAACAACAACTCAACCATTTGCTGTGCAGTTGCTTACCATACTTCGTTTCCCTATTCCAATGATTCAATGTATTGGGACAATACAACTGAATCTGACCAAAGAGTAGGTTATTATGCAGTAAGTGGTGTTCCCTATTCTATAATGGATGGGAATGTATATGATGGTCCGTCAACCGTTTTTACCTCGGCCATTTCTTCAATTGTTGGCAATCGCGCTGCTGTTGCGCCAAAGTATATTATTCAATCAACAAATTTTATATTAAATGGAAACCAGTTAAGCGGTTCGTTTAAGTTTACATCAGCAGATGCTTCTAATTCGGGAGAAAATTTAGTAGCGCACATCGTAGTTATTGAAAAAAATGTTTTGAAAAGCTCTTATTCAGCTTCCCCGGGAAGCAACAGCGAAACTTCGTACGAATACGTAATGCGCAAAATGCTTCCTGATGCAGATGGAATGGTTTTAGTAAATACTGCCATTAATGGTTCTGATTCAACTCTCATCAACTGGACACTTAATAAAATAAAGAACATTGAGGAGCTTCGGGTAGTCGTATTTGTTCAAAATAATACAACAAAAGAGATTTACCAAGCACAATTGTTCAATCCTGATAAAATTGCCTCTATAATGGAGGTATCCTTTGCTAATTCCATTTTCGTTTTTCCAAATCCGGCAAAAGATGAAATAACTATTTCTTTTGGAACTAATAGAAGCATTCGTTTTATCAGGCTTTACAATTCTTTAGGGCAAGTAGTACATTCTGAATCTGTAAATGCCCAGGTTACTAATATCAGGTTAATTACAGAACTTCCAAACGGAATGTATTTTATTGAAGTAGAGGGAAGTGATTTTCGATTTAAGGCTTATGAAAAAATAGTAATTAGCAGGTAATTATGAATCGTAATTACTAGTATGAGCTAATGAGAGAAACACCAAAATTGGATGAAGGGAGAAATAAATAAAAAATTAGCTGCCCCTCCTCCCACCAAAACGCCTTTTCTGAAAACAAAAAAAGTCCCGATATCTCAATGATATCGGGACTTTTTTTGCATTTTTCAGCGGAGAAATAGGGATTCGAACCCCAGGAGGTATAACCCTCAACAGTTTTCAAGACTGCCGCAATAGACCACTCTGCCATTTCTCCAGACGACAAAAGTAGTATTTTTTTGATTTAATAGATATAAAAAGGAAAAAAAATATTTATTGCTTAACTTTGTAGATATTCAGTTGTTTCAAAGAAACGCTTCAAAAAATAATTTTAAATGAAAAAACGCCTTATTTTAGTATGTTTTGTGTTATTGGCGACATTTGCTACCAATGCAAACAATGTTACCGCATATTTAACGTATGCTACCTTTAATGTGCCAGCTAAGGGCCCCTATATCGAAACGTACTTGTCGGTGATCGGTAATTCGGTAACGTTTGTTAAAAACGCTACCGGAAAATACCAGGGAGCGGTTGATATCACCATTAGCTTCAGTCAAAATGGCGAAATCAAAAATGCACAAAAATATACCTTAAACAGTCCGGAAACAGATGATACCACTAAAGCATATCCAAATTTCATTGACCAGCAGCGTTTTACCTTAGCAAATGGAACTTACAACATGGATATTTCAATAGCGGATAAAAACAAGGTTTTGGATAAACCATTTGTTACTACAATGCCAATTACTATTGATTTTCAGGAAACTAAAGTTGCTATCTCTGATATTCAAACATTGGAATCGTACGTAAAATCTTCTACTCCAAGTATTTTAACAAAAAGCGGTTATGACCTTGTGCCCTATGTTTCAACGTTTTACCCTGAAAATATAGATAAACTCAGATTCTATGCGGAAATATATAATGCAAAAAAAATAATTGGAGAGGGTGAAAAAATAGTTTTGAATTATTTTTTAGAATCCTCCGAAAAAAAAGTAAAACTCAATGATTATAGTGCGTTTTCGAAACAAACAGCCAATGATGTGAATATATTACTTGCTGAGTTCAATATTGAAAAACTACCATCGGGTAATTATAATTTGATAGTTGAGTTAAGAGATAAAGAAAACAAAATACAGGCAGAACGCAGCTATTTCATTCAACGAAAAAACTCACAAGGACAATTAAGTATTGAAGATCTAAAATCAGTTAATGTAACCAATACCTTTGTTACAAGCTATACCAGTGTAGATACACTATCAGATTATATAAGATCGTTACGGCCAATATCAAGTAATTCAGAAATCCAATATGCAGCAAATCAAGTAAAAGGCAAAAATTTAGAGTTGATGCAAAAGTTCTTTTATAATTTTTGGAAATCACGTAATGAATTGGAACCTCAGTTAATGTGGTTAGAATATTATAAGGAAGTAATGAAAGTAAATAAAGAGTTTGGAACATACAGCCTAAAAGGGTATGACACAGACCGAGGCCGGGTATATTTGCAATATGGACGTCCGGACCAACGAACCAAAATGGATGTGGAGCCGAGCGCCTACCCCTACGAAATATGGGAGTATTATAGCTTATATGATAAATCTCTTTCATTGACTTACCCCGGAAACAAACAATCAAATAAAAAATTTGTATTCTATAACCCCGATCTGGTTACCAATAAATATTCATTGATACATTCCACTGCACAAGGTGAAATAAATAATACCCGATGGGAACTTCTAATTCATAAGCGTGATACTCCATCCACTAATCTGGATAATGAAAAAGCCCCTAACCATTTTGGCGGAAATGCAGATGAAAATTTTCGTAGTCCGAGGTAGTTTTTGATATTATTTGATAGTTGTTTGAGATTGCTGCGGCTGAAAAGTCTCGCAATGACGCTCCAAACAGGCATTAAATCCCGCCCGAACGACTGATGTTATTCAGTCGGGCAGGTATTTTAATAAATTAAATATATAAAGTCTAATGTATACTATACCATTTCAAACAATAGCCTGGGACAAAGTAGAAAAAACCGAACATAAGGGTGAAACAGGAACATCGTATTGGCAAACCATACAAATGGATGGACTAAGAATTCGTGTGGTGGAGTATTCCGAAAATTATTTAGCTGACCACTGGTGCCAAAAAGGACATATTGTTCATTGTTTAGAAGGTAGTTTTATAAGTGAACTTAAAAACGGAGAGAAGGTTACACTTACAAAAGGAATGACCTATGTTGTTTCTGATGATCTAAGCTCACATCGTTCTATTTCAAGAAATAGCGTAAAATTATTGATCATAGACGGTGAATTTTTAAAACCAAAACAATAGCAGTTTGTTTACTTAATACTATTTCCATTACATTTGTTTTATGAAGGTTGCAGTAGTTATCTTAAATTGGAATGGTAAAAATTTTCTCGAAAAATTTTTACCATCAGTAATTGCAAACAATGCTTCAGACACCCAAATAATAGTTGCTGACAATGCGTCAACCGATGATTCAGTATCCTTTCTCACAACAAACTATCCCCAGGTAAAGATCATTAAAAACACTATTAATGGAGGATTTGCCAAAGGTTATAACGATGCATTAAAACTCGTTAGTGCAGAATATTATGTATTACTTAACTCTGATGTGGAAGTTTCCTCTAATTGGATAGAACCAATAATTAAACTGATGGATAACGATACATCCATTGCCGCATGTCAGCCGAAGATAAAAGACTATAACAAAAAAACACATTTTGAATATGCCGGTGCAGCGGGCGGTTTTATTGACAAATATGCTTACCCCTTTTGTCGTGGCCGGATCTTTTCAACTATTGAAGAAGATAAAGGGCAGTATAATGATACCCGGGAAATATTCTGGGCCACAGGAGCCTGTTTATTTGTAAGGGCCGAATATTACCACAAAATTGAAGGTTTTGATGAAGATTTTTTTGCGCACATGGAAGAAATTGATCTGTGCTGGCGCTTGAAAAATTATGGTTACAAAGTTATGTATTGTGCTGAATCAACTGTGTACCACGTTGGCGGAGGAACATTAAATAAAACGAATCCTTATAAAACATTTTTAAATTTTCGTAATAATTTAATGCTGCTTTCTAAAAATCATCCACCTGAATATTTCTATTTGAAATTATTCATCCGCTTTTTACTGGATGGCATTGCCGGCTCGAAGTTTCTGTTTTCAGGACAGTTCAGCAGCTTTACCGCAGTAATAAAAGCTCATTTTAGTTTTTACGCATCGTTTGGTAAAACATTAAAAAAGCGAAACCTATTGAAGGAACAAATAAAACAACATACTACCACAGCTGTGTATAGACACAGTATTATTGCTGATTACTATTTAAGAGGAAAGAAAACTTTTAAGGAGATCGATATTGATAATCGGTTTATGTAGAGTTATCGATTTCTTCATTTCAAAATTTCATTCTATTTTCTACCAATTACATATTCAAAACCTTTGATTCATTCAGCTCTTGGCGCTTTCTCGACTCCGCTCGAAATGACCAGGCGCGTTGTCATTTCGAGCGGAGTCGAGAAAGATGGGTGGATTTAAAACTCAGATAAAAATATTTATCCAATCATATTACAACAAAGCTAAACAGAAAAGACCTGACAGGTTTTAAAAAACTGTCAGGTCTATACTTTGTTATAACGATGAAAATGAGTGTGGTATTACTCTTTTTCTACATTTTCAAACTTCACAATATCCGCTGCAAAGTCCATAAAGAATTTATGTGCTGATGTAAACACAAAACGGCTATCAGCAGTTTTTTCGATGATATTTCTACGGTTTAGTGTATTGATAAAGTTTTTACGGGAGTCTGCGTCCTTCAATTGTTTGTTTGATAAGATCAAATCAATATATGATGAGTTGGTAAAGTAATTTTCAATTTCTTCGATCTCAAACTCACTGAATTGAATCCTTTCTAAAAAATTTTTTCCATCGCGGTCAAGCTCATAGCTTAAAAGAGCAATAAAAATACATACATCACGTGATAACATTTCATTTGATTCATCTGAAACCAGGTAAACAAAATCCTGAGTGATCTTTAGATCATAATTGAATGATGCTTTAAAGAAATAGGTGTACGATTGTTCGTTATCTCTTAAAACTGCAAACGTACGTTCAGAAGGTAAAATAAATTTACCACTCATTAGATCTTCTACAATTTGGCGATGGTGATTAGGAAATTCCATGTTTATTGATTGTTATTTTGGGAACTGTTAATGTTAAATCGTTAATTTTTATTTTGTCGAATTCAGGAGTTTTACCAAAGTCCCGTTCAATGTCCTCATCAAAGGCAAGGGTAGTTAAGGCAAAGAATTTTTCAATCTCCACTTTTTTATATTCTTCTTTCAACGTTTTGTTACACCACTTAAAAAAATCCTCTACAGGTAAATTAGATTTTAATTTGTTGGTAAAAAAATCTTTATCGAAGATCCACTTTTCCTCTGTATTTATTTCATCTTCAAAATAAATATCCGTTTCATTTTTAAATTGTTCGAATATTTCCGAAGCATTAAAGAAGGTATTGTTTGAATAGATATTCGTTCTTTTCGATTCAAACATTGGAGGAACCTTTTGCTTATAAGGATTTTTTAAGAATGTGATCCAACCTGTTAAAATGATCGATTCGGTGCGGATACGCTCGATAAGTGGTAATAATTCAGTCGTTAATATTTTCGACTGGCGCAACAAATTATCATTCACTTGTATCAATTGAAAATAAAGCTTTTCAAACAATACACGTGTACTTTCATCATCGCAATTCAAACGGTATTTATTTGAATATTCAGAAATGTCGTATAATTTATTGGCAATAGAGGCACTATGATTGATATCCAGGATTTTATTCAAAGGAATAATATATTCGTCAATCCAGCGGGAGGCTCTAACGATCTTTTCTCTGTAATCAATTTTCTTAACGTTGGCTTTTAATTCGCGGGTTTCATTCAATAAGCTAATGGTATTTTTTTCTACCATTTCATAGAATGTCCTTATTTCATTAGCCAATTCAGTTAATCGCTGATTTAAGATTACTTTATCCCCATTAATGTTTTCCTTAATTTTACGGAATAATTCAGAAATTGAAACATGATATTTTTCAATTGTTTCAGGCAATAATGGTTTGAACTCACTTAAAATAAACTCGATCAGGTTATAGTAAACAGTTCGTATTTCGTAATTATCATTAACCGAACTTAATATTTTATAGTCAATCAACTGCGACTTAATATCCGTGTTGTGCTTAGATGTAATGAGATTCAATGTTTCATAAGGAATTACACCACCTTTCGATTGTGTTTCATACAATTCGTTGATAATATCAAAATACTCCAGTAAAAAGCGCAGTATGGTTCTTGGTTCAGCCTTCATCTCTTATTTACTTTTTGTTATTTTTGTAATAGGTTGAACTGTTCCATTTCTTTCCACAATAACAGCATTTTGTTTTTCGCTGATATTGATCTTACCTTTTGACGGGTAAATAAAATAATATTTATTAAATCCTTCAACAGCATCAGGTGCAGCAAAAATTGGAAGGAAATTATGCTCCTTACAAAATTTCACGATCTCCGGACGGTTTTGTTTATCAATTGTTGCAACCTCATCAATAAATAAAGCAATTTTATTTTGCTCATCGGTTACTGCAAGTCTGTTGATAATTGACATGATCATTACCAAACGGATCATACGATCGGTACCATCTGATTCTACCTGGTTTGCAAGATCCACACGCTTATCAGTTCCTTTGATATGAAGAAGTAATTCGATGTTAAATAATTCATCAAAGCTTACTCTTTTACCGCTGTCCAAATAAGCGTTCAGAACTTTTAAATTTTCTGATTGGTCAAATTCAAAACTCATTTGTCCGTTAAACTCCTGGATTGAAGCGATCTTCTTCAACTCTCCAATGATACGCTCATTATCCAACAGATCAATTTTCATTGATTCGATATTGGAGATACGTGTTTGAGAAAGTTTTTCGTTGAATTTTGTATACACAAATTGTTTGAACTCCTCATAACGCTTTAACAAGGTGTATGCAGGGTTTGCAAACTGTGTAGAAATACTGGATAATAAACCATCAATACTACGTTCTTTATCTGCTAAACAAGCAATTTCATCTTCAACAAAACTTATGAATTGTTCTATGTCTGCACTGCTATTGCGTAAACGATATTTCAAATTATCAAAAGTAGCGTCTTTCTTAACTTTCAATTCAATCCTGTCTTTTTGATGGATTTGAATTTTAGAAAAGATATAATCAAGGTTATCATTTGTTTCGTAATCCGTAGGAGCTAAATTGATCGCTTCCACTTCAATTTTACGTTCTTTCAATTCTCTAACACGTCCTTCCAAACCGCGTTTTTCTTCCTGCAGTTTGTCATACATTATTTGTTTTTGAGAAATCTCTTTAACCAATGAACTCAAAAACTCTTCGAGCTCTTTCTTTTCAAGCGTAAGGGTTTTGATATCATCTGTTATTGAACGGATCTGCTTTTCTAAAGCAGGTTTGCTCTCAATAAGTTTTACTTTCTCTTTAATTAATTCAATCTCATTTAAAATAACTTTTAATTTCGAATCAATTTTTTCTTTGTCAACAACTGTTTTTAATAGTTCTTCAGTTTGTTTTTTCTCTATCAGCAAGCCTTTCAATTCGTCTTTCAGTTCTTTAACTGATTTGAATTCTTTCAAGGTAATGCCTTTAGTGATATCAATTTCGCCATCAAAAATTGCTAATAACTTATCAGATATTTTTTTGATCGGCTTTTTGATCTGTTTACTTGGCAAGCTGGTAACCTGCTCAGAAAGCACAGAATTCAATAATTGTTTCACTTCTTCGTTATCCGAAATTTTGTGAATCAATAAATTATTATAGTTATCGATCTGATTTTCGAGAGATGCAATTTGATAATTTAACTTATCAATACGCATTTCCAATTGCTTGCTTGATAATTTTTGAATCTCAATAGTAGTAAAACGAGTTTCGATATCCTTGCGGTCCTTATCTAAATTACGTAAAGATTCTTTTAAAAAATCAACGCTTTCATACTTTTGAATTTCGTTCAAAGCAGCTTGCTTTTCAGCCAACAAATTAGTTTTGTTTTTTACATCGGCATTTTTTTCACCGATATAAGAAGCATAATTTAATTCCTTAGGCTTTAATATCTCATTGATCTCGTTGTGAACAGCGGCAATGTGTCTACCTCTTTCAATAGAAGAAATTTCTAACTCAGGAATAGCAGCAGTGTATGAACTGTTGAATGCGGATATTAACTCACTTACTATCCTGGTTTTTGAATTATATACTTTTACCGACTCACGAAACTCAAGGAAATCAGTGCGTACCGACTTAATACTTTTTATTTCTTCATTGATACGTAATAGATCGGTAATATCTTTTTTGTTTTTCTGAGAGAAGTTCAAGCCTTCGTTCTCACGATTATCCGCAATGATCAATGACTCTTTAAGGGTTTTGTTAGTGATCAATTTGGAGTTGATCAAATAACGATACACCTTCGAAAAGTTATTACTCAAACCATCTGCTTTTACGGTATCTTCCAACCAAACTACTGCATTGTTCTTCGTACCGCGGTGATAAACCAAATTAAACACATCTGATTTAGTAGCGAATTTACTATGCACAATACCTTTTTCAAGAAGTTTTCCAATTACTTCATCAAAATTCAATAAACGTTGGTGAGCACCTTCATTTTCGAAGAAATACTCTTCATCATATTCACTGTCAATTTTGTAATATTCTAATTCGCCATCTGTGTTCCTTTTTACAAGGATACAGTAATAGCCCAATTTATTTATTTCGAATATTAAAAAACTCTTGTTATGAGTTGGAAAGTAGTGATGGATCGTTTCTTTATCGCCTTTTCGCTGACCACTGAAGGACATTTTTTGCCCGTCAACAACAAATAAAAAGTTCAAAGCATAGATCAATGTACTTTTTCCAATGTTATTCGGACCAACTAACTGCATTGAATCACAATTGTCGAGTTTCATTTCGGCTTTACCGTAGCCTTTGGAGTTAATAAGAGAAATTCGTGTTAGCATCTTTTTTGAGTTTCAAAATTATTTGAGAACCAAATATAGTGAGATGCTTGATTGCATTTAAGCCATGTTCAGGCTGTTAATAATAAGCTATTGGAATTTAACGAGTTACCTTTTTTTTTGTTGAAAAAATTAAAGTTTTTAGACTTATTAAAAATGGGTTGATTTATACATTTTAAATCACTATGATAGAGAGCAAATAAACTATATTTGCCAGAAGAAAATCATAATCGATTTACCGGATCGATAAGAAAAAAACAAGCTTTATTTTTATGATATATTACTGGTACCGCCTATTCCGAATTTTAATTGGTGGTAAATTTCAAAAAAAACTTTCCTTTGAGGACGTTTATACAAGATCATATCGAGTTGGGGTGTTCGATTGTGAAGGTCTCAGAGTAATGACCTCTCACAAGTATTTTGTGTATATGGATTTTATTCGCTGGGAAATGATAGCCAGGACCAATTTTTTTAATGCCATTGTAAAAAAACGACTGGCTCCGATTTTGGGTTCTCAAAAAATAATTCATAAAAAACCGATAAAACTAGGAACAAAATTTAATGTTAAACTTGAAACTGTTGGTTGGGATGATAAATGGCTGTATTGCCTGCATACATTTGAGCAGAATGGAACGATAATGGCAGTGGGAGTGACAAAAGGCTTAGTTTGGAAAAAAGATGAGCCTCAGGCATTAATGGAAGTCCTTATCAATTCGGGGGTGACCAACCTAAACAAAAAAACACCGAACTGGGTGCTTCAACTCTTTGATAATGATAAGAACATACTATCAAATACTGAATTGAATTAATGTTTTTTTAGAAATAATGCTGTTATTTCGAATGGAATTAGTCTTCAAAAAACAATTATTATTTTTTAGGCTATTGAAGAAGTTTCTTCAGCATAATGATTGACCAACACGGATCCATCAGCATCCAATTCTTTAAGAGTAACCTGTTTTAATTGATTAACAAAATCAGGATTAAATGGAGTTTTTACTTTGATATAATTATCTGTAAAGCCATGCATAAAGCCATCTTTGTTATCACCTTCAAATAATACTGTAAATGTATTTCCTAAATGTTGTTCGTAAAAATGACGTATTTTTTTTGCAGAAAGTATGCGTAACATTTTGTTGCGTTTTTTGCGAATAGCAACAGGAACGGCATCTTTTAAATTAATTGCATCCGTATTATCACGCTCGGAATAAGTGAATACGTGCAGGTAGGAAATATTAAGTTCATTTAAAAAGTTGTACGTTTCTAAAAAATCCTCTTCTGTTTCACCTGGAAAGCCCACGATCACATCCACTCCAATACAACATTGTGGCATTAATGTTTTAATTTTTGCAACACGCTCCGAATACAATTCACGCAAATAACGTCTGCGCATAGCCTTCAACATTTTATTGCTACCCGATTGTAATGGGATATGAAAATGAGGAACAAAACGTTTTGATTGCGCTACATATTCAATAATTTCATCTTTTAATAAATTAGGTTCAATAGAAGAGATGCGAAAACGCTCTATACCTTCTACCTTATCCAATTCTTTTACCAGATCAAAAAAAGTTTCTTCTTTACGGTTGCTTGTTTTCGACTCGTTGTTTCCAAAATCGCCCAGATTAACACCGGTAAGTACGATCTCTTTTACATTCTGCTTTGCAATATCATGAGCGTTTTTTACTGCGTTTATAACAGTATCGCTACGACTGCTGCCACGGGCTAATGGAATAGTGCAGAATGAACAGTTGTAATCACAACCATCCTGTACTTTAAGGAAAACACGTGTGCGGTCGCCAAAAGAGTAAGCATCTACAAAAAAATTCGCTTCTTCAATTTCACAGCTATAAATTTCGGCTTTTGATTTTTTAGTTAAATCGTTTAAATAATTGAGTAATTTGAATTTTTCGGAAGCACCAAGTACCAGATCAACTCCTTCAATATTAGAAATCTCTTCGGGCTTTAATTGCGCATAACATCCAACAACTACAACGTATGCATCAGGTGAAACATTCAATGCGGCTTTAACAATTTGTTTACATTCCTTATCAGCATTGGCTGTAACGGAACATGTGTTGATAACATATACATCAGAAGGTTCTTTAAAATCAACCTTTTTGTAGCCTTGATCTTCAAACAAACGTGCAATGGTGGATGTTTCTGAGAAGTTCAGCTTACAGCCTAATGTATGGAATGCGACTTTTTTCATTGGGATGCAAAGTTAGTAAATTCCAATGGAATAAAAACTGACTGCTTTTGGTAAGTTATTATCAATAAAGGATCGTTCAATAAAAAATGCAATATGTAATTGTTAAAATTTCAATAACTCTTCGTATAATTCTCTTACTGGAAGCCCCATCACGTTAAAATAGGAGCCTTCAATTTTCTCAACAGCAATATAACCGATCCACTCCTGAGCACCGTAAGCCCCTGCTTTATCGTATGGATTGAAATTATTGATATAATATTCTATTTCTTCTTGTGATAATTCTTTGAAATAAACGTTGGTTAAGGCATAAAATGTTTTTGTCTTATGTTTTGATCTCAAACAAACTCCTGTATATACTTCATGCTTTTTACCTGAGAGTAGCTTCAGCATTCGCACAGCATCGTCAAAATTTTCAGGTTTATTGAGTACCTGATTATCTATCCAAACAATAGTATCTGCCGTTATTACAACGGTGTTATCGGTTAGCTCTTCATCAAAAGCGTCAGCCTTTTTCTGACATAAATAAAGCGGTATTTCCTGAGCTTTTAAATTTTCAGGAAAACTTTCATCAACATCTTTTGTGTGTACCTCAAAATCTAATCCCAGTTCTTTCATCAAATACTGCCTTCGTGGAGATTTTGAAGCCAATATTAAATTGTGTTTTTTTAAATCTTTCATCCAACAATATATATTTTACTTTATATAAGTAAATTCATTAAGATAGCCAGCCACACTTTCTCGACAAGCTCGAAATGACCGCGCGCATGGTCATTTCGAGCTTGTCGAGAAAGTGTGTGTAAGCATTTTAACCATCAATTTCGTTGTAAACATTATAATGTATTTTAACTTATATAAAGTTTATTATAAAAATATTTTTTCTCAATCAGGACATGTAAATTTAAATTCAATATCCTTCCTATGTGGTATTGACATTAGTTCTTCTAACACCATTGGAATAGTTTGATTTTCATAAACAATTTTATATGTTGCATTTACAATAGGCATTTCAATTCCAAGGCTATCAGCCTTTTCTTTAACTGCTTTAAGCGTATAAACACCTTCGGCTACCTGTCCAATGCTTGTTATCGCGTCTTCAAGTGATAAACCTTCAACAATTTTTCGGCCAATTCTAAAATTTCTACTTAGCTCCGAATTACAAGTAGCAATTAAATCACCAACACCTGCAAGCCCTAAAAAAGTAGAAGGATTTGCTTTAAAATAAAATGCGAACCGGCTCATTTCACTCAATGCCCTTGCTATCATTAGGCTCTTAGCATTTTCACCAAAACCACCTGCCTGAATTATACCTGCACAAATAGCATATATATTTTTCAAGGCACCCGCTAATTCAACACCACAAACATCTTCGTTGCCATATATCCGGATGGTTTTACCACCCAAGGCTTCCTGCACTTTTTCAATTACCTCATTAAATCTACTTGCAATTACGCTACCTACAGGCATTCCGCTTAGAATTTCAAAAGCAAAATTAGGACCACTCAACGCTCCAATTTTCAGGCAAGGAGTTTCTTCAGCTAATAATTCAGTCATCGATTTAAAAGTATCCTGCTCAAAGCCTTTTGTTGTAGTGATCAGTATCTGGTCGCCTTTCACGTATTTACCTATTTCAGTAGCTACTTTTCTAAATGATTTACTGGGAATACTAACGAATATTAAAGAAGAATCTGCAATTGCATATTCAAGATTAGAAGTTGCAATAATTGAGGAAGGCAAAATAACTCCGGGAGCATATCTTGAGTTTTCGTGCAGGGTATTTATTGAATTAACAATAGCTTCGTCTCTCAACCATATCTTCACTTTCTCATTGTTCGCAGCCAAAAGGTACGCAATGGCAGTACCAAATGATCCCCCACCGATAACTGTTACACTTTTTGATGTAGCCATAAATTTAAATCTTTTTCGAGTCCGTAAGGAGTTAATTTATTGTGATAGTAATAAAGTGTTATCAAATCGTTGCTTATAAACAAACCATTTTGTTCGTGTAACACACTTTCTCCGTGATATGAAGTTAGCTGCCTTTTTGCATGAGAAATAATTTCCTCAACAGATTTTGTAGAGATCACGCTACCTAATTTCAATTCTCCGTTATCTCTTTTCTTAAACAGAATTTCTTTTAAAAAGCCGACCGTTTCTAACAATAATTCCTTATTGCACTCCGCTCCAAATGTAGATACCAGCTTAAATACGTTGCTGAAGGGATACTTTTTTTGAAATATTTTGAACAATGCATAGGACAACAAATGGGTATCCATAACGACACTATTCTTTAAGAAAGATTTTAATATTTTATTTCCTAAAATAGAAGTGTATACCCGGTCTCTTTGAAATGAAAAATCAGGAACACCATCAACCAAAATATATTTGTCGATATCAATAGGTCTGGAATGGTTATCAATACTGATACCCTCCTCATTCACTTCATTACCAAAAATATCCAAAGGCTCACCAAAGCAAACAGCTATTCGGGTGTCAACTTTAACCGTTTTTTTTGCAAATGCCAATATGTTTTTGATCTTATTAGATGAATCATTTGGCAAAATGAATTGCCGGCTTCCTTCCTCTACCAAATACTCCTCAATAAGATCGCGCGCTTCCAGACATAACTCATAATTAATGGTACAAGGTACTACATAAATATTTTTCTTTTTACCCTCCTTCGCTCCTTTAATAAATGTGGAAAGACCACTACCCAATAAACCCAGTTTCAATTGCTCCTCAATTTTCCCACTTCGGCTTCGTGTCCCTCCTGGATAAAAAAGGTTATGATAGCCATATTCCAGGCTTATAGATGCGTAATTTTTCAACACATCTTTATACAGATCATTCTTTTTCTCCCTATCAACTTTATATGCCCCAAGGTTGGTCATCATATAGCTAAGTATAGGATTAGTAAAGAGGTTGAGCCCGGCACCGTATATCATTGGGGGAAGGCCGGTAATAAAGGTAGAATAGCCAATAACGATACTATCAAAATTACTTTGATGAGTTGGAGTCACTATTAACGTTCCAATTTTACTAAGATGAAGGATCTTATCAAGAGGTCCTGAAATGTCAATATTTTTGTTGATCTTCTCTTTTCCTTTTTTCGAAAAGAGCTTCCAAAGAGGCTCTTTCACTAAAATAGCTTTTAACAGATAAGGTACAATTTTGATAGCAAAGTTATACACCTTTGGATTGTAACCGCCTGCTATCTCTACTGCATAATTTTCGATTATTTCTTTTAAGATCTCTTCTTTCTCGATTGAATTGGCAGAATAAAAACGCCTTTCCATATCGGACCAAAACACAATTTCAGTCCTGTTATGTTTTGAATTTTTCTTGTTTTTTAATCTTTTCTTTTCGAGGTAAATTGTATCGTAAATGATATTATCAATGGTGATATCCTTCGACCTTTTGCAATAAGCCTTTTGCTCTGCCAAAGTTTGTTCGATCACCTGATCAGTTGCTTTTTCCTTGTCTTCCCTTTTCATTGCTTATTATTCGCTCAATTAAAAGTTTATTCTTAAATACTAAAAGTAATTAATTCTTGAAAATAAACAATAGCTTATACTCTATAAGCAACCTCCGAGGCTGTTTGTTTACAATTGATTGATCAAATGAAGCAAATGATCAAATTCCACCGGTTTACTTAATATCGTGGAGTATTTAATATCGTTCATAAGTTGAAGTGTGTTTTCGTAAGAATTACCGGTGGTAAAGATGATAGGCGTTTCAATTCCTGCATCCCTGATTTTTTTTCCAGCTTCCAGTCCGCAGGTTTTATTTTTCAAACACACATCTAAAATAATTACATCGGGTTGCATTTCTTTAACCTTATTGAACGCTTCATCAGCATGCACAACGTTTTCAACTACAAATCCCAATTTTTCCAATTGCATCCGTAAAACTTTAGCGATCAACAATTCATCTTCGGCAATAAGTACCTTTTTATTGGTTTTCATTTAACGGTAGTTGAATTAAATATTTAGGAGGTGTTTTACTCACAAGCTCAACACTCCCATTTAATTGCTCAGCAAATGTATGAATAAGAGTTAAACCGGTTGTTTTCGAATTTTTGAAATCAATGGCATCAGGAAAACTTCCTTCAAAATCGGAATAATAGATCATTAATTTGCTTGCCAAAGGAATGATAGAGATCTCGATCTGACCTTTACTTTTTTCATTATATGAATGTTTGAAAGAGTTCAGCATAATTTCATTAAGCATCAATCCCAGCGGCATAGCAGTGAAGAGATTCATTGTAACTTCATCTCCTTTTAATAGCAGCAAAGTATTAACATTCATTTTTAAAAGATGAAATAGCTCTGTTAAATAATCTTTCAATTTAACGTTTTGAAAAGATTCGCTTCTGTATAAAAGTTCATGAATCAAAGCGGTTGATTTTATTCGTTTACGGCTTAAAGCAAGCGCTTCCTTAACTTCCGCATTATCTATATTCATTTCCTGCAATTGCAACAAACTGGAAACCATTGCAAGGTTGTTTTTTATCCGGTGATGAATTTCTGCCAAAAGAACTTCTTTTTCCTTTAAAGCATTTTTTATTTTCTGTTCACTTTTTACACGTTCGGTGATGTCTTTTGAAAATATATTAATGCCAATAATTTTTTTATCAACATCATAGATAGGATTATAACTCGTTTCATTGTAAACTTCATGACCATTGAGGGTATGAAAACTTTCGATATCACAATAAATTTCTCCTTTTTCAACTCTTTTATAAATTGCCTTTAAGTGTTCGTGCTTAGCCGGATCAACAAATTGCAACACCGACATTCCAGGTTGCATTTCAATGCCAAAGCCTTTCTTTACCACGTTGGCAAACATGGAGTTAAATTCCATTAAATTATGATCGCAATCAATGGAGCAAATGATATCGTTTGTATTATTAATAATGGCTTTTATCCGTTCACTTTTATTAATATTATCAAGCTCGGTGCGTTTACTTTCTGTAATATTTTCAGACAGAAACATTATACTTGAGGTTGAATTTTCAGAGTCATATACCATAGAAATATGGGTACGATACCATGCTTTTTCCTGAGGATTATTTGGCGGGGCAACTTCTACATCAAATGTACCAGACTTCCCTGAATCTTTTACTTCTTGTATTCTTTTCTTAAATACTTCAATGTATTCAGGCCAAATAAAATCAAACATTTCTTTGCCTATTAAACTTTCAAGAGGAGCACCTGATGGGAGCCTATTGATATATTCAATGCGAAAGTTTACAGGGTTTGCAATAAATAAAATATGAGGAATTGTTTCGGCCAGACTCTTAAAATAAGCATGAGCCGGAAAGGCATCAATTCCGATCTTGGATTCATCGTATTTGTTTTGAGGCATCTGGTTAGGGCTTAATAAAATGTATCAAAAGCAGTTATTTATGACAATCTAAAACTACAGATCATTATCAACCATTAGAAGCAAAAACTATTTTCCAATGCAAAACCTGGAAAAAATATTCGCAAGTAAATCATCTGATGAAATTTCGCCTGTTATAGTTCCTAAATAATGTAATGCCTGACGAATGTCCATAGCCAGGAAATCACCGGTAACGTTCTGATTCAAACCTTCTAATACTTTTATCAATGCAGTGTTGGTGTGACGCAACGCCTCTACGTGACGGGAATTGGTAACAATTGTTTCAGTAATATTTACAATACGGCTATCGAATAAATCGACCAGGTGTTTTTTAAATTCATCAATATGGGTACGTTCTTTGGCCGATATAAAAAGCATATCCGGAAACTCATTAAACTCACGTTTGATGTATTCAAGGTCTTCTTTATCAATTTTATTAGCAACCAATACCAATTGGGAGTTGTGTAAATGTGGCTTAAGGTCTTCAACGATCAATCTTAATTCGGAAGAAGTAATTTCATGCGCATCAAATAGATAAATGGCAATAGAAGATAATTTAATTTGTTCGAATGTTTTCTCAACGCCAATAGATTCAATAATATCATTGGTTTCCCGAATTCCTGCAGTGTCAATTATACGAAACAGTACTCCATCAATATTTAGCTCATCTTCGATCACATCCCTTGTAGTACCCGGTATTTCAGAAACAATAGCTCTGTCTTCTTCAAGCAACACATTTAAAAGAGTTGATTTCCCTGCATTGGGTTTCCCCACGATAGCAACAGGTATCCCATTTTTAATTACGTTTCCAACCTCAAAAGAATCGATCAATCGCTGAACAATTCGCTGAATGCTGCTAACTAATTTTTTCAGATCTGTCCGGTCAGCAAACTCTACATCTTCTTCACTAAAATCAAGTTCCAATTCAATAAGTGAGGCAAAGTCAATAAGATTTTGCCTAAGCAATTTTATTTTGCTCGAAAATCCACCTCTCATTTGCTGAATCGCAATCTGATGTGAGGAAGCGGAATTAGATGATATAAGATCGGCAACAGCTTCAGCTTGCGATAGATCTAATTTCCCGTTCAAAAAAGCACGCAAAGTAAATTCACCATGATTAGCCATACGGGCTCCACGCTTTATGAAAAGTTGAATGATCTGCTGTTGAATGAATTTAGAGCCATGGCAGGATATTTCTACCGTATTTTCACTTGTATAGGAATGAGGGGTTTTAAAAAGACTAACCAGCACTTCATCGATAATTACTTCACCATCGTGAATAACACCAAAATGAATGGTATGAGATCCCTGCTTGTTTAGGTCCTTTTTTTTGAGACTTTTAGTCCCGAAAACCGAATTACAAATATCAATAGCCTTATCACCTGAAAGGCGGATCACACCAATTGCGCCAATCCCCTGAGGTGTAGCCAGAGCTACAATAGTGTCGTTAATTATAAGTGAAGTATTCAATTTTAAATGAGCTTATAATGTTTGTTAATATACCCTTGTTCAGTAAAAATTGAAATATAAATTTTTATAAGTTATAATAATACAAAAAAATTGAAACACTAAAGCAAAGAAATGCTGAAAATATATTAAAAATCTTAAAATGCTTTGTAATACCCACATAAAACTTTACTTTAGCAAACTCAAAAAAACAAGTATCATTAAATTATTTAATCAACAATTCTAAAATTCAACAATTCCAAATATGAGTGTATTAGTAAATAAACAATCAAGAGTAATTGTACAAGGTTTCACTGGTACTGAAGGTACATTCCATGCTGGTCAAATGATAGAATACGGCACCAACGTTGTTGGTGGAGTTACGCCAGGAAAAGGAGGAGCACAGCATTTGGAGCGCCCTATATTTAATACTGTGAAAGAAGCTGTAGATAAGGCTGGAGCAGATGTTTCTATAATTTTTGTACCTCCGGCTTTTGCTGCTGATGCAATTATGGAAGCCGCTGAAGCTGGAATTAAAGTGATCATTTGTATTACAGAAGGTATTCCTATCAGGGATATGATAGCTGTTAAGGAATATTTAAAAGGAAGAGATTGTCGCTTAATCGGCCCTAATTGTCCGGGTGTTATTTCGGCTGATGAAGCAAAAGTAGGTATTATGCCAGGCTTTGTTTTCAAAAAAGGCACAATAGGCATTGTTTCTAAATCAGGAACATTAACGTATGAAGCATCTGACCAAACTGTGAAAGCAGGCTTAGGAATTACTACTGCTATTGGTATTGGTGGAGATCCAATAATTGGAACTACCACAAAAGAGGCCGTTGAACTATTAATGAACGATCCGGATACACAAGGAATTATAATGATCGGGGAAATTGGTGGAAACCTTGAAGCAGATGCAGCACGCTGGATCAAAGCTGATGGTAACCGTAAACCTGTGGTTGGATTTATTGCAGGAGAAACTGCACCAAAAGGCCGTACCATGGGACATGCAGGTGCTATTGTTGGCGGTGATGATGATACAGCGGAAGCAAAAAAGAAAATTTTACGTGCTTGCGGAATCATTGTTGTTGACTCCCCTGCTGATATCGGAACAGCAATGGCAAAAGCTATTGCAGATGATGCAAGAAAAGAAAGCCCACATCATCACGCAAACAGAGTTGATTAAAGCTAACAAAATTATTTAGGTCTCCTTTATAATTATCAAAACAGTTCATTTTTGTTCTTGATTTTTTATGTAAAGACTATGTAAAGAATCTTGCTTACCCATTAGATGCAATTAGATAGTTCTACTTAAAAAAAATATGAACCTAACTAAAAAACATCCATTGAACCAAAATATAGATTAATGCAACTGAAAGTGCATAGGTTGTGTTGCAGAAAGACTTCCAGTCTTTCTGCAATCCTCATAGAGTACCATCTATCATCGACCAAGGCACAATTAACTAGAATAAAATATTTGTAGAACTGAAAGTCTTGTACTAAAGTACATAGTTTCAACTAACGAATGATATTAATGAATGTACCTGCTAAAATAAAACAACTTCTTTTAATAGCTATTACGGTAACGCCAATTTTATTATTTTCGCAAGACACCACCAGCATCCAACCAAAGAATAAAAAGAAATTTTCCATTGCTGCAGAATCGGGCATAACTATAGGTTATCCAGACAGGGTGCACTCCAATGGTGTTATTCAAGGCTGTGTTAATAGCGACCCTTATATTGGTATATTGACTTCTTTTAATTACAGAAATGTCGCTTTTGAAACAGGGTTGTTACGCCATACTTATTATTGCGGTGTAAGAATAAATGATCCACTCGGAGAATCATCTTCCAGCGTATCACTAGAAGAAAGCGCCTATTTTAGAATTCCCTTGAGAATAAGCACTGAAATTCCGTTATTCTACAAAAACATTAAAGGTATAAGTTTTGAACCTTTTGCTGGAGTGTCAAAATTGATCACAAGTCATTCTAATCCTTATGGATATACTGGTTTTGGAGGAAGCGCTAAGTCGATTACAAATGAAGGCGATACTATCAGTTATTCAACTGAAGGTATATGTATTCGTCCTGCAAAAAGCGTTTGGACAGGCAATATTGGCACAAAAGTAAAATACAAGCATAAAAATATTTCCTTTTGTTTAATCGGAGAATACTTTTCAAGCAACCGCGATTGGAATATCACTAAGGTTACTTATAACAGAAATAGCAAACTTTATGGAGCATTAACTGAAAGCGGGGAAGTTTACTCTAAAGCAAAAAGTTTATCTATAGGAGCTTTTATTTCATTTGCTTTTTAATAAAGCTTACTAAAGCTGAGTTAAATTCATATTGAGCTGTTTGGATTTTAAATACAGATATAACGAAAGCTTTATAGGTGATTGTAAAGCGCTTTTTGTTTTATTTTCAGGCTTTTTCTCTATATCTTTGAAATCCTTAAAACAACTAATTGACCGTTAATTAAAATTATTATGAAATTATTAGAAGGTAAAACTGCTTTAATTACAGGTGCTTCACGAGGTATTGGACGTGGCATTGCTATAAAATTTGCTGAACATGGTGCCAACATCGCTTTCACCTATTTATCGTCAATCGAAAAAGGGCTGGCACTTGAAAAAGAGCTGGAGGCTTTTGGTATAAAAGCGAAAGGTTATCAATCGGATGCTGCTGATTTTAAGGCCGCAGAAGAACTGGTAAATGCTGTAATTTCTGATTTTGGTACTGTTGATGTATTAGTGAATAATGCTGGTATTACCAGAGATACATTACTGATGCGCATGAGTGAACAACAATGGGATGAAGTAATGAATGCCAATTTAAAATCGGTATTTAATTTAACTAAGGCCATTACAAAACCAATGTTGAAGCAGCGTAAAGGTTCTATCATTAATATGAGCTCGGTAGTTGGAATAAAAGGTAATGCAGGACAATCAAATTACGCAGCATCAAAAGCAGGTATTATCGGTTTCACAAAATCTATTGCATTGGAATTAGGTTCGCGCAATATCCGCAGTAATGCAATTGCTCCGGGTTTTATTGAAACGGAAATGACTGCCGCTCTTGATCCAAAAGTTGTGGAAGGATGGAGAGAATCAATTCCATTGAAACGTGGCGGGACTGCAGATGATGTAGCAAATGCAACTGTATTTTTAGCTTCCGACATGAGTACCTACATTACAGGGCAAGTAATTAATGTATGTGGCGGGATGCTAACATAATTTACAAATAACGAACAATTACGAATTTACGAATCTGAGTGTAGTTGGAACGTTGATCTTTATGATCGTTAAGATAAAAAATGATTTTATAAATTTTCCATTTCCCTTGCAAAGTCCTTACCATGACTTTCTTTGGAGTGCACAAAATATTAATTAATGAATATAGTAACAGAATACCCATCATGGTTCATAGTATTCTGCATTGTTGCAGGTATTATTTATTCGGGTATTTTATATTATCGTGATAAAAAATTAAACGAACTATCTGTTTGGATGGTGCGGCTGATGGCTGCTTTTCGTTTTTCGGTTGTTACAATTCTTTCCTTCTTATTACTTTCTCCCTTATTAAAAACTGTAAACAGAGAGGTTGAAAAACCTGTTATTATTGTAGCTCAGGATAATTCAGAATCTCTGATCGCGGGTAAAGATTCTGCTTTTTATAAAAAAGAATACAAACAAAATTTACAAAAATTAATTGATGAATTAGATGATAAATACGAAGTAAGATTATATTCATTTGCTGATAAAGTAAAGGAAGTAAATGTAGCTGATTCATTAACGTTAAATGAAAAACAAACTGATATTTCTGAGTTATTCAACGAAATTGAAACACGTTATAGTAACCGAAACATTGGAGCAGTGGTGCTTGCAAGTGATGGATTATATAATAAAGGAGCACATCCGCTATATTCTTCCGAAAAAATAAAAGTGCCGGTTTATACTGTTGCCCTGGGGGATACAACCATTAAAAAAGACATTGTTCTCCTAAAAGTAGAGCACAACCGCTTGGCTTATTTAGGAAATAAATTCCCGATGGAGATAATTGTAAATGCAAAACAATTAAAAGGAAAAACAACAACTCTTACTATCAAAAAAGGCGAAGCAACACTTTTTACGCAAACAATTAATTTTAATTCTGATGCCTTTACTACCACCATTCCTGTTTTATTAGAAGCAAAGGAAATTGGCTTGCAACGCTATACCATAAGGCTATCTTCACTTTCGGAAGAAGCAAGCTCTATCAACAATGTCCGCGATGTTTTTATTGATGTACTGGATGCAAGACAAAAAGTATTAATTCTGGCAGATGCTCCTCACCCAGATATCGCAGCAATAAAAGAATCATTAGAAGGAAATCAAAATTATGAAGTGGAAAGTTATACCCTTGATAATTTCGACAAGCCTTTAAAAAAATACAATCTTGTAATTCTTCATCAATTACCAAATTCAAGGAATCCTGCTGCTAAAATCATCAATGAAATAAATGCATCCAATATCCCCGTTTGGGCATTTTCCGGGGCTTCTACTATCTTAAAAAGTGATCTGACGATAGCATCCAACGCACAAAGGACAAATGAATGCGAAGTTGTATTGGAACAAAATTTCCCTTTATTTACGATAAGCGACAACTTAAGTAAAGCTGTAAGAAGTTTTCCTGCATTGGTTTGCCCTTATGGAACTTATCCAAACGAAAACAGCAGCAATGTATTATTTTATCAACGTATTGGAATAGTAGATACTAAAACACCTTTGTTATTTTTTAATACTTCAGGCGAAAACAAAACCGCAATATTGTCCGGTGAGGGTATCTGGAAATGGCGTTTACAGGATTTTGCTTCGAACGGTAATCATATTTTATTTGATGAGTTGATCTCGAAAACGGTTCAATATCTTTCGGTGAAAGTGGATAAAAGCTTTTTTAAAATTACAGGGAAAAATAATTTCCTCGAAAACGAGGCAATTGAGCTAGAAGCCGAAGTATATAACGAAAGTTATGAATTAATAAATGAGCCGGAAGTAAGTATCACGATCAGTAATTCAGAGAATAAAAAATTCCTGTATACATTTAGTAAAACTAATAATGGCTATCGCTTAAATGCAGGAATGATGCCTACGGGAGAATATAAATTCGAAGCCAAAGTTAAAGTAGGAGAAAAGATTTACCTACAGAATGGTGAATTTAGCGTAAGTGCATTACAGGTTGAATTAACCAATACAATTGCCGATCATCAATTGCTTTACAGCATCGCTAAAAAGCATGATGGCGAAATGGTCTATCCAAACGAATTAGAATTAATAGCTAAAAAGTTAAACAGCCGTACTGATATTAAATCAGTATCCTACTCTCAAAAAAAATTGTCCGACTTAATTAATTTAAAGTGGATCTTCTTTTTATTGCTTTCCCTATTGACCTTCGAATGGTTCATTCGTAAACGGAATGGTGCGTATTAAAAATTAGCGCTGTGTTGGAACAATCGCGCTTCCGAAATTTTCATTGAATTTTATTTCCCAATCACCTTAAACTCCGTACGTCTGTTAATAGCACGGTTTTCATCGGTATCATTTTTAACTTTTGGTTTCGTATCACCATAACCTACGTAAGTAAGGCGTTTCAAATCTATACCATTGGCAATCAAATATTCATACACCGATTTAGCCCGATTTTGTGACAATAGCTGATTCATCTTTTTATCACCAACATTATCCGTATGTCCGCTTAATTGGATACGTAAGGTTTTGTTTACAGTTAAAAAAGCAACTAATTTATTCAGCTCCACTTTTGATTCGGGTTTCAGATCAAATTTAGCAGTTTCAAAAAACACATTTTTCAACTCCACTACATTGCCCGTATCTATTGGTTCTAAAGGCACATCCATTGTAAAAGGTTTTGTTTTATCAACTGATTCTTTCAAAGAAAAATTTGCCGAATAAAATAAATAACCACTTTGAGAAACATTTAAAGCGTAATTTTTATTGATGGGAAGTGTTACCAAAAACTCACCATTACCAGAGTTTGCATCAGATATAATAACCTGCTTTGCTGTTTCCAGATCGATCAATTCAAAATGAGCACCAAGAGGTTGTTTTGTTTTTGCATCATATACTTTACCTTTCACATAGGTGATCTTTTCAGGACGAATGGCATCATATAATTCAAATTGGTACAGATCCAATCCACCAAAACCTCCCTCACGGCTTGAAGCAAAATAAGCGAGATTGCCAGCTCCATTTACCAATAAGCTATTTTCATCATTGTATGTATTTATTGGATAGCCCAAATTTACAGGCGTTCCCCATTCTCCGCTTACACTTTTTCTTACCACATAAATATCCAGTTTACCCATCCCAATATGTCCGTTTGAGCTGAAGTACAGCGTATTGCCATCGGGGTGAATAAAAACAGATTCTTCTTTACCGGCAGTATTTATTTTTTTTCCAATATTAGTGGGAGCTCCCCAGCTACCGTCTTCTTTTAAAGTGGAGAACCAAATATCAGATCCACCAAAACCGCCCGGGCGACTACTTACAAAATATAATGTTTTTCCATCCGCTGAAAATGAGGGTTGTGTTTCCCAATATTTAGTATTAACAACAGGGCCTAAATTATATGGTCGTGCCCAATTTCTACCCACTTTCTGAGAATAAAAGATATCACAGCTTCCATATCCTTTGCGGTTCGGGCCATAAGAATTATCCATTTCGGCACAGGCAATAAAAAACAAGATCTGTCCATCGGCCGAAATGCTTGGTGCTCCTTCATTACCAGGGGTATTAATTCCGCTACCCAAAAATGTTGCAGGTGTCCAAACTCCATTTATTTTTTCACTCACTAAAAAATCTTCTTGCATAGGACTGGTAGTGGTACGATTATTCCTGGTATATAAAAAAGTCAGATCATCGGCAGTAATGGCA
Organism: Bacteroidota bacterium; assembly: GCA_040388745.1. GTDB lineage: Bacteria > Bacteroidota > Bacteroidia > 2-12-FULL-35-15 > 2-12-FULL-35-15 > 2-12-FULL-35-15. Next base: position 62,844 of record JAZKBF010000028.1, on the reverse strand, counting down.
GGGAAATACTCATCTAAGTTAGAGTTCAGAGCCTCACCCATATTTTTAGGGGCGAAGGGTACAGGATTTTTCAACGCTTCGATAGCAAAAAGACAATTGTTTAATTGGTGTTCAGCTAAATCTCTTGAATCCGGATTAAGGTTTTTATTTTTCAAAAATGTTTCATAATCCAATTTTGCATCCGCATATTTTCCTATTGAAACTTCAATATTTGCAAGAAGAAAATATGCTTTTTTATCGAAAGTTGGATTGATCTGAAGCGCCTTTGTATATTCACCAATAGCATCCTGCAACTTATTAGCTTCGGTATAAATTTGAGCCAATAAATAATGAGGTTCAATAAAAGCAGGATCTTTCTCTATGGCTTTTTTTAATTCTTCCATCGCCTTTGCATCATTGCGGGCATTATAATATTCCAATGCACTTTCAAATAAAGCGATCGCTTTTTTGTTTTTTGAAGTGTATTCGCCCGGAGGCATTTGAGCCTTGCATGAAAGTATTGTAAAAAGTACAAGGGCTATGACAATAAACTTTTTCATAATGTTATTTTTAATTCAACTATTGAGCCACAATTAAATTATGGGATATTCATGTACTTATGCGTTTGCAAGGATACATTCCATTTCGGGTTTGCCATCACATAATCCACAATAAGCGGCATCATTTCTTTTGCTTTGCTCCATTCAGGCTGAAGGAATAGTTTACAATCGCCATTGACCTGTACGGCATTCTTTTCTGCCCATTCAAAATCATTCTTATTGTGAACAATTATCTTTAACTCATTTGCTTTTTTAAAATTCACAGCTAATGGCAGACTTGTTTTTTTTGGTGAAAGACAAACCCAATCCCATGTTCCGGTAAGTAAATATGCACCTGATGTTTCAATAAATGTTTGTATGCCTTTGCTTTTAAATTGCCCGGTAATGTACTCTAAATTATACATACTTGGCTCTCCACCTGTAACAACTACAGCCTTTGCAGGATATTTATCTGCATTATCTACAATAATATCAACAGCAGTAAGAGGGTGTAATGAGGCATCCCAACTTTCTTTAACATCACACCAATGGCAACCTACATCACACCCTCCAACCCGAATAAAATAGGCAGGTTTACCGGAATGAAAACCTTCCCCCTGAATGGTATAAAATTCTTCCATCAATGGTAATTCAAGTCCTTGCTCCAATAATGTTTTATCTTTTTGTTTTGTTTCCATATATGCTGTAGCCCCTGACAGGGTTTCAAACCCTGTTAGGGTTATTTAAAATTGCTAAAACTATCGATTTAATATTCCTTTATTACAAAAAACTCAAATTGTGTATTTACCCCTAACAGGGTTTGAAACCCTGTCAGGGGAATAGATTTTTTAATATTTCAAGATCAACATTTCAAACTCAAACGGATCAAATTGCTCCTTTAAATCGGCAATCAACTTTTTACCTGATCTTAAATAATAAGGTGCCATATTTTCATACCGTTCCTGTAAAGCGCCTTCAGGAAAAAACTTTTCTTTTACTTTTTTGATCTGGTTGATGCTTGTTTCTTGTTTTTGTTTTTCAGAACGCATCAATTTGCTTTCTATATTTTTTAAAGCATTCAAAGCTTTTTGTAGCTCAGCTTCTACACTTCCCTTTAATGTTATATCTACAGCCATTGCTTTTTGAGAAACCTCAGCAAAAACATTGGAAATTTTTTCTTCCTCTCCCTTTAATGAAAGTTCGGAATTTGCATTTTTATTTACAAATTCTTTGATCAATACATCCACATCTTTAAAAAGATCATTGATTGTAAATCCTAATTTTTGAATTTGTTGATTCGTTTTTTCATCGGTCAGCAATGCAAAATTACGTGGTATCAATACCGGGAAATTGATGCTATGATGATCAAACATCCTCTTGTATTCCAACCAATATGCTAATTCACCGGGTCCGCCTATATATGCTAAATTGGGCAATATTTTTTGTTGATAAACCGGGCGCAATACCACATTGGGGCTAAACCGTTCCGGGTGATCGGTAAGCTCCTTAAGCAATTCCTCCTTTGTAAAAGTGATTGAAGTGTTTACAACATTGAATACATCCCTCCTGCCCTCTTCTAAAGCGGCATTATGAATATGTTCGATCCGCTCACGTATATTGTCAACCATATAAAAACAATTGATCTCGCGCGGGTTTACCTGTGCTTTAAGCCCAGCTTTTTCAAGTTCTGAAATTGTTTCGTTAACTAATTTGTAATTGGTATTATTAATAATATCGTCTTTAATGATCTCAGAAAATTCATTTTTCAAACGTGAATCATTCCCATCCAATATCACTAAACCATGATCAGCAAACAGTTGATGAACCATATATCGTGTGGCATCCGACAGGTTTGAGTTTTTTAAATAGGCCTCGGTAAAAAGTTGAATTAATTCCTTTGAATTTTCCGATTCACCTAAAATTTGTTTTAACTCATCAATCACCAAATTCAAAGAATCCGTTTTTAAATTACCAACAGCACCTTTTGCATCTGCATTCCAGGATATTTTTTTTCCAAATAAATTAATGCTTTGAACCTCTGCAAAATCATGATCTTCACTTGCCATCCAATAAACAGGAACAAAATTATAGTCAGGATAGTTCTTTTTTAATGTTTCGGCAAGATTAATAGTGGAGATTATTTTATAAATAAAATACAAAGGCCCTGTAAAAAGGCATAGTTGGTGACCAGTACAAACAGTGAATGTGTTTTTATTAAGAAGAAGATCAATATTGCTTTTTTGTAATTCGCAAGCCTCAATAGTTGAATATTGCTCCTTTAATACCGTTACAAGCAATGGTCTGTTTGTATTTTCTTTTGCTTTATCATCTATGACTTGATGAAAACCCTCTATTTTAGGCTCATACGCATAAAGCTTACGCAAAACAGGTTCCCCATTGATATAATCAAGAAACAATTTTGAAAATTGTCCGGTTTCAATTAATGGTATTTTCGATTTTTTTATGGTGATCATTGGAATACAAAGGTAGTATAATTAGTGTTTGTCTTTAATCGAAATATGCCACAGATTCAAGGGTTTTAAAATCATGATTCATCATCGTTTGTTTAATATGGAATGTCATTGCGAGGGCTTTTGCCCCCTTCTCAGGCTCAGGATAAACTCCACAATCTCATATACTTGTTTGAGATTGCTTCAGTCGTACCTCCTTCGCAATGACCTACTAAGTTTAATACCGACTCTATGGACAGGCACCAACTAGTGTTTGTTTAAGTATCCGATTTACCACAGATTAGTTGTTAAAACAACTTTTTATATACAATTGCTCAAAAAAAAAGAGATTAAAATCACTGAATCCGTGGTTAATTTTTCGATTTAACAACAAAAAAGAGTGTAATTTTGTACCGGTAAAATAAAAAATATGGCTAAATCTACGAAAGAAGAACACGTTCAGAACCATGAGAATCCCTGGACAACATTAACATCCGAAAAAATATATGACTCGCCATGGATAGGCCTCACAAAGCATGATGTATTGAATCCAAATGGTAATCCGGGAACTTATTCAGTGGTTCATTTTAAAAATTTAGCCATTGGTATTTTACCGTTAGATAATGATTATAATACATGGATCGTTGGTCAATATCGTTACCCGATAAACCAATATTCTTGGGAAATCCCTGAAGGCGGAGGGGATCACAATGTGCCTGCATTGGATTCTGCTAAACGCGAATTACTTGAAGAAACTGGTATAACAGCCAATAAGTGGACCAAAATTCAAGAAGTTCACATGAGCAATTCAGCAAGTGATGAATTTGGTATCTTATACATCGCTCAGGACTTAAGCTTTGGAGAATCGGAGCCCGAAGATGATGAGCAATTGGTAGTTCGAAAAATTCATTTTAACGAATTATACAAAATGGTAGAATCAGGTGAGATAACAGACAGCTTAACAGTTATAACGGTTTTGAAAGCAAAATTATTAATGCTTGAAGGTAAAATTTAAATCAAATTGGCCTTTCAATTTAATGATCGGCCAATTAAATCTAATTTACCACTTTTCCATACAGATCATAATCCTCTGCAGAAGTAATTTCCACATTTGCAAAATCACCAACACGCACAAAATCCTCATCTGCTCTTACAAGCACTTCATTATCCACTTCAGGTGAATCAAATTCGGTACGACCGATAAAATAATCACCTTCTTTCTTATCAAAAAGGACCTTAAACGTTTTTCCAATTTTTTGTTGGTTCAGGTCCAATGAAATACCTTGTTGTAAAGCCATTACAGCTTCTGTTCGAAGTTGTTTTGTTTTTGCAGGAACATTATCTTTCAATAAATATGCATGAGTATTTTCTTCATGGGAATAAGCAAAGATCCCTAAACGCTCAAAACGGCTTTGTTCTATCCACTCCAGCATCTCCTTATGATCCTTCGCTGTTTCGCCCGGATAACCTGCAATTAATGTGGTTCTGATGGCAATACCGGGAACTTTATCACGAATTTTGTTTACCAGATCAATTGTTTTTTGCTTGGTAGTCCCCCTGCGCATACTCTTAAGCATGTCATCAGTAATGTGTTGAAGAGGCATATCCAGGTACTTACATATATTTGACCGCTCATTCATAACATCCAGCGCATCCATAGGAAACCCGCTTGGAAAGGCATAATGCAAACGAATCCATTCTATGCCTTCTACATCGGAAAGATTTTTAAGCAGTTCAGATAAATTACGTTTTTTGTAGATATCCAAACCATAATACGTCAGATCCTGGGCAATAAGCATTAACTCTTTAGTGCCGTTCTTTGCAAGGTGTTTTGCTTCTTTTACCAATTCCTCAATGGGTCTTGAAACGTGGGCACCACGCATTAACGGTATGGCACAGAACGAACAAGGCCTGTCACATCCCTCCGAAATTTTAAAATAAGAATAATGATGCGGGGTAGTTAATAATCGTTCTCCTACTAATTCGTGTTTATAATCTGCTTTTAATGTTTTTAATAAACGGGGTAATTCACGTGTCCCAAAGTAACCATCCACATTGGGTATTTCTCTTTCCAATTCAGGTCTGTAACGCTCACTCAGACAGCCTGTAACATATACTTTATCAACCAAACCAGCTTCCTTTGCATTAGCATAACGAATGATAGTGTCAATACTTTCCTGCTTTGCATTATCAATGAATCCGCAGGTGTTTATAATTACAATACTGGAATCGTCCTGTGTGCTTTCGTGTGTTACATCAAAGTTATTTGCTTTTAGTTGCCCCATCAATACTTCACTATCCACAATGTTTTTAGAGCATCCAAGAGTTACTACGTTAACTTTATTTTTTTTTAGCGTTTTTGTTTTCAACTTTATTTGTATTAATTCCTCACAAAGATAAGCAATCCATTAGAAACTGGGTGTGTTGCTAAAGTTTTCTGAAATATTTCCTATTGAGGATTTTATTCATTTGGGCGTTCCTTTTCCTCAAATGGAAAAGGGCGGGCTTTACACTTCAATCTTCCCTTCCGCCAAATAGCGGAAGGGAAGGATTTACGTTGCAATCCCTAACGCAAACAGAATCGTCCTCGAAGAAATAAATTTTCAGACTTAAAATGTTCTTTCAAAAAATCAAACCTTCGCATTATAACACAATACCGGTAATGACGAATTATCTAATTAAATTACTCAGGATTTTAAATTTCCAGAAGAGTTGTCAATTGAGGAATTATCATTATTAAAGGCCGTTTCAGAGGACATATAATTTTTATTCCCATACTCTGCTCGATATATTTTTATCATAATAAGAAAATAGGAAATTAATAATGGACCAAAAATTATACCGGGTATGCCAAACCATTTCAAACCAATGATCACTCCAAAAACAGTTACTAAAGGATGGATATCAGCAATTTTTTTTTGAAGAATAAAACGAAACACATTATCAACATTAATGATCACGACTAATCCGTAAATTAAAATTGCGATCCCTTGCCAATAAGCACCACTGGATGCAAGTATTACACCTGCAGGAAACCATACTAATGCCGACCCCACAAATGGAATGAAAGATAAAAATCCACACATTAATCCCCAAAACACGGGTTCATTTAAACCAAAGATCCAAAACCCTAAAATCGCAAAACCTGCTTGAATTATCGCCAATAGTGGGGCGCCTATTACATTTGAATATGTTTGAGATACCAGTTCTTTGGCAAATAAATGAGCATTTTCTGTTGTATATGGCAAAAAACGTACAATGCTTTTTTCCATTGATGTTTCGGTATAGAGCAAATAGAATAAAATAAAATACATTATGGCAATGTCAGCAAGGATACTCATTGTTTGTCCCAATAAATTAGGTATAAAATTGGTGATCTCCGTTTGCAGCTTCATTAAATTTTCCGGAGCTAAAATATTTACACCATATTTTGTATTAATAAATGAATTAAGATTTTGAATTTCCACATAAAAATTATGAGATTCGGAGAACATAGCAGACACTTTAGATATCAATAAATAGGTAACACTAAATACCGGAATTATAATTACCAAAAATGACAAAAGAAGAACAAGTGCAACTGCTATTCCTCTTTTCAGCTTTAATTTATTCATAAAAAAAAGCATGGGAGGAGAACAAATAATAAAAAATATAACAGCTCCTAAAAAAGCAGGTATAAAACCCGATACCGTAACAAATAAAAAGCTTCCAAGCAATATAATTACCGCTAATGCAACAATTTGTTTTAACTTATTTGATTCAAAATATGCCATGTGCTAAATTTTAATTAAAGGTAAATAAAAAACAGTAATTTTATAGTATAATTGATCATACAAAAGATGAAAGATAATAACAACTCCAAAATAATACTGGCGCTTTTAGCAGGCGCTGCTGTGGGTATTGCAATAGGGTATTTTTTAAACTCTGACAAAAAAGATGAATTGATCAATGATCTGAAAGAGGGAGCATCAAAATTTAAAGATGATCTGGCTGAACAATTTGAAAAAGGAAAAACCATTTTTGAAGATCTAAAAAATTAAACTGAAACATAAGTAAGTAATATTTAAGATTTAATATGTAATAATTGAAATTCATAATTATGAACAGATGACTTATATTTTAGCTTAACATTGCCTATTAAGTATTAAATATTACATATTACATTACCTGAACTATGAACGACCAGCCCTCTTTTTTTTCAGAAATAAAGCAAATGTTAGTTGATTATTTTGAAGCCAAGATTCAACTTTATAAAATTGGCGCTTATGAAAAAATAGCGAAAACAACTGCCGTGTTATTTTCATCCATTATTATTGCATTACTGGGCTTTTTTTTACTGTTTTTTTTAAGTATCAGCGGAGGGTTTTACTTTGGAGGCCTTTTAAATAATAATGCTTTGGGCTTTCTCATAATTTTTGGGATCTACCTTGTTTTGTTTATTATAATAGTACTATTCAGAAAAAAATTGTTGGAAAAATACATTATTAATAAAGTGATTGAACAGCTATTTGAAAAAGAAGAAAATGATCAATGAACCAATTAAAATAACCAATCTTCAAACTCTTCAGCAGGAAAAACAACGAATAAAAATTTATTGTTCTTTCCAGGAAGAGCTTATGAAAAATAAAATAATTTTTATTAAGTCGAATTACAAGCAAATTATTGGCGAAGAGTTTTTACCATACACTACTGAAAAGAATAAAAAGGTAAGTGATGTATTAGATTGGGTCAATGAATTTGTGTTGAGTAAATTCCTAAAAGTAGATGTTGATGGAAAAAGCCCGTTATCCGGCTCTCTTTTAAAGATCGCAGAAGTAGGGATCGTTCATTTGTTCAATAAATTTACGAAGAAGTAAAAGGGGGGCTCTCTTAATATTGAAGAAAGCTTAAAGAAATCTAAGAATATTTCTAAAATAAAGTATTGTATTTTTGATGAGCAAATTTTTTCGCCCTCGCCCTGTTTTTATCGTCAAATATTCTATTAAAGCTATATTTTAATACTATTTCGTGAGAGCCACTACTATAGCTTCGGAACCTGCTTATTAATATATCATAAGAATAAGCTACTTGAAAACTTTCCAAAAAAGTAGCTCCTACATGAATTGCAATTGCATCGCGTAATCGAATTGACGCACCGAAAAAAACTTTCTCCATATAATGTACTCTTAACGTATAATCCATCATTAGTGGAACGGATTTCACGTAATTTACAAAAAGTGTGTTTTCAAAAACATAATCCGGATTTTGAGAATAGTTGTAACCAAAGGTAGAATATACCTGTGTGGCATATTGAATGAACCCTTTTTTTGTAGAATCGCCTTTGTAAAATTCAGCCTTTGATTGTAATAAGTGTAATGCGCTGAACCCTATATGAAACCGGTCGTTATACAAATAAATTCCCGCGCTGGCATCCGGGACACCTGAGGTATAATTAAGAGTTTGATCAATAGAGGGATCCTGGGAGTTATGAATTGTCATTTTACTGCCAATTAACGTGTATTTAGAGTAATTCCCTGCAAGACCTGCAGAAAGTTCACAATCAGGAAATCGAATGTGATAAGCATAACTAGCACCATAGTTAGTTTGTTTAGATGGCCCAACTTCATCTTGCATCATATATAAACCAGCCCCCATTTTCCCTTCAAATAACCGGCCATTCAAACTAACACCTGATGTTTTGGGAGCATCATCAAAACCAACCCATTGCATCCTGTAATTCATGCTGGCATAAAGGCTTCCCTGAGTACCTGCAACGGCAGGGTTCAGCATAAAAGAGCTACTTTTAAATTGCGTATAATACGGCAATTGCTGGGCCTTCAAAAGAGAAGGCATAAAGCAGTAGCCTATTAACAGTAAACCTGATATGAGTAAATGTTTTTTCAATTTCGCGCTAATTATAAATTTTAACAACATTATTATTGAACGATATTTACTGTACCATGAAATTGCCCCGCTCCTTCGCCCAGATCAAGCATATAAAAATAAGTAGCAGCAGGAAGTTCCTCTCCCAGGAAGGTTTTACCATCCCAGTTATTCAAATAACCATTTGCTTTAAATACCAGTTTCCCATTTCGATTGTATATTTCCAACCTGTTTCGGGGATATTTATGAATATTGCCAATATACCATGTATCATTGTTGCCATCCTTATTTGGTGTAAATGTATTGTATAATACTATTTCACTATTAGGCTCTACAAATACGGTCATTGTATCCTTTGCACTGCATCTTCTTTCTTTATCAGTTCCATAAAGATAATAGTCTGTATTCACTATTGGCTCTGCGTCAGGGTTTGCAGTATTGAAATATAAAAGTATGCTGGATGGCGACCATTCATAAAAAAAACCTCCCGAAGCCTGCAAAATGGCTACCTCCCCTTCCTTAATAGTAATATCAGTTCCCGCATTAATTGGTGGAGGTTGTATTACGGTTACAACCACAGTATCTATTTTAGGCGGACAGCCCGCAATAGTTGCTGTTAACGTATATGTGGTTGTTATTAATGGTGAAGCTATTGGCTGTGGTAAGGTTGAATCATTTAATCCGGGACCTGGCGCCCAGGAATAGCTTACCCCTAATCCGGTAACATTGTTGCTTCCACCAATAATATCAGAGCCCTCCCGGCAAAAATCCACTCCAGTTCCTGCATTAACGTAAACAATATAGCTCACTGTAATACTCATGGCATCCGATTGAACCGCACCGGTATCATCCGTAACCGTTAAGGTATATACTGTAAAGTCGTCAGGAGAAGCGGAGGGATTAGGGCTTGTCGGATTTGATAGTCCGGTTGAAGGCGACCATAAGTAAGTATAAGGCGCTTTACCACCCATTGCAGATGGTGCACCACCTATGATAACATTATCACCCGGACATATTGTTTGATTCAATCCTGCTTCAGCAATAAATTGAGCAAAGGAAGAATTGATAAAAAACAATAAAAAGATAATATTAAATAAATACTGGCCTTTGGAAATTTTACCCATTTAACGCTGTGTAATTTATTTTAAAACAAATATATATATATATATTGTAATTATAAAGCTTCGATGAGGGAGAGATGCTAAAAACCTTATAAATAACAGTAATACTATTTAAGTATTGGATGAATTTAGTAAAAAGGTATAAATGAATTGTAAAATAAGATCTGATAGAATATTCTTACACTATTAATTTATCGAATAGGATTTTAAGATTTTGAATAATTCATTGGTGGTATTCCAATTTCTGGTGGTAGCGGTTACGTTGAGTTTGCTCTCAAAAAAATTATTGGTCAATTTGGAGTTACCATATCCATTGGGACAATATAAGTAGACCTCTTTGCCTGAAATGTAGAATTTATCAGGTTCATAATTATACGTTTTGAGTTTATCAATATTTTCTTGCTTGGGATCATTTGCTAAATACACAATATGAAGTTTAGTTATGTCGATATCCTTTTGTTTTAGAAAAAGATTCCCTTCTATTATACGTTGCATTTCATCAGGTGTTCGGATAATTACAGGCACATTAAAATTATATTTTTCAAAAATTTTTTGTTCAATTTGTTTCGAAAGATCTTTGGAATTCTTATTCTTAAAAACTACATTTCCACTTTGAATATAAGTGGTGATATTTTCAAAATGCAATTCCCCAAATAATTTTTTTAATTCCACCATGGGAATTTTCTTGTGCCCGCTGACGTTAATGCCTCGTAAAATCGAAAGAAATGTATTCATAGGATGTATTTCAAAAGTATCTTTCAAAAATAAGAAAAATCATACATTTTTTTGGATTTTAAAGAAAGAGCAATTAAAATACAGGTTTATTACCTTACAATTTTGATATTAAAAGCTCCGCTATCGATTGTACCGTATAAACTCAACCACAAAGGCAAATACATTTCCGTTCCTCTTGCTTTTGTGATATCACCAAGATCAAATATGTTCTTTTTCAGCCATCCAAAAGGGATAAGAACCGAATCGACAATTACTTTTTTTGATGCCTCATCATTACCACAAATAAAAACATTATGATCGCCATAGTTAACCAAGGAAGGATTCACCATTAACTTGCTCCACATGGTATTGAGTGTTTTTACGACCTTCACATCAGGAAATTCTTTTTGGATCTCCTCAGCTAATGAATTGCTATTGCATACGGATAAGGAAGGAGGCATTCCTTTTGAAAAATCCAAAGGATTTGAAATATCAACAAGAGTTTTCCCTTTCAGATTATTTGCACCTGCCAGTTTGAGTGCTTCAAGAGATACTGCCCCGGCAGTACAATTAAAAATAATTTCACCGAACACAGCTGCATCAGCAAATGTGCCTGCACTGGCATTTTTAGAAGCTGCATTCTTTACAAAAGCAATGTTTTTCGCATTTTCCGCTGAACGACTGCCCATTTTTACTTCATGACCGTTTGAAATTAATGCTGAAGCGATAGTATTACCTACAATTCCAGTACCTAAAACTCCTATTTTCATGTTTTAAAGATTATAAAATTTATAAATAAAATCTTGTTAAAATCATTTTTTTTCATTTAAGATGCATTGAAGCAATATTTTCCATAATTAAATCAAACCTTTTTTTCAACTGATAAAAAACAATAAAATTTGATAAAAAGAGCAAATAAACGTACCAAATTCACATTTTTAACGATTTTGAAAGCAATTTATTGTACCAATGAATTTTTCGAATTTTTAAAAAGCGCATTAATCAATATTAATATGCCTTTCCCATCATTTAACCCTAATTAATTTTTCAGTTAAATTATACTATTATTTCAATTATCTTTACTTTGTATACAATGAACCTATAATTCAATTTTACACTTTAATGATCACAGCAACCAATATTCATAAATCCTACGAAACATTAAACGTATTAAAAGGTGTTACTATTACTATTGATGAAGGCGAAATAATTTCTATCGTTGGAGCTTCCGGTGCCGGAAAAACAACATTACTTCATATTTTAGGGACTTTAGACAGAGCTAACAGTGGCGCATTGGAAATTAACAATATTAATATTTCAACACTTAGTGATAAAAAATTAGCGGAATTTAGGAACAAAAATATTGGATTTGTTTTTCAGTTTCATCATTTACTCCCAGAATTCACAGCCCTGGAAAATGTTTGCATTCCGGCTTATATTGCAGGTACATCAGAATCTGTTGCAGAGGCAAAAGCAAAAGAATTACTTACTTTTTTAGGATTAGCTGAGCGAATGGACCATAAACCCAATGAGCTTTCAGGAGGGGAACAACAACGCGTAGCTGTTGCAAGAGCATTAATTAATAATCCGGCAGTAGTGTTAGCTGATGAACCTTCAGGAAATTTAGATTCAGCAACAGCAAAAGAATTACATGAACTATTTTTTACACTTCGTAAAAAATTCAACCAAACATTTGTAATTGTTACCCACAATGAAGAGCTTGCAAATATGGCTGATAGGAAGTTAGTAATGAGAGATGGTAATATTGTGGTATAAAAAAAATTTATACGTCTTTTATTTAATTTTTTCAATTAGTTCCTTCACCCTTCTTTCAATTTCATCACGAACTTTATTAAATTCAGTTGGCTCTAAATGCTTTGGATCATCTAATTTCCAATCATCACGGTGTTCCGCAATCACAAAAGGACATTCATCTCCACAGCCCATTGTTATTGCATAATCATATTTAATCTTTGGAATCTCATCCAATGATTTTGATTGATGGGTGCTTAGATCATATCCCAATTTTTTCATCGCAGCAATTGCTTTGGGATTTATTATTCCCGATGGACGTGAGCCTGAACTATATGCTTCCACCTTGCCTTTACCATGTATTTTAGCAAAGGCCTCCGCCATTTGACTCCGATTAGAATTTTCGACACAAACAAATAATATAGTTTTCATCTTTCTAAAAAAAATTAAATTAAACCTTCCAATTAATTTCCATCAATTTAATTTTTGAAAACTACAAAAAGTAAAATTCTGAATGGTATTAAAAGGAGTTGTATGTGTTTCATCAACACATTTTATTTTATCAAAATTTGCAGCAAATTTTTGTGCCAAGTCCTGTTTAGAATATTGTTTTACTTCCAAGCCACTGCATTTAAGCGGCCCCGAATCCGAAAAAGTACCAACCACCAGGAAGCGATTAGCTGCAATAAATGCATTTGCATTATCTAAATACTTTTCAATTTGAGGTTGATTTAACAAAAAATGAAATGCGGCCCTGTCGTGCCAAAAATCAAATTTGATATCTGATTTAAAATCTACAATATCAGCTACTATCCAATTTATTTTATCTGCATTAATCCCCAATCGTAATTTTGCTCTTTCTATTGCATTAGCAGAAATATCCAACACATAAATATTTGAATATCCTTTATCAATGAGATAATCAACGAAGTATGAATCACCTGCTCCAATATCAATTATTCTCGCATCTTTTGAAAGATCAAACGTTTCGAAAAATTCAATACTTTGAGCTGGAACAGATTGATACCAACTAAACTCTTTCTGAACCTTTGTTGAATATATATTTTCCCAATGCTCTTTTATATTATTCATTTTTTATCAATATTTGATTTAACAACATCCGCCACCGGGCGTGCAACAACTGTTCGCATTACTTAATTCGGCAAGGTTTACTTTTAATTTTTCAGCTGGAATACCACAATTGTCTTTAGCGAGACAATTCGTTTGTTTAGCAACCATAATAAAATCATTATCCTTAAGATCCAAGCTATATCTTCCAATAGTGTTTGTCTGATATTCTACTTCAACCTCCAAATCAGCAAGTCCAAGCACCTTCTCGGAAAGAGCAATAATATCTACTAATTTTTGAGGTTTTAATCGGTGATTAAAATCATTGGCTTCCCATAATTGAATGCTCACCACTTTTTCTTCACGAACAGTACCACCACAATCAATAAAATGTTTGGAAGTTAACCCAACTTCAGTAATATGGAAATGAGCAGGAACGGCTGTACCGTCAGGCTGAATAAAGTTTATTGATTTTGATGTGCTTAATTTCTTTTTAAAATCAGATAGTTTCATATTTTTAGTTTTAATTTTTAACAACATTTATTTTTCATAGATTCAAAATTGAGACTGAACAATTCACCAAAAATCATTTTGGCTCTTTTCCAGTTTTCTTTATCGATACAATAACATACTCGTGGCCCATCTATCTCCCCTTTTATCAATCCTGCATTTTTTAATTCTTTTAAATGCTGTGATACTGTTGATTGTGAAAGCGGCAGATGTTCAACAATATCATTACAAATGCAGGATTTTTGTTGTGACAAAAACTTAATGATGGCCACACGAGCCGGATGTGACAAGGCTTTAGCAATTTCACTTGCAATTATTTCATCATTTTTAAATTCCTGTTTTTTATTGTAGGCCATGTTTTTAATTTTATATCGCAAATATACGATTAATAAAGCCATCAAAACAAATTTGATATAATTTATTTTTTTAGAAATAAACTTTTATTTTTTCAATAAAGGATCCAGGAGCCTGACAAGGCTTGTTAGTAGCCATTTTAATAAATACAAGAGATGTATTTGCAGTGGTTAACAATTCTCCTTTTTGATTATATATTTCATACTCAAAAGTAATTTTTGCAGTAGGCAGATCTTTAATAACTGTTTTAATTACCAATAGATCATCGTAAAATGCAGGCTTCAAATATTTAATATTACAAGAATAAACCGGCAACATTATTCCATTATCCTCCATTTCCTTGTAGCTGGTTCCCAATTGACGCAAGGCTTCTACCCTCCCTACTTCAAAATACTGGGCATAGTTTCCATAATAAACATAACCCATTCTATCCGTTTCAGCATAACGCACTCTCAAAGATGTTTCAGATATATACATATACTAATAATTTATAAATTAAACTAAAATAAACTATTTTAAATTACTATTTATATTTTTTCAAAAAAATAAAAAAATAAAGTGATTGTTATCCTTTTTAATACCTGTTTATATCCTTATAATTGTATCCCCCTTTAATATAACGCATTAATTAAAGTAAAACAGATGAATATAAACCTGGTTCGATATATAGTAGTAGCATTTATTTTCAGCATTCATTTAAGTTGTTCCACTAATACAAAACTTAAAAGTGTTGAAACGTCAATGATCGAGCTTAATGCTCAAACCGCCCTCACAGATCCTGAATTTGAAAAAACGCTCGATCCATACAAAAGCAAAATGGATCTGATAATGAACGAGCTATTAATTGTTTCGGAACAACCATTATTAAAAGGGTTACCAGAAAGCAGTCTGGGAGATTTTTCATCAGATGCTATACTCAAAAAAACAAATGACAATTACCAACCTGCCGATAACCTGCCTGTAAATATTTGTTTGTTAAACAACGGTGGACTAAGAGCCGAATTACCTAAAGGGAATATTACCCGTGGCAATGCGTTTGAATTAATGCCTTTTGAGAACAGCATTTTTATTCTTACATTAACCGGAGAAAAAACAAAACAATTATTTGATTACATCGTACAAAACAACGGAGCACCATTTGGAGGAGCTACCATAAAAGCAAAAGGAAAAAAAATTACTGAATTAAAAATAAATGGACAAGATTTCGATATTACTAAAACATATAAAATTGTTACTTCCGATTATTTAGCTGCAGGTGGTGATAAATATTATTTTTTTAAAGACCCGGTAAAAACAGAAATTTTAAAATACAAATTGCGTGATGCAATTATTGATTACATGATCGAGGAAAATAAAAAAGGCAATACTTTAAAAGTTAGCACCGATGGCAGAATCAAATATGAATAACAGACGGGATTTTTTAAAAAAAACATTGGTTGGCGGTGCAGGAATGTTGGCTTTAAATGCAATTCCAAATGAAGTATTGGCAAAAAGCAACATGGTAAAAATCACTATTTTGCACACCAATGATGTACATAGCCATATCGACCCGTTTCCTGACAACCACCCTAAATTCCCCGGATTAGGAGGTGCAGTGCGTAGAGCTGCGTTAATTAAAAAAATTCGAAGCGAAGAAAAAAATGTATTGTTACTTGATGTTGGTGATATTTTTCAAGGTACCCCTTATTTTAATATGTATGGCGGTGAATTGGAATTTAAATTAATGAGTATGATGAATTATGATGCATCAACTATTGGAAATCATGATTTTGACAATGGCTTGAGTGGCTTGGTAAAACAATTGCCACACGCAAATTTCCCATTCATTAATTGTAACTACGATTTTTCAGATACAGAGATGGCAGGCAAAACAATACCTCATAAAATATTTGTTAAAGACGATATTAAAATTGGTGTATTTGGTTTAGGAATTGAAATGGAAGGATTAGTAGATAAAAAAATGTATGGCAATACGATTTATTTAGATCCTATACAAAAAGCGGCTGAGGTAACACATTTTTTAAAAAATGAAAAAAAATGTGATCTGATCATTTGTTTATCCCATTTAGGGTACAAGTATGAATATAAAAAAATAAGTGACGTAGAGTTGGCTAAGCATTCAAAAAATATTGATATCATTTTAGGCGGACATACCCATACATTCTTTGATAAGCCTATCTCTTGCAAAAATATGGACAACAAAGAAGTATTAGTTGCACAAGTTGGCTGGGCCGGAATACGCTTAGGAAGAGTGGATTATATTTTTGAAAAAAAATCAAAAAAAATGACTTCTGAGGGGTACAGTATAAAAATTTCCAAAAAGTCAATAGCAATTTGATATTTTTTAAAACTTTTTTTTGTTAATAAGTGTTGCTACTTAAATAATTTCTATATATTTACAGCGCAATAGCCGATAATACAGTATGTACAACGTAATGTACATAATTCAAAATATAAATTACCACATTAAATATAGTATAACGAATGGAGAAAGCATACGTCAAAGTTTGGGAGAGCTGTCTGGGGATTATTAAAGACAATGTAAGTTCGCAAAGTTTCAAAACTTGGTTCGAACCCATTAAACCAATAAAACTAAATTCTAGTGTATTAACGATTCAAGTACCTAGTCAGTTTTTTTACGAATGGCTCGAAGAACATTACATTACTTTATTGAAAAAAACCATTAAAAAAGAATTGGGTACAAGCGGTCGTTTGGAGTATAGTATTATAATGGAAAATAATTATAATAATGCATCCAAACCATACACCGTTAAAGTTCCGACAAGTAATAAAAAAGAATTGAAAAATCCATCGGTAGCAATGCCGATCGATTTAAATCAAAATACTATTCGTAATCCTTTTATTATTCCGGGATTAAAAAAGGTAAATGTTGAATCTCAACTAAACGTTAACTATACATTCGAAAACTTAATTGAAGGAGATTGTAACCGTTTGGCTCGCTCTGCAGGTTTTGCAGTTGCTAATAAACCGGGAGGAACTGCTTTTAATCCATTATTGATATATGGAGGAGTTGGTTTAGGTAAAACCCATTTGGCGCATGCAATTGGTATTCAGATAAAAAGCGAATTTCCAAATAAAACGGTTCTTTACGTTTCATCTGAAAAATTCACTCAACAATATATTGATTCGGTTCGTAACAACAATCAAAATGATTTTGTTCATTTTTATCAAATGATCGATGTGTTGTTAATTGATGATGTTCAATACTTTGCGGGTAAAGAAAAAACACAGGATGTATTTTTTCACATATTCAACCACTTACATCAAACAGGTAAACAATTGGTTTTAACAGCCGATAAAGCTCCTGTTGAATTACAAGGATTTGAACAACGTTTGCTTTCCCGTTTTAAATGGGGCTTATCTGCTGACCTTCAAACACCTGACTTA
The DNA here is from genome assembly GCA_040388745.1 of Bacteroidota bacterium. GTDB lineage: Bacteria > Bacteroidota > Bacteroidia > 2-12-FULL-35-15 > 2-12-FULL-35-15 > 2-12-FULL-35-15. Next base: position 45,087 of record JAZKBF010000028.1, on the reverse strand, counting down.
GAAACCCGTGTTGCTATTCTTGAAAAGAAAGTATATTCCGATGGTATTGATATGCCTAAAGAAGTGCTTGAATACCTTGCATATAGCATTACTACAAACGTTCGTGAATTAGAAGGTGCGCTTATTTCATTGCTTGCACAATCATCAATGAACAGAAAAGTAATAACACTGGAGCTTGCCAAACAAATGATTGACAAGTTTGTAAAGAACACCGCTCGTGAAGTTTCTATTGATTATATACAAAAAGTTGTTTGCGATTATTTCGATATGCCACTTGAGTTATTGAAATCAAAAACCCGTAAACGTGAAGTTGTTCAGGCTCGTCAAATATCGATGTATTTCGCTAAGAGCATGACAAAATCGTCACTTGCAACAATTGGTTTACATTCAGGAGGAAAAGATCATGCAACCGTTCTTCACGCTTGCAGAACAGTAAATAATTTAATAGATACCGATAAACGATTTAAAATTTATATTGAAGAGCTTCATAAAAAAATTACTATTCAATAAAATTTCGATTTTTTATAAAAAAAACAGCCTCGATAAATTATCCGGGCTGTTTTTTTTGTTTAAAAATTAAATTGTGGTTTATTTGAAATCGTTTTAGAAACGTCCACAGATGGTTGGACGGTATTTCTTTTTTCGGGCCGGTAAGGCTCTTTTAAGTCGTTTTTTGATATTGAGACTACGCTCATTAAGTTTCTTTCCTCGTCTTTTAACCTTTTTTTCGTAATCTTCCCCAGCTGATGAAAAAGAAGACGACCCCATTTGTGCTATAGGCTGAGAAGAGGAAACTTCAAAACGCATGTGAAAACCATTTTCTAAAGTAGGTTCTATATTTTGGTTTTTCTGAACCTGTTGTTTTTGATCGGGTGGTGCTTCAGTTTGATTATAAGGATTGGTATTAATAAAATCGTGGGTATTATTGGTCTGAATGGGATCGTCACCTATAATAGATATCACAGCCTGGCTATTTCCATTGGATTCTTGTGCTTTTAGGCACACAATGCAAAACAACAATGAACAAAAAAGATAATATTTTAACCCTATCGTTAACACAAATACAAAAATTTAAAGTAAATGAACAAATTTTTTTACTGAAAAACAAGGCGCTTTTGCAATATTCAAGTCAATAAAGTTTTAATATTCAACCTTATCCGGAACCATTTTTCTAAAATCGATTGTTAAATTATACGTTAAACCAGGTACTTTTGTTTTAAATCTTCGACTCTTTTATTCAAAAAACAGCCCAATGCCTTTACTATTTTCTGTAATAAATAAAATTGGTATAATTTTTTAACCAATATTCTGGACAATTGATAGAACGATCATCCTATTTTATACTTGATTTATACCCCATATTATATTAAATTTCGATAAAAAAAACAAAACTATGAATGCCAATATAAATAAAACCAACCAAAAGCGTATTGTTATTATTGGTGGTGGCTTTGGAGGATTCAAACTGGCACGTGAACTTTCCAAGGCTAATTATCAAATTGTATTAATTGATAAAAACAATTACCATCAATTCCAACCTTTGCTTTATCAGGTTGCCACTTCGGGTTTGGAGCCGAGTGCAATTTCATTTCCGTTGCGAAAAATTTTTCAGAAAACGAAAAATATTCACATTCGTATTGCTGAAGTGACACAAATCATTGCAGATAAAAATCAGATCAATACGAATATTGGAATGATCGATTATGATTATTTGGTAATTGCTATAGGTACGGATACCAACTATTTTGGTAATTCTAAACTGATGGAAAAAGCTATGCCGATGAAATCTGTAGCCGAAGCCCTGACATTACGAAACACCATTTTGCAAAATTATGAAAACGCTTTAACAACAGAAGATATTGATGTCAAAACAGGCTTATTGAATATTGTGGTAGTGGGTGGAGGCCCAACAGGAGTTGAGGTATCCGGTGCCCTGGCCGAAATGAAAAAATATGTATTGCCAAAAGAATACCCCGAATTGGATTTTAAAAAAATGCATGTTCATTTATTGGAAGGCGGGCCAAGAGTGCTCAATACCATGTCGGAAAGTGCATCAAATAAAGCAAAAAAATATTTAAAAAACTTAGGAGTAAAAATCTCTCTAAATACCCAGGTAAAAGATTACGATGGCATAAATGTTCATTTAGCGGATGGATCAATGATAAGAGCCAATACATTGGTATGGGCTGCCGGGGTAATTGGAAGTAAAATTGAGGGTTTAAATGCAGACTCTATTTCAAAAGCAAATAGAATAAAAGTTGATAGATACAATAAAGTAGAAGGTTACTCCAACATTTTTGCAGTAGGTGATATCGCTTTAATGACAGAAGAGAAATTTCCGAAAGGGCATCCACAAATGGCACAGGTGGCGATACAACAGGCTCACCTGTTAGCCCAAAATCTAAAAAACGCTTTATTGAACAAACCCCAAAAGCCATTTACTTATAAAGATAGGGGGGCTATGGCAACAGTAGGCAGAAATAAGGCGGTAGCTGATCTGACCTATTTTAAACTTCATGGCTTTATTGCCTGGATAGTATGGATGTTTGTACACTTAATATCAATTGTAGGCATTAAAAACAGGTTATTCGTATTCATTAACTGGGCCTGGAATTATGTTACCTACGATCAATCGCTTCGATTAATCATTAAACAAAAAAGCAAAAGCAAAACGAGTTTAGAAAAACATTTTTTAGAAAATACAATTGGGGTATTTAAAAATTACAAAACACTTGCTGAAAAAACTTTTGCTCAGTTAAAAAATGATGAGGACTTCCATTATCAGCCTGATATCGAATCAAACAGTATTGCTGTGATCATAAAACATTTGAGTGGAAATATGATTTCCAGATGGACTGATTTTTTAACAACGGATGGCGAAAAACTGACTAGAAACAGAGATTTTGAATTTGTGGATGATCATGAGACCAGGGAACAACTGATGGAATCCTGGAACAAAGGCTGGAAAGTGTTTTTGGATACTCTTAATTCGCTCAATGAAGATGATCTAATGAAAACGATTACCATACGTGCCGAAAAATTAACTGTAACTCAGGCGCTGAACCGACAAACAGCTCATTATGCTTACCATATAGGACAAATTGTTTTTCTGGCAAAGCAAATTAAAAATACCGAATGGCAATCCTTATCTATTCCAAAAAATAAATCAGCTGAATTTTCAAAGGGTTTTTATCAGGAAACGATAAAATAATATAGGGTGCGATAAAAAAATCAGGTGTAAATGAAATAGTTATAAAATAATTAGCTGGTTTAAACTAATGAACTAATTCTATTATCTTTACAACTATGATCACAATCATCATTATCGCCATTACAGTACTCGTATCTATCATTTCAATGGATAATCATTCATTGAAAAACAAACTGATGTTTAACGCATATATGATCCATAAAAGAAAGGAGTGGTATCGCTTTTTTTCGAATGGTTTGATACATGCCGATTGGATGCACCTGGCATTTAATATGTTCTCCTTATATATCTTTGGTGGGAATGTGGAGCAAATGTATCGCGACAACGATGTATTTGGAGCTAAAGGAATATTATTCTTTGTTCTACTTTATGTTGGTGGCTTAGTAATGTCTTCTTTGTATTCCTACGAAAAACATAAGAACGACATTTATTATAATGCCTTAGGTGCTTCAGGCGCAGTATCTGCAGTGATCTTTGCATTTATAATCCTCGCTCCTACTCAAAAATTAATGTTATTAATTTTACCAATTCCGATTCCTGCATACCTGTTCGGATTAATTTTTTTAGGAATAGAATACTATATGGCAAAACGTGGCCAAGGTAATATTGGGCATGATGCTCATTTTTGGGGAGCAGTGTTTGGTATCGCTTTTACCCTGATTTTAAAACCAAGTTTATTGCAATCCTTTATAGATCAAATAGCAAGATAATTAATTAGAACGGCCCCACATTTGTAAATTAAGATATGCAATTTGAAATAATACAAACTGAAAGATTAAAACTGAGGAAATTAACTCCTGATGTTTTTACTTATGTTTTTGAGAATTTTTCGGATGATAAAATAAAAACATTTTTTGATATTAATTCTGACATAGAATTAAAAAAAGAAAAAGAAAAATACGAAAAAGGAATTTCAACGTTTAATAGATCATTTCTTTATTTTCAACTAATAGATAAAATAACTGAAAGCGTAATAGGTTGGTGTGGCTATCATACATGGTATCTAGACCATAGTCGTGCAGAAATTGGTTATACCTTGACGAACGATGATTTTAAGAAAAAAGGAATAATGACAGAAGCCATATTTTCAATAATTGAATATGGATTCAAAAAAATGGATCTAAATAGAATAGAAGTATATATTGAGCCTGATAATATACCTTCCTTAAAAGTAATTCAGAAATTAAATTTTAAACAAGAAGGTCATTTAAGAGAACATTATCGTAAAAATGGTGTAGTAGAAGACTCATTAGTTTTCTCTTTACTTAAAAGCGAATACGAAAATAAATAAAGCAAAAATTTAACAAAAGCAGATTCGTAATTCGTTAAAATTCGTAATTGATAGTAATCATGAATAAAGCAATATTTTTAGACCGAGATGGAGTAATTAATGTGGAGCGCGGCTATACACACAAATTAGAGGATTTTGTAATTTTACCTGATCTGATAGAAGTATTGCAAACGTTCCAGCGAATGGGCTATTTGCTTATTATTGTTTCTAATCAAAGTGGCATTGCAAAAGAGTTATATAAACAAAGCGAAGTAGAAGTATTGCATAAGTATTTAGTTGAACAATTCAACAATAATAATATCACTCTTTCTGAAATTTATTATTGCGTTCATCACCCCGATGTTGGCCGTTGTATATGCCGTAAACCCGATTCATTATTTGTAGAAAAAGGGTTGGCACGTTTTGATATTGATGCTTCAAAATCATATTTTATTGGTGACAAAGAACGCGATGTAGAAGCTGCAGAAAAAGCCGGGGTGAAAGGCATTTTAATAGAAGCCAATATTTCATTAAAAACTATTTTGGATCAAATAGCGAATTAAAAAATCAGATCCATATTTCTTTGCCATTGAGTTTTACTTAAATATAAAGTCGAGGTATATAAAGATTATATATACGCCAATTAATAATTACAATGCAACAATTCATAGACCATAACGGAACTCATTTAGCAGCTGACCAACCTTTGTTTACAGCTAATAACAGGGCATTTTGCTATGGCGATGCCTTGTTTGAAACCATTCGAATCACTAATGCTCATCCACAATTTTTAAAAGAACATTTACAACGTTTGTTAGTTGGGATGAGCGTTTTAAAAATGCAGATCAACCCACTTTTTAATGAAACATTTTTTGAACATGCTATTTTAACGCTTGCTAAAAAAAATGGTATCACTTCTGATGGGCGTATAAAACTTACTATTTACAGAAACCCGGGCGGTTTTTATGCTCCGGATGTTAATACGGTCTCCTACTTAATAGAAGCATCTTTATTGGAAACCAAAGGCTATGAGCTCAATTCCAAAGGTTTTACAGTGGATCTTTATACAGAATTAAAGAAATCACAAAGCGCTTTATCAGCAATAAAATCAGCTAATAGCGCTATATACGTGATGGCCGGCATTTTTAAAAAACAAAATTCCCTGGATGAATGCATATTGGTAAATGATAAAGGTATTATTACTGAAGCGATCAGTTCTAATATATTTGCTGTGAAAAATGGAGTATTATATACTTCACCAATTGCTGATGGATGCGTTGATGGCGTGATGCGTAAAAAGATCATTGAAATAGCAAAAGCAAACCGTATTGCAGTATATGAATTATCAATTATGCAAAATGTATTGTTAGGTGCTGATGAATTGTTTTTAACCAATGCCATCAATGGAATTCGATGGGTGGTAGCCTACAAACAAAAAAGATATTTTAATAATACATCAAAAAAATTGCTCGAAAAGTTGAATGAGTTAATCAGGAATTAAAGAACTAAGGAAATAGAGAAATAGAGAAATAGAGAATTGAAAAAGGAAAGGAAAGGAAAGGAATTGAAGAACTTTTCAATTTCTTCCATTCTCCAAATCACCAAACCACCAAATCTCCAATTTTCAAATTCTCCAATTCTCCAATTAAAAAAAACATGGAAGATCTAAGAAATTATATCAACACAATACGTCACGATTTTGCAAAACAAAAATTGGATGAACATGATGTATTTGAAAACCCAATTTTTCAATTTGCAAAATGGGTTGAAGAGGCCGTTGGTGCTCAAGTAATTGATCCTAACGCAATGACCTTATGTTCTGCCACAAAAGAAGGAAAACCCTCTGCCAGAATTTTATTGTTACGAAATTTTTCTGAAAACGGTTTTGTGTATTATAGCAATTACAACAGTAGGAAAGGTTCTGAAATAGCAGAAAATCCTAATTGTGCTCTATTATTCTTCTGGCCTGAATTAGAGCGACAAATACGCATTGAAGGTGTTGTACAAAAACAAACTCCTGAAGAATCTGATCTATATTTTAACAGTCGTCCGAGGGAAAGTAAGTTAGGCGCCTGGACTTCTGAGCAAAGTAAAAAAATTTTAAATCGGGAAGTATTAAATAAGGAATATGAGAAAATTTCTTTAGAGTATCCGGACGAAAATGTTCCCCGGCCACCACATTGGGGCGGTTACCTGTTAAAGCCAACTACCATAGAGTTTTGGCAAGGCCGTCCAAATCGCTTACACGATCGCATTTTATATACAATGGAAAATAATAATTGGAAAATAGAACGATTGGCTCCTTGATCTACCAAAAACAAGTAGAAATAAAAATCCCTCATTAAAAAATTTAATGAGGGATTTTTATTTGATTCAAATTAATTTATTCCGCTTTTTTAGCGGCTGCTTTTTTTGGTGCTGCTGCTTTTTTTGGTGCTGCATCAGTTGTAGCTGCTTTTTTCGCTGCCGCTACTTTCTTTACAGGTGCTGCTTCTTTTTTTGCTGCCAATGCTGCTTTAGCTTTAGCTTTTTT
>JAZKBF010000028.1:0-38063 GCA_040388745.1 Bacteroidota bacterium | reverse complement strand
CTTGGTCTAAGAACCCCATGAGACCCCATAGTAATTTTGCCTTTACGGCTTTTTTTATCGCCTTTTCCCATAATTTGTTTTTTATTTTTTATTTTTAATTATTAGTGCAAATGTACATCAATTTTAGAAAAAAAAAACTCTTTTTAACGTGGTTCAGAAGAAAGTATAAAAATGACTGTTTTAAAACTTCACTTCTGGTCAACTATTTCATCCATTTCATCATTCTATTATAAGCGTAAACCCTATCATTCCTCATTGATTTCAGATTAATGAATTAAGAAACGAAAGGAAATTCAAAAAAATCAGGATTCATAAAAAGGCTATTTCCTTTTCTCAAAAAAATCTTTTTCGATCAATTCCACTTTTCGAATCGTATTTCGTAACCAGGTCAATAGTAATTCATCCTTTTCATCATCATCCAACTGCCAGTTAGCATTGGATTGATGAAGCTTTGCTGTAAGTGTATGTAAACATAAAGCTACAGAAACAGATATGTTAAAACTCTCCGTAAAACCAAACATCGGGATCTGTACAAAAGCATCCGCGTTATCCCTTACAGTATCAGAAATACCTGTTAACTCTGTTCCAAATATCAATGCAATGGGCTTGTCAACGGAGAGATCTTCAATAGTGCAACCATTTTTATGAGGGCTGGTAGCCACTATTTGATACCCTTTTGCTTTTAACTCATCAATACAATGCTTTGTATTATTTTCCTGATTGCTGTATTTATGGATGTTCAGCCATTTGGGAGAACCCAATGCAATATCACGGTTTACGGTATAAACATTTTTATTTTCAACAATATGAATATCCTGGATGCCGAAAATATCGCAAGAGCGGAGTACAGCACTTGCATTGTGCGGCTGATAAAGGTCTTCCAGCACAATAGTGATATGACGGGTTCGGTAATTCAGAACCTCGTCAAACTTAGCCCTTCGATTCTCCGAAATTAAATTTGATAAATAACTTACAAGCTCCTTATTTAAATGTTTTGTTTCCAAGTTTTACGTTTCAATTGTATAAAGGATAGATTTCAATCCTCTTTTGATTCTTATTTATTAGCAACCCTGCCGTTTGATCTTGCAACCATATTTGCAATACGATATAGTAAACGAGCACCAACATTAGCATCCCATTCATCACCACCTGGTGCAACTTCGTTAATATCAAATGCGATAATGCGTTTTCCTGAATCAACAATTTTTTCGATCAACATTAATACTTGCTCAAATTCGAAACCTCCGGCAACAGGTGTCCCTGTGTTTGGGCAAAGTTTCGGGTCAAGCCCGTCTATATCAAAACTTAAATAAATATCTTTTGGTAATTGCGCGATTATCTCATTGCAGATACTGGTCCAGGTTGCACCATCGTATTGTTTGTTCTTAATATCACGATCGAAAAAAGTTACGATGCGACCATTTGAATTTTTAATTAGATCAAATTCAAACTCACAATAGTCACGAATACCAACCTGCACTAATTTTGATACTTGCGGGATTTTAATTGCATTATACATGATAGAGGCATGAGAGTAATCAAAACCTTCGAAAGCATCACGTAAATCAGCATGTGCATCAATCTGTAAAATGGCAAATGACTCATGTTTTTCTGCTAATGCCTGCATTAATCCAAGTGGTGTGCTGTGGTCCCCCCCAAGTAAAGCAACAATTTTATTTTTGTCCAAATAGGTAAGTGATTTTGTTTTTACCCAATTATTCAATTTAACACTCTCAGCATTAATGAGTGTTAGAATATCTTTCATTTTTTCGTTACTCTCAATCGATTCACCTTCTTCCAACAAAGTAAGATATGCTTCGGATTTGCGTCTTAAACTTTCGTTTTTACTTGCAATATCATCTGAAACAGGTTCCATTGCAATTCCTATTTTCCAGGCATCAGCAATTTTAGGATCAAATAGATCAACCTGGTAAGATGCATCAAATACAGCCTGAGGGCCTAATGCAGCACCTGACCTATATGATACTGTTACTTCCCAAGGAACCGGAATGATCACTACTTCTGCTTCATCGGTAGTAAAAGGAAGTCCATATATATTATTGTTTGCATCGCCTAATGCGTTTGGATCGAAGTTATTTATTTTGTCTTGTTTGCTCATTGTTGAATTAATTTAGTCTATCTTTTTAATTTATAATTTCCATTCATTTTTGGGGCGTTTCCTTTTCTTGAAAAAAAAAGGAACGGGCTTGGAGTTTATCCTGAGCCGAGCCGAAGGGCTTCAATCTTTTCTAAACAGAAAAGGATTTACGCGGAATTTATCCAGAGCCTGTCGAAGGAATCCCTAACGCAGCATTTATGTTCAAAGAATAATGATCGTTCATAATTTCATTTAATCTTGCAATACGCAATTAAATTTTGGCTGCAAAGGTACTATCTTCTTAATTAATTTAGGAATTGCTTATAAATAAAAAAGTCCCGCATTAATGCGGGACTTTTTTAATGTACTTAGTTGATAACTATTTGTTAACAGTTTTTGCTAAGTCAGCACCAGCTTTAAATTTAGCTACTTTTTTAGCAGCAATTTTAATAGCTTTTCCAGTTTGTGGATTGCGACCTACTCTTGCAGCTCTTTTAGATACAGAGAAAGAACCGAAACCAACTAATGCAACTCTATCACCTTTTTTAAGTGCTTTTGTTGTAGCTGTTACGAATGCTTCTAATGCTCTTCCAGCATCTGCTTTTGTTAATTTTGTTTCTGTTGCGATAGCTTCAACTAATTCTGCTTTGTTCATTGTGTTGTTTTTTAAGGGTTAAACATTAATTAATTATTACAATACAAATGTACAACAAATCAGCCCCGATGCAACATTCCAAGCATAAAAGTTCAATATTTGTTTATAAATCGCCCTTTTGTTGATAACTTGACCTGCAAGAGGACTTATAGCTATGTTTCAGGTAAAAGAAAGACTGAACGGATATTATATGTGTACACATAGGATTTTGTGTAGCTGAAAGCTATGGTATAAGGAGGTTGCAGCCAAAGCAATCCTATACCGTTTCCGTCAATTTACTTTCCAGTCGTTTTTTAGCTGAAAGCCGCGTAGAAACTCATCTACAGCCATTCTCTTCTTTCCGGCAATTTGTATCTCATCTAACAGAATATAACCGTTCTTAACAGCTATTTTAATGTAACTTTTCGAATCAGTAATGATATTAGTTATACCCAAATCGTGTGTACCATTCTCCTTTCGGCTTCTAAAAATTTTAACCGGAATTATTTTACCTTCTGGCGATACAAAATCCGTAAAAGCGGCTGGATATGGGCTTAAACCCCTAATTTGATTATGTATCTCATCCACTGTTCTGGTCCAATCGATGCGACAATCGGTTTTGAAAATCTTTGGAGCATTTTTAACCGGTTCTTCTAAGGTGATCAATTCTGATTGATCTATTTGTGGATAATTATCATTTTCAATGGCATGCACGGTCTTTAAAACCAATTGGGCACCAATATGCATCAGCTTATCGTGGATCTCACCTGCAGTCTCATTTTCTCTAATAGGTGTTCTTTCCTGGAAAATAATTTTACCGGTATCAATTTCCTGCTGAAGAAAAAAAGTAGAAACACCTGTTTCTTTTTCACCATTAATTATTGCCCAATTAATTGGAGCAGCCCCACGATAATTCGGCAACAATGAGCCATGCAGGTTAATTGTCCCTATAGGCGGCATATTCCATACCACTTCGGGCAACATCCGAAAAGCAACCACAATTTGTAAATCAGCTTTTAGCTTATCTAATTGCTCAAGAAAATTTTCGTCCTTTAATTTTTCAGGTTGAAGAATATTTAATCCTTTATCAAGAGCATATTTTTTTACTGCCGACTGTTGCAACTGCTGGCCGCGCCCCGCAGGCTTGTCAGGAACTGTAATTACACCAACCACATTATAATTGTTTTGTAAAAGCAAGCCCAGAGTTTCCACTGCAAACTCCGGTGTTCCCATAAATATTATTCGCATGTTACCTCTCCCCTACCTTCTCTCCTCTATTAATTCTTATGAAATAACAGTTTCAGAAGTATTTTTTTAATTTTTTTATTACTTATTCTTGTCCCGGGTCTTCTCATCCTTTATGCGCGAGATATCGTTTTCTATAGCAGTAACCGTTACCATCTCCCCAGCCATACATATACTGGTACCTTTATAATGCTGATATTTTATCCACACTTTAATATTATCTTTTCTAAATTCTTCCGAAAGATTTACCGGTTCTAATTTTTTTCCATCTTCTAACTGAAGCATAAAGTTACAACCATCAAGAGCGTAATTTATTATTGTTGCTTTTACAAAACCGTTTTGTTCATGAGTATCCTGATCAGCTGCAGCAGGCGTGCTTTTAACGCCAAGAAACAAAAAACAAGATTGTAACATTGAAATAAAAACTAAACAAACAAAAAGTAAACCAATATTCTTAAGTTTGTTCTTCATTGATTTTGGTTTTATTTTACAAAACTAAAATATTTTATTTGTAATTTTTAAATAAATGAATTATTCAAAAAACTTAAAACTGATCCTCGGTCCTTTATTAGCATTTATGCTTTATATAAGTGTTGATCTGTCACCCGGCAATCCAATGGTTACAAAAATGGCTGCTGTGGCTGTTTGGATGGGCACATGGTGGCTCACCGAAGCTATTCATTTAGCAGTTACCGCATTATTACCAATAATATTACTCCCATTATTTGGAATTGCAGATTCAAAAACCACTGCTTATCAATATATGGATCCTATCATATTTTTATTTATAGGTGGATTTATTATTGCATTCGCTATTGAACGTTGGAATTTACATCAGCGAATTGCTTTAAAAATACTGATGAATATGGGTACAAGCCCATCACGCATTTTATTTGGAACTATGCTTACCTCCTATTTAATTTCAATGTGGATCTCAAATACAGCTACAGTAATGATGTTACTATCGGCTGTATTGGCGGTGATCGTTCAAATAGAAAAACATTTTAAAGAAGAGCACCATTCTCATAAAATGGCTTCGGCCTTATTGATCGGATTGGCATATTCAGCAACCATTGGCGGAATGGCAACATTAGTAGGCACTCCAACCAACATGATCTTTTTGCGTGAATACACCGAAAAGTTTCCGCAAAATAATGACATAAATTTTTTATCCTGGTTCCTTCTCGCCTTTCCCCTTTCATTTGTTTTTTTATTAGTTGCATTTGGAGTACTTAAAACAATGTTTATTAAAAAAGACACGGTTCTTTTGCTTGATAAGGGCTATTTTGCATCCGCCTATCAAAAATTGGGTAAGATGAGTTTTGAAGAAAAAGTAGTAGCCACCATCTTTTCCATTACTGCCCTTTTATGGTTTACTCGCGCTGATATCGATTTTGGAGCAATTAAAATGAGTGGCTGGAGTAATTTATTTCCAAACAAAGATTATCTCCAGGATAGCACAGTAGCTGTCGTTATGGCATTGCTGCTTTTTTTTATACCATCAAAAAAAGAAAAAGGCAGAGCACTCATTATCTGGGAGGATGTTACCAGACTGCCATTTGACATTATTCTATTATTTGGAGGTGGGTTTGCATTAGCGAAAGGATGTGAATTATCAGGTTTGAGTAACTGGCTTGGCTCTCAACTGCAGTTTACATCACATACTAATATTTATATTTTCATTTTCGGAATGTGTATTTTAGTAACTTTCATTAGTGAATTTGCTTCGAATGTTGCCTGTATTCAATTAATGCTCCCCATACTCCTGGCTTTACAAAAAACAATGGATATTCACCCGCTCATGTTAATGATACCGGCCACTTTAGCTGCGTCATTAGGTTTTATGCTACCTGTTGCCACAGCACCTAATACAATAGTATTTGGCAGTAATCGCCTTCGGGTAAAAGACATGTTAAAAGCAGGATTGGTTTTGGATATTGTTGGTATTGTTTTAATCACCATTACAATGATTATTGCAGATCAGTTATTTTAACTTTTATTTAGACGTTCCCTTTCTTAAAAAAGAAAGGGCCGGGCTTTTCACTGCAATCTTTTCTAAACAGAAAAGCCTGCCCGAATGACCGAATTCATTCGTTCGGGCGGGGATTTCCGTTGCAATCCCTAACGCAAAATCGACTATCAACAGGGCATAAGTAGATTTATAAATTATCATATAAAGCAGAGTTCATTAATTCGAAAAAAAATTATACTATTGCATTACAATCAAATACATTTTTAAAATGAAAAAAATTACATTAACATTTGTTGCAATTGCTTTAATAATTAATACTTCAAATGCTCAAAAAAAAGCATTTCACAAAGGAGCCGTTATCGTTGATTTAGGCATTGGGGTTTCTGTTTATAAAACAGATCTTGAGGATGCATATAATAATCAGGTATGGAATGGGAGCAGCTTCAGTACTACAAGGATTAAAAAAGATACAACTAATGCTGCAGCCGCAACAGTTTATCCATTAAATATTGAATTTGGTTTGAAGAATTGGTTAGGTATAGGTGCTCGCGTTGCTTACTCTAAATATTTTTCAGAAAAAGATTCAATATCAGGATTAAAAGTTGGAGTGACAGGTATTGATGCCGGACTGGTTTTAAATTTGCATTTAATAAAAACGAATCGTTTTGATCTACCTATCGGAGTAACTTTAGGCTATTCTAGTTTTAAGCTTGATAGTAAAGATACTTTGAATACTATTGCAAAAGATAATGGATTTAACTACGGTTTCGCTGCTATTCCACGCTTCTATTTTGGCGAACATATTGGACTTTCATTTAATCTTGGATATACAGTATACAGTTACCCAAGTATTCTATTTTCCAATAAGAACGATTCCAATCTAAATAATGATACCGATCGTGTTTTTAAATTAAAAGCAAGTGGAGTAAATATTGGTGTGGGCTTACTTATCAAATTTTAAGATCATCTGTAATTAATGATATTATAACTGATTGCTTTAACCCTGAATTTTATTCAATAAAAATTCTTGTCTGTCGATTATACCATTTCACCGTTGTTGGTAAATTGTATTTTCGATAAGGAAATTATTTTTTTTACCTTAAAAGTATTACATCACCACTTTTATTAAACACTCCATTGTAGGACTTTATACGTGCTTTCCAAATGTAAACTCCTTGCTGACATAATACTCCTTTATAATAGCCATCCCATCCTTCTTTTAAATCCTTAGACTCAAAAACCAATTCACCCCAACGATCAAAAATATCAAATTCAAATTCAACTACTCCCGAAGTATAAGGGTGGAAAACATCATTGTCTAAACTATTTATATTGTAGTACCCTCCATTAGACCCATCGGGGTTAGGAGTAAACGCATTTGGGAAAACAATTTCAGGATCAATTACCAAACATAAAGGAAAAGTATCAACGCATCCAAATGCATTTTGTATTGCCAATGTTACACAGAATGTTCCTGTTGTAGAATAGGTATGCGTTGGATTTTGAAGGGTGTTTGTATTATTGATCGCACCAAGCGTATCACCAAAATCCCAATTCCAGGTTATTGCTCCTACAGAATTATCAATAAAATTAACAGCAGGATTAATAATACTGGTTACAGCAGGTGCAGAAAAAATTGCGATAGGGTTCGGATTCACTGTAACAATACCTGTTCCGGAAATGGGACAAGAATTAAAAGTATATGTAACAGTATAAGTTGTTGTTATTCCGGGAGAGATCGTGATCGAATCGATCATAGAGCCTGTAGGTGACCAGGAATAAGTACCACCTGTTGGTATTGGTGTAGCAATAAGTGTTGCCGGTTCACCATTACAAATTGTTAATGAGTTGACACTAACTGCAGGTACAGGGTTAATAACAACAGATGCATTTCCACTAAACGTTCCTATGCAATTATTTCCATCAGAAATAGAAGTAACCGAATAATTTCCAACAGAAGGGTTCGTTATCGCAAAAGGAGAAACCAATGCTACAGCTGTTGTGCCGGTTGTTCCATCTGTATAATTAATGTTCCATGGCGAAGTCCCCGTTAATGCTATAGTTACCGATGGTGTAACCGAACCGATACATCCAATCACATTAGGCCCGACAGTAGCCGTTGGTAGTGGATTAATGATTACCAAAGCGCTTCCACTGCTGGTACCCGGACATATAGAATCCGAAACGGCCAAAACAGAATATGTTCCTGATCCGGGGTTATTGTTATCAATAGAATATGTTGGATTAACCGAAGTTACTGTTGTACTTGCTGCACCATCTGTATACGTAATATTCCATGGACCAGTGCCTGTTAATGAAATAGTAACCGGCAGAACTGTTTGGCCCTGACAAACTACACTTCCTCCACTGATCAATGCAGTAGGATATGGTTTAAATGTAACCACAGCACTTCCTGAAGAAGTTCCTATACAATTCGCATCCGTAACCGAACTAAGCGAAAATGTTCCTATCGTTGTTGCCGCAATAATATATGGTGACGTTAATATATTGGGAACTGTTGTACTTGCAGTACCATCTGTGTATACTATTGTCCAAGGAGCTGTACCTGTTAATGCAATAGTGATTGGCGTTGATGTTGTTGGGCAAATAACTGCTCCACCGCTTAGAGTAGCTGTTGGCAAAGGATTAACAATTACCGTTGAAGTTCCTGTACCCGAGCAGGTTCCCGTAGCAATATTTACAGTATAAGTAGTAGTGGCCAATGGCGAAACAATTATTGGATTTACAGTTTGTCCATTCGACCATGAATAAGTTGCGGCCGTTGTAGAAGTAAGTGTACTCGATTGACCAATACAAATAGTGTCTGAATTTATATTAACGGGAATTGTACTTGATACCGTTACAATGGCTATTGCCGTGGCTGAGCAACCCAATGACGTACCGGTAACAGTATAAGAAGTAGTACTTGGAGGAGAAACAGTTATTGGGTTTATTGTTTGACCGTTGGTCCAGGAATAAGTTGTACTGTTTGTAGCGGTTAATACAGCGTTTTGCCCCGGACAAATTGTAACTGAATTAACTGAAATGGCTGGTAAAGGAGTTACTGCAATTGTATAATTTGTTGAAACACCTGAACATCCATTAATTGTTGGAGTAATTGCGTAGGTAATAGTACCAGTTGTTGATCCGGTTGTGTTTATGGTTTCAGCAGGAATATTACCTGTTCCACTTGCAGTAAATCCTGTAATACCCACTGTCGCAGTCGCAGTCCATCCAAAAGTAGTTGAAGGAACATTAGATGTAAGCATTACTATAATTGAATTAGAACCTGAACAAACAGTTTGACTTAAAGTACTATTCGTTAAGATCGGAACAGGTTTAACAGTGACAGTTGCGATTGCAGAACCCGCACAATTACCTGATGTGCCGGTTACTGTATAACTTGTAGTTGTTGTTGGAGAACCTGTAACAGTTGCACCGCTTGCGGAGCTTAATCCCGCGGTCCATACATAAGACGTGGCATTCCCTGCAGTAAGTGTTGCTGTTTGTCCGGCACAAATAGTAGGAGAATTAACCGTAGGAGTAAGATTGGTACCAATAGTAATAGTAGCAATAGCTGTGCTTGGGCAACCACTTGATGTTCCTGTAACTGTATAGCTTGTGGTAGTAGAAGGCGAGCCTGTAACAGTTGCACCTGTTGTTGAACTTAGCCCTGATGACCAGGAATAAGAAGTGGCACCACCAGCAGTAAGTGTTGCAGTTTGCCCGGCACAAATTGTAGGAGAATTAACGGTTAACGCGGAGGCATAGCTGAAACTAACAGCATCCAAAAAATTTCCAAAAGTAGAATTCCCACCGGATGACGAAACCGATTCATACAAAAAACGCGTTACTGATTGTCCTGAAGGGATAGCATATATCCCGGTGTAAAATCCCCAGGCAGTGTTCCCATCACTATATATTCCCAACTGAGTGTAAGGGCCTCCCGGAGGACCTGCTTTTAAAGCGATAACATCAACGCCTGACCTTCCCCGGTGGGCGAATGACCAATTTACTGTATTCGAGCAAGGGGTACAAATATCGATGTACAACGTTGAAGCCTGATTAGCATTTAATTCTGCAAATTGATTTCCCTCATATGCAGGTACGCCAAGAAAACCGCTTGACCAAATCTCGATCATATTATCACTTGCAGTAGTACTCCATTCCGGAACAGTACTTGCATTCACAGTGCAAAAGCTTCCACAACCAGAGGGCTGTTCAAAGCCTCCATTAGTCGTATTAGGAATGCATTGTTGAGCTTGACAATTGCAAAATAGCACAAAAATCATAGATAATAATGCCAGACTTTTTTTCATTTTTGAGTGTAGATCACTTTAAATGTTGTGGGATCTAAAAGTACAATGAAAGAAAGGTACATAGAAAATTAAAGCAAACACCAATTAATATGTATATATCCCTAAGCCCTATAAAAATAGAACAAAAGAAAACAAACAATAAATTAGGATGCAAATGGACAGATTAAAATTGCAGAGTAAACATTTTAAGAACAGTCGGACAAACCTATCTAGAAGTTTTTGGTTTACCAAACCACTTTTTTTGACCATTATTTCCGGTAGGTTTCGGCCCTTGATGACCTCCACGCCCGGCTGAACTATCGTTCGTGCGGAAATTTCTTCTTCCTTGTTGCTGTTTTGGAGCTTTTACCGGGTTATGGTCCATTAATGGAAATGCATGATTTTCAATTACCGGAATTTTTTTTGCGATCAATTTTTCAACATCACGCAAGTATTCTTTTTCTTCTGCATCACAAAACGAAATTGCAGTTCCTTTTGCTCCTGCCCTTCCTGTTCTTCCTATACGATGCACGTATGTTTCCGCTATATTGGACATTTCATAATTGATCACATATTCAAGGTCATCAACATCAATTCCACGTGCTGCAATATCGGTTGCTACTAATATACGGGTAGTTTGTTCTTTGAAATTTGTTAAAGCGCGTTGTCTGGCATTTTGCGATTTGTTACCATGTATCGCCTCTGTTTTGATATTATGTTTCAATAAAACTTTAACAACTTTATCGGCACCATGCTTGGTACGTGTAAATACTAGGGCGGTTTTAATATTTTTATCTTTTAAAATATCTATCAATAGGTCATTTTTATTCCCTTTATCAACAAAATAAACACATTGTTTAATAATATCTACTGTTGATGAAACGGGCGTTACCGAAACCTTTGAAGGGTTTTGTAATATGGTACTTGCTAATTTAACAATTTCCGGTGGCATGGTTGCTGAAAAGAAAAGTGACTGTCTTTTTTTAGGAAGAGCTGTCAACATTTTTTTTACATCGTGAATAAAACCCATATCCAACATACGATCTGCTTCATCTAATACAAATATCTCCACATCACGTAAAGTCAAATGTCCTTGATTCATAAGATCTAAAAGTCGGCCCGGTGTTGCGATCACAATATCCACACCAGCACGTAGTGCTGCTGTTTGAGGGTTTTGATTAACACCGCCAAAAATTACGGTGCAGGTTAATCCGGTGTGTCTTCCGTAAGCTCTAAAGCTCTCTCCAATTTGAACCGCCAACTCACGTGTTGGCGTAATGATCAAACTTCTCACTTTCTTTTTTTTGTCGTACGTTTTATTTGCACTTAACAATTGTAAGATCGGTATTGCAAATGCAGCCGTTTTTCCTGTTCCTGTTTGTGCGCAACCTAATAGATCGTTCCCTTGTAAAACAAGAGGTATGGATTGTGATTGTATTGGTGTTGGGATAGTATAACCTTCTTCTTGTAACGCTTTTAAAATAGGTTCAATGAGGCTTAATGATTCGAATAGCATAGTTGATTTTAATTTATAAATATGAGGCCAGAGAAAAACAAAGGCCCTTGTGATTTTCTACAAAGGTACGGGTTTTCTAACAGTGTTTCTCAATTAATGCTTCTTATAGCGACACACACCCTCTCAAACATCATCCCGCAGAGTTGTTGAATTAAAGACTCCTGCGGTTTCATTAAATCCTAATCATAAATTAGGAGATGTTTAACAAATATTTCAAAAATGTTAAAAAAACATAATAATTACAACCGTTCTCTGTCATAAAACACTGTTACTGCGTGTATTCATTAAAAACAGCAACGAAAAAAACATGTTGAAATCGTGTTTGACGAATGTTTATAATTCGAACTTTTCTTAGCGTTAAATATTGTAAATTTGTTCCATGGCTGAATTCACAACAAAAACCGATATAAATTCCCGCAAACGATTAACAAAACCTACCTCAAATCAACAGCTTGTAGATGGCAAAATGCCTCCTCAGGCAGTAGAATTAGAGGAAGCTGTTTTGGGCGCTTTGATGCTTGAAAAGGATGCTCTTACAGAAGTTATCGATATTTTAAAACCACATAGTTTTTATAAAGATGCTCACGCACGAATTTTTTCAGCTATTTACGAATTATTTAGCCGATCAGAACCTGTTGATATTTTAACGGTAACCCAGGAATTAAAAAAAACGGGGGAACTGGATATTGTTGGAGGGGCTTATTATATTACCCAATTAACCAATCGTGTTGCATCGGCTGCTAATGCTGAGTTTCATGCACGTATTATTTCACAAAAATATATTCAGCGTGAGTTAATTCGTGTTTCCACCAAAACAATTAATGATGCGTATGAAGAAGGTTCGGATGTATTTGATCTATTAGATAATGCTGAATCAAGCTTGTTTTCCATTATGGAGGGCAATATCAAAAAGAATTACGATAAAATGAGCTCGCTCATCAAAAAAGCGATCGAGCAAATTGAAGTTGCAAAAAAAAATAAAGGAAGTTTTACAGGTGTTCCCTCAGGTTTAACAGCATTGGATACTTTAACTACCGGCTGGCAAAAATCAGATTTAGTTATCATCGCTGCCCGTCCTGCAATGGGAAAAACCGCTTTGGTACTTACCATGGCACGCAATGCGGCTGTTGATTTTAATAAACCGGTGGCTATCTTTTCACTGGAAATGTCATCCTTGCAGTTGGTAACAAGGCTTATTGCGAGCGAATCTGAACTTTCATCTGAAAAGCTAAAAAAAGGCCAGCTCGAAGATTATGAATTTCAGCAATTGAATGATAAAATAACAAAACTTGCCTCTGCACCTTTGTTTATTGATGATACACCGGGATTATCAGTTTTTGAACTAAGAGCAAAAGCTCGAAGATTAAAAGAGCAACACAAAATTGAATTGATCATTGTTGACTATTTACAACTGATGACAGCCGGCAGCGAAGGAAAAGGAAACCGGGAACAAGAAATTGCAACCATATCCCGTTCATTAAAAGGATTGGCAAAAGAGCTCGAGATACCTGTTATTGCACTTTCGCAGTTGAGCAGAGCAGTTGAAACGCGTGGTGGGGATAAGCGCCCACAACTTTCCGATTTACGTGAGTCCGGTGCTATTGAGCAAGATGCCGATATGGTTATGTTCATCCATCGACCGGAATATTATAATATTACTGAAGATGCTGAGGGTAATTCAACTGCAGGAGTTGCCGAATTAATTATTGCAAAACATCGTAGCGGACCAGTTGATTCTGCAAGGACCCGCTTCATTGGCCAATTCACCAAATTTGAGGATCTGGAAACTTTTGGACAAAAAATTGATTACGGCTCTCCGGATGCAGGACTTACTCCTTCTCAGGATTTTGGCCAATCAACTAACTCTGTTATTCGTAAATCAAAAATGAATGATATTGAGGAAGATCATCCGTTTTAGAAAAAAAATTACCGACCTTTAGAATTGCAGATTGGTTGAAATAATTCTAAAATTCAACCGTTTTATAATTCAATATTTAGTTTTCATGAAACGCATAATAATATTTTTTTCGCTTTTATTTATAACCACTTTATCACAAGCGGCATATATCCTTATTCCGATGGATCTTAATCAGAAAGATCATTTGAAAGCTTATGGGGTTGCCTATTGGGTACTGAAGCAAGATGTGGAAGTAAACTGGCTGTTAAACTACCGTGGTGGCAGCTTTATGATCAAAGATGCAAAAGAAATTGAAAATGAATGTACCATTCGCGGTGTTACTTTTGAATTGATTGCTGACTCCCGCTCCAGTGCTATACTTACCGAAATTTCCAATCCGGAAGTAAATATGGAAAATGTGAAATTGGAGAAGGCGCCTAAAGTGGCCGTTTATTCACCTAAAACAAAACAACCCTGGGATGATGCAGTAACATTGGTACTTAAGTATGCAGAAATCCCATACGATGTAGTTTATGATGAAGAGATCCTGAAAGAAAAGCTCCCCTTGTATGATTGGCTTCATCTTCATCACGAAGATTTTACGGGACAATATGGTCGCTTTTGGGCAAACTACCGCAATGCCCCCTGGTATCAGGAGCAGGAACGATTTTTAGAAACTAGTGCGAAATCGCTGGGTTTTGAAAAAGTATCTCAAATGAAACTTGCTGTTGCAAAAAAAATACGCGACTTTACTTCAGGTGGTGGCTTTTTGTTTGCCATGTGTTCAGCTCCGGATTCGTACGATATTGCTTTAGCTGCTGAAGGCTTGGATATTTGCGAAAATATGTTTGATGGGGATGGAACAACTCCTAATTATAATTCAAAACTCGATTTTTCAAAAACATTTGCGTTCACCAATTTCGCTCTCAGCACCAATCCCTCTGAATACGCCAAGTCTAACATTGATACTTATCGCACCCGAAAAGAAAAACATGGTGTAAAAAGAGAAAATGACTTGTTTACCTTATTCGAATTTTCAGCAAAATGGGATGTTGTTCCTACCATGCTTTGTCAAAATCATGAGCAGATCATTAAAGGCTTTTGGGGACAAACGGTTGGGTTTGATAAATCATTTATCAAACCAAATGTATTGATATTAGGGGAAAATAAAGCGGCAAATGAAGCCCGTTACATACATGGTGAATACGGTAAAGGAACTTATACCTTTTACAGCGGTCACGATCCTGAAGATTACGAGCATCGTGTTGAAGATCCTCCAACCGATCTAAATTTACATCCCAACTCACCAGGATACCGGTTAATATTGAATAATATCCTATTTCCTGCTGCAAAAAAGAAAAAGCAAAAAACGTAAACAATAAAAATCTTCAGGTTTTACTTTGCAACTTCCGTATCCTGCAATTTGTTTGAAAAGGGCGCTATCCCAAATAATTCGATTGCGAATTCTTTAAAGCCCAACAAAACACAAGCTTGTGAACTATCTATTCAATGCCCATTCATTGCAAAATGCTGCGTTAGGGATTGAAACGGAAATCCTTCTCCGATTTTTTTTCGGAGAAGATTGAAGTGAAAAGCCCGCCCCTTTCTTTTTTCAAGAAAGGGGAACGCCCAAATTAACAGGTTTCTGACAAATTTATTTTATTAATGATGGAAAAGAACCAATTCCATATTAGTATTTAGTGGTAAGATTCAATTTAGCTTTTCAAATGAGATCTGAAACTTATTTTAGTATCTCAAGAGCTTCCGGTATGGAGATATATTCGTTGTTAAAGGTTGCTACAACAAATGAATCAGAGAGCCCATATCTTTTTACAATATCATTTTTAAACGCTTCTGCCTCTTTATAGGTATTGAATGAACCAACAACATAACGAGTTAAACCACTTGAAGTTTTTTCTCCAGTTAGATCTCTCAATTTTGAAAATACCGAAAGTACATTATCTGGTGGCGTATTTTTAAAAACACCCACCTGTACCTTAAATTTCACCAACTTTTTGTTTACTGCACTTACAGCATTATTATCAGGCGTTTCTAAAACATCTTCTTTTTTAGCAAGTGTAGCACCTGCTTCCTGCAAAGTAATTCGTTTACCATCTTTATATGCAGCTATAAATGCCCCAGGGTATCCGTTCAGTATCATCTCCACTTTAAGCTTTGCAGCATCATCAATAGATTTGAATGAACCGGTCATATATTTATACAAACCATCTTCGGTCCGTATCTCAATTAAATCATCGATATCCTTAAATACAGCTTTTGAGAGCTTTTTTTTGTATGCTCCAAGTTGAACCCTTAATACTACACCGGGAGTATTCAAAGCGCTGCTGCTGGAACTTATGTTGGTAGTTTTAGTATCCTTTGCAACACTTGCAATAGGTGTTACAACTTTTTTAACATCAAGTAAACTAAATACTGCCTTGTTCGGGAAAACTTCCCTTACTTTAGCTCCTTTAGCATCCGCTAAAAACACTTTTTTTAATTTTTTTAGTTGAGTATCATTTTCGTCAAGTACAAACAATACATTTTGATCTGGCGTTAAGTAGTCAAAGTGAAAGGCTCCCATCCCATCGGTTGTGGTGGTTTGTAATATTTCACCTTTTTCGTTCACTAAATTAACTTTTGAATTAGCTAACGGGGTTTTATCTTCTCCTAAAAATGTTCCTTTAAAAAGATTCTTCAACCCTTTATCTTTTTTCGCTGTTTCAGTATCCGTTTTTGCGCTTGCAATTGCATCCACATCATAATACTTTGAATTTAATTTATATACCACTTTGGCATCAGTTAAACCTTCGCTAATGAGCTGTTGCTTGCGCTTTTCTGCATCTTTAAGATTATCAAATTTACCGGCAGTGTAAATGGTTGCGGAATCACTTTTAGCAGCGCTGGAAATATCACTAATGCTCAAAAATTTGGTCATCAAATTTGGAGGAAGTCCCTTTTTAAAGGTCCCTAATTCCACTGTATATTCCTTTTGGCCTAATTTACTGGATGCTGGGTCGCGGTTGTCAACTAAGCCGAAACTACCCGTTGAATCCATATAAAAATTATACTGGTAAGCGATCAGAGAATCGGACATTTGCACTCCCCTTGTACTTACAAGTGCTGCTTTTGGGGATTTTAATTCATCATCTTTATAATTAGGAACACCATCATTATCACCATCAAGCGGGCATCCTTTTGCATCTACCGGCACTCCCGCAGGAGTTCCCTGGCATTGGTCATCCCAATCCGTCACACCATCTTTGTCAGTATCGTCCAGATCAAGCATTGCGAAGTCCACATTTCTATAGTTTTCTTCATTATTCCTGGCAGCTTCTCTCTTTTTCTTCCCCTTTTTGCTTGTTCCTAGGTTATAATGAAGAGAAAAGGAGGTCATCATAAAATTATCATTCTTGCTGTTTCCCTGGCGATTTCCAAGGCTTTTTTCTGTGACCCCATCAATATAGTCGTTAAAAGTAAAGTGCATGGTAGCACCCATTTTAAAGTTCACATAATCGTTTATTTTAAAAATAACACCTGCACCAACCGGTATTGCAAAAGAACGTTCAGGATACTTTCCAAACCCATCTAAATTCTTTTCACGAACATCCGATTCATAGGTATAATCACGAAAAATTTCTACTGATTGACTCGCATCAGAAGCAAACTCGTCTTTATTGTGTATCGAGCCATCTGCCCAGTAAAAATAGGTATCGCCATTTTTATCTTTCATATCTGTTTTTGAAAGAAACTCAAAAGATTCTATTCCTAATGAAAAATAGGGGCTTGCACTGCGTTTTTGGGGTAAAAAATTATCGAAGTTATATTCTAACATTAGACCGCCTGCACGTATTTGGGTCTCAAAGTTGAGATTACGATTATTGGGGGCAAATCGTTCATTTGCACCTAATTTCCCAAATAAAACGTAAAGGTTCATTTGTAAATAGTCCTTAATAGGCTGCGATACGCTTAAATCAAAAGCAAGGCGGCTTACCATTGGTGCCTGAAAGTGTTTGTTGTACAGATCCCCATAAAAGGAGAACATACCGGTTCCTAATCCAATGGTTGGAGTGATAATTAATTCGGTTGGAGTATTTTTATTTGTTGTATCGGTTTCAACAGAACCTTCAGTTTTGCCTGAAGTAGCGCTTGGAACGCTATAAGAAGATGTTTTTATTGATTGTGCGTAAGAAAAACACGTTATCAATAAAAAAAATAAAATGCCCCTTGATTTGTGAATCATAAACGCAAATATAATAAATCAATTTGATAATTGGCGAATTTGATAATTTGTTAATGAACTCCTTTAATTTTCAAATTTGCACATTAAAAAATCATCAAATTACCTATACCATTTTTGGTTGCTAGCCATTAATGCATCCTGAACTGTAATTCTCTTATTATAGCTATATGCAACTACGAATGGTGGAGCTGCCGGTTGTTTTGCCTGAACGTTAACGCTAACAATTCCGCCTTTAACCTTTTCGCGTTCATCACGAGCATCTTTATATACAGTGTGTGAGGTAGTTAATAGATATTTTCTCACTCCGGCTTCCGCTCTAAGTTCAATTTTTGATGGACTCAAATTATAATAATTCGCAACAAAACTGGCCGTTCTTGCTTTTTGCAAGGCCATTATCTGAACTTTGTAATAAGCACCTACCTGAGGAGTAGGAATTTTATTTGCAGCCAATTCTTCGTAAGTTGGCTCTTTAATGGGTTCTTTAGTATCTATTGGTTCCTCCGTTTTAACAATATCTCCTCCGGCACCAACAGTTACTGTACTTGTTTGTAACACAAATTTTTTGGTTTCATCATTTTCGATATAAGAAAATACACCATCAATAATTTGATCACCAGTTACATCTGAAGCACTTACTTTATAAGATATTTTAAATTCAGGCTGAGCCGGTAAGGTTACCCATATAAATCTCGCCTTTTGATCTGCAAAAGAAAATGATGCTCCGGCAGTTTCTAATGCTGTAGCAGTAAATCCATAAGGTAATACCTCCATTAATTTAGCAAAACCACTTAAATTTGCTTTGTTTACAGTGATCTCAACTGTAAATTCCCCAGCGGTAGTGCTTGGCACTTTCCGAACGCAGGTAAATGGTGATGCATCACCTCCAGTTGTACTTTTAACAACTTCTGTTGGTGTTTCTGTTGGAGTTTCTGTAGGTGTTTCAGTTGGAGTTTCTGTGGGTGTTTCAGTTGGCGTTACAGCTGCAGTCGCGTCTCCATCACCTATAGTAATAGTAGCAGGTTCTATTTCAGTTGTTTGTTTCGCATTATCTGTAACATAAGAAAATTTACCTGCAACAATTTGGTCACCGCTTATTCCTGCATCAACCTTTACTTTATAGGAAACGGTAAATTCCGCGTCATTTGGCAACGACATCCATATAAACTTTACCGCTTGATTGCTGAATGAAAATGAGGCACCATTGTTTTTATCCTCTATTGCTGTAAATCCCGCAGGGAGATCTTGTTGCAGCTTTGCAAACCCTGCAGCAGTCCCCTTATTAATTGTTAATACTACTGTAAACTCACTCTCTGCTTTTGCAGAAGCGGGAAGTTTTTGTGTTACCGTAACTCCTTCAGTAAATAAAAACTGATATATCAACAATGCAAGAGTGTTGAAAAGAAGAATTGAGAATTTTAACATAGATTCAAATATTAAATTTTATTTATTTGTTTTATTGGTCAAAGAAAAAATCAATTAAGTCATTTAATTTTTCAACTGTGAAATCTGAATCTCCTTCAAAAAAGCTATCAATCGCTTTCGAAATTTCATCCGTTGAAATAAAATTGTCATTATTTGCATCTGCCACTTTTAAAGCCGAAGGAATAGTCCCGCTTTTACGTGCACCTTTTTTTGATTTAGCTTCTACTTCTTTTAAGTACTTCAAGCTTGGATTTTCATTGAATAAGTTACTACGTTCAGTAGCCAATGCACTATATACTGTTTGACGTTCTGCGATCATTTTTTCAGTTATGGTTACGCCTGTTTCATCAACAAATGCACCTTTCTTAGTTAAAGGTTCTTTATCCAGATAATCAGCAACACCATCTTCATCGCTGTCTTCAGGGCAACCATTCGGGGTTATTTTCGTACCTTTAGGAGTTCCCGGACACACATCGCTACCGTCCTTCACGCCATCTTCATCTGAATCTAAATTATCAAGTGATGCAAAATCTACCGTTTCATAAACAGGATTACTATCATCGTAAGGTTTACCAAAATTGAATTGAACTGCCACGTTGGCGAAAATATAGCTATCGTTCTTCCCACTTTTAAAATTATCGATCCAGTCGGTCATCGTCATATAATAAGTGGCACCTAAGTTTATATAAAGATTATCTACAATTTTTAAATTTACACCAAGGCCAATAGGCAAAGCAAATGAGCTGTTCGCATACTTAGCACTATCATTTAATTTTGATTCGTAAGTATAATCACGTTGAATTATTTTGCCACCAATGGTGCTGTCTTTTAAATCACGGATAGTTCCGTCTGTCCAATAATTATATTTAATTCCGTTCTTGTCAGTTAGATCACTATAAGAATCAAATTTTAAATATCCGAAACCAACAAATAAATAAGGAGCGAAAACGCTGGAACGTTTAAAAATAAAATCATTATCAAGGTGCAGGACAAGGTTTAAATCGGCCTGAATTATTTTTGATTCGAAATTTATGTTGCGCTTTGAACTGCTTTCGCTATCTGCTATTTTCCCATAAATGCCATTAAATGAAAGCCCAATCACTCTGCCTATACGTTGTTCAATAGTTAAATTATACCCGCCTCTTATTCTACTTAATGAAGATAAATTCACACCATTTCCAATATCTCCATCAAATGAAAGCACACCAGCTCCAATTGCTATCGAAGGAAGCTGTTTTGCTGTTTTGGTTTTTCCGTTTTGTGAATTAACTATTCCTACTATGGTCAGTAATAAAACTACAGTAAGTGAAATTTTCTTTATCATTTTGTTTAAATTAACAGTAGCTACTTCTTTTCGAAAAAACCCATTTATAGCGCAATTAAATTATCTTGAGCAAAACTATTCTATTTGATTTCTGTTTTTAAGGTGTTGGATTTGTAATTGTAAACAGGGTTTTGTTAATAACCGATTGTTTGAGAAAAGAAAAAAAAAACACCTGATATTTGAACAACCTTGGAGGCTATTAAAATCAAGTGTTTTAAGATGTAATGAATTAAGAGTTTTGAGAAAGGAGTGTTGTGAACAATTGTTATTTCATTAAAATAAAATTGACACTATTAAAGATGAGGAGTGGTGAATAGTTAAAAATAAATTTAAAATATTAAATTTATTTTTGTTTTTATTGTTCGAAGAAATAATCAATTACGGCATTTAAATTTTCAACTCCTGAATCGCCATCAAAAAATGAATCAATTGCTTTTACTAATTCATCTGCAGAAAGATAATCGTCATCATCTAAGTCATAAGGCAACATTGCTATCGGAAGAACTGCTGAATCTTTGCTGTTTTTTCTTACACTTCTTGATTTAGCTTCCAGCTTTAATAAATATTTAAAACTTGGATTTTCATTAAACAATTGGCTACGTTCCGTAGCCTGTGAATTAAATCGTCTATTACGATCATCAAACATTTTTTCGGTGATCGTTTCTCCATTTTCATCAACATATCTACCAACAATAGTAAGAACTTCCTTATCCATATAATCAGGAACCCCATCTGAATCGCTATCTTCAGGACAACCGTCAAGAGTTACAATCACATCTTTAGGCGTTCCGGGACAAACATCAACAGCATCAGCAACTTTATCTCCATCCGAATCTAAGCTATCCAGTGATACAAAATCCACCGTTTGGTAAACCGGGTTACTATCATCGTCAGAACTATTGCCAAGGTTATATTTAAGCGATATATTGGCAAAAATGTACCGGTCATTTTTTTGATCTTTAAAATTATCGATCCAGTCGGTAGTAGTGAAATAATAAGTAGCGCCAAGATTGACGGAAAACTTATCAATTATTTTTATGTTCACTCCAATACCAACAGGTATTGCAAATGCGCTGTTACTATACTTACTGCTATCATTTAACCTGGTTTCGTAAGTATAATCACGTCTAAGAACTTTTGATCCTATAGCACTGTCCGGTAAACTGCGAATAGTTCCATCTGCCCAATAATTATATGCTTCCCCATCTTTGTTTTTTAAATCCCCAAAAGAATTAAATTTTAAAAAACCAAAACCGGCAACCAAATAAGGTGCAAAAGTGCTGTTACGTTTCAATAATAGATCGTTGTCGAGATGAAGTACAAGATTTAGATCTGCTTGAAATATTTTTGATTCAAAGTTTAAATTCCGCTCAGCTCCTCTCTCACCGTCTGCCAATTTCCCATAAATACCGTTAACCGATACGCCAATAATCTTACCTAATCGCTGCTCTGCAGCCAAGGTATATCCTCCTCTTACTCTGCTTAATGAGGTTAAATTTAAACCGGCTCCAATATCACCATCAAAGGAAAGCACACCCATTCCAATAGCAACGGTAGGAAGCAGTTTTGGCTTTAGGCTATTGTTTTGTGAACTTATTACTCCAACAATAGCCATTAATAAAGCTATGATTGATGAAATTTTCTTTATCATATTGTTTTAAATTAATGACAGCTGACTTTTAAAAATCGTAAACTCTCAAAAAAAGAACTCCAATTTATTGATAAAACAGAAATTTAAATTTTTCTTTTAAAATGTTAAGTATAGAGCTAAAAGCTTATCAAAGGGAGTTTAAGCTCCTTTTTACAATTCATCGCGATGAAAACACCAGAAAGGAAATTTTTGATGTAAATGATATACGATCAAAAATTTTTAATTTTATTATTGTTCAAAGAAAAAATCAATTAAATCATTTAATTTTTCAACTGTAAACTCTGAATCTCCTTCGAAAAATGCATCAATTGCTTTTGCAATTTCATCCGTTGAAATATAACCGTCATTGTTTAAGTCTGCAAATTTTATAGCAAAAGGAATACTACTTGTTCCTTTAGGATTACTTTTACGTGCACTTTTTGACTTGGCTTCTACTTCTTTTAAATATTTTAAGCTTGGATTTTCATTAAATAAGTTGCTACGCTCAGTTGCTTGTGCATTAAATTGTGTTTGACGATCTGCGATCATTTTTTCAGTAATTGTTACACCACTTTCATCAACAAATGCACCCATTTTTGTAAGAGGCTCTTTATCGAGGTAATCAGAAACACCATCTTGATCGCTATCTTCAGGGCAGCCATTTGGAGTTACTTTTGCAGTTTTAGGAGTTCCAGGGCAAACATCTTCACCATCTTTAACTCCGTCTTCATCAGTATCGATATTATCAAGGGAAGAAAAATCAACTGTGCTATAAACAGGGTTACTGTCATCGTAAGGTTTGCCGAAATTATATTGAATTGCAAAACTGGCAAAAATATAGCTGTCGTTCTTTCCAATTTTTAAATTATCGATCCAATCAGACATGGTCATATAATAAGTAGCACCAAGGTTTATAAAAAGATTATCAACGATCTTTAAATTTACACCAAGACCAATAGGTAAAGCAAATGTGCTATTTGTGTATTTCGCACTGTCATTTAATTTTGTTTCATAAGTATAATCGCGTTGAATAATTTTTGCGCCAGTGGCGCTGTCTTTTAGATCACGGATAGTTCCATCTGTCCAGTAATTATATTTTACACCATTTTTATCAGTTAAGTCACCATAAGAATCAAATTTCATATAACCAAAACCTGCATACAAATAAGGCGCAAAAATACTAGTACGTTTAAAAATAAAATCGTTATCAAGATGGATCACCAAGTTTAAATCCGCTTGAATTACCTTTGATTCGAAGTTCAAATTGCGTTTTGCGCCCATCTCACTATCTGCCAATTTCCCATAGATACCATTAATTGATACTCCAAAGACTTTGCCAATACGTTGATCAAGAGTTAAACTGTACCCTCCTCTAATTCTACTTAAGGAAGTTAAATTTACACCGTTTCCGATATCACCATCAAAAGAAAGGACACCTAATCCAAGGGCCAAGGAAGGAAGCTGTTTCGCTTTTTTGGGTTTTTCGTTTTGCGAATTAATTATTCCTACAACAGCCAATAATAAAACAACGGTTAGTAAAATTTTCTTCATAACGTTTTCGATTTAACAGTTGACTTAGACATTTATCATCACTAAATTAGTGATTTTTCTTATCATTTCAAAAAACAAGAGTAAATTCAGACACGAATTACACAAATTTGCATAAAAAAAGCAGTTTTAATTCGTGCAATTCGAGTCAATCCCCATTCCTTTATGAGAAGATCCTTTTTATACGTTCTAAAAATTGGGTTTCAATAAGTACTTAGAGTAAAATTCATTAATAATTGCTACCGCATCATCTGCAGTATCCACTATTTTAAAAAGGTCTAAGTCTTTTTCGTTGATATTGTGCTCTTCAAACAGCATTGTTTCTTTTACCCAATTCATCAATCCTTCCCAATATCTTTTTCCAACTAACACAATTGGAAAGTGAGCCACTTTATTGGTTTGAATAAGTGTAATCGCTTCGAATAATTCATCCAAGGTTCCAAAACCACCTGGCATGGCTATAAATCCTTGCGAATATTTTAAGAAAATGGTTTTTCGAACAAAGAAATAATCGAAGTTGATATTTTTATCATTATCGACAAATGGATTAGAACTTTGTTCGAAAGGTAAAACAATATTTAATCCAACCGATCTCCCACCGCCTGCTTTAGCTCCTTTATTAGCTGCTTCCATAATACCGGGACCACCACCGGTAATTACGCCATAGCCCTCACGTGTAAGTTTAAAAGCGATCTCTTCTGCAAGTTTAAAGTATGGATTTTCCGGTTTTGTACGTGCCGAACCAAAAATAGAAACACAAGGTCCGATCCGGCTCATCTTTTCAAATCCTTCAACAAACTCACTCATGATCTTAAAAATTTGCCAGGAGTCAGCTGCTTTTATATCGTTCCAGTCTTTGGAGGCAAATGCTTTACGTATTTTATCTTCGTCTTGATTTGTCATAATAGAAGGGCTTCCGGCTTTTCTGAAGGATGGAAAAAGAAGCGAAATTATTGGTTATTAGATATTAAATTTCAGTTTATTTTTATAATTTACTTTTACAAATATAATAATTCAATCCACATCTCATCACCGGACTTAATCCTGATGAAGGAGAGGACCTCAGGAGGGGCTCATCTCTTCTTTTAAATATTTTGCAGTATAACTTACTTTATTTTTAATGATTTCTTCTGGAGTTCCTTTACAAAGCACATTTCCTCCGCCATTACCACCTTCAATACCGATATCAATAATATGATCAGCCACTTTTATAATGTCCATATTATGCTCGATCACCAACACAGTATTTCCGCTATTAACCAGTTTATCTAATACTTCCAGCAATATACGAATGTCTTCAAAATGTAAACCTGTTGTTGGTTCATCTAAAATATAAAAAGTATTTCCGGTATTACGCTTTGATAATTCGGTAGCTAATTTTACACGTTGCGCTTCACCGCCTGATAATGTAGTACTTTGCTGGCCAAGTGTGATATATCCTAAACCAACATCCTGTAAGGTTTTTATTTTTTGAATTATAGAAGGTATACTTGTAAAAAAATCAACCGCTACATCAATTGTCATATTTAATACGTCACTGATCGATTTTGCTTTATAACGAATTTCTAATGTTTCTTTATTATACCGCTTTCCATTGCAGGTTTCGCAATTAACATATACATCTGGTAAAAAATTCATTTCAATGGTTCGTAATCCCGCTCCCTGACAGGTTTCGCAACGCCCTCCTTTAACATTGAATGAAAAACGACCGGGTTTATACCCACGAATTTTTGATTCAGGAATTTCAGCGAATAAATTTCTGATATCCGCAAAAACGGCAGTATAGGTGGCAGGATTACTACGTGGCGTGCGGCCAATCGGAGATTGGTCTATCTCAATTACTTTATCAATATGCTCTAAACCAGTGATGGATTTATAGGGCATCGGTTTTTTCTCGCTACGATAAAAATATTTATTTAATATCGGGTAAAGGGTTTCATTGATCAAAGTGGATTTACCACTGCCTGAAACTCCTGTTACACAAATTAATTTACCCAATGGAAATTCAACAGAAATATTTTTTAAATTATTACCTGTAGCTCCTTTTAGAACTAACGATTTACCATTACCCTTTCTTCTTTCCGAAGGTATTTTAATTCCTCTGATACCATTAATGTATTCAGCGGTTAACGTATTAAATTTCAATATTTCTGTTGGTGTACCTTGTGCAATTACCCGTCCACCGTGTATTCCGGCATGAGGTCCGATATCAATAACATGGTCGGCAGCCAGGATCATTTCTTTATCATGCTCCACCACAATTACCGAATTACCAATATCTCTTAAATTTTTCAAGGCATTGATCAAACGCATATTATCACGTTGATGCAAGCCAATACTAGGTTCATCAAGTATATACAAAACACCAACTAATTGTGATCCAATTTGGGTTGCCAAACGAATCCGTTGTGCCTCTCCACCTGAAAGGCTCCTGGAACTTCGGTTAAGCGAAAGGTAATCCAAACCTACATCAAGCAAAAATAAAATGCGCGTGCGAATTTCTTTCAGTACTTCTTTTGCAATAATATTTTGTTTGAAACTCAAACGCTTTTCAATATCCTTGAACCAATCATTCAGTTCTATAATTCCCATTTCGGATAACTCCGAAATGTTTTTGGAATCTACTTTAAAATGCAAGGATTCCTTCTTCAAGCGGGTTCCATTGCACTTCGGACAAGGTACTTTATTCATAAAACCCTGCACCCATTTTTCGGTAGATGGCGAGCTTTGCTCATCATTTTGTTTAGCAATAAAATTAGCAATGCCTTCAAATGCAATACTATAGCTGGTTGCAGAACTATCAGGATATTGTTTCATTTTAAATATCTCATCAGAGCCAAACAGGATAGTATTGATGGCTTCGTCTGAAATATCTTCCAATGGTGTGTCTAAAGTAAATCCATATTTATCACCAATAGCTTCCAATTGCTTGAAGATCCAAGTGGTTTTATAAGGACCAATAGGAGTAATTGCGCCCTTTCTAATAGTTGATTTTTTATCAGGAATAATTTTATTAATGTCAATTTCTGAAACAACTCCTAAACCATTGCATTTAGGGCAGGCACCATAAGGGGAATTAAATGAAAATAAATTGGGCTGTGGCTCATCGTAAGAAATACCTGAAGTGGGGCACATTAAATGACGGCTAAAAAATTCAACCTTGCCATATTCTTCTTCAAAACTACCCATGGTAAAAGGTTGTACCATTATGATCCCTTTACCCTGTTTCATTGCTAACTGCAATGATTCAGAGATTCGCTGACGTGATTCATTATTTACCTCTAACCTGTCAATTACAATTTCTATATCATGTACTTTATAACGATCT
This sequence comes from Bacteroidota bacterium, assembly GCA_040388745.1. GTDB lineage: Bacteria > Bacteroidota > Bacteroidia > 2-12-FULL-35-15 > 2-12-FULL-35-15 > 2-12-FULL-35-15. Next base: position 10,908 of record JAZKBF010000028.1, on the reverse strand, counting down.
AATTCAATACGCTTCGTTAATTCTTTTACTTCACCATCTATCCGGACACGTAAATAACCCCACTTTTTTATTTGTTCGAAAAGTTCTCGGTAATGCCCTTTCCGACCTTTAATAACCGGTGCAAGCATCAAAATTTTCTTACCTGTGAATTTTTCAAAAATGAGATTTAAGATCTGGTCATCAGAATACCGTACCATTTTCTCACCTGTTACATAGGAATGCGCTTCAGATGCACGGGCAAAAAGCAAACGCAAAAAATCATAGATTTCAGTAATTGTACCAACGGTTGACCTTGGATTTTTATTTACCGTTTTTTGTTCAATAGAAATTACCGGACTCAAACCTGTAATTTTATCTACATCCGGGCGTTCCATATTACCCAGAAATTGCCTGGCATAAGCCGAAAAGCTTTCAATATACCGTCTTTGGCCTTCAGCATAAATGGTATCAAATGCAAGTGATGATTTACCACTTCCGCTTAATCCGGTAATAACCACAAGTTGGTTACGAGGAATAATGACATCAATGTTTTTAAGGTTGTGTACGCGTGCTCCTATAACTTCAAGGTAATCGCTTTGACTTACTATATCTGTGGGCATTATAAAAAATAAGAAACGTAAATTTTAAAAATAAAAAACAAATAGATAATATCGTATTATCTGATCGTAGGGTTTAAGTTGTTTTCCATTCCCCATTGGGTTAATGGAGATAAAAATAATGAACTGGCAGAATTTATGTTGTTAGGACTGTAGTTATAATTACCAGTCCCTGGGTTTATAAAATAATCGTTATTCCCTTGCGAAACAGTTGCTCTAAAGCCAATTGAAGTTTTTTTAGAAATTTTATAATCAAAGCCCAAGGTAGCAGCCTTAAAATTATTTTGTCTTGTTTTTATATCATTTGCATCAACCATCACAGAACCTGACATAATTAATTTTGAATTTAATTTATATTCTCCTCCAACAAAAATGAAATTACCAGAAACCGTTTTATTCCCATAGCTTAAAACCGATTCTCTGGGATTTAATTGCATAAAAGTATTGCCGGAAAAAGTATAATGCATCAAGCCAATATTCAATTTAAATTTAGGACTGATCTGATAACCGATCTTAGGTGCTACGAAAGTACTATATACAGTGTTTTTTGTAGAATTTAAAAAGCTAAGCCCTGCACCCATTGAAATGGAAGTAGAAACTCTATCTTTCGATATTTTTTTGGGATTGGCAATGTAATCATCATCAACAGAAGTTTGAGCAACCACTACTGATGAACAATACAAAAACAAAATTTGAGTTATTAACTTTTTCATTCTTAATAAATAGTTTTTCAAAGTTAAACAAAAATCAATTAAAGAAATACTTTTGTAATTAGTTTAATGCTTAATTATCATAATAATTTTGATAAAAAAGGTTTTCACTAAAACATAACATAACTATTGTACAAATTACATTCCAAAACGCATCAAAAATGAAATTATTCATCAAAAACATCGAAAAAGATATAAACGAAATGCAATTAGAAAAACTTTTCGGACAATTCGGAGAGGTTTTATCTACTAAAATAGTGTATGATACTATTACATGGGAATCCAAAGGTTTTGGTTTTCTTGAAATGGCTAAAAAAGAAGATGGACAAAAAGCCATTGAAGCCTTAAACGGGAAATTAGTAAAAGGACTTGAGTTAATAGTGCAAGAGGCTGAGGAGAGGCGCAGATAAAACATCTCCCTTTTTTCCATATTAGCAAAAGGAAAAGGAGCTATAAATCCGTTGATTGTTTAATGATAAATTGTTAAACTGTTAATATTTTTACTCCTGAGCAGATCGATAAGAACAGCTGAATATCGGCTTATGTATTGAAGTATATAGCATATCAAATTGCTAAGTTAAATTACATTTTAAAATTGTTAATTGTATTATATGTATCAAATGTTTTGTTTTAAAGTCCCGTACCATTTTTATATTGTTTTATCTCTTTTTTTATTGTCGTGTGGAGAAAATCAGCCGGTTTCACAAAACAAAAAAACCACTACGATCAATCAGGATAGTATTAATAAAATTTTAAAAAATATTCACGCTTCAGAAAAAGCGAAACAATTAAATGTTCTTTTCGAAAATAAGGTAAAAACAGTAGGCTTCAACGGTTGTATTTTAATTGCTCAAAAAGGGCAAATTATTTATAAAAATGTGTTTGGCTTTTCGAATTTAAAAACAAAAGATTCTCTAAAGATCAATTCAGCCTTTCAATTAGCATCAACTTCAAAAACATTAACAGCTGCGGCAATTTTGCTTCTAAAAGAGCAGGGAAAACTAAACTTGTCTGATAATATTCAGAAATTTTTTCCAAATTTCCCATACCATAATATTACCGTTCAAATGCTCCTTACTCATCGTTCGGGCTTAAGCAATTATATTTACTTTGGTGAACCTTATTGTGATGCAAACAACTGTTATAATGGAAAAACATTCGATAATAATTCGGTGATTCAAATAATGATGACTGCAAAACCAGAACTTTATGCCTCTCCCAACAAAAAGTTTGAATACTGTAACACTAATTACGCATTGCTTGCCTCAATTGTAGAAAAAATTTCAGGGCTTAGTTTTGCTGATTTTATGGCTCAAAATATTTTCAAACCATTAGAAATGAATAATACCTGGGTTCATAATCCTGAAAATGACTCGATTTTTAAGAATAAAACTATTGGTCATAATGCTTCAGGATATATGGAGAAGGAAACCTATGCTGACGATGTAGTTGGGGATAAAGGGATCTATTCAACAGTGGAAGATCTCTTTAAATGGGACCAGGCCTTGTACTCAGAGAAAATTCTGAAAAAATCTACGATAGAAGAAGCATTTACAGGATATAGTAACGAGCACAAAGGAAAGCGTAATTATGGCTATGGCTGGCGATTGATAGATGAAGGGAAGGGCAATAAAGTTGTTTACCACAATGGATGGTGGCATGGGTATAGCACACTTTTTTATCGAAGGTTAAGCGATCAAACCACTGTTATTTTACTTTCCAATAAATACAACAGTAACATTTATCATATTGAAGATATTTTATCTATTCTCAACAATGACTCTAAAATAATAAAAATTTTCAGCAGAAAATAAATGTTTTTCAACATTAAATGAATATAATGAGGGGTTATATTTCCTAATTAGCCTATCTTCGCCAAAAATTCAAAAAACAAAACAAACAAAATGAAAAAATTATTTTATCTAATTGCATTTTTACCATTAGCATTTGGTTGCGATGGAAATAAACAAGAAGGAATATTATCAGCTGAAGACAGTTTAAAAGCCGTTTCCGGAGGCCAGCAGGTTCGTATCCACGATCAGGATTCAAGTATTCAATCATTTATACGTGGGTTTAATGAAATTCAGGACAATCTAGATATCATTAAGGAAAAAGAGAAAATTGTTTCCGCTGCAAGCAAAGATTCAGAAACTCGTAAAACAAAGGAGGAGCAGATCGTTGCCGACATTCAGACGATCTATGACGTTATGAATAAAAACAAACAACGCCTTTCTTCCATGAGAGCAAATTTGAAAGCATCTAATAATAAAAATGCAGAGCTTGAAAAATTTATTACGCGTTTAACAGCTGAAATTGAAGCTAAAGATGCTCAAATAGGAGATTTAAAAACTCAGTTGGAACAATTAAATGTTGCAATGACCAATTTAAATGTGACCTACCAGGAAATAACCCAGGAATCAGAAGTTAAAACTGAAAAATTAAACACTGCATTTTATTCATTTGGCACTTCGAAAGAACTGATTAAAAATGGCGTATTAACCAAAGAAGGCGGTTTTATTGGACTTGGAAAAATTCAAAAAATGAAAGATGATTTTAATAAAAATTATTTTACTCAAGTTGATATTTCTACAACAAATACAATTGTTCTTGCTGCAAAAAAAGCAAAATTAATTACAACTCATCCTTCTGCTTCCTACAAAATTGAAGGGGCTGATGGGAAAGCTGAAAAACTTACTATTCTCAATGCTGAGGATTTTTGGAGCACATCAAAATATTTAGTTATTGTTGTTGAATAAAAAGACTAAGGACAAGAAGTCTTTATAAAAAAAGCACCATCCTTAAAAGGTTGGTGCTTTTTTTATTCTATAAAGAGAATGGGTATCTATAACTAAAATAAGCGCTTAGAAAGCATTAGCAACAAATTTAAAAGAGTAAGTAGAAAGCAGAAAGCTATTCAAATTGTCCTGTTTTTTAACGGATGGGGATCTATCCTCATGCCATTGATCTCTTTTTAGAATACCCTTTGTTTTGAATTTATACAAGCAAAGAAGTTATGCTTGAAACAACTGGGCATCCACCTTTGGGTCCTGTTGCGCTTTTTGAGTAAACAACCATATTTCATGGTTTGTATTTGAGGGTGCTTGAGGGTAAGTATTATTTTTTTGAAATTATAAAGAGTCCAACAAACGTAATAAACCCATTTACAATCAATAACTCAAAACCAAATTTGTAACCACCAAACCATACTTGAGAAAACTCATTTAGCATGTAGCATAGCGCTGGTGAAAGGATACAAATTAGGGGTACCAATTTATCATTCGGCATTTTTTTTGTAAATAATCCAAAAGAATACAAACCCAATAATGGACCGTATGTGTATCCTGCTATTGTAAACAAATTATTAATTACGGCATCGTTATTAACCAACTTAAAAATTACAATTACCAATAACAATAAAAAAGCGAAAGCGATATGAACGGTATGCCGGATCTTAGTTTTCTCCTGTTCCGATTTTAGTTGATTATCTTTCAAACCTAAAAAATCAATGCAAAATACGCTGGTTAATGCTGTTAAAGCACCATCTGCACTTGGGTATGCCGCAGAAATTAAACCAATGATAAAAAATATGGCTGAAAATGTACCAAGGTAGTTCAGTGCTATAGTTGGAAATACATTGTCCGAAATTATTTTCCCATTCGCATCCATCAATAAAGTGATATTTGATTCATTCACATAGATATACAGCAAAGCCCCCAATACCAGAAATAATATATTTACGATCAACATCACAAAAGTAAACGTAAGAACATTTTTTTGAGCATCACCAAGGGTTTTACAGCTTATGTTTTTTTGCATCATTTCCTGATCTAAGCCTGTCATAGCAATGGCTATAAACATCCCGCCAAAAAACTGCTTAGGAAAAAATGATTTTAATTTCCAATCGCCAAAAATCACCTGTGAATATTGACTATCAGCAACTTTGTCGTATAATTCACTAAAGTTTAAATTCAATTGTTTGCTTATAAAAATTATAGATAATATAACAGAGAGCAGCATAAATGTAGTTTGTAAGGTATCCGTATAAACAATAGTTTTTACACCGCCCTGATAGGTATAAAGTAAGATCAAAGCAATGAACACGGCTACGGTTACAAAAAACGGAACGCCTAAGGCATCAAAAACAAACACCTGCAGCACGTTAACAACAATATATAAACGAAACGCTGCACCTATTGTACGTGATAAAATAAAAAAGAAAGCGCCCGTTTTATAAGAATAATTTCCAAAACGTTGTAGCAAATAGGAGTAGATGGAAGTAAGATTTAACCTGTAATATAGGGGCAATAGCACATAGGCAATTACAAGGTATCCTAATATATAGCCCAGTATTACCTGCAAATAGCTAAACTGTGCTAATCCCACAGCCCCGGGAACCGATATAAATGTCACTCCTGAAAGTGATGCTCCGATCATACCATAAGCCACTAAATACCATTTTGATGAACGGTTACCAACAAAAAAACTTTCGTTAGTTGCACCACGTGAAGTATACCATGTCACACCAAACAATAAAATGGAATAAATGGCTACACAGGAAAGTATGAGGGTTGAAGACATATTGTTTTGAAATTTTCTAACGCTCCTGAATCAGAGCCTAACAAAGAAAAACAATAAACAACCATTAATCAGCCCTTTCATTTTTTGTATATTAACAAAGTTCTTGACAATAATATTATTTACATTTGTAAGATATAAAACAAAAAAAAAATTGCCGGTTAACCGGTAAATAAATAAATTAATATGCAAATTACTACCACACCTATTGCCGATTTATTAATTATCCAACCAAAAGTATTCGAGGATGATCGTGGTTATTTTTACGAATCCTACAATAAAAATCTTTTTCTTGAGCATGGAATTGATACGGATTTTGTGCAAGACAACCAGTCTTTATCACAAGCCGGAGTATTACGTGGCTTACATTTCCAGAACCCTCCTTTCGCTCAGGGTAAATTAGTGCGTGTTATCAAAGGTGCTATTTTAGATGTAGCTCTTGACCTGCGTAAACAGTCCCCTACCTACGGAAAACATTTTGAAATAGAACTAAATGAAAAAAACAAAACAATGTTGTGGATCCCACATGGATTTGCACATGGTTTTTTGACATTAGAAAACGAAACTGTTTTTTCTTACAAGTGCAGCAATTATTACAATAAAGCATCGGAAGATTGTATATTATGGAATGATAAAGATATTGCAATTAACTGGGGCATAGATTCTCCTAATTTATCTGAAAAAGATAAAGCTGGCAAACTTTTCAAAGACTTTGTAAGCCTTTTTTAAATCAAAAAAAATTTAAGTTTTATTATCTTTGAGTAATTAGTGCTGACAATTAAAAAATGCTAAAACCTTATTTTAATAAAATCTTACAATTCATAACCTCATCCAAAAAATATTTTATTGTTTTTGGATGCGCTTTGATTTTATTAAGTATGCTAAAACTCTTTAACTATTCTTTTTCCAATAACCTTGCTGATTCTACTTATGAAGATTATTTTAATGCTAATTATAAGACCTTTAGTATTCGAATTCCAAAAAATATAAATTTTGCAGGGGAAAAAGTTCCTGTCAATGATTTCAGTGTACGTGAAGCAATAGAGCGGGAATTGGTGATAAATACATACTGGCAATCCCAATCATTATTGCTCCATAAAAGAGCTAACCGCTGGTTTACTGTTATTGAACCAATTCTTAAAAAAAATAATATCCCGGAGGATTTTAAATACATCGCTCTTATTGAAAGTCAGCTAACAAACGTGGTATCACCTCGAGATGCTACTGGTTTTTGGCAAATTATGGAATGTACCGGAACAAGTTATGGAATGGAAATTAATACTGAAGTGGATGAACGATACCATGTAATAAAATCAACCGAAACAGCTTGTAAATATTTTAAAGATGCATATAAAATATTTAATAACTGGACGTTGGTTGCAGCATCCTATAATTTTGGAATGGGCGGTATTAAAGGACAATTAGACAGGCAGAAAGTAAATAATTATTACGATCTTTTATTAAATGAAGAAACAGCCCGTTACGTATACCGGATATTGGCAATGAAAGAAATTATTGGCAGACCAAAGGTATATGGATATATGTTGCGAAAAAAAGATTTGTATCCCGTAATTCCGGTTAAAAGGATTACTGTAGACTCGTCAATTCATAACCTTGCGGATTTCGCCATTTCGCAAAAAATAAATTATAAAATTTTAAAATTATTTAATCCCTGGTTACGAACAAACACCTTAACTAATACAGAAAAGAAAAAATATAGTATTGAAGTTCCGAAAAACGGTGTTGAAATTTATGACAATGACGGAAACTATGATGGTAGCGATAGTCTAACTGCAACTGATTCGATAAAATTAATTACCATTCCTCTAATAGCGAAAGATACTATCTTTCAAAAGAATGGGGCTACAAAATAATTTTGTAGCCCCATTCTTTTAATATTTCACAATAGAACTCAAATTGATTAACTTTTTTTTGTTTCTAAAAAAATATTAATGTTCTTCTCTACTCTTGTCAAAACATCCGACATATCGGCTTTTATAAATTTTTCTCCAACTATTTTTTCGTATAATTCAATGTATCTTTCAGAGATTGAAGCAATTATTTCATCTGTCATTTCAGGTATTTTTTGTCCGTCCTTACCTTGAAAACCATTCTCCATCAGCCATTCGCGTACAAATTCTTTTGACAATTGTTTTTGCGCCTCTCCTTTTTGCTGACGCTCTTCGTATCCTTCTTTATAAAAATAGCGTGATGAATCGGGAGTATGAATTTCATCGATCAAATAAATTATGCCATCTTTTTTTCCAAACTCATATTTCGTATCAACTAATATTAATCCCATTTTAGCTGCAATCTCTGTTCCACGCTGAAACACAGCTCGTGTATATTTTTCCAGATTCTCATAATCTTCTTTTGACACAATTCCTTGCTTCAAAATTTCTTCCTTAGAAATATCTTCATCGTGTCCAACCGAAGCTTTTGTTGTTGGTGTTATAATAGGTTGATCAAATTTGTCATTTTCTTTCATCCCATCAGGCATAGTCACACCGCAAACTGAACGTTTACCTGCTTTATACTCTCTCCAGGCATGACCGGATAAATAACCACGTATAACCATTTCTACCTTAAATGTTTCACACAAAATACCCACAGTTACCATCGGATCAGGAACTGCAATTACCCAATTTGGCAGAATATCCTCAGTCGCTTTTAAAAATTTCGCAGCTATTTGGTTCAAAACCTGGCCTTTATAGGGAATTCCCTTTGGTAAAACCACATCAAATGCTGAAATACGATCACTTACGATCATCACAAGCGTTTCACCGCCAATAGTATATACATCGCGCACCTTGCCTTTGTAATAATTTCTTTGATTTTGAAATTTGAAATTCGTTTCTGTTATTGCATTAATCTGCTTTGTTGCGTTCATATTTTAGGTACTATTTAGTATTATATTAGATTTTACATAATTTAATCAAAAAATCTCCAGGACACACCAAGTTTAAAAGCCCTGTCATTCATAGGATAATTTGGTGTTAACATATAGTTATTCCCCATCCATCCATTATTTAAATGATCAATTTTTAGAAAAACACGAACCGTCCTAATTCTAACATTTATAAAAAAGTCAATAAAGGGGTAATTGCCATATTTCTTTTTGTCTTGCAAATAAAATTGTGCCGTTGCAGGCATATAAGCATTTGCAAAATATTCCGAAATATAATAAATAGATGCTCCGACTTGTAAACGCATCGCACCTTTAAACAAATCATTTTCATAATATAATGAATGTTCTAAAACAAATTCAGGAAGCCTTATCACAGATGAATCTGGTACAGATTGATAATTAATTTTATTATTTAAATGCCAGTTATAAAACGTAAAATCCTTTTTCAAAAATGCAGATATTACCGGGACTGAACCTTTGTATTGTTCTGCAATTGCCGAATCATTAAAATACAACACATTTGAAAAAGTTGTATAATTAGCACCTAACACAAAATTATATTTTTTCATGGAAAAATGAACCATTAAACTCGACTCTTTCATTTTTTCAAAACTGTTATTCCATTTAAAATGATTAGAAACATAATGATTGTAAATATAATCGGGCGCTTGTAATTTTTCCTCAACCTTTAAAACGAACACACTTAAACTATCTTTTAGAGCCTTTTTCAGACTTGCCCCGGCATAATAATCATTTTTATTATAACCACTTAATCCATATTTAGCCGATATATTCCACCAAAAATTATGTTTTGAATATGTATTATACAATTCTCCTCCTGCAAAAATATTGCTAAAGCTTGTATCGATTTTTTCTTGCGGGGTATTAACGGGACCATGTATAACATTTAAACCAGGTATCGTAAATATTTCACGCTGTTCAATCTTAACATACTGATGCTTTAGACTTAAACCAAGCCCAAATATATCTTTAAAACCACCGTGTTTTTTGTTGTCAACGATCTTCCAGCTTAATTCGTTCTCAATTTTATATTGAAATGTTGAGTCGAATGTTCTTGTTGAGTCATAATAAATATTAGAATAATAGCCCTTAGATGGGTTTTCATCCTCATATTTTAAGATAGTATTATCAAAAAAAGATGTTAATATTAGTCTGCTTTTAGGAATAATAGCATTATGTAGCGCGGTATCATTTGATCTTTTGCCAAAATTCAGATATTGTTTAAAGTAAATACCTCTATTGATAGTAGTCCGTTTGGCTTCAATTAAATTTATATTGATCAATTTTTTGTCGCTGGTCCCACTGGCTAAAAAAATAGAATCATCTGCAATACCTCCATTTTCAGAATTCTTAGCATTATTATAAACTATACTTCCTAAAACATAATAACGATTGTTAAGCGATTTATAATTAGACGATAAAGCAATAAAATTATGGTTGGTATTTTGACGTAAATAAAACCCTTCCGAACGAATACGCTGAAAATCAACAGTCGCATTCCAGTTTTTTTTGACATTATAAGAAAACGTCATTTTAAAAGCTTGTTCTCGTTTTGACCCTAAAACATAAAACAGATCAGTATAAGGAGTTTGTGTGTTATAAAATTTAAAATTTTGGGGAGAATAAAAATAATTTATAAAATTATTTTTAGAATAATTGAAGCCTAAATAGGCTTGAGATGAAGGTAAATGATAATCATTAAAGGGTAAACCATTATTTCCTAAATGACTTTTATGAAGATAGTTTTGGAAATTATACAGCGTGTTATGAATATAATTTACAGAATCAACATATTCAAATTGATTTTCATTAAAAAATTTGATAGTTGTATTATCTCGAGAATTTTTTAGAGAATCGTTATTCTTAGAAAATAAAAATTGAGGAAGAAAAAGAAGTAGAAGGAATAATTTTCTTATGGGAATTAACATCATACCTGTCTAATTACTGCACAAAGATAATATTATTAAATAAAAAAGCCTTCCCGATAGAATCGGGAAGGCTAATTTAAAAGTGGCAACGACATACTCTCCCACATATTACTGTAGTACCATCTGCGCTGGTGGGCTTAACTTCTCTGTTCGGAATGGGAAGAGGTGGA
>JAZKBF010000027.1:0-165183 GCA_040388745.1 Bacteroidota bacterium | reverse complement strand
GCAAATGTTTAGAAATAAATTTATACCGCTGTGAAAAACATTTGCAACTTGCACGAACCCCAGCATCACACAAGGGTGCTGTTAGCTGCTGATTTTTTTTAATAAATCATATTCTCTATACACTGTTGCAAGTACGTCTCCAAAAGTTTGCGCTATTGAATTCTTAGGAAATCGAATTTGTTGTACTCCGCTAATATTGCTAAATTCATTACAACCATCTTCTAAAAGCACAATTGCTTTTTTGAAACCTAATTTTCCCTGAAATAAACCTGTTTCATGAATTACATTTTCACGTGCATGGAATTGACCGTCTGCACTTTGGTCTTCAGCGGTTAATACTAGCAAAGCAAATGATGCTTTTGAGGACATTTCTTCTAAAATTTCTGTTATTGTGTAACCCGCTCTTGCTCCAGTCTCATAGCAAATAACATTAAATCCGTGCTTGTCTTGTAAGTGTTCTTTAAGCGCTTTCCATTGAGTATTTCTGCCATGTCCAATGAATATTTTAACATTTGATTCAATATTTTTTATTAATTCTACCTCTGGGATACAATATTTTGAATAACTGGATTCGAAAATTTCAAACACCTTTTCAATTTGATGTCTTTCAGGTAATTCAATCCATATAACAAATTCAGAAAAAAATTTGGAAAATGAAAAATGAAATATTGCAGTCCCCTTGTTGTTACTTTTATGTTGATGTTTAAAGTCAGCAGATTTAATATCTTTTCGGAATTCCGAAAAAAATTCCTCTTGAGAATCGAATTGCCAAGATTCACTGTCATTTATTTTAATATTAAACGTTGTGCTATATGAGATTTTATTCTCTTCGGCTAATTGTCCTTTGAAAACATTATATGCTTCAACTACCAATTCTGGCGGAAATTTTACATTTTTATATCTTATTGTCTTTGAAGGCATATTCGTTTTTTAAATTTGCAGCTAACACGTTTATAAGCGCAACTAGTTGCGCATATTTGTCTTATTTGGAATATATGCGCAACTGCTTGCGTATATTTCTGCATTAGAAGAAAAAATAAAAAATAATTTAAATCTCAAATCCCCACTCTTCATCAAACTTTTTACCCGGAGTAGGTGGTTTTTTAGGGACTTCTTTTTTAATTATTGGAGTAGGTGGTTCAAATTTCTCTTCCATTTTGAAAAGAGGTTTTTTTTCGGATGCTTTTTGTTTTACGCCTCTTCCTTTGCCTTTTTTCTGGAAGGATTCTTTTTTCTGAAACGATTCTTTCTGGAAAGATTCCTTTTTTTGAAATGATTCTTTTTTCTGGAAGGATCCTTTTTTCTCAAATGGTTCTTTTGAAAAAGAAGAATTTCTTGGTTTCTCTTCAGTTACTTCAACCAAAGCAAAATCCAATTGTTTACGCACCAGATCAGCACGTTTAACTTCAATTCTAACGGTATCACCAAGTGTTAGTACTTTGCCATATTTCCGGCCACGCAAACAATAATTATCTTCATCAAAGAAATAATTATCATCACGCAGGTCCCTTAAACGTATCATCCCTTCACAGTGATTTTCTATGATCTCAACAAAAATACCCCACTCCGTAACACCGGATATTTTACCGTCATATTCAACCCCTATCTTATCTATTAAGAATTGAACCTGTTTGTATTTAATAGAAGCACGTTCAGCGTCAGCTGCCAGTTTTTCCATATCGGAAGAGTGTTTGCACTGTTCTTCTAATTTATCGATATCAGGATTTTTACCGCCATCCAAATAATGTTGCAATAAACGATGTACCATCACATCGGGATACCTGCGGATAGGTGATGTAAAATGAGTATAATATTCGAAGCCTAAACCGTAATGGCCAATATTTTTTGTAGTGTATATCGCCTTTGCCATTGTACGAATGGCAAGGAGTTCGATCATTCCGGCTTCTTTTTTCTCATTTACTTCTTTCAATAAATTATTTAATGAATCAGCAACTGATTTTTCATTTTTGATATTTAATTTATACCCGAACTTACCTACAAACTCAGCAAAAGTAGCCAGTTTATCAGGGTTTGGCTTATCGTGGATACGATATACAAACGGTTTTTTTGTATCCTGACTTTTGGCACCTGCTGCATTGTGTCCTTTCACTTTACCAATAAATTCAGCTACTTTACGATTTGCCAACAACATAAAATCTTCGATCAACTGATTGGAATCTTTTGCTGTTTTAAAAAACACACCGGTTGGATTTCCTGCTTCATCCAAATGAAATTTCACTTCCATTTTTTCAAAAGCAATACTTCCTTTTCTGAAACGATTGGCGCGTAATATTTTTGCCAAACGATCGAGCGTTAACACCTCATCACAAAAATCACCCTCTTCGGTTTCAATGATAAGCTGTGCGTCTTCGTATGTAAAGCGTTTGTTGGAATTAATGATGGTTCTCCCGATCCATTCATTTACCACTTCGGCATCATCCGTCATTTCAAATACTGCCGAAAAACACAGTTTTTCTTCGTTAGGGCGCAATGAACACACATTGTTTGATAATACTTCAGGAAGCATCGGAACCACCCTGTCCACTAAGTAAACCGAGGTTGCACGTGAAATGGCTTCCTGATCGATCATAGAGTTGGGTTTTACATAATGGCTCACATCGGCAATGTGTACGCCAATTTCCCAGTTTCCGTTCTCTAATTTCTGGATGGAAAGTGCATCATCAAAATCTTTTGCATCAACGGGGTCGATAGTAAAAGTGGTGATCTCGCGGAAGTCGCGTCTTTTGGCAATCTCCTCTTCAGTGATCGCTATCGGAACCAGGTCGGCCGCGCGTTCCACATCTTTTGGAAATTCGTAGGGCAAGCCAAACTCTGCGAGTATCGCATGCATTTCAGTATTGTTCTCACCTACATTACCCAACACTTCAATGATCTCACCAATAGGATTTACGCCATTCTTAGGCCATTCGGTAATTTTGGCAATGGCTTTTTGCCCGTCCTTAGCGCCATTCAATTTATCCAGTGGAATATAAATATCTACATTCGCTTTATTGCTGCTGGGCACCAGAAAAGCAAAACGTGGCGAAAGTTGTATCACACCCACAAATTTAATTCGTGCCCGATCAATCACCTCCACTATTTCACCCTCTTGTTTCTCTTTTCGTTTTGGATATAACAGCACTTTCACTGTATCGCCATGCATCGCATTAAGCGTTTTAGTTGGAGTGACCAATACATCGTTCTCTGTTTCTTCCGATACAATATAAGCGGTTCCACTGGCCGTCATTTCCACACGTCCGGTAATGTATTGTTTGGTTGATTTGATCAGGAATTTACCGCGTTCGGGCTCTGATACCGAACCGCTGTTTTTTAATTCCGATAAAATGGTATTTATTAATATGCGCTGGGATTGGTCGGTAACATTGAGTTCCGCTGCAATTTGTTTATAGTTGAGTGACTTGCCGGAATGTTTAGATAATACTTTTAATATTTCTTCGAAAAAAAACCCTTTGTTTTTTTTCTGCACTGTATCCTTTCCGGGAGTGTTTCTTTTGAATTTTTTTGTCATAGAACAAATATAACGGATTTAAAATAATTTAACAATTTAAGAGAATGCAGTTATACAGTAGCAATGTTCAACAATTAGTAATTTGAATTAGCAATTTAACGATCAATGTGGTTTAGTTAAGCACAATTTCGTAAATTCGTATCAATCGTAACCAATTACCCTGCAACACATAAAAAACAAAAAAAATTTTGTGATGCAACCAAATAATGCAATTTTGCATCTTCTACACAGCAAGCAAAAATGACTGATGAGCAAATAGTAAAAGGGTGCATCGAAAAAAATGCAATTGCCCAAAAGTATTTATACGATAAGTTTGCCCGAAAAATGATGGGGGTTTGCTTGCGTTATTGCGATAGCCAGGAGGAGGGCGAAGATGTGCTTCAAATGGGCTTTATCACTGTTTTTGAACACTTAAAATCATTTAAAGGAACAGGATCATTTGAAGGCTGGATCAGAAAAATAATGGTAAACACTGCCCTTACCAATATTAGAAAAAATAAGAAATTCAAACAAAATGTAGCCATGGATAGCGTAGAATTTATGCTGCCATCAACAAATCATATTACAGAAAATTTTGCGGCCAATGATCTGTTAAAAATCATACAAACATTGCCACCCGGATTCAGAACTGTTTTTAATTTATATGCCATAGAAGGGTATTCCCATAAGGAGATTGGAGATATGTTAAACATTTCGGAGGGAACATCTAAATCACAGTATTCGAGAGCAAAGGCGCATTTACAAAAAATAATACCAAACAGATAGAGAGGGAGAGAACATGAAAAATGACGATATAGACGATCTATTCAAAAAATCATTCGAAAACTACGAAGCAGAGGTTAATCCAAGTGTTTGGAAGAACATTCGCATAGGCCTTAAATGGGGGGGCTTAGCTCTTTTATTCAATACACTTTTACATAAAATTGGCTTCAGCACTATTATTGCAATTCTTTCATCGGCTGTAATAATCAGCACCGTTGCGATATTAAACAAAAAAAACAAATCGGATGATGTAACACAGAACACCAAAATTGAAACGCAATTACCACCCGCAATCATTGAAAAATCAGCCTCTGTGCTGGATACCACTCAGATACAAAAGCCAGAAAACGTGAAACCGCTTTCGGGTGGAAACAATAATAACGCACAAAAATCAGTGATAGCAACGAATGCAATTGTTGAATCATCCAAAAAGGACAATAAAAAAATAGAATCGGTTATAAATAAATTCTCTAAAGAGCCTATCGCTTCTATATCAGCAAGCCCTGTTGGTGGAACGGCACCATTGATCGTTGACCTTTCGAATACAGGGTCGGGTAAAACAAATAAGTGGACCTATAGCGATGGAAAAAAAGATAGATCCACATCAAATCCTGTTCATGTATTTGAAACACCGGGTATTTATTCTGTTATCCTTACTTCCACAAACGACAAAGGAGAAACGGCCGTAGACAGTATTAAAGTAGAGGTTACAGGCAATTCGTCCATATCATCGATTCCAAAAGATTTTTCTCCAAATGGTGATGGTGTATTGGATGTATTTGTTTTTCAAACGAAGAACATCGCTAAAATGAATGCTAAAATTTTTGATAAAAAAGGCACTGTTGTTTATACTTCTGAAAGTACGGATGCCAAGTGGGATGGAAAGGATCTGCAAGGTAATGATGCAAAAGAAGGGATCTATTTTTACATTATTAATGCCGAAGGTGTTGATGGTAAAAAATATGAGCCTAAAGGGTCAATAAATCTTACGAGATAAGTTGAGAAGGAATAGAACGCAGATGAGGCAGATCGTTAGAATAAATTAAGATTTTTATCTGTGTGCAAGATAATTTTTCTAGCGTTTGAATTTGATTTTCTATAAGTTAATTCGTTAACGCAATCAGCCGCAATTCTCGACAAGCTCGAAATGACTGCGCGCGTGGTCATTTCGAGCTTGTCGAGAAAATTGTGCGTAAGCATTTTAACCATCAATTTCGTTGTAAACATTAAAATGTATTTTAACTTATATAAAGTCTATTCATTGCCCGATTGTGAATTATAGTTTAATGTCTGTAACTATTTTTGTTTATTGGTACATTCGCTCTTCTCAATTAATTAGATTTGTAGCGTATGATGAAAAAAATATTCCTCTTCATTCTTGTCATTATTAGTTTGCTTCCAAAAAATTCAATTGCCCAGGGAACGGACTGCACCACTTCAACTCCTTTTTGTACAGCTTCGGGAGCCGCAACTTTCCCGGCACAGCAAAACACAGAGGCTCCGATAGGTCCAAACTATGCGTGTTTGGGTTCTCAACCAAATCCTGCATGGTTTTATTTGCAAATTGCAACAGCCGGTAACCTTATATTAGACATGAATAATTCGGCTGCTGTTGATATTGATTTTATCTGCTGGGGGCCTTTTGCAAGCCCTACCGCAGGCTGTTCCTCCGGATTAACAGGTGCAGAAGTGGATTGCAGCTATGCGTCAGATCCAAACGAAACTTGCAACATACCGAACGCTTTGGTTGGCCAAGTTTATATTTTATTAATAACCAATTATTCCAATGACCCCACCACAATTACTCTTGCTCAAACCGGGGGGACAGGAGCGACAAATTGTGGTATTTTGTGTGGAATGAATACCCTAACCGCTGTTCCGGATGTTTGTGCAAGCTCGAACAATATTTTTAATGTGTCCGGAATTGTCACGTATGTAAGCCCACCGACAACCGGCATATTAACGATTTCAAATAGTTGTTCCGGTGCCACGCAAGTATTTAATGCCCCGTTTAACCCAACATCTGCCAGTTACACGCTAACAGGCCTCCCTGCTAATGGCGATACTTGCGTTGTAACTGCTCAGTTTTCGGCTACTGACCCTAATTGTAAACTTACTCAAAACTTTATAGCTCCTCAACCGGTGGGTTTTTCTTTTTCTTCGGTTACCAACGTGCTTTGCTTTGGAAGTAGCACAGGAAGTGCCACTATTAACGTTTTAGATGGGATCCCTCCTTACACATATTTATGGAGTCCATCAGGACACACAGCTTCAACAGCCACAGGACTTGCTGCAGGAACCCATACGGTTGTTGTAACTGATAGTATCGGCTGTTCATATCCCAACAACATAACTATAACAACAGCCCCCCTGCTCACTAATTCCTTTACCCCTGTTACAAACGTGAGCTGCCTGGGATACAATAACGGCAGTGCTACTGTGAGTGTTTCCGGGGGAATACCGGTATACACTTATTTATGGAGTAACGCGCAAACGTCACCAACCATTACAAGCCTCGTAGCGGGAACCTATTCCCTAACTGTAACAGATTCTGCAGGTTGTACGCATTTGGATTCGGTAACTATAACGTCACCTCTACTTCTCAATCATTCTTTCTTACCTTTCACCAATGTGAGTTGTTCCGGAGGCAATAACGGCAGCGCCACTATTAATGTTTCCGGAGGAACGTTCCCCTATAGCTACTTGTGGAGCAACTCGCAGACCACACAAACTGCAACAGGGCTCAGCGCAGCAACGTATACAATTGTTGTTACTGATGCGCAGTCCTGTTCTTTTACAGATTCAGTTACAATAACTTCCCCGCTTCCTTTGATCCATTCTTTTTCCGGGATCGCAAATATTGATTGTTTTGGTAATCCT
Organism: Bacteroidota bacterium; assembly: GCA_040388745.1. GTDB lineage: Bacteria > Bacteroidota > Bacteroidia > 2-12-FULL-35-15 > 2-12-FULL-35-15 > 2-12-FULL-35-15. The sequence goes on along the minus strand of JAZKBF010000027.1, from coordinate 158,012 downwards.
ATAGGCGCAGCAACCGTGGATCCTTCAGGAGGAACACCACCGTATGCTTATTCGTGGAACAGCATTCCGCTTCAAACTACCCAAACCGCATCAACTCTTTATGGGGGTGTTTTTAAAGTGACCGTTACTGATGCCCTTGGATGTTCGTTTATTGATTCTGTTTTTATAACTACTCCTACCGGGCTTGGTGTTTTTTCTCCGATAATTGCAAATGTGCATTGTTTTGGTGACAGCAGCGGCACCGCAACCATAACACCTTTTGGCGGAACCCCTGGATATACATACCTGTGGAACCCTGGTGGTCATACGGATTCAACAGTATCCGGACTTCCGGCAGGAATTGACACGATCAGAATCACGGACAGCTTTGGATGTTTAATTAAAACGTACGTTCAGATCACAGAACCAACTTTACTCACTTCCACAGCAAACCAGTTAAATATTCTTTGCTTTGGCGACAGCTCAGGCTCTGCCGGAGTTGTGGTAGCAGGCGGGAGTATACCATACACCTTTTCGTGGACCCCTTCTGTTGGAACAACAGCAGTTGTTCCGGGTTTACCTGCCGGTAATTATTCATTGCTGCTCACCGACTCACTGGGATGTACTCTTTTTTCTTCGTTCATACTAACCCAACCTCCAAGTCCTATTTCGGTACTCAGTTCTTTTGTGGATGTTTTATGCAATCCCGACAGCACGGGCTCTGCTGCAATTGTCGTATCAGGTGGCACTCCCGGCTATTCCTATTTGTGGAGCAATGGACAAACGGATTCAGCAGTTTCAACTATTCCGGCAGGGAATTATACAGTGATGATCACAGATTCGGCAGGCTGCCTGGATAGTTCGGCAATAACAATTAGTGAACCACCATTACTTACATTCACCTCCAGCCAGGTAAATGTTCTTTGTTTTGGCGACAGCTCAGGAACAGCATCGGTATCAGTATCGGGCGGAACCCTTCCCTATACCTATTTGTGGAATCCCATCGCTACAGACACAGCAATGCTCAGCGGTTTACCCGCAGGAATCGATTCAGTTTTGATAACGGATGCTCATGGATGCCAGCTATCTTCTTCATTCTTGATCACACAGCCCGCTCTTCCCCTTTCCCTTGCAAGTACTTTTGTAAATGTTTTATGCAGTCCCGATAGCACAGGATCGGCATCAGTTATTGTAACAGGAGGTACTTCCGGGTATTATTATTTATGGAGCAGCGGACAAACCACCTCCGCTATTTCAGCGCTTCCGGCAGGAAATTATTCCCTGATGGTTACAGATACTAACGGCTGTTTGGATAGTACAATAATAATAATTACCCAACCACCACTATTCACAACCACCATTACTGCTGATACAAGCATTTGCAGCGGGATAAGCATAACGGAAGATATTTTTGCTGCAGGAGGCGTTCCGGTTTATTCTTATTTATGGTTGCCCGGAGGAACAACTTCTTCTTCAATTACGAGTACCCCACTAGCAAATACTACTTACACTGTTCAGGTTTCAGATGCTAATGGTTGCTCACCGGGTTTGCTGAATACAACAGTAACTGTTGTTCCCATTCCTGTAGCAGCCATTTCTGTTACGCCCGGTACCGTAGTTTTTTTTCCACAAACAATTTGCTTCACTGCCGACAGCATTAATACAAGCTCGTTGTTATGGAACTTTGGAGATAACTCAATAGATTCAGTTAATTCAGTATGTCATAATTTTTCGAAGGGAGGAACATATTGTGTAACTCTTCTGGAAACAAACACAATTGGTTGCCGCGATTCAGCAGAGCTATGCGTTGTGGAGATTGAGGTACTTATTCCGAATGTATTCTCCCCAAATGGTGATGGTTTGAACGATATCTTTTTCATAGATTTGGAGGTAGATGGAATAACCTATTATAAATGTGAAATTTACGACCGCTGGGGACTTAAAATGGATGAACTTGTGAGGGCGAAGCAAGGGTGGTCAGGACACACAACCGCAGGATTAATAGCATCTGAAGGGACTTATTACTTTGTGTTATCTATTGAATGGGGGAGTACCTTGAGTCTCCGCAAAGAAGGATTCCTTACATTGGTAAGATAATTACAAAGGTAATGATGCAAAAGAGGGGATCTAGGTTGGGGAAGGGATAGAACGCAGATGACGCAGATTGTTATGATCAATTAAGATTTTTTATCTGTGCGCAACATAAGAATTTTCTTGTTTTTTATCCCTGTTTATCATAAACGATCTGCGTCATCTGCGTTCCATTTATTTGTTCATTGGCTTCCATCAAAATTACATTCTCTCCGGAACATCAATTCCCAATAATTGCATCGACTCTTTAATAGCAGAACCAACCGTTTTTGATAAGTGCAAACGGAATAAGATCAACTCTTTTTGCTCTTCTTTTAAGATGGAAACATCGTGATAATACTGACTGAATTCTTTCGCCAGATCATATATATAATTAGCGATCAACGCAGGGCTATACTCTGCAACAGCTTGGTTTAAAGTAGTGTTGAAACTATACAATTTTATGATCAGCTCTTTTTCTTTGGTCAGCAAATTAGCGGGGGATGAGAACGAATCGGTAAACTCAAAACCGGGCAGATCCTTCGCTTTGCGCAACAATGCCTGTATCCTTACATAGTTGAATTGAATGAAAGGGGCGGTATTACCATTAAAATCAATGGATTCTGCAGGGTTAAAAAGCATTTTCTTTTTCGGATCCACTTTCAGCATAAAATATTTTAATGCCCCCAAACCTATTGTACGATATAATTTTTCGGCATCTTCATCACTCAGATCTGTTGCTTTCCCAAGCTCTTTGGAGGTTACAGCAGCTGTATCGATCATCTCCTGCATCAAATCATCAGCATCAACTACTGTTCCTTCACGCGATTTCATTTTACCTTCCGGTAATTCCACCATCCCATAGGATAAATGATATAAGCCTTCGGCCCATTTGTAACCGAGTTTGCTTAGTATTAGAAATAAAACTTTAAAATGATAATCCTGCTCATTGGCAACCGTGTAGATCAATTTATCAAAATGTTCTTCTTCGGCACGCTGCACAGCTGTTCCAAGATCCTGTGTCATATATACTGAAGTACCATCGGCACGTAACAATGTTTTTTCATCTAAACCATCAGCAGTCAGATCGATGTAAACTGAATTATCGGCCCTGCGTTTTAAAATGTTTTTTGCCAATCCTTCTTCAATGATATTTTTACCTAATAAATACGTTTGACTTTCGTAATAAATTTTATCGAAATCAACGCCAAGCATTTTGTAAGTAGACTCAAAGCCCTTGTATACCCAACTATTCATCATCCCCCACAGTTCCATGGTACCTTTATCTGCAGCTTCCCATTTAAAAAGCATTTGTTGTGCTTCCTGCATCAAAGGAGCTTGCTTTTCAGCATCTTCCTTTGTTTTTCCGTGGTTAACAAGAGTTTCGATTTCCTTTTTATAATGTTTATCAAATTCTACATAGTATTTCCCAACCAGGTGATCGCCTTTAATACCTGTAGATTCAGGCGTTTCGCCATTGCCCCATTTTTGCCAGGCCAACATTGATTTGCAAATGTGAATTCCCCGATCATTTACCAGGTTTGTTTTTATTACTTTGTTTCCAGCAGCTTTTAAGATCTCTGAAACCGAATAGCCCAATAAATTATTACGCACATGGCCAAGGTGCAAGGGTTTATTGGTGTTTGGTGAGGAATACTCCACCATAACGGTTGGAGCGTCCGCTGGTAATGTACTACTAATAAAAGGCTTTCCATGGATCGACTTAAAATAATTCAACCAAAACGAATCAGCAATTACAATATTTAAAAATCCTTTTATTACATTAAAATCAGCTACTTCAGGCACATTTATTTTAAGAAAATTTCCAATTTCGGTAGCAGTTTCTTCCGGTTTTTTTTTCGATATTTTCAGGAAATTAAAAACTACTAAAGTAAGATCTCCTTCAAAATCGGGATTTGTTTTTTCGAATACAATTTTTTCTATCGTAGCGCCATAAAGCGATTGCAAGGCTTCAATTGTTTTTTCGGAAAGTTTTTTTTCAATGTTCATGTGGAGGTAATTTAACAATTTAGCAATTTTACAGTAGGCAATTTTAACAAACGTAACTGTACTAATTTAACAATTCAACAATAAGTAATAAACAACAAGCCACTAATGACCAATAAACCAATGACCAGTGAACCAAATTAAAACAAACCTTCGTCTGCAAAACTATAAAAACCATTATCGGTAATTATCAAATGGTCGAGCAGAGGTATTTCCATTATTTTTCCGGCCTCTTTTATATTTTTAGTGATCTTTATATCGGCTTCGCTTGGCTTCAAATTCCCCGAAGGGTGATTATGGCAAATAATGATCGAGCTTGCGTAATTCCCAATAGCAGTTTTAAAAATTATCTTCGTATCCACTACAGTTCCTGCAACTCCTCCCCTACTTATTAATTCTTTTTTTATCACTAAATTGGCTCTGTTCAGCATTATCAACCAAAACTCTTCGTGCGGCAGATCCATCATGCATGGTTTCATAATTTCAAAAGCATCCTTGCTTGTGATAATTTTTTCGCGCTTAACAGTTTCGGTTTCTTTTCTTCTTCTGCCCAGTTCCAATGCTGCAATTATACTTATTGCTTTGGCATCACCTATACCTTTAAATTGATTCAATTCCTGTACGGTAAGCTTTCCTAAATTATTCAGGTTATTATCCACACTCTGCAATATTCGCTTAGATAGCTCTACCGCTGTTTCGTCTTTGCTGCCCGAACCAATTAAGATAGCGATCAGTTCGGCTTCGGTGAGCATGTGCCTGCCTTTATCCAATAGCTTTTCGCGTGGACGATCTTCTTCCGCCCATGATTTTATGCCTACCGATGGTTTATAGTCTGCCATAAAAAAACAATTTTAAAATTAACCGAAATCATTCAATAGTGAAGAGAGAATACGGATAACACAGATGCGATTGATCTTCACAGATCTACTCTGTAAGTATTTGATGTAACCTTCAGCCAACAAAGCAGCAGAGCCGTTTTATAAAAAAATAAAAAAGGCTCCGCATACAGCGGAGCCTTAGTCTATTCAAATAATAAAAATTAAAATTTGATTATTTTTTTGCTGCTTTTTTTGGTGCAGCTGCTTTTTTAGCAACCGGTTCTTTTTTAGCAACTACTTTAGGTTCTGCTTTTACAACTGTTGCTAAAGCATTAACTCTTTTAGTCAATTTTGATTTCAAATTAGCTGCCTTATTCTTGTGAATAACGTTTTTCTTTGCCAATTTATCAACCATTGCAACAACTTTAGGAAGTTTTTCTTTAGCAGATGCTACAACTTCATCTGTTCTTAGATCCTTAACTGCATTACGCATTGTTTTTGCCTGGTAACGATTTGTTAATCTTTTAGCATCGTTAGAACGGATTCTTTTGATACTCGATTTGTGATTTGCCATTTTCTTTTTTTTACGCTGCCAACCTATTGATTAACAACAAATTACTCTTTTTTTTGTTGCAGATCTTTGATAATCTGCTTGCTTTTCCATCTAAAAATTGCATACCCTTTCGGGAGCCTTTTCATGAATTGGGATGCAAATATAGGTATTTTTTGATTTGTTTTCAACAATTATCATAAAAATTGATTTTTTTGTGGTTTTTTCGAATTCGACAATAAGGTTAAGGCGTTCTTTTAGTACTAAACGAAAAAGGGGCTAAACACTTGAGTAGTTTAAATTAGAGCCCTCATTTTGATTGAACACTAAGCATAAAACATCTTCAGTTGCGTGTTTGTCTCTAAAAAAGAAATACCTGTTTTTATGAAATTTAATATTTATTTTTGGTGTAACCTGAGTTGAATAGAATTTAATGATGTATATTGATTTATAAGGCAACCACCAAAGGAGCAAAAAGTTGAAGGATATTTTAAATAAGATAATAAATACCGGGGTAAAACCTGAGTACCTGCCTTGGGAAAGACATCTCACAAGAAAACTGAATTTAGTAGCATTAATGGCTATAGGAAATTTTGTTTTGGCAATTGGATTTTTTGAAATTATAGGTTATTCCCAATTTCTTTTTGATTGTTATTGTGCTTTAATTGCATTGTTTATAGTGCCCCTGATGAATAATTTCAAAAATTATTTATGGGCAGCGTATTGGTTTTTTTGTTACGGTTTTTTCTTTTTCTTTTTCATTAACCTTAAAGAGGGCAAGGAATCGTATATGATTTTATTTTATTTTCCCGTGATCATAAGTATGGTTCAACTTTTGGGACGAAGAGAAACGTTTAAACATCTTATTATTTTAAGCTGTATCTGTTTGCTTTCTATTGTTGCAATTGTAATTGGATATAAATTACAATTGTTTAAAGTTTATTTAAACGATGAAATTACCGGTAACCTGATTATTTTAAATATTTTAATTAGTTTATTATCTACTGCCGCTTTCATGCTTGTAGCAGCTTTAGAGTCCATAAAGCAGGGAAGTCTGATTGAAAAAATGTTCAAAGAAAAAGAAATTCTACTTGCAGAAGTTTTTCACCGTGTAAAAAACAACATGAACATTGTTACCAGTTTATTAAATTTAAAAAAGAACATGTCCGATTCCCGTGAAGTACAGACCGCACTTGAAGATTGTCGTGGGCGTGTATATGCAATGGCCCTGGTGCATCATAACATATTTACCAATAATAATATTATTGGCCTGAATTTTAAAGATTACGTAAATAGCCTGGTAATGGAAATAACAAACTCTTTAAGCGACAAAGAGGAGGTTGAGATCATTTTGGAAACGGAAGATGTCAACCTGGAATTATCAAATGCTATACCCTGCGGATTAATTTTAAATGAATTAATTACAAACTCGTTTAAATATGGTCAATCGGAAAACAAAAAACTCCTGATCCATGTTAAATTGAAAAAAAACAAAAATAAAATTGAGCTTGAAGTGAAAGATAATGGTCCAGGATTTTCGGAGGAAGATCTAATAAAGACAAACACTTTGGGTATTGAGCTAATAAAATCTTTATCGGAACAGATTGGCGGAATTCACACCTTTGGTAATGATACAGGCCTGGTTTTTAATCTTACGTTCAAACAAGCATCCTGATCATTTGTATCATAGAAGAGAAAAAAAATGGACGGGAATTTTTACGGTCTTAAAAATTGATTCCGAAAATAAGCGCAATTCCTTTGTATCTATAAGTACTGGTTTCGTTAACATATCCCATCATCGAACTTTCTTCGATGTCTGTAGGGGCTGTTAAATTTGCATACTGGGTCTGATCGTCAAGCCTTCCCCAGGAAGTTGAAACACCAATAGTAATGATCTTCTTTTTACTGGCAATTTTAAATCCGGCCGAACAATGCCATAAGTTCATGTATGAATAGGAAATATCATTGTAATCGTCCACCACATTATCGGAATTCACGGCTGAAAAATCAGAATTGAAACCCATCAGGAGCTTTAGTTTCGCATTTAATTTTTGCTCCAGGCCAATAGCAAAATTGAAAACGGGATTTGCAAATTTGATAACTCCATTAACAGTATCTGTAGTAAATCGTATGATGTTTTTACTTTTATAAGAGGTATCATTAACGGGAGCATATACTTCATAGGGTTGGATGGACGCGAAATATTCTCCGCTCAAAAAAATTTTTGTTTTGTTGAATTTAAAACACGTTCCGGCAGCTACCGAAAGAGGGGTTTTATAAACAAAAGGATGTTTGATCTCCTTGTCAAAAACAAGATAGTTTTCATCCCAGTCCGGTGTAGAATTACTAAGATACCATTCAGTTGTGGCACGGCCTATTCCAAAAATAGTAAGAGAAGGTAAGGTTAAAGAAACACCTGCATCAAAGCGCTTTGAGGTATAAGCAGCACCAAGTTTAAGAATATAGTTAAAGTCATACATTGCAACATTCTGAGTTGATTGAAATTTTGCATTATAACTGTATGTTGTATCTTCCAGCCCCAGGGCTGTTATATTCAAACTTCTTTGAAATTTTTGATAACGGTAAGTAATAAAATTGGTCAGCCCAATTGAAAAATGATCGTTTATTTTGTAGCTCGCTGACAGGCCACCCCAGGTTTCATAAATACGACTGTGGCCTTCAAAATTTGCTATGTAATTATATGGTCGTGTTGAATCAGGTTCCGAATAAGTAGGCCTCATCCGATAAGTATTATTAATGGATTGACTGAACGCAAAATCAACATCATTGCGTGTAATGAGGATAAGCCCCAATTCTATTTTTTTGTTTATATGAAAATTTCCACTAACTAATTGTGGTAATATGGCATAATTGAAGTTGCTCAGGTCGAGTCCATCACCCAGTGCGTTTGTTGCTACTATCCGTTCCAGTTTATAAAGATTTGCAGAAAAAGAAATACTTCCCGAATCCTTAAAAGCCATTGTTGCCGGATTATAAAACATTGCTCCGTTATCACAATAGGTTGAAACCACAGCGCCTCCCAACATGGCAGAATTGGAACCATACTGCGCGTTCCAGTAATTGTTTTCCTGCGACATAAGAAAACACTGCTGAAGGAAAAAAGTGAACAAGAGAAAAATTCGTTTCATTTTTCAATTATACGAAATTTAGAGGGATAAGGCAAATCCCAGAGCTTGCAGCCTAAAACAGGGTGTTTCGTTTTACTTTTGATAGAAGAATTACCATTATTAGAAGATAATACATTATAAAAAAGGGAATTGTTTTTATCTCAACAATGTTATTTTTCCATTGTATACATGGTAATCACTTTTAGCATCATCTAAAAAAACAATTGTATAAGCATATACATCTTGTTTACAAAGTTCTCCTTTGTAATAGCCATTCCAACCTTCCTCAATGTTTGATGTTTCAAACATTTTTTCACCTGCACGATCATAAATTAAAAAAGAAAAATCATGCACATCTATTATTTCCGGTTTAAAAATATCGTTCAAACCATTATTGTCAGGGGTAAAGGCGTTGGGTATATAAACCGCACTTTCTACTTTAACGGCTACTTGTGCACTGGTAGTGCATCCATGCATATCAGTTACCATTACACTATAGTTTGTTGTTTCAGAAGGGTTGGCTAAAGGGTTTGGGCAATCAATACAACTCAAGCCTTCGGAAGGGAACCATGTAAAAGTCCCTGCTCCTATAGCGGATAATGTTGTTGCTCCTCCCCATTCAATTACAATATCTTTTCTTAAACTTAATGCAGGGGCCTTATTAACTTTAACTCTGCTTGTTGCGGTGCCCGAACAACCGCCACGTGTACCTGTTACTATATAATTGGTACTGATAACCGGCATTGCTACTCCTGTGTTTATTGCGGTGGAGATAACTCCCGATGACCATGAATAAACATCGGCTCCGGAAGCCACCAGGTTAGCTGTCTCGCCTTCACAAATAGTGATGTCGTTCACATTTACAATGGGTAATGCATTCACAGTAACAGTGCTTGTTGCCATATTTGAACAGCCGGCTGTTGTGCCAATAACAGTAAAAGTTGTTGTTGTTAAAGGGTTTGTTGTTGCAGTGTTTGTGCCGATTGAAACAGCGCCAGCTGACCAGGTGTAAGAAGTTCCACCATTAGCTGTCAAACCAACTGATTGGCCTACACATACGCTTGGTGAATTTACTGTTATTACAGGCAATGGTTTTACCGTAACAGTACTTGATGCCGTACCTGAACAACCTGCTGTAGTTCCGGTAACGGTAAATACAGCGGTATTAAGAGGTGTTACACTGGCTGTATTGATCCCTGTTAGGGTTGCGCCAACCGACCAGCTGTAAGTAGCAGCCCCGGTAGCAGTTAAAACAGCTGTTTCACCAGCACAAATAGCTATATTATTGACACTCACTACCGGAGGAGGAAGAACAGAAATGACCATAGTATCGGTAAGTGTTCCACAGCCATTGGTTACAGATAACCAATAGATGCCAGCTGAGGTTGCAGTAAAAGTGGAATCAGCACTTCCATCCTGCCATAAATAATTACTTGTACCAAAAAATGGTTCAAAAGTATACCTCGGACTTGGATCTATACTGATACTTGAGCCGAAACACAATGCGGTGTCGTTACTGAATATATTAAACAAAGGGGCTTCTATAACAACATTCAGTGTCAGAGTATCTATGCCTAAAACAGAATGATACCTGATCACCGAAACAGTATAGCTTCCTATACTTGTAAACAAGTGTGTTGGCTCCCAAAGAGAAGATGTGTTTGATGCACCCGATGAAGGATCATTGAAATTCCAGCTTATTGCATTTAGTTGCGTTGTATCAAAAAGACTAAAAAACGTAGTATCGCCAATACAAGTATTTGTATGGGCAACAGGAGGCCAAACCCAATATGCTTTTGATTGAAGAGCAAATAGCATAAACGAAATGAAGACAATTTTTTTCATGGCAGCAGGAATTAGTTATTGGTGTTTTAAAATCTCTCTCTTATAAAAGAAATATTTAAACAAAGGTAATTCCTACCCCTCCCGAAAGAAATGGACAAAAAACAGTAATAATGGTACTTTTTACGGATGCAAGTTGCTAATGAGGTTGGTACTTTTTAAGCATTTCTTTTCTAAATCCTTCGGGAGATAAGCCGGTATTGGATTTAAAAAAACGGCTAAAATAAGAAGGGTCGTTAAAACAAAGTGAATATGCCAACTCTTTTGCTGTAATGGATGTATGCAATAATAATCGTTTTGCCTCCAGTATTAAACGGTCGTGAATGAGATCACCTGCTGTTTTTGAGCTGATCTTTTTTATTGTTTCACTTAAATGACTTGGAGTAACATTTAACAGATCGGCATATTCATTCACTTTGTGAAGCTGAATGAATTTTTCCTCCAGTAAAATATTAAACCGCTGCATTAATTGCTGTGATGCGGCATCGGTATGTTTATAAAAAGGGGAATCAATTAACAATGCTTTGCATTTTAATAAAAGTATAGAGATATAATAAGCGATAATATTTTCTTTAAAAATATGCTCTCTATTATATTCTGTTTCCATTAGCTTTACTAAGGTCTCTATTTCAGAAAACAAATCGGGAGAGGCAGAAAGAACAGGAGGTGCGGCTTTATTAAATGCAGGGAAATCATTCAAAACCGTATCGGAAGTATTTAAATACATGAATTCTTTGGAAAAAACCACTACATAGCCTGTAACTTTTTCTCCTCTATTCAACGCATGAATTTGCCCGGGTGATACAAAATGGAGACTGTTGGCTTGAATAGTATGCGTATCAAAATCGATCATGTGTGATCCGCCAGCTTTTTCAAAAATTAATATTTCATAGTAGTTATGACGGTGGGCCTCTACGATAGAATAACCCGTTGGTTCATTCAGCCTCGATATCTTGCAGGATATCTCGTCTGCTTCGGCTAAATCATATACAGGCACGGTTTTGGACATATTATCTTCTCGTAATTTTAATTATACCCTATGCTCCTAAAAGTTTAGTAACGATCACATCATAGTGAATTGCAAAATATAATAATGTAGAAAGATTCGCAAATAGAATGGTTGGAAAAAACCAAAGAAGTAAAACAACAACAGAGCCTTCATTTAAATAGATAGTAAATAACGATAGAAATAGCCCGAGATAAAGATCTACCCCAACCTGCCGGCCCCAATGAAACCCAATAATTTTTCCAAAGCTCTTGATCGGATCTTCCTGCTTGCTGCAATAGTAAGTGTAAATAGTGAATCCGAAAAAAGCCAGCCAAATAATAAGTTTCCCGATACCCAATGAATTACTAAATGAGAAGATATTTTCGTTCCAGTTAAAATAAATGGCACTTACAACAAAGACTATAAAGGCCAGCCAGAAAATATTTTTTGCGTGTTTCATTTTTTATTGAATTGTTTTTTTGTTCAATAGTATAACAAATTTTTAAGTACCATTTGAATGATATAACTACCTTTTTGAATACCGTTTTTTGCTCTTAAACACTTTCATCCAATAAATTTTGAGATAAGAGAATGAAAATGATGTGTCCCCTGCTCTCTTGTTACCGAGTATCTGCCATGTTTGTAAAAACGGGAACGTATTCCTTTTTGAACATTTTCTACCACCTCTTCATCCTCGTGTTCAACAGAATCCAGGCCATGTCCAGCCCCCATATTTAATTTGCTTTCATCGGATACAAAAGAATAAAACGAAACTTTTGTTTCACTTGTATTAACAGGCTGTATAATATTTAAGGACAAACCCCAGGGATAAAAATTGAACATCATGTTCGGAAAAACCCAGAAATAAAATGCTGCAATATTTTTTCCATGATCAGGAGATGAGGCGGGCAGATCAAAACAAACATCCCCTTTTTTTGCGATCCCTAATTGTAAATTTGAATAGTTGAAAACTTCTGTTGTGTATTCTCCAAAATCCAGCACTTCATTTAAACCGGCATGAACAAAGGGAATATGAAAGCCCTCCAGATAATTTTCGCAATACAATGCCCAGTTTGCTTTTACACTATAATCTTTAGAAAGATCTTTTCTAAAAACCAATTTATCCATCGGAAACCATTCCATCCGTTTTTTCATTTCTCCAAAAAAATCATCGGACGAAATTTTTGGATTTAAACCCGTAAACAAAAGTTTACCCCATTCAAATACCGAAAGCTTTGATAAATGGTCACTCTCAGTCGGAAAATTTTCTACCTCTTCAAATTGTGGCATTGATATAAATTTTCCACTTAAAGAAAATTGTCTGCCATGATATTTGCAGGTTAGTCTCGTTTTTTTACATGGCTCTGTAACCAGTAAATTTCCACGATGTGTGCAAACATTGCTCAGACAATGAATAACGTTTTCTTTATCGCGAGTTAATAATAAGGGCTCATTCAAATAATTTTCCAATAATATGAACGGAACTGCGGAACCAGCCTCTTTCAGGTCGTCTGTGCAACCAGCATACTGCCATGAGTTGGCAAATATTTTTTCTTTTGAGAGTTCATAATAGTTTGGGCTTGTATAAAAATCAGTATCAATGGTTTTTGCTTTTGCTATGTCGGGGTCAATAAAAAATGTTGCCATACAAAAAATAATTTGTTTTGTTTTATTAACCAAATGTACTTATTAAAAACAGCTGTTCAGTTAAAATACATCATAATGTTTACAATAAAATTTGGAGTTAAAATGCTTACCCACGATTTCTCGACAAGCTCGAAATGACTGTGCGCATGGTCATTTCGAGCTTGTCGAGAAATTGTGGGAAACCTGAAAACTATTTTGAATAAAATTTAATCAAACTCTTAACAAATCTATCTTTACTATATTTACATATCTTTTTAGGTTTCGTGTCACAAAATTAAAAATCAATCTTTATGGACATTTCTTATATTTTAAATCACCTTGGTGAAGAACGTGAAGAATATTATGGAGCAGTTGCCCCACCGGTATTTCAAACAAGCAATTTTTGTTTTAAAACGGTGGCAGAAATGCGTGAAAAATTAAAGAAGGAATTAGAAACCCCTTTTTATTCAAGAGGTTTTAATCCAACTGTATCAGTCCTAAGAAAGAAATTGGCAGCATTGGAGATGGCGGAGGACGCACTTGTTTTTTCAAGTGGAAGCGCTGCTGTTGCAGCAGCAATAATGAGTGTTGTAAAGGCGGGAGATCATGTGGTTTGTGTTGAAAAATGCTATAGCTGGACAAATAATCTGTTAACAAAATACCTTTCGAAATATGGTGTTACCACCACATTTGTTGATGGTAAAGAATTGATAAATTTTGAGAATGCCATACAAACAAACACTAAATTAATTTACCTGGAAAGCCCTAATTCATTAACATTTGAGTTGCAGGACATTGCCGGAGTTGCTGCATTTGCCAGATCAAAAAACATTTTCACCATTATTGATAACAGTTATTGTTCTCCAATAAATCAACAGCCTATAACCTTTGGAATTGACATGGTTATTCACTCTGCCACTAAATATTTGAACGGACACAGTGATGTGGTTGCAGGTGTGGTGTGCGGAACAAAAGAGCGGATAATGAAAATGATGGCAGAAGAATACATGACAATTGGAGGCGTCATTTCTGCGCAGGACGCAGCGTTAATCTTACGCGGCTTAAGAACGCTGGAGCTTAGGGTAAACAGGAGCGCTGAAAGCACAAAAAAAATTGTTGCTTTTTTAGAAAATCACCCTAAAATAAAACAGATCAACTATCCCTTCTCGTCAAATAATCCACAACTTGATCTGGCTAAAAAACAAATGAAACAAGGCGGAGGGTTGCTTTCAATTGTTTTGAATGTTGAAAAAACAGAGCAGGTAGAGCAGTTTTGTGATGGCCTTAAACGTTTTCTTATGGCGACTTCCTGGGGAGGTTACGAATCCTTGATATTTCCAATATGTGCACTGGGCGCAAGTAAAAGCTTTGAAAACCCTTTGCCCTGGAATTTAGTTCGGTTGTATGTTGGCCTGGAAGATGCCGATTTGTTGATTGAGGATTTGGAGCAGGCGCTGGATAAGATGTAAATTTTTTTTACAAAAATTCTGTACAAATTACATATTGAATCGATCAAAGTATCTATATCAACGGTGTAAATCACTGAAAGTAATGCTAAAATTGCAGCCTTTATTCTTTTGACAATCCTCGATCAATTTCCCTTTTAGTTGCTTTGTCAAAAGCCCTATCAATTCCAAGCCGAAGGTTGGGCTCTTTTTGTTTTCCTCCATACCTATTCCATTGTCTTTTACACTTAATATAAAATCGGTTTCAGATCTTTTAAAAGAAACACATAGTGTTGGTTCAGAAACATTCAAAAATGCATGTTTAAAGGAGTTCGTTATTAATTCGTTAGCGATCAAACCTACAGAAATAGCCAGATCAACACTTAACCAAACATCGTCAATATCATAAATAATATTCTCTTCACCAAAATCGGTATAGGAGATCAAAATTGACTCTGACAATTCTTTCAAATATTGAGGCATAAATATACTTGTGGCATTATCGTGACCATATAAACGTTGATGCAAAAGGATAAGCGACAACAACCTGCTTTTTGTATCAAGTAAGGCTGTTTTTGCGGCCATATCACTTGAACTGTTTGCTTGTTTCAAAAGTAAACTGCTTACCAATTGTAAATTATTTTTTACCCGGTGATTCAATTCTTTCAACAACATTTCTATATACTTATTTCTTTCATTAGCGGTTTCGATGGTCCTCTCTAATTCTTTTGTTTTTTCTTCCAGTTCATTTTTTTGAACAATTACCTTTTCATTTAATAATTGTAAGGAAGTGTTCTGTAAAAGCATTCTATCCCGGTCTTCCAAGTATTGCCTTCTAAATACCACAACTATAGCCGTTGTAAAAAAAACCACATAAAACATTGTAGAAATATGGTCCAACAACATTTCATTCGTTGAATGATAATGTATTATCCAATGTGGAAATAAAAATTCAAGTGTAATTAATAAAATCAAGGTTAGATAAAGTACAACAGCAGTAAACTTTTGATATGCAGTTGGGACAATGAGAAGAAAAATGGTCAAAAGCATTATAATTAAATAAAAAATAGCTCCCTGCACTCCCCCGTTAAAAAAGAACATTAAGCCAAGTACAGAAATTACAGTAACTAAATAAACAAACATCACGGATGAATTGAATATTTTCTTTATTCTAGAGGTATAGAATAAAACCCCGGACATTAAAACTCCGGCAACAGCAAGCCAAACGGTCATCATGTGCAGGCCCGTAAAATAATTACCCGCACCTGCTATCGCTCCAAAAATGGTAATTATAAATGAAGAAATATTAAATATGCGATGCTCTAATCCAAATTTAGAATCATCGCCTCCAATGCGTAAAAAGAAATTTTTAAATGGATTCATTTTGTTAAAAAAATATATATAAAGAAATGCTTAAAAGAATTACATTAATTAAGTTTATTGATATTGATCCACTTTAACCGGATTGACATTGCTATTAATTCGGAGGAGGAGCGTAATTGGTATTTTCTTATTAAATTTCTTCGGTGGGCTTTAATGGTATGCTCACTCAGAAACAAAAAATCGGCAATTTCTTTATTGCTAAAACCTTTTGCAATATTCTCAATAACATCAAGCTCCCTTGGAGTGGGCTTGTCAACTATTTCCGATTGGCCAAGCTCTGCCATTTGCTTAACAGCAATTTGAACTGCTACAATTAACTGCCGGTCGGTAAAGGGCTTTAAAACATAGGCAATGGGGTTTGTTGATAGTGCATCGTCAACAATTTGTTCTTCAGAATAAGCCGTTAAATAAATCACCGGAATGTAGGTCTGTGCTTGTAATTTTTTAACAATTTTTGGTCCATCGTTAATGCCATGTAAGTTAATATCACTAATGATAAGCG
Source organism: Bacteroidota bacterium (assembly GCA_040388745.1). Taxonomy (GTDB): domain Bacteria; phylum Bacteroidota; class Bacteroidia; order 2-12-FULL-35-15; family 2-12-FULL-35-15; genus 2-12-FULL-35-15. Next base: position 141,674 of record JAZKBF010000027.1, on the reverse strand, counting down.
CTATTTTCTTTTTATGCTGAAAGGCCTCCGCATCAGAAATATTATCAGTAATATAAATTTTTTTATGTCCTGTTTGGTTCAATATAAATGCAATGTTTTCCGCTACCAAAACATCGTCTTCTATAATAAGAATATACCCATCCATTTGCAGATCATTTATAATTACTGGAAATATATATCTAATAATCGGTATTCAAAAATTATAATCACAACTGAACTCATTTAATATATGGTTAAATTACCTACTTAGAGGTAGTTATGAATTTTTTTTTTAGCTAATTTCGCAATGCGAATAATTTATATTTGAAAAAAAACTAACCCACTAAAATGAAAAAAACAATTTTAGTTATTTTAACAATAACTCTAATTTACAATTCTATTGTTGCCCAGGCACCAAAACTTGGTCTGTTTATGGGTAGTTATGATAAAAACGATGGGAAGGGTTTCATGTGCCATGACAGAGAAGCGGAGCGTCAGGAAGTATCAGATTTTAAAGAGTACGAGATTTTACGTGCAAAATTTAAGGAAAAATATAAAACTCAAAATCCCGGCACAGAATACATAAGGCCTAGCGAAGCTGTAATCGTTTATCAATATGAGGATAGGATCGGGGGCTTTAATTGCACTGTTAAAAAAACAGTCTGGCGAACAGGAAAGGATATTAAAAGTGCTCAAGAAGCATTAAATAAATATATCGCAACATTCCCTGAGGATTTTTCGACCACACCCACTATTATTTTTTCAAGGGAAGGAAGTCCTGTTATTATTGGTCCAGGCCCCTCCGGTTACACAGGTTATACTGGTTATACCGGTAGTTCTGGCAATTCTGGTAGCTCAGGCAGTTCCGGTTCTTCCGGAAGCACCAATACCCTTAACCAAAATCGAGCTTGTCCAACTTATGGTTTTAAATTTGATGCCCCAAGCTATAATTGTGTTGCACTGGAATGGTGGTCTTTATCTAAAAAGACGAATATGGTAGACGCTGCCGGCAACTTCAAGCAATCCAGCGATCCGGAAGCCAAATATTTTACCATCGAGTTCCGAAAGCAAGGAGATGCTTATTGGACCTCGGATAAACGTGAGAATAGCGGCCGGAATGTACACACACTTTCCGGGCTTGATGCCTGCACCAAATACGAAGTACGTTTAACCGCGACCTGCGATAATGGCGAAATTTCTGCTCCTACTAATGTTGTTAGGTTTACCACAGCATGCAATAAACCAGGCGCCATAACTATTGAAAACATCACCAACAATTCTGCAAAAGTAAACAGCCAGCGTCTTACCGCATCAATTACCCACCCATGCAGTAGTAAGGCGAATACTCAAATCGCAATCATTGAATTTAAATCCAATACAGGCACATGGAATGAAGTGATCTGTAATTCTGGCAACCCTTGTTTTTTAAATGCCTTAAATTCTGGCACAATCTATAGGGTAAGGGCGAGGTTCAAATATGGCAATAACCTGTATTCTAACTATACCAACGAGGTTAGTTTTACAACTACGAACAACTAATGAGATTAATTTTAAAAACCAGTTTAATAGTCCGATATTGGTTTTTAACAAAAAAAAACACTTTTATTTCGAAGGTAAATTGTATTGATGAATACTTGTATCTTTAAAAACGCAAAAAATTATTTCTTATCTGAAACCTAAAAAATGTCAAGTAAAAAATGAAAGAAAAAAGTATAATTATTTTTAGTGTGGTCGTTTTACTAATGATTAATACATTAGGGTTTTCTCAAACAAATGCAACACCGTCAAGGTCGGATACCAAAACGTTACTTTGGCTCTATTCAGCGACAGACCAATACAGTGGCCCGATGGATGCCAGCGTTACACTTGAATATTATTTTTTGCGTGAATCCATTGGGGATAAAACCTTTTTAAGTGTAAGTATTCACTATAAAAGCATGACCTATACTCCCAATTTTGGTGGATACCGATATAAACTACACAACAAATTATATAAGCAAGATGAGCTTCAAAGTTTTGACTCAAGAGGGGTGGATTGTTTTACAGATGTAATATTAACAAGGGTTAGTATAGGAAATTTAAGTGTTGATGGCTTTTCGAAAAAATTCGGTTATAATGGCTCAATTCACCGTTTTGATCAAATTGGCGAAATAAGCAGAACCAAAAACTTGAATGACTATAGTCTTAATGTTGTCTTATCAACTTGTTCTAGTATTGGTTGGAATGATGGAAATTGTGTTAGTGAAAGAATAAATAATTTTGAAAAAGGTGTTAAAAATAAAAGCGAATATAAAAATGCCATTCTAAAAGCCGATCAAGCTTTTCAATTAAAAGATTGGGCACAGGCACGACAATATTATCGTCAAGCATCAACGATTTTCCCCAACGAAAATTACCCGAAGGATCAATTAGAGAGAATAAAGGACACAGAAGAAGATTTAGCTACTGCAAAAAACAACAATAATTTAACAGCTGGTAATGCAACAGGTTCTAATGCTAATTCACCTAATCAAAATCAAAGCACAAATAATACTGCGAATAAAGCCGGTGGGCAAGGTGGCAATAGTAATACAAACAAAGGATCTGGTAATTTTACGAATGACAATAGCCAAACCGGGTCCTCAGCGAACAGTAATAGTCAAACCGGGTCCTACACTAACAGCAATAGTCAAACTGGCACATCCACGAATAACAATAATCAAAGCGGTGAAATAACAAATATGTCCGACCCTATTGGATTGGGTAATCGCACGGAATCTATTCAAGTATATCAACAGAATGGGAAGTATTATGCAAAAAACTCAAATGGGAGTATAACACAAACAACAAAACAATATTTTGATGATGTGCATAAGACGGTAGCAAGTAACAAACAAATAGAAATAGATAATGCCAAATTGCGTAACGATCCTCTGGCGGGCTATACCAACCAGCCAAACAATTGGGGAAATATTAACCCTATGACCAGTACAAATAGTAATTCATCGAATTTAAATAGCTTTACACAGGGATTGGAAAGGGGACAGCAGATATCCAATGCTTTATCACCCGCTATTAACCAATGGGCAGATAATATAAATGCAAATCGCGAAAGGGAGGCGCAGGCTCAAATGCAAAGGGAAGAAGCGCAGGCGCGAAGAGATGAGGAAAACAGGCGAAGAGAGGCTGCCGCGGCTGAAATAAGAGCAAATAAACTACGATTGGTTAATAACCGAAAATCTTTAATTGCCAAATATCGAGATGGAGTAACTCCCCTGTCCTCACAAACTAAAGGAGCCGCAGAAGTTTATTTTTTTGTATATAGTTATGAAGCATCCACTCTGGAAAATAATAACCCTATAATTTACATTTCAAATGTATTTTCTGTTGCAAAATATGCTGACGGAACATGGCCTTTTAAAACCAGTTTAATGGAAAGTATTTCCAAAACCAACAAAGGGCTTAACTTAATATTGTCGGGATTTTATTTGAGCCAAAGTGTTGCAGATCAAAACCAGCAATATTTTGTTAACAATGCAAACAGTTATGGGTTTGCAATAAATAATATTACTTATTCGGGTAAAAAATCTTCGGCAAGTACTGGTGCTAATACTGATTATTGGGGGAATCCAACAAAAGAAAGTGTAAAACAACCCAATGAAGAAATAAACACCATTCCTGAGCAAAAAACCTCTAAAGTAGAACTGGATTTTTGGGGTAACCCTATAAAAAAAGAGGCGCAACAACCAAATTCAGAAACACAAATAAAACAAGAACCGGTAAGTCCCAAGGCCAAAGTGGATTTTTGGGGTAATCCTATAAAAGAATAATCAACTAAATAAAAATAAATAATGAAAAAAATAATACTACTCATTTTTACAATAATTGCATCATTTCAATTATCATTTGCCCAAAACACTATTGCTAAACTTAAATACGAAGAAGCTGAGGAAGCTTATGCAAACAATAATTTTGAACTGGCTTTAAGTAAATTAATAGACGTTGAAACCATACTAAAGTCAACAAACCCTAAAATTTTGTATTTGAAAATAAATTCCCAAGCAAAAATAATTGAAAAGGACCCTTTTAATGACTACGCCTTAATCGAAAACGCCAGAACGTTGAGCTCACAATATTTAACCGATTATGAGCAGCTTCCCGACAACGAAGACCGATACAGAGAAATTTACAAAATATCTGAAAAATTAGAATCGTATCCTAAAGATGAAAAAGCTTTTGCATTGCAAAAAGAGAATCTGGCGGCAAAGAAACGTTCTGAATTAGCCCATTTACGGGCAGAGGAAGAATTAAAAAGAATTGAAGTTCAAAGACAATACGAAGAACAGGAAAAAAGAAAAAAAGAACAAGTAGAAAGCATAAAAAAATTAAACCACCAATCATTCGCCAACCTGGGAATACAGACCGGGAGCATTGCAAAGTATGGTATTGTAATGGAATTCGGGAGTGAGAAGAGGTTCGGCTTCCGTATGTCGGTGAGAGGAAGTTTTATATTTGGTGAGAACGTTGCAGAGTATAATAAAATATATGTCCCTCAAAACGATACCAAACAAGGTAGATTTGCCATAGACATTGGCCCTAATATTAGGTTATCTAAATCGTTTTATTTATACGCTGGTGGGGGTTTGGGTTCATATTCCGACTGGACATTAAATAAAGTTTACAGCAAAACCGGGTATTATGAAGGGGAGGAATATTTCGCATTTGAAAATAGCGCAGTGCCCTATTTTGAAACCTCTATAGGAGCAATTGTAAGACTCGGTCGAGTCATAAATTTGAATGGCGGTTTTTCTTTTATAAATTTGTCTTCACCAGAGTTTAATTTTGGCATTTCCTTTAATTTACTTCCTAAGATATAATAAAATGAAAAAAATAATTCTACTTGTCTTCTTAACTACTGCCTTTTTTCAATTTGCTTCTTCGCAAAACACCATTGCCAAACTGAAATTTGAGGATGCTGAACAAGCCTATGCAAATAACAATTTTGAATTGGCTTTGCACAAATTAATTGAAGTTGAAACCTTATTAAAATCAACCAATCCCCAAGTTTTACACTTGAAAATAAATTCACAATCAAAAATTATTAAAAAAAATCCACTAAATGATTATGCTTTAATTGAAAATACCAGGAAATTATGCTCAAAATATTTAATTGATTACGAGCAAATCCCTGATAATGAAAACAATTACAGGGATATTTATAAAATATCGGAAACATTAAAATCGTATCCTGAAAATGAACAAGAATTTTTGGCGCAAAAAAAAATGGCAGAAGAAAAACAGCTTGAAGAAGCGGCTAAGCCTAAAATAGAAGTGGTAAAAGAACAATCACTATCAAGCAATTCAAAGTTTCCGGGATTAGATGAATTTAAAAAATCAAAAGAATTATTTCAGGCACAAAAAGCTAAATACAAGGATGCCGTAAGAGTATACAAATTATACAGAGACAACGAATTAATAAAATTACAAAATTCGTTACGGACTGGCGGGATCACAAAAAGCGAGTATATTGCTGCTGTAAAACTATTTGAAGAAGAATAATGTTTATCTATAATAGTTTCAATAATCTAAAAAAAATGAAAAAAAAACTCATACTAATTTTTGTAATAATCACTTCTGCTCAACTATCATTTGGACAAGCTATGATCGCAAAGCTCAAATTTGAGGAAGCCGAAGAAGCTTACGCGAATAACAATTTCGAACTTGCTGTAAGTAAATTAAAAGATGTAGAAGCATTATTGAAATCAACAAATCCTAAGATAAGATATCTCCAAATTCTTGCCCAAACTAAAATTATTGAAAAAAATCCGCTAAACGATTGGCTCTTACTAAAAAACACCAGGATAATGGCGGATACTTATTTGAAGGATTACGAAAATTTGCCTGATAATGAGGACAAGTACCGAGATATTTATAAAGCGGGTGAATCACTCAAAAAATGGCCTGGCACCGTTGTGGAATTTAGTGAAAGTAAAGGTAAAATGGATCAAGTGCAGGGCAATACGTATTTAAAAACACCTAATAACGATCGATCGCGAAATTATATAAATGGACTGGCAGAAAAACATAAATTTAAAAACGGATTAAATCTTTCGGAATTTGTTAATTATAATTCTGAAGCATTGGAACTTTCAAGGACCACAAAACACAGCGATGACGCTTCATTTTGGTATTGTAAAGAATTTAGTGCAGCAGATGTTCCCGTGGTGATGGGCCTGACTGCGTTTGCAGCATTTGCAGTTGTACCGCCTAGTTCGGGCAGTCAACTCACTCCCATGGGGCCATTTAAAATTACTATTGCAAAGGTAAACAATATTGTTACGGGCTATACCTATGTATTGACTTCCAGCAAGGACGAATCTGTTATTAATAGCAGTTATGAGAGTTTAAAATCTGATATCCAGAACAATGTTGATGCTGGATTTATCAGATTGGTTGAGCGCGGGGTAGTTGTTATGGTTCCAGAGGCGGGAATGGAAGTCAGTATTATGAAAGCCGGACCCAAAGACAGGGCCAATTCTGTCAGTATAGCTTTTAGGTCAATAGATAGATGGGGTAATTAGTAAGAATATTATTAAAATATTTTTATTAAGGATAATTAAAATAAAAACCTTTTAAATCTCTGCAGACGAAGAAATTAACAAAGAAAAAGAACAGCAAAATTAGAAAAATGAAAAAAGCAGGATCACTCATTTTTGTACTATTTTTTACTGCTTAACTATTATTTGGGCAATCGATGATTGCTAAGCTAAAATACGAGGAAGCTGAAGAAGCCTATGCAAACCAGGAACAAATCCTGTAAGCTTTCCTACCCCAACTCCCACCACAATTTTTCCTTACCTTTGTTACATGAACACCCCAACAAAAAAATCACGCCCGCTCTTTTGGTTCTACATCCTTGTAGGCTATGTGATATTGCAGTTTGTTTGGTGGAGCTACCTGATGGTGGATCTTAATAATGAAATTGTTCATTTGAAGACAGAGATCAACTTATTGAAAGGTGAAACACTTGAGGAGGTTGTATTAAATGGCAATACACTCAACGAAAAATTACATAAACGTTGGATAATGATCTCGGGTGAAGGAATTGTTTTTATCGGGGTTTTGTTATTAGGTATTTTTCAAATCAGAAAAACGTTCAAAAGAGAGGCTGAACTTTCACAACAACAGCAAAATTTTTTACTATCTGTCACTCACGAATTAAAATCACCAATAGCATCTACCAAACTTCAATTACAAACACTTCAAAAACACGAGCTCAACCGCGAAAAACAAAAAGAGATTTTAGCCAACGCCATCAATGATACCGACCGGTTAAATAATTTAGTTGAAAACATGTTGTTGGCGGCAAAAATTGAAAATAGTGTTTATTTACTTCATAAGGAGAATTATAACCTGTCGGAATATATCACTGAAGGGATGAATCAAACCATCGAATCCTTTCACTATCAACAAAAAGTAGAATTGGATATTGAACCCAATATTTACATGGATATCGATCGTACAAATTTCCCTTCCATCATTCTCAATCTCGTTGAAAATGCGGTAAAATATTCCCCGGAGGATTCTACTATTGTAGTAAGTTTAAAAAAACAAAATCAAAAAATAATTTTAAGTGTGGCTGATCAGGGAATCGGGATCTCAGATAAAGAAAAAGGGACAGTTTTTCAAAGATTCTACAGGTCGGGCAATGAGGAAACCCGCAAAACAAATGGGACAGGACTTGGCTTATATATTGTAGATTATTTAGTGAAACAACACAATGGAATAATAACCGTTAAAAACAATACACCGAAAGGAAGTGTTTTTGAGGTAGTATTTTAGGGTCAATTTAACAATTATACAATTGTTAAGTAGGCAACGTAACCTGAACTTGTTTCAGGTTCTCAAAATCAGATGCTGAAACAAGTTCAGCATGACCAATTAACAAAACGAAGATTCGTAATTCGTTTAAATTCGTAATTCGTAGTAATTTATGAAAAAAGTAGCATTAATAATTTTAGATGGTTGGGGGCTTGGTGATGGCTCAAAATCGGATGCCATAGCCAATGCAAACACCCCCTTTATAAATAGTTTATATAAAAAATATCCTCATTCTACTTTGCGTACATCGGGAGAGCATGTTGGCTTGCCACAAGGGCAAATGGGTAACAGCGAAGTAGGACATCTTAATATTGGCGCAGGGAGAGTGGTTTATCAGGATCTTGAACTGATCAATAAAGCAATTCGCGAAAAAACGATTGATAGCAACCCCACACTTATCAAAGCCTTTGAATACGCCAAACAAAATAACAAAGCGGTTCACTTTATCGGTTTGGTTTCCGAAGGTGGTGTGCATTCATCGCAAGCACATTTGCATTATTTATGTGACCTGGCAAAAGCAAATGATCTCCAAAATGTATTTATTCACGCCTTTACAGATGGTCGTGATACTGACCCGAAAAGCGGCTTGGCATATTTAAAAAATTTAGAAGATCGTTTACAAAGCTCAAGTGGAAAGATCGCAAGTGTCATAGGCCGTTATTATGCCATGGATAGAGATAAGCGCTGGGAAAGAGTTAAATTAGCCTATGATCTGTTGGTAAAAGGAGACGGTAAAAAAACGACAAACATTTTAAAGGAAATTGAAGTATCCTATTCTGATAATGTTACCGATGAATTTATTAAACCAATCGTAAATACCGATTCTTCCGGCAATCCGATCGGGATCATTAAAGAAAATGATGTAGTGATCTGTTTTAATTTCCGTACCGACCGTTGCAGGGAGATCACAGAGGTTCTTAGTCAGAAAAACATGCCTGAATTTGGTATGAACACCTTACCCTTGTATTATGTTACCATGACCAATTACGATAATACATTTAAAAATGTACACATTGTTTTTGATAAAGATAACTTAGCTAATACACTTGGAGAAGTGCTTGAAAAAGCAGCAAAAAAACAAATACGTATTGCCGAAACAGAAAAATATCCTCACGTTACATTTTTCTTTTCGGGTGGCAGAGAAAAAGAATTTAATGGTGAAAAACGCATTATGGCGCCATCTCCAAAGGTGGCAACGTATGACCTAAAGCCTGAAATGAGTGCCATTGAATTAACCGATGCAATTATTCCTGAATTAAAAAAAGGCGAAGCGGATTTTATATGTCTTAACTATGCAAATGCAGATATGGTTGGTCATACCGGTGTTTACAGTGCGATAATAAAAGCGGTGGAAACAGTGGATAGTTGTTTGAAAAGAGTTGTTGAAACAGGCATACAAAGTGGTTATTCATTTATCATTATTGCTGATCACGGTAACGCGGATTATGCCATTAACCCGGATGGTTCTCCAAACACAGCGCATAGCACCAATCCTGTTCCTTGTATTTTAATTGATACTGATTATAAAAAAATAAACGAAGGGAAATTAGCAGACATTGCACCAACCATTTTAACAATGATGGGCGTTACTGTTCCAAAAGAAATGACTGGGGACATATTGGTATGATCCATGTTACCTCACAAAAAATTCGTACTATTTAGACGAACTGCCAATCAATTGATTTACAGAAAATTTAAACGTATCACTTATTTAGCGAAAACCTGATAAAACTCCGTGAAACTAAGTGTTCTTAGTGGTGTTTTTTTTGAAACGGAACAACCCAGTAATCTGTTAACATCTTTATTTTTAATCGAAAAAAATTTATACTTTTGGTTAACAATGAAAAGGATACATGTTTTCACAACCATAGGGCTTATTTTTGTTTTCACAGGGATATTCCTAATACCTTCAGCATTACCTTTGTTAGCAACCATTTATGTGTTGGCTGGATATCTTTTTTCTATCAAAGATGTTTCAAAATACACATCTTGGTATCAGTTTGTAGTGGTTTTTTTTGCTGCTACCATTTTCGGACTCAGCCTTGAAAAAGACTTTCAGCATTTTCCATTATTAACGTTAGCTGTTGTTGTAGCTGCGGGAGGTTCTATACTCCGGATCGTTTTTTTTCTGGTTTTCACTCACACCAAGTACAACTGGTTTGAACCGGCCATGTTCGCCTTAGCGGTTTTGCTTTACCTTGCTGGAAATATTTTTTTCTCCTATGGCTGGCAAGGCTGGGTATTTCCGGTGATAATTATTTTTTTTCAAGGGGTACTTACCTTTGGTGTTTTAAAAGACAGCAAACAATTACAGGATTTTAATTTTGGAGGGAGCAGAATAGCCACAGGCAAAGCAGCCCCGGCTTTTGAATTACCCGACCAGGAAGGCAGCCTTGTAAGTTTAGCCGAGTATGTGGGTAAAAGAAACCTGCTCCTGATTTTTGTCCGTGGCGACTGGTGCCCGGGATGCCACATGATGTTGCGGACGTATGAGCGGGAACGCAAAAAATTCCAAACCAAAGATATATTAGTAATGGCCATTGGCCCCGATCCCGTTGGTGTTAACCGCGATATGGTGTTAAAGTTGGACCTGGATTTTAAAGTACTTTCTGATGCAGGGCAGCGCACCGCCATGCAGTATGGTGTGCAGTTGGCCGAATATGAAAACGATTTTGCAGAAAAATACGAGGCAGGAATACCTTTGCCCGCATCTTTTTTGATCGATAAAAAAGGCTTGGTACAATACGTATCGCGGCCCGACCGGGTAGGAGAGTTTCTTGATCCAAGAACCATCTTCCCGATCATAGATAATTTAACGTATTAACGGAATAAGATAATAATATGCAATACGTGATATGGGTGATATTAGGGAGTTCAATGCTGGTGGTGCTGGTTATGGCTCTATCAGTATACCTGAAACAAAGCATTACCGATCTCAGGCTTGAAACCGTTGAAAAAGAAAAGGTCAATTACGAAAGTATCATAGAACAGGCTAATGATGCAATGTTTGTTATAGATATTGTGGATGGACGCGTTCACCAGTGTAATCCAAGCGCTGCCGCGATGCTGGGCTATACTAAAAAAGAACTCGAAAAGAAAAGTTTGTTTGACCTCCAACCAAAGGACCTGCTTGAAAAAAGTTCAAGTACTGTTGCCGATGTATGGGAAAAAAAGGGCTTGATCTATAATGATATTCCTTTTGTTTGTAAAACCGGAGAGTTATTACCTGTCGAATGCAGCGCTAAAGTAGCACCTTTTGCTGGCCGGCCTGCAATCGTTATTTATGCGCGTGATATTACTGAACGATTGCGATTGGAAAAAGAGATACACGAGCAAAGAGAGATCATTGAAGAAAAAAATAAAGACATTACCGACAGCATTGAATACTCCAAACGTATACAGCGTTCGGTATTCATTGATAAAGACAAACTGAAGGAATACGCTCCTGATTCATTCCTTTTTTTTAAACCAAAAGACATTGTAAGTGGTGATTTTTATTGGTTCGCGAATGTAAATACTACCCGTGAAATTCTAGGTCCGGACGAGACTTTGGTTAAAGAGGAGTTTTCTTTTCTGCTTGTGGCCGCAGTTGACTGCACCGGGCATGGCGTTCCGGGTGCGTTTATGAGTATTATTGGAAATACATTATTGAACCAGGCCATTAAAGATCCCGAAATTAATTCCCCTTCCGAGGCACTCAACTATATCAATACCGAACTTAAAAATATGTTAAATCAAAAAGCAGACGAAGCTCAGATCCGTGATGGAATGGATATGGCACTGTGCGCTATTGATTTTAAGAGAATGACCTTGGATTTTGCAGGTGCCAACAACCCGCTTTATATAGTAAGAGGTACTGAATTAATTGAGCTTAAAGCAGATAAACAAGCCATTACAGCTTCGTCTGACAGTAATGCGCTTCCTTATACCAATAAAACATTTGATCTGAAAAAAGATGACTGCATCTATCTTTTTACCGATGGGTATGCCGATCAGTTTGGCGGCTCGAAAGGGAAAAAATTTATGTATAAAAAGTTTAAGGAAACGTTAGTTTCTCTTCAACACAATACAATGGAAGAGCAAAAAACGATCCTCTACACTACCTTCGAAGACTGGAAAGGAACTCTTGAACAAGTGGATGATGTATTGGTGATCGGGCTGAAAGTTTAAAGCAAAAGTACATTAGAAAATTTTTTTTAAGTATAAAAGTACAATGCCAAAGATCCACCTGACAACTAGTATAAATGCACCCATCCAACGGTGTTTTGATCTTTCGAGAAGCATTGATCTGCACATGGCATCTACCGCAAAAACAAATGAAAGAGCAATTGCAGGAGTTACAGAAGGCCTCATAAATAAGGGAGAACAGGTCACCTGGCTTGCAAAACATTTTGGAATAGATCAAACATTGACTGCGCAAATTACAGAAATGGATTCTCCACATTCATTTACAGATGTTCAACTGAAAGGGGCTTTTAAAAGTATGAAACATGTGCATTCGTTCGAGCAAAAAGGCGAACGCACTATTATGAAAGATGAGTTTGAATTCGAATCACCACTGGGCCTTATTGGAGAATTATTTAATAAATTAATTTTAACCGCTTACATGAAACGTTTTTTGATCGAACGAAATCATGTTATAAAAACTATTTCAGAATCGAATGAATGGAAAAAATATTTATCCTTTCTTTAGAAATATTTTCAAGATCAAATTTAGTCATCCATAGAAATTCTGAACGATAAATCGTGCTAAACATTCATTTCTTCCGGAACATGATTTCGTAAGGACCAATATAAGCCCAGATCGGTTACAACCTTGCTGAACTCGTCAAATTCCAAAGGCTTTACAATATAACTATTTACACCTAAAGCATAACATTCTTTAATATCAGGGCTTTCCTGAGAAGAACTAAACACCACCACAGGAATAATTTTTGTACGGGGATCCGCTTTTATTCTCCGAAGCACTTCAATGCCATCTACTTTGGGCATTTTTAAGTCGAGCAAGATCAAAATTGGATTTATCATCGTACGCGCTGCATAAGGCCCTTGACTAAAAATATAATTAAGCGCTTCTTCACCATCCTTTAAGTGAACAATTTTATTGGTGATTTTACCCTCTTTCAGCGCCATAATAGTGAGTTTTGCATCACTTGGACTGTCTTCAACCAAAAGAATTTCCTGTGTGTTTGGATCCATCTCTTAAAATTTCATTTATAAAATGATTTATTTAATAATGACTAAATTATTGTGCCACTTCAGATACTTTCGGCAATGAAAAATAAAATGTTGCCCCTTCATCAATTTTCCCTTCTGCCCACACCCTGCCACCATGGCGAATAATTATTCTTTTTACAATCGAAAGCCCTATTCCGGTCCCGGTAAATTGTTCCGGATCATGTAACCGTTGAAATACACCAAATAGTTTATCATAAAATTTCATATCAAAACCTACTCCGCTATCTTTTACATAATACACAAGGAAATTTTCCTCAGAAAATGAACCGATCTCAATAAATGGTGCTGGTTTCGGGAAAGAATACTTTAGCGAATTCGAAATAAGATTAACAAGAACCTGTCGTATTAAAACCCTGTCGCAATAAGCGGGGAGTAAAATATTAACAGTAATTTTTGCTTTATATTTCTGTTCACCCAATTTTAAGAGTTCATCCACTACTTCTTTCGCCAAAGCAGTCATATCAACTTTTGTTTTTTGTATTTCCTTTTTTCCAAGTCGCGAAAAAGTCAGCAGATCATCGATCAACTGCCCCATTCTTGCCGATTCACCGGCAATTGTGTTCAACAGGTCCTTGCCTTCTTCATCAAATTTTGGAACATATTTTTTTTCCAGCATTTTAGCAAAGCCGCTAATGGCACGCACGGGTGCGCGAAGATCGTGTGAAACCGAATAAGAGAAAGACTCCATTTCTTTATTTGAAATTTCCAGTTCTTGTACCTTTTGTTCCAATTCTTTATTGAGGCGATAGATTTTCTCTTCCCCTTTTTTTCGCTCTGTAATGTCTCTTACAAATCCAATAAAAAGAGGCTTATTGTTTATTTTGGAAAAAGAAATTTTCAACTCGATCGGAAATTCGGCAAAATCTTTTCTCAATCCATACAGTTCTATGGGTTTATTTAAAACAGCTCCTTCACCGGTAATTAAAAAAAAATTTAATGCTTTTTCAACTACTTTCTGGAATTTTTCCGGAATGATTGTTTCGGATAATGTTTTTCCGATAGCATCTATTTCTTTCCATCCAAACATTTTTTCAGCCTGAAGGTTCCAGTTGGTGATAATACCTGCTTCGTCAATAGTAATTATTGCATCGGGCGCGTTTTGAATCAGGCTTTGGAATTTTTTTTCGCTTATTTCTACATTTTGCAAATGTATTTTTTCACTTGCATGTATTGCCTCCATTTCTTCCGCCAAAATATTGAGTCCGGCAATGATCGCATCCGGCTCATCGCCCTTACCTGATATAGTTTCGCGGGCACTGAAATCGCCTAAAACATATTTGGCAACTAAATGGATAATTTTTTTTATACGTTCGTCTTTTATCATAATAAAAAATTACACCACTTAATAAAGCCAATCTAAATTTGTGAAATGAGTTTAGGTGAAAAAATATTTTTAATACATTAATTTAACATTGCCATTAAACTCCGGAGTTAAAATGTTGCAACCATTCTTTCGCTTCCTTTTCATCAGTAAATAGTTTGGTGGGTACATTTGGTTTATTTATGAGCAAAAACAAGTTTCCAAGCGTTTTTGTTAACGCAGAATCAACAACTAAAGCACCGGCTTTTATAAGCCTCGCGCCTTCCTTCCCCGCATAATCCCTTGCCTCTTTTGTAAATGACCTAATGCCTTTCATATCTACCAACAACGGGTAGCTTATCCCTTTCGAAAAGTTTATTCGGCTTTCTACAGCGCTTTTTGCAATTTCAATATCCACATCCAGATCATTCGCAAATGTGCAATACAGGATACCATCCGCGATCCATATTTTAACATACTTTGTTTCAAGTATATTTTGTTTTGATTCTTTTAAAAGTGTAGTTTGATCCATTTGCTTATCCTTTTTATTCGCTGCACAGAAGTGATTGTCTAATGATATTCATTTGTATACTCATGCGGTTTTTATTTTTTGAAGCCTACCGCCATTTTTAATTGTAAAAACAAAAAAATTCGACCGCTAATAGCGTGTCTTTTTTCTTAAAAGTACAATCCGTCTTTTAATCACTTTTTTTATTTTCGATGAAATCGTAAAAACAAAAGTTAAGTGGGTTCTTCCGAATGGCAGTAACAAATATTTTTTTCAACCGTTTACTAATTGCCATGTTATTTCTTAACCATATAAATGATCATCGTCAAAAAAGGTCCTTTTGTATCAGCGGAAAAAATGTTTCATGTTTTTATTTGAGACGTAGTTTTGTATAATTCAATTACAAAGTGTAATTTAACAGGCTTTGAAAATTCTACCTTCAAAACATGGCAAAAGAAATTTTACTGGAAATAAAGAATTTAGTAACCGAGTTCCGAACCGAAGAAGAAACGGTTAAGGCTCTTGATGATATATCATTCACACTTTCCTGTGGCGAAACCATTGGCATTGTTGGCGAATCCGGCTCCGGGAAATCCGTTACGGCATTGTCCATAATGCGTTTAATACCCAACCCTCCCGGAAAAATTACTGGAGGCGAGATCCTATATCACTCAAAAACTACCGGCACAAAAAATATTGTAAAAATTTCTGAAAAAGAAATGCGTGCCCTCCGAGGCAAGGAAATTGCAATGATCTTTCAGGAGCCCATGACATCGCTAAATCCTGTTTATACTTGTGGCAACCAGGTAATGGAAGCTGTTTTGCTACATCAAAAAGTTTCAAAAAAAGAAGCGAAAGAAATTACGATCAATTTATTTAATGAAGTTCAGCTTCCACGTCCTTCAATTATTTTTGACAGTTACCCTCATCAACTATCGGGCGGACAAAAGCAACGTGTAATGATTGCTATGGCGATGAGTGGCCAACCCAGCATTTTAATTGCCGATGAACCTACAACAGCGTTGGATGTTACCGTTCAGGCAACTATTCTGGAACTGATGCTCAAGCTTCAGCGCGAACGTGACATGGGTATCCTCTTTATCACCCACGACCTAGGTGTTATTGCAGAGCTTGCCGATAGAGTAGTGGTAATGTATAAAGGGAAAATTGTTGAGCAGGGACCAGTATTGGATATTTTTTCAAATCCTCAACATCCTTATACAAAAAGTCTTTTAGCTTGCCGCCCCCCTTTGGATAAGCGCTTGAGCTGGCTTCCTACTGTTGCTCATTTTATGAAAACAGAAGTTAAAGGAGAACGGCCGGAAAGTTATCAATCGGTAAGTGAAGTAACCGATAAGCTCATTGTTAGTAAGGAGGAGCGGGTAAATGCACATAAACTGCTATATAGTAAAGAACCAATTCTTCAGGTTAAAAATTTAAAAACATACTTTCCTATTAAAAAGGGAATACTAGGCAAAGTAACCGAATTTGTTCGCGCTGTTGATGATGTGAGCTTTGATGTTTATCCAGGTGAAACACTTGGTTTGGTTGGTGAATCGGGCTGCGGCAAAACAACATTAGGAAGAACTATCTTACGTTTGATCGCGCCTACCGAAGGTGAAATAATTTTCAAGGGAAAAAATGTAACACAACTTTCGGATAAAGAGATGCGCGGTTTACGCAGGGATATTCAACTTGTTTTTCAGGACCCATACTCTTCCCTTAATCCACGGATCACTGTTGGACAAGCCATTATGGAACCCATGCAGGTTCATCGTATTTTAGAAGACGATAAAGCCCGCAAAAATAAAGTTATAGAGATCTTGGAGCGGGTAAATATGAATGAATCGCATTTTTACCGGTACCCTCATGAGTTTTCGGGAGGCCAGCGTCAACGTATATGTATTGCAAGAGCCTTGGCTTTAAGACCTAAATTTATTATCTGTGATGAACCCGTTTCTGCACTTGACGTATCTGTTCAGGCGCAGGTTTTAAATCTGTTAAATGAATTAAAACGCGAATTTGATTTTACATACATTTTTATTTCCCATGATCTGTCGGTGGTGAAATTTATGAGCGATCGTATGGTGGTGATGAATAGAGGGAAAATAGAAGAAATGGGCGATGCGGATGATATTTATAATAATCCTCAAACGATATACACGCAAAAATTGATCAGCGCAATTCCCAAAGGACAACTGGAAGATATTAAAGCAGCCATTGAAAAGAAAAAGAATCAGACACCTAAAACTGTTTGATAAAAAAAATTTTAATCCAACGGCAATTTGCGTTAGGGATTCCTACCTCACTCCGTCCTTTGGACACCCCTCTCCATTTGGAGAGGGGAAGGGGGTGAGGTAGAAAGAGAACGCCCTAAAAATACGGAGGTTAAAAATTATACTTTAATAGTTAATACCGCATCATCAGTAATAAAAAAAATTACCACGGTAAATGACAAAATTATTCCAAAAACTTTCTTTAATTACACTTATATGTAGTTGCCTGTTAATTGGTCTATACCGAATTAACACAGTAGACAAAAAAGAGATCTCCTGGGATATTTTAGGATATTACATATGCCTTCCCGCTACTTTTATTCATCACGATCCTATGCTGAAGGACATTACCTGGCTTAAGGAGGTCAATCAAAAGGATAACCTCAGCGGCACACTTTATCAAATTTCAAACAATGATAAAGCTGAACCCATGTATGTTTTCTTGTTTGGAATGGCATTGTTTTTTCTTCCCTTTTTCTTTCTCGGCCATGGTATTGCGGGCGCATCCGGTTATGCAATGGACGGATTCAGTCTCTCCTATCAATATGCGATGGTTATTGGCGGAATCATTTACACCATTATAGGACTTATTTATTTAAGAAAAGTGTTGCTCCATTTTTTCTCTGAAGGCATCTCTTCTTTGGTAATGATCATTGTTGTTTTCGGAACCAATTACATTCATCACCTCACACTTAAAAATTTAGAAACCGTTAATGTTTTATTTATGCTGGTGTGCATCATTGTTTGGAACACCATCCAGTGGCATAAAAATTTTAAAGGAAAACACCTGTTTACAATAGGCATTAGCATTACACTGATGGTGCTGATAAAACCAAGCGAAGCATTTATAATCATTTTACCATTGCTTTGGAATGTTTTTTCTTTCGACAGCCTTAAACAGAAAATAGTTTTGCTGTTTTCAAATAAACAGGTTTTGCTCCTTACCGCTGCCGCATGCTGTGTTCTGGCATTCCCCCAACTATGGTACTGGCATATAAAAACCGGTCATTATATTTACGATAGTTATATAAATCCTGGCGTTGGTCTTGATCTTTTTTCACCACATATCCTTGATGTTTTATTCAGTTACCGCAAAGGCTGGTTTGTGTACACCCCGGTAATGGCATTTTCTATTGTTGGCTTTTATTTTCTTTATAAAAACAACAGGCCTATTTTCTATGCTATTTTATTTTATTTTTTAATATCGTTTTACATTATTTGCAGTTGGACCTATTGGTACTATGGGGCCGCTTTTTCCTGCCGCCCTGTTATTACAAGTTACCCGCTACTAGCCATTTGCCTTGGTTATTTTTTATTGTTCATCCAAAAACAAAGCGCATTCATTAAAAGCACATTTACTTTTGTTATTATATTTTTTATTTTCTTAAACCAGTTTCAATGGTGGCAATTAAAAAATTATATTCTGGATCCTTATCGCACCACTAAAGATTATTATTGGGCAACCTTTTTGAAAACATCTGTTGATGAAAACGATCGCAACTTACTTTCGGTAAACCGGGATTTTACAGGTCAGCAAAAGTTCGAAAATAAAACAAAATACAGGTCGTTTTTATTAAAACAGGATACGTTTGACAGCATAACAAGTCCAAATATTCAAACGGATTCAGCTGGTAACTCCCACTATAAAGCATTACCCGATGAGGAATTTTGTATCACTAATCAGTATCTATTCAAAGAACTTACTCAAAAAGATCACGTTTGGATAAAGGTGAGTATGGACATTCGCTTTCAACCCGACTTTCAGGGGCCGCTGCCTTGTATGGTAATGACAATGGAGCACAAAGGAGGCACTTATGGGTATTTCGCTCCTGAAATCGCAATTGATTCTACAAAAAAAGGGTGGAATAGATACGAATTAGAATACCTTAGTCCTGAGATCAGGAATACAAAAGATACCTGGAAATGTTATATCTGGAAAAGAGGCAAAGGCATATTTGATGTTGACAATTTTAAGATTGAATTATATGAACCCAACTATTAACTTTGTTAAATGAAACTTAAATTATCATCTGTTGCAATTTTAATAGTTGTGTTGGGATGTCTTGCAATAGACATGGGTTTTAAAAACTGGGAAAAGCAGGAAAGAGTGATTGAGTGGGATATTCACTCTTACTATGCTTACTTGCCGGCCGGCTGGATCTATAAGGATATTCACTTAACAAAAAGTGATTACCGGTTTGACGAGCATTATTGGCTCTTTTGGCCAAACCAAACCAAAGAAGGTAAAAATGTAATTAAAACAACAATGGGTATGGCGGTGTTATATGCACCTTTTTTTGTTGTTGCACACACCATTGCTAATTTATCCGATTATTCCGAAAATGGTATTTCAGAGCCGTATAAATTTTTGCTTTTAATGAGCACTCTTTTTTATTTATTTGTGGGCCTTGATTTTTTGAAAAAGATACTTGAACATTACAAATTTTCTGATCTCCACACCTCCATCACTATTTTACTGATTGGATTAGGAACAAACTTAACAGCATATGCTTCACAATCGGCACCCATGTCGCATGTTTATTCATTTTGTTTGTTTGCCATTTTTATTTATTACACTATCAAATGGTATGAATCTCAAACAATAAAAAACACCTTGATAATTGGTTTTTTAATTGGTTTAATTTCATTGATACGCCCTTCCAATATTATAATAATGCTCTTTTTTGCCCTTTATAATATAACCAGTTTATATGATTTTAAAGAACGGATTTTGCTTTTCAAAAAAACATTCCCCTTGCTTTTACTGATGCTTTTCGCCTTTTTTATAGTGTGGGTTCCGCAGTTTATTTACTGGAAAATAAGTTCCGGAAGTTATTTCTATTACTCATATCCCGATGAACGATTTTTCTTTAATGATCCAAAAATCATGAAAGGTTTATTTGGCTTTCGAAAAGGCTGGCTGATATACACTCCTATGATGGCATTTGCTTTGGCCGGCATATTTGTGATCAGGGGAACAATAAAAAAAATACGATTGCCTATCGTTTTGTTTTTTATTGTTAACATCTATATAACGTTTTCATGGTGGTGTTGGTGGTATGGAGGCTCGTTCGGGCAACGAGGGTTAATAGAAAGTTATGCATTACTTGCAATTCCATTCGCTTCTTTTGTAAAATATATTTCTGAAAAAAGATGGTATTATAACGCAGTGTTTTATTGCACGGCAATCTTTTTTATCTGGTTGAATCTCTTTCAAACGCTACAGTTTGAAAACATGTCCTTACATTATGATGGGATGACGAGGGTGCTCTATTTTAAGCAATTTGGAAAGCTCGACAAGATAGATGACTTTGCCAGCTATGTATCTTCTCTTGATTACGAGGAAGCAAAAAAGGGTAAAAGGTAAATTTGATCATAAACGCTCTGGCCCCAAAAATTTAGTCTTCGCAAGAAGTCAATTATAAATCATTCGAATGAATCCGAAATTAGTTGCATGTTTTAAGGTTGCTCTTTTTCTTGCCCTGGTATATCCTCCCATTTTTATGCACCTGGAAACCCTTCCGCTTCGTGTTTGGGATGAGGCAAGGCTAGCTATTAGCGCTCACGAGATGCTCCAGAATAATAATTACCTGATTCCCCATTATGAGGGGAAGCCGGATATGTGGGGAACAAAACCTCCCCTGGTTATATGGGCACAGGCAATATTTTATACGCTTTTCGGGATGGGGGAATTAGCAGTTAGGTTGCCTTCAGCTTTGGCTGCTTTTCTAACAACGCTGATCATTATGCTGTTTTCTGTTAAATATTTTAAAAGCTATTGGTTGGGCCTGATTTCGGTTTTAATATTAGTCACATCCTATGGTTATATTAATAATCATGCGGTACGAACAGGCGACCTCGATGCTCCGCTTGCTTTTTTTACAACGTTGTATTGTTTATCTTTTTTTCTGTTCATAGAGCTGAAGGAAAGGAAATACCTGCATGTATTTTTTTTAGGACTCACCTTAGCAATACTTACTAAAAGTGTGCAGGGACTTCTTTTTGTTCCGGCCTTAGCCATCTATGCTTTAATAGGGAAACAGTTTTTGAACATTTCAAAAAACAAATGGTTCTATTTCGACCTAATGCTTTGTATTGCCGTTGTTTTAGGATATTATCTGACCAGGGAACATTACAATCCCGGTTACTTAAAAGCTGTATGGAAAAACGAATTAGGTGGACGCTACTTATCGGCTTTGGAAGGACATGGTTATCCTTTTATGTTTTATTATGATCAGCTTATAACTTCTAAATATGCTGAATGGTTTTTACTGGTTCCTTGTGGCATAATTGCAGGCTTTGTTATTAAAGATGAGAAACTAAAGCGCATAACATTGTATAGTTCATTGATGATCATAACTTATTGGCTGATCATATCAATTTCCGAAACCAAATGTGAATGGTATGATGTGCCGCTATATCCATTTCTGAGCATGACGGGCGCAATTGCAATTCATTCTGTTTTTTCATTGTTAACAGAATCTGCTGATAGTAAACGAATAGCCGGATTTTATTTAATACCTTTTCTATTTCTTGTGATCGTTTTTTTTAAACCCTATCAAAAAATAATAGATAAAGTATATTTTCCAATAGAGAACAAAAACGAAATAAACGAAACTAAAATTTCCTTTCTCTTAAAAGAAGCGGTACAATCAAAACGATCAATTAAAGATCATTCCATCTGTTACGATGGACACAATGCGCACCTTTCATTTTATCTTATTCTGTTAAATGAAAAAGATCAACATGTTGGTTTTAAGGATTGGCATTTTTTAGAATCGGGCGACATGGTAATTGCCAGCCAGGAAAAGATTCGGGATTATATTGAAAAACATTATTTATTTGAAGAAACAAATAATTATTTCAATGTAAAAACCTATAAAATTAAAGGGGCTCGCATCGGAATGGTTGGTTCTAAAGAAGTCCCTGAACACAAAAAAACGATTTACTTGAAAGCTTTTAATGGAAAATATCTTGGTGCTGCTGAAACGATGAACCATTTGGTATTAGCGGATAAAGACAAGGCGAGCAAATTAACGATACTTGAAAAAAGAGTATGTAAAATTTATTCGGATGAAGGTTTGTTTTTTTCTGCCGACCTGGGACAGCAAAATGAAATAACAGCTTCAAGAAAAATCGCAAATGATTGGGAAACATTTACAATGATCGAACTTGACAACAATTTTGTGGCATTTAAAGCCTTTAATGGTAAATATTGGGGAATAGATCCAAAATCTCTTCAGCTTTCGGCAAACAGCGATACAATAGGTATTCAGGAAAAATTTCGGGTAATAAACACTTCTGGTTCTAAGTGATCTAAAAAACTCTCAAGAGAACAAAGGCAGCAATTAGCTGGCTATTACCGCAATAAAAATCTCTTGTGAATTAGGTTTTTAGAACACGTTGCACTACATTTACTTCATTCGACAAGGGAATCAAAAAATAGTTTTTAGAGGTGATCATCTGTATTAACCATTTAAAATGTATAAACTATGAAAAAATATCTACTTGTAATCTTAACCGCTGTTCTATTTTTTAACATTCGCCAGGCGAATGCACAAGCGGTAAATTTTGAATTCACCATCACTAATACGAGTTCTGATTCTACCTGCGATGGTCAGTTGAGTGTACAATGCACCAACCCAATTGCACCTTTGACTTATAGTTGGTATGATTCTTATCAGGCAGTTGTTGTAGGTACAGGAAACTCCATTTCCGGTTTATGTATGGGAAATTATTCGTTAGAGATTGTAAGTTCCTATTGCCAATTTTATTACTTTGAAGTGTTGGTGGCACCCTCTTCCATTTCAGGCCCCTCATTTCAAATGACTGCAACGGTGAATCACTTTAACAATTCCAATCTATCTACTTTTACGGTCAATCAGGTTTCCGGAAGTATAAGCCCTTACTTTGCACAATTTTTGAACACCAACGACTCTGTAGCAATATATAGCAATGATAGTCTGAATAGTATTTCAAATCTTATTTTTGACAGTTTAAACAGCACTCAAAATAGTGAGTATTATTATTTTAATATTGTTGATTCTGTTAATTTTGTTAACGGTGCTTACGGCAATTCAATCGGCTTTTATTTCAGTACTAATTACGATTCAACTGGCAATTGCAACTCTTACAATAACTCTTTATGGGTTTCTGCTCAGGGCGTTGGGGTTACGGACTCTTCTTTATGTGACGGATATGCTTATACTGAAGTGTATGGAGGCGCCCCCCCATACACCTACCAGTTTTCATCAGGCTCAACAGACTCAACAGCTTCGGGGCTATGCCCTGGCTCTTATGTTGTTACCGTTACAGACGCGAATTCAAACGCATTCAGCACAAGCTTTGTGGTCGGCTACCCCGGAACCTATTATTTTTCGGATGGGGGCTCATACGCATACTTAGACACCTTATATGCCAATGCCTTCCAGGATTGTGGTATAGACTATACCATGCCTATCGACTCATTTTACATAGATAGTTCCTACGCCTTTTCAAATTGGGAATATGTTATCAACTGGGTGATAGTGCAGGATACGAACGAATTTTTATTTACCGAAACTTATTTTATTGACAGCACCGGGTATTACTGGTTTGGGTTAAGCTTATATTGCGAGGCACGTTCTTCCAGTTTTGGTTCATATACTTTTTTAGCCGGAGCCCACGCTGTTGGTTCAGGTTTACCAACAGAAGTTAAAGAGATAACTACAGATAATTCCATTTCGGTTTATCCGAATCCTTCAAATGGAATTTACCGGTTAAAGTCTTCGTCCCAAATGAAAGAATATACTGTTTTAGATCAATTGGGAAGGGCGGTTGTTAATAAGCGAATAAGCACCGAAAATGAAACAGTTAACCTCTCAGAATTGAACAATGGACTATATTATTTAACCGTTCGGTTTCAGGATGGCACAATAGGAAGACAGAAACTTGTAAAAAAATAATCTTGCTCCTTTCATAAAAAAGCTCATCTATTTAATTGTAGATGAGCTTTTTTTATTTGTTTTTTCAATTGATGATTCAAAATTTTATTTTGCAAACGAAAGTTTGGATATCTTCAGGTTGCCAATGTTCATTGTTGGAATTCCATCCGCCTGTTTCTTTGCTGTGTCCGGTAAAACATCTGCACGTATCATTGTATACGAACTTGCAGAAGCCATCCAATGATAAAAAGGAAAATCGCCCAATAGCTCGAAACTTCCATCCGGCTTGGTAACAGTGTGATAGGAATGCGACCAATATTCATTCCAGGCTAAAATAACACCGCCTTGTATTGGTTTATCATTTTCATCAAAAAGTACTCCAATGATCCGGCAATCTTTATGTTGGGAGTAATTATAATAGTTAGCAAGGCAAACGCAGCTGTCTTTTTTTGCGTTAGAATTAAATTTTTTAAATTCTTCAACAATAGGTTTAACGGTTCCTTTAACAGGAATATTTTTTTTTGCCGTTTTTGTTTCACCTTTCCAATTGACCACACCCATAAAATTTGCATGATAGCTATGCCACTCCACATCCTTATATTGCCACCATGAATACCCAATGGCTCCACAATCGTACGCCTGCTTTAACGTTTTATGAGCAAATTGCGCCTGGGTTTCATAGGTTATGGAATCATTGTCGGCCGCTATAGCTGTTTCACCTATTATCCATGGCTTTTTAATATAATTAGCATACCAATACATTTCATTCCTTACCTGTTCTGGCTCATATTCATAGGGGTGAATAGAAATAAAATCCACATCAAGAATAGCGGGATCCCATTCAAACACTTCCCGGATACCCGTTAATCCTATAGTAATTAACTGGTCAGATGCATTTTTTTTTGCAACCGATGCCCATCTATTCATAGCCTTATGCACCACTTTCTTGTCCCTTTCCGGAACATCAAAATATAACGGTTCATTGAATAGATCGTACGCCATAATGGTGGTATCATTTCTAAAATGGTGCACCACTTTTTTCAAATTCAATTCAGTCGCTTTAACATCTGCTGACATTCGCATCAGCAAAACCGCTTTTAATCCTGATGTATTAACAACATCAAGCAATTGGGCAACGGCACCCAGATACGCTTTATAATTCTCATCATTCGCAAGCCTGATCGTTGTATCCCGCAGGTTGCCGATCTTGGCTCTAACCGACAGATTACCGATCAATACATCATCTATCGACTCCTCTCCTATTCCAACCAAACGCACCGAATTAAATCCCATTTCTTTGATCAGATCCATATCCGCTTTCAGTTGCATCAAACAGGAATCTTGTGTTGTAAACTGGAATTTCGCATCGGGATTATATGCTATAAACGGGCATGGCCAAAGGTTGTCTTTGTTTGCCTGCATTCCTACAATGTAATTTATCGTGATTGGAAAAAATGGTTTACCATTTAATTTGAATTTTTTATTTTGAATAGAAACGAATTTACTTTTATCGATGGAGATATCACTCCCGTTCGAATCGTATGGAAATAAAAAATAAAGACCTGCGAAAACTGCAAATATTAGAAAAACAAGAAAATACTTTTTCATACTAATTTTTTTAGCTCGTTATCTTTTTTTACGCGGTATGTTTAAAAAAAGATAAACCAGGCTGGTATTTGATTCAGATTTTTTTTAAAATTAATTAATTAATATCAATGACTCGGTACTTTTTTGTCAGTTTCGGCTAAAGCCTGAATTAATTATCTATTTTTAAGGCTCTTTACACTTTTAGTGTTTTTAACATTGAATTTAATTTCTATCGATTAAACCCATGAATAAAAATAATTTACTTGTATTATTATTGATCCTTTTCTGTTTTTCTGTTCTTTTATACTTCGCTCCAAAAAATGAATTTTGCGAAGGGGGGGCAGATAATTTCTGGCATTACTTTTTTTCTAAATATTCATATCAATACCCCGAATTTTTCTTACATCATTGGGGAAAGCCTTTGTTTATATTACTTAGCGGACCATTTTCTCAATTTGGCTTTATTGGCATTAAATTGTTTAACATTCTCTGCGGTATTTTTTCTTCGCTTATTTGCTATCGATTTTGCAAGGACCTTGGACTAAAACACAGCTGGTTAGTGGTACCAATATTAATTTTCACGCCTGTTTACTTTTTAGTCTTGCAAACGGCTTTAACAGAGCCTTTGTTTAGCCTTATCCTTATCTTCTCCTCTTATTTATTGTATAAAGAATCTTTTTTTGCAGGCGCTATTGTAGCTTCTTTGCTCATTTTTTCGCGCACCGAAGGCTTGTTTATTGTATTTTATTATGCCTCTTATCTCCTGCTTAATAAACAATGGAAGTACATTCCTTTGTTAGCAAGCACATTTATTGCGTATGCATTTATTGGTTTATTGGCAGGGCACGATTTTTTGTGGTTTTTTACCGAGATGCCGTATTCTGTCGAAAGTCCTTACGGCCGCGGAAGCTGGTTTCATTTCTTTAGGTATTATAAAAACATTTGGGGCACGCCCCATTTGATATTGCTGGTATTGGGCATGATCGTTCTTGCAATAAATATCCTTAAAAATAGGGAGTTGAACATCTTTAAAGGGGTAAGCAATAATGCGAAAATTGTTTTATTGGTTTTGGTCCCCGCACTTTTATTTTTTGCATTTCATGTTATTGCCTGGAAATATGGAAAGTTTGGTTCGGCAGGTTTAGAGAGGGTTTTCGCCTGCATGATCCCTTGTTGCGCTATATTGTGTGTGTATGCAGTTAATGCGGTTTCCAACATAAAATTGCCTCAATGGACAATTTACATCAGCCTGGTGATTGCTTTGTTTTTTATAATATCCTATCCGTTCAATTTATATCATTTTCCTTTAAAGGCTGTTTCAGACGAAAAGGCCGAAAGGGAAGCTGCCGAATGGTTTAAATTAAATAAAAAGGAGGGTCATATTATTTATTACGCCCACCCTGCCATTGTATTTTATGCCGATCTAAATCCGTTTGATAAAATTAATAACAGGGAGTGTTTTGCGTATCATGAAGATTGTGCCATTGAAAAAACAAAGCCCTTCTATTATTTCTGGGATTCCGCCTTTTCTGAATTTTCATGTAATACCAGCTTTAAAGACCTTGAAAGCTGCCCTGGTATGAAACGTATTAAAGAATTTAAAGAGGCCAATTTTCAACTTTACATATATGAATTTACTCCTCCTGATTGATTGGATCTGAGAGCTTTATTTAAATTATGATTCCTTTACAATTTTATTATAATATCTGCGTTTCTTACCTAAAAATAAACGCTTCTCGTTTTTTATGAAGGCTCTGTTTCCCGAAAAGGTTCATTTTTACATTTACATTTTTGCATTAATGGTATTAGTGGCGGGATTGCCATTATCAAAATTTTTGATGAGCCTTTCTCAAATAATATTGGCTTGCAACTGGCTATTAGAAGGTGATCTTAAAAATAAATTTTCTGCCTTTTGGAAAAACAAAACAGCCCTTATAGTAAGTTCTATATTACTTTTGCATTTTATCGGGCTCACCTATACTTCCGACTTCGCTTATGCCTTTAAAGATATTCGGATTAAGGCCCCCTTATTTATATTACCACTGATTATTTCAACATCAAAACCACTTTCCCAAAAATTATTTGATACTATTTTGAAGCTGCTGGTAGGTGCTGTAATTATTGGAACAATCATTAGTTCCCTTATCTTAATTGATGTGATCCATCGCCCCGTGATCGATATCCGCGACATTTCTATTTTTATTTCTCATATTCGATTTGCATTATTGATCTGTGTGGCAATTTTTATTTCATCGTATTTTATTTTTAAAGCTCAACGCGTTTTTAGTAAAATAATATGGTCTGCAGCTATTCTTTGGATGGTGTTTTTTCTAATGGTAACGGAGTCGATAACGGGTTTAATGGCATTGTCTGTCACACTCGTTGCGTTAACGATCTATGCTGCTCTTAAATCAAGTAAAAACCCTTCCGAACCATCAAAAAACAAACTTTTTAGATATGGTGCCTTATTCCTGCTTTTTAGTTCAATGGTCCTCCTTGCCTTTTATATAAATTCAATAGCTGCTGAAAATAAGCAGAAAGAAATTGTTGATTTTAATAAATTGGATACGCACACATCGCTTGGTAATTTATACGAGCACGATATACACTCCCAAGTATCGGAAAACGGGCACCTCATCTGGATGTATTATTCTATAACCGAATTAAAAGAAGCATGGAATAAACGAAGCGCAATTAAGATTGACAGCACCGACTTAAAAGGGAACTCTATTTATTTTACTCTTTTTCGATTTTTAACATCCAAGGGATTAAGAAAGGATGCGCAGGCTGTATTTTCATTAACGGAGAATGAGATCAAAGCCATTGAACGGGGTGTTACCAATGTAAACTATCCGGATGTTAGTAGCTTAAAAGGCAGAATATATGAAACACTCTGGGAAATTGATCTATACGCAAAAACAGGACAAGTAAACGGACACTCTCTCACGCAACGGCTCGAATACTGGAGAACCGCATTAAGCATCATACACAATAATTTGTTTTTGGGTGTTGGTACAGGCGATGTTCCAAGAGCTTTTGAACAGGAGTATATAAAAAAGGACTCTTCCTTGGGCGAAAAGTGGCGATTAAGATCACACAATCAATATTTAGCAATTACTGTTGCCTTTGGTATTATTGGTTTGATTTGGTTTTTGATAACATTGATCTATCCTTTATTGAATAAAAAAATGGGATTTGATTATCTATACATCACCTTTTTTATTATTGCTGTTTTTTCCTTTTTTACTGAAGACACCTTGGAAACACAGGCTGGTGTTACTTTTTTTGCATTCCTTAATAGCTTTTTATTGTTTGCGAAAAAAGAACGTGAAATTACAAATAACCATCTTTAACATAAGTTTTGGTGGGTATTATCAATGATTGAAGGTTCTTCTCAAAGAGGATAATGCTGCGTTAGGGATTGCAGCGAAAATCCTTTTCTGTTTAGAAAAGATTGAAGCGTAAAGCCCGCCCTTTTCTTCTTTAAGAAAAGGAACGCCCAAATAAACAAGAAAAAATTACTTTCAATACAATCATGATTATTACTCACAACATTACAACGCTGTATTCAGTTGATAAAGAATAGGCTTGCTTGGTGATGCATCATTTTCAAAACTAGCGATCTGAATATTTAAAAGGTAAGTTCCATCATAAATAGTATTAGGCACATAGATCATCTCAGTGATGGTACGGTTCAATTTTGTATTGTTTGGATATTGCCAAAAAGCATGATGCGCCAATAGTTTTCCGCCATCAACCTCTTTATCCACCGAAGGCAGATCGATCAACAAATGATCAATGCCCAATGAATCAATAAGTTCAGCTGCTTCGTGATGTAAATAAGGAGGGTTTGTATTGGAATAGTGTTTATTTATTTTTGAAGCGCTGTTGTCTAAGGTTCTAATGACGATCGCTTCCGGGCGCTTATCACCCAAACAATTTTCAATATGTTGTTTTGTAATTACTTGATCGCTTTCCGAATTTTCATCTGGCAAAATGGTGATTAGCTCAGCAATAAAAAAGAATTTTTTCAAACATTGGTTAACACTATAATCTTCTTTACTAATATGTCCCACACATTCGGTATGTGTGCCGTTCCCATGAGGATTAAACAGTATGTTTCTAAAATTTACGGAGCCTCCCAGCTTTACATCGCCCACCCAATCACCCATTCGCACAGGCTCAATTTTTACAGGAGGCACATACCATGCATTTACATTCTCTTCTCCTGTTCGCAAGGGAATGGAAATGTCGATGGGTTTTGAAAGATCAGTAGTATAGCTTTTTCCTTTATGCGTGATTTTTGATATCATTATTAAATAGTGTTTGTTAATCAAATAAAAATTTACCACTAAGGCACTAAAAACACTGAAGGTGCAAAAGATTATTTTTAAGGGAAGCTAAAAATATTGCTGCGCACCATAAACTAAAGATGCCATTTCTATGTGTATCTCCGTGTTCTTAGCGCCTTAGTGGTGAAAAGCCGGTTTTTTATCAATAAAAAACAAATTACCCGCAATTTTGTCGGCAAACAATTTTCCTTTATCAGTCAAGAACAATTTATTTTTTTCATTCTTTATTTCATCTGAACGAATATATCTTTCTGCTTCACTTAAACAATACACTAAATAATCTTTTCCAAAGCGATCTGCTATGTACTTCAAGTCTGTTCCCCACATGGTGCGTAATGAGGTTAAAACATATTCGTTATAGCGTTGTGATGTACTTAATATTTCTTCTTCGAAAGGAATTTTATTTTTTTCAAGTGCCTGAATGTATAAGGCATTATTTGAAATATTCGATTGTCTGCTATTACCATTATAAGAATGCGCAGAAGGCCCTAAGCCTAAATAAAGTTCTTTTAACCAATAATTACTATTGTGTCGGGAGAAAAAACCGTCTTTGCAAAAATTGGAAATTTCATATTGCACAAAATTATTTTTTCTCATCTCCTCCAGCATTATTTCAAACTGATCCGCGCTTTGTTGTTCATCCACATTTTTAATTTTTCCCTCTTTCACTAGATGCGCTAAGGCTGTTTTGGGCTCTACTGTCAAGCAATACGAAGAAATGTGTTTTACTTCCAGCTCAAAAGCAGTACGTAAATTATGCTTCCACTTTTCGTTTGTTAAAGTGGGAATACCATAGATCAGGTCAATGGTAATATTCTCAAAACCCTTATCCTGAGAAGCCTTCACAGCCGATAATGCTTCTTTTGAATTATGAGCACGATTCATCAGCTTTAGATCATCGTCATAAAAACTTTGAATTCCAATACTTAAACGGTTGATTGGCGTTCCTTTAAATTCCTTTATTTTAGTTGATGTTAGGTCGTCCGGGTTAGCTTCCAGTGTGATCTCTGCATCCGCACTAATTTTAAAATGTTTGTTAAGCGAATCAAAAATATCCATCAGTTCTATTTGAGAAAGTAATGATGGTGTTCCTCCTCCCAGGTAAATACTCTGTATCTCCCACCCTACCGAACTCTCCAACGGATTGAGGTACTCTTTTTGTAACTCTATTTCTTTTTTTAGCGCTTTCAAAAATGAATCTTTATTTTTCAAAGAAGTAGAAAAATGAAAGTCGCAATAATGACAAGCTTGTTTGCAAAAAGGAATATGAATATAAATACCTGCCATTGTTTGTAATTATCCTGTTCCGCTCAACCTCTTGTTTGCCGGAGTGTCACCACTCTTCCAAAAGCAAGGAGCCGGAACGATTTGTTTTAGTTTAGTTCTGCTAAGGTAATAATTTGTTTCGCTGGTTATGATGTAATAAACAATTCGAAATTATTTAAACAACGATTAGACTTTATATAAGTTAAAATGCTTACACACAATTTTCTCGACAAGCTCGAAATGACTGCGCGCTTGGTCATTTCGAGCTTGTCGAGAATGTGCGGTTGATTATCATAACGATTTAACTTATATAAAGTCTATTATAAAAAAATGTATGGACAATATTACATCTGGTTTCTCGTTAGGTTTTCGTTTTAAATAAATAAGGGCATCTGTTAAATTAATATTCACCTTCTAAAATAAGTAAATATGAAAAAGACCCAAATGTTATTCACTGGTATTGCATGCCTTGCAATTACAGCCTCCTTTTGTCAAAACGACATCAATGTTCAAAATGAAAATATTAAAAAAAGAAAATTAAAAGTTGTTGACGCTGCTATTGCACCCGGAATGACCTTTCATATAAGCCCCCTTGGTTCATTCAGCGATTTTCAACGAATCAATCCAAAGTCGGTTTTGTTAAACGAAAATATGAATGGGTACACTTTATCTAACGGCTTTATGGCTTCTGCAGGCCCCACGTTTAGTGCAAACCTCGGTTTTAATATCGCAAACAAAGCAAAAACAGAATATAAATCAAATACACAATTACGAATTGGAATTACGTTTTCAGAAATAAGCATGTCGAATTATCTTTCTAAAACCGATAGAAAAAGGTTTGACACCCTCACTTCCAGCCAAACCGGGCAAATGGTATTTTCTGATTCGGTAACGTATAGCAGTTATAATATGAATTATAAAACTCAACAGTTAAGAATTGATGTTTCAATTATTTACAGAACTAATCCTGCAGCCCGATGGTCTGTTTTTGGGGGCATTGGCATTGAAGGCGGGGAATCAATAATGGCTTATACCGATATTAATTACAATGAATACTCAACCGTTACACCAACAAACAGCACTTCTGGCTCTTCAGGCAATTTCAATACTCCGGACCGTTCCGAACGAATTATTAATAAAAATACGTATGGGTATGCAGCGTATTTACCGATGGGAGTTGATTTTAGAATCGGCAATAAAAGGGAGTTTTTTAAACAACTTCATCTTTTTTATGAAGCCAGGCCTTTTGTCAATTACACCTATATACCGGAACTGGGCGGCATAAATAGTGTTGGAGTTAAAAGCGCATTGGGGTTAAGGGTTACTATTTGATAGGCGCTTAAACAATAACCCCTGGCGACCTGAGCGTTTATATTGCAATGGAGGTTATGCTATTTAGTTTATCTAATGGCTTTCTCTCCTTCTGGGGGAGTTGGACCTGGCTTGTTTTTTTTAAATGGCCAGCTCACCAAATAAACACCAATAATGATAAGCGCGCCTGAAACAATCTTTCGGGCATCCAGTTCATCGTTATGATAATAATAAACAGCTATGAGGGTTGCCAAAAACGGTTGCAGATAAATATAAATACTTACCACAGCCGGACTAAGTGCACGTAAAGCATACGTGTTTAAAACATAGGCGAAAAAAGTGGTTGCTACAACAACAAAAACGATGTCCCATACAATATTGGAAGGCATTGTGGCCCATTCTACTTGTTTGAATTCACTAAAACCGAATGGCAACACGTAAAGGAATCCAAATAAAAACACCCACTTTACAATTGTAAATGTGTTATATTTTTTCATTAAGGGTTTTACCAGGATGATGTAAAACGCCCATGACATTGAATTGATCAATATCATTATATCACCCGTAATTGTTTCTGAACCAAAAGAAAATGTTTTATTAAAAAGCAACAGTAACAAAGCTCCTCCAACACCAATAGTGATCCCGGCAATTTTACTGATCGAAATTTTTTCTTTTAATACTATCGCAGCGATCAGTAATACAACAATGGGATTGGATACCATAATAATGGATGCATTGATGGGACTGGTTAAACTTAAGCCTTTCAAAAAAAACAGCTGGTTCACTGCTACTCCACAAACAGCCAGCAGAGCAATACGGGGCAGGTCTTTTTTATCAATTTTTTCTTTGATAAAAAGGGCGCTTACTATCCAAAATAATATTAATGCTCCACCAACACGCATCATCACAAAAGCAAATGGCTGAACATAAGCGGGCATTACTTCTTTAGCAATAGAATAGTTGGCACCATAAATAATATTTACAGTTAATAGCGCTAAATGTGCCTGAATGACCTTGTTCATATGCTTCTCCCCTGCCCTCCCTTAATGCGATGGTGTGTTTATAATTCTGCTTTGGCAGCTGCGATAGTGCTTTTAGAATTCCCAACAAATATTTTATTGCCGGTAATGATCACTGGGCGTTTTAAAAAGGTGTACTCCTGTAGGATATAATTTTTGTAATCTTCTTCTGTTAATTGTTTTTTATCAAGTCCTAAAGCTCTGTATTTAAGGGCAACACGGCTGAACAATGCCTCGTAGCTTCCAGCCATTTTTTTCATTTCTGCCAATTGTGCCGCAGTAATTTTTTCGTTTTTTATATCCTGAAAATCAAAATTCTTATTCTTCAAATCCAGTTCATTAATTATTCTGATACAAGTGGAACAAGAGCTTAGGTAATATATTTTTTGCATTCTTTTATATTTTTGTACAGATAACGAATCTACAACACTAAGTTATGAATCTATGCGTTGAGAGCAACAAACACAGATTTGTAAATTCGTAAAGATTCGTTATTTGTAACCATTATTCTACAACACTAAGTTTAACCATATTTGATCTTCCTTTTTCACTTAAAGGTACACTTGCAATGTTGATTATAAAATCCATTGGCTTTACAAATCCTGTCTTCTTCAAAATAAATTTTATATCAGCAATAGTATGATCTGTGCTTATATCTTTATCGTAATAGAACCCTTTAACGCCCCATACCAAGCTTAAAGTCGTTAGGATGTGGTAATTGTCGGTAAACACAAAAATATCGGCTTTGGGGCGATGGCTGGCCAATTTAAAAGCAGTATAACCCGAGTGCGTCATGGTTATAATAGCGGCAGCTTTCGTACGTTGCGCCATTTTTGCTGCAGTATAACAAATAGAATCTGAAATAAAGCGGTCGTTATGCATATTTACTTCAGGCGCTGCGTTATCGCGATTATAAATAAGACTTTGTTTTTCTACGTGTTCAATAATTTTTGTCATTGCTTCTACAACCTTTGCAGGGTGATTCCCTACCGATGTTTCTGCACTTAACATTACTGCATCTGCGCCATCCATCACACTATTGGCAACATCATTAACTTCGGCACGTGAGGGGCTGATATTCGTGATCATGCTCTCCATCATTTGTGTAGCAATGATCACAGGTTTGGATTCTTCCAAACATTTACGAACCAACATTTTTTGAATAACAGGCACTTCCTGCATCGGCACCTCCACACCCAGGTCGCCACGTGCAACCATTATGGCATCTGTTTCTTTAATTATATTATCAATATCTAAAATTGCTTCTGGCTTCTCAATTTTAGCCACCACCTTCGTTCTTACTTTGTGATCAAATTTTTGGATCAGAGCCTTCAACTCTATAATGTCAGCAGCCGAACGAACAAATGAAAGCCCTACCCAGTCTACGTTTTGTATTAAAGCAAAATTCAGATCTTCTATATCTTTTGTTGTTAAACAAGGTAACGAGATTTTTGTGTTCGGAAGATTTACTCCTTTTTTTGAAGATAAAATTCCACCATGGCTAATTACTGCTTTTACCTCGTCCTTGCCATTCGTTTCCAAAACAGTTAATAATAATTTACCATCATCGATCAATATATTTTCTCCGGCTTTTACATCTTTAGGGAATTGAGGGTAAGTAATGTAAACGCGCTCCGCTGTGCCAACACACTCAACGGTGGTGATGATAATTTCCTTCCCTGCAACTAATTCTATACTGTTATTTTCAACAACACCAATACGTAATTTAGGGCCTTGTAAATCGGCTAGGATCGCAGCATGTGATCCCAACTTCTTATTTGCAGCACGTATATTTTTTATTTGTTCCAAAACATTTTCATGCGAACCATGCGAAAAGTTAATACGACAAACATTTGCCCCTGCTAATATCATTTCTTCGATCACTTCAGCCGATGAAGAGGCCGGACCAAGCGTAACCACAATTTTTGTTCTTTTCATTTTTTGTAAAGTATTTTAAAAAATTAAATTTTTTTTCGATTTAAGATCTGCTACATCAACCAAAACAGCGGTAAGTATAAAATCCAGCGTTTTGATCTTCGTGATCATCTCTTTTAGTTCTTTTTTGGTTATTTCTCCCCGGATCAAAAAAAAATAATTCATTTGTTTCTGTTCAGGAATTAATATTCCGATCTCTGTTGATTGTGACTCCTGTTCAGTTTTACCAAACAAGGTATTCGTTTTCGAATCAAATAATTTGTTTTCACTAAAATTTGAGATCACAAAGTACTCCATAAACTCATCAGCATTTTCAAAACTGAACAATGAAAAAAAAGATGGCGTATTTTGCTTTTTAGATTTAATTTCAAGCGGCTCACTTTTTGTCAGATCAAGCTCCAGTATATTGTTCAGCGCCCAGCATATACGATAATCCTTTTCGTGAGAGGAAATGCCTATCAGCTTAAAATCATAATCATATTCTATTTTAAGAGTATGCTTCCCCACAACCGCTTTTTTTAAATCAACTGTAAATTTATAAATCTAATATGAAGAATGTGTTAAATATTTTATAAATATGAAATAACATTCTTAAATCTTTGCAGTATTATAAGGTCTCATTCTTAAAATAGTATTGGCTAAAGCAAAAAGCTCAAATGTTCAATTGAACATTTGAGCTTTTTTTAAGCGAACAGAAACATTTTTTTTCGAATTCTATAACAGAACTCTGATTTTTAATAAAACGTAAATAAACGCTCTGTAATATTTGCATTTGTTTTTAAAGCATCGTACACTTCGTAATCCACACGTGGTTGAAGTTGCATAAGTGCTGCTGCTTGTTGTGCTTTATAATCTTTTTGAGCTGGTGCTTCAGTAACCGCTTCAGCATACACAACATACACTCCATCAGTACCAACTAACGGTTTGCTTGTAGCTTTTGCTTTTAACACTGATACCGCTCCGATCACAGCTGGTTGATTACCGGCTCCCGGAATAGAAGCTGTATTAAAGTTAATTTGTTTGGCTTGTTCTAAATTTAATTTCATTTTAGTTGCAAGGGCATCAATAGCAGTACCTGCTCCTGATGCTGTATTAAATTCAGCAATGAACAACGCTGCTTTTTTCTCCTTAACTACTTTTGCGGTAAGGTCTTCTTTTACCTGGTCAATTGGTGCAACTCCTTTTTCTTTGATACCGGTTAATGCAGCAACCACAAATTTATTTCCGAATTCCAAAGGTTCAGATACCGTACCTTTTTTGTTTTCGTATGCCCAACGGATCAATGGACGTGGTGATTCAATACCTGCAATGGTTTTATCGCTTTCTTTGATACTTTCCACTACACGTTTGTTTAATTTATTATCAACAACAGCTTTTTGGAAAAGTTCTTCGGTGTTATTTTTACCGGCAAATTCGCTTGCTTTAAGGAATGCTGCCTGCATTGTTTTGTTGCTCGGCTCTAATTTCCTTTCGATAGTAGCTACCTGAACTTTCTTTTGTGAACCTTTTGTATCAAGCACCTCCATAATGTGATAACCAAATTGTGATTCAACAACAACGATTGCTCCTTTTTTGTTATCAAGTCCTGCATTTTTAAATGGTTCTACAAACTGGCTGTTTGGATTTAACCAACCATAATCTCCACCTTTACCTGGATAGTACTCTCCTTCTTTTTTATTGGGAGGCATATTTTTACCACCATCATCAGATAATTTGTCAACAAGCTCACTGAATTTTGCTCCTTTTTTCAACAAAGCCAATAAACTATCTGCTGTTGTTTTTGCTTGCTCTTTGCTACGTGTAACACTTTCTGATGCGCCAGAACCAGCATAAGCAATTAAAATGTGACGAACTTTTGCCGAATCAGCAGCACTTTTAATAGCTATCAATTTAGAAACTTTTAAGATCTCATTTTCTTTATAAGGCCCTACCACAGTTCCAACTGCTGCATTAAACATAACAGAGTCAATTTCCGGAGATAAGGTCCCTTTGCCATGAAAACTAAGGTCAAATGAGCGGTTGTCAGATTCTGCGATCACAAATAAAGAATCC
The DNA here is from genome assembly GCA_040388745.1 of Bacteroidota bacterium. Taxonomy (GTDB): domain Bacteria; phylum Bacteroidota; class Bacteroidia; order 2-12-FULL-35-15; family 2-12-FULL-35-15; genus 2-12-FULL-35-15. The sequence continues at coordinate 104,068 of JAZKBF010000027.1, read as the reverse complement.
TCACTTGGTTTAGTTGTTTTAAACGTGGTTGCTAACGCTTTCATGTTTTCCAAAGCCTCGTCCTTATCTTCCTGAGAAGGAGCTATGTCAAACGCAACGTATTCAATTTTACGTGATGTTTCCTGCTTAAATTCATTTTGATGAGCAGCATAATAGGTGTTTAGATCAGCCTCTTCCACTTTGATGGTGCTATCAGCAACTAATTTGAAGTTTTTGGTAACATATTTAATATCAGAATTAGTATTTTGAGCAATATAATCGCGTTTTGCAACTGCTGCAGTTACATAAAGACCTTTTTTAATAAGGTTATTATATTTTTCGATAATGCGCATTTGGCGGATATAACTTTCCAACTGAATCCATTGTTTTTCTTGTTCAGGATTCATTTTTTGAGTAAATTCTTTAAGTTTAGCCGGGCTCACCTGTCCTGTTTTTGGATCTGCAAACATTGGAGAAACCTGGTTGGTTTGAGGGTCGCTAAGGTTACGTACCAATGCTGAATGAGGGTGATCGATCATCAGGTCATATAATTCTTCGTCAGAAACAGAGATCCCTAGTTTTTCATATTCTTTGTTCATTACCTCTTCATTGATCGCCTGGTTCCACACTTGTTGAATTACACCATCAATTTCGTTTTCATCCAATACTGTTTTTTCGCTGTTGCGTTTTTTGTTTTCAAGAGCTTCTTGCACTTTTACATTAAAAGTACTGTAATCAATTGATTTCCCGGCAATTTCACCTACCGTTTTGTCCGAATCGCCCATTGAACCTCTTTCAAATAAACCGGTTAAAACAAATGCAAATAAGGCCAAACCCACAATTGTTACTAATAATCCGGAACGTTTACGTAAACTTTCTAAAGCACTCATAGTATGATTTTTATTTAGTTGTTGATTCTTTTGTTGGCCAACGGCTATAAGCTATTGGCTATTAGTTATTGTTGCTTTTTTAACAACAAAACATTCTTTATTTTTTAATAACGTAATGAGTAATAACCAATTGCTTTTTGATAATTGGGTTGCAAATATAAGATTCTTAACGGAATGATTCGGTTTTTTAAGAAAAATCTACTATAAATACAAAATGGTTATAATTTCGTTCATACTATTTGTGATGAGGACGTGTGACAAATCCTTCTTAAATGAAAAAAGTTCCCTAAGATTTCGCTGAAAATCGCAAAAAAACGCCCGCTATCTGTTTAAATAAGCGAAATCTGCTGAATAAAAACACCATGCTGCTTTTGTTGTACATCATGTGCTTTTCGATATAAACATACCACCAAATTTTTTGTAACTTTGCATGGTTAAAAATTGGCTTGCAAAAAGGAATAGATTGTTAGATTATTATTTACACAACCACCCTTTTTCGCCATTTGATTCATTTTCAGTTTAATATAAAAAAATAAATACAATGAGTATTACAAAAGAACAAGTTTTAGAAGCGTTAAAAAATGTAGAGGATCCTGATTTAAAAAAAGATCTGGTAACTCTGGGCATGATAAAAGATTTAGAGGTAGAAGGTAAAAATGTAAATTTTACCGTGGTTCTTACAACGCCCGCCTGCCCCATGAAAGAAATGATCCACAAAGCATGTGTAAATGCTGTTTTACATTTTATTGATAAAGAAGCGAATGTAAATGTAAAAATGACCTCTGATGTTACTTCCCGTAAAAGCGGTGGACCATTATTGCCACATGTGAAAAATATTATTGGCGTTGCATCCGGCAAGGGTGGTGTTGGAAAATCAACCGTGGCTTCAAATCTGGCTTTGGCATTGGTAAAACTGGGCGCAAAGGTAGGTTTGGTTGATGCTGATATTTACGGTCCTTCGCAAACTATTATGTTTGATGTGGTGCATGAAAAGCCTTTGATCAAAGTAATTGATGGTAAAAATAAAATTATTCCTGTTGAAAGTTACGGTGTAAAATTATTATCAATCGGTTTTTTTGCAGATACTTCACAAGCCATTGTTTGGAGAGGGCCTATGGCAGCAAAAGCCTTGATACAAATGTTTTCGGATGCCGAATGGGGTGAGTTGGATTATATGATCATCGATCTTCCTCCCGGAACAGGTGATATTCATTTATCCTTGGTTGGAGCCGTTCCTTTGAATGGTGTTGTAATTGTGAGTACACCTCAACTTGTGGCATTGGCTGATGCAAAAAAAGGTGTTGGAATGTTTAAGTTGCCTTCTATAAATGTACCGGTTTTAGGTATTGTAGAGAACATGTCGTATTTCACTCCACCTGAATTGCCAAACAATAAATATTACATTTTTGGTAAAGACGGAGCAAAAAAACTAGCCGAAGAATTAGAGGTACCTTTATTAGGCGAAATACCATTGGTACAAAGTATTTGCGAAGCAGGTGATGCTGGTCGCCCGGCAGTAATGCAGGAAACAACGCCTCAGGCGATTGCATTTATGGAAATGGCAAGCAAAGTGGCACAGCAATTATCAATACAAAATGCGAAAACACCAGTAGCACAAGTGGCAAATGTTAACGGTTAACATTCTGTTTTTTGCTATTGATCATATTGAAAAATTAAGTTTGCATTGATTTACGCTGCGTTAGGGATTGCAGCGTAAATCCTTTTCTGTTTAGAAAAGATTGAAGCGCAAAGCCCGCCCTTTTTCGTTTTCAAGAAAAAGGAACGCCCAAATAAAAAAGCTTTTAGATCAATTGATTTTTTATGATTGACTAAGATGATAAGCAATGGACCATAAAAAGGCCACCATGAAAACAATAGACTTTAAAACTTCCCTATTAACATTACTTGGTTTTACACTATTTATTTGTGGTGCTGATGCTCAGAACTACAGATACACCTCTACCCTTTTCCCATCATCAAACATCACCCCTAACGTGGTTTACGGCACAGCCAATTTCTTAAATGGCCCCTATAATGACGAAAACAACACAAGCCTTGGAAATTTGGTAATGGATATTTATCGCCCACAAGGCGACACCTGCACCAATCGTCCGGTCATACTGTTTGCCCATGGCGGAGGTTTTTTTTCCGGTACCAGGAATAATAACGACATGGCCGCTTTTTGCGATAGTTTTGCCCGTATGGGTTACGTTACCGCAACCTTCGACTACCGCATGGGTGTTTATACTTCTTCAAATTCCTCACTTCATTATACTCGGACAGTTTACAGAGCCATTCAGGATGGAAGAACTGCTGTGAGATACTTTAGAGCAAATGCCACCATGTATGGAATAGACCCCAATAAAATTTACTTTGCCGGAAGCAGTGCCGGTGCGTTTATTGGCTTGCAAAGCATTTATATGGATGAGCCTTCCGAAAAACCAACATCAGCAAATGCAATTACATATACCGATATTGTTGCCCCTTTCAATTTTAGTGGCCCCGATCTTGGAGGATACAACATTGGTGATAACCTATCCTTTAATGGGGAACCGGACGCTGTCCTATCACTCTGGGGAGGAGTTGCATCAACCGCTTTAATTACTGTAAACAACAATCAACCTGTTTTTCTTGTTCACGGTACCATCGACCCAATTGTCCCCTTCAATATTGGCTCGCCATTCAGTTTGCCTTCCTTACCTAACACATACGGTAGCAAACAAATTAATCTCAAGCTTGATTCCCTTGGATTAACTGACAAAGAAACTTATTTTGTGCCTAATCAGGGCCACGAATTTTATGGCGTTACCAACGGAATGTGGAACACTGGTTTTGGTGGAAATGCTTACTGGGATACTATTGTAAACAAGTCAGCCATTTTTTTCTGGAAACAGCATAAACCCCTGGCAAACTTTAATAGTTCAGCAACACTATTAAATGTAAATTTTACTGATAATAGCACTGGTTCTATTCTATGGCATTGGGATTTCGGAGATGGTAATTCAAGTAATTTACAAAACCCGGTTCACGCCTACGCAACTGATGGCACCTATACAGTTAAGTTATATATTGAAAATAATATCCAGAGCTGGGATACAATTAGCCATCAAATAAGTATTACTGCAACAGGTATTGAAAAAACAAGAACAGAACCCTTTTTGGTTTACCCGATCCCTTCCAAGGGCTTGGTTTATATAAACGTTGATTATGTATTAAAGAATGCCTCTGTTCAATTATTTAATACCCACGGACAACTTATTCATGAAAAATTAAACCAAAACAGCAATCAGTTAACTATTGATTTGAGTGGTTTAGAAAATAGTATTTACTTTATCAGGATACTTTCCAACGAAAAAACATTCTGGATCAAAGTAATAAAGAATTAGCGCCCATAAATCGAATCCCCATGAATAAGCGCAGAAAACTAGCTTATAAAGCGGGGAAGGCATTTTATTTCCTAAAGTGATGATTTTTTTCTTCAAATACACCCCAACAACCTTTTTTTAAACCAAAAACTGATCAAACTGTTTTTTTAATTATACCTCTATAATGCTTACGCAATAGCTGATTCGCCCATTTATAACAGTGGCTGTTACAGATGTTTTTTTCCGGTAATTCCATTAATGGTTCTGTTTATTTTCAAGTTGGCACAAATTTTTAATTGTGTCTTTTATCACAGATTATTGAGCAATAAACTCTTTAAAATGAAATTAATCATTGAAAATTATTAAAACGAACAAACTCATATCCTAAAAAAACAAAAAAACCATGATGATGAATAATACAATACTTATTGTTGAAGACAACACAGATATTCGTGAAAACGCTTCCAGACTGCTGGAATCTGCCGGGTACAAAACCTTTACAGCCGACAATGGAAAAAATGGCCTGGAGTCTGCCCGCAAATACATGCCCGATCTGATATTGTGCGATATAATGATGCCTATACTTGATGGTTATGGCGTTTTACGCGCATTGGAGAATATCCCTGAAATGGCAACAGTTCCTTTCATCTTCATGACTGCCAAAACAGAGAAAGCTGATTTTAGAAAAGGTATGGATATGGGTGCCGATGATTATCTTCCAAAGCCATTCACCGGTGATGACTTATTGAGAGTAGTGAGCACACGATTAAAAAAAAGCAGGTTGAACAAAAAACCGCTGGAAAATACTGATGAATCTGATTATACCGACACTGCCAAAACCTTAAACGATATTAATATTTTAACAGATCATAAAACCCTGAAAAAAGTAAAGAAAAAAGAAATGTTATTTATGGAGGGAAACTCTTCCAATGTGCTTTATTTGGTGGTGTCTGGGAAAATAATAACATATAAAACAAATGAATGGGGCAAAAAATATACGACTGAAATTTATAAGGAAAAAGACTTTTTGGGCTACGGTTCACTGTTTGATGAAGGCAAACACAAAGAATCAGCAATTGCAATTGAAAATTCTGAAATTGCAATTATTCCTAAACAAGAATTTTTTCAACTTTTACATGCTAACAAAGAAGTATCGATGAAGTTTTTAAAACTTTTATCAAACAACCTTTCAGGATCGGAAGAAAAATTATTAAAACTTGCTTATGATTCAGCAAGAAAACGAGTAGCAGAAGCCCTGATCTTTGTTTCCAAAAAATATGATCTGAATGATAAAAATGAATGCACCTTTCCCCTTTATAGAGAAAACATTTCCTCTCTTGCCGGAATAACTCCTGAATCGGTTAGTCGCAATCTTACAGATTTTAAAGTGGAAAAATTAATTGAAACCGACAATGGTAAAATAAAGATCATCGATCTTCGAAAACTCGAAACGCTGAAAAATTAAAGATTTAAAATCTATCGAGAGCTATTCTGTTTTTTATTGAAAAATTATCAAAAAAAACGATTTTTCAGTAAAAAAAGAGACATTTATTCGAAAAAACATGATTTTATAGGTTTTTCATTTCTTTAAAATTAAAAAATCAGCTTTGAGTTTAAAGTATCCATTAAAAAAAGTGTGAAATCATTAAAAAATGATTTTTATTGAAAAAAACAGAGCTTTTACACGAAAAAATACGGTTTTTAAGCGGTTTCTGTTTTAAAAGGTGAAAAATCAGCGAAAGTCGTTATCAACGTTTATCTGGCTTCTATTAAAAACAAGCAAAAATCATAAAAAAAGACTATTTTCATTTGAAAAACAATGATTTTTATACGAAAAACATGCTTTTTATAAAGGGTTTCAGATTTGAAAGATAAAAACTTGGCGAAAATTTTCGCATCAGTGTTATCTGTGTTCTATTAAAAAATTGTGTAAAACCATCAAAAAAAAGGACTTTCATTAAAAAAAGGACATTTTATACAAAAAAAACATGATTTCACAGGAAATTCTACTTTCTAAAGATTTAAAAGCATTGGATGTTTCAAGTAGCGCATTCGAAAATCAAACATTCATTCCAATAAAATATACTTGCGATGGCGAAAATATAAACCCTCCTCTGTCAATTAAAAACATTCCACTTGAAGCAAAAAGCATGGTGCTTATAATTGATGACCCCGATGCGCCCATAAGAGCCTGGGTGCATTGGATCGTATGGAATATTCCTCTTAGCAAGGAGATCAAAGAAAATAGCGCTCCAGGTATTGAAGGTTGGAATGACTTTAGAAACCGGAATTATGGCGGTCCCTGCCCACTTTCAGGTGTGCACAGATATTTTTTTAAGGTGTATGTACTCAACGACTTGCTTGACCTTAAACCGGCATCAACCAAAACCGAGCTCGAAAAAGCGATGAACCCCCATATTATTGCATTTGGCGAATTGATTGGATTATATAAACGAGCAGAATAAGATTTTAAAACGAATCTGATTTGAAACTTGCCGTTTCGATAGGCAATAAAAGCAGGACGGGCGTTTCTAAAAAATGATCGATTCAGGTCGCCTCTATGAGGCTTTACTGATAATGGGGTACAAATGTTTTTACAAACAGGTCGTCCCTCTCGGGACTTAATAACAAAAGAGAAAAATCCGTAGGATTGACCTGTTTATAGAAATGATATTATTTCTGAAAATAAGCACCATAGGTGCGACCTGTAAAAAACTAGATGCGTTTACTCTAGCCATAAAAACCTCCTTAAAGAATAGAGCCCCACCTAAAATTCAAAAACTCCGCTAAAACCGACAATATACTTGTCAATTCGAGCGGAGTTGTGATTCTTTTGTAAGAATATTTTATTAGAAAATAATGCAGATTGAAATGTTAAATTTCAATCCAATTCAATTACTAATATTTTCCTTTTGCTTTAATACCAAATTCAACCTTCTTCAAAGCAGTGATATAAGCTGCAATTCGCATAGATGATTTATATTGTTGCATATTGTTCCAAACGTGTTCAAAAGCTTCATTCATAGAAGTATCGTGTTTGGCATTCACTTCTTCTTCTGTCCAATAGTGTCCATAACTGTTTTGTACCCATTCAAAATAAGATACAGTAACACCACCACTATTAGCTAAAATATCAGGCACCACAACAATTCCTTTTTCTTGTAAAACATGGTCTGCTGCAGGAACTGTAGGGCCGTTTGCGCCTTCAACAATCAATTTTGCTTTGATGTTTGTTGCGACCTCTTCAGTTATTACATTCTGCAAAGCTGCCGGAACCAAAATATCAACATTAGCGGTTAACAATTCTATGTTTTTTATTTCAACACCACCTGTAAACCCTTTTAGAGTATTATTGTTTTCTTTTGCAAAACGTATAGCTGCTTGTATGTCAATTCCTTTTTCGTTCCAAAGTGTTGCCGTATGATCTCCAATAGCACAAACACGTATTCCACTTTGACTCAATAAACGTGCTGCATTTAAACCAACATTCCCAAAACCTTGTACAGCTGCAGTAACTTTTTTAGGATCTAAATTCATTTTCTTTAAAGCAGCCAATGTTGCCACCATTACACCACGCCCCGTTGCTGTTTCACGTCCCAAAGACCCTCCAATACCAACCGGCTTGCCTGTTACAACACCCGGAAAATTACCACGGTACACTTTATTATACGCATCTACTATCCAGGCCATTTCACGTGCACCAGTTCCCATATCGGGAGCAGGAATATCTTTATCCGGGCCAAATACATCAGCCAGTGCAACTGTATATGCTTTTGTTAAACGCTCAAGCTCTCCAACACTCATATTGCGTGGGTCACATTTAATACCGCCTTTTGCACCACCGTATGGTAAATTAGCAACTGCACATTTAAATGTCATCCATGCCGAAAGCGCTTTTACTTCGTCATCACACACATCCATACCATAACGTATTCCCCCTTTTGATGGCCCTAAAATCGTTGAATGAATAGTTCTAAAACCTTCAAAAACTTCTATCTTTCCATTATCCATTATAATTGGAAGAGATACTTTTACTTGTTTTTGAGGACTTCTTAATACAATAGCAACCTCTTCTGATAAACCATAAATTTTTGCTGCAATATCAAGTCTGGCTAAAACCGCATCAAACATACTACCTTCGTGTTGTTCAACTTTTGTGGCGTTTGTTTTTGTTGTCATAATTTTATGTTTAGTTTCCTCTGTGATCTTTTGAAAGAAACATGTTTAGGACTGCGAAATTACTAAAAATTATAGTCTAAGAAAAAAACAAATGATTAAAAAAGGCTTGCGTTCCTTAAAATGATTGATTTCTCATTTTTGTTGCCGATCCAAAAACTATGATTAAAAATAAATAATTTATACATCTGCCTGTCAATGAGCACTCTATTTTTATAAAAATGCATTTGATCTATTTTTTCTTTCGCTTCTGATGGCCCCTTTTCTTATTAAATTTCACTTTCTTTTGTTTTCATAGTAAAAAATGTGCCAAATTCAATGACGAGTGTCTAAAATATTACGACAATAATCTACCTTTTGTCGTCCAACGAATCGAAAATTTTTCGTAATTTGCTAAACTTAAACAACTATTAGCAGTGGTCAAGTTCAAAAAAACACTTTACCGAGCTGTAAGGCTTTAAAATAAAGCGTTATAATAAAAAAATTGCTGCAAATAAAAACCTGTTATTAAGCTTCCTGAATCAAATTTATAATGTCATTTGTTTCATATTCAATAAAAATATGAATCCGGATTTTAATTTTGACAAGGATTACATTGCCAAAAACAGATTTGATTTTTTTAAAACGATCCATTCTAAAAAATAGAACATGAAGTTAAGTAATCCATTAAAATACGCTACCTCCACGGTATTGGCTGGTATAATGATTTTGTTTTTAGTCATTTACGTAGAAGAAAAAACCATTTCTGTTGGCAATGAAAACACACCGCTGGTTTCATTGGCAGAACATGTAAAAAACAAGTCTAAAGATGCTCGTATTTGGTTTGAAAAGGCCATGAAGAGGGATAAAAGTGTAACATTCCACCAGGACATGTATGCGAGTTTGGATTCGACAGTACAGTTATTTAAAAAGGTATTAGATGGAGGAGAAACAGAACTGGGTGTTTTTCATAAAACAACAAATATTGAGATCAATAATACTATTAAGCAATTACTATTGAACAGTGAGGACCTAAAGCTTTTGGCTGAACAGAGAATGCTAATAATAATGAAGGCTGCTGCCAACAAAAGAAAGGGAAAGTCCGCTAATAAAACTGTTCTGGCAAAAGGAGAAGAAGTTGGTGGAGCACTGGATCAGGCTTTTGACGCGTCTTATGAAAAATTACAAGGTAATTATGAAGGTCTTGCCACACTTGTAAAAATGAAAATATCACAGGACAACAATGTTCTTAATAATCTTTTTTGGGTCTCTATCTTGCTTATAACTGTTGTTTTTAGTGTTTTTAGTTTTCTTTTATACAAAATATCAAACAATGAACGTTTGGCTGGACATGCTTTAATGTTGAGTGAGAAACGCTTCCGCACCATTTTTGAAGAAGCGCCCTTAGGTATTGCCCTAATAGATCCTGTTACAGGGTTAATGCATGAAATTAATCCGAAGTACTCCGAAATTATTGGCAGAAGTAAAGAAGAAATGAATAAAATGGACTGGGTTAGCATAACCCATCCCGATGACCTAAAGGAAGGGTTAGAAGAAAAAGCGCTGATGAAGGAGAACAAATTAAAGAGCTTTAAAATGTCTAAAAGATATATACATTCTGATGGATCTACCATCTGGGGAGATGTATCCGTAGCTTCAGTTGAAACGAATAATAAATCACAATACCTTCACCTCTGCATGGTGCAGGATATTACAGAGCGTAAAAAATCAGAAGAAAAAATTAAAGAAAGCCAGGAAAACTACCGGGCCTTAGTGGATAATGTTACTGATATAATTATGACTGTTGATTTGGAGGAAAAAATATCCTTCATAAATTATACCGGGGGCGGATATACAAGAGAACAAATTATTGGAGGAAGTGTTTATAACTTTGTTTCTCCCGAATATCACGAACTTGTCAAACATACGCACACCAAAGTTAAAGAAAGTAAAACACCTCAAAGCTATGAAACGGTGTCTGTTGGCTCTGATGGGGTCTCAAGATGGTTCTTAACTAATGTTGGGCCGATATTTTCTGATGACGATGTTGTTGGTATCACCTTATTTACAAAAGATATTACCAATCGTAAACAAACAGAAGAAGCACTTAAAGCTTCCGAAAATGAATTGCGAGGAATGTTTGCATGCATGGATGATTTGATCTTTGAACTGAGTGATGAAGGGGTGTACTTAAAGATTGCACCAACCAACCCTGCTCTGCTTTATAAACCTGCTGATAAGCTTTTGGGGAAGCACTTAAATGAAATTTTTCCTGAAAAAGAAACCCAAGAATTTATTTCTACAATAAATAAGGCATTGGAAGAAAAGAAGACATTTCAATTGGAATATTCTCTCCCTATTAATAACAAAGTACTTACATTCGAAGCAGCCATTTCCCCTCTTACCGAAAGCTCTGTTTTATGTATTGCCAGGGATATTACTTCCCGCAAAAAGATGGAGCGTAAATTAAAAGAAGTTGAACAAAATGATTTATTAGCGAGATATGCAACACAAGTACCGGGAGCCCTTTATCAATTTCAGTTTTCTCAGGATGGGAAATTTTTGATCCCATTTGTAAGTGAAGGAATAATAGATCTTTGTGAGGTCACTGCCGAGCAAGCTATGCAAGATGCTGACCTAATATTTGATCATGTACACCCCGAAGACATAGAAGGTCTGATATTGTCATTCAACGTTCCTAAAATTACTTTGGAAAATTGGAATTATGAATTTAGGGTAAACCTACCTGTAAAAGGAACAAGATGGTTAAGAGGAAATTCTAAACCCGAGAAACTGGAAAATGGCAGTGTTCTTTGGCATGGGTACCTAACCGACATTACCGAATCTAAACAGGCCAAAGAAGCATTGCAGATAAGCAAAGATAAGCAGGAAGCCGTTTTTAATGGTTCAAACGATGCGATAATGCTGTTAACAAGAAAAGGGTTCTTTGATTGTAATCCGAAAACACTAGAAATGTTTGGAATGCCTGACAGGAAAGAGTTTATAGAAAGCCACCCATCCGACAGCTCACCGGCCTTCCAGCCTGACGGACAAGAATCATTAAGTAAAGCAAATGCAATGATTGAAATTGCTTTTGAAAAAGGATTCAATCGCTTCGAGTGGATTCATCAGCGCAAAAATGGCGAACTTTTTTCTGCCGAAGTGTCGCTTTCTGCATTTAATTATGGCGATGAAAGAGTGTTGCAAGCAACTGTTCAGGATATTACCCAACGCAAACAGGTTGAAAAAAAACTAACTGAATTCAAACATTTTTTTAACAACAGCGCTGACTTTGCCTGCATTGCAAACACCATGGGTTATTTCGAGACGCTAAATCAAAATTTTGAAAAAATATTAGGCTATTCAGAAAAAGAATTGCTCGAAAATAAATTTATAAGTTTCGTACACCCCGATGATGTTGATTCCACCACGCAGGAAATTGAGAAGCTGAAAACCGGTGCTCTCACTACAAGTTTTGTGAACAGGTACCGAAAAAAAGATGGAAGCTATTTGTGGTTTTCGTGGAACACAACCCCAAACACGGATACAGGAAAACTTTATGGAATTGCCAGAGATATTAGCTACCAAAAAATAGCCGAAGAAAAAATTAAAAAAAGTGAAGAAAAGTATCGCTCGGTAGTTGAAAATGCTGTTGATATGATCATAACTTTTGATTGTAATAACACAATACAATTCATAAATCATACCCGCCCCGGTGTTACTGTTGAAGAGATTATAGGAACTAGTATTTATAACTTTATTCCACCGGAGCACCTGGAGCAGGCTAAAGAAAAGATCAAAAAAGTATTCGAAGGGGAACCACAGAGCTATGAACTGCGCGCACAACATTCTGATGGCACCTCTGCATGGTATGCATCTAATTTAGGTCCTATATTTTTAGGCGATAAAGTTATCGGTGTAACATTAATAATAAGAGATATTAGCGAAAGGAAGAAAGCGGAAGAAAAAATTCAGAAAAGTGAAGAGAAATATCGTTCGGTAGTTGAAAACGCAGCCGATATGATCATAACCTTTGATAGCGATTGTTTAATAACATTCGCAAATCACCTACGCCCGGGAACAAGCGTTGAAAAAACTATCGGAACAAGTATTTACAACCTTATTCCACAGGAATATCAGGGTCATGTTAAGGAGAAGATCAAAAAAGTATTCGAAAGCAAAAAATCACAGAGCTATGAGTTACCCGGTCAACATTATGACGGCTCTTCTTCTTGGTATTCGGCTAATCTGGGCCCGGTATTTTCTGGTGAAGACGTTTCCGGTGTAACGTTGATACTAAGAGATATCACCGAGAGTAAAAAAGCAGAAGAAAAAATTCAGCAATCACTTAAAGAAAAAGAGATTCTCCTGCAAGAGGTTCATCACAGGGTTAAGAATAATCTCCAGATAATTTTAAGCATTCTTAATTTACAGCATGCTAATATAACAGATAAAAAAACGCTGGACCTAGTGAGAGATATCCAAAGCAGGATAAAGGCCATGTCTTTTATTCATGAGCTTCTTTATCAAACAAATGATTTTTTAAGTATTAATTTTTCAGAATATACCAGTAACATCACCAGTAACCTGATCTATTCGTATACCCAAAATCACAAAATTATTTTGAAGCTGGATGTTGGCGCAATTTTTCTTGATTTAGACCGTGCCATCCCCTGCGGGCTAATAATAAACGAAATAGTTACAAATGCACTGAAATACGCTTTTACCGATCAGGAAGCCGGAGAGGTGAGTGTATCGTTAGATAAAAAAGAAGAGGTCATTCATTTGGTTATTGCTGATAATGGAAAAGGGTTTCCAAACAACATTGATTTTAGAAATACAGATTCGTTAGGTATGCAGCTAGTTGTTACGCTTGTCCAGCAACTTGGGGGTGAAATATCACTTGATAATTCAAACGGGGCAAAATATACTATTACATTTAAAATGATGAACAAGGACGAATTACTCATTACAAATAACAAAACTTTTGAGATCAAAAGCGCTTGATCTTATAAACCAATTCCATTGTGCACATAGCCTTTTGAAAGGATTGTAGAATCTTGATATGTTTATTGGCTATATGTCATCACTTAATTGTTTCGAGGATCTCATAGGTGCTGAAACAAGTTCAACGCGGCAAATTATATTCGCAATGTCATCCAAATGAATCAATTTTTGGCAATGAAGGACCTTATTCTTCTCGTAGAATTTTCTTTGAATGCTCCGGCATTCAATAAAAAAGATGAATCAGAATGACCATGCACGGTTCATTCCGAGCGGACAATGTCGTTTAATTAAGGAATAAATTATCAATCGGAGCGTCATTGCGAGAGCTTTTCGCTCGAAGCAATCTAACTACCCCTCTGAGATTGCTTCATCCAGATAAAAAATCGGGATTCGCAATGACATACTTAACGGAAACCCCGCTTAACTAAACGACATTGTGTGAGCGGAGTCGAGAAAGCGGTGAACAAAGTGATCAAACTCTTTTGAATCTGTAATTGACATTATTAACCCCCTTTGGTTGAAGCTTAACAAAAAAAGGCCAGTATCAAAATTCGATACCGGCCTTTTTAAATAATTTAGATCTGACTATTTCTCAAATTTATTATACCCTTTTGGTATATCATAAACTGTTTTGTCAACAACCTTTTTAGTGATCTTATTAACTTCCAAACGGCCCGTTTCTTTACCTCTTAGATCTGTTTGAACAGAAAGCATCGGGAACATGTTTTTAGTGTTCGGGATTTGTAAAAAATAAACAGATGCTTTGTCTTTACGGTTCAATTGGTGTAACAATTTATCAAAGAAAGCGAATTTTCCATCTGCTAACCAATAGGTAATTATAGTGCCTTCTGTATTGTTTGTTACAATATACTCAACACACTTAAACCCTTGAAGGTTTTTTACATTTTGCCCTTTTGTAACAGTACATGTTCCTTTAATTACAGGCTCAGAAGGTGTTGGCTGATCCATATAAAGTTTACGCTCGTGGTTTAACGATTTCATGGTTTTTGCTTCCAGGTTCACTAAAAAAGAACCTTCCACTTTTTTTGATCTTCCACCGATCTCATCTACTCTTACTAAATTCTCTTTTACATAATAAACATAACTGGTAGTATCAGTTGCTGTTCCTTTTTTAAATTCGATAATACCTTCGAATGATTGTGACAGAGCAGTTAACGAAAACATCGTTATCATCATGGCTCCAGGTACAATTTTTAAAATCGCTTTTTTCATTTGTTCAGTTATTAATATTACGTTTGATTATATTCCTTGTTGTATAAAATTCATTAATTGTAATCGTGATAAAAATACTAATTTTTAATTGGCCACGAACTCTATTCCAAAACTTGTGCCAAATTTTTATAACTATTTAACACCATCGCTACAAATATAAATATTTTTTAGAATATCCGATGGTTATTAAACTTTGTTTAAAAATCAATTCAACGATCCGAAAGATAGATATTGGTATTGAGGTGCAAGGTATTGGATAAAAAACATTTCAACACCTCAATACTCATATCTATTTATTTTCTCTTCAAAAAATCAAACAACAAACGCACACCAACCCCTGTTCCTCCCTTAATGCGATAAGAATCTTTCGCAGTTAAAAAAGCCGGACCTGCAATATCAAAGTGCATCCAGGGGTAATCAATGTAACGTGCTAAAAACTTACCAGCTGTGATACTTCCAGCATAGGGGCCACCCAAATTTTTCATATCGGCAACATCCGATTTTATCTGCTCATCAAAATCATCCCAAAAAGGCATTTCGGCCAATCGCTCAAAAACAGTGTTCCCGCTTTCTTTTAATTCATTTTTTGTTTTTTCATCCGCTGTACCCATTGCCACAATACCCGATGTTCCAATAGCTGCTATTGCCGCTCCCGTTAGTGTTGCCAGGTCAATTACCAATTGTGGTTTATATTTTTGCGCATATACCAAAGCATCCGCTAATATCATTCTGCCTTCAGCATCCGCATTTACCATTTCAACAGTTAAACCATTATACATCGTAATTATATCACCCGGAGCATAAGCATTGCCACCCGGACGATTATCTGTTGCTGGAACAATTCCAATTACATGAACAGGTAGTTTTGCTTTTGCAACAGCGTACAAGGTTCCGGCAACTGCCGCTCCTCCGGCCATATCACACTTCATCATGTCCATGCTATTGGGAGTGGGCTTTAAACTCAGCCCACCTGTATCATATACCACGCCTTTACCGATCAAAACAATAGGCTGTTTATTTTTAGCATTCTTCGGTTTATACTCCATTATTGTGAATGTTGGAGGATCCACACTTCCTAAATTCACCGCCAGCAGGCCTCCCATTTTCATAGCTTTTATTTTTGCTTTATCAAACACCTCAACATTAAAACCAGCTTCTTTTCCAAGCTTTTGAAACTCTTTTGAAAGTTGCGTTGCAGTTAAAAAATTAGCGGGTTCGTTAACCAGTGTACGACATAGGCTGGTCGCATCCACTACAATATTCAATTCATCAGCATCGGTTTTAGTGATGTTTTTACCAACAACAAAAATCGATCTAAGAGAATACTCCTCTTTCTTTTTATCTTTTTTATATCTCAAAAATTGATAATTACTCAATGCCAAACCTTCGGTAAACGCTAAAACTTCAGCCGTTTTATTTTCCACATCTACAATAGCAATATTCTCTATTTTATATTCAATAACAAGCGAATGCATTGTGTTTGCTGCCCTGCGAAGTGATTCCAAAGTCAGGTGTTTCTCTTTTTTAGAGTCGATAACCTGGATAAAAACATACCGGTTGAGTTGATTTATACAAACGAAAAATTTTTCCTTTTTAGTGATTTCTATTTTAATGAAATCAATTTCGGCTTTACTCAGGCCATAAGTATTAAAACTGCTGTTTTTTTCGCACAACAAAATAATACTCTCTGTATTGCTTACCGTAGATTTTTTGGAGATAGTGGTCATATAATATTTTTTATTGATAAGCTATAAATGTAATTGTTTTTTTAATACCAAAGCACATCAAACAGTTATTACATCAGCATCATACCAATATAAATTTAATTTTTAGATCCATTGGGTGCAAGTAATGATTGGCAAAATTTATCTGCAAAATGATTTCATTGTGTCTTTCGTCATAGTATCAAAAAAATAAAATTAACATCCTGTTTTTAATAGCAGATATTTTATAAATTTGTAAGAGGCTTTATTTTTTAGTGGAAACTACTTGATAGTAAAAAAATAAAAATCCACCTGTTTACTGAATTTTAGAATAAGCGTGTTAACCTTTATTCTGTTTACCATGCATAGTAAAACAAATTAAAAAGAATAAGGTCATGCTGAATTTATTTCAGCATCTCAAGCGACAGATTCCGAAGCCACCGATAGCCACCGGGGCTGGCAAGTTCGGAATGACACATTGAGGCATGTTTTTAAAACAAACCATTATAAATACCAAAAGCATCCATAAATTCATAAGTTGATCATATTAGTTTAACCAATTAAACGAAAAATGAAAATCAAAAAAAATTCCAATCTTGTTTCTAGAATACCGTTGATGGTTTTACTTGTTTTTGTTTCTATGCAAGGTTTTAGCCAGGCCATTCCCAACAATGGTAAGTTCGATGATATATCAGAACTTACCACCCGTTACACCATTCCATTTATTATGCCGGATAGCACTGCATTAATGACAGATGTTTTTCTTCCAATTGTTCGCGACAATTTTATTGTAGAGGTGGATCTTGATGGTCCGGGAGGTTTTCCTCCTCAGCCGGTAGAGCTTATAAAGAAAGGAACTCAGCTATTAATTTACGATTCGCTTAACGGGCAACCGAATCCGAATATCTATCAGTTGCCTTTAATATTTTCGCGTACACCTTACAACAAAGGCGATCAAACAGAGCAGGGAGGACTATTGGGTTTATTGGGGTACGGTTTTGCTATGCAGGATCTGCGTGGGCGCTACACATCAAAAGGTGTTTACCTTCCGCTATACAGTGATGGTTGGAACAAGGATCCTTATCACCCCAATTATAAACACATACTGGATGTTACCCCCCTTACTGACCCAAAAAACGGTAACAAGCACGAAGACGGTTATAACAGCGTGCAATTTATTTTAAATAATTTAAAAAAAGAATTTGACCTGAACGGTGATGGTATTGTAGATACTGTCGATAATATGTTCAATGGCAGAATAGGCACCTTTGGCGCTTCTGCTTTGGGTTACAATCAATACCAGGCTGCTGCTGCTCACAAAATAGACCCTACCCTACCCGGACTAAAATGTTTATTACCTATTGTTGGACCGGCTGAATTTTTTAAAAGCACCGGATTTCATAACGGTGTTTTCAGGGATCGTTTGGTTACGGGTTGGCTCAAAGGCCAGATATTTACAGGCACCGATGCTTATACTGAATTTCAGGATTCAACACAAGTTGCGAATGACAATGACGTACAAGATGAAATACATAGTGCTGCCGATTATGGCATGCCCAATAAATTTGTAGCAGCCAACAACACCATCGATCACTTTTCGGCCTATCGGTACTATGACCTAAGTGGCAATTTAGGAGTTGCCGGTTATTACCCTAATTCAGCAGGAAGGAAGGATATGGATGCCAGCAGGGCAATGGTTAATCAATATGGAGAAGGTGATGCAAATGGCACCACAAGCCGCTATACCAATATGGAAGTACCTATATATAACCTTACCGGCTGGTGGGATATTTTTATTGACGGACAAATAGAATCAAGAAATTATGTTGAGAAATATGTTAGCAATACCTATGGAAATAAAAACCTGCAAAAAATAGTGATCGGCCCCTGGGCGCACGGCACCATCGGTTCCAGAGAAACGGGCGACATGAAAGGGCCAAACAAATATCCTGCAAATGTAACAGCAGGCATTGGTGCTGAACTGTCAGGCGATTCCGCTTTATCCATATCAAAACTGCTGAGATCCGATTTTGTTACCTGGTATCGTTATAACCTAAATTATAACACAAGCCAGTATATAGGTGACCCAAAGTTTATGATACCCGAAAGCCACAAATGGCAAGCATTGGCAGGGGGCCTTGCCTATATAAGGGCTCCGTCCAAAAATTTTAAAATGACCTTTTACCAGTTCCTGAATTATATGAATGGTTCGGATAGCTTGAGGAATCTCGAATTTCAATACGTGGTCGGTTCAGATACCATCAATGGTAATATCGTTACGGATACCATCAGTGTTCCTCCTACCGGTGAATCACAGCTATCCGGTTTGGATGCGGGTCATATTGACCCTATCCCTTTTAAAGATTATGCCACTGCTCCAAATGTAAAATTTTACGTTGTTGGACCTGTTAATGATGGCGTTTCAGAAAACAGCACGGTCGGAAATTATTGGTTCTCAGCAAATACCTTCCCTATTACCACAGATATTTCAAAACAAAAAATGTATCTACACAATAACGGAGGGCTTGATTTTAGTGCACCTTCAGCAGATGAGGGTTTTAAAATTTATGTGCATGACCCCGACAACCCTGTTCTTACAGCAGGTGGAGGTAATATGCTCGAGCAAATTCCGAACAGCAACGAAGATACAGAAGGACAAGTAGATGTGGCAAGTATTCCATACGCTGCGTATACAATGAACCGACCGGGAGTAGTAAGTTTCACAAGCGATCTTATCCAGGACTCTTTAAGCATAATTGGCTTTCCTGTTGCCACATTGTATGCAAAATCTAACCCCTCAGGAGCCAGCACCGGCCTTACCGATACCGACTTTATGGTTCGTATATTAGATGTGTATCCTGATGGAAGAGAGTTGTTTGTAGTTGAAGGGGCTGTGAATGCAAGAGCAAGATTATACGCAAAAAACATTGTTGAAAATCCCGGAATGGACGAGGATTACCCTTTTGCAAATGACCTTACCCCTTTTACCAATATCAACGTAAATGAGGTGTATGAATACAAATTCAAATGTTTCCCGATAGGTTATACGTTTGGAAAAAATCATAAGGTCAAAATTTTGATCAGCAGTAGCAATTTCACACGTTTCCAGGTAAATCCGAATATCCCTATTGCTGATGGTGAATTTTTCAGAAGAAAACCGGGTGATGGACAAGGCACTAATAAAACTCCTGATGGGACTTTTATGATGCCAAGGGTTGCTGTTCAGCGAATTGCTTTTTCGTCTCAATACCCTACAAATATTGAGCTTCCCGTTTATCAGGGAACTATTTTAAATACGGATCAAAACAATCACCTAACAGCAATGGATGTACTGGTTTATCCAAATCCGGCTTCTGATGCAGTAACTATTTATCTTTCTAAGAACGGAGAATATAAAGCTACGTTGTTTGACATAACCGGCAAACGCATGCTTCAATCAAAATCATTTAATGAAATGATAAAAATAAATGTAGAGGAGATTCCTGCAGGGCTTTATTTTGTTGAAGTAATTGACAATAAAACAGCTGAAAAAATTACCAGTAAATTGATAATAACAAAATAGGGAGGGCGATCGATATACTCAGATTGACTGCGCACTAGTCATATTGAGCCTGTTGAAATATGTGCGAAGGCTCTTAACTTAATAACAAAGTGTGTGTGGTCACCCAGAGCCTGTCGAAGGGTGTGGGGAGCATTGAACAAACAGCTGATATGAAGACAATGTATGTTTATATACTCGAATGTTCCGATAAGTCCTATTATATTGGAGTTAGCAATAATGCTGAAAAAAGGTTTTTGGAACATTCTGCAGGAATTAACAGGAACTGTTACACATTCACCAGACGGCCATTAAAACTTGTCTTTTCGCAAATTTTTTCTGATCCGGATTCTGCTATTGCATTTGAAAAGAAAATAAAAGGATGGTCAAGAGCTAAAAAAAAAGCATTGATAGAGGGTAAGGGGGAATCTCTTCCTGAACTATCAAAATCATATGCGGAAAAAGCCATCGCAAATGCTTCGACAGGCTCAGCATGACCACCAACAAATTCAGATATTAGCACTTGATTTGAACTATTTAGTAAAAAAACTATCAACAAAAACACCTCAACAACCAAATGAGAAAACTTTACACCTTAGCTTTTTTATTTTTATTTTTTGCTACAAATGCTTTACTTGCCCAGGAACAAAAAATTTCCGGGAAGTTAACAGATAAAAACACCAAACAACCTCTTGCCTTTGCCAATATTGTGATAAAGGGCAGTACCAAGGGTGTTACCACCGATATAAATGGAAATTACGAATTAACCATTGATTCTACAGATAAAGAACAAACCGTTCTACAGGTTTCATATATTGGATATAGCATACAGGAAATTACTGTTAAAAAAGGCGAAACCACTATGAATATAGTTCTTGAACCCGCTGTTGTTTTTGGTAAAGAAATTGTTGTAACAGGCTCACGGGTTAGCGAAACCATCAGAGAATCATCGGCTTCCATTCAAAAAATGAATTCAAGGGAGATCAAAGAAGTGGCATCGGGCGATTTTTATGAAGGAATGGGCACCTTGAAGGGTGTTGATATTAACCAGTCCAGTATGGGTTTTAAGGTAGTTAATATGCGAGGCTTTAACAGCACCGCTCCAGTAAGGATAGTTCAGTTCATTGATGGAATGGACAATCAGGCGCCTGGCCTTAGCTTCCCTGTCGGCAACTTAGTTGGTGCCAGTGATATTGACTTACAAAGCGTGGAAATAATAACAGGGGCCGCTTCTGCTCTCTATGGGCCAAATGCATTCCAGGGTGTGGTGAGTATGGCCAGCAAAAATCCGTATGAATTTCCGGGAACAAGCGTTCAGCTAAAGGGCGGAACCAATAAACTTGCAGAAGGTCAGTTTCGTTATGCAGAGGCATTTGGAGAAAAGAAACAATGGGCCGTAAAGGGGACAGCATCCTTCATCCGCGCTGACGACTGGATAGCGAATGATCCTATTGCCAATAACTATGGGGATATTTCTACTACACAGGACCTTAGCTCTATTGTAAGGGGTTTGAAATACAGCAGCGATCCTGATAAAGCAGAAACATTTACAAAAATTAACGACTGGCTGGATTTTAACCAGGAAGGTTTCAGGGGCTTAGGGAAAAAAACCATTAACGCTCCGGGTTATATGGAAACATCCTTATCGGATAATATTACCAAAAGTGTGAAACTTGGAGCGGAAGTTCATTATAAATTCAGCGATAGCTTAAAGGCATCTTATGTTTTTAAATATGGTGAAGGTACTGCTGTATATCAGGGTTCTAATCGCTATAGCATTAATAATATCCGCTTCAACCAGCATAAAATAGACCTTACCGGTAAACGGTTCAATTTGAAAGCCTATAGAACCACCGAAAACGCAGGTGATTCCTATGATATTGTTTTTACCGGGATCAATATTTCAAAGGCCGGAGTTCCTAATTATATTTCCAATTACCTCAGCACTTACTTTAATTCTTTATCGGATAATACCAATGCTTTCCAGGATGATCTGCAAAGCTGGATGGTTGATTCCGCTGCCTCTCAAGCCAGCACCTCAGCAAGTACAGCATGGTATAAGCCGGGAACCCCAGAGTTTGATTCGGTAAAAAACAGGAGTATCAAAGATCCCCGTTTGGCAACCGGTTCTAAATTTCTTGACCAGTCCTCACTCACTCATTTTGAAGGGCAGTATAATTTCAATTTTAAATTTGCAGATGTTATTGTCGGTGAATCGGTGAGAATGTTCAATCCAAAATCGTATGGAACTATATTTCGGGATACACTCATAAATAAGGCAGATACTTTAGCGGATGGGACTGATAATCCAAACGGAAAATATGCCGATATTTCAACCTATGAAGTAGGCGGTTTTATCCAGGCTAGCAAAAAAGTGTTTAGTAATGAAACTAATAAACTAACGCTTACAGGCTCTATCCGATTGGATAAGAACAAGAATTATAATGCACAAACCTCACCAAGGGTTTCTGCGGTTTATACACACAGGGACAATACATTCAGGTTGTCGGCTCAATCGGCTTTTCGTGCACCTACGCTTCAGAACCAGTTTCTGTTGCTTGATATAGGCCCAATAATATTAAAGGGTAACCTCGAAGGCGCTGATAATCTGTATACCCTAGAATCTGTGCAGGCCTTTAATTCTCTTTACGACTCTACTTTCGAAATAGATCCATCACTTCTAAAAACCACTGTTTTGGCACCTATTCAGCCGGAACAGGTAAAAACAATAGAACTGGGATACAGAGGGGTGCTTGTAAATAAAGTGTATGTGGATGCGGCTGTTTATTACAATGTGTACACTAATTTTATTGGCGAAACCCGCGTGGTTCGTCCTAAAGGAGATGCAATAGCGGGTGAAGAAAGCGGACTCGATGCAGTATTGGCAGAGAATTACCAACTATACCAGATACCCATCAATGCTAAGGAGAAAGTAAGCAGCTACGGTAGCGTTATTGGGCTTGCATACTACCTGAAACAAAACTATACAGTTAGCTTAAATTATACTTATTCCGCTTTAAATACAACCAAATTAAGCGATGATATTATTCCGGGATTCAATACTCCAAAGCATAAAATAAATGTGGGCCTTAAAGGAAGAAAAATTTATAAAGACCTTGGCTTTTCTACTAATTTTCAGTGGGTAGATACGTATCAATGGCAAAGCACTTTTGGAGATGGCGTGGTGAATAGTTACCGGATCGTGGATCTGCAATTAAGTTACGAGTTGCCAAAAATTCATTCTACATTTCGTTTAGGGGCTTCCAACCTCCTGGATGAAAAACGCAGAGAGGCATACGGCTCTCCTACTATCGGCCGAATGATATATACTTCGTGGTTGTTTGAGATGTAAATTCTACCAATTACGAATATTGGCGATTACGAATCTGTGTGATTAAAAATTATTGACTTGCCGAAAAAGTGTTAAATTGCCAACATAAATTGCGAAATTATAATTTTATAACACATGGAAACAAACATACTTACACTGGTTTTATTGCCACTCGCTATTGCCATCATTATGATCGGATTAGGCCTCTCCCTTACTATTGAGGATTTTAAACGGATAGTGCTTTACCCCAAGGCGGTGATCATAGGCCTTGTTTGTCAAATGTTGATTTTACCGGCAGTTTGTTTTCTTATTGCTATCGGCTTTAACCTTTCAGCGGAATTAGCCGTTGGATTAATGCTTCTTTCGGCTGCACCGGGTGGGGCTACCGCAAATTTATACAGCCACCTTGCAAAAGGTGATGTAGCGCTCAATGTGTCACTCACAGCGGTTAATAGTGTGCTTGCGCTTTTTACCCTTCCATTTATCGTAAATTTCGCTATCGCTTATTTTATGCAAACCGATCAGGTGGTTCCAATGCAATTCAAAAAAGTGATTGAAGTGTGCATGATTGTTTTGATTCCTGTGGCCATTGGAATGCTGGTAAGGTCTAAGTCCCCCGCACTCGCTTTAAAGCTGGATAAACCCGTTAAAATAGCATCTGTGATCTTTCTTGCCCTTATCATCATACTTGCTGTGGTAAAAGAAAAGGAACATATCGTTCAGTATTTTCAAGAAGTAGGACTTGCGGCTCTTGTTTTTAATTTGTTAAGTATGGGAATTGGATATTTTGTTCCTCAGCTGTTTAACCTTGGAAAGAAACAAGCTATCGCTATCGGTATGGAGATCGGCATTCACAATGGAACACTGGCCATCTATATTGCACTAAGCGTTATTGGAAACAGCGCCATGAGCATCCCTCCTGCCATTTATAGCCTTATTATGTTCTTTACGGCAGCTATGTTTGGTTATTGGGTGAGTAGAGGGGGTAAAAATACAGCTTCATAGGGGGGGGTAGCCCCTTTTGCTGGATAATTTTTGCTTTACACGTTTACGGACTTCGACCAAAGAATACCCTTTCATTTTACCTGCTTTGTATAAAGCGGATCTTTTGAGTATTTCTTTTTTCTGTTCTTCGAAAGGTGCGCTTATGTTGCTCAAGCCCTATAATGTTTTAATCTTAATCACCTTCCCTGGCAACAAATTGTAGTTAACACCAAAATTATTCAGTCGTTTTATTTCATCAACTGTGGTATTGTTTCTCTCTGCTATTTTATATAGAGAATCTCCCTTTTTTACAGTATAAAGCCTGAAACCATCCGAAGAGGTTTCTGTAGTATTAGCCTTTGCCACTATGGGTGTAGGGGTGCTTTGGGTGCCGGGAACTACTTTTTTCTCTCCCGGCTTTTTATCATGAGCATATATGGTTAGTTTTTTACCTGCGGATATTGTATTAGAGGTTATTCCATTCCAGCTTTTAATATCCGAAACAGTGCATCCATATTTTTTTGCTATTACGGCTAAACCTTCACCTTTTTTAACAACGTGTATCCTTGTTATTTCCTGACTCGCAATAACATCGATGCTAAGCACATCGGGTTTTTGAAAATTGTAAATATTGGCTTCATTATTAATAAAGGTGGCAATTTTTTCAGATGGCAGTGTTAAAAAGCTTGGCTCTCCGGATACCACAGGTATCACACGTTTCCGATAACTTGGATTCAAATACTGAAGTTCATCATCAGAAATATTCAGCAAAGAAGAGATCTGATCAAACGAAAGCTGTTGTTTTACCGTTATTGTATCAACTTCTAAAAATATTTTTTTCGGAATTGCTGTTTGAATATTGTGTTCTGAAGTATAATTCATAATATAATTTACTGCAATAAATGCAGGAACATATCCTTGCGTTTCGGTAGGCAAATACGGGCGGATCTCCCAATATGTTTTTTTTCCACCGCTTCTGCGAATGGCCTTATTTACAGTACCCGGGCCACCATTATATGCAGCAAGCACCATTTGCCAGTCGCCAAAAAGACCATACAGGTATTGGAAATACTCACATGCAGCCTGGGTTGATTTATAAGGGTCGCAACGTTCATCAACATAAGAAGTTACTTGCAATCCAAACATTTTACCGGTAGGATACATGAATTGCCAAAGACCCATTGCTGCCGAACGGCTTTTTGCCATTGGGTTCAATGCCGATTCACAGATCGCTAAATATTTTAATTCAAGGGGCAAATTATACTTATCCAACATCTCTTCGAACATTGGAAAATAATATTGTGAAAGAGCCATCATTCGTGATACTTGCTCACGCCTGCGCAAAGTGTACATATTGATATAGCCCTGAACATAGGGATTATACTCAAGATCAAAGGGTGAAAGGGCATCTAATTTAGCTAGCCTTGCTTCATAGATCAAATCATCATAATGCGGAATAGAGTCTATTGCAAAATGATATTTTGGGTTTTTAGGGTAATTAATTTTTGCATACCCTTTTTCAAACAGATCCAGTTTGTATAACTTGTCAAGGGCTGCAACAATAGGGTCGTCCTGAATCAGTTCTGGGGCTATAGGCGTTTGCGAGAACGCTTCAGATCCGGAACCACTCCAAAAAAGAAAGCAAAAAAAGGGAATTATAAAATAGAAAGAGGTTTTATTCATAGATTCTAAACGAAGGCATTTGAAAAATGTTATGACTCTTTACAAATATCGTAATCATAAACCGAAATACAAAGGAGTTTAGCTGATTGTGTGCTTTTATTATGGAATTTTAAGGAAATTTACCACTAAGACACTTAGAACACTCAGTAACACTTAGAAAAAATCTTAGTGGGCCTTTGTGTCCTTAGTGCCTTAGTGGTAAAAAGGGGTAGAATGAACTATATCACCATCAACTGTTTGGAAAAAGAAAGCAGATCACTTTCGCCAAAGCTTTTGGCCATTAATTGCACTCCGAAAGGCAATCCATTTGAATGTTTTCCTATTGGCAACGAAATAGCTGGAAGTCCTGTAATATTGGCTTGTACCGTAAATATATCTTCTAAATACATTGCAATGGGGTCTGCGCTTTTTTTCCCGAATTCGAAGGCTGTTCCGGGTGTTGTAGGCAAAAGGATAAAATCGTAGTTATTTAAAATTTCGTTTGTTTTGTCTTTTAATACTCTGCGAACCCGCTGTCCCTTTGAATAGTAAGCATCGTAATAACCTGAGCTCAAAACAAATGTGCCCAACATGATCCTGCGTTTTACCTCTTCTCCAAAACCTTCCGAACGTGATTTTTTATAAACAGAATCAAGGCCCGAGGACGCTGCCTCCGATTCATTTGGAACGACAGACTCTGTAACAGCAACCTTTGCAGAAGCGGCTTTAATATTAGCGCTTCGGTAGCCGTAAGTAATCCCGGCATAACGCGCTAAATTAGATGAGGCCTCAGCTGTTGTTAATACATAATAGGTTGGAACAAGGTAATCCAAATAAGGGAAATCAACTGCTTCAACAACGTGCCCTGCAGCCTTTAGCTTATTGATAATATCATTTATGCGAACTTTTATTTCAGCATCAAGCCCACTGCTCTCCAAACAATCTTTTAAATAGGCAATACGAAACTTCGTTGTATTTACATTTAATTCTTTTGAATATGCAGGAACCGCTTTTGATGAAACAGTACTGTCGTGTTCATCCTTTCCGGACATCACTTCCATTAGTAAAGCAGCATCTTCAATGTTTTTTGTTAAAGGCCCTATTTGATCAAATGAGGATGCGTAAGCGATCGCTCCATGTCTTGAAACTCTTCCATACGTTGGTTTTAAGCCAACAACCCCACAAAAAGAAGCCGGCTGACGAATTGAGCCCCCTGTATCTGTTCCAAGCGCAGCAAGGCATAGATCAGCTGCAACTGCCACAGCAGAACCACCTGAAGAACCTCCCGGAACACGTTTTATATCATGCGGATTTAAAACTTTTCCAAAAGCAGAGTTTTCATTTGAGCTGCCCATTGCAAACTCATCGCAGTTGCAACGACCAATGATTATAGCATCTTCATTTAAAAGACGCTCAACAACAGTTGCACTGAAAAGCGATTCAAATCCTTCTAAAATTTTTGATGATGCGGAAACTTTATGCCCTTTGTAACAAATATTGTCTTTCAATGCAATGACCATCCCCGCAAGCTTTCCGGCCGTTTTGTTTTTAACTTTTTCATCCACCGAAGCAGCCTTTTCCAATGCTGATTTTTCGAAAACCTCCAAAAAAGCATTTAGGTGCTTTGTTTCGTTTATGCGATCTATGTATGATTTGGTCAATTCAACACAGGAAACGTTGTTGCTGAATAAGTCGGATTGTACTTCTGAAAGGGAGTTGTAAGTTTTCACAAAGGTTATGAATAACGGATCTATACTAATTTTACGAATCTATTATATACTTATGGGCAGCTAACCAACAAAAACGAATTTACGAATCTGTTGTTTGCTTTTTCTTAGCGCACAGATCGGTAAATTCGTATAAATTGATTTATCTGTAAAGGAGATTAATCCTTTTTTTCCGGAGTAGCTGTGGTATTGTTTTCGCCATCAGTCCCTTTTGATGCGTCTTTAAAATCTTTTATACCTCTTCCAAGGCCTTTCATTAGTTCAGGAATTTTTTTACCACCAAAAAGCAAAAGAACAATTACCAAAATTACAATCACTTCGGTACCACCTAAACCTAAAAATCCAATTAAAACACTATTTAACATTTTGTTCTGATATTAATTTATAATATACAAAGATAAGCAAAAATTAACGCCAAATAGCTTTCGGGAATCGAAAAGAAGGTCTGAAAAAATGATACAACAAAATAATACTAAGGAAATTGACCTTACGTGGTCAGTTTGGCTGTTATTTTAAAGCAATGTTATCCCGATTGGCTTTTACAAAAGCGAACTTGTTTACCAAGAGCAGGAATCTAAATTAAGAACAAGATCCCTCGCGAAAAACTCGGGATGACAAAGAGTGGGCTTTTGGTCACTTGGACTTTTTTCTTAGAAACAATGTTTTTTTTAAACTACTTTTATTTATAATTCCCCCTTAACGTTTAATTACACATCAAAAATATTTTTTAATCTACAAATATGGCGGAACATAATGATACCGGCACCAAAGGAGAAGAATTAGCTGCAACTTTTTTGCAAAACAAAGGGTATTTGATCCTTGAAAAAAACTGGAGATTTAAAAATCTGGAAGCGGATATTATAGCCACTGTTGCTGACACATTGATTATTGCTGAAGTGAAAACAAGAAAAAGTAATTATTTTGGTGAGCCGGAAACATTCGTTAACAAACAAAAACAAAAAAACCTGATAAAAACCGCCCAGGAATATATTGAGCGCAATCAGCTTGACCTGGAGGTTCGCTTTGATATTATTTCAATTATCCTTGGAGATAGTCAAATGAAAATTAATCATATTGAAGATGCGTTTTATCCTTTAGTATAAGTTTTTTAAAAATTGCCTAGGTGGTATTATCTATGAAAAGTGTTCATCGCTTCCAGCAGATAATGTTGCGTTAGGGATTGCAGCGCAAATCCCCGCCCGAACGAATGGATTCGTTCATTCGGGCAGGCTTTTCTGTTTAGAAAAGATTGAAGCGGAAAGCCCGCCCCTTTCCATTTGAGGAAAAGGAAACGCCCAAATAATTTCAAATCCTAATAAATCTGAATCACTCCACTGTAATTTAACTTTATAAAGCCTAAAATCATTTTTTCAATTTATCTTTGCAAAAAAACAATACAAATGAAAAAAATAAAAGTTGCCATTAATGGTTTTGGGAGGATCGGACGAATTTCGTTTAGGGTAATGCTTGAATGTGAAAACATTGAAGTGGTTGCTATTAATGATCTAACGGACAGTAAGACTCTTGCGCACCTGTTAAAATATGATTCGGTACATGGTATAATAAAAGCGGATGTAAAAGCAGCTGAAAAATCCATTGTTGTTAATGGAAAAACAATTAATGTGTATGCCGAAAAAGATCCCGCCAATCTACCCTGGAAGAGCTTAGGCATTGATGTGGTGATAGAATCAACCGGATTCTTTTTAGATAAAGAATCTGCCGGAAAACACATTACCGCAGGGGCTAAAAAAGTGATCATTTCTGCTCCCGCGAATTCCAGTGATATTAAAACGGTTGTACTTGGCGTTAATGACAGTTTAATTAATGGTACTGATCTGATCATATCAAATGCTTCGTGTACCACCAATTGCGCGGCACCAATGATAAAAGTGCTGGATGAAAGCTTTGGATTGATAGAAGGTTTTATTACCACTGTTCACTCCTATACGGGCGATCAGCGCTTACACGATGCTCCACATAAAGATTTGAGAAGAGCGAGAGCTGCAGCGGTTTCAATTATTCCCACTTCTACCGGAGCAGCGAAAGCGATCACAAAAATATTCCCACATTTAGATGGAAAGCTTGGTGGCTGCGGAATGCGCGTTCCTGTGCCTGATGGATCTTTAACGGACATTACCTGTTTACTTAGCAAACACGCAACAGTAGAAGAAATTAATGCTGCATTTAAAAAAGCCAGCGAAACAAACCTGAAAGGAATCCTACAATATATGGAGGACCCTATTGTATCGGTTGATATTATTGGGAATCCACACTCCTGCGTTTACGATCCGGAATTTACTTCGATTGTAGGCAATATGATCAAGATAATCGGCTGGTATGATAATGAAGGTGGCTATTGCAACCGATTAGCTGATCTGGTTAAGAAGATCGGATAAGGGGTTCCTGTTTATTAAACATGCTTTTTGCTTGGCTTAAGAATCCTGTTTCATTATATTTGCAACATTGAAAAAATTAATCGCCATATCATTTGTTTTTGTTTTTCTGTATGCCAATACAGAACTGCATCAATTATTGAAATTACCGGTTTTGGTTCACCATTATTTAGAACATCACGAAGAGGGTAATGGTGCTTCATTTGCCGGTTTTCTATATAGCCATTACAACAACGAAAAATCTCATTCAGACAACAACCACCACGATCATCAGAATTTGCCTTTCAAAACAATTGATTGTACTAATATCCACACTTCATTGGCTTATAACCACCATTACCAATATTCTTTTCAGCACAGAAACCCTGTTTCAGTAAAAATTATTGTTGTCTATAATGAAATAATTTATTCATCCGCAAGCCTTTCCAACATTTGGCAACCGCCAAAATTCAGTTAATGAATTTATGAGTGTCCGCAGACGGATACAAAAAACTGTTTACGGTGCTCAAGCACCGCAAACTATCATTCATTTCAAATTTCTGAAATTATGCTTAATAAAATTATTGCGTTCTCAATAAAGAACAAACTCATCGTTGGGCTTTTCGTTTTAGCTTTGATCGGTTACGGACTTTATCAATTCACAAAATTACCAATTGATGCGGTGCCCGATATCACCGACAACCAGGTGCAGGTGATCACCATTACACCTTCGTTAGGTGCGCCCGATGTGGAGCGCCTTATTACGTTTCCCATCGAACAGGCAAACAGCAACATACCCGGGCTGAAAGAAATTCGTAGCTTTTCGAGATTTGGTTTGTCACTAATAACTATTGTATTTGAGGATGACATAGATATTTATTGGGCAAGACAGCAGGTTACGGAACGGTTAAAAATTGCTGAACAGCAAATTCCAAAAGGCCTGGGGTCACCTGAATTAGCTCCCGTTACAACTGGTCTGGGAGAAATTTACCAGTATGTTTTGAAACCAAAACATGGTTACGAAACCAAATACAATGCAACTGAACTAAGGACCATTCAAGATTGGCTCGTTCGCAGGCAACTGATCGGTGTAAAAGGCGTAGCAGATGTGAGCAGTTTTGGTGGTAAAGTAAAACAATACGAAATAGCGATCAACCCATCAAACCTGCAATCACACAACATCACTATCAATGATGTGTTTACGGCATTAGAAAAAAACAACGAAAACACCGGAGGCGCGTACATAGAAAAAGCCTCTACAGTTCTTTATATCCGCACCGAAGGGTTGATCGGAAATATGGAGGATATAAAAAATATAGTTGTAAAAAACACCACCAACGGAACACCACTTTTGATAAGCGATGTAGCAGAAGTGCGCATTGGCAACGCTACACGCTACGGAGCCATGACCTATAACGATGAAGGCGAAGTTACCGGGGCGGTGGTAATGATGCTGAAGGGCGATAACAGCAGCAGGGTAATCCAAGATGTAAAAAATAAAATTGTTCAGATCAGAAAAACGTTGCCGGAAGGTGTAGAGATAGAACCATTCTTAGACCGGACAAAAATGGTGAACAGCGCCATCAGCACAGTTTCAAAAAATTTAATGGAGGGTGCGTTGATCGTAATTTTTGTGTTGGTTTTGTTTCTTGGAAATTTCAGAGCAGGAATTTTAGTTGCTTCCGTGATCCCCCTGTCAATGCTATTTGCGGTGATCATGATGAATATGTTTGGCGTAAGCGGAAACCTTATGAGTTTAGGGGCTTTGGACTTCGGGTTAATTGTGGATGGTGCTGTAATTATTGTAGAAGCTGTGATGCACAGTTTAATTCTCGGTAAAAAAACCGGAACTGTAAATATCAATCAAAACGAAATGGACACCGAAGTAAACCGTTCAGCAAGTAGAATGATGAACAGTGCAGTGTTCGGGCAAATCATTATTTTGATCGTGTATCTCCCTATTTTTACGCTTGAAGGAATTGAAGGGAAAATGTTTAAACCAATGGCACAAACCGTTGTATTTGCTTTGCTTGGAGCATTCATTCTTTCACTCACTTATATCCCTATGATGAGCACCTTGTTTCTTAGCAAAAACATTTCTCCAAAGAAAAATATTTCCGATAGAATGATGGACTTTTTTATAAACATTCATCAAAAATATTTACTCAAGATTTTAGGTTTTCCAAAAACAGTTATCGGTATTTCAATTTCTCTTTTACTGATTGCCCTTTTTATTTTATCAAATATGGGCGGAGAGTTTATTCCAACCTTACCCGAAGGCGATTTTGCAGTAGAAACAAGGGTTTTAACAGGGAGCAATATTACTACTTCTTCAGAAGCCATCATGAAGTCGGCTCATATCTTAATAAAGAAATTTCCCGAAGTAGAAAAGGTTGTGGGCAAAACCGGAAGCGGTGAAATTCCAACTGATCCCATGCCAATGGAAGCATCGGACATGATGATCATTTTAAAAGATAAATCCGAATGGACATCGGCAAAAACATGGGCCGAATTATCTGAAAAAATGACTCAAGCATTAAAAGATGTACCCGGTGTTACATTTAGTTTTCAATATCCTGTTGCAATGCGTTTCAACGAACTAATGACAGGTGCAAAGCAAGATGTTGTTTGTAAAATATTTGGTGAAAATTTAGATACACTTTCAAAATATTCAAAGCTCCTTGGGGGTGTTGCAGAAAAAGTGGATGGTGCAGAAAATATTTATGTTGAGCCAATAGACGGGCTTCCACAACTTATAATTAATTACAAACGCAACCTCATTGCACAATTCGGTTTAAATATCCAGGACATCAACAAAGTGGTGAACACTGCATTTGCAGGGCAAAGTAGTGGACTGGTTTTCGAAGATGAAAAACGTTTTGATCTCGTGGTTCGTCTTGCTGGCGAGCAGCGCCAAAGCTTAGAAGATGTGCGAGATCTTTTGATCCCAACCCCTCAGGGAACACAAATTCCATTGCATCAGGTAGCCGATGTTTCTATTCAGGAAAGTGTAAATCAAATACAACGGGAAGATGCCAAGCGAAGGATCATTGTTGGTTTCAATGTTCGGGGCAGAGATGTTCAGAGCATAGTAACCGATCTGCAAACGCAAATTGAAACTCAATTAAAACTGCCAACGGGCTATTACATAACCTATGGCGGAGCATTTGAAAATTTGGTAGCTGCAAAAAAACGCCTCTCACTTGCTGTTCCACTTTCGTTGTTATTGATCTTTCTGCTCCTTTATTTTGCATTTGGTTCCATGAAACAAGGGCTATTGATCTATTCAGCTATTCCACTTTCAGCCATTGGTGGCATCTTGTTTTTAGCAATGAGAGGAATGCCGTTCAGCATCAGTGCAGGTGTGGGTTTCATTGCACTGTTTGGTGTGGCAGTATTAAACGGAATTGTGTTGATAGCGGAATTTAACCGTTTAAAAAATGCAGGTGAAACAGATGCAAAAAAAATTGTTTTACAAGGAACAAAATTGCGCTTGCGCCCAGTACTAATGACCGCGTTTGTTGCATCTCTTGGTTTTTTACCAATGGCAATAAGCACGGGGGCCGGGGCAGAAGTTCAGCGCCCATTAGCAACAGTTGTTATTGGCGGTTTGTTGATCGCCACTTTCCTTACCCTGTTTGTGTTACCAACACTTTACATCATTTTCGAAAAAGGTTTTACAAAAAGAAACAAAAAACAAATAAAGCCCGTAAGTGCCATTATTCTTGTGTTGGTTACCTTTTCAATGATTGCCTCTACAGCCAATGCGCAACAACCCATTGAACTTAAAGCAGCGATTGATTCTGCTTATTCAAATAATTTAACACTCAAATCGGAGAAGTTGAATGTTGAAGCGTATGCGAAATTAAAACATGCAGGATGGGATTTGCCACAAACATCATTAACAGGAGAATACGGGCAATTTAATAGCGCATTTAGGGATACTAAATTTGGTATCACTCAAGGGGTTAAATTTCCTACCGTTTATTTGAAACAAAGATCTGTTTATACAAATGAATGGCAAAATGCTGAATTAACGTTAGAGGTAAGAAAAGCAGAATTAAAAAAAGAGGTCAGTTCTTCCTATTATAATCTGGTTTATACCCTTCAATTGAAAACCATTTTGCTCGAAATGGATAGTATTTACAGCGTTTTCCTTAAAAACGCAGAATTGAAGTTTGTTAAAGGCGAAAGCAATATTTTGGAAAAAAACACAGCCATATCGCAAGCCGGACACATACAGTTTCAATTGCAGGAAGTAGAGCAGGAATACGCTAATTTAATATTGGAGTTTAATTTATTGTTGAATACAAAAGTTGTTTATGTTCCTATAAATACACTATTAAAAATGGATGCCCCTGCTGTTGGTGATGCTGGCGTTATAAAGCAACACCCGTTTTTGCAGCAGCTGGAGCAACAACAACAGATCAGTAGATCCAAACTGAAGTTAGAAAAATCAATGCTACTGCCCGATCTGTTTGCCGGATATAATAATACAAGCATAACCGGACTGGGCCCTGATAATATTTATTATAACTCATCCAGCAGGTTTCAATCTATCCATGCGGGTATTGGAATTCCATTATTTTTTGGTTCTCAAAAAGCAAAGATCAGCACGCTAAAAATTTATCAGCAGATTGCCGATAACAACGTAAATGTGGGCACTGCAATGCTTGAACTTAAGTATAAGAAAGCCGTTCAGGAGTTTGCAACCAACTCTAAAATGGTTAATTATTACGAAAGCGTGGCAATCAAAAATGCAGATGAAACCATGAAAGCCGCTGCCCTTCAATACAACAGTGGAAATATCAACTACCTGGAATGGGTAATGCTCAGCAACCAGGTTGTTACCATTAAAGCAGAATATCTGACTGCTGTTAAAAAATTAAATTTCAACATCATTGAGATTAACTATCTAACCAACAAATAAAAATTATCATTATGAAAAAATATATCATCTTTTTGGTTTCATCGGCATTATTAATGTCGTGTGGATCTGAAACAAAAACAGAGAATACAGCAACTGTTGCCCCGGAGGAAACAACAGTTCAGTTAACAGATGCACAATTAAAGAACATTTCTTTAACCACAGGTAAATTGGAGATAAAATCCATTTCATCCATTCTTAAAGTAAATGGAACAATTGACGTACCGCCTCAAAATCTGGTTTCCATCAGTGTGCCTTTGGGCGGGTTCTTAAAATCAACAAAATTATTGCCCGGCATGCACATCTTTAAAGGAGATGTGATTGCCATAATGGAGGATCAGCAATACATTCAGCTGCAACAGGATTATTTAACCACTGCTGTTAATTTAAAATACACGGAAGCTGATTATAATCGCCAGAAAGATCTGAATCAGAGTAAAGCCACAAGCGACAAAGCTTTTCAGCAAGCAGAGGCGGATTATACCAATCAAAAAATAATCTTAAAATCATTGAATGAAAAGTTAAAATTAATTGGAATAAATCCGGAAAAATTAAATGAAAACACCATTTCCCGCAGTATTTCCATCACCTCCCCAATTGATGGATATGTATCAAAAGTAAATGTGAATATTGGAAAATATGTAAATTCTACGGATGTATTATTTGAATTGGTAAACCCGCAAGACATTCATTTAGGCTTAACTGTATTTGAAAAAGATCTGGATAAATTATTCATAGGTCAAAAGGTGTTGGCTTATACCAACAACAATCCCGCTAAAAAATACCCTTGCGAAATAATATTGATCGGTAAAGACCTTTCGGATGAGAGAAATGTGGAGGTTCATTGTCATTTCGAGAAATACGATAAATCCTTAATTCCCGGAATGTTTATGAATGCTGAAGTAGAAGTTGAACCCCACAACGCCTTTGTGATACCTAATGACGGACTTGTTCGTTTTGAAGGTAAAGAATACGTATTTACACAACTTGAAAACAAAAAATATGAAATGCGGGAAGTGGATACCAAAAACACAGAGAACGGTTTCACTCAAATAAGCTTTGCCGACAGCACCGATATGCGCAGCAGAACCTTTGTTACCAAAGGGGCGTATACCTTGCTTATGAAAATGAAAAATACAGAGGAGGGGGAATAGAAATATATGCTGAGATTTGTTTTTTTAATTTTCACGATATTGCGATTCAAAACGATATGATTTCAAAAATAGTCACCACAATAAAAATCGGTGCGGACGGTGTTTCAACACTAAGGGAAGCGGTTTTGCCGATGTGGGACGGTTTTATTGGCAATACAAAATATTAAATTTTAATATTTGATTACTTTTAACATTTATTACAAACGAATGAATTAGAAAATAAAATAACGAATGAAAAGAGCTATCCAAAAAAAATTCATTATCCCTTGTATTATACTGGCTTTAAACAGCCTTTGTAGCGCTCAAACGTATAATTATTATTTCGGTAACATTCACGCTCATTCATCCTACTCTGATGGAAATAAAGACAGCAGCACTTCTTTATTAACTACACCATTGCAAGACTTTAATTATGCAAATGCTTCTCAACACATTGATTTTTATGGTATTTCTGAGCACAACCACTATAGTGCCGGAATGAAAAGCCCCTACTATTATCATCAGGGAATTATTGATGCTAATACTGCCACAACTGACGGTTCATTCGTTGCCTTATATGGTATGGAGTGGGGTGTCATATCCGGTGGGGGGCACGTTATTGTATACGGCTACGATTCATTGATAGGTTGGGATCCAAACGATTATGATGTATTTGTAGCTAAAAATGATTATACACATTTATGGCAAAAAATAAATGAAAAGCAGGGCGCCTTCGCTTATTTAGCGCATCCGGACCCTTCAGATTATGAGAATCTATTCGGAAACCCTGTTAATCTTAGCGCAGACAACGCTATTATAGGACTGGCAGGCAGAAGCGGCCCGGCATTCTCAACAAACACAACCTACTCTAACCCTGCCACAAGTAATAATATTGCTGATTATAATAATGGACTTAAGCTGGGATATCATCTGGGGGTTGGTTTAGATCACGACACACACAATTCAGTGTTTGGACGACAAACAGCCGGACGTTTAGTGGTAATGGCTACCTCATTAACACAAAACAGTATTTTGGAAGCCTTTCGTAAGATGCGCTTTTATTGTTCTGACGATTGGAATGTTAAAGTAGATTTTACCATAAATAATCAACCAATGGGCAGTATAGTAGCGCAGACTGGTGCACCAACAATTAATGTATCCTTAACAGATCCCAACACTTCTGAAACAATATCGTCAATTGCTGTTTATTATGGCATCCCCGGGAGCGGTGCAAACCCGACTATACTAAACACTGCAACGAATTCATCCACACTATCCTATACACACACAATAGCAAACAATGCCACGTATTATTACTATTTGAAAATAACACAAGCTGATGGTGATATAATCTGGACATCGCCAATATGGTACACCAGAAATGATGCTATTACAAACAGTGCACCTATAGTAAATTTTACACCCTCATCAACTTCTATTTGTGCTGGTCAACAAATAACATTTACAGATAACTCTACAAATGCACCCACTGATTGGAACTGGTCTCTACCGGGAGCAATGCCAAATATCTCCAACAATCAAAGTATGGTTGCAACTTTCCCTGCAGCTGGAACCTATACCGTTTCTTTAACTGCGTCAAACTCCTTTGGCGCAAGCGCTGTAATAACTGAGACAATTACAGTCCAGGTTTGCACAGGTATTGAAGAAAACGCAAAAAAATTAATAAAGATATATCCCAATCCTGCCAATGAATTATTAACTATTGATATGGGTCTTTTATTGGGTACAAAAACAATTGAAATCATTGATATGCAAGGTAAATTGCTTTTATCAAAACTAAGTGCTGATCAAATCGTTACCTTGGAAATAGCATCAGTACCAATTGGCTGCTACTTTGTAAATGTTGTTATTAATAATAAAAATTATACGACCGAAACAATTTTTATTGAAAGAAAATAAGGTGACAGCTTTCGCTCTATCCGGCTCAGGACAGTAGAATTACAATTATGAAATTTCATTTTAAAATACCAGAAGGCTTAAAAGTAGAAGTAAATAAAGAACTTCGTGAAGCTCAAAAGACTTTTCAAAAAGGAGAACTTCAAACATCCTGGAGACACCTTGAAAGAGCACATATACTTGGACAGGCGCACCCTTTTGAACACACTCAATCGCATTGGCACATGATGTGTTTTGCTTTTAAAATTAAGAACACTAAAGAAATAGCTGGACAAATTCCAAGATTACTTATTGGCGGAATAAAGTCATTTGTTGGTGAAATTCCCTTAGGAAATACAGGGGGAGCAAATGTTCCCCCATTAAAACCTCTGGAAATACCTGATGATTTAAAGCGAATTTTAGAAGCGTATAAATAAACAAATCAATTGGATCACGAATAACGATAAGGTGATTAAAGCCTATTTGTAGACCTTACTTCTTATTAGAATCAACCTGTATGCGCTCTGTTCTATTTGCAAGCTCCCAGGCTGTGAAAAAAACAAGACGTGTTATTTTTTCCATCTTTTTGAAATCTATCTTTTCTACTTCATCGGTTTCCTTATGATAATCCGCGTGTACGCCATTAAAATAAAATATTACAGGGATCCCCTTTTTCGCAAAATTATAATGATCGGAGCGGTAATAAAAACGGTTCTTATCCTTCTCATCATTAAAAGTATAATCCAACTCTAAATTAATATATGTTCTATTCGCATTTTCACTGATAGCATGTAAAGTAGAGCTTAGCTTATCGGAACCGATCAGGTATATATAATTAGAATTCTTTTCATGTGCCTGATCCAGGCGGCCAATCATATCAATATTAAGATCACAAACCGTATTTTTTAGGGGGTACACCGGGTTTTTAACGTAATAAGCCGAGCCCAGCAAACCTTTTTCTTCTCCGGCAACGGTCATAAACAAAATGCTCCTTCTGGGGCCATGGCCTTCATTTTTCGCTTTCGCAAATGTTTTTGCCAGCTCTATAAC
This sequence comes from Bacteroidota bacterium, assembly GCA_040388745.1. GTDB lineage: Bacteria > Bacteroidota > Bacteroidia > 2-12-FULL-35-15 > 2-12-FULL-35-15 > 2-12-FULL-35-15. The sequence continues at coordinate 65,116 of JAZKBF010000027.1, read as the reverse complement.
GGCCACAGTTCCAGATCCATCATCATCGGCACCGTTATAAACTATTTTTCCATCTATGCCAAGATGGTCGTAATGCGCTGTAATAACGATCAGCTCCTCTTTCAGATCAGTTCCTTCCACATAACCCAACACGTTTTCGGAACTAACATTTTGTACTTTATTTTTTATATTGATCTCAAAATTTGTTTCTACAGCTAAATGCAATGGTTTCTTACCGTCCGAGATCTTTTGAATAAGGGTTTCAACACGCTCTTTTTTCAAAATATCATTTGCCATTTGCCTTGAAATATAAATAATGAACATTCCTTCATTATTTATTTCAAGCTTCAGTGCAGAAGTTTCTAAGCGGTGTTTATTATCCAATAGGTCTTTTGCAACATTATCAACCACCACTAATAACAACCTAACGCCACTTTCACGGGCTTTCTCCAGCTTAACTTTAGCGTACGTTGACCATAGTGATTTTGTTTTTTTTCCGGTGATCAATGATATTGAATCTTTCGAAAGGGGTTCACCCGCTAATATCATTACAACTTTACCATTTACATCTGTACCTTTATAATCATTATAGCTCTCTTCCTGTATCCCGTAGCCTAAAAACACAACGCTATCTGTTTCTATCGAACGATCTGCCTGTTCGGGATAATTATAATAATCCTTATTGCCTATGTATTTTTTGCGTTCAATAAAAACCTCTGCCGGCTCAGGTAAAATTTCTTTGAGTGAAAATTCCTGATAATACGTGCTTTCCATATAAGGAGGAATCCCTGCCATTCTAAATTGATTGGCAATGTATGCCGCTGCCATTTTTTGGCCTTTTTTACCTGTTTCCCGGCCCTCATATTCATCGGAAGCTAACACATGCAGGTTTTTACTCATACTGTCCGCACTAATATATCCTGAATAAGCAATTGCAACAATATCTTTTTTGTCGGGAAGAGTTGTTTTGCTTGCTTTTTCAGCCTGTTGTGAAAAAAGTGAGAAAGGGATTAGTAAAATACAAAATGGCAACACGTTCCTTACAGAAAAAAATAAGGTGTTTTTTGGATTTGAGTTAAGTGTTTTAATGTTTTTTTGTTTTGGGAATAAAAAGATTAATAAAAAAATACTGTTGTATGAGAGTATAATGAAAAGTATCTAAAACTCATTTATTGTTTTTTTGCGTTAGGGATTGCAGTGAAAATCCCCGCCCGAACGACTGATGTCTTTCAGTCGGGCAGGCTTTTCGTTCTTCAGAAAAGATTGAAACGCAAAGCCCGCCCCCTTTCCTTTTAGAAAGGGGAACGCCCAAATAAATTTGATTATGCAAAATTCGAAATTTTATTTACCCTTTCAGTATGGCGCCCACCTTCAAAAACAGTACTAAAAAACACGTCTACAATTTTAATTGCCTCTTCATCAGTAAGGCAGCGGGCAGGCAGTGTTAATATATTAGCATCATTGTGCTGACGAGCCAAAGCCGCTATTTCAGGGTTCCAACACAAAGCAGCACGTATCCCTTTATGTTTATTGGCGGCCATATTGATACCATTACCGGTACCACACATAATTAAGCCGAAATCAACCTCTTTTATTTCCACACTTTTTGCCACAGGGTGCGCAAAATCAGGGTAATCAGCGCGTTCTTCGGAATAAGCTCCAAAATCTATTACCTTAAACCCTTTATCCTGTAAATAAGCTTTTAATTTTTCTTTTAATAAAAACCCTGCGTGATCGGAACCAATTGCTACCTTCATTTTAATATTTATTAATTACATATAAACCCTAAACCCCATAAAATAAAACCGGTAAAAATCATTATTAGCAATAAACCCTTAGCTATGAATTCCACTGTTTTGGCCATTAAATCATCCTTATCAACAGCTTTTTTAGCTTATTAACAATAATGTAAAGTTCAAAAATAAAAGCTTGATAACTAACACTCTAATTTTATTTTTATCAACACAAAATTTGTTGATAAAAAACTATTTGATTTAAAAGCTTTAAAAAGAATTTCTTGGATTATTAAAACATAGTATCGCATGGATTAATTTTTGAATATTCAAGCATATTCTTTTCATATTTTTATATTAAAAGTCAACAATTTGATAACATAAAAAAGCGTATTTTTACCGTGTAGTTATCAGACAAAAAACTTACCAGCTATTTGTTTATAAAGTCTTATTATTCTACTATTCAACGCTTTAATTAATTAAAAACTTTAAAACATTGTTACTATTTTGTTAATATCAAAAGAATCAACCATTTTACATAAAAGATTTACACGATACTAACAGACCAATAACAACAACAATTTTCTTTAAATTTAAAATTAAAAATATATATTATTAATATGGTTGCTGATTTATTGTCAAAAGGTTTTTTGGATGTTCCAATCGATTTATCCCTAGATTTGTTCCAGGAAATAAACAAACTCAAAAAAGAAAAAAATGCTGTCATTCTTGCCCATTACTACCAGGAAGCCGATATTCAGGATGTTGCCGATTTTATCGGGGATAGCCTCGCTTTATCGCAACAGGCAGCTAAAACGGATGCAAAGATCATTCTTTTTGCAGGGGTTCATTTCATGGCTGAAACCGCTAAGATCCTGTGTCCCGATAAAAAAGTTTTATTGCCCGATCTGAAAGCCGGTTGTTCATTGGCAGACTCCTGCCCTGCTGATAAATTTGCTGAATTCAAATCAAAACACCCCGATCATTTAGTAATTTCTTATATCAACTGCTCCGCTGAAATAAAAGCTTTAACCGATATTGTTTGTACCTCTTCCAATGCCGAAAAAATTGTTGAAAGTTTACCCAAAGATCAGAAAATAATATTTGCTCCCGATAAAAATTTAGGTGCTTATATCAAAAAACAAACGGGACGTGATATGGTTTTATGGGATGGAAGCTGCATGGTTCATGAGATATTTTCGTTAGAGAAAATCACCAAATTAAAAAATCAATATCCGAATGCGAAATTGATCGCTCATCCCGAATGTGAAGCAGCAATACTTGAAATATCCGATTACATAGGAAGCACCAGTGGTTTGTTAAATTACACTGAAAAATCGGAAGCCCAGGAATTTATTGTAGCCACAGAAGCAGGCATTTTGCATCAGATGATAAAAAATAGCCCAAAAAAGACCTTTATAGCCGCTCCACCGAATAATTCCTGCGCTTGTAATGATTGTCCTCACATGAAGTTAAACACGCTTGAGAAGCTTTATAATTGCTTAAAATATGAACAGCCTGAAATTTTACTGTCTTCTGAGCTAATTGAAAAAGCTAAGAAGCCTATTATCAGGATGTTGGAACTTTCTGCTCAGTTTGGATTGTAAAATAGTATTTTATAAAGTTATAAATACGTTTAAATAATTGATAATGAAACAATTGATCTTAATTGGAATATTAGTTTTTGGATTATTTTCATTAAATCTCCAGGCTCAAAATCCGACTGGAGAAAAAGAGAAAAACCTTATGAAAGCTATCATTCATACACCTACCAATAAAATAGAAAACAGTTATTCTTTCTATGAAAAACTTGGATTTAAAATTACTTCAAGGGAAAATCCTTTAATTGTTACAGATGGAAAAGCAATAATAGAGGTTAATCCGGATAGGTTTGCCAGAGAAGGAATTAAATTATTTAAAAAATCATGGGCATCGGAAGTACCAAAGTTAAAGGAGTTAACAAGCTTAATAAACCTGCCTAATGGCTTTCTTTGCTTTGATCCAAGCGGTGTTGCTATATATTTGATCGAATCAGATTTTAATTATCCATTTATGGTTGCTGACAGCTCCTTTAGTAGTTTAGGAAATTTTGCCGGTTTAACCTTGGAAACAGCTGATATCAAAAAATCTTTTACAATTTACGAAATTTTAGGATTTGCAAAGAACATGGGTGCCGTTGAAAAAGGCTTTGTGGGCTTAATTGGAGGCGATAATTTTAACATTGTTTTAATGAATCCATTACAATCTCCACATTTGTTCCACAACCCTTCCCTGACCTATTTTAATGGTAAAAATAACCTGGCTGTTATTAAAAAAATAAGGGAGTTAAATATTCCGATTGCAGAAGAAATTTCAACCTTCAATAAAGAAGGAATAGTTGATAATATTATAATCAGAGACCCGGGAGGATACGGTTTTTTTATTTTTAGTGATTAGCAATAACTGTTTTCAATATAATTGTCGAAATGCATATATACTGGGGTTACAGAGATTAGACTTTATTTAAGTTAAAATACATTAAATGTTTGCAACGAAATTGAAGGTTAAAATGCTTACACACAATTTTCTCGACAAGCTCGAAATGACCACGCGCACAGTCATTTCGAGCTTGTCGAGAATTGCGACAGGTTTGCGTAATCATGATGACATTGCGTGGTGATTAAATAAATTAGCAATGTCATCCCGATTGGCTTTTTTGCCAAGAGGGATCTTGTTAATCATTCAGCAGGATCGTTTATAATAACAAGATCCCTCGCAAAAACTCGGGATGACAGTGATGTTGTAATTTTAATTAAAGTTAAATTATTGAATACCAATTAGTTAAATAAAAATTTAGTTAAAAATAATAGAATTTAATACTTTTGTAAAGTTTTTAATTACAAAAATAGAAATGTTTAAAGAATACGATGTTATAGTTGTTGGTGCCGGTCATGCCGGATGTGAAGCTGCTGCTGCTGCTGCAAATATGGGTTCATCCACATTGTTAATAACAATGAACATGCAAACCATTGCTCAAATGAGCTGCAACCCTGCTATGGGCGGGATTGCAAAAGGACAGATCGTTCGTGAAATAGATGCTTTAGGAGGTTATTCAGGGATTGTTACAGATAGAACTGCTGTTCAGTTCAGGATGTTAAATCGTTCGAAAGGCCCTGCTATGTGGAGTCCTAGGGCACAAAGTGATCGTTGGAAATTCGCTGAAGAGTGGCGATTAATGTTGGAAGCAACACCTAATCTTGATTTTTGGCAAGATATGGTGAAAGGTTTGATCATTGAGGATGGTAAAGCGGTTGGAGTTATTACAGGAATGGATATTGAGATCCGTTCAAAATCCGTTGTTTTAACAAACGGTACTTTTTTAAATGGTTTGATCCATTTAGGTGAAAAGCAATATGGTGGCGGAAGAGCGGGCGAAAAGTCCTCTACCGGTATTACCGAACAGCTTGTTAAATTAGGTTTTGAAGCCGGAAGAATGAAAACAGGAACCCCTCCCCGCGTGGATGGCCGGTCACTGGATTATTCAAAAATGGAAGTTCAGCATGGTGATGAAAATCCAAATAAATTTTCATATTTAGAAGTTGATCAGTTTGGTTTTAAAGTAAAACGCAAGGATGCATTTGCAAATGGACCTGAGGGTCAGATTCCTTGTTTTGTTACTTATACAAATGAAGAAGTGCACGAGATCCTTAAAACAGGTTTTGAAAAATCACCAATGTTCTCTGGTCGTATTCAAGGATTAGGACCACGTTATTGTCCAAGTATTGAAGATAAAATTACACGTTTCGCTGAGCGTGATCGTCATCAAATTTTTGTTGAACCGGAAGGATGGAATACTGTTGAGATATACGTTAATGGTTTCTCTACTTCCCTACCCGAGGATGTTCAATATAAAGCATTGAAAAAAATACCGGGTTTTGAGAATGTGAAAATGTTCCGCCCGGGATATGCTATCGAATACGATTATTTTCCGCCTCAGCAATTGAACTTAAGTTTGGAAACAAAGCTTGTTCAAAATTTATATTTTGCCGGTCAGATAAATGGAACTACCGGATACGAAGAAGCAGCTTGTCAGGGTTTAATGGCTGGTATCAATGCGCATTTAAAAGTAAATAAAAGAGAGCCATTTATACTTCAAAGATCAGAAGCATATATTGGCGTTTTGATTGACGACCTGGTTACAAAAGGTACAGAAGAACCTTATCGTATGTTTACGTCACGTGCCGAATATCGCATTTTGTTACGTCAGGATAATGCTGATATTCGATTAACACCTAAATCATTTGAGTTGGGTTTAGCTAAAAAAGAGCGCCTTGATAGGGTGCATTTAAAGCAAGCCCAAACCAATGAGATCATAAAATATTTTAAGACAGAAAGTATAGATCCTTCTGAAATTAATCCGGCATTAGAAGCTATTGGTTCTGCTCCGGTGAATCAAAAAGTTAAGATGTTTGGTGTGTTGGCAAGGCCAACAATTACACTTTTAGACTTTGCTATTTACTCTCCAAAGGTGAAAGAATTTATTTCAAAATTTGATTTAGAGAGCATTGAGCAAGCTGAAATATTAATGAAATATGAAGGCTATATTTCCAGGGAACATGAGATGGCTGACAAACAAACCCGCCTTGAAGATTTGATCCTTCATGATGATTTTGATTACATCCGATTAACTTCTTTATCAAAAGAAGCACGTGAAAAGTTAACCAAAGTAAGACCAAGAACCATTGGACAAGCCTCAAGGATATCAGGGATCACACCTTCTGATATTTCTATATTGATGGTGTATTTAGGAAGATAAATACTGTTTGTTCCACGTGGAACATGCAAGGATCTTCGACATAAAATAATAGTTTAATGTTGAAGCGCTGCAGGTCTTCTAGCTTGGATAAATGGAGTTAAGTAGTGGGTTGAAAAGTGCGGCAGTTTACTTGTAATTGGTTTGAAATTTAATAGAAGTTTTTGAAGATATTATTAGTTTGGAATTTTTTAAAAAGTATTTGTTCCACGTGGAACCTAAGGTTGTTTTATGGAGATATTGAGTAATTGTCCGGTTTGTAATTCTGTAAACTTTAAGCCGTTTTTGGTTTGTAAGGACAATACTGTTTCACGTGAAACATTCAATATTAACGAGTGCGTTTCTTGTGGATTTAAGTTCACAAACCCTCGTCCGGAAGAAGATAAATTAGGAGATTATTACAAGTCGGAGGAATATGTATCGCATTCAAATACGAATAAAGGATTGATCAATTCGGCTTACCAAATGGTAAGGAAATACACCTTATTAAAAAAGCTTCAACTGATCTCTAAGTTTTATAAAACTGGAAAAATATTAGATATCGGTTGTGGAACTGGTGAGTTTTTAAAAACATTTAAAGATGCAAAATGGCAAACTTTGGGAATAGAACCAAGTGCCGATGTGAGAAAAATGGCCATTGAAAATTATGGTTTAGATGTGAGGGAAGAAGCCGAAATTAAAAATTTAGAAGCATCGAGTTTTGATGTTATTACCATGTGGCATGTGTTGGAACATGTGCCTAATTTAAATGATCGTATTGAGGATTTAAAACGATTAATAAAACCCAATGGCGTAATTGTAATTGCGGTTCCCAATTGTACTTCTTTGGATGCAAAAATATATAAAGAAAATTGGGCAGCTTACGATGTACCACGACACCTTTATCATTTCAGTCCAAAGGATATTGAAACCGTTTTTAAAATTCATGAATTAAAAGTATTCAGGATATTACCAATGATATTTGATTCGTTCTATGTTTCCATGTTAAGTGAAAAATATCGTACTGGAAAATCGAATACAATTCGTGCAGTATGGAATGGATTCAGATCTAATTTTACCGCTTTAAAAACAGGCAAAACCTATTCCAGCCAAATTTATTTGATTAGAAAATAACGAGCAGGTTGGCCACGAATTTTACGAATTTTAAATAAAAAACATCTATAATTATTGTCATTAATTTTCTATTTTTATTTAGTAGAATCTATTGATAAGGCATAAATAATTCCATCTTCGCGTTGGTCATCCAGAGCTTGTTGAATGATGATCTTTGGATTTTTTCTCAACTAAGGAGCTTCTTGAGATTTACCTCAAAATTTTCCAATTACCCTAGGTTTTCATAAAAACTGACCTCTTTCCTCAAAAACACACCAATAATTGGTGCATAACACCCATTTTAAGCCCCTTTTTTTGATTTTATGCCTTCTGGGCTGTCCTGGTATTAAAATGCCGGGAAAGCCCTGTATAAGCCGCGCATTTATTGAGCCCCTGTAATAGCCGGTTTTATTAATACTTCGGGGCTTCCTTCTTTCTTAAAATTCTAAATTCTTCTGTTTTCTAAACTAACAATGCGCTTTTTCAAATCACGTGCAAATAAAATTCACATATCCATTCTTAATTGGAGAATCTATATTCTCTAAAATGATAAAAAAATAAAGCCAAAACTTAATTTGAGGAAATAATTTTGGTGTTTTTTTGAGTCAATTACTTAAAACGAAGGAATTGATTTTAAATTTTTTAAAATGCTCCTGGTTGATATCGGCTGAATTTTTACAGAAAATCCTCCGGAAATTCAAAAAAATGCCATTTTTGGACGTTTTTAGGTTTTTTGAGGCGCCTCTGGGGTTGTGGGGTGTTTTTTGCTCTTTTGGCGCTTAAATCATCGGTTTTGGCGCCATTTTCTGTGTTATTTGATCGGATTAGCCCCCGGTTTTGAGCCAAAATTTGGCCAATCGATTTAAATATTCTGAGAATTTTATTTTTGGCTGCTATCAAATGCCCGTTTTTATTGATAGTTTAGCTATTCTTCAAAAGAAAAAAACATCAATTTTTTAGGTGGTTTTCAAAAGATCAGTCGATTTTTTTCATTTCGATTTATTTGAGTGATATTTGTAAGTAGCTGATTGTTACTTTGTTGTGTTTTTGTTGCGATAATTTGATCGGAAATTCGACCACCGGTTAATTCGGAAATGATAGAGTTATCATGGCTAAATCCCATTCAGAAGTGTAGTTTATATAACCCCAGCCTTAAGGCTGGGGTTTACATAGAAGAAATAGGGGCTTTAGCCCTGACATGTAATCCTCTTTAAAACTCCTATCTACATAGAGTACAACGTTTCTAAAAATGTCCCGTAATAACCAATATTAATTAACTCTTCATTTTTCGACATGATTCCTAAGCCAAACATGTTTTCCTTTTCATCATAAAATATTTTATATCCGCTTTTATCTTCGCTGTCTTCTAGCACAGTCCATAGGTATTCAGATTTTGTATTGTCTAACGAGTTAAGATATTTTTGACGTGTCGGAGCAACAACGCATTTTGTTAGGGCAAGCCCCAAGACATTTGTTAAGTCTGATTCTGATTTTAATTCTAAGTCAATTATGCTTTTTATTTCTTCCGATGTCATGTGTGTTTGGCTTTTAGTCATGCGGTTGCAGCTAATGATTATCTATGCGATGAGGCAGAGTTCATAAACGAAATTATAAAATTACAAGTGGCAAAAACAAATAGAAAATAATTTTCTTCCGCTGTGAAATGTTTTTGCTACGACCTACTTTCATTGCGAACTCAAATGATGAAACTGGCTGCTAACGGCCATATAACTTAGGTGATGTTATGTGTATTTGTTTCTTCAGTCCACCAAGAAATTCAAATAACGATCGTAATATTTTTTTTCTGCGCAATTGTCTACAAACCAACAAACACAGGTCGTATCGTTTTGTATTTATTTTTTCTGCGTAACGGTCTACAAGTAAGCAAACACATGTCGTACCGTTTTGTATTTATTTTTTTGTGCGTAACGGTATACAGGTCAACAATGCTATCTTATTTTGTAATACTTGTCTTTATATTTTATTACTTTGTGATGAAAGTTTTTTTTATTCGGTATTTTTATAATTAATTCTCCAATTGTCGATGTGGCACAAGCAAGAAAATTATACACTGTGTCATTGTTTTTAATTTCTATTTCTGTGTCCCTTTGTTCCGGATTATAAATATGTATAGTGTCTTTTGTTTCTTTTAAATATGGGTAATAATTCCAGCATTTACCCGTACTTTGGAACCAATGATTAATTTTTATTACGTCATTTGTTAACGAAAAAAATATAGTGTCTCTATTCCACACCCATTTTTTTGTTGAATCATTTAGCCAATTACCTTGATTTATTATTTGATAATTTAATTTTGGATAATTTGCTAATACGCTATCGTAAGTTTTTGTTCCGACAATTATATTATTTACATCATTTTCTTTATCGAGAAGAGCTAATTGTGATGGTTTCTTTATATCAATGAAATTTTTGGTATCAACATTTTCTTTCAAGTTTGAATTCTGATTGCATGAAAAATTAAATATAAGTATTGTCAATAAGTACAAAATTTTTCTCATAATAACTTTTTAAAAATAGACGTGTCGATTTACTGCTCTCTTTTTTGTTTTATAATTACGCATAACACTCTTATATCCGACACACCACTACCCATTCTCAATTTTATCCCTCAATTTTTTCATAACCCCTTCAATACGTTTAAAGTATTGATAGCGCTGCTTTTCAGCTACCCCGCTTATAAGGTTAGATTTTCGGATAAGGTTTTTTAACCAAAGATCGGTTTCGTTGGAATAGTTTGCATTGGTGGTAAGCATTACATTGAAGGTGTGGTAGGAGAGGTATGTGGCTTTTATTGCACCCATGTTTACTAAAATACAATTGTTGCCGATCATTACATCACTGTGGTAAAGTGTATAATTATTTTCCGGGCTCACCGGTTTATTATCCCGGTCCAGCTTAACATTTAATTCGGCTTGTTTCTTTATCCTGTCAAGCATTTGGGAAACCTGGTCACAAATTAATAAAGCATCTTCTTTATTTAAAAAAAAGCCGGCATCCCAATAAAATTCAATTTGTTTTGCGGTGCTGTTTACGGTATCATCACTCCAGATCTCTATGGAAGGAATTTTTGAATAACGGTCCAGTATACCCTTTGCAATGTCAATCAGATCAGGACTTACAAGGTTTCTATCAAATTTAATATCTTCAAATCCTTTTGAGTTTAAAATGGATTTATTCCAATAAAAAATTTTAAAAGCAGTAAGTTCAGGATGAAAAAAATGATGGAAAACAGGTATGTCTTCTGCTGCATAGATGATCTGCTTGTCATCAAATTTCAGAAATTTATCCAGGTCGTTACTTATGTTTAAAAGATATTCTTTGTACGAATTAACATGGCTGTTTAACTGGTGATACGAAAAGGTGACCAAACCATTGTCGTTACTGTTTAAAAAAGCATCAAACGACAGGTTGAAGTGTTTACAGATGGCCGCGATCTCTTCAATACTTAGTGCCGTTTCCCCGCGCATTCTTCTGTAAGCGCTGTCGTTGCTTACTTGAAGTAAGTCGGCCAGTTCGTCAACTAAAGAAAGGTTAGAGGGTAATGCATCTTTTAATCGCTGCATTAGTATGGTTTGAGCAGATTCTTCAACTTTTTTTGTCATAAAAATTTCGCATTAATTGAAAATCGTGTATTGAAATTTATGCAATTATCAATAAATGTACTAAACTTTTTTGCAAAAAATGCAAATTTTAGAATTCTTCAGGTTCAGGCTTCTGCCATTTTGCAGATTCTATTTCAAACCGTTTATTGACCGCAAATATCAATTTCTTCAATCCTGGCAAGCGGTGTAGTTTTGCTTCATGATCATTAACAATATTATTCAATTAAAAATTAAAACGATGGAAACTCAAACAATCACCAGCACATCAAATACAAGAACGGTTATCAACTTTTGCATTGTTGCTTTCTTTGTTTCTTCTGCAATAAGTATGATCACTAATAATGGTATTCGCGGTTTAATTACGAACATACTTAACTGGCAAACGATGTAAGAAAAAAACGGGTCAAATTCAAACAGTTGTTGCCAACCAAGAGTAAAGTCAAATTGTCTGACAAATTAAATGAATAGTTTAAACCTTAAAACAAAAAACATGAAAACAAATAATAAAAAAGAAGATCCGGGTGCAATAAACGAATCATTTGTACCTGAAAAAATTTCAACAGAAAACATACTTCTATTTCTTAACTTAAATGTATTTGAAAAGTATAGCAAACAAGCCTTCGAATTCTATTCTGTAATGCTCGGGGTAAAAAAATGGACCTTACTAGTGTTGTTTATTTCATTGAGCTTACTGGGCACTGCTCAAATACAAGCAACAGGAAAGCCTGGCAGAGCAAGTATTTCCGTTTTAAATATTGATACTAAAGGGCTTGGCTTGGATCCCGTACAAATGGGTAATATGGTTCGGATAGAATTGGAAAAACTCGACACATTCCAGGTGATGGACCGTTATGACGTATCATACGTGGTAGAAAAAAACAAATTGAACATCGGCAATTGTTATGGAAAAATTTGTTTGGTTGAGATTGGGAAAACGATTAATTCTGATAAAATGTTTACCGGGAGTATGGAGCTGATCGGTGAAACGGTTATAGTAACCTTTCGATTGATCGATGTAAAATCGGCAACGATTGAAAAAACGCAGGTGAATGAATTTTTGAATTTGCCAAAAGAGTTACAATCCATGGTGCAGATCTCTATAAATCAAATGTTTGGGAGGTCAAACAGGCAACCTCTTTTAGATTATGTTACTAAGAAAAATAATTTTGAAAGTTCTGTAAATAATCATGATAGGAGTACCGTAAATCTTTCGGGGCCACGCAGCGGATTTACTTATGTGATGGGGGAGGCGGGAGACAGGTTGCAGGCTTCACGTACCGAAGGTGGTTATAATTCTTACCCTGTAATGTTTCAATTTGGATATCAATTTGAGGTTCAATATTTGAATGAAGGAAATTACCAGGCTTTATTTGAATTTTTACCCGCAATTTCAGGATTTAACCAAAATGTGTTTCTTCCTAGCGTAACCATAATGAATGGTTTCAGAAATAATAAACATGGTTGGGAAATTGCATTTGGTCCCACTTTCGGACTGATCAATAAAGCGAATGGTTATTTTGATGCTGATCAAAACTGGCACTTAGAATCGGATTGGAACGATGATACAATTGAAAATCCTTATAAAATACAAAGCCGTATTGATAGCCGTGGTTATTTCGAATTGCAGGCTGGTTTCATTGTAGCTGCGGGAAAAACAATTAAATCAGGAAAATTAAATATTCCTATAAATATTTATGTTGTTCCAAATAAAGACGGAATACGCACGGGAGCCTCTTTTGGTTTTAATGCAAAAAAGGTATAGTTGTCTTTTTGCTGGGCTAATGCTATAGGTATTCGGGCTTTCAGCTATAATGTATTCTGATTTTTGATAATAAAGTTTGAAATGGATCCTGTGGGATCTTATTTCAAACTTTATTGTTTCAGTTCGTTAGTTCAAAACGATACACTTTCAGTGCAAGATTTTCAGTTTCTACAAAACTCCACTTGTTGGTGTCATTGCGAGCGCAGCGAAGCAATCTCACACTATGCTTTGGTTGAGATTGCTTCGCTTCGCTCGCAATGACGTATTATATTATCATTTGCTAAAAGAATTTCATTCTTTTTTTAGTATAAACCTCTGCAATTCAGTGCAAAGTGGTTTAGTTTTTTCACCCCGATAAAAATAAAACAATTCAAATCGTTTGAATTTTATGGATGAATGATACTTTTGAGGTTAAAATCTTATCAGATGCGCGGACTTTATACTATAATTTTACTTATCCTTTCCAATACTTTCATGACTTTCGCCTGGTATGGCCATTTGAAGTTTAAGGAAATGAAATGGTTCGAGAACCTTGGGATCATTGCAATTGTACTCCTCAGCTGGGGAATTGCCTTGTTTGAATATGCTTTTCAGGTACCCGCCAACAGGCTTGGATTCAAAGGCAATGGCGGGCCATTTTCATTGGTGGAATTAAAAGTTGTTCAGGAAGCCATTACACTTATTGTATTTTTGGTATTTACGCTTGTGTTCTTTAAAAATGAAGTATTACGCTGGAATCACTTAGTAGGCTTCATTTTTCTGGTACTGGCGGTTTACTTTATTTTCAGGAAGTAAATTCCACGCAAATTGCTTTAAACAAATTTCACCTGATTAATTGTTTATATTTGTTTAAAATCACGGATAAAAAATGAACTGTATTGTTGTTGATGATAATAAAATGGCACGTACAGCCACAAAGCAACTAATTGCCCAGGTTGATTTTTTAAACCTTGTGCAGGAATGTTCCAACCCTATTGATGCTTTTAATTACCTGAAAAGAGAAAAGGTTGACCTTGTTTTTTTGGATGTAGAAATGCCTGAAATGTCGGGGATAGAATTAATAAAAAACCTTGCGATCCATCCCATAATCATTCTTATCACGGCAAAAAAAGAATATGCTGTAGAGGCCTTCGAATTAAATGTTGCTGATTATATCATAAAGCCGGTTAATCTTTCTCGTTTTATGGTAGCTGTATCCAGGGCGAAAGAGCTGTTCGACAGCCAAGACCAGAAGATAGAGATAAATGAAAAAGAGAAGGATTATATTTTTGTTCGTACCGACTCTGTACTTATAAAAATAAAAACAAACGAGATCCTTTATATACAGGCTATGGGCGATTATGTGAACATTTTCACGACCGGTAAGCGCACTACAGTTCACATTACCCTAAAAGGCATTGAAGAGAAATTACCTAAAGATCTTTTTTACAGGTTACACCGCTCTTATCTTATCGCAACGGACCATATTGATAATGTGGAAGAAAACACCGCATATATTGGTAAACACCCAATTCCCATTGGCGAACAATTTAAAAAAGAATTACTAAAAAGGATCAATCTAATTTAGTTTCCGGCCATTTTTTGCCACAGATTTCACGAATTTACTCTGGGCTTGCCGTTTATACTTGTTATTTATTTGCCACATATAAAAATTTGTGCAATCCGCGGCAACCTGTCACCCGCTTGAGTTTTTCATTTCGGCTATTAAATATTAAAAGTCAAATATAAAAATCCCCCTTTCGGCTATTTATTTTCCTTTTTTGACGAATTCCACAAAAAATCCCCCCAATAACTATTGACCTTGTAATCAACATTTTTGAATTACAATTAATAATTTTTAAAAAAGGAGGTCCAAATGGAAACGCAAGGTTTAAATCTTTTTATTGTTGACGACAATAAATCAATGGTAGCTGTACTTAAGACATACTTGAGTAATAAGTTTGGCGTAAGTGTTAATATATCAACTTTCTATGATGGAGAGAGTTGTTTGGAGAAAGTAAATAAACAAACACATATTGTTATACTTGATTATTTTTTAAACGGTAGGAACGGATTAGAAATTCTCAAATCAATTAAAGCGCTCAATCCCAAAACGGAAGTAATAATGCTGTCAAGCAACGAAGATATTGCATTGGCAGTAGAAACCTTTAGGGAGGGTGCAACAGATTATGTTGTAAAAGGGCCGAGTTCATGGAAAAAAGTAACCAAATTGGTAAATAAAATTATCACCGAACCCATCAGGGCAATGGTGAGGGAGTTTGGTATATCAAAATTTATGGTTATATTTTTCCTTACATTTATTGCAATGGGAGCTGTTGTGTATTATGCTTTACAAATGATCCCGTAATAATAAATATAATTTTTTGATCGAATTACCGTTTTAAATTACCTTGGGGCTAATGACATTAGTTATGGACCTTCTAACAAAAGATCTAACCCAAGATTCTTCGACAGGCTCACACTGACCATGCGCAGGGTTATATTGAGCCTGTCGAAATATATATCTGATGGCTCTTAACTTAATGACATTGCCTGTAGGGAGTTTTAAAACTAAAAGGGTGTATCAATAAGTATGAAAAAAATCTGGAATATAGGTATTAAGGTTAAAATAGGCACAGGTTTCGGGTTTCTGTTAATTGTATTAATTGGAGTTCAGTATGCCCTTAATAAAGGTATTGCCAACGTAATAGCATCTCAACAGGAACTGCTTAAAAGCACCATGTTGTCCACTGAAGTAGAATCAATAAAATGTTCTGTAAGTTTTTTTGAAAGCAAAATGACCAGCTACGTCCTTACCGGGAATGATACGCTTTTAGAAAATAACGAAAAATATCTTGCGAACGTAGTCTCGAAATTTAAAGAGCTGAAAAAATTATCTCCGGATAAAGAACAGGTTGCTTCTATCGACAAGTTGGTAACATTATTAAACAATGAAATCCAATTTTCCGATGAAGTAATGTTTCAGTATGACCTGAATCCGGAAAACGCGCTAACCCTTTTGAAAAAAGGCAAGGGTAGGTATTTAATGACAGAGATAATCAGGGAATTTGATAAGATACACGGTATCGAAGAAACCAAGTTTGAGGAGATCATCCTTAGAAACAAACACGATAGTGAATCGGTGAAGCGCCTGGATGCATCAGCATATATTTTCGCATTTTTATTGGTTTCACTTTGTATCTGGTTTTTATTCAGAGATGTAAATAAACGCGAAAAGCTGGAAAAAGAATTGGTAGAAACTCAAAAAAGGGTAGAGGAGGCCTCTGTTATCAAGGAGCAGTTTATGGCTAATATGAGCCATGAGATCAGAACTCCGATGAATGCAATTATTGGATTTAACGATCGTTTACTTAAAACAAAATTAAATGAGGAGCAGCAGGAATATGTTGCAGCAGTGCAAAGTTCGGGAGAAAATTTATTAACGATCATAAATGATATTCTGGACTTTTCAAAAATTGAGGCCGGCATGGTAACAATAGAGAGTATCCGTTTTAACCTCCACGAATTGCTTCAATCTGTTTATAACATGTTTTTTTTAAAAGCAAAAGAAAAAAACATAAATCTTCAGCTTCATAAGCTCAAAAATGTTCCGGAATTTATAATGGGCGACCCCACCCGTTTAATTCAAATATTGGTAAATCTTGTTGGGAATTCACTTAAATTTACGAATGAGGGGAGTATAGATATTATCGTTGAGATTATAAAGGACGATAAACAAAATGTGACTGTTCAATTTAAGGTAAAAGACACGGGGATAGGGATTTCAGAAGAGAAAACCTCTGAAGTTTTTGAACGCTTTACACAAGCTAAATCGGACACTTCCAGAATATTCGGAGGAACAGGTCTTGGCTTATCCATTGTAAAAAATTTGGTGGAGCTGCAGTGCGGAACAATTGTTGTAGAAAGTAAAAAAGATGAAGGCTCTCTATTTAAATTTTCGATACCCTACAAAAAAGTCGTTGGTTTACCCTCCGAACTAAAAACAAATCCAGAGAAGATCAACAAATCGATTGTAAATGGTAAAATTAAAATATTGATAGTGGAAGATAATTTGCTCAACCAAAAATTAGCAGCTTTTATGATAAAAGATTTTGGTTTTGCATTTGATATTTGTGGCAACGGAAAGCTTGCCGTTGAGAAATTAAAACAAAACACCTATAATCTTGTTTTAATGGACATACAAATGCCTGAAATGGATGGTTACGAAGCGACAGGGGTTATCAGAGAAAAACTAATGTTGAACACTCCCATTATTGCAATGACGGCCCATGCAATGCCAGGTGAAAAAGATAAGTGTTTAGGGCTTGGAATGACAGATTATATTTCGAAACCAATAAAAGAGACTGATCTTCATAATTTAATTATTAAGTATATTTAATAATGCTAATTGAACTGTGTATTATTATGGCGATGTCATCCCGATTGGCTTTTTCGCCAAGAGGGATCTTGTAATGGTTTTAGCAATATCTTTAATAATAACGATCCCGCAGTATTGCGGGATCACAAAAGTTCGGGATGACAGAGCGGGGGTTAGGTTCAACAGAAACCACCAATGGAGCAAAGCATTCAATAACAAAATATCCAATTAAAATTTAACAGGCTCAGAACCGCAAGGGTAAATATCATATAATAAAGAAAGGTGCAGAACTTAAATCATTTTTTTTCATAACTATCTTAATAGATCTGCGTACCATAATACCATGTACTGTATTTTTAACACTCAAAATAAAAAACGATGACCACGGATTCAAATAAAGTGACCAATTTAGATTACCTGACAGAGCTGTCGAAAGGAAGCATTCAATTTATAAACGAAATGATAGAGATTTTTCTTGTCGAAAGCCCTCTGGAATTAAGTTTGTTAGAAAAGGGTATCGTTGAAAAGAATTTTGATCTGGTTAGGGCTTCTGCTCATAAAATGAGATCAACAATTCCTTTTGTAGGAATAGATAAAATTATAATGACGGAAATGGTTGAAATTGAAAGGTTAGCGGCTATTCATTCTGATTTTCCGCAAATTGAAATACTTTTCGCAAAAGTAAAAGAGGTTTATTTAAAGGCCATCGAAGAATTAAAATAATGATCTTTGGCCGGTTTTAGCGGCAATAGACATATTAAAAATATGCTCTCACTTGTGCGCCACCAGTATGAACCGTATTGGAGCCTTCTGATTTTCGTCCATCATACGATAAGCTCAATTGTAAATTATTTGTCAAATTTCGTTGATATATTAATCCCCAGGTTATATTTTTTCCGTTCTGTAAAGCATCCATCATTTCAAATGCAAGGGAGGTATTTTGAGTGCCGTTAAAATTTATTTGAATGAAATTTGCTTTAACATTTAAACTTCCTTTTTGCAATATATTGTATTTAACTTCCATACCATAATCTTGCAAAGTAGCGCGCTGAGCGCCAAACTCAACATTATTGTTTTTATCGGTGTACTTGAATGAGGCGGTTATGCGAAAAGCTGTATTTGGTTGATAGTTTAGTTTTGGCGCGGCTTCATAATATACAATGGAAAAATCACGTGTTCCAAAATACTCTGATCGGCTAATTTTTTTACCATCTTTATAGGAAAGGTCCCACCAGAATTGTTGTGAGATATTCCAGCGCAAACGAGCTTCCTTATAACTGTTTTGGCGTGTATCAAAACCATTAACAAGTAAAATTTTATTACGTACATCCTGGTAGGTCAGGTCCAGGCCAAAAACAGAATTTTGTTGATTAATAAATAAGGTATTCCGGAAGGAGGAATTAAGCGTGATCAGGCTGGAGTCATTTGTTTCAGTTAAGAAAGGGTTGTATGCTTTTTCAAGTTCATTCTCTGTTGATTTTCTATCAATCCGATAAGCAGATTGATTTGCAAACCGTGAAATAAATTTCCGGACACCTGTTTTGCTTGCCCATAAAGCCGCAGGTTTCAGCATTAACATTTCGCTGAACTGGTTGCTATACACTTTAATATAATCAAGGCTTGGAGTAAATATTTTTATATAGGTTGCTGTATTGGAAAAGGCAGCAACCTCAAATTCATTTAATTCTTTTATTCCATTGCTGTTATAATCTATCCAGGTGTATACGCCTTGCCCGGCAGCAACTTCAATGTACGAAAATTGTTTTTTTACCTCTAGGCCGGAGCCAATTTCGTAAAACGAGTTGGAGTACAATAAGCCTTTCCATAAGCGGAAGCTGTATTCAATGCGTGAAACCAACGAATTGTCGGGCTTTTGAAGGGTAAGTGCGGAGTCAACAATTTGTAATTTTCGGTAAGCCACATTTACTTTTAATTGACTATTCGGATTTTGCATTGATTCGAAAAATCCGCCATAGCTCTCTGCAAAGGCTGACCTGTTAAGGTTGGTGGCGGTAATTAAATTTTTTACTGCATAGTCGGTTCGTTGTTTATAATTGAGTCCGTATCGGTTTTTTGTGGTATCCGAATTTTGAATGTAACCTTGCCATTCCCAGAATTGATAACTGTTTGAGAGCAATGAATCTTTTTTCTTTAGCGTGAATTTATTCTTCTCAAACTCATCTTTAAATCCAATCCTTATCCATTTTATTTTTTGTGACACACCACTCTTGTGCCTGTAAAAGTTAGTATTTATAGTACTCAGGGAGCCAAGTAGACTTCCGTCATAGTTTGCATTAAATCCTTTTTGTTGCAGATCAAGATGAACAGATTGCCTGTTTGCATTGTAATTATTGCCTTCCAGAAGCGCATTGAATTTATAACCAACACTTCCTGTTCCCTTTTTGGCTAATTGAACTGCTGCACCTAAAATATGCTGATCATCCACAAGGGCTAAATTTAAACGGTTCCAATCACGTTCAAACTCGATGCTACGATATCGTTCAATAGGAGAAAAATATTTCTGAACATATTCATAATTCAAATTTGTAAGCAATGTTAATGGCCCGGAAGTGGTATCTCTTTTAGTTATTACCTCACCCCCGGCCCCTCTCCATTTGGAGAGAGGAGTGAGGGGTGAGGTATTATCAAAATTAATTTTCAAGCCATAACCAATATCGTCTTTGCTATTTACAGACGAGAAAGTATTGATATCATTGTTGCTCCCTGCGGCCTCTACTGATAGTTTGGTGTTTTTTGAAAATGCATAATCAACACCTGCGGTTATCATTTGCTTTTGCTTAGGTGTTATCAAAAGTATCACGGCATCATAGTTTCCTTGTTTTATTCCGGTAACGGGTGCATTCCATTGAAACACTTTTCCGTTTGCGCTTGATGCGATCTGTTTGTAATCACCTCTCCCTTGGCCTACATTACTGAAAGCAACACGATAATTGGCGCTGTCACTATTAGTACTATAAATGAAAACAGTATAGAGTTGTGCCCCAACAATAGTATCCTTTTTTTGATACAAAACTTCATTATTTGAAAAAGCAACACTATCAAAGCTGGGAGTAACAGCAAGCGATAAAGTATCACCAATATCAGATAATAATTTTTTTTGTTCTGGTGTTAGATCTTGCTGTAGTGGCTGGTTTTTGCTATCCTGTTCGGAATAAATATTCAGATGAAGTTTAAGTTTATCTTTTTCGAAATCGTTTCCAAAATGAACCAGGGAACGTGCATAATTTTTGTCAGAATACTGAAATTCCACAACGATCCGTTTATCTTTTGTAATAAGCTGTTTGGCGGTGAATGTAACTTCGGATGTATTGTAATCGATCACATAATCATTCTCTTGCCCTCTATCCATGAGCTTTCCATCAATATATACTTTTTCCGTTCCTGATAATACAATAATGAATGGTTCGTTTTCAGCGCCTCGCAGTCGGTATGGCCCCTGGTTGCTTTCTACGCCCTGAATTTGATTTCGTGCAAATTTTCCGCGAGAAACAGCGGCACTTAAAGATGTTTTAAAAACACCTTGGTCTTCAATATTTTTAGATTTTTTATTCGTTTTTAGAGCTGTAGAAAAACTAAGACCCTGCGCTTTTTTATGAAAATTCATAAAATAACTGTTTGGCCGTGTAAGTTGAAAGTCGCCTGCAATAAGCTTGGATTGGGCATTTGAGAGTTGAATAAATACTTTATCAAACTCCTGCAGTTGTTGTGTATTTCCTTCGGGTTGAATGGGAATGTTATTGTCGGTTGCAGCCAATAAAATATCAATATTGTTACTTAAATGTCCCGATAGCTGAAGATTTAAATTAGAATTTACAACCATATCCTGATTGTTACCGAATGAAATTCCACGGGAAATACTTCCGCTTTTATTTAAGCCTTCCATTTTAAAAATATCGTCACTTTTCGATTCTATCGTATAACTGAAAGGGTTTACATTACCAAATAGATCGGGCTTTATCCGGCTAAGGTCCTTGTGTTTTACTTCGGCAGAAAATAAATAGGGAAATGTTTTATAGGAAACATTTAGGCTGTCGGCAACAATATTATTTTTAGCAAAAGCGCTTCGATTTAAGATCAACAGGCCTTCGGCATAATTTATTTTATAGAAAGAGGTGTCCAGCACTATTCCATTACCGGTTGTTATTTTAATTGAACCCGGCACAAGGCTAAGCGTGTCAAGTTGGCTCGTGTCGCCACTAATTGTTAATTGTTTAGTGTGGCTATTGCTTATGTATTGTGCATACCCGTTTACACAGAAAAACAGCAAAAAGAAAAACGGTATTATTTTCCGAACCATCACAGATTTAAAAGTACTATTTAAAACTTAAAGTTAAAGGAGAGAAAAGCCAAAATTCAAAAGGCTGGAGAACAAAATACGGATATTGACCTTAAATTTTTTGACTTATCTCGTTCAAAAGGTTAGAGAACAAAGTACGGATTTTGACTTTTGACTTTAAAACTTTTGACTTACCTTTACACCTAAAGACGTAAAATAATGACAAAAATTATAAGCTATAACTTAAATGGTATTCGTTCGGCTATGAGCAAGGGGCTTATGGACTGGATAAAAGCTGCCGACCCGGATATTTTATGTTTTCAGGAATTAAAAGCCGAGCCCGGACAGCTTGATCTTGCTGTGTTTGACAATGCAGGGTATCATCATTATTGGTATCCGGCACAAAAAAAAGGGTATAGCGGTGTTGCAATTTTCACAAAACAAAAACCCGATCACATCGAGTATGGTTGCGGAATACCGCATTACGATTTCGAAGGTCGTGTTATTCGTGCCGATTATGGTGATGTATCCGTTTTAAGTGTTTATCACCCCAGTGGCAGCAGTGGAGAAGAGCGCCAGGCGTTTAAAATTAAATGGTTAGCGGATTTTCAAAAGTATATTGATACATTAAAAAAAGTCCGGCCAAAACTTATTATTTGTGGGGATTATAATATTTGTCACCAAGCCGTGGATATTCATAATCCGAAGAGCAATGCCAATAGCAGCGGTTTTTTGCCGGAGGAGCGCGACTGGATCGATCAATTTATGAGATCAGGTTTTGTTGACAGTTTCCGTCATTTTAATAAAGAACCTCACAACTATAGCTGGTGGAGCTTCAGGGCGAATTCCCGTTCCAAAAATCTAGGCTGGCGTATTGATTACAATCTTGTGAGTGGTAATTTGGAGGGGCAAATGAAGCGTGCAGCTATATTAGCCGAGGCGAAACACTCTGACCATTGCCCCGTATTGCTGGAGATCGACTTTTAAAATATTCTTCAAATTTGGTGTTTACCCGGATTGCAAATATCAACAACAATATTCATAATTCGCAGGCGTTTTTTTCGAAACTTTCAGATAATCTTAATATATTTGTTCCATTAGAATTAATAAGTGTACCTATAAATTAATATGAAAAAAGCATTTTATTTATTTTTGGTGGCTGGCCTTTTGGCATCCTGCGGTGGTGAGAATAAATCAACCGGAGATTCAAGAAAAGCTAAGGGGGGCGTGTATTACGGTGGCGTATTTAGAATGAATGAAACAGAAGATTTCCGAAATCTGTTTCCTATCAATGTTACGGAAGTTGTTTCTCAACGTATCACCAGTCAGGTATATGAAGGATTAGTAAAGCTTTCTCAGGCCGACTTAACTGTTTTACCTTCTTTGGCTGAAAAGTGGGAGAGAAATGCTGAGGCAACCAAATGGACCTTCACTTTGCGTAAAGGTGTTAAGTTTCATGACGATCCTTGTTTTTCAGATGGAAAAGGCCGTGAGGTAACAATAAAAGATTTTGTATACTGCTTCGAAAAACTTTGTACTGCCAGTCCGGAAAACCAACAGTTTGGCAACACGTTTAAAGATAAGGTTCTTGGCGCATCCGAATTTTATCAATCAACTATAGATAAAAAACCTTTAGCAGGTGGTGTTTCAGGTGTAAAAGTAATTGATGACCAAACTTTAGAGATCGATCTTGTATATCCATTTGTAGGGTTTTTAAATGTTTTAAGCACCCCCGGATGTTGGATCTATCCCAAAGAAGCATTTGATAAATATGGTGTTGAAATGCGTGCAAAATGTGTTGGCACAGGAGCTTTTCAGGTTAAAAGTGTTAAAGAGGGCGAAGTGGTTATCCTGGAAAGAAATCCACACTATTGGGGTGTAGATGAATTTGGCAATCAACTGCCATACCTGGATGCTGTTAAGTTTAGTTTTATCAAGGAAAAAAAATCTGAATTGTTGGAATTTAAGAGGGGTAATCTGGATATGGTTTTTCAGATACCCGTAGAATCGATATCCGATATTTTGGGTGAACTTGACCATGCGAAAGAAGCGAATGCTCCATTCAATTTACAGGTTATTCCGGCCATGACCGTTTTCTATTTTGGTTTCCAGATACAAAGTGACATTTTTGATAAAAAAGACGTTCGTTTGGCCTTTAATTATGCTATTGACCGCGAAAAAATTGTTACTTATACACTTCAGGGAGAAGGCGTACCGGGTATTTATGGCATTGTTCCACCTTCGTTTCCTGAATACGATTCAAAAAGCTTAAAAGGGTTTTATTTTGATCCTGATAAAGCCCGTAAACATTTAGCTGCTGCAGGTTACCCTGAAGGAAAAGGCTTTCCAAAATTGACACTTCAAATTAACAGTGGAGGAGGAGGCAGAAATATTCAAATAGCTGAAGTAATTCAAAAAATGTTAAAAGAAAATTTAAACATTGACATTGAATTAAATGTATTGCCTTTTGCAGAGCATTTGGAGCGCCTAGAAACAGGTAAAGCATTATTTTGGAGAACAGGCTGGGTAGCGGATTATCCAGATCCAGAAACGTTCTTAACGCTATTGTACAGTAAACATATCCCTAAGAATTTAACCGAAAAATCGTACTTAAATTCTGTACGCTATAAAAGCGAAAAGTTCGATTCTTTGTTTTCTGCAGCCTTACAAGAAGTGGATGTTGCCAAGCGTATGAAATTATATCTTCAGGCCGATCAGGTGGCTATTGATGATGCCGCTATCATGCCTATTTTTTACGATGAAAATTATCGTTTAGTTCAAACCTATATTAAAAGTTTCCCTGCAAATGCAATGGAATACAGGGATCTGACACGTGTTTATTTTGAGCCAAAAGTGGAGAAAAAAAAATAAAATGAATTTAAGAAAATAAAAAAGCCATCGTTTCAAATCTGAAACGGTGGCTTTTTTTTGATTTGTTTCTTACTCTTACCATTTACATTTTCAAAATTTTCAATTCGTTTTTCTTCTTCACGTTTTCCTGACTTGACGCGCGAAATGACCGAGTGCGCTGTCATTTCGCGCGGAGTCAAGAAAGCGGGAGGGTTTAAAGCTTGGGCTTTCAACAATGTTAAGTGTATAACCTTTGTAACATAGACCCAAAAGAGACATTCTTTATCGATAATTTTGTATTCTCTATAATCAAAAAAAATAACTAAAAATGAAAAATTTCTATAACGCTATTGCGATAATACTGATGGTAAGTGTAATGTTCTCCTGCGTGCCTCAGCGCAAACTAGAGGAAGAACAGGCAAAACGAAAGGCTTGCGACACTGATCTTGCTACATTAAAAACAGCTAACCAGGAGTGTGAAACAAAACTTACTGAAGCCACAAAAAACCTGGCAGATAATATAAAAATAATTTCGGGGCTTCAAAAAGATACCGCTATGTGTGGAGGTAACTACCGCACATTCGTGGCGAAATACGATAAACTAAATGAGGTAAACGAACAGTTATTGGATAAATATAATCGCTTATTAACCGGTAATATTGCGGACACCAAAAAACTTTCAGGGGAGTTGCAGCTAACACAGGATCAGCTTTTAAAAAAGCAGGATGAATTAAAACAGTTGGAGGGTCAATTGAATGATCAAAAGAAAAATTTGGATGCACTTACAGCTGAATTAACAAAACGTGAAGCTCGCGTTGCTGAACTGGAAGGCGTTTTGAAAAAGAAAGATGATGCAGTTAATGATCTGAAGAAAAAATTATCAGATGCTTTATTTGGTTTTGAAGGTAAAGGCCTAACCATCACTCAAAAAAATGGTAAGGTATATGTTTCGATGGAGGAAAATCTTTTGTTCGCTTCAGGGAGCACAACGGTTGAAACAAAAGGTGTTGATGCATTAAAAAAAGTAGCAAAGGTGTTGGAACAAAACGCTGAAATAAATATTTTAATTGAAGGACATACCGATGATGTACCAATGGCTGGTAAAGGTGATATCAAGGATAATTGGGATCTTAGTGTAATGCGCGCTACTTCTATAGTAAAAATAATTACCAAAAATAGCTCTGTAGATTCAAGACGTTTAACTGCTGCAGGACGCGGGGAGTATTTCCCTATCGACACAGCTAAAACATCAGAGGCGCGCAAAAAGAACCGTAGAACCGAAATTATTCTAACACCTAAATTAGACGAGCTTTTTAAAGTGCTTGAAACTAATTAAAGTCTGTTAATAAAATCGACATTAATATAGTACGTCATTGCGAAGGAGGCACGACTGAAGCAATCTTACACACAGTTGAGATTGCTTCGGGGTAAAAACCCTCGCAATGACGATCTGTTTAAAAGCTTTTTCTTAATAAAACGAAAATGAATCATAATTTTATTATTTATGAATCTGTGTCAAGTGTTTTATTTTTTTGAATTAACTGACATTATGGACAGAAACGAATTAATACAAATCAAGGGTTAAAAGATATCGCCCCGCTGGGGCTTGTGAAGTTTTACTATACAATTTCTACCAAGATTATGCCCCTCTGGGGCTGTATTTAGCTCCGTTAGGAGCATAATCTTTGTAGCAACAACACATAGACAGGGGAAGCAATTAGCTCCATCGGAGCGAAATATTAAACCTTCAACTACTAGATTCGCATTAACCAAAAGCATATACCTCTTGACGGTTCTCTAAAACACAAAAAAAGCTGCTTAGAAATAAGCAGCTTTTCTGTTTTTAAACGAGGAAAAGAATATTATGCGTTTTGTCCTAATTTAGCTTCAATAACCAAAGTAGCGTGTGGTACACTTCTCAAACGTTCTTTAGAAATTAATTTACCTGTTACACGACATATTCCGTATGTTTTGTTTTCAATACGAATTAAAGCGTTTTGTAAATTCTGAATAAACTTCTCCTGACGCCCGGCTAAATGCGATGTTTCTTCTTTAGATAAAACATCAGATCCATCTTCCAATAACTTGAAAGTAGGGGAAGTGTCGTCTGTTCCGTGATCGTCTTTATGAGAAAGTGTGCTCTTTAACAATTCGTAATCTTTTTGAGCTTCAGAAAGTTTTTTTAAAATCAATTCTTTGAACTCTTTTAATTCAGCATCAGTATAACGTGTTCTTTTATCAGTATTAATATGCGGCTTTGGTATTGGCCCCATTGGTCTTCTGATAGAAGGAACTTTATACTCAACTACCAAAGTATCTTGTTCTCTGTTATCATCATCCATATCCATATCGCGTTCAACCTTTTTCTTTAAAACAGGCTCAGGTTTTTTTGCAACAGGCGCTATTGGTTTTGCAACAACTATTGGTTTTGCAGGGATAGCTTTTTTCGCTTCTGCTTTCGCAACTGGCTTAGCAACCACTTTTTGAACAGGTTTAACCGGTGCTTTTTTAGCGATCACTTTTTTCACTTCTTTTTTAGCAACCACTTTTTTAGCAACTTTAACCGCTTTTTTAGGGGCGCTTTTTTTAAGAACAACCTTTTTTACAGGCTTTTTAGCGATCACTTTTTTTACAGGCTTAGAAATTATTTTTTTTACAGCTTTTTTTACAACAGCTTTTTTAGCAACCACTTTTTTTACAGGCTTTTTAGCAACCACTTTTTTTACCGCTTTAGCAACTTTTTTAGGAGCCGCTTTTTTAACGGGTTTTTTAGCAACCGCTTTTTTTGCAGGTTTAGCGGCTTTTTTAGGAGCAGCTTTTTTAGCTACTACTTTTTTTGCAGGTTTAGCAGCTTTTTTTGCCGGTTTTCCTTTTTGCGCTTTTTTTGCCATTTTTTATAGTGTTAGTTTAATTTAGTAATACTAATTAAGGTCTTTATTTCTTCGTCTAATTCAATTTCAGAACCTATTTTATGCTCTAAAGTATCGACAAGTTCCAGTGACGAAGCCAAAATTTCGGTGCAAATATAGTTCAAATTATTGTTGATAGCTGCATTTATAGCAGAATTTCTCTGAATTTTTACATCAATTCGATCCGTAACATCTAAATTACTCTCTTTTCTCAGGTTTTGGATCCGGTTCACCAGTTCGCGTGCAAGGCCCTCTTCCCTCAGTTCAGGAGTTATCGTAATGTCCAGTGCTACAGTTAGTTGTCCTGAGTTTGCCACCTTCCATCCCGGAATATCTACCGGGATAATCTCAACATCTTCGCTTTCTAATTCAATTACCTCTGAATCGATCCTGATCTCAAATTTTCCTGTTTTTTCAATGCCGGAAATGATCGCCTGAGCGTTTTCTGTTGCAAAAGTTTGTACCGCCTTCATGTTTTTTCCACATTTTTTGCCCAAAGTTTTAAAATTCAACTTTAAATTTTTGGTAATTGATGTAGTAGATTCATCCACAAATTCTAAACTTTTTACATTCACTTCCGACAAGATCAGATCTTTAACCGCTTCAATTTTATCTTTGAAGGAATCATCCAATACCGGAATTTGAATTTTATTCAATGGCTGACGAACACGTATGTTTTCTTTTTTACGTATCGATAAGATCATCGAAGAAATTTTTTGAGCCAGTTCCATGCGCTCTTCAAGCTCTTTATCGATCAGGAAGGTATCCGAAACAGGGAAATCACTTAAATGTATTGATTCTGCCCTGTCACGGCCCGTTACCGAATTCAGATCGGAATACAATCGATCCATAAAAAATGGAGCTATTGGTGCTGCAAGTTGCGCCACCACTTCCATACAACGATATAGTGTTTGGTAAGCCGCTATTTTATCTTGTGAATAATCACCTTTCCAGAAACGTCTTCTGCACAAGCGTACATACCAATTGCTGAGGTGTTCATCAACAAAATCTTCAATGTATCTTCCTGCACGATGTGGTTCATAATCCGAATACGCCTCATCTACTTTTTTGATCAATGTATTGAGTTCAGATAAGACCCAACGGTCAATTTCCGCGCGTTCAGTCATTGGTATCTCTGCTTCTGAATAGTTGAATCCATCAACGTTTGCATACAATGAGAAAAATGAATAGGTATTATGAAGAGTCCCGAAGAACCTGCGTTGTACTTCGCCAATGCCCTCCAGGTCAAATTTTAAATTGTCCCAAGGGGCAGCATTGGTGATCATATACCAACGTGTAGCATCCGGACCATATTTTTCAATTGTTTCGAAAGGGTCAACAGCATTGCCTAAACGCTTGCTCATTTTTTGTCCGTTCTTATCCAACACCAAACCATTGCTCACCACATTTTTGAAAGCAACAGAATCAAAGCACATCGTGCCTATTGCATGAAGTGTGAAAAACCAACCACGTGTTTGATCAACACCTTCTGCAATAAAATCGGCAGGGAAATACTTCTTTTGATCGATCAATTCTTTATTCTCAAATGGATAATGCAATTGCGCATAAGGCATTGCACCGGAATCAAACCATACATCAATCAGATCTGGTTCGCGGAAAAGCTTTTTACCATTGCGTTCCAGAAAAATTGAATCGGCATACGGTTTGTGAAGATCAAAGCTGTTATAATTTTCGGCACTGTTATCGCCCGGTGTAAATGCACCAAGAGGGTTGTTTTGCATGAAACCTTTTGCAACAGCATTGTCAATTTCTTTTTTTAATTCTTCGGCAGAGCTGATACAAATTTGTTCTGTTTTATCTTCGCTCGTCCAGATAGGAATAGGGATACCCCAAAAGCGGGAGCGTGATAAATTCCAATCGTTCAAATTTTCCAACCAATTACCAAAACGCCCGGTACCGGTAGATTCCGGCTTCCAGTTGATGGTTTTGTTTAGTTCGATCATTCGCTCTTTGTAATCAGTAGTTTTGATGAACCAGCTATCCAGAGGGTAATATAAAACAGGTTTGTCGGTTCTCCAGCAATGCGGATAGCTATGTTCGTAGGTTTCCTTTTTGAAAAGTTTTCCTTCTTCCTGTAATTTCAAAACAATCCGTTCATCAACACTCAAATAGGCTTTCAGCTCTTTTATTTTACCAGATCCCTCTAATGTTTTTTTCTGATGAAAGAATTCTTTTTCTTTTTCCTCTTCAGTCAGATAGGCTTCTTTTACATATTCCTCACCATATAAAAATACACTGTCTTTTATTTCCGATAAAAATTTACCTCGTCTGTCTACCAATGTTAATGAGCCAATGCCGTTTTGTTTCGCAACTCTAAAATCGTCCGCACCAAAGCTTGGAGCGATGTGCACAATACCGGTTCCATCCGAAGTCGTCACAAAATCACCAATGATCACGCGGAATGCATCGCCATCAGTTGGTTGAGTGAAGGGGAGGAGTTGCTCGTAACGAACCCCATTTAATTGTTCTCCTTTGTAAGCGGCAACCTGTTTGAAAGGAATGTTTTTATCCCCCGCTTTATATTCTTCCAGTTTTAATTCTCCATTTTTTGCCGGGAAATATTTTTCTTTTAGATCTTCCGCAAGAATAACATTTACCTTTTCGAATGTGAAAGGACTGAATGTTTCGATCACTACATAGTTAATGTTTTTTCCAACAGCTAAGGCCGTATTTGAAGGCAATGTCCATGGTGTGGTTGTCCAGGCAAGGAAATAAGTATTATCGTTCAATAGACCTGACAGGTTTTTAAAACCTGTCAGGTCTTGCTCTTTCGCAACCTTAAACATCGCAACAGCAGTCCTGTCCTTCACATCTCTATAACACCCCGGCTGATTTAATTCATGCGTTGAAAGCCCCGTTCCAGCCGCAGGCGAGTATGGTTGAATAGTAAACCCTTTATAGATAGATCCTTTAGCATATAAGTTATTCAAAAGCCACCAAACCGATTCAATGTATTTGTTTTCATAGGTGATATACGGATGCTCCATATCCACCCAATAGCCCATTTTTTCGGTTACATCAGCCCATACATCGGTGTATTTCATCACATCTTTGCGGCATTCGATATTGTATTGTTCAACAGTTATTTTTGTTCCGATATCTTCTTTCGTAATTCCTAAAGCCTTCTCAACACTTAATTCTATTGGTAATCCATGAGTATCCCAACCGGCTTTACGTTTTACCTGAAATCCTTTTTGTGTTTTGAAACGGCAGAAAATATCTTTGATAGAACGAGCCATCACATGGTGAATGCCCGGTAAACCATTAGCACTTGGTGGTCCTTCATAAAAAACAAAAGGAGTTTTTCCCTCACGTGAAGTGATGGATTTTTCAAATGTTTTATTTTCATCCCAGATCTTTTGTATGTCTTTCGCTGTTTGCGAAAGGTTGAGGCCGGTGTATATTTTGTAATTCTTACTCATCATTTAAAATTTATTAGTCTAAAAATTTGAAAATGAAATAGAACATTGTCAAATTAAAGGTTTATCAGTTAAATAGTCGCGATCACTTTTAATTCAATAGCAATGGGTGTTGGTAAACAGTTGATCTCAATGGTTGTTCGGCAGGGCTGGTTGTCTTTGAACCATTCGGCATACACACGATTATAAATTGCAAAATCATCTTTCATATTGGTAAGAAAAACCTGTACATCTACAATGTTATCCCAGCTACTTCCTGCATCTTCCAAAATGTATTTAACATTCTGGAACACGCTTCTGCACTGCGTTTCAATGTCATAAGAAATGATATTTCCTTTTTCATCCAGGTCAACTCCCGGAATTTTTTTGTTGCCACGCTCACGTGGTCCAACTCCCGAAAGAAACAACAAATTACCAACCTTTCGAGCATGGGGGTATGATCCCACCGGCTCAGGTGCTTTGCTTGAATTTATTTTTGAATCACTCATTGTTTGGTTTTTATAAAGGACTGCAAATATACCACGTTCAGCGCATAAAAGCAACCCGTGTAAAACGGCTTCATTCCTTAAATTTTCAGATCTTTAAATTGGATTTTCACGAGTGAAAAGGAGAAAAATTCTAAATTTTGATAATGCCATGGCTTATATCGGGCTCTATATTTCAAATGAAATGTAAAAAGCAGTACCCTCATTAAAAGTTGTTTTGATGTTTCCATTGATCTGACCAACCAGGGCTTTCACCAATGTAAGGCCTAAAGACCTTGGTTCAATTAATGCCTTTTCCATATCAAAGCCAATCCCATCATCGCTGACCATTAAACTAAAATTTTTGCCGGTATTTGAACAAACGATATTGATCTTTCCTTTTTCTTTTCCTTTAAAAGCATGTTTATGCGCATTGGACATCAGCTCGTTCAAAATAAGTCCGCAAGGTACAGCAAGCCCAATATCAAGATGTATTTCATTACAGATCACACTGAATTCAATTTCTGAAACTGTTTGGTTATAGGATGTTTTTATATGGCTAACAAGATCATTAACATACTCACCAAAATCTACCTTTGATAATGTTTCGTTATGATAAAGTTTGTCGTGTATCAATGCCATGGTTTGAATACGATTCCGACATTCTTCAAAAGCCTTTTTTGCATCTTCGTTTTCAATGTAGCTTGATTGCAATCCCAATAAGCCACTGATCACCGCCAGGTTATTTTTAACTCTGTGGTGGATTTCCGCCAAAAGGATCTCCTTTTCACGTAAGGAGGATTTTATTTTTGCATTAAATTCATACCTTGAAGTGATGTCTGTAATACGGACTGCAAAGTAACTTTTTGAATTAATGTTAATGGTTTTGATGGCTGTGGAGCCCCAAAACTCATTTCCTTTTCCCGTTTTGTATAATACTTCGCCATGATAGCTTCCGGAATCACGCAGCGCTGACCTTATCTGGTTTATTTCCTTTTCGGACGGCCTGTTTTTATGGAAATCCAGGCCCGTTTTGCCAACCAGGTCCTGCTCTGAATTCACTTCAAACAGTTCCTGTGCACGATAATTCACTTTCACGATCTCATTCACATCACTTTCTGCTAAAAAAATAGCATCGTGGGAATTATCAAAAATTGCTTTCATCTGATATTGCAAAAATAAATTGGTGTCGTCCAAAACCTTTTCCGTTTCCGAGGCAACTATAATGCTTGAAAATAAGATCACAAAACACCCGATAACAGTTGTTATTTTATAGGCAATATCCAATGTTTCCTTTATTGATAGGGGGATAAAAGGATCGAAAAAAAGAGAGAACTGGGTAAAATATAAAAGGAAAGTGACAAAAATTGTAATTGTAATACAGAATAAGATCCAGCCAATTTGTTTTTTAATATCAAACAGGACTATTGGTAAAAGAATGAGTGCTATATAAATATAGTGTATTCCTGCCTTTTCGCCAAAGGTAGAAGCCAAAACAAATTGGTGAATAAGAACTCCCAGGTAAAGAACAAGTTTTGATACGTTGTATAAATAAAATTTGTTGTAAAAGGGAACCGAAAAATAAACGATACAACAAAGGCAGGAAAATAAGGCCACCATGTTATAACCAGAATAAAAAAATCCGAGAATATAAGGGAAAGTGAATAGTACAGAAATTATTCCAAAACGGTTTGTCAGGATCAGGCGTTTAGTATCTGAAGCACTTAACTCCTTTGCAGTTCCGGTGTAGGAGATAATTTTCCAGAAATTTAATATGGCCTTCATAAGTTACAAGTTTACTAAAATTGAGATGATAAAGCAAGGTATTGTCTGTTTGCTTTTGTGTTCCTCAAATTTTAAACTCTTTTATTGGTTTAAATAAATTGAAAAATAATTAAAATCTAATTTAGATTTTAATTCAGATTAATGCTAGATTTGCAACCTGTTTTAAAACAAAAAACAATGACAAAGATCAGCCGTAAATTTTTTACTATTCCCGTTATATGTGGATTGTTTTCAATAACACTTTTGTTAATGTCATGCGGTGGTAAAACCGCAGAGACTGTATTGGACGAGGAAATAACCACAGATACACTCAGCAAAGGCACCAGAACAAGTTTAGCGTCTATCAGTGTGAATATACCTTCTCCAATGAAGGTAATTGGAGAAATTTCAGGTGCGGGCATCACTTTTAATAAGAGTTTAATAAATCCTACAAGTAAGTTATCCAGCTATTCAACGAACTATCAAAAAGCGCTTAATTTGGGTGTGTATGGAACCGACCTGGCTTATGTTACAGGATTTAAACAAATGCAGGATGCTTTAGGTTACATTGGAACTGTTAAAAAATTATCTGAAGATCTTGGCGTTTCAAGTGCTTATGACGAAGCTGCTATCAAACGAATTGTTGAGAATTTGAGCAAAACCGATAGTGCTTCACAAACAGCTACTTTAATTGAAGAAGTTTATGACAAGGCAGAAAGAAACCTGCGTTCACAACAACGTGTTGAGATTGCCGGATTGGTTATTACTGGAGGATGGTTGGAAGGCCTGTATGTTGCCACTCAGGCAGTAGGAACTACTCCAAGAGATGACAAAAATGAAAACTTGTATAACCGAATTTGGGATCAGGCATATTCTTTTAGGTATATTTCTGAATTATTAAATGAAAATCAAAAGAATCCCGATTTTGTAAAGTTGGTAGAAGAGCTTAAAGAGGTGCAGGTAATCTGTAAAACAATGGAAAACAGACCCAAAATGACCAATGCGGACGTGTTATTATTAAAAGAGAAGATCGTAGCTGCAAGAAATAAAATTACAGGTTAAAACAAGGGGAATTAGCTCATTTGGCTAGAGCGCTTCGCTGGCAGTGAAGAGGTGGTCGGTTCGAATCCGATATTCTCCACCAAAAAACTCCACATTTAGTGGGGTTTTTTTATGCCTGGATTTTTTACCTTTTTATATTACCGACCCTTCCGATCAAAAAAGCCTTATTTTATTAAAAACGATCACTCGATCAAACTCAAAAGTTCCATATTCAGCATTTTTTTTATCTGCTCAACTTGTCCGGTGCTCATATTAAATTCAAGCACAAAGAATACAGCCTTTAATGCGTTTACAACAGATTCGCGGTCAGGGAAATCAGTTGCTGCTGTTAGTCCATCTTTACCGCGCACAAACTCAATAAATTCTTCCTTGTTCCTGATCACGATCGGAGTTTTAGAAATATCATACCTGTCAATAAAAATGGCTTTTAAAGCCATTGGTAATCCCTGGGCAAACTGTATTGCGTCACTTGGTGGAATACGGTCGCGGATGGCATGTAAAACAGCACGGGTTATTCGTGCAGCGCGGTTGTGGTCTGTTTCTAATTCAAGAGCAACTTCATTGATAAAGCGATTACCATCAGCCGCATATTGTTCGAAGTTCATTGTTCTGTGTTTGTTTTTATGCTCATTTTGTGTTTCCATATATGTAATTGAATTAATGAATTAAACTATTTTTTCTTTTTTGAGTCTGTTTTCGTTTTTGCATCGATACTTAAGGGGCCAGCTCCAAAATAACTGATGATCAATGCAGCTCCAAGCATGGAAGTATTTTTCATAAAGTTTGTCATTTGCCTTTGCGCTTCCATAGGGTCGGTCTCTTTCCAGAAAGCATGCATAAATAAAGTAACAGGAATAAGAAAGGCCACTATTAACAAAGCCCCCCATTTTGTTTTATAACCAAATATGATACTTATTGCCCCAATAATAGCGAGAACCCCAGAAAGTGGCACAAGCACAGAAGGGACCGGAATACCACTGAAAACAGCATAACCGACAGCCTCGGCTGTGAAATGGTTCATTATTGTCCTAAGAAAAATTAGTGAATAAAGAAACCGCCCAACCAACTCAATATATTTCATATCAATTAAGTGTTTTATTCACCGAATTTGAGAATCATAGCCTCTTTTGTACACATTTCATTGTTTTTCAATGTGTTTTGTAAAAAAATACCCCCCGCCTAAGCGAGGGGGATCAATTATTGTGCTTTCATTTCACCAATTTCTTGGCTCATTTATGAGGATTTATTTCTCAGATTTCTCTTTCGGAACCTCCCCTAAGTAAATAATTACAGTAAAACTACTTGCAAAAAAAGGGATCAACTTGAATATTAGTTGAAATCTGAAAAAGAATAGACCTTTCAAGCATTTAAAAAGCCGGAAACAAGCGAAATTTCATATATCAGGAAGTTTCATGCCTTCCCACAATTTAATATTTGCTAAAAAGACAATGGAAAATAGTCGTTATCTTTGTTGCCTCAAATTTTACATTTAAACCATTACCTATTTTAAAGCCTACCATGAGAATAATCACAACATTATCGTTCGGAATATTTCTATTATCCGCAAATGCACAAACCATGACTCCCGAAATGCTACTGCAGTTGGGGAAACTGAGCACAAATG
Organism: Bacteroidota bacterium; assembly: GCA_040388745.1. GTDB lineage: Bacteria > Bacteroidota > Bacteroidia > 2-12-FULL-35-15 > 2-12-FULL-35-15 > 2-12-FULL-35-15. The sequence goes on along the minus strand of JAZKBF010000027.1, from coordinate 29,368 downwards.
GTATCACCAAAGATGGTAAATCGATTGTATACAGTGTTCGTAAGTATAGTGTTGCTGAAGATAAGGCTTCAACAAAAAAATACATTATCCCTGTTTCTGGAGGAGATCCAATAGAAATTGAGAATACAGAAGCCTTATTGGTGAACGATCGTATTTCTGCTGATGGAAAGTACAGCATCAGCAGCAATGAAGTGAAAGTGAAAAATATATATGGAAAAGATGTATATCCTCAACTCAAAAATTCGGATGTAATGATCTATGATAATCTTAATTACCGTCACTGGGATACATGGGAAGATGGTTCGTTCGGACATGTGTTTTTAAATACATTGAAAGACAAAAAAATTGTAGACAGTATTGATATCATGCCGAATGAGGCATTTGATTGTCCGCAAAAACCATTTGGCGGTGATGAAGATTTTATCTGGAGCCCTGATGGCAAACAAATACTTTATGTTACAAAAAAGAAGTTCGGAAAAGATTATGCGTTGAGTACCAATACCGACATCTATTCCTATTCTGTTGAAACCGGCAAAACAGTTAATTTAACAGCTGGTATGGAAGGGTATGATATGAAACCCGCTTATTCATCAAAAGGAGATCTGGCTTTTTTAAGTATGAAAACCGATGGTTATGAATCAGATAAAAACGACATAATTATTGACAATGGAACAGTTAAAATAAACCTTACAAAAGGTTGGGATGGAACTGTTGATGATTTCAAATGGAGTGCTGATGGTACAAAAGTATTCTTTACAGCAGCAACAGATGGAACGGTTCAGCTTTTTGTTGTTGACTATCCGGGTGTTACAAAAAAATTGCCGGTTGTTAAACAGATCACCAAAGGAGATTTTGATGTTCGTGGAATGGTTGCGCAGGTTGGCAATACAATGATAGTAGAGATCACAGATATGAATCATGCAGCAGAAATTTATACTGCCGATATAACAACAGGCCAAACCAAACAACTGACCCATATAAATGACGCTACCTACAAATCAATTACGCTTAGTAAAATTGAAAAGCGTTTTTTTACTGCAACTGACGGACAGCCATTAATGGTATGGGTTATCTACCCTCCGAATTTTGATCCGGCAAAAAAATATCCAACCATACTTTATTGCCAGGGTGGGCCGCAGTCACCGTTAACACAGTTTTATTCCTACCGCTGGAATTTTCAGTTGATGGCAGCAAATGGTTACATCGTTGTAGCGCCTAACCGCAGAGGGATGCCGGGGCATGGTGTGAAATGGAATGAGCAGATCAGCCGCGATTACGGTGGACAAAATATGAAGGATTATTTATTATCTATTGATGAGTTGGCAAAAGAGCCATTTGTGGATAAAACCCGATTGGGCTGTGTTGGTGCAAGCTATGGAGGTTATTCTGTTTATTTTTTGGCAGGAATACACGAAAAACGTTTCAAAACATTTATAGCACATGATGGTATTTTTGATTGGAAAAGTATGTATGGTACTACCGAAGAGATCTTTTTTGTAAATCAGGACCTGGGTGGACCATATTGGGAAAAGGATAATATTGCGGCACAAAAGAGTTGCAATGAATTTAACCCTATCAATTTTGTAAAAAAATGGAACACACCCATGTTAATTATCCAGGGTGGGAAAGATTACAGAGTGCCTATTGAACAAGGTTTGGGCGCATTTCAGGCCGTACAGTTGTTGGGGATAAAAAGTAAATTGCTTTATTTTCCGAATGAAAACCATTGGGTGTTGAAAGATCAGAATGGACTTGTTTGGCAACATGAATTTTATAAGTGGCTGAAAGAAACGTTGTAGTTTTTTTTGGTTGATTAGTTTTTTCTGATGTTAATACGCTAATAATTTTATAAAATAAGAGTGTGATTAATTCTATCGGGACTTTAATTTTTAAACGGAATTAAAATTATGAATGAATACTGCGTTTTATAGACAATGTCATCCCGATTGGCTTTTTGGCCAAGAGGGATCTCGTTAGTCGTTAGCTGTATCTTACATAAATAAAAAGATCCCTCACTAAAGTTCGGGATGACACCTCACTCAATAACAAAATATTTAATACACTTAAAACAGGCACTAATAATGAAACAAGAAAAATCTATTCCCTTAATAGTATTGGCTTTTTCAAGTGCATTATTTTTTAATGCATGCAAGAAAGATAAAGATGAAAGCCCTGTGGTTACTCCAACACCGGTAGCAGCTTGCGTTCCAGATACAGTGTTTAATCCCGGGACCACAACAGGACCTCGTTTAATTTTCAAATTTAAATTTGACAGCACCCAGGTAAGGCTTAATAATGTTGGGGCTTCTTCTACAATTCCGGCAGGAAATGCCGCTCAGTCTCCTGTGTTTAATTTAATGAGTCAACATTACATTGAATTAGCCGGTGATTTTGATGCCCTTGGAAGTGGCCAGGTGTTATATGTTGGAGCATCAACCACCACAGGCGGTGCAAGTGCTATTAATTACTGTTCGTCAACTGTTACAAAAGAAGGAGACATTTTTTTCTCAAAACCTTTAAGTGAAATTACAGCGGGAAGCTATAAATGGCTGCGGGTATCACTTGCATATCAAAATTATGACATTGTATATAAGGCAAACGCAGTTCCGGGGAATCATATCGGAACCGGAACATTAGCATCATTCATTGGCTACAAAACATACATAACAAATTATAAGATCAATGGTAGTGCTTATGCACCATCAAATGCTGCAGGTGGCGTTGGTAATCATACACAAGGGTATTGGGGTTTTGAAACCAATGTATTGGGCACCAACTATTTTGTTGACGGACAAGCACCGGCAGGTGCAACCACTGTTCCTAATCCATTGTTTGCTTCTTCGCCCATACCTTCCGGAAGCTGCGTGGTTACAGGACAATTTGTGAACAATACACAAACCAACGCACCACTTTTGATCTCTGGTACCGAAACACAGGATATTGTTATCATTGTTTCCTTATCAACAAATAAAAGTTTTGAGTGGCACGAAGTAACTGCTGATGGTTATTATCAACCGGAAGTTGGTGAATATGTTGTGGATATGGGTATTCGTGGGCTTATCCCGATAGTGCAATAAAATCGCACCCTATAATAGGAATTTATAAATTACTTTCTAATTTAGCAATACGAATGAAGGATTGCGAATCAGGCTTTGTGCCTGATTTTACTGAACCACTTGAAGTGTTTGGGTGGAAAAGGTGCAACCCTTCAGTTGGCTTTGGTTGATCAGGCAGCACTTTAAGGCATCCCAGGCTTCGGTTCGCATTAACTCTAAAATCCCCAATAAAATGAAAAAAACAGTTCTAATAGTAGGAATTATTATTTTGCATTTTAATTCCAGATCTCAAACGGAACCGGGGGTTAGATTTTATACTCCACCTAAAAAACATACTAACTGCGTTTCCCCTGAGCAGCATATTGCAATAGAAAAAAAATTAAAGGAAAGCCACTCTGCATTAATTCAGGAAGGTAAACTCAAGCCATTGAATTCAAAAGCAATGATGATCACTTCCTTTATTTGGCCGGTGGAACAAACAAATGGCCTGAATGATTATGGTGTTCATTGTATTGCAAATTTTGTAGATCAAAATTCTGCTTACCCAAATCAGATAACAGATTATAATTGCGGAACCAGGTCGTATGACCTTTCCGATGGTTATAACCATTCCGGAATTGATATCTGCTTATGGCCCTTCCAATGGTATAAACAAGACAGCAGCCAGGTGAAAATTGTAGCTGCAGCCAGTGGAACTATAATAGGTAAGGATGATGGACATATTGATCATAATTGTGGCGGTAACATCACTGACGACTGGAATGCAGTTTATGTGGAGCACGCAGACGGTTCTGTTGCCTGGTATGGACACATGCAAAATGCTTCTTTAACAAGTAAAACTGTTGGACAAACCGTAATTGCTGGTGAGTATTTGGGTTTAGTGGGTAGCTCCGGATTTTCATCAGGACCTCATTTGCATTTTGAGGTTTATGATTCAAACAATAATTTGATCGATCCTTATTCAGGAAGTTGCAATACATTGAATTCAACCTCCTGGTGGGCCGCTCAGCGACCTTATTACGATTCTGGCATCAATGCCCTGCGCACTCAAAGTGCAAGCGCTGTATTCCCGAATTGCCCCGAAATAGAAACTCCAAATGAGCAAACTTTTTTTTGTTCAGGACAGGATATTTATTTTTCCACCTATTACCGCGATCAGCAAGCCGGACATGTTAGCCAATACAACGTTTTTAGGCCAGATAATTCAATCTGGCAGCAATGGAGCCATACCAATACCACTTATTATGATGCATCTTACTGGGAGTGGAACTATACTCTTCCATCAGGCGCCCCTTCCGGTACCTGGAAATTTCAGGTTATCTATGAGGGCCAAACCTATGAACGGTTTTTTTATGTTGAGGTGGTGCCCACTATCTCGATTTCGGGAACCACCCTCAGCTGCAATATCCCCGGTGGCGGATACCAATGGATCGATTGTAATAATGGGAATACACCTATAGCAGGAGAAACCCATCAAAGTTTTACCCCCTATGCAAATGGAAGCTATGCTGTGTCTGTTACACAAAATGGCTGCTCAAAAACCTCCACTTGTTATACAGTAAATAGTACTGGAATAGATGTAAACTATTCTTCAGTGCTTATAAACATCTACCCCAATCCTTTCAAATCAGAAACCACTGTTACTTTTAATGAAGAGCAAAAAGACATCATTATTAAAATTACAGATGTATTGGGTAAGGCAATAAAAACAATCAACTTCAGCGGTAAACAATTAGTTATTGAAAAAGGAGAAATTAACAAGGGTATTTATTTTATACAGATCAGTAATTCGCAGAATCAGATTGTTGGATTAAAAAAAATAGTTGTAAACTAGTACTCTATTTAAATCATTCAATTTGATGAAAACCGTTCAAGTCCCAATAATCGCAATAAAAATCATATTTTTCTTCTTTTTGTTTTACTCCTGTTCAAATAAATTTGATGGAAAAAATGGAATTAAAACAGTGTTTTTTCCAGAAACAAAAAAGGTACAACACACTGTAGAATTCAAGGAAGGGAAGATAAATGGACTGATGCAGGAATTTTACAGAAATGGGAAAACAAAAAGTATACAACATTTTATTAATGATCAATTCACAGATACTTCCTTTTTTTTTCATGAAAACGGAAAGATCGCCTCTGTTAAAATCCAAATAAATAATAAAAGAGAAGGTTGTTGGAAGCAATACAACGATAAAGGAAAAGTATACAAAGAAACTTGTTATAAGGATGACTTATTAGATGGACCATCTACTAAATATACTTATAGATCGGGGCGGATACTTGAGCGTTCTAATTTCAAGGAAGGTGAGAGGGATGGCAAGCAGGAAGATTATTACAATAACGGTAAACTCAAAAGTGTGTTATATTACAAAAACAATAGTCCATGCATGGGTACCGAGGAGTGGTATCAATCAGGTGAAAAAGTAAATAATGATTTTAAAATCACTGTTGTTGAGCAAAATAGAGTGTTATTAGAGAATTCTTTGAAATTTTTCATACAATTGGAAAACCCGCAAAAAGATGATATTGTTTTTTTTGTGAGTCAGAAAGACACAGGAAGAGTTGTTACCATAGTTTACCATCTTAAGAAACTTGGAAATCAATTTTTGCTTGAGTATTCAATAGGGAAGGGGGGCTTTGTAATGGAAAAAGTTAAATTGGCCGCTTTCCGGAAAACGAAAAATGGTAATGTGGTAATAAAAACGACTGAATTTAACGCTTCGGCAAACAATTATTAATTTATTTAAAATTGACTGAGCCTTTGTTTTAAACCGAAACTATCGGGTGCATATTTTAAACCGGTTTTTAAAAATTGTTTTGATTTGGAATAATTCCCTTTTTTATAATAGGCGCTTGCAGCAACAGAGAATGCCCTTTCCACAAAAGCTGGATTTGGTTTTAGTTCCTTTTTCAATTCACAAAAGTTTTCAAAATCTTTCAAAAACGCTTCTCCTTTAGTGATGTCATTAAGACTGAAACTTTGATAAGAAAGCTCTAATAAACAATTTGCTTTTATACTATTAAACTCATCGTTATCATTCAAAAAATCAAATTTTCTGCTGTACTCCTCTGTTAAACTTAAAATAGATTTTACCTCACTGTGTTTTTGAACCCTACGTTCAAAATAACCCAAAATAATTGCCTGAAGATTTGCGTTATGTGGATTAATAAGAAATGCAGCCTGTAAATGATTTGTTTCAAATTCCGAATCTTTGGAATTTACGTATCCCAAACGAGCCAGTTCTAAATGATAGCTGAAATCAATATCATTAACCAACGCACTGTCAGTTAATGCACCGGAAATAGTTGCGTGAGATTTTTCAAATTTTTGAAAGTCTGAATTATCTATTAGTTGCGTCTGAATGATTCGTGAAAATTCTCCTTTAATGCTTTCATTGCTAATTTCAGAATCTTTTAAATTATTGTAACGACAAAGTATTGCCAAATTATCAATTTGCTTTTGGTCATTATAGCTGTTGTTAGCTATTTGATAAGAAAGGAATAATTTTAACGTATATTTATTACCTTCTGAAGGATATAAAAAGTATGCTTTTTTTAATTCGGAAATTGCAACTTCGTAATTTTTGTCTTCAAAATCATAAAGTCCATAATTACTATATTGCAAACCTATCAATTGTATTAAAGAAATATTTTCGGAGGAAAAATAGTATTTATTAAAGAGGGTATTTATATCAGAACTTTCATATTCCTGTTTAGAAATAGTTTTTGAGTCAAAAAGGTGTTTCACATATTTTTTCTGAATATCGTCATTAACCCTGTAATAGCCTTTCTCGGGATTAGTAGTTTCAATTAAAATTTTAGTTGAATAGGGATAAGCAATTAAATAGACATGTTCTGGCAACTCTTTTATTTGGTAGGGAATTCCAAGTTTTGAAAAAATTATTGCATAAAGAGCGGTAGCCGAAACACAATTGTATTCACCTTTTTCAAAAATATCAGAAAAACTATTTTTCAGTTTATAAACTTTAAAAAAGGTTTTGTGAACATAATCGTATATGAATTTTACTTTTTTAACCTCGGGCTTATTCTCTACTTCTTTTTGTAAATAGTTTAGGCAATCGTTTACTCTTTGATGGACTATTGCTGAACTAAGTTCACTTTCCTTATCATAGGGTGTTAAAAGAAGGTTAATAGGGTCTGCAGAGTCTTTTCCTAAAGCAAATTTTGTAAACGCCAGTTTTTGTACTTCACTTTTAAAAGACAAATCAGCTATTCTAATAAGAGAATCTGGGGGAGAGGCAACTAATTTTTGGAAGATCAAAACGATTATGATTAACAACAGATGCTTTATTCTCATAAAAAATTTAAATAAAACATCTGTTGCAATCTCTTTTAATCGCCTATGCCACTGGGGCTAAAAAGTTTCGAATATTCGAGTTCTTAATTACGAAACAAGTTTTTTCTCATTACGTTTACGCTCAGTTTCATCTAAATGCACTTTGCGTAAACGAATAGATTTCGGAGTGATCTCTACATACTCGTCAGCTTGAATATACTCCATCGCTTCTTCTAATGAAAAAGTAATTTTTGGTGCAATTCTCATCTTATCATCAGTACCGGAAGCACGCATGTTGGATAATTTTTTCTCTTTTGTGATGTTTACCACAATATCATCCTGACGGTTGTTTTCACCGATCACCTGTCCGCAATAGATTGGGTCTCCGGCTTCAACAAAAAACTTGCCGCGATCCTGTAATTTATCAATTGAGTAAGCAATAGACGTTCCTTGTTCACCTGAAATTAAAACACCACTTCCACGATTAGGGATAGTACCTCTCCAAGGTTCGAATGCTTTAAAACGGTGCGCCATAATAGCCTCACCAGCTGTTGCAGTTAAAATATTGTTACGTAAACCAATGATACCACGTGATGGAATTTCAAATTCGATGTGGATCAAATCGCCTTTTGGCTCCATGATCTTTAGATCGCCTTTGCGTTGAGTAACATATTCAATTACTTTACCAGAAACCGGTTCAGGAACATCAACAGTTAAATATTCGATCGGCTCACATTTTTTTCCGTCAATTTCTTTGATAATAACCTGAGGCTGACCAACTTGAAGCTCATATCCTTCGCGTCTCATTGTTTCAATTAAAACAGATAAGTGAAGAATACCACGACCAAAAACAAGGTATGAATCAGCTGAATTGGTTTCTTCCACTTTTAGTGCAAGATTTTTTTCCAATTCTTTAAATAAACGGTCACGTAAGTGGCGGGAAGTAACAAATTTGCCTTCTTTACCATAAAAAGGAGAGTTGTTGATGGTAAACAACATATTCATTGTTGGTTCATCAATTGCAATTGGAGTAAGTCCTTCCGGATTTTCAAAATCTGCGATAGTATCACCAATTTCGAATCCTTCAATACCTGTAATAGCAACAATTTCACCTGAATTAACTTCAGTAGCTTTTTGTTTACCCAATCCTTCAAACGTATATAATTCTTTAATACGGGATTTAATAACAGTGCCATCACGTTTTACCAATGATACCGGCATGTTTTCTTTTATTGTTCCTCTTGAAACACGTCCTACTGCGATACGTCCAACGAATGTTGAATAATCAAGAGAAGTGATCTGCATTTGCAAAGTACCTTGTGCACTTGGCACATTAGGGAAAAAATCAACGATCTGATCCAATAAATAAGTAATATCTGTAGTTGGATTTTTCCAATCAGCACCCATCCAGCCTTGTTTTGATGAACCGTAAACGGTTCTGAAATTCAATTGCTCTTCGGTAGCATCCAAATTGTAGAATAAGTCAAATACCTGGTCATGAACTTCGTCCGGACGGCAGTTTGGTTTATCTACTTTATTGATAATAAGAATAACTGTTTTGCCTTGTGCCAACGCTTTTTGAGTCACAAAACGTGTTTGAGGCATTGGGCCTTCAAAAGCATCCACCAATAGAACTACTCCATCAGCCATGTTTAATACGCGCTCTACTTCACCTCCAAAGTCACTGTGGCCGGGAGTGTCAATGATGTTGATTTTTGTTCCTTTGTAACGTACCGAAACGTTTTTAGCAAGAATGGTGATCCCGCGTTCACGTTCCAGGTCATTGTTATCTAATATCAATTCGCCCGACTCTTCGTTTTCACGAAATAGTTTTCCGGTGTGTAAAATCTTGTCAACTAATGTTGTTTTGCCGTGGTCAACGTGAGCAATAATGGCAATGTTTCTAATGTTTTGCATTTATTTTTTTATATAAAATGGTTAATTACCTTTTTGAGGGGTTGCAAAAGTAGTCATTTTTATTGACATTTTAGCCTTATTTGCTATATATAATAACGGTTTTAAAATATAAATTAAGAATTATACAGCAAAGAGCAGTTCAGGGAATTGAAATATGCTTGTATTCGCAGGGCTAAATTCACGTGCCGTCCCGAGCTTTTGCGAGGGGATTTTTTTTAGTCACTGAGACAATGGCTATACTAACAACAAGATCCCTCGCAAAAGCTCGGGATTGCAGAAAGGGTCGAGAAAGCTTATGTTTTTACCCGCTGCGTTTTCGTGATAACATTTGGCCTGTTTTTATTTTACATCTGCTCGATTTCAGAAATAAAAATTGCAACAAATAACAACTAAGTACGTATTACATATAACAATGCCTGTTTTCATTTGTTTTAGCCTTTGGCATTTTTTAATGTGTATGTTTGAATCTCTATTAAAAACCGGATTTTTTTATATAGTTTTGTGCTTGAAGTAAAACTTCCCGAAAGTGTTTATCCTTTGGCGAAGACGAAGGGCTCGATTGACATAAAACTCAAATTATTTTTATAATGAGGCATTTTATCAAAAAACAATACTTGTCTATATTGCCTGTTTTTATTGCGCTTGCTATGTTCTTTCCATTAACAAATGCGAATGCTCAATCGGTGGGTGGAACAACTTCCGGATCTGCAATTTACTGTGCAGCAGCTAATGCCGGTTTTGTCAACCTAGATGCCGGTAGTTATAATGGTTCTATTTTGAACTGGGAATCTTCAACAAATGGTGGCGCAAACTGGACCACAATTTTTAATATCACCGCTTCTCAAACATATAACAGTCTTACGCAAACAACTTGTTTTAGGGCCATCGTTAAAGATGGGGCATTCCCAGCGGATACCTCTACTATATCTTGTATTGATATTTATCCTTCGAGTGTAGGCGGCACCATTAGCGGAGCAGGTACGTTTTGTATTGTGCCTGGAACCGGAGCTGGAACGTTAACATTATCAGGATATACGGGGGACACCCTTTACTGGCAGGATTCAATTGCTGGCGACCCATCCTGGACTAACCTGTCCACTACAACCCCCGCATTAAATTATCTTAATCTTACAGAAAATACATTTTACAGGGTTATTGTCCGAAAGGGGCCTATCCAATGTACAACTGATACATCAGCTTTAGCATCATTCGATTTCGATTCAGTTTCTGTTGCTGGAACCATCGCGAGCAGCGATACCCTATGCCCTGGTATAGATATTGGTACTCTTTCTTTAACAGGTAATGTTGGAGGGGTTTTAAACTGGTTATCTTCAACGGACAATATTAACTGGATACCAATTTCAAATACCACCGCCTTACAACCCTATGATAGTTTACTTCAAACAACCTGGTACAAAGTGGTTACTCAAAACGGAAACTGCCCAACAGATACTTCGGCTTCTGTTGAATTAACCATAATTCCCAACCCTGTAAGTGCAGGTAATGATACCACAATTTTTCTGGGACAATCCATACAATTAAATGGAACAGGGAACGGAACGGCCATATGGTCGCCTATTACAGGCTTGGATAGCATCAACATTTTTCAGCCAACCGCAACACCAATAGTTTCAACTACCTACCTGCTTACAGTAACGGATAACAACTCCTGCATTAGCCTGGATAGTGTTTTAATTACTGTTGACTTGTTAGAGTTCGAAGGCCTGATCACTAATTTATTCACACCAAACGGAGATGGAATAAACGATACCTGGTTTATAAAAGACATTGGAAAATATCCCGAAAGTGAGGTTTTTGTCTATAATATTTATGGTAAGCTGGTATACACTAAAAAGGGTTATACCAACGATTGGCAAGGAACATATAATGGTGCTGAACTGCCCGATGGAACCTATTATTATGTGCTTCGGTTTGAGGATAATGATAAGATCTCAAAAGGGTCGTTGGATATATTGAGGAGCAAATAATATTGAGATATGAGTATTGAGATATGAGTAATGAGAAAACTGAAGAGGTTTTTATCTAACCTCTCAATACTCATATCTCATTTCTATTTAAAAATAAAGTATCGGTACAATGAAAAAAGGCTTTACAATAGTGTTATTTGTTTTTATTTGCAGTTTTGCAGGTGCTCAGCAAATAGGCATGTATAGCCACTATTTTTATAAACCATTGGTTTATAACCCCGCTTTTACTGGCTCCGGTGATGACCCGAACGCAACGATAATCAGCCGTTCCCAGTGGACCGATTTTACAAACGCCCCCCAACTTACTGTTTTTACTGTAGATGGTAATTTAATGGATAAAAAAGTTGGTATAGGCTTAGGCCTGATTAGTGACAGAAAAGGAATTACCAATAGGATGGGGGGGCATTTATATTATGCCTACAGATTAAAATTAAATGATGATACCCGTTTGATGTTTGGCGTGTCAGCAGGTGTTATAGACCACACCATCGATTTTTCTAAAGCCCTTGTTGAAAACTCCCTAGACCCGACTTTATATAACAACTCACAACATAAAACCTCATTTGATGCCAGTTTAGGACTCGCTTTTACCTGGAAAGCTTTAGAGGTAGGAGCTGCAGTTCCTCAGATCATTGGAAATAAAATAAATTATGTTGATAGCAGCAATGTAAGGGCGTACTATACACAAGCCCGCCATTATATGGCTTCTCTTAAATACAGCTTTTTAATTTCTGAAGAAAAAGGCATTTCAATTGCTCCTCAGGCTCTGGTTCGTTTTGTGCCGCAATCACCGTTTCAGTTTGATGCTAATATTAATTTAGAGTGGAAGGATAAATTCTGGATCGGTGCTACTTATAAAAGCGATTATGCTGTGGCTGCTAATGTGGGATTTTGTTTGCATAAACAATTGTGCGTTGGGTATTCTTATGATTTCATAATAGGGCCTATTGGTAAGTATTCCGGTATGACTCACGAAATAATGGTCAATTTTAAATTTGGTAAAAGCAAAACCCCGGAACCGGCTGTTACAGAGGTAAACACCGATACTGTAGCCATTGCAGTTGAAAATCCTGAATATGAAGACAAGCTTGACGATCTGGAGATCCAACTTAAAAAGAACCAGGCTAAGCTTAAAGCATTGAATGATAAGCTAGCAAAAAAGCAATTAGCGGCATCGCGAAGTGCAAAACCTGGAATTCAGGATAGTGATGGAATATTTGTAACCAAAAGAAACGATTTTAAGGATAGCAAAAACCAGATGGCGGAGAAAGGCTATTATGTGATGGTAGGAATTTTCTTTTATCGCGATTTTGCAAACGAGGAGGTGAAGAATTTTGTTAAGCTTGGTTATAAAAATACCGATTGGCTTTTTTCTGAATCCAAACAGAACAATTACGTTTTCACACATAAATTAGATACAAAGGAAGAGGCGTTCCAAAAACTAAAAGAAGTGACCGCTTCGGGAGGTAGTAATGTGTGGATTCTTAAGTTGGTGGAATAGTGTTATTTTGGGCGTTTCCCTTTCTGAAAAAGAAAGGGGGCGGGCTTGGAGTTTATCCTGAGCGAAGTCGAAGGGCTTCAATCTTTTTAAACAGAAAAGGATTTACGCTGCAATCCCTAACGCAAACAGTATAATTAAATTAATAACAAGAAAAATAAAATTCGAAATAGTATTGGTACTTACATTATTAATATTGAACGTATGTCATTGGGCTGGTGATTTTTCACATTTGAGCACTGCCTGGATGCTGAAAGCAAAGCGGTTTGGTAAACCTTTATTACCAATACTTGCTCATGCGGGAGTGCATACGTCATTGTTTTTTATTGCTGTATTTGCGTTGCATGGATTTGATAAAGCTGTTATTGCTGCTGCAATACAGTTGCCAACTCACTTTACTATTGATGTGTTAAAAGGCAAAATGAATGTTTGGTTTCCGGAATTGTTGAGTATAGAAAACAAGTTTCATTGGTGGGTTTTTGGAGCAGATCAAATGCTTCATCAAACCGTAATTATAGGGACAGCGACTTTAGTTTGCCGATAAAAAGGTAAAAAAAGGAACGCTGATAGCACAGATTGATTAGGATTATATATGATTTTTATTCGGGCTTATCATAAATGTATGAATAGATAAAAAATTTTTTTAAATCAGTGTTTATCATAATAATCAGTGTCATCTGTGTTCTATTTTGTTCAACAGGTAGTTAAAAAATAAAATGAAAAAAGGATTAATAATAGTAATAATGGTTTTTATTTGCGGCATTTCAAATGCTCAGCAAATAGGCATGTATAGCCATTACTTTTATGATCCAATGGTTTATAATCCTGCTTTTTCCGGTGCCGGTGATGCTACCAACGCCACGTTGATCAGTCGAAGTCAGTGGACAGGTTTTAAAGGCGGCCCAAAACTTACACTTTTTACATTAGATGGAAGTTTGATAGCTAAAAAAGTGGGTGCGGGATTAACATTGATAAGCGATAGAAAAGGAATTTCAAACAGAACGGGTGGTAATTTATCTTATTCCTACAGACTAAATATAAATGATGATGCCCACTTACGGTTTGGTTTATCTTTAGGTATTATGAATCATACACTTGATTTCTCGGGAGTTTTGGTTGAAACCACAATTGACCCGATCTTATTTACCGACATACAACGTAAAACTACCTTTGACGGAAACGCAGGAATGGTGCTTGTTTGGAAAGAATTAGAAATAGGTGCAGCAATACCTCAACTTATCGGGAATAAAGTAAATTATATAGATGAGGATAATATTCGCCTGTATTATACGCAGTCGCGCCACATCATGACCTCTCTGAAATATAAATTTTTTATTGTAAAAGACAAAGGTATTTCAATAGCTCCGCAAGGTTTGGTTCGTTTTGTTCCCAATACACCGTTTCAATTTGATGGCAATATTAACCTGGATTGGAAAGATAAATTCTGGATTGGTGGTACTTACAAGAGTGATTATGCGGTATCGGCTAACGTTGGATTTTGTTTGTATAAACGATTTTGCCTTGGATATTCCTATGATTTTATAATAGGGAATATTGGTAAATATTCCGGTATGGCCCATGAAATAATGATCAATTTTAAATTTAATGAGCGTAAAAAGCCTGAGGTTGTTGAAGAGGTGGTGAAAGAAACCGAACCAATAAGCACAGAAAATACGGAGTATGAAGAGCTTATAGCGAAGATGCAGGCTAAGGTGGATGAAAGCGAGAAAAAAATAAAAGAGCTGGACGCTAAACTAAAAGAACAAGAAACAAAAACGGGAACAAATAAAAAACCGGATCTTAATAATTTGCTTTACGAACAGTTGTTGGATAAAGTAGAAGCTATGTTCGAAAACCCGAAAGATGCAACTCCTGCAAGGGTTCAGGAGCTTCGTAATGAGATAGCCTCTTTCCTCGACAGTGAATTCGCTGATCCTGAAGCACAGAAAACATTAAAAAAACAATATGATCAGTTGAATAAATCACAAGATGCACCAAGTGTTCTGGTAAAAGGCGGCATTGCGTTGGAGAGAAAAACCACACAAGGTGATTATTCTACCGTAAGTATTGTTATTACTGATAAGACAACTAACGAAACTATCGCGACATACACACCTAATTCAAAAACAGGTAAGTATTTGTTTATCCTTAGTCCCGGAAGAAAATATGTGATCACGGTAACAAATCCAGGATTTAAAACCTATTCGGAAGATTTTTCTCCCGTGGATAGTGAGGAGTCTTATGAAATGAATAAGGAAATACGATTGAAAGAAAAATAATTGATCTATACCTAATTTTATAAATTAGATCGAACTCATATTGTTGTATCAAATTATTCTCACACCTTCATTGCTGATAGTTGTTACGTGCGTATGAAAATCAATAGCAATGTTTTTATAAACCCCTATAATTGCAGCTTCTACTGCTTTTGCCGTAGCCTCATCTTTACTTAGCATAAACATGGATGGCCCGGAACCGGAGATGCCACCGCCTAATGCACCTGCTTCCAAACATTTCTTTTTTACTTCATCAAAACCGGGAATTAAAATACTGCGTATCGGTTCAACAATCACATCCACAAGCGACCGGCCGATAAGATCATAATCATTTTTCATAAAACCAGCGATCAAGCCGGCCACATTGCCCAATTGAGTGATCGCATCTTTCAGCAAAACTTGTTTCTTCAAGATACCTCTTGCATCAGAAGTTTTTACTTCTATTTGAGGATGTAAAATGGTGACGTATAAAGATGGAGCTGGAATAGAAATAATATCTAAGGGGTCAGATGAGCGAATAAGCGTAACCCCACCATAGATGCAAGGGGCAATATTATCAGCATGTTTGGAGCCGGAAGCAACTTCTTCACCACACATTGCAAAACGGATCAGCTCCTCTTTTGAAAACCGATCATTTAATAAACGATTTGCACCAACTACAGCACCCGCAGCACTTGCAGCGCTGGATCCAATACCGCTGCCCGGTTTAATTGTTTTTGTGCTTTCCACCACAAAGCCAATATCCTCTGGAACGGCTTCCAATAAAGCAAGTAAAGCCCCTCCTATCACATTTTTTGCCGGCTCAGTAGGTAAATTATAATCGTCTTTATTAATAATAGTTACACCTTTTCCAGATACTTTTCGGATCAGCATTTTATCGAATGGGCCATCAAGGGCGAAACCAAGTATATCAAAACCGCAAACCACATTTGCAACAGTAGCAGGAGATAGGATGGTTATTTCGTTTGTTGAGATGGAAGACATGATGTATGAAAATAGTTTATTTTCTTAATTACTTTTTCTTGATTGTTGTTTATTGCCTACTGCTCAATTGCCCCAATTGAGTCAATTGCCTTTAAACCCTTGCAGCCCTTACAATATCTGCAAATATTCCTGACGCTGTTACATCCGCTCCTGCACCGGCTCCTTTAATTACCAAAGGTTGTTGTACATAACGATTGGTATAAAACAATACCACATTGTCTTTACCATACAGATGAAACAAATCCTGCTCTTTGTTAATGTGTTGTAGGCCTACAGAGGCTTTTCCGTTTTCTAATTTAGCAACAAATTTTAATTTGCAATCCTCTTTAGCCGCTTTTTGATAGAGTGCTTTGAAATGGTCTTCGTGTTTTTTCAATTCAATGTAAAAGTCATCAACACTGCCTAGCATACAGGATGCGGGAAGAAAGCAATTGTTTTTAATGTCATCCATTTCCATTTTATAACCGGCTTCACGGGCCAATATTAAAATTTTTCGCATCACATCTTTTCCGCTCAAATCAAGGCGGGGATCCGGTTCAGTATACCCTTCATCCTGCGCTTGTTTTACGATCTCAGCAAAAGAAACGGTTCCGTTGTAATTATTAAATACATAATTAAGGGTGCCGGAAAGCACGGCTTCAATAATATTTACTTTATCTCCGCTACGCATTAGATCGTTTAGCGTTCCTATGATCGGTAAGCTGGCACCGACATTTGTTTCATATAAAAAGGATGCATTAAATTCCTGAGCAAGACTCTTTAAAAGTTTATAGTTATTGTAATCGGAGGAGCAGGCAATTTTATTGCAAGCCACCACCGAAATACTTTTCTCTAGTAATGTTGCATAACATGCCGCAGTTTCTGCATTTGCGGTGACATCAACAAAAACGGAATTACGTAGATTTTTTTGTAAAATAAAATCAGTAAAACCGGTTAAGGTCATTGGAGCTGAATCTTGTAATTTTTGTTTCCAGTCCTGAAGGTCGATCCCTTCCTCGTTCAACAACATTTTTTTACTGCTGGCAATTCCTATAACCCGAATATTTAAATGTAACTGATCATCAATGTTTTTAATTTGTTGTTTTAGTTGTTCTATCAATTTCCCACCAACATTGCCAGAACCCACTAAAAACAGGTTAACCTGTTTATGTACTGTTTCAAAAAAATCTTCGTGCAATACATTCACCGCTTTTTTTACATCAACTGTTTTAATTACTGTTGAAATATTTTTTTCGGAAGAGCCCTGTGCGATTGCCCTTATGTTTATACCGTTTCGCCCCAATGCCCCAAACATTTTGCCGCTTATTCCGGTATGGTTTTTCATGTTTTCACCAACCAGAGCAATAATAGACAGGTCTTTTTCGATATAAACAGGATCTACTTTTTTAAAAGCAATTTCATTAGCAAACTCCATATCCACCGCCCCTTTTGCTTTTGCTGCATTGGGTTCATCCACTCCAACACAAATGGAATGTTCAGATGAAGCCTGAGTAATAAGAATAACATTTATTTTTTCGTTGGACAATGCTTCAAACAATCGTTTTGAAATGCCCGGAACGCCAACCATACCGGTTCCTTCGAGACTCAACAATGCAATTTTGCCAATGCTCGAAATGCCACTTACGCTATTTTTATTCTCAGTTGCTTTACGTTCGATCAATGTTCCATAATCGTCAGGAGCAAACGTGTTTTTGATCCTGATCGGAATCCCTTTATTCATAACGGGTTGAATGGTTGGGGGATAAATAACCTTAGCGCCAAAATGCGAAAGCTCCATCGCTTCCTGATAAGAAATGTTAGGAATTATTTTTGCATTGCTTACCAATCTCGGATCGGCAGTCATCATACCGCTTACATCAGTCCAGATCTCCAGCAACTCTGCATCCGTTGATGCTGCTATAATTGCAGCCGAGAAGTCAGAACCGCCTCTGCCTAAAGTAGTAGTAATTCCATTGGCATCCGCTGCAATAAACCCCGGGATAATATAAAGTTGTTTAGGATTTTGAGTGAGATAATTTTGAATGGTAGCAGTGCTATGATCCATATCAACTATTGCATTTCCGAAGTTCGAATTTGTCCGGATAATTTCCCGGGAGTCTATCCATTGATGCGGCATTTCCAGGCTACTGAATCTTGCTGAAATTATTAACGATGATAGGAGTTCGCCATAACTCATAATGCTGTCGAGGGTTCGCGGTGATAATTCCGCCAATAAAAATACGCCTTCACAGATACTTTCTAATTCATTACATTTTTTCTTAACCAAACTAAGTGTTTCACTTTGGCGCTCTATTGAAATTAATTCCCTTACAGCTTGTAAGTGCTTGGTTTCAATTGTTTTCAGGCTTTCTTTATACGTTTCGTTTCGTAAAGAAGCTGTTTTTCCTGCAGCTATCAATAGATCAGTGATTCCGCTTAATGCAGAAACCACCACTATTGTTTTGTTTTTTAAAAGCGATCGTTTTACAATAGCAACAACTTTATTTATGTTCTCTGCATTTGCTACTGATGTTCCACCGAATTTTAATACGTGCATAATTATAATTTAGCTAAGGATGAGTTTTTAGAAAATAAGCTTGCGCACGTTCTCGACTCCGCTCGGACTGACACCGCGCGATGTCAGTTCGAGCGGAGTCGAGAACGTGCGTGGCATTTCTGCGCAAAAAATAATCAAAGATTCCATTTTTTCTCTTCGAACAAATGCGGGTAGTGTTTTATCAATTCACTGATAAATAAATCGTAGGGAACATCATCGAAGTTACCGTAATCATGCAGGTATTCCATAAATTGGCTTCCCTCTTGATTATACGATTGAAAGACAGAATCTTCTTTTCCGTCAAATTCTAAAGATTCAACTTTCAATCTTTCGCAAAGTGTTTTATTGAATGCCGGAGTTGCTTTCACCCATTTTCCTTCGAGAAAAAGTTCCGTAAATCCATGAAAAACAAGAACATTTGTTTTTAAAATTTCTTCTAACTTTTCGGTGGCGATGTGATTACGAACTTTCGCAAAACCAAGGCGACTTGGTATTCCGGCCACTCTGGCACAAGCCGCAAGTAAACAAGCCTTCTCTACACAGTACCCGTAATTTCTTTTAAGTAATGAACTTGCTTTCATCGCTTCAGGACTTAAGTCAAGATCATAAGGATTGTAGTTGAACCCGTCTCTAACAGCATAATAAATTTTTACTGCTTTTTCAATAGGATCTGTTGTGCTTCCAATAATTTTTTTTGTAAATTGTATTACCTCTTGAGAGTCGCTGTTGATGTACTCTGCAGGTTGAAGATAAATTTCGTTCATGTGAAAATGATTACACTGATTAAAAAAAGTTGAAAGTAATAAAGTTGAAATTCAAAAATTTAAAGTGTTTTTTCTTTTTAATTTTGATCGTTTTTTTGAATTCTGACTTATTTCTCTTTTGACTTATCTGTTAAAATTCCCAGGCGATCAAACCTTTAACCTCATCACTTGAAAGTGGCACCACTTCTGTTAATTCAGAAGGGGTATATCTTTCTTTCAGATAATTTAATGCTGGTAACACCCATGCTTTACTTTCTTCGTTAAGATCGTCAATGAGTAAAGATATTTGGTAAAGTGAAGTTAGTTTTTCAAAAAATGGTTTTGCTGATGCTTCCATTTGATCGGATGAAAGTGTTTTTATTTTTTCTGAAAAAAGAATTAATTTATTTAATTCTTCTTTTACCCATTTGCCATAGGCAGTGCTTTTATCCGCACTCTTGTTAACCTCATCACAGAGAACTTCAAAGCCTTTTGATTTTGACATTGCCCTGAGCATATCCAGGATAATGATATTACCGGAACCTTCCCAGATAGGCAGTACCATCATATCACGCATTAGCTTTGGCATAACAGTATCTTCAATATAACCAAGGCCTCCCATCAATTCCATGCTTTCGCGGTTAATGTATACACCGGTTTCTGCCGACCATTTTTTAGTCATTGGGTTTATCAAACGAAGTAATTGTGTTTCTCTTTCATCTCCTGCATCTGCAAGCTCAAGTGATTTCACGGTTCTCCATACAAGATAAAAATTGGCAACATGCAGGGATCCAAGTTCAGTGAGTTTAGTTCGGATCAAAGCATGCTCAATGGCTGTTTTTCCAAATGTATCCCTGAAGCATAAAAACTGGTAGGCCTCTATTAAAGCCCTGCGCGAACAAGCAAGTGCGGCTATTGAATTATAAAGTCGTGACAGGGTAACCATTTGCATCATTACTTTAAACCCGTCAAATTCATTGCCTACGAGCTTTCCAACAGTATTGGTAAGCATACATTCTGCACTTGCCATAGAACGCACTCCCAGCTTATCTTTTAATCGGATAACATCCATTGGGTTTCGTTCTCCGGAAGGCAGCGTTTTTTCAATTAAAAAAATGGAAAGTCCTTTAGTTCCTTTAACACTCGAATCGGTGCGTGCAAGAGCAAAAATAAGATCAGCATTTGCATTGCTGCAAAACCATTTTTCTCCATTCAAAAAATAATTTTTTCCTTCTTTGTGAGTCGCAACAACCAGGTTGGCACCCACATCCGAGCCACCTGTTTTTTCAGTCAGAAACATGGCTCCGCTATATAGCTCATCGGCATTATCAGTAAAAATATGTGGTAGTAATCTTGCTTTATCTTCATCATCACAGAACAGATCAATAAGCCGAGCAACACCATCCGTCATGCAAAGCGGGCAGAATTGGCCACACTCACTCAAACCATAAATATATCCTGAAGCAAAACCAAGAAGTTGTTTCTCATTATTAAACTTTTCACGCAACGAGGGCTCCCATTTTACACGGAACATTTCCGATTTTACAGCTATTTTCATCAGATCCCAATAAGCAGGATGAAAACGGATCTCATTAATAGTTTCACCAAAAGAATTTCTTTTTACAAGTTCAGGGCCTAGTTTATCAGCCAGCAGGGAAAGTTCGTTCATTTTTCCTGCAGCTTCTTTACCAATGAAATCCAATTTATCGGCCATGTAAGCAAATCCATTAGGGGAGCTGTTCTTTTTAAAATAATTTCCGAAAATTTTATCGCTGTGATAAAAATTAGTGCTTGCCCGAAAATTTTTATTTAAAACGTTGTTTTTTTCCTGCGGATACTGAGGGGTTGTGGCTACGTTAGTTTTCATCGTTTGATAAAAGTATAAATGTTAGAAAGCTTTAAAAATCTAAAGCCAGGGTTTTAGAAATTACAATTGCGAATTTATTAAATTCTTTTTCTTGGAAAATGAAGATGTTTATTTATTACCATTCTATAGCAAAGGATCTGGTGCAAATTACCGTATTCTGATTTTATTTTTGTTTCTATTTTTTGTATTCCTCTGCTATCAAACCTATCCTGTTGAAGCGCATCTAAAACGAGCAGTTCAAAGGCAGTTGCTATCATCCAGTCCACCTCTTGTTTATAGCCGATAGCTGCTATCGCATTTGTTTTTTTAAGAAACGATTGAATGGTTCGTTCGGCAGCATTCAGGGTTTCGCAGGAAGCAAAATATATAACTTTCCCTTGGGCAGAGTTTTCAAGGATCCCAGCAAGGTCATTCAGAGAGTAGGTGTTATTATGTGTAATATAAATATGCCCCCTTTTCCCATGAAAGGCTAAGTAAAGAATTGGGAATTTAGTAATGATCGCTTTCTGTTTCCATTTTTTTAAGAAGAACTCTAACTCTTCTTTGGTAGCGCATGTATGATAAATGTAATTACAAATACCACCTTTATGTAATAACTCAAGAATTGGAAGTACCGTAGATTTGTTCTGAAGATCACGATCCCATAAACCTTCTAAACAATAAATGCCTTTTTTCATTTTCCTTCAAATTACACTCGCCTTAGAGGAATACGAATTTACGAATAAGCATACCATCAAAAAAGAATAAGTGTGAATTTTAAAAATAAATACATATCTATTTGATTATCAGTGGTGTGTGTGCCTTAAAAAAGTTTAAAATAATTGTTTTAAACGGTAATTTATACTTCAAAAACCACTATTTTACAGATTTGATCTTTCAAAGTTTTTGGGTGTTTTTCTTTTCTTGATTATTATTCTTAGATTAGTGAACTGAAAAAAAACAGGATTCATCAAAGAGCCATTTTTAAAGGCTTTTCATTGTTTTGTAAAGTTGGATACATTTTTGTTGATATAAAAATAAAGAGCTGTTCAATACTTAATATGTTCATTCTAAACCTTTAGACCCTACTAAAAATGAAACAAAGAGCTATTAAAATATCCCTTTTTCTGATAATATTGACCCTATGTGTAAAAACAGGATTTAGTCAATGGAGCAGCAATACTGCCGTTAATACTCCTGTATGTGTGGAGTTGGGACGACAAATTGATTTGAGAATGGCTGATGATAACAAAGGCGGGGTGTTCATAACCTGGAAAGATTATAGATCAGGCGGTGGAGTGGGATTGCCAGATATTTATATTCAATACCTGAACCAGGCAGGTTATCCTCAGTGGACAACAAATGGTGTTGCATTATGCACCGATGCTGCTGATCAAAGCACTCCATCAATTGTATCAGATATGGCTGGCGGGGTGATTGTTGCCTGGTCGGATTGGCGTACTGGTATTGAACGCGATCTTTTTGCACAACGGATAGATTCAGCGGGAGTAATTCAGTGGACAATAAACGGTGTGGGCGTTGCCAATAAACCGGAAAGGGAGCATAACGAAAAAATTGTAAGTGATGATGCCGGAGGTGCTATCATTGTTTGGGAACAGCAGGGGGGTAATGGGAACTGGGACCTGTGGGCCCAACGCATAGATCATTCAGGAGTCCCAGTTTGGCCCGTTGGAGGGCTACCTTTATGCACGGTGGATGCTAACAGATTGAATCCGAAAGTTCAAAAAGATGGAAAGGGTGGCGCTATCATCACCTGGCAGGACTATAGAAATCTTACTGATTATAATGTTTACGCTCAACGTATAAATGCCACGGGGTCATTACTATGGGGAACAGGGGCTTTGGCAATTTGTTCGGCTCAGGGAGCGCAGGTCGATCCTAAAATTGATCCCGATTCAGCTTCTGGCGGAGCTTACATTGTATGGGTAGATAAACGAAACCTCGTTGATTATGATATATACGCACAAAAGGTAGATGAAAATGGGACCATCCTATGGGCTAATGATGGTGTAGTAGTATCTGACGCAGCAGGAAATCAAAGCGCTCAGGATATTTTAAGCAGCGGAAATTCAACTAATGGATTAATTGTAACCTGGAAAGATATCCGATCAGGAAACTATGATATTTATGCCCAAAAATTAAGCTCTGCAGGTGTCAGGCAATGGACCAACAATGATGCGCCCATTTGCACATCTACGAACGATCAGTTAAACCCTAATATTTTAAATGACAATGCCGGTGGAGCCATTATTGTATGGCAGGATGCCGCAGGATTAGATACAGACATAAAAAGCCAGCGAATAAACGGAAATGGAATAATTCAATGGGCATTAAATGGTGTGATCGTAACCAATGCCATTGGCAATCAATCGAGTCCAAAAAATGTTTCGGATGGTAATGGTGGAGCCATTTATGCCTGGCAGGATAGACGTGACGATGCCAACATGAGTAACGACATTTACGCGCATCATCTTTACTCGGATGGATCTATTAATTTGAGTGTAAATGAAAATTCATTCTTATCAACATTAAGTTCCTTTCCCAACCCCTTTTTTGATAATTTAACTATTGAAATTGATCTGCAAAAAGAAGAAAAGATCTCTATTAAATTGCTTGATCTGTTAGGACAGGAATTACCTTTAATGATCGCACCCGCTTCAATTCAATCAAGGGGGAAACAAACTCTACAAGTATCCACAGAAAAAGCCGGCCTGCCCAAAGGGGTATATTTTATCAGGGTAAATGGAAATGGCTGGGCTAAAACAATTAAAGTTATTAAAGCATAGTGATTTTTTTATTTCTCATTTACAGTTATGATAAACCTTCAAACGGAAAACGTAAAATTTACTTTAAAAAACAAAACACTTCTGAAACAATGGATAACAGAGGTTATTGTAAAAAAGAAACGAAAAGCGGGTGAGATCACTTTTGTTTTTTGTAATGACGATTATTTATTGAACATCAATAAACAATACCTTAATCACGATACTTTTACGGATATCATTACATTCGACTATTCAAAAGAAGATAGCAAACAGCCCATTAGCGGAGATGTTTTCATTAGCATAGAGAGAGTGAAAGAAAACGCCTTAAAGTATTCTAAAACGTTTGAGAATGAATTGCACCGGGTAATTATTCATGGTGTATTACATTTATTGGGCTATACCGACAAAACAAAAACGGCCAAAGAAGAAATGACCAGGCAGGAGAATGTGAGTTTGAAGGTTTTTGAAAAAATGTAGAATATATTATTCAAACGGAAAGTTAAAAAAAACAGGCATTAAAAAAGGCCCATCCTCTATTGAGAATGGGCCTTTTTATTAACCTAAATCTAATGATTACTGAATAATTAATTTTTGTGTTTTAACACCAGCTCCTGTATTTAGTTTGATATAATAAATACCTTTTGCTAAGCCTTCTAAATTAATTTGTTTGTTATAATTAGCAGAGTAATTTTTATCTGAAGTGTTGAACACTTCTTTGCCCTGGATATCAATTACACTAATAGTCAATTGAGTAAAGTTTGCAGTGCTTGTTGTTATATTAAATAAGCCTGTTGTTGGGTTTGGATATACCGAAATAGTGTTTAGTACATCGTTTTCTTCAATTCCAACAAGAGAAGGTATGCTTACCAAATAGTCTTCCGTTTCACCATAACCATAAGTTCCGCAAGAGTCTATTGTATAAGCAAAGTCAGTTTCTGTATTCACAACTCTCATCAATGTACTACCACTTGCTGCAGATGTAGGAACAGTAAAACTACCTGTTTTTGTATACGTTAAAGCAGTAGCTGTATCTGATGTATAAACTGTTTCTCCAGCCTCAGCAAAAGAGCCATTTTTATTATAATCGATAAATATTTTAAATGCGCTTGTATAAGGGCTTGTTCCACAAGTTCCGATTGTAACAGAAAAAGTATTAGCAGCAGTTCTTGAAAGAGTTGGAGCAGCTACAGCCGTATAATTTGAATACATTTTCAAAACAGAACCCGTACCACCTGTAGTTGTACAAGATGATGTATTATTTAGAGTTCCTACAGTAACATTAAATATTTCTTCATCAGAAACACTTGTTGCAGTTGAAGTACAGTAGCAATTCATAAGAGGTGTAAGAAATACAGTTACAACATTTGAGTTAACAGGAGTTCCACTGCTGCAGGTTACAGCACACCTGTAATAAGTGGTAGCTGTTTGTGTTGCTGCGTAGGTTGATGTTGTAGCACCTGAAATGTTTGTATAGGTCCCACCAGAGGTTGGTGAAGATTGCCACTGGAAAGTAATTCCTGATCCGGAGGTATATCCTGTTAGAATAAGATTGAAGCTTTCTCCGGCACAAGCACTATCCGAAGATGTGGTTGCAGTACCTGCTGTTGGAGTTCCTGTACAAAGTACACCAGCACCAATAGTTATTACATAATCTTCCGCTTCTCCGGAAAAGAATTCTACACAAGCATCAGTAGCGCCATTTGAACTACCTACGCTACGAGACCTAACTCTCATTCCTGTTTGACCTAATGTGGCCGAACCCGGGACAACAATATTAACAGTGGATGTTGCTGAGGCAAGAGCGTTGGTTGCTACCTGAGTCCATTCCGAAGCTTCAAATGTTCCGTTCTGATTATAATCAATCCAAACAGAAATGATAGCAGCACCTGTACTACCATTAGTAACAGAAATAGGAGAGGTGGTGGATTGATTAACAGTTGCTGTTGCTGTTCCAACCGGAACTGCAGTATAATAAGTTGGGGAGTTTTCACAAGCAGCCGAGGTGCGATTTAACGCTCCAAATGTAACATTAGTTATACAAGCACTACCGCCACTTAGTGGAACACAATAACAAGCTGAAGCAGCATTTAAAGTTACTGTTACAATATTTGAAGCCACTGCTGTTCCTCCGCTGCAACTAACCATGCACTTATAATACATTGTAGCTGTTTGTGTTGTTGCAAAAGTTGTAGTGGTAGCTAATGGAATGTTTGTATATGTTCCACCTGATGTAGTTGAGGATTGCCACTGAAAAGTAAGACCTGAAACATTTGGAGTAAAACCTGTTAAAACAAGGTCAAAACTTACACCGCTACAAGCACCTGTTGGTGCTGAAGCTGTTCCTGCTGTTGGAGTGCCTGTACAAACTGGTGGAGGGGTCCAGGTAAAGGTTTGACCAGAAGCCGGTTTAACTGTTGTGGTAAGGCTGCATGTGTCCGTTTTAAGTGTACCAGCGGTTGTTGAAGCCCAGTTGGTAGTTGTTTTTCTATTATTAAAATCAGTATTAGCGCTTCCACGAAGACCAACCTCATATTTACTTGAAGTAGCATTGGTAAGAAATATACCATATACAAATGAAACAGTATTGCTTGTTTCGGTAAGTTTGATTTGAAAATTAAATAAATTGATTTGACCTGCATTGGTTCCTGTAAGACTAGTTCCATATCTGCGGGCACGTGTCCATTGAATAGTACAAGTTCTGTTAGGAGCTGTTCCTGCAGTTAAATATTGAATGTTTCCTAAAACAGTGTAGGTTCCTGTAGTTCCGGTTGTAGTAGCATTAGCTGAAGCTGTTAAGGTTGTTGCACCTACCGCTGTTACAGTGGTACCTGGGGCAAATCCTGTACCGGTAATAAAAACATCACCAACAACAAAACCTGCAGTTGAGCCTGCAGTCATTGCAATTGTATTGCTTCCTGTTGTATAAGACCCTGCGGCAGTGTAACCTAACTGAAGATCTCTACCCAATGCAGAAATAATATTATTGGTTGTTCCGGTGCTGATAGGAGTATAGCTGTTAGATGGTGCAGTTGAACCAAGAGATATCCAACCGTTTATATTCGCTCCAAATGTGGTGTAATTGGCACCATTATAATTAAAAGTAAACCCAATTGGTTTTGCCGTGATAACGCTGTCATCTTGAGTACCTGTTGCAATTGAGGTGCCTGTTGAAATCGCGGTATACGTTCCAGAAGTGCCCGCAAAAGTGTAGGCACTAACCTGCGCATTCGCGAAATTAAACAAACCGACAGTAAATAAAGTAAGTAAGGTTTTTTTCATTTTTATTTGCTTTTTTAGTTTTGGGTTTTATATAGGGGGCAAAAGTACGATATTTTTTTCGTTGAGACGAAAAAAAACGAAACAAAAATGGTTAAAGCGTTAGTTTACAACGCTTTAGGGTGTTAAGTTGCTGTGTTTTTAATGTTATGCTAATTCGGAAGAAATATTCGAATTTTAATTCCGAATTGTAATGATCAATGGACGTAGATTTTTTATCCCTTGATTCGGAATACTAATACACAACAACCTTAACAACATTGGATTTTTTATTGTTGCCATTGATACTGACAAAATAAATTCCTTTTTCTATGGAATTCAGATCCATGCTAATACGCTGTATACCTGAAGAGTTGTTATCTATATTGATGCGTTTTATTTCCTGGCCTAATACATTAATAAGCCCAATAGATATGGGATCACTCGAGTTTTGAGAATTATTGTAAACAATATTTAGTGTTTTATTAGCCGGGTTTGGATACACGTTGGTGATCTCAAAAGAATCATCTGATGGCGCAATGTCACCAACAGAAACAAGCGAACAATAATTTTGAATTGATCTCACGGCTTTAAATAAATTTAATCGTCCTCCTGTAACTGTGATACCGGAACTCATAGCTGCGATCTGATCAACTGCGCCTAACAAGGAGTCCTTAACCATCAGCGCAATACCAGCTGGATCAGCTTTGTAATCGATAATAAATTGAGGACAAAAAACCGAATACATTAATGCAATGGCACCCGCTACGTGTGGTGTGGCCATTGATGTTCCAGAAATAGCCGAATAGGAATTGGAAGGGTAAGTAGAGGTGATGTTTGTACCGGGAGCGCCCAGGTCAATGGTGGTGGCACCATACCCGCAACTATTGTTTTTCGAATCGGTATTAGTGGTATTTGTTACGGTAACAAGCCAATCGCTCTCACAAGCTGTTGGAATATCGCCTGTTACATCTATGTTAAAGTTTGCATTAGCAGTGGCTCCTGCGCTCAAAATGCCAACCGCACCTAAGGAATCGTACATTGCACACCAAAGGGGATAAGCCGTTGGTTGACCATTATTAACACCAAAAGAAGAGTTGGTTGAAACCACAAAAGCGCCTTTTACACCATTTGTTTCATTGTATTCTCTTCGCTGATCCATCACAAAACCATAAGATGCCACCACATTTGCTTCAAAACTACCACCTGAAGAGCCGTATGAAACAGCCATCACTTTAACATTCCAATTTACCCCCGTTACCCCAATTCCATTATTCCCCTTAGCGCCAACAGTTCCTGATACGTGTGTCCCATGACTTGCAACTGAAAAGTTATCTGTGCCTGTAGAGCCGTTCCAGCCATCGAAATCATCTATATACCCATTGTTGTCGTCATCAATGCTGTTGTTGGGTATCTCATCCCGGTTTTTCCAGAAATTTAGATCTTGCTGATTCAGATCAAATCCACCGTCAATAACAGCAACTACAATTGTATCCCCCTGAGAAGTTAATCCACCGGTGGTGATATCCCAGGCTTCTGTAGCCTGAATATCTGCTAAAGGCGTACCACCAGATTGTCCGGTGTTTTTCATATCCCACATTGCCCCAAATTGAGGGTCGTTAGGGGTAGCGCGTTCTGTGAATGTATGATTGAATTGTGCAATTTTTACTAAAGCGCTTCGCCTCACAGCATTCAGCATTTCAGCATTATCAATAGAGGAAGAATTGAAATTGAACAAATAGATGTGCATTGATCTGGAAAGAAGGCGCTCTACTTTAAAATCAGTTTTACGCCCACTAACAATTTGTAGATCATTGGAAAGCTTTAGTGCATCGGCTTCTGAATTAACCATCACCAAAAGATTGCCCGGCACAATATTGGTTTCCTGGGCATACAAAAAATGACCGGAGAAAAATAAAAGGATACTAAAAAAAGTAATAATTTTTTTCATAACTATGGCTACTTATATAAGTAACGTTACGAATTTACGAAACTGTAGACCAAAAAACAAGTAATTTGTAAATTCGTTTCCTTATTTTGTATTGAGAACGATAACCGTAAAACTAAATAAATGTGTAATTTTAAAATCCTCAAGCTTCTTACGAAGAGATATCGTTGCGTTAGGGATTGCAACGTAAATCCCCGCCCGAACGAATGAATTCGTTCATTCGGGCAGGCTTTTC
>JAZKBF010000026.1:0-43816 GCA_040388745.1 Bacteroidota bacterium | reverse complement strand
TTTAATGATGCCTAAACGTAAGCCTATTGGATTTGCTTTTTGTCCCATTGAAAATATTATTATTTAGATGTTTCTTCTTGTTTTTTACTGTCAACAACAATTTTTTTGCTGTCTACTATTAATGTAACGTGGTTCGAACGTTTTCTGATCCTGTTAGCACGACCTTGAGGCGCTGTTCTTAAACGCTTCATTTGAAGTGCACTATCAACAAAAACTTCTTTCACTACCAAGTTACTATCTTCAGGTTTTTGACCTGTTTTCGCTTCGAAATTTGAAATTGCTGATGTCAACAATTTCTCTAATCTTACAGAAGCTTCTTTTGGATTGAATTTCAAAATGTTCAAAGCCATATATACTTCTTTACCTCTGATAAGATCAGCTAGTAATCTCATTTTACGGGGAGATGTAGGGCAATTTTTCAAAACAGCAAAATATATGCTTTTGTTTGCCTCTTTCCGTGCGTCCGCTGCGTTCTTTTTTCTAACACCCATTGTTATTTCTTGTATTTCGGATTTCGGTTTTCGAATTTATTTCTAAATCGTTTCCTAAATCTATTATTTTTATTTCTCCTTAATCAGTTCTTTATTTTATTTAGAAGCTTTATCTCTGTTACCAGAGTGACCTCTGAAAGTTCTGGTTGGTGCAAATTCACCGAATTTGTGTCCTACCATGTTTTCTGTTACATACACAGGGATAAATTTATTACCATTGTGCACTGCTACTGTTAAACCTACGAATTCCGGAGAAATCATTGATCTACGAGACCAGGTTTTGATTACTGTTTTTTTACCTGATGCTTGTAGGTCGAGTAATCTCTTCTCTAACTTCCAATCGATAAAAGGACCTTTTTTTAATGAACGTGCCATTTCTGTTGTTTTTTAGTTGTGAATTCTTCAGAGAAGAACCATTAAACTAGGTTAAATTATTTCTTTCTTCCTTCTATAATGTATTTATTCGAAGCTTTTTTAGGGTAACGGGTTTTGAAACCTTTAGATGGTAAACCTTTGCGTGAACGAGGGTGACCACCGGATGCTCTACCTTCACCACCACCCATTGGGTGATCGACAGGGTTCATAGCTACCGGACGAGTTCTCGGTCTGCGACCTTGCCAACGGCTACGGCCAGCTTTACCACTGATCTCTAAATTATGATCAGCATTTGAAACAGCTCCAATTGTAGCCATACAAGTGATAAGTATCATACGCGTTTCGCCAGAAGGCATTTTAACAATCGCATATTTACCATCTCTTGCGCTTAACTGTGCTGCAGATCCTGCACTGCGTGCCATAATAGCACCTTGTCCAGGACGTAATTCAATATTATGGATTGTTGTACCTAATGGAATATCAGATAGATACATTGCGTTACCTATAGAAGGGGTTGCATCTTTACCAGATACAATTTTTTGTCCAACAAGTAGTCCGGTTGGAGCAACAATATAACGTTTTTCGCCATCAGCATAAACAACTAAAGCGATACGTGCAGTACGATTTGGATCGTACTCAATAGTTTTTACAGTTCCCGGTACACCAATTTTATCTCTTTTGAAATCGATAATACGGTATTGTTGTTTGTGACCACCACCGATATAACGCATTGTCATTTTACCTGTGTTATCACGTCCACCCGATTTTTTTATCGGAACCAATAAACTCTTTTCAGGTTTACCTGCAGTAATATCAGCGTTATCACTAACTAATTTAAAACGTTGTCCCGGTGTTAAGGGTCTTAATTTCTTTAAAGCCATCTCAGTTTATTTTATTATCACCCCGACTGCTCGGGGTATAGTTACTTTTTTATTAAATGCTTGCGTAAAAATCAATTGTTTCGCCTTTTTTAAGGGTAACAATTGCTCTTTTATGTTGATTGGTTCTACCAATTGCAATTCCTCTTGTTGTATTACGTGTTTTTACTTTACCAACGTAATTTTGTGTATTAACTGAATCAACAGTAACACTATAAAGTTTTTCAATAGCTCCTTTGATCTGAACTTTGTTAGCTTCTTTATTTACAACAAATCCATAGCGATTAAATTTATCACCTTGGGCAGTCATTTTTTCGGTTATAACCGGTTTAATTATTATGCTCATCTCTTTTTATTTGTTGATCTAGTGAATTGGAAATTTGTTGATTTTTTTGGATTTTTATATTAAATCTTTAAATCTCTAAATCTTCAATTTTCTAATTCTTTTTGATTAATTGCCTAATAAATTCTCAATTTCCTTTACTGAACTTTCTACAAGCAAAAGGTTATTTGCATTCAAAATATCGTAAGTGTTTAAATCCGAAGCAGTTACAACTTTTGCGTTGCCAATATTTCGGGAGGACAAATATATGTTTTTATTTGATTCCCCCAACACTAATAAGGTTTTTTTATCTGAAAGCTTTAAATTATTTATCAGGTCAGCATATTTTTGTGTTTTAGGAGAGTCAAAAATGAAATCTTCTAAAATTGTGATATTGCTTTCTTTTGCTTTATAAGTTAAGGCTGATATACGAGCTAAACGTTTTAGTTTTTTATTCAACTTAAAAGAGTAATCTCTAGGACGTGGACCGAATGCTCTACCTCCACCAACTCTGGTTGGAGATTTATCATTACCAACACGTGCACCACCGGTACCTTTTTGTTTCTTTAATTTTTTAGATGAACCTCTAACTTCAGCTCTTTCTTTTGATTTGTGAGTTCCCTGACGTTTATTTGCTAAATGTTGTTTAACATCTAAATAAATGGCATGGTCATTTGGGTCGATAGCAAAGATTGCATCGTTTAGGCTAACTTTCTTTGAAGTTGCTTTACCGCTTATATTTAATACTGATACTTCCATTGTTAATTGTTGTGTTTTGTAGAATTGTTGAATTATTGATTTCTAATTTTAGGTTTGAACCTGAAATTTTAAAATTCAAAAATTATTTTTCAATTGTAACGTATGAACCTTTTGCACCTGCGATAGAACCTTTAATAATAATAAGGTTTTTCTCAGCAATTACTTTAATTACTTCTAAATTTTGAATAGTAACACGGTCACCACCCATTCTTCCACCCATTCTCATTCCTTTGAATACGCGGGAAGGCCATGAAGAAGCTCCCAATGATCCCGGTGCACGTGCACGGTCATGCTGACCATGAGTACTTCCACCAACACCAGAGAATCCGTGGCGTTTTACAACACCTTGAAAACCTTTACCTTTAGACGTTCCAACAATATCAACGAAATCGCCTTCGGCAAATAAGTCAACAGTTACTGCTTCACCAAGAGTTTTTTCGGTTGCAAAGTCTTTGAATTCAACAATTTTACGTTTAGGAGTAGTACCTGCTTTAGCAAAGTGACCTTTCATTGCAGAAGAAGTGTTTTTTTCTTTCTTCTCATCATAAGACAATTGTACTGAAGCGTATCCGTCTTTCTCCAAGGTTTTTACTTGCGTAACCACGCAAGGACCGGCCTCAATAACTGTGCATGGCAAATATTTGCCATTGGCACTGAAGACACTAGTCATTCCAACTTTTTTACCTATTATTCCAGACATTTTAATATATTTTTGATTTATTGATATTTTGTTTGTTAAATTTTTGAATTGAAATTCTCTAATTCTTCAAACACTTTATTTCTATTAATTATTTAATTGACATCAGCCAATTGCTTGATTACTAGGAAGCTTTGATTTCTACTTCAACACCACTTGGTAACTCAAGTTTCATTAACGCATCTACTGTTTTTGAAGTAGAGTTGTAGATATCTAACAATCTTTTGTAAGAACACAATTGAAATTGCTCACGTGCTTTTTTGTTAACATGGGGCGAACGTAAAACGGTATATATCTTTTTGTGAGTTGGCAATGGAATTGGTCCACTAACAACGGCACCCGTTAATTTTACTGTTTTTACAATTTTCTCTGCTGACTTGTCAACTAAGTTGAAGTCGTAAGATTTTAATTTGATTCTGATTTTCTGGCTCATAGTTTATTAAATAAAGAACGTTAAAATATTATACTTTTTCTGCTTTTCCTTTAGCTTTTGCAATTACTTCATCTGCTGTGTTACGTGGAGCTTCTGCATAATGAGAAAATTCCATTGTTGAAGTTGCACGACCAGAAGTAATGGTACGAAGAGTTGTAACATAACCAAACATTTCCGACAAAGGCACTTTTGCTTTAATCACCTGAGAACCAGCTCTGGTATCCATTCCTTCAATCATTCCTCTGCGTTTGTTCAAGTCACCTACTACATCACCCATGTTGTGCTCCGGAGTAAGAACTTCTACTTTCATAATTGGCTCTAATAATACAGGTTTTGCTTTTGGCATAGCCTCGCGGAAAGCTGAACGTGCACAAATTTCGAAAGATAATGCATCAGAATCCACATTGTGGTAAGAACCATCTAACAATCTAACTTTTAATGTATCAACAGGATAACCAGCTAACACACCATTCACCATTGCGGATTTAAATCCTTTTTCAACGGCAGGGATAAATTCACGAGGAATGTTACCACCTGAAATTTCATTTATAAATTGTAATCCACCTGCTTTGGTTGTTGTATCAAAATCAGCATCTACTGGAGAGATAACAACTTGTATATCAGCAAATTTACCACGTCCACCGGATTGTTTTTTGTAAACTTCACGGTGAGAAACAGTACCATTAATAGTTTCTTTGTAAGAAACCTGAGGAGGACCTTGGTTGACCTCAACCTTAAATTCTCTTCTTAAACGATCAACAATGATCTCCAAGTGAAGCTCACCCATACCGCTGATAATGGTTTGTCCACTTTCCTGATCCGTTTTAACACGGAAGGTTGGATCTTCTTCAGCTAATTTAGATAAACCATTACCTAATCTATCTAAGTCAGCTTGAGTTTTAGGCTCAATAGCAACACCGATAACCGGCTCAGGGAAATTCATTGATTCAAGAACAATAGGATGTTTCTCGTCACAAAGTGTATCTCCTGTTTTAATATCTTTAAATCCTACTGCTGCACCGATATCTCCGGCTTCAATAGCATCAATTGCATTTTGTTTATTAGCATGCATCTGGAAAATACGTGAAATACGTTCCTTGTTGCCGCTACGAGAATTATATACATAAGAACCAGCATCCAAACGACCGGCATAAACACGGAAGAAACACAAACGACCAACGAAAGGATCGGTTGCAATTTTAAATGCCAATGCAGTAAATGGTTCTTTAACATCCGGTTTACGAGTAATTTCTTCACCAGTATCAGGATGGGTACCTTTTGTGCTTTCTTTATCCATTGGTGATGGCATTAATTCCATTACCAAATCCAACATAGTTTGTACTCCTTTATTCTTAAAGGCTGATCCACAAACCATTGGAACAATTTTATTAGCGATACATGCTTTACGAAGAGCTGTTAATATTTCTAATTCAGTGATTGAAGCTGGGTCTTCGAAAAATTTCTCCATGATAGCGTCATCAAATTCAGAGATCGCTTCCAATAATTTTTCTCTCCACTCTTTTGCTTCTTCCAACATTTCTGCAGGAATAGGAATTACTTTATAAGTCATTCCCTGATCGTGCTCATTCCACTCAATTCCACGGAAGTTGATCAAGTCAACAACCCCAACAAATGTTTCTTCAGCACCAATAGGTAATTGCAAAGGAATTGGATTTCCACCCAAAACTTCTTTTACTTGAGCTACAACCTTTAAAAAATCTGCACCTGAACGGTCCATTTTGTTTACAAACCCAATACGAGTTACATTGTAGTTATTTGCTAAACGCCAGTTAGTTTCTGATTGTGGCTCAACACCATCAACAGCAGAAAATAAAAACACTAAACCATCAAGGATACGTAATGAGCGATTCACCTCAACTGTAAAGTCAACGTGGCCCGGTGTATCAATAATGTTTACTTTGTATTGTTCGTTCTTGTATTTCCAAAAACAAGTAGTAGCTGCAGAAGTGATTGTTATACCACGTTCTTGCTCTTGTACCATCCAGTCCATTGTAGCAGCACCATCATGTACTTCACCAATTTTGTGATTAACTCCGGTATAATATAGAATACGCTCAGTACAGGTAGTTTTACCTGCATCAATGTGAGCTGCAATTCCAATATTTCTTGTATATCTTAAATCTGCCATTTTAATTTACTCTTAATTCTAATTTTTAAATCCTAAACTTTAAATCCCAAGCCTTAAAAGCTTTTAGAATCTAAAGTGTGAAAATGCTTTGTTGGCTTCAGCCATTTTATGAACATCTTCTTTCTTTTTGAAAGCGGCTCCTTCTTCTTTAGCAGCTGCAATAATTTCACCTGCTAATTTAGCACTCATGGATTTTTCATTTCTCTTGCGAGCATATAAAATCATCCATTTAATACCCATAGACGTTTTTCTTTCCGGACGGATCTCAGAAGGAATTTGAAAAGTAGCTCCACCAACTCTACGGCTACGAACCTCAACTGCCGGTGTAATATTACTTAATGCTTTTTTAAACATTTCAAGTCCGTCTTGTTCTGTTCTTTTCTTTATGATCTCTATGGCATCATAAAAAACATCATAAGATGTACTTTTTTTACCATCGTACATTAGATTGTTTACAAAACGAGTAACGAGCATGTCGTTAAATTTTGGATCAGGTAACAGAATTCTCTTTTTTGCTTTACTTTTTCTCATTATTCCTACGAGTTGTTAATTTGTTAATTTGCTAGATCTGATAAACAAATATGTTTGTTTTCAAATTTTCAAATTAAATAATTGTTGAATTATTTCTTTTTAGCTGCTGCTGCTGGTGCAGCTCCTTTAGCTCCTGGTTTCGGTTTTTTAGTTCCGTATTTAGAGCGTCTTTGATTACGACCTGCTACACCTGAAGTATCCAATGCACCACGAACGATGTGGTAACGAACACCTGGTAAATCTTTTACTCTACCACCACGAATTAATACAATAGAGTGTTCTTGCAAGTTATGTCCCTCTCCCGGAATGTATGCATTCACTTCTTTTTTGTTGGTTAACCTTACCCTTGCAACTTTTCTCATTGCGGAGTTTGGTTTTTTAGGAGTTGTTGTGTAAACACGAATACATACTCCACGTTTTTGAGGACATGATTCTAGTGCTGCTGACTTGCTTTTGTTAGCCGCTTTTACTCTTCCTTTACGAACTAATTGCGATATAGTAGGCATTATTTTTTGTATTAAATTTCTATCAATTCTTTTGTGAATAAACACAACTTCCCTTTTTTAGGGAGGGCAAAGATATGAAATATTTGTTATAAACAATGGTAGTTTGAAAAAAAATCAATTATTTTCCAATTTCATTGTCCATAATGGCAGAAAATTATGGAAAAGCGTTTATTAATAACCATTTTGAGGTCTTTAAGCAGAAAATTAATATTTATCCAAATCGGAGAAAATTGCGATTTTTAAGAAAATATTTTTGTCCTGGTCAAACAAATTGATAAGATTTTTTTTTTCGCACTTAAAAAAATATTAAAATTTTGTAAAAATATTTTTTAAAAAATTGCAAAAAATGATCCGGCTCACAAACCAAAAAGTATAATTAAAACTTGGTTTGTGAGCTAATTTGGAAATGAGGAAAAGAAATTTGTTTTTTTAGGAATTAAATCAGGGGGAGCACGTAAATTTAATTGCGTTTTTTCTATAAAAATGTTTTTTTGACCGAGTTTCACCAAAAAAAGGATATTTTTTGATTAAAATACTCAGTTTGTGAATAGATTTCCCTCTATAATTTGAAAGGTGCTTAAATATGGAATATCTGTTATTGCTTAATTCAATAATTCTATTCGATTCATTAGATCTTTTTGTTTGGCTCTGCTTATAGGAACAGTTTGTTTACCAATGTATAGATTGCTGCCTTCAATTGAAGAAATTTTATCAACTCTTACAATATAAGAATTATGAACACGTATATAATCGTTTTTTGGAAGTTTATTTAAAACATCTTTCATTGTGGAATGCACGATATATTTTTGCTTAAGAGTATGAACAGCAATATAGTCGGCTAATGCTTCAATCAAAAAGATATCTTCCATATTTATTTTCACTAAAATGGAGTTGAATTTTACAAAAAAAGTATCTTTGGCCGGCTCAATATCCTTTGCCCCGATTAGTTTTTTTGCTTTTGAAACAGCTCTCAAAAATCGTGAATGGGAAATCGGCTTTACAATAAAATCGCATACTTCAAAATCGTAAGCCTCGGCAGCAAATTCTTTATTAGCAGTGATCATAATTATAAGTGGTTTATCTCCCTCTAATGTTTTAAGGAACTCCATGCCGGACATTCCAGGCATCATCACATCCAAAAATATTAAATCAATTTTTTCTTTTAACAAAACATTAGATGCTTCCAAAGCAGTGCTACAGCTCTTTACAAGGTGCAAAGAATCGGATTCCTTAACTAATGTTTCCATCAGGAACCTTATTTGATCATCATCATCAACAATAATACAGTTCATTTAGTTCAGAATTTTAAATTTGAGTATTGTTCTTTTATTTCAAAAAGCAATTTTTGAAAAAGATTGCAGTTCACAATAAAATAGTGTGGTTTTAAATTGAGGTTAATATTTATGTCATAAATGCTTTTCAAGAACGAAGTTATAAAAAAAGCTTTAGATTCAGTTAAGCTATGTTGTAATTTTTTTTCAATTCTTCATTTAATTCTTTATTAGCCTGTTGTAAGGAATGTTCAAGTTTTATGACTAAACCTGGAATTAAATCGGAATTCTCTTTTAGTTTGGCGTATTCTTCAATTTTTCGGGCTACATCTCTATACTCTTGTTGGATACCCAAACAATCAAAATGAGAACCAATTTTGTGAGCATTATATTGCAATCCGGCCCAATCGGAATTGGATTGGTGTTTATTCAGTTCTTCAACAAAAAGTGGGACTTGTTTCAAAAACAGTTGAATTATCTCCACCATAAATTTTGGATTGTCTGGAGAAAGGCTTTTCAAATAATTTAAGTCGTAAATTTTCATAAATAGATCATTATATTATAATATTATGAAGTTTTATGAATTAATCCATAATTATTCAACTCCTCTTCTAGTTCTATATATACTTGTAAAAGCACCGTTTCAAGTTTTAATACTAAGTCTTCGATTAAATCAAAATTCTCTTTAAGTTTAGCATATTCTTCAATCTGTTTTGATATATTTCCATAAGGTTTTGGTATCCCCATACAATTAATATCTGATCTTATCTTATGAGCATGATGCTGCAAGCTATTCCAATCTTTAGTGATTATAAAATTTTTCATTGCTTCAACAGAAACAGGGACATTTTTCAAAAAAAGTTGAATCATTTGTGGAACAAATTTTTCATCATCCGGTGAAATACTTTTCAGATATTTGAAGTTGCAAAGTTTCATTTTTTGAATAGAATGAATTATGATTTTACGAATTTAGCATTTTAATTAAAGTTTCGGTATTCTTTTTTTTTATAAAATATTTTTTTCCTGTTTATAATCATTTTTTTGTTTTACTTTTTTTTACCAGAGCAGTGATCTTATTCAATAAGTCAGCTTGATCAAAGGGCTTAAGAATAAAATCGTTTATCCCAGCCTCTTTGAAGGTATCTAAATCTGCTTTGGTCACATCTGCAGTAATAGCAATAATTGGTACTGTTGATTTTGGTGGATCCATTTGAGTACGAATGTGTTGTGCCGCTTCAAATCCTCCCATTTCAGGCATCTTTAGGTCCATCAGAATAATATCGTACTGGTTTTTATTCATTAATTCAATTGCTATTTTACCATTTTCGGCACTGTCCACTTCAAATCCGAATTTAAGCAAGATGGTTTGTGCTAAGAGTTGATTGATCTCATTATCATCTGCGATCAATACTTTTAAATGACCAATTTCTTTAAGATCGTCTGACAAAAGGATTGTTTCTGTTTTTTCGGGCACCAGAATTGTTTCAGTTTTTTTAAGTGGAATAATAACAGTAACTGTAGTCCCTTCATTCAATTTCCCTTCAATACAGATAGTCCCGTTCATAAGGTTAATCAGCCGTTTTACAATACCTAATCCCAGCCCGGTTCCTTCATGTTTGTATGCAGAACCATTGTTACCTTGAACGAAAGGTTCAAAGATGGTTTTTAATTTTTCTTTTGAAATACCAATACCTGTATCTGAGATGTTAAATTCAATAATTGCTTTTTCTTCGTCCTGTTCGACTAAACTCACGTCCA
This sequence comes from Bacteroidota bacterium, assembly GCA_040388745.1. Lineage (GTDB taxonomy): Bacteria > Bacteroidota > Bacteroidia > 2-12-FULL-35-15 > 2-12-FULL-35-15 > 2-12-FULL-35-15. The sequence continues at coordinate 33,646 of JAZKBF010000026.1, read as the reverse complement.
CTTTTATTTGTCCACCGTTATTGGTAAATTTGTTTGAATTGTTTATCAGATTAATAAGTATTTGAGAGATGCGAATGGGGTCACCAATTAATAAATTTGGAATATTTTCATCATACATCTTAACCATTTTTATTTCTTTTTCATTAATACGTAATTCAAAAGAAATAAGAATGTCATTTACTAAGTCGGACAAATTGAATACCGTTTCTTCAAGTTCCACTTTGCCATCATTAATTTTTGCCAAATCAAGAATATCATTTATAAGTGCCATTAAAATATTGCCAGAGGTTTTGATGATCTCTATTTGTTTTTTTTGATTCGGTGGCAGGTCACTTTGAAGTAGGATAGTTGTAAATCCGATTATTCCATTTAGTGGAGTACGAATTTCATGACTCATATTTGACAAAAAGCGATCTTTTGCACCTGCTAAAGCCTCTGCTAACCTTTTAGCTACTATAAGTTCCTCTTCTACTTGTTTTCGTTCGAGAATATATCTGTCGTTACACATCAGAACAAAGCCAAAAGTTAGCATCACAGAAATAATAAAGAAAGTTAAAAATGATATGTTTTGCATTGGATAAGTGCCAAACGGTGTTTGACCGGGATTCGGATCTGCAATCAACGTGTAGAAAAATCTGAATGTAAGGATAGTGCCACAAATAGTGAACAGAATCGCAGTTAACAAATGACTTACGGGACGATGGCCCTTAGTAGACAATAAAATGTAGCTGCTTGCAAACAGAAAAATTGCAGAGCCTCCTGAGATAATGACAATGCGCGAAGATACATCCGGCCTTATTAATACAAAATAGGCTAAAATAATGGCTGCCAGGCTAACCAATAAATAGGTCAAAAAGCGCCTTGGGGGTTTGTTGTTGAATTCTGCTAAAATGTTGGAATAAAGGCCCAATGATAGAAGGAGCAGGCAATTACCTACTACTATTGAGATGAGATCAGGAACAGCACCACGAAGAGCACTCAGAAAAAACCACCCGATACATTGTATCCCTGTTGCAGCAGCCCATTTGATAAGTCCTTTTATCTGACCAAGATACCCTCGTGAAACTATAAATAATGATAAACTCATCAGCAAAGTGCCAATGATGTTAGTCATAATAATGGTTTTTGGATCAACACTCATCATTGTGATCCGTATTTTTTAAAATAAAACATGTGCATTCTTTTCTTTATTTTCAGGGTTATAAGCCATGAGGTATTTTCGTTTTGGCCTGCGACTATGCTTTTTTTATTTATTTTGAATGTCGTTTTACAATATTTTCTTTTAAAAAAATTGCAAAATTTTGATTTTTACAAATATAATATAAGTCTTTTAAAAAAATGTAAATTTTACAAAAATTAACCTTAATCTGCCATAAATGGACAATGATCTGTGGTAATTAATCTTTAATTTGCATAATGTGTTTTTGGAGGGTTAAAAAAAAGGTTAATTTGGAAATGATAATTTTGTAATAAATTAAAATGTTGAATAAATTTACAAATACTTACATTTGTGACAAAGAATTATAGACACTAACCATGGTAAACGCAGAACAATCGATTCAGTCAGAAAAGAAGCAGGGTTTTTCAAAAGAAGAATTCATAAAGATCGTTTTAAACGATTATCGCATTGCCAATGAAAGTAGAGAAGCGAGCCTTATGGGCAGACGTGAAGTACTTACCGGCAAAGCGAAATTCGGAATTTTTGGTGATGGAAAAGAATTGGCTCAATTGGCGATGGCAAGGGTTTTTCAAAATGGGGATTTTCGTTCAGGATATTACCGCGACCAGACTTTTATGTTTGCAACTAATAACTTATCGCTTCAGGAATGGTTTGCCGGATTATACGGACATACTGATGTGGATGCAGAGCCAATGAGTGCAGGTCGTCAAATGGGGGGGCATTTTGGTACTCGAAGTCTTAATAGTGATGGAAGCTGGAAAGATCTGACAAAAATAAAAAATTCATCTCCCGATATTTCACCTACGGGTGGGCAGATGCCACGTTTATTAGGTTTGGCGATGGCCTCAAAATATTACAAAGAAAATATCCAATTACAAAGCAAAGAATTTAATAAGTTTTCTAACAAAGGAAATGAAATTGCTTTTGGAACTATCGGAGATGCAAGTACTTCGGAAGGTTTATTTTGGGAAACCATTAATGCAGCCGGTGTAATGCAAATTCCAATGCTGGTATCAGTTTGGGATGACGGACATGGGATCTCTGTTCCCAAAAAATATCAAACAACTAAAGAAAGTATTTCTGAAATATTAAAGGGGTTTCAGCGGGAGAATGGTGGCACAGGATATGAAATTTTTAAAACCAAAGGCTGGGATTATGTTCATTTATGTGAAACCTATGAAAAGGCAGCGAAAATTTGCAGAGAAGAGCATGTTCCGGTCTTGATCCATGTGGAAGAGGTAACGCAGCCGCAAGGGCATAGTACATCAGGTTCCCATGAACGTTATAAGTCGAAGGACCGCTTGCAATGGGAAGCAGATTTTGATGGTTTAAAAAAAATGCGCGAATGGATCTTAGATAGTAAATTAAGTACTGAAATTGTATTGAACGAAATTCAGGAAAATGCAAAAAAAGTGGTGCGCGAAGCTAAAGCTGCTGCCTGGGAAGCCTACCTTAATCCAATTAAAAATGAGTTGCAAGAGGTGAGTGCTTTAATAGATGTAATTGCAACACAATCTTCAAATGCTTCATTCATCGCAAAAATAAAAAACGACTTAAATGCAATAAAGGAGCCTATTCGCAAGGATATGATCACAGCAGCTAAGCAAGTATTACGTTTAATACGAAATGAAAATACTGTTTCAAAAACGCAATTAATTGATTGGCTGAATGAATCGAAACTTGCAAATCATGATCGTTATAGCTCTTACCTGCATAGCGAATCCGAACTAAATGCACTAAATATAAAACCTATACTCGCTGAGTACAAAGGCGAGAATAAAATGGTTGATGGGCGTGAATTGCTTCGCGATAATTTTGATGCGATACTTGCTAAATACCCGGAGGTATTGATATTTGGAGAGGATGCCGGAAAAATTGGCGGAGTGAATCAATGCCTGGAAACCCTTCAGGAGAAGTATGGTGAGATACGGGTATTCGATACCGGTATTCGTGAAGCTACAATTATGGGACAAGCTATAGGGCTTGCATTGCGTGGCTTACGTCCGATCTGTGAAATTCAATATTTGGATTATTTATTGTATGCCTTGCAAATAATGAGTGATGATCTGGCAACAATTCATTATCGTACTAAAGGCGGGCAAAAAGCGCCTGTGATCATTTCTACACGTGGGCATCGATTAGAAGGTATCTGGCACAGTGGTTCTCCAATGGGGATGATCATTAATTCTATTCGTGGAATTTATGTTTGTGTGCCTCGTAATATGACGCAAGCCGCAGGTTTTTATAATACCCTTTTATGTGCCGATGAACCTGCTTTGGTTATCGAACCATTGAACGGATATCGCTTAAAAGAGCAACAGCCAAGTAATTTGGGAGAATACAAAGTACCATTAGGGATCACTGAAACAATTAATGAAGGCAGTGATGTAACATTAGTAACGTATGGTTCTTGTTGCCGTATTGCAATGGAAGCAGTTAAACAATTAACTGAAGTAGGTATTTCTGTTGAAGTAATTGACGTACAAACCTTATTACCATTCGATTTGAATCAATCCATTAAAGAGTCCGTAAAAAAGACAAATCGATTATTGGTATTGGATGAAGATGTTCCGGGTGGAGCAAGTGCTTATATCTTACAAAAAGTTTTGGTTGAGCAGGATGCTTTTCAATATCTTGATTCGGAACCTAAAACGCTGACTGCAAAAGATCATCGTCCTGCTTATAGTACTGATGGTGATTATAACTCTAAACCAAGTGCTGACGATGTATTTGACAAGGTTTATGAGATGATGAATGAATGTGAGCCAGTTAAATTCCCAAGGATTTATTGATATGTTAATTTAAAATTTTTATAATGCGCAAATTTGAAAATGTACAATTTTAATTTTATAAATTAAGGTTCTTTTGGACGTTCCTTTCCTGAAAAGGAAAGGGCGGGCTTTTCACTTCAATCTTTTCTAAAGAGAAAAGGATTTACGTTGCAATCCCTAACGCGGCATTACCGAAGAATTCATCATACATTTATAAAATAGGTTTTCTGGGATTTACGCTGCAATCCCTAACGCAACTTCACCAACGAGGAACCTTGAATTTGATAAAATATCAGATCATCAAATCTCCTTTTTTTGTTCCAACTCCCATTTCCATGCGGTTTCCATCATTTCTTCTAAATTGAATTCAGGTTTCCAGGCAAGTTCTTTTTCTGATTTTTCGGTATTTGAATATATAGCAATTACGTCACCCGGTCGTTTTTCGCCTATGGTATATTTTAGTTTTTCTCCGCTTATTTTTTCAAATGCGCAGATTGCTTCCAGAACACTTACTCCGGTACCTGTTCCTAAATTAAAGATAGAAAAATTGGATTCGTTTTTATTCTCAATCAAATACATCATTGCTTTGATATGAGCAGTGCCAATGTCGGTAACATGTATATAATCACGAACACAGGTTCCGTCACGTGTTGGATAATCACTTCCAAATACAGTCATTTCCTTGATTTTTCCAATAGCAGTTTGGGTAATGATGGGTACCAGGTTATTGGCCTTATTGATGGGTGATTCTCCAATCAAACCTGAAATATGTGCCCCAACAGGATTGAAATAACGAAGTGCTATTGCTTTTAGCTGGGGATATGCAATAGTATAATCTTTGATCATTTCTTCGCCCACTTGTTTTGTATATGCATACGGAGATTCTGCTTTTCCAAAAGGAGTATCTTCCTTTACCGGAAGTTGGCTGATATTACCATAAACAGAGCAGGAAGAAGAAAAAATGAAATTAGCGATGTTGAATTTCAAACAACATTCTAAAACATTTAACAAAGAGTTTATGTTGTTATGATAATATTTATGAGGGTCTGAAACGGATTCACCTACCGATTTATATGCTGCGAAGTGAATAATGCCGACAATGTTTTTTTCGTTCTCGAAAATTTTTTCCAGACTGTTTTTGTCACACAAATCAACTTCATAATTGATTACTTTTTTGCCTGTTATTTTTTCAATCCTGTCAAAAGTTTTTGCCGATGAATTTGAGAAATTATCAGCTGAAATCACTTTAAAATCAGTAGTTTTTAGTAGTTCTATAATTGTATGAGAGCCAATATATCCGGCACCTCCTGTAACTAGTATTGTTTTTTTTGAATTCATAAAATTGTTAAGTTCGGCAGCAAAAATGGAACGCTGATGACGCTGATCGTTATGATTAAATAAGATTTATATTATAGTTTGGGTACTGGTTAAAATTAAAAAAATTTGCATCAAAATCGAAAAGAAGAATCATTGTAAAAGCTTTGTGTTTTTGAGTCTTTGCTCAAAAGTAACAGTAATCTTTAGTACACAACAATTTTCTTCGCTATATTTCCTTTTGAATTTGTAATGGAAAGCATATACACTCCGCTTCCATAAACAGTTAGATCTATTGCAGTTTCTGTTCTTCCGGTAAAGGATTGAAATTTTTTAGTGTAAACTACTTTACCAGTAATGTCAGTTATTTCAATTAATAGATCATCTGTAATTTTTGATTGCAGAATCAGGGTTGCTATCCCATTGGTTGGATTTGGATAAACAATGTAACTGATCCCGTTTTTTGCTTCGTCCTCAATGCCAACAAAATCAGCTGATGAGGAAGAACATAAGCCATTCAGATCCGTTACTTTTACTTTATAGGTTCCTCCCACCTGAATTATATAGGTTTGATCGGTTGCATTTGGAATTAAGGTTCCGTTTAAATACCATTGATTTCCAGTTACAGCACTTGATGTTAACGTGTCCCCGTTAATACTAATAACAGGGGGTGTTGGCAATAGAAATACATAAATATTTTTAGGTAGTGAGGTAACAGCACACCCAAAAGCATCAGTAACAGTAACTGAATAGGTCCCGGTAGTGTTTACGTTTATGCTTAGTCCTGTTTGATTAGTAGGGTGCCACCTGTAAATGTTTCCATTGCTGGATGATAAAAGTACAGATTGTCCCTGGCAGAGTGAATCGTTATTGTTCAACGAAACAAGTGGCAGCACCTGCGGACTTACTGCAATATAACTGCTTTTTGTAATCGAATCAGTCCCATTGAGATTGGTAACAAGTAAGGTCACATTGTTGTATGTACCGGGTGTATTATAAGTTACAATTGGATTTTGTAGTACGGATGTAGCAGGAGTCCCTCCAGGAAATGTCCAAGCCCAGGAAATTGGTAAATTAATTGTACTGTCGGAAAATTGAACTGTAATTCCTGGGCAACCACTTAAACTATCAGCTGCAAAATTTGCAAAGGGCAGGGAAGAAGTAGGATTATAAATGGCTGTTTCCCACAGCCCACGCCCATAAGTAGCGGCACGTAACTTACTGGTTCCATAATGAATTTCTAATTCATCTATAATTACATTTGGCAAACCATTTGAATAAGGCATCCAGGATGATAAATCATTATCGCGGTAATACACGCCCAGGTCAGTGCCCACATATATGCCATCATTCGTCCCTGCCTGATTAACCACACAATTGGCAGGGATATTTGGCAAGTTTCCTGAAAGGTCGATCCAGGTGAGCCCTCCATCCATTGATTTATATATTTTTTTATTTGCCGTGTAGCCCGAAAATGTTACCCATAGTTTATCAGGGTCCGTTTCAGATACTGCAATATATGTTTTTGTATTGGAGACTCCCACAGGACCGGCAAGAGTGACCCATGATGCACCTCCATCGGTGGTTTTGTATATTGATGTACCATTTGAAGCGTAAATATATTGGGGGGGTGATTTTGAAACTACTAAACAAGTCAATCCATTGGAATTTAAATTTGAAATTTGCGTCCAGTTATTTCCACGGTCAGTAGATTTCCAAACATTTTCAAACCCGGCATAAATTGTTAAAGGCGAAATAGGGTCCTGTTGCCAAGGGGTAATCCATTCACCACTTTCAGAAATACCATTTGTAATATCCGAAAAATTTACACCCGCATCCGAAGAGACATGAAGAGCTCCATTTTGATATTCGGCATACATATAATTGGGATCGCTCCAATCAATAAAACATTCCATACCGTCTCCGCCAAGCACAGCATCCCAGGTTCCAGTATTGTATAAATTAGTTCCATTATCCTGCCAACCCTGTAATACTAAATTTGCATTGGTAGCAGCTCCTCCAAGGCGGTACATCTGTCCAATTTGCAAACCATCACTTTTATCCTGCCAGGTGTTTCCTCCATCGGTAGTGATGAAAATTCCACCATCAGAAGCTGCATAGCAGGCACTACCATCGGGACGATAAATCAGATCATGTATATCAGCATGAACGTAAGGCGCTCCGTTATCTCCGTACCAATGTGCATTTATAAACCAATTCACTCCGCCATCATACGATTTCCAAATGTTAACACCACCTACTATTATTTCATTTTTGTCGACAGGTGATACAGCAATTGCAAGTGTATACCATCCATTACCTCCTGAATCCATTCCATCGGAATCATATCCTAATAAATTAGGGGTATTGGCCTGCAACGTAAAATTGGTTCCGGAATTTGTGGAACGATACAGTGCCATAAAACCGTTTTCATTAACATCAGAATATACAAGGTAAACATACGAAGGATCGGCTGGTGTAACAGCAATAGCAATACGACTTACTGATGTATTGGACGGTAAGCCACTGCTAACTGTTGTGAAATTATTTCCTGTGTTTGTTGATCTATAAAAACTGGTTGGGGAAACTGCATAAATAGTACTAGGGTCTCCCGGCTTAAGTTCAAGATCTTTAATGCCATTTATAGCCAATACTTTGGTCCATGTAAGTCCTGCGTCAATTGATTTGAATATTCCGTTGCTTGTTCCGGCAAATAGCATATTATTATCATTTGGATTTATGATGATACGACTGATCGTTCTGTTTTGAGGCGTTGTCCAGTTAAGACCAGTGATGTTCCATGTGATACCGCCATTAATGGACTTTAAAATTCCAACACCATAGGTATCAGAAGCATCTACATCCCCGGTAGCCAAATACATGATATTTGTATTTGTAGGATCAATAGCAATATCATTAATGCCAAGGGTAGGAAGTGCGTCAGTATTGGTTGTCCAGGTAGCACCTCCGTCCATCGTTTTCCATAAACCACCGGAAGGTGCGCCTACAAAAATTATATTCTGATCAATTGGATGGAAGCGGATACAGCTTAAACGGCCTGCTCCACCACCGTTTGTAGGAACAGTAAATGCACCCATTGGCGACCAGTTACCGCCAGTTTGCATTGCACTTTTGTAGGTATGATTGGCAAACAGGTGTCTTATTTCCTCTCTACCAGCCTGCATAGCAGTTCGGTCTCCAGAAGGATAAACACGTTGCCCAACATGATATTCCCAGCGCCTGAAAAAGTAACCCTCCTCCTCCTTTTTTACACTTTTGCCAAAACGGAAAAGGTTTTTAAGCTTTTCCGTTTTCTCTTTCTTTTTCGCAAATTTATTATACGATTTTTGAACATCGTAAAAATTTACCGTAGGATCCTGTATTTTGGATACCCAATCCTGTGCCTGCAGTTTATTAGTGCCGGTAACAAAAGCTATTAATGAAAATAATAATAAACGCTGTAACATTGTATTCGTATTGGTTTTTGTTTGCACAATATACGAATTTTTGTTTATTTCAGCTTTGAGGCGAACCTTTAAATCCGAATAAAACAGCCCTTTTATTTAATTATTCACTGGCAAGTTTCTGAATTTTGCTAAGAAAGCAAATGCCAAATCCTAGTGAAACATAAAATTTGCTGTTAGCCAGACCTGGTTTAAATCCAGCTTCCATGCGAGCGTAATACCCGATCTTATTTTTTCCCATCGAATATTCAAGGCCTAATCTGGCACCAAAAGGACGTGTTTTAAAACCTTGCGCACCTTTTCCGCTAACATCGTATTTTTTTCCGTCAGTTCCAACAAAATCATCTATTCTTACGGGGGCAAACATAGCATCTGCGAAAAAATTCATTGACTTGAAGCCGCCTTTTTTGCCATAGCCATCAGTATCAATAAAAATTTTGTAGTAAGAAGTAGAAGAAATACCCCCATATGCACCTAATACTTTCATATTGGTTGCAGATTCAGTATTATAAAACGGATCTGTAGTTGAACCACCATCATTTAAAAGGGCTGCCCCGCCAAAGCGAGTACCATCCGTTGAAATAACGCCTTTTGCATCAATCCCCAAATCTCCATCTATATCACCATTTTGACGAGCTGTAATTGCTGTGTGATAATTATAAATACCACCACGAACACCAAAAATTTTTCTAACTGTGGCAGGAACCGTAATATAAGTGGTGGTGGTGGTTTTATATCCGCTATGGGAACTTAACACTACCTTCCTGTTTTTATTTACAGTACGTTCTGAGAGGTGGTAAGTACCGCCCAATTCGAGGTGAAGAAATTTTTTGAGTTTATTTATAGTTGGCGAGTCAAATATACCAACAGTTCCAAAATGATAGCCCCAATCAAAAGTGGGAGCATAAGGCTTAAGAGCATATAAACGGAAGGTAGCCAGTTTTTTATAAACCTGCGTTGCGTTTAAGCCGTATCCCAATGAGAGATTATTGCTTTTTGATGCCATATCTACATAAAAAGGCATAAATGCAACATCCAGATTATGATCGTAAGGGTTATCTTCCAGTATTTTGTAATTAACTGATTGGCTGTTTATTGTGCCAATCGATAAGCTAAAAAAGAATGCAGTAACAATTGTAGTTTTTAAAATTTTCATAAGCTATTGGTTTAGTTGATGATTTATTTATTTGGTTAAAGTGGTTGTTATTTTTTGAGGATAGTAAATTCAACCCTGCGGTTCAGTTGACGGCCTTCTTCTTTTTCGTTGGTAGTTATAGGTTTACTTTTTCCATAACCTTTTGAAACGATGCGGGAATCGGCAATTCCTTTAGATACCAAAAAGGTTTTTACCGCATTAGATCGGTCTTGTGAAAGTTGATTGTTGGATTGATCCGAACCAACATTATCGGTGTGGCCTGACATTTCAATTTCCATTACAGGATTGTCAAGCATATATTTAGCCAAGCGGTTTAATTCCGGGAATGATTCATCTCTAAGGGTTGCTTTTGAGAGATCAAAAAAGATGTTGTTTAATCTAACGGTTTCACCAATCTCAATTGGTACTAAGTATAAATCTCTTGTTATTTCTTTGTATTCCTGTATTGTTGACAAATCGATATTATCTGACACAGCCAGGAACCCTTCTGCTTTGGCCAAAAAAGAATAACGTGTTCCGTAAGGAAGCACTATTTTATAATTGCCATTCTCTGGATTGGTGCGTGCAATACCTTGTTCTGTGCCTTCAGCCAACAGTTGGTAGCTGATGGATGCGTCAAGAGGCTGGTTGTTTTTTGCATTAAATACCTGACCACTGATTAGAACCACCGGGTTAGGTTTGATTTCATCTTTTAATTTTATTCTTACAATATCGGTTCCTCCGAGAGAGTTTCGCGAAGAAACCATATAGGCATAATAGCCCGAAGCCGCAATACTGTAGTTTGCATCATCGCCACTGGTATTTACTGTGGGGCCTATGTTAACCGGAACAGTCCAGTTTAACCACGTATTATCCAAGCGTTTGGTTAAATAAATATCTCTTTTACCAAGTCCTCCGATCCTGTCGCTTGAAAAATAGAGTGAAACACCATCAGAGGCAAGGAAAGGGGTATCATCATTATCCTCGGTATTAATGATTGTGCCTAAGCTTTTTGGTCGGCTCCATTTATCGTCTTCCTCAAGAAAAGTAACATACAGATCATTATTATCACTACCTTCTTTTTCTGAAAAGCTTAGTAAAATTGTTTTACCATCATTAGAAAAAAATGAACCCTGATGGTTGCCTTTGGCCATATTATCAAATCCCTTTAATTTTATTTGTTCAGGTTCACTCCAGCCTTTCATTATTTTATGAGAAAAAGAAAATCCTCTTTCTTTGTATTCTCCTTTCTTATATAGTCCCTTTATTAGTGCGGTATTGCCGTCAGGGGTAATTCCTACAATTTTGTTAAAGTCAGTTTTGTTAAATGGTAATCCTAAATGCTTGGCTTCGCCCCATAGTTCTTTTTGTTTATCATATTCCGAATACCATATATCTTCACTGTTTTCTTTCCAGCCAAAGGTGTTTTTAGGATAGCTGGAACGAATAAAAAACAAGGTTTGTTCATCCGGTGAAATGATGGGTGCAATTTCATCGTAGGAAGTGTTGACATCCCGGCCTAAATTACCCGATTCCCCTTTTTTTAAAGGTTCTCCAACATGCTCACTGTCCTTTTTTATGTTAAGAACATTAACTGTTGCTGAATTAAATACAGCTGTTGCATTGTTTAAAGAAGGATCATTCCCTGCCTCATTAAATGTAACTTTTGATTTGGCGTATTTATTTAAAATATCTTTTAGTGTAAACTCTTCATCGGAAGAAGAGATTGCAACAGCATCTATTTGTTGTTGCTCTTTTGTTGTAGAAAATTTTATTTTTATTTGTTTTGCTTTTTTTGATTTGTCAGGTAATACAATCCTGAATAGCCTGTAGTTAGCTGCTATATCTGTTGTTGGTTGCTCGTAAACGGTTAAAGTGGTACCTGATACAGCATCAACTAACTCTACTTTTGACACGAATCCGGCTCCATTACTTTCAAGGATTAATATTTGTTTTGTTTCGATAGGCATAACGAAATCAAGCCACAAGAATGAATTTTTATTTGGATTAACTGTGGCGGCATTTTTAACATATTTACCGTATGTTTCTGCATCGGGCTGACCAGCAATTTTGCGAGCGTTGTATCCATCTTTATTGGATATTTCATTGTCGTAGTTTACAGCCGTAGCCCATTGAATATCCTGTGATATCGCAAGGTTTGCGAAAAAAGTACAACTGAAAATAATACTGATTTTTTTAATCCACTTCATATAATAAATGATAAAACGTAAGGCGTTTTTTATATGTAAAGGTTGGTACTGAACTGTAATAACAAACACATTTTATTCTATAGAAAAGGATAAAATGTGTTTGTTATTTTGTAATTATTTCTTTTTAGCAAATTCTTTTTTATAGTAATTCCCCATTCTATCAGATAAACCGGCAACTATTTTACTATACGCAACATAGTTGTCTTTTTGGTTTTGTGCTTTTAATGCTTCATCTTTTATTTTAGGATCGATTACCAATGCCTTTTTTAACGCGATACGTGTACCGCAATAAAAAAGTCCTTTTGAGTAGAACATATTGTCTTTTTTGCCTTCTTTCAATGGTAAAGGATTTGGAGCAAACATATACATACTTACTGCATGGAGCCAATGCCTGTCTCTTCCCCATTTTCCATCGCAACTTTGGGTATTATAAACTACCAATACTGCATCCACACCTAAATTTTTACAAAGGTCATAACCCAATGATTCTATCATCATATTATTTACCGACCCAGATAAATTCTGAACAGGAACTCTGTTATGATGTTTGCTATCAAACCCTTCTCGCAGGTTAACTTTCAGCAATTTATATCCTTCAGCGGCCTCATCTGTTTCGAGGGTTGTTCCTGCATTTCCCATATCTTTGAAGAATGAGCCTAGTTTACTTCCAAGTCCATTCAATTGTGAATTTTGAACAACAAAGTCATTGTAGTATTGTTTTTTGTCATCGTCAGTCAAAAATTCAGTTGGAGCTAAAATCTCCATATCATACTTTTTGAAAGTGCCTTTTAAGCTTTCTAAACCACCATTGTTAAGAAACTCGGTTGCATAAGCTTTTGCTCCGGCAGAACCAGTATTGGTAGTTGTAAATGTTTTTCCGGACTGATTTGTTCCTGATGTTTTTGTGATTCCCGGATCATCAACGTAAAAAGAGACCAAAGCAATTTTTTTAGGAAGTGCCGGCAGGTATTTCATGTTTACTGAAAAACCCTTACCATTTTCCCTTATTTTACTTTGACTAAAATCAAATTTCGCTTTGCTTTCTAAACTTTCTTTTTTAGCTAAACTGGATAATTTGGGTGGGGAGCATTGGGTAAGCATAAAAATTGCAGCAGCTCCAGAATAAATAAGTGATTTTTTCATTTTATTTAGGTGTTAAATGATATAAAATTTGTGATGGCAAACCTAACCGGAAATTATAAAACCGGAAATACGGAGAATTCCGTATTTTGTGAAAGAGTGTGTAAACATGATGATTAAAGGCCTATTTTTGAACAAATTATTTTTTTGAAAACGTATTTACATATATTGTTTCTGTTGGTTATTGGCTGCAAATTATTTGCGACCAATGACAAAACGCTTGTTTTTAAAAGCGAAGCTGACGTAATCCGGCTGGATTCATGCATTTATGAATTTTCGGAAAAAGCTACGGGCCCAATTTCCATAGAGGATGCCGTACGGTATCAGAAGCAAGGGAAGTACACTTATGTAGTTAAGGCAATGCCATCTTATTGGATGTGTAAAGATGGCCAATGGCTTTATTTCAGGCTTATAAACCAATCTTCGAAAAAACTTGTACTCGAAATAAACAATGCAGTTATTGAAGAGCTCGATGCTTATTTAATAGAACAGGATAGTTTGAAAACACGTCTGCCTGCCTCTGGATGGCATGCACAGGTGCATAATAGCGTTTATCATACTTATAAAAGCTGTTACCAGCTGAATCTAAAACCTAACCAGGTTTACGACCTTTTTATCAGGGTCAAAAGAACACAATCTTCTTTGAAAGTGCCAATTTTAATATGGACGGAAAGTGCATTTTTAAAATATCTGCACAATGAAAACCTGAAGTACGGCTTTTTTAGCGGGTTGGTTTTTTTTATCAGTGTATTCAGTTTTGCAATTTTTTTCTACCTGAGAGATAAGAAATTTTTATACTATTCACTTTATTGTATCAGTGTTTTGTTTTGGCGAGTAATGATTGAAGGAGCGGGCCTGGAATTTTTTCAGAATAATTTACCATTTTTCCAGAATCCCATATGGGGTGCAGTTTTCAATATGTTTTCCGCATACTTTGCCGTAATTTTTTTGAGCAAATTTGTGTTGACTAAAAAGTCCCCTAAATGGCATTTTACGTTTAATAGGTTTACGCAATATGGAATTTTAGTTCTTTTTTCATCCCTACTTATTAATGGTGAAAAGCCTTTAGTGGGTATATTTCTGATTTTGTACTATATAATTGTATGTTGTATTGTATTGAATATGGTGGTTTCAATATGGGCAGGGGTAAAACGGAAAGAAGCGAACGCATACATTTACCTGGTAAGTGTTTTTCCAATTTTGATTTATGTATCTGCTGTTTCAATAACAAACATGCTGGAATTGTCGACTCCGCGTTATATGTATGACAGTTTTTTATGGATGCTGCTGTTTGAAATACTTGTTTTATCGGTTGGATTGGCTATAGATTTCAAAAGATTTGTTGATGAGAAAAGTATTGTTCTGGAAGCGCTTAATGTCAAACAAAAAGAATCGCTTTTAATGCAGGTTAAACTCCAGGAAGAAGTAATAAAAAGGGCAGAAGCACAGGTAGAATTAAAAAATGAAAAAGAAAGAATTAGCCGGGATTTACACGATAGTATTGGTACAGATTTGTCTAACATTATTTACAATATTGAATATGTAAAGTATGAATTTGCCGACAATAAAGAACTCGCAAATGCCTTTGAAAAGCTTTCGTTAAATGCAAAACATACTATGGGGCAACTCAGAAGTGCAATCTGGGTTTTAAATCACGACATTATTACGCTTGAGTTATTTATCAACAAGTTAAACAGCCATATATACAGGATGCTGGAAGATAAACCAGAAATTACTTATACACTTATAACCAATGAGTACAATAGGGATAAAGTATTACCTGTGCTTCATGTATTATATCTTTATAGGATTGTTCAGGAGAGTTTGTCCAATACCATGAAATATGCAAAAGCTTCAAAGGTTAAATTAAGTATTACCCTCGAAAATAATATTTTTGAATTGATTTTTTCAGATAACGGTATAGGTTTCAATACTGAAGAAGTTCTTACAAAGGAATCATATGGATTGAAAAATATAAAAAAGCGCCTGAACGAATTGAAAGCCCGGTTTGAAATTCATTCAGATAAAACCGGAACCGAAATAAAAATACAAATACCAATAAATGATCATGGATAAATTGAAATCTCCCATAAAAATAGTGCTGGTAGATGATTCAGCACAGCTAAAGAGCACACTTGTAAGAAATTTATCTTTTTTTAAGGAAATTGATATTTTATATACAGCTGAAAACGGTGCTGAATTGTTTGAGAAACTCAAAGCAAATTCAGAATTCCCTGAAGTGATATTGATGGATATTGACATGCCAGTAATGAATGGTATTCAAGCCACGTTGGAATTACATAAACTTTTTGGTGAAAGTGTGAAAGTAATTATGCTCACGGTTTTTGATGATGATGATAAAATATTTGATGCTATTCTTGCAGGGGCAACAGGTTATTTAATAAAAGATGAGACTACAGCCAAAATTGTAGATGCCATTAAAAATATCGTAGATGGTGGAGCTCCCATGTCGCCTAATATTGCTCTCAAGACTATTGATTTGATCAAAAGAAAAAATTCTGAAGCAGTTAAAAAAAATGTAGTTGTAAGTCCGCAAAATTATAATCTCACACCGCGTGAGGTTGAAGTTTTAGAGTTATTATCTATCGGGAAAACCTATAAAAAAATAGCAGATCAGCTGTTTGTAAGTGATAAAACTATAAAAAAGCACATAGAGAATATCTACAATAAGCTCCATGTCAATTCAAAAATGGAAGCAGTTTTTCTGGCACAGAAATATGAATGGTATAAATAGCTTTAGGTAACAGGTACTCTTTTTATCATTACAAAATCATTCATAAAAAAACCATTTCCAATATTGAAATCCGCGATTTCCTTAATAATAAAGCCGATCTTAAAATAAAAATTGATTGCTTTATAATTTTGCCGGTTAACTGTTAACTGAATACTTTCAAAAGGATTTAATTCGCTAAGTAAGTTTATGAATAACTTTGTGCCAATAGAATTGCCATGGTAATCAGGGCTTATATAGAATTTGTGTAACGTGTAATTACCTTTGTCTTTCCTATTTATGGAAGCAAAGCCAATAGGCTTTTCATCCGCAAATACTATTGTAAAAACATGCCCTTCAGTCATTTGTTGCAAAAGACTTTCTGTTGAGTACATACTTTTAAGCATATATTCAATTTGCTGTAATGTAATTATATTAATGTAATGCTTTCTCCAAATGCTGTCGGCCAACTCAGCTATTAAAGGTATATCCTGAGTTGTGGCTTTCCGGAATAATAGATTCATATAAAAATCAGGTTTACATTTTAAAGATTTTACTATTAATTCTCCATCCAGTTTTTGATTATATCCAAACCATATTCTGTAAGTATGCTCTCAGGATGAAACTGTACACTGCGGATATCAAGTGTTTTATGACGTAACGCCATTATACTTCCTGATTCATCAATACATGTGATCTCCAATTCTTCAGGCAAATCATTTCTATTCACTATCCATGAATGATAGCGGCCTACGTTAAATTTCTTTGGAATATTTTTAAATAGGATATCATCTGCAATAATTTCAATGGGTGTAGAAACACCATGAAACACTTCGTTTAAATTTGTTAATGAGCCTCCAAAAGCTTCTGCTATTGCCTGTTGGCCCAGACAAATGCCTAATATACTTTTTGTAGGAGCATAGGTTTTTATAACATCTAACAATATACCTGCATCAGAAGGAATACCGGGTCCCGGTGAAAGTAAAATTTTATCAAAACGTTCGATCTCTTTTAAACTGATCTTGTCGTTGCGATGTATTTCAATCGTAGCATCAGTAACCATTTGGAGGTAATGTACTAAATTGTATGTAAAGCTATCGTAATTGTCGAAAACAAGTATTTTCATTAATTCTTCTCTTGATCCCTTCTATCATTGGGATGTTTTAGTAAACTATATTGGTTATATCTCAACTATTGCACCTCTGGTTTAGAGAAGAGATAAAGGGAGAGGTATATTTATTTTTTACGAAACAACTCTTCCAATTTGGCTGTAGCACTATTCCAGTTAAAATTATTGATTGCAAATTTATAACCATTAATCGCAATTTCTCTTGCTTTTTTTTCATCCTGCAGAAGTTCAATAATGCATTGAACATATTGTTCGGGAGTGTCAGCTACCAAAATTTGATTGTTGGGTTTTGCTCCAAGTGCATTGTTAGCAAGTGTTGAAGTAACACATGGCAATTGCATAGCCATGGCTTCCAATAATTTATTTTGTAAGCCAATACTTATCTGCATTGGTGCTACTAATATTTTAGATTTTGCAAAATTCTCACGTATGTCGAACACCCAGCCGCTGATCTCAACCCTATCTGATTTCAAAGCCATTACTTTATTATTGGGAGATGCGCCCGAAATCAACAAACGAACCTTCGGTAATTTTTCCCAGACCAAAGGCATTATTTTATTAACCAGATATTCCACGCTTTCCACATTTGGCGGATAGTTCATGTTCCCATTGAACAATAATTCAAACTCCTTTTCGTATGGAATGGATTTAAAATAATCGGTATCAACACCATTTGGAATTACCTTTATTTCCTGCCTTTGAGGATGTGGAATAAAATTTTTATCCTGATCAGAAATGATGGTTTTATTATTAAAATATTGAAACACATCATGCTCATATCTCAATAACCTTTTATGTTCCAAAGCCAGTATTGGCCGCATATAAAATGGGTCAGTGGATTTTCTACGTTCCATCCCTTTGGAAAATACATCCATATAATCCAGTGTTTTAGGGATATCCGTATGTGGTTTTGCATATTCTGCTGTACGAATTAGTTGGCAATAGATGTGATCAGGTTTGTGCTTTGCAATAAGTGCGTCCACTTTTATTTGTGCCCTGTTAAAATAAAAATAACCCACCTGCAAAGGGTTTCCATTGAAAAATGCGCGAATAAGATTAAAGAAAATAGTTAATTTTGAAAGCTTAACTATTGAGATGGCTACACAATATTTTTTCAATTCAGCAAAGGCAAACTCATCCAATTCATTATCATTTAAAGCAAATAAAATAACCTGATGCTTTTTTGAAAGCTGTTTTATTTGATTGAAAGCCCGCAGCTTATCGCCCTTGTCGAGCGGGTAAGGAACGCGAGATAGTATTACAAGTATTTTCATTGTTACGGATAACGAATCTTTTACGAATTTACTGGTTACGGATAACGAATTTTTACGAATTTACGAATCTATATTTGTTAAATTTCCCCTTTTTTATTTGCTACGAATTTTCAAATCAATATAAAAAGTAACGAGCACAGATTCGTAAATTAATTTTTTATTCGTTATCTGTAAGAATTTTTTGATAGAATTTTATCAATCGTTTACAAATATCAGCATTATTGTATTGTTGTAATGCCAGAATTTTTGCGTTCTTTCCGATTTCGTCATAAAATATTTTTTCCGAAACACATTTGCTAATGGCATCTGCAAATTTATTCGCATCGTCCGCGATCATACAATTTTTATTGTTTTCGCAGTCGATCCCTTCTGCACCAATGCTGGTAGTTACAATAGTTTTACCTAATGCAAGTCCTTCAATTATTTTTATACGCATTCCGCTACCGGAAAGTAAAGGCACTATCATCACTCCTTTCGACTCAATAAACTCCTGAGCATTTTCAACTTCTCCAATTATAATTACATTTGTTTTATTTGATTGTTTTAAAACAGAACTCATATTCCGGCCTGCCAGGTATAATTTCAAATGTGGGTGTTTTGCGTTTAACTTATCCCAAACATTATTTAAAAACCAGTCAAGTCCTTCTATATTCGGCTGCCAATCCATAGCACCAATATGAAAAACAGAAGGATACTCTTCCTGTGTTGAATTATTTTCTATAGTATTTTTTAAATCAATTCCAAAAGGCACTGTTTCTATTGCTTTGAGGAAACCTGCTCTTTTAAAATGTATCTCATCTTTTTTTGTAATGGTTGCTATTGCATCAACTGTGGATAGAAAATTTAATTCGTATTGTTTTAAACGTTTTGTAAGTAGTTTTAAATACGCTTTCTTTAGTGGGTTTTTGGCTAATTGTGTTGCATCTTCCCAAAGTTTATATTCTACATTATGAGCTCTTAAAACTATTTTTGCTTTCGAATGTTTACGAATTACATCTACATACATACTCACGTATAAGCCCTCTAATTGAACAATATCAAAGGTTGCTGATCTTAATATTTCAACCAATTTTTTTTCAAAATTTGCTGAATAAAAACGCTGGATATTGTATGATTTATCTGTAAATAAATTTAGAAATGCTTCGGTCGCTTTTATTTCAGTATCAATAAAAACGGCCTCTATATTAGTTTTAGAACGATATTGAAGTGGTAAATTTTCAATATCTATAAAATGTTTTTTCGTATTTACACTTAATACTTTTACGGTGTGTCCTTCATCTATCAAACCTTGTGTAAGGTTATTCATTGCAATGCAGCCACCGTCTTTAGGAGGATATGGTACTTTATTACAAAGTTGTAAAATGTTCATTTGAAAATAATTTAACAATCTGTTTTAAGCAATTATTCAATTTTAACAATTGATCAGTAGGCAATTTTACAATTTAACAGACCACCCATTGCCAAAACTTAATTGTTCAATTGAAAAATTATTTTTAAATTGCCTACTGCTTAATTGCCTACTGATAAATTTACTTTGCCTCCTTACGGGTAAAAAAGTTTTTAACAGGTTCAATATATGCGTTCGCATCAAACAAACTACTGTCGGAAGTAGCTTTGAAAGTAAGAAAAACACCGATAGGAAATAAAATTGCTGTAGCTAACCACATACCTTGGTAAACTGGAATTTCACCTTCTTTTGCTAGCTTTTCACCTGTGATAGACAGAATATGAAAGATTATAAAGAAAACAACAGATATCACAACAGGCATTCCTAAGCCGCCTTTACGGATGATCGCTCCAAGAGGTGCTCCGATAAAAAACAATACAATACATGCAATTGAAAGGGTGAATTTACGGTGCCATTCGATCTGATATTTCAATTTGGAATATTCTTCCGCGTCATTTTCATTAAATATAGACTCTGAATACGCTTTGGTGCTGCGTGCAATGTTGGTGGCGCTTTCAATAATACTCAATTGTTGAACTTTAGGGAACTTTGAAAAGGAAATTGTATCAGAAACACTTTTTTTAGACGAATCCAATGCAGCTAAAAAGGAATTTGATTTCGAATAATAGCTTTGTTTCAACTGGTTAGTGAAATTAGTTTTACGTTTTTCATTTTTTATTTCCAAAGAATCAACTGCTTCATTTAACTGTGAAATGTTAAGCATCTGATAATTATTTTTAAAAAGATCTTCGTTGGTTCGTGACATTTTGAATTCAGATAGATCGAAACGTATTACACGTTCTTCAAACTTATCACGAACCATTGGACGTGTTTCGATATCTTTAGGATTATCAACCATGTCCTTATAACTAACGCCATTTTGTAATGTAAGAACTAAGAATTTTTTGTCGGCAGTTTCTTCCATTTTACCACTTTTAGCAGCTAATACAATATTATTACCTTGCATGGCCCTATGGTCATATATCAAAATTTCTCTTAATGTTTTTTCATCTTTATCTTTTTTGCCTACTCGTATACTAAATCCTTCCAGGCTATTATTAAATACACCTTCTTTAAATAACAAAGCCGGCTTCGATTCGCGAACATCGTATAATAATGAACCCGCTTTTAAATTAGTGAATGGCAAAATACTATTGGAAAAATAGAATGCCCCAAGTGATAAACAAAATGTAGTTAAAATGAGAGGAGTCATTATTTTTTGCAATGATAATCCGGAACTTTTCATTGCTGTAAGTTCAAAATGCTCACCTAAATTACCAAAGGTCATTAACGATGAAAGCAGTATCGCAAGTGGTAAGGCCATTGGAATGGTAGTAAGGGAAAAGTAAAAAAACAATTCGGATAAAATGCTGAAACTTAAACCTTTTCCTACAAAATCATCAATATACTTAAAGATGAACATCATAAAAAATACAAACATTGCAATGAAAAAAGTCATTACAAAGGGGCCTACGTATGATTTTAAAATAAATTTATGCAGTGTTTTCATAAGGAGACAAATATAAGAATAATAAAGAAGCCCATGATTGAGATTTAGTATTGAGATATAAGATGTGAGTTGTGGTTTTTTGTATAGTTTTTCCTGCTGGTTTTCAGTTTACCCTGAATGGTTTTGAAATTTGCATTTTGAGAGTTTAGGCAAAGGGGCTCCTTGTTCTAAATGATATCGATTTTTCTTTTTTATAGGGTGGAAATTATAAAAAAGGCTAATTTTTATCGCATTATGGATGTTATGAATAAATTTTCTACCTTAGCAAAACAATTATTAAACTTTTTGTAATGATGAACTTAAAAGAGAAGATACTTCAGGTATTGGAAAAGAAAAATTACACCTATGCTGAGTTGGCAACTTATCTTTCCATTTCTGAACCCGAATTAGATTTTGCAATCGAAAATAATACTATTGAAATACGGACACTTGAGCTTATTTCAAAGGAATTGCGTATTCCCTTATATAGCTTTTTTCGTGAAAATTTTGAAGGTTTTGACTTTGAAAAAGAGTCTTATTACAATGAAAATATTTGGAGCAAAGAAGAAGAATCTGAATCTATACCTGATTTAAGAACTCTTCGTCAGGAAATTGAGGCTTTACGTGCTGATGTTCTCAAAAAGGACCAATTAATCAATGCTTTAGAATCCAAAATTACAAAACCTTAAAATTTTTCAGGTTTTTAGGCCAATACGTATAGGTTTAGAACAAAAAATGACCTGCGTAACAATTTTTTCAAAACAAAAGGATAGAAATTAGTTGAAAGATCTCAAAAAAAAAGCTCCCGAAAAATCGGGAGCTTTTTTTATTAAGGGTGGCCAATGGGGCTCGAACCCACGACCCTCGGTACCACAAACCGATATTCTAACCAACTGAACTATGGCCACCATAGAATTTTGAGATTGCAAAGATATAGTTTTTTACAATTTTTTAGAATTAAAAAAAATAAATATTTACTAATCTTTAATTTATGGTATTTATTGATCCTTTTCACTCAATTCAATTTTTTTAATGTAAGAAGGCTAATCCTCTTAATTATTGCGTAAATTGCGTGCTCAAAATGGCTGAAAACTCAACAAATATAACACTTCAGGTTGAAGGTATGGATTGCACGGCCTGTGCCTTAGGCATAACTAAAACCCTTCAAAAAAAAGGATTAGAAAATGTTTTTGTTGATTTTGCAACGGGGGAAGCCTCTTTTTTGCTGGATGAGAAAAGCAAACTGCCATCAATTATTAAAAGTATCGATGATCTAGGCTATAAAGTGGTTGACAGCAAATACCTGGAAGAAAATGAAGGTAAAATGTCAACTATAGAAAAGCGCTTTTATTTTACACTTCCTTTTACCATTATTTTATTTTTCGGGCACATGTTGCTTCCACATGATTTTATTCTAAATCATCCATTTGTACAATTTATTATATGCTTACCTGTATTTGTAACCGGTATTATCCAATTTGGGAAAAGCGCCTGGGGCTCACTAAAAACAGGAGTACCCAATATGGATGTGTTAATATTCATTGGTTCGTCCTCTGCATTTATATATAGTATCATAGGTATATGGATGCACTATGGTACACATGAGGTACATAATTACTTGTTTTTTGAAACCGCTGCAACCATTATTACTCTTGTATTATTGGGTAATGTGTTTGAGCACCGCTCTGTGAGGCAAACTACAACGGCCATTCGTGAGCTAAGTGCGATCCAGGTCACCAAAGCAAAAATGATCAGTTTGCAAATGGGTAAAGAGGTAATTACCGAAGTTGATTATAAAAATATCCATGTTGGCGCGTTATTACAGGTGAATTCAGGTGATAAGATCCCGGTAGACGGTGAAATTATTTCGGGTGACGCCAGTATAGATGAATCGATGATAACCGGTGAAAGCCTTCCCGTTGAAAAGGCCCTTGCACATAAAGTTATTGGCGGAACCATTGTTGTAAGCGGTAATATTCGTATGCGTGCCGAGAAGGTTGGTGATGAAACGCTGCTTGCAAAAATAATTGAACTTGTAAAAAAAGCGCAGCAAGCCAAACCGAATATTCAGAAGCTTGGAGATAAAATAAGCGCCATATTTGTTCCCATAGTTCTTGGCATTTCAATACTTACATTTTGTATCAATTATTTTTTTGTTGATTTTGGTATCTCCATAGATCCATTGCAGGAATCCATTATGCGAAGCATAGCCGTGCTTGTTATTTCTTGTCCTTGTGCAATGGGACTTGCAACTCCCACAGCTGTGATGGTTGGAATCGGTAGAGCTGCAAAAAAAGGCATTTTGATTAAAGGTGGGAGTACATTAGAAGAATTCGCTAAGATCAAAAATATTGTATTTGATAAAACAGGAACACTTACAACCGGAGATTTTAAAATTAAAAAGATCGAATCGTTTGATGGGATAAGCGAAAAGGAAGTGAAAGAAATTTTGTTTGTTCTTGAACAACATTCCTCTCATCCAATCGCAAAATCCATTATTACAGAGCTTAGTGGAACTATAGGCACTCAAAAATTCATTAATATCAAAGAAGAAAAAGGTTTAGGAATAACAGCTACTGATGAACAAAATAACGCCTACCAAGTCGGTTCATATAAAATTGCAGCGCATCTCAGCTCAAATGATACTCATAATATCTATGTATTGAAAAACAATTTGCTAATAGCTACAATTGATATAGAAGATGCTATAAAGATGAACGCAAAAGAAACGATCACTGAGCTTCAGGGACAAGGTATTACAACAATTATGCTCAGTGGTGATAATCGTAAAAAATGTGAAGACCTGGCGAAAAAAATAAATATAAATAAGGTATATAGCGAACAATCGCCATCCCAAAAATTGGAGGTGATTGAACAACTGGCAAAAAATGGACCTACAGCAATGGTTGGTGATGGGATAAATGATGCCCCGGCTTTAGCTAAAGCAACTGTAGGCATTTCCTTGAGTAATGCTACGCAAATAGCGATTCAAACCGCACAAATTATTTTATTAAAAAACAATGATCTGTCAATGCTTACGCAGGCACACCTGATAAGCAAGCATACACTTATCACCATCAAGCAGAATTTATTCTGGGCATTTTTTTATAACATAGTCGCCATACCAGTTGCAGCAATGGGGTTTCTTAGTCCTACTGTTGGGGCTTTGACAATGGCTTTTTCTGACGTAATTGTAATTGGAAATTCGATCCGGTTAAAAACTAAAAAGTTAGATTAAAATATCATGCAAAATAATTTTTCTACTGTTTTGAATGAAACTGAAAGCCAAATACGCTACAATATTTTATTTTTAACAAAATGGTATCCAAATAAATTTGATCCGCAATTGGGGGTATTTGTTAAAAAGCACGCTAAAGCGGTTTCTGATCTTTGCAATGTAAATGTTTTGTATGTATGTGCTGACGAAAATGCCACTACAACCTATGAAACAACCATTTCAAACCTGGAGGGTTTTACGGAGATCATCGTCTATTACAAAAAAGACAATTCAATACTAAAATCAATAATTAATCCTTTCCGTTATATTAAAGCAAGTAGGATAGGAATACGAGAGGTTCAAAAAACATTGGGAGTGATCGATCTGATCCATGTTAACGTATTGAATCGACCTGGATTAATAGCATTGCTCATTAATAAATTAAAAGGTATCCCTTTTATTATTACTGAACATTGGACGGGTTATGTTTCTGGTAAATATGAAAAAACAAGTGCCCTGAAAAAATGGATTACCAAATTAATAATAAAAAATGCAAGCGCTGTAACTACTGTTTCTGAAAGTTTAAAAAAAAAGATGCAGGAGCTAGGTTTGCATGCCAATTATGTTGTAGTACCCAATATAATTGAAAGTATTGATCTTGCTTCGGCTCCTATTAATTCTACGAATGAGCACACTCCTGTAAAAATTAAAATTTTGACCGTTGCCGATCTATTGGATTCTCACAAAAATATCAGTGGTATCATTAAAGCGATCGCCAGCATCTCGAAACAAAACTCTACTATTGAATATCACATCATAGGTGATGGCCCGGATAAACAGATGCTTTCATTACTTGCTGACTCATTACAAGATGCCACTAAATTTATTTTTTTTCATGGTCGTCAGACAAATGAATATGTGTATGATTTTTTGAAACAAGTTGATTTTGTTGTTATCAACAGCAATTTTGAAACATTTTCGGTTGTTGCTGCTGAGGCACTGGCAAATGGGAAACCTGTAATTTCAACCATTTGCGGTGGCCCGGAAGAATTTATCACTTCCGACTTTGGAATATTAATTGAGCCAGGAAATCAACTACAATTGGAAGAGGCTATCATTAAAATGATCTCGACTTTCAAAAATTATGATGCTCAAAAATTAAATCAGTATATCAGTCAAAAATATAATTATCAAACCATTGGTAAGCAATTTTACAACATTTATAAACCGCTGATAAAAAACTTCACCGTTGGTTTATCAGGTAAAAAATTACCGATCGATCCCGATTGGAACGTGTTGGATGTAGGCAGCGGACATCGTCCTAACAGAAGAGCAAATGTTCTAATAGATAATGAACTGAATGAAACAGAACATCGTTCGGGGAAAAAAGCAAGTGTACCATCTGATAAAAAAATGGTTGTAGGCGATGCACTCCATATGCCTTTTAGGGACAAGGAATTTGATTTTATTATTGCATCACATATTGCAGAGCACATTGATGATCCCGAACAATTTTGTAAGGAACTTGCTCGTGTTGGAAAACGCGGTTATATTGAAACTCCCGGTGCATTAGATGAATTCTTTTTGAATGAACTTTTTCACAAGTGGATCGTAAGCAAAAAAAATAATTGTTTGATCTTTAAGGAAAAGGAAAATTTCAAACCTTTTTCAGAGTTTTTTTATGGATTGTACTACTTAAACGAAACGCGTACAGGACACAAAGCACTTTATTCAACGAATTACCTTTTTAAGTTAAAATCGAAATTTCTTGGTAAAATCTGGCCTTACCTGCCAAAAACGTATACCCGGTTTTATTGGGAAAATTCTATTCAGGTGAAAGTAATTCTTCGAAAATAAGATGCAATCTTAACAAATTATTAAATGAATAAATTAAGTAAATTATTAAAAGCAATAACTTTGATAATCAGGCAACCGGCTCTGTTAAACAGAGTGCTTGATGATGCAGATATAAATAAACAGCAGGTAATTGAAACGTACAACTTAGCAAAAGGATTAAAAACTATTGACATCAGAGATCTGTTGCCGGATTTTTCTGAAACTGTTGAACCATACTGCTCAATTGATGGGGGATCTACTCCCTTTGATCTGGCCTTATTAAAAGGTTTAGCAAAAAGAAAAACAGATTGTAATTATTTTGAAATTGGTACCTGGCGCGGTGAAAGTGCTGCTAATGTTGCAAGTATTGCTAAACAAGTTGTAACTCTTAATTTACCTGATGAAGAAATGCTTAAGATCGGACTTGATAAAAAGTATGTGGGTTTGCATCGTTTCTTTTCTAAAGGTTTAAAAAATGTAACACATATTCAGGCCAATTCTCAAACCTTTGACTACAATAGTTTAAATCAAAAATTTGATTTGATCTTTATTGATGGTGACCACCATTATGAAAGTGTGAAAAATGATACTGCAAATGCTTTTAAACTATTAAAGGATGAAAATTCAATAATTGTGTGGCACGATTACGGAAACGATCCATCAGATATCAGATGGGATGTATTGCGTGGTATTTTAGATGGTGCTCCCATCGAAAAACGAGGTAATTTATACCGCGTATCAAACACTTTGTGTGCTATATATACTGCAGGTTCTGTAAAGGCAGAATATGTTGAGCCTTTTTCTGATCCTGGTAAGTTTTTTTCCATTTCCCTGAAGGTGAAAACTGCATAGAGGTATAAAAGTATTAATAACTCAGCTGGAATTTCTAAAAGCTGGCATTTAAATAATAAAAATCAATCAAAATGGAACAAATTTCAAAATATTTTAACGCAGAAAAAGGTGAAAGTCTTTTATTTGCAACAGTTGGTTTAGTTGCGATAATTTTGGCCACTTATTTTTTGATAAAAATAAAACAACCTTTTTATAACGGAATGGCTATCCCCTTGATTTTAATAGCCCTCATCCAATTAACTGTTGGAGCATCGGTGTATTTCAGAAGTCCAAAAGATATTTTAAAAGTGGAGAATATGGTTACCAATGATAAAGAAAAAATTAAAACAGACGAAATTCCCAGAATGGAAACTGTAATGAAAAACTTTTTAATTTATCGGTATGTGGAATTAGTGTTAATGATAGCCGGGTTAATACTGATGTTTGCCTTCAAAGAAAATGAATTTGTTAAAGGAATTGGCATAGGTCTTTTTATTCAGGCAAGTTTGATGTTAACCCTTGATTTTTTTGCCGAAAAAAGAGGCCATGAATATCTTAGTTTTTTAATAAATTTAGAAATAAAGTAAACGCATTAACGTATACAGTAAATAGATCAATTTACTTTACAAGAATTAAAGGAAGAAAAAAAACGGTTTAAGTTTTGAATTAGAGTTGTTCTCTAAACCCATCTTTTGTTGGGGTATTAGGAATGCTTATTTTTTTAAGAAATAATTTGAAATGATTAATTTTCAAACTCAAATTTTAGTAATGCTGAAAACTATTTTTGCTTCAAGTGGATGATTTTCATATATTTGTAAAAAGTGAAAAAATATAACATTCAAATAAATTTAAATTAACACCAATGAAAAAACATTTACTTATTGGGATCGCAATTAGTATTGGAGGAATTGCCATAGCGCAAAACTCTTCTATCAATATTGCCCCAAAACTAAAACCCGCAATCGCAAACAAGGCTGTTCCTTATAAAAAGCAAATGATTGATTCAGGTGCACCTTCTTTTCAGGCCGCTGTTCATTCTTCAAATGCGCATCATCAAAATAGCGTTTCTTCAAGAGCTACAACTTCAGTTGTTATAGGCACTTCATTTTATGATTTGCAATCAAATGCTTCTGTATGTAATCGCATTGTATTAAATGCTGATGGTACTGTTGCTGCCACATGGACCATGTCGCATGATGCAGCTCCTACTACTTCAACAGACAGAGGTACTGGTTATAATTATTTCAACGGAACAACATGGGGCACTCCTCCTACGGCACGTATTGAAACTATTCGTTGCGGATGGCCTAATATAGGTGTTACTGCAACTGGGGGAGAAGTGATCGTATCTCACGAAGCTACTACCGGTGTTGGAAATATGCATGTTTTAACCAGACCAGCTAAAGGAACCGGATTATGGAAAGATACAACACTTGGTTATCCGGATGTTTGGCCACGTATGGTTGTTGGAGGTGCTAATGGAAATACGATCCATTTAATTTCCCAAACTACAGGCGTTGATGGCCTTCCATTTCAAGGGCAGGATGGCGCAATTGCATACTCCCGCTCACTTGATGGAGGTACCACCTGGGATAAATACCATACTGTTATTCCTGAAATAAATTCTTCTTTTTATTTAGGCTTTGGTGGTGATTCTTATGCAATGGATTCGAAAGGCGATACAATTGTTATTGTTGCCGGAGGTTTTGATGTGGATGTAGTTTTACTTAAATCTATTGATAATGGTACTACATGGACCAAAACAATTGTAAAACAGTTCCCTATTCCATTGTTCAGTTCAGAAACTATGATCACCGATATTAATGGTGATCAGGTTGCTGACACTATCGAAACAAATGATGCTTCAGTTGCTGTATTACTAGACAATCAAGGGAAAGCACACGTATGGTTTGGAAGAATGAGAGTGATCTGTGATGAACCGGGATCAGGAACGGGACAAGGATTATCTTATTTCCCCGGAACTGATGGATTGTTTTATTGGAATGAAAGCCTGACAACAGGACCAGGCATTTGTGCTTTTGCTCAGGATATTGATGACAATCAACAATTAGATGTTTCTGCTTGGGGAAGCTACCAAACATCATTATCATCTATGCCAAGTGCAGGTATCGATACTGCAGGTAACATTTATCTTTCATACGGAAGTATTTATGAAGGGATTTCAGATGATGGAACCGTTGCAGGAGGAAAAAGTTATCGTCACACTTATTTGTTGAGATCCAGTGATGGTGGAGTAACCTGGTGTGGCCCTATTAATGTTGTAGATCCTGATAATGATCCAATGTATGATTATACTGAAGGAGTATTTGGAGCAATTTCAAGACATATTGACGACAAAGTTCATTTGGTATATCAAAAAGATTCTAGTCCAGGACATGCTTTAGGAACTGCCGGTACTGATCCACAAAGTGGTAATGAATCTGAGATCGTTTACGTAACGCTTCCTATTACAGATTTTGATGCGTTTCCAGCTAATACTTGCGATAGTATTTTCTATTTTCCACTTAATGTGGGCATAAAAGAAAACAAGGAAAACGGAAGTACTGTTAATCTGTATCCAAATCCTGCAACTAATTCAGTTAACTTATTATTTAATTTAAGTAATGCTGAAAAAGTAAATATAAAAATTTACAATGTAGTAGGGCAAGAGCTAAGTAATTTCGAAAAAGAATTACCGGCAGGGAACAATTCTTTAAATATTAATCTTGAAAATTACAAACAAGGAATTTATTTTGTAAAATCAACGATTCAAGGAAAATTGGTTACCAAAAAATTAGTGATCGAATAAGTTTTATCCTTTTAATAAAGAGCCTTCCAGATGTATCTGGGAGGCTTTTTTTTTACATTAATAGTTTTTGTTTATTTTGAAAAATAGGAATCAAAACATTTTGGTTAATACTAAAAAGATAATGCTTCCGTTGACTTCACACCAATGTTTTTTTGAGTAATCTTAAAAAAAAATATATAATTATTGACAAAGTAAGGCAGTATTGATATCAATTCTATAAAGTTTATGTTCAACAAAAATTACCTTATAATCTTCCTGTTTATTCTATCACAAAAAACATCGTTCTCTCAAACGTGGCTGCAAATAAGTGATTTCCCTTCCACCGAACGTGATGATGGTTCCTCTTTTATTATTGGTAATAAAGCCTATTGCGGTACAGGCTTAAAAACAGGTTGGGTTGCAGGCAATGACATGTATGCGTTTAATATGGATTCAGAAACATGGAGTATTATTTCTTCATTACCTGCAGGCACCGAAAGGCAGTATGCTTCGGGCTTTTCATATGCTAATTCTGGTTTTATTTTTGGTGGAATGGACGGAAGTAATTATTACAATGATCTATATACGTATGATACTATAACAGGTAATTGGCAGGCTAAAACAGCACTTCCATCACTTGGTCGTATGGGAGCAGCTTGTTTTGTGATCGATACTATTGCATACATTATTGGTGGCAGAACAATAGCAAATAATTCTATTGATGAAGTATGGGCTTACAACATTACAACTGATAGCTGGACTCAAAAAAATAATTTACCATTCGGTGCACGTTGGCGTGCCTCAGCTGCAGCACAGGGTAATAAAGGGTATTTGGTTTTTGGTTTGGATTCAACCAATCATTACCGAAGAGAATTGTTTGAATATGATCCAAACACAGATTTATGGACACAGTTGAGTTCATTCCCTTACATCGGAAGAATCTATGCTGCAATGCAATCTATTGCCGGTGATTTGATTTTATTAGCAGGCTTGGATTCACTTGGTATTTCCAATAATGATATGTGGCGGATAAATACTGCAACCTTGGTTTGGCAACAGTTGGCGTCAATCCCTGGACCAGGCCGAAAAGGAGGTATGTGTTTTAGCAGTAACACTACTATTTATTACACAACAGGCATTGACCAAACAAACGTACGCCTAAAAGAAACCTGGAAAGTGTTTAATCCAACCGGAATAAAAGAAAACAGTGAAGTAAATTCAGTACGTATTTATCCGAATCCGTGCAATGGTATATTTAATTTATCCATTGATAAATTAAATAATGATCAGCACATAATAGTTTCTATTAGTGATATTTTCGGAAATAGTATTCGAAAAACAGAAATGCTGAACGGGAATCAGACTATTGATATTTCACAACATGCAAAAGGAATCTACTTTGTTAAAATAGAAAACGGACATAGCGTTGAAGTAAAAAAAATAGTAGTTCAGTAAACTAAACAAATTGATCACTTACCTTAGGTCTTCCACTGATATTCCAGGGTGCGCTTTTGGGTTAAAAGTGAAGTTAGCGTCAGGGATATCGCCATTACCAACAAATGATTTTATGGCATAGGTTTGAGTGGTTCCATCTTTCATCATCATTTTGACACTAATAATTTGTTTTTTTGCTTTATCAATGCTCAATTTAACGGTATGAAATTTTTGTTTATCCGGATTTTCAGGAAATAAACTGATCGTTTGCGTTGTAGCATCTTCCGAATCAAATTTATATTTATAACCTTTTTCATACATTGTAAAAATGGAAGTAGGGCTTAAAGCGCTATTGTCTACTTCCATATCCTTTATTATCACCTCGTTTGCATCTGTTACAAAATCCCAAACCGTTTTACCATCCGAATAGATCTCGTGGCCCGGAATTACCAATTTGTATTTATTACCTTTCGTTTCAAGTTTGGAATCCTGGGTTTCCTTGGTCTTGTCTTTCTTTTCCAAGGTTTTGGTAAACGATGCTTTAATACTTGTGTAAGCTTTTGTTTTAGCACTTAATTCATCTAAAATCTTCTTAGCTTTCAGATCGTTTTGAGCAATAGAGGTTAAATATCCTAAGGTCAGTAGTGCAATTATTGTTATTTTTTTTGAAAACATTTTCGTTATTTTTTTAATTGTTATTGGATCTATTCAAAAACTGTTCCAAAGATAACATATCCTTAATTAATACTTCACGGGCTTTCGAACCTTCAAAGCGGCCAAGGATTCCGGCAGCCTCTAATTGATCTACAATTCTACCCGCCCGGTTATATCCTAATTTTAATTTACGCTGGATCAGAGAAGTAGAACCTTGTTGGGTTGAAACCACAATTTCGGCTGCCTGGTTGAACATGCTGTCCCGTTCAGATGGATCCATATCATCTTTTCCGCTTCCTTCACCGTTTTCATCAACATATTCAGGTAATAAATAAGCGTTGGGGTATCCACGCTGACTTCCAATAAACTCACAGATCTTTTCCACTTCAGGTGTATCAACAAAAGCACATTGCAAACGAATAAGATCGTTGCCGGTTGATAATAGCATATCTCCTCTTCCGATCAGCTGATCGGCCCCGCCAGAATCTAAAATAGTGCGCGAATCAATTTTTGATGTTACACGAAAGGCAATACGTGCGGGGAAATTGGCTTTTATAGTTCCTGTAATGATATTTACGGATGGCCTTTGTGTTGCAATAACAAGGTGAATACCAACAGCACGTGCAAGCTGTGCTATACGTGCAATAGGTGCTTCTACTTCTTTCCCGGCAGTCATTATCAGATCGGCAAACTCATCAATTACTAAAACAATGTATGGTAAAAATTTATGTCCGTTATTGGGATTAAGTTTACGGGCGATAAACTTAGTATTGTATTCTTTAATATTCCGCACCTGTGCTTCCTTCAAAAGGTCATAACGCTGATCCATTTCAATACATAAGGAGCTTAGCGTATGTACTACTTTTTTTGTGTCTGTAATGATCGCGTCTGCACTATCGGGTAGCTTTGCAAGGAAGTGTCTTTCAATTTTATTAAATAGCGTTAATTCTACTTTTTTAGGGTCAACCAATACAAATTTAATTTGAGAGGGATGTTTTTTGTATAATAATGAAACAAGGATAGCATTTAATCCAACCGACTTCCCTTGTCCGGTAGCACCTGCCATAAGTAAGTGGGGCATTTTTGCAAGATCAAAAATAAAGGTTTCATTGCTGATGGTCTTTCCCAAAGCAATAGGCAGATCCATTGTTGTGTTCTGAAATTTTTCTGAAGAGATGAGTGCCCGCATTGGAACCATTTCAGCATGTGAATTAGGAACTTCAATACCTATTGTTCCTTTACCCGGTATTGGTGCAATGATACGGATCCCAAGTGCTGAAAGACTTAAGGCAATATCATCTTCAAGGTTTTTTATTTTTGAGATACGAACACCTGCAGCTGGAATAATTTCATATAAAGTAACCGTAGGACCAACAGTAGCTTTTATTTTCTGAATTTCAATGCCGTAGTCGCCAAGTGTTTTTAAGATACGATCTTTATTCTCATTCAGCTCTTCGGTATTGATCACGATCTCTTTGGAGCCACCATAATTTTCCAACAGATCAACTGGAGGAAATTGATAAGAGGATAGATCTAAGGTAGGATCATATTCGCCTACCTGTGCAATTAAAGCTTCGCTAATTTTTTCGGGGCTTAATTCTT
>JAZKBF010000025.1:0-15318 GCA_040388745.1 Bacteroidota bacterium | reverse complement strand
TCCAGCAAAATGCTTCCCGGCTTGCTCATACAGGTTGCTATGGTTTGCCCTTCTTTTGAAACGTAAGTAATACTGCTTGAATTATTTGCATCAGTTGTGATCATTTTATGAACGCTATTGTTATTGGGAGCTTCATCTCCAAAAACACGTATCAATTCCAGATCAGCAACTGAGGAATAAGAATTACGAACAGTATGTTTGGTGGTATCCGCTGCGGGCTTTATTTTATGAGTTAAACCGGGACTGCTCTGCTCTTTCGGACGATTGGTTCCATCACGAAAATAAAGGGTACGTGAAAAAGCGAAACCATCTGCTTCAGGCACTGTAAGATCAGTATTCGCATCAGAATAATATGTTGCTAACTGACCGGTGCTTCCAATTGCAGTAGAGCTCGCATTATTATAATTTGCATTAGCATCAAAATCGGCCGCTGTGTATAGGGAGTCCACATTATTTTTTATATACCGGTTTACATAGCCCAATTTTGTAGAATCAATAGGAGCTGCCATTGTTACCAAACTTGCCCTTCCGCTGAAATCCTGAATGGTCTGGTTAACCAAAATTTTATTCTCGGTATTTAACTTTACCTGTTTTTGTTTTATCATTTGTAAACCATTGGCATACATGATATTTTCACCTATGTTAACAGGAGTATTGTCCCGTATATCTCCTTCTACAAACGTTCGGCTGTAGATCCAGTTTTTATCATCGTCAAACTGGTTGTAAAAAAATAAATTGTCGTAGCTTAAAGCATTTGTTAAATTAACAAAAGCTCCCTGGGTAAATACAGCATCCTCGGTCCATGGTCCCCAGTTTCTGTCATTGGCTATACCTCCCTCGTATGCATTGCCAATAGGCCTTACCCGCCATACGTAATAACCGGTTCCTTCAGGAATCGTTAATTTCAACTCGCTTAAGCTGCTTCCTGTTTCGATACTTAGCGCTTTATTCCAGTCGATATAAGCATAAATCGTTGATTCGTCTGTTATTAGAGTTGAATTTATGTTGTACAAACGCAACAGCTGAAATTCATAATTAGTCCCTCCGCATAAGGAGGTCCAATCAAAAGTTATTGGATTTACACTGGTTGGAGTTGTAAGCGGAACTACTGTTAAACTAGGCTCAGCGGTGAAGCTGTATGCAAAATCTTCATTAAAAAAAACACGCAGGTTTAAAGCATTGTTCATGGATGTTAGCCCCGATGGAGTGGGGACAAAAGCAGCGGAAACAACAAAACGATTGATCTGACTGTGTTGCGTTGTAAAATCAATGCTGAATTCATGCTCGGGATTACAAGGTGAACTGGAACTGCAATTGATCGTTAACTGTTTTGTTTGAGTAAAAATAGCCGGTTGAGAACCACCGGAAATAGTAGCATATCCATTAATCGTAACATTGATCACATACGTAAAATCACTTTTTCCAAATCGATAATCATCTCCAAGATTAAGTCTTCCGTTAAGAGTAGCTTTTTTTATTTGCTTATTGCCATAAAAGCCTCCACTGCATAAAGACAGCAGTTGAGGGAAATTTCTCACATACAGCGTTTTATTAACTGGAGTATTTATTTCTAAATAATCATAACTCACGGTTGAAACTTTACTATAGCTGGGTGGTGGCTGTGCAAAAATAGTTCCAGCGAAAAGCACTAATACAAGTAATTGCAAATACTTGATTATAAATAAATGAGTATGCTTTGTAAATGGGCTATGCATTTTATAGTATTTTTTGTAATTCATTTTTTTTAATCTGCAAATCTAGCGCAGTCGGGAACTTACCCTGTTATCAACTAATTTATAATCTTTATAATCTCCTTTTAGTTGATTATTCGCGGAAACAAATATTTTTTTTACAGGTGAATTCAAATTTTCTTTTAAATAATTTTTTTCAATTTTATTGTATATTAATTCAATACCGGTATATTCAAATTTTGGAAGAAATTCGAGGTAAATCTTTTTAATAGTTTGAGTTTCGGTGTTTATATAAAACACTACTTTTCGATATTGAAATAGTTTAGTTGCTCTTTCAACTGGTGCCATTTCAACTATTTTATTATACCCTTCCTCCACATTATACTCTTGTCGGCAATTGATTAATTTACATACCGAAAACAAACTATCCTGAAGGATATTAAATCCATTCACACGTTCCTTTTTCCCTTTTTCCAATAATGAATTGGACCAAAAAACAATTTTACGTATGGGCACCACAGTAAAATTGTCGACCGAATCCATATATACCGAAATTTCATCGCTTTTATAATGCATCTGGTTTTTTCCAACAATAAACTCGACATTGGTTTTAGATAGTCCTGGATCAGATACATTCACTTGTTTTAAATGCGTGATCTGTGTATAATTAATGTATACGTTTCCTTTATTTATATCTTCTAATTTCATGCCCTTATAAATCCGGTAAACTTCTTCAATACAAGCATTGCCCGGTTCCGGAATATTGTTTGTCCATCCCAGCCAAATAAAAGGGATGGAAATCAACAAAAACAAATGAATTATTTTCTTTTTAAGTACGTTCATTAACCTTGTATATTTAATTTTTCCGACTTTT
This sequence comes from Bacteroidota bacterium, assembly GCA_040388745.1. Classification (GTDB taxonomy): domain Bacteria; phylum Bacteroidota; class Bacteroidia; order 2-12-FULL-35-15; family 2-12-FULL-35-15; genus 2-12-FULL-35-15. The sequence goes on along the minus strand of JAZKBF010000025.1, from coordinate 12,753 downwards.
TGTTTTTATAAACATAGTATCTGACATTAACATTATGTTCCAACCTATACTCGAACCGACAAGCCTTTTATGTTTCATTAACCGATTACCTCACTACCACAGGTGTATGATATTGTGTTTCCTGAATTGTTTTTAACCCTTTTTCGGTTTCAATTTTCTTACGCACTAATTTTCCTTCAGCATTATATTGATAATACATTCCAAAATGTTGATCATCAAAACTTGCTAACAACTTCAACGTTTTTGAATCATAGACATAGGTCATTACCTGCGAGTTGAAAGGCTGAATTCTCACATCATCAATCCAGATTGGTGATGCTGTGGCACTCACAGGATAACCGGAAGAAATGGTGGGGGTTAACGTTCTTGTACTACCACTGCCTGGGAAAGAAATTACGTATGCTGAATATAATGTCCATTCGCCAGTTTGAGCCACTTTAATGAAATCTACCGGCAAAGTTGCTCCACTTGCTGAATCTTTCATTCTCGCGTTAACAGGTAAATTCGTGTAGCCTGGATCTTTCACCCATACTTTTAATTCCAAACCATTAGCTATTAGCTGACTTGTTAATTTGAATGATTTTAAAACCAGATTAGCTGTACTTGGTGTTCCAGGTGTAGAACTCGAAGTATTTAATATTTTAAATGATGAACTACCTGAATGCGCCTTGGTATTATCTATTTGTGAGGATATAATGGTTAGTCCTTCTTCAAGCTTAGTTGTACCATACACATTTTCAAAACTTTCAAATTGAGATGCCCTGTATTCCGAATTTTGAGCGATCAGGTATGGCAACATTCCCTTATATCCATATTTAGCTGAACTTTTAATTCCAATGGCATCCCGTTCTTCCAATGCCTCACCATTGGGTGAATACCTGCACACGGTGGATGTTCTCACCCATTTGGCGCTATCGTTATAGGATGTATTTTTCCAGTTAAACAAAGTCATTGGGAACACACCAGCATCTTTATAGTTACGTTCGGTTGTACTTCCTTTACTGCCACTTGCAACAGTATTATTATAAGCATAAGCAGATGCCATTCGCCACTTGCCTTTTACTCCTGTTTCATAATCGTTGTAAGGTGCAAATGCCTGATTTGAAAATTTATAGTTGGCTGTATCAAATGGCCATATATAGTCAAAGGTAGAAGCGCTTGCAGCAACTACATTGTTTAATGACAGTCCACCATTCGGACAGAAATTAAGGCATGGAATTGAGATTGGATTACATGGATTATCATTTGTGAAATAATTAACCTGTCCTGTTTTTCTATCCAAAGCAAAATATCCAACAGGATCACCAATCACTGAATTACAATCGCGCCCACTTGTTTTGCAATCTGATCCGGCAATTTTTATAAATGATAAAACATTGGAAATCGACTTATTTAACGCTACACAATTTGTATCTGTACATGCATATCCATTTTGCATCCCTGAATAAAAGTTTATAGCAGAAGAAGTGCTATTAGTTGCAAGTGTGGATAAAGCAATATTTAAACTACTAACCAAGGCTTGTCGTGGTGCGAGCACACTACTATTTACCGTATCAAAAGTAATATTTGAGTTTACCCCATAAGTTGTAAACGAACTGGAAAGTGTATTTAGTTGATTGGTTCTTCCGCTTTTTATTACTTCAATTGAAGTTACCAGATTTGTACCTGAAGCACCTGTGTAAATCGTTGATCCACCATTGTATAATTTAGAAGGCAAAATTTTAATTTCACTGCCATTTTTTTCATCAACATGGAAAAATTTCCCCTCATTACCGCTGGCTGTACCATCAACTAGAATCAAGTCTCCTGCGTTTATGGAATTCATTGCATTACAAACAGAATAACCTGAACTCGCAGTAAATTTCATTGTGTAGTTTCCGGATGCTTCTTCTATTTTGCAAACAATAGGAGAAATAGTGGTAATAATCATTCGTTCATTAGCTGCCTTTTGTCCCATTTCTTTGTACTCTTTTGCAGCAGGAATTGAATAGGACAAATAGTTTCCATTATGATTAGCAGATTGCTGAAGATCTAAATCATTATAGCCATCTGTTGTTTTTGTTAACAACGGTTTCCCCGTGTATGGACTAAACGCGATATTTTCTGTTAAGTGATAAATACCATCCTGGTAAGTTGTTATACTTTTTTGTATAGCAGGGTAACGAATTATTTTTGTGGTAACATGAGTTCGTAATTTACTTTCGGAATAGCTGCCAGAACCCATAAAAGAAAAATAGATGGGAAAAACAGGTACTAAAAGACCTACAGTCATATCTATTTCAAAGTTGCTGTCCATGGATTGGTCTTCGACCGCTTTTCGCTCCATCACCACTTCTGTTTCTTTTCCGGGATTACCAAGTATTATTGTATTAACGTCTGTCATGATCGGAATTTTTTCTCCCGGTTCGTAATAGCTAAATACTTGTTGGCTGCTGAGTAATAAATGATCCGGCTCCCCTAAGCCATTGTAATCCCCTGCGTAAGTTGATATGGATTTGGGCTGCCCATGCATTTCATTAATAACAAAACGATAGCCTTGTGTGAGCCATAAATTATTTATATTTATGTTAACAAAAACTGCCGGGATCATCAGCCAATCTTTTTTCTGGGCAATGCCAGTGTGATCAATCGCACTTCCACTTATCTCGGAATTATTATATTGTTTATCGAATGGAAAATCTTTGGCAGTATAAAATTCACTCACCACAAAACCGGTATTAGTTTTTCCGCTATGAATATTTTTAACCACAACTCTTGAGTAACCTATCGATGGTGAAGGCAGTAAATATTCACCTATAGGCCCTTCAAACTGCTCTTTATCTTTCCCGGCAATAAGTCTGTTGAGAATACTTTGATCATTACGTTTAGGTAAAAAAGTGACCAGTGCATTTTCTTCTTTTCCTTCGGAGGGTTCATTGGTTGCAACTCCACTTGTTTCTCCATCAATTGTTTTGTATATATATTCACTTCCATACAAATTTTCATCCCCGGTTTCAATTCCATTATCATGCATTAAAATTCTTTTCACACGGATTCCTCCCCCTTTTTTACCATGTAATACAGGGATCCTTAAGTAAGATAGTTTTTCATTAAGCGCAAAACAGGTACTTCCGGGATTGAAAGTTGTACCAATCTTTGCAATTAATTGTTGAGCAATTCCCAATGGAGAAGCCCCTTCAGGAATTCCTCCATCAGACGCATTACAATTGCCAATGGGCCTTAATTTTCCACTTTTTTCTTTTTTTACATAATCCATGCAAACATTCTTTGGTAATTCATACGAGCCAGCAGCAAAATCACTTCCATTACCAAGCTTCACATATACACCACCTGTGTCAACTGCACAGGAGTATAAATCAACATACCCTTTTACGTAATCTGAATAGCAGGAATGTAAATCGGCTGAGGCTCCTACCAAAGCATAGAAATATTTAAAATGTATTTTTTGTTCCGCAAATTGATCCCTTATCAATTTCGCCAATGCTTTTTTCTCTTCTGTGCCATAAATACCGAGATCTTTTTCTACATTCAAATAGTACTTATTATTTGTATCGGGCTGTGTGCCTGATTTCAAACTCACCATCGCCATCGCCTTTCTGTCTTGTACATACATATAATCGTTTTGCTCATACTGTACTAAGATCTCTCCACCGGATGGCAGTGTAATTTTCTTTAGCTGCCAGGCAGCAGGATCAAATTTTGTCATATCAACTGTTTGATCTACCTGTGTCATCAAGCTGTCGTGCCGCTCCCCCCCCCGTGGCTGAGGGCTGCCCCATCTATCCAAATTAAATGGGCTATAGCAGGGGTTTTGTAATGAGTCGTACAATAAATTACTTCCATAATCTGCAATGGAGGAGTATACTGCTGGTAAGCCATTAGTTCCTATGTTTGTAGGATATTTATAATCGAATTTGTACGGACTTATTTTTGCGTTAACAACTCCTTCATATTCAAACCATACTTTTTTTAAGGTAAGTTTACCACGATTGGCATTAATATTTGGTAATGAAGAAGGCGTGTCTCCATTTTTATCAACTGCGGTACCTATATTATTCGGAACATAACCACAGGTAGAATAATCATATTCGAAGTGAGTTGTTTTCACCAATTTATAATGGTTGGTTCCATCCACCGGCTTGGCATATAACTCTATTCGTTCCAACATTTGAAGTTGCTGATTGGCAGGACTTCCTTTAGCTGCCTTACTTCCAATTGCGCTTCCATCAGTACCGGCTTCTAATCCATCCTGACGTACCGCTTGGGATCCTCTAATTACAACTCCCCCTCCTCCACCAAGTGTAAAACTCGTTTTGTTGGTCACAAATACTGCAATATGTGTTTTGGTCTCAATTTGATTTAAATAATATACTTCCTTATGTCCGGAACTGAAAGAACCAACATCATCTAAATTATCCGTTAAGTCATTTGGGTTGTAAGCCAAACCGGTATAAGGTATTCTCCAATGGTACCAGCCATAAGTACTGGCTCCTGATTTATTATAAGTACCGTAAGCCTGTGAATATGAAAATTTTGTATACCCTCCAAAATCATCATCACTAGGTCCATTCAGGCTCCTGTCCACATAATCGGGAGTTGTAATTTCGGTTAATAAATAAGAAGTGGCATAGGGATCATTATTAATCTCGCCTACTTCAATTTTGTGATCGGTACTGGTTTTGTATGCAATAAAATTATTTTGCACTTCAGCGGAGGCTCCTCTGAGATCATATTGCAAGCTGGTTTCCATTTTGGAATACACTGGCAGGCCATATACATAGCGGTTACCATCTTCATTATTTACTGCTAATTCACCAATACCATTCTCAACCTGTCCTCGGTTTACCAGGTCATTGATGGAACTCGTTTTTTGATATGCGTAATAATTTTTGGAATTAGAAGTTTTTATCATCTCATTATTTGTATGATAAGCGATGTAAGAAGAACGCCCGCTGCGTTTTGAACCATTATCCACTGTATCACTAAGTGATTGATAAATATCAGTAGAGGGAACATTTACTTTGGCTGATTTAATACCAGGTACATCCGAAACCTGATCAAGACCAGCAGAAGCAGCTTCGGTGCTCGTAGTATAGGTTAATGCTCCTCCCTTATCATTGTTGAACCGGAAGAAACTACCTTCATTCGCCTGATCTGAAAAAATATAATTATTGGTGTTGCCATTATTATCCCAGTCTCTTTTTACTTGTAAACGTTGAAATCCTATGCCTGTATTAAATCCCATCCCGAGGTCTAAACCAATATGCGCAGAGGTTCCCATTTGAACAATGGGAGTATAGCTGGATACTTCATTTGGAAAAAAATTTCCTACTTGTTTATTGTATAATCGAAATCCTCCACCAACACCTTCTCCTGTAACGGAGTATACATCGGCATTACTAAAAGGAATGGACATGTAACGATCTCTTTTGTTATAAGACGATTCTTTTTCAACATAATAATCCATTATGGATTCAGGATCGCCCAATGCATCTTTGGAGTATAAATAGCCGTAGGTGGGCACATCCCGGGTAGCAATGTTTTTTTGCGTAGTTAAATTGGCATTGAAGCCCAATTCAATTCCAATTGGGAATACAGCTGGGTCAAGAACAGCTGATACCGACATGTTAAAAGAAGTGCCAATATAAGGGGTAAGATTTGTTGGACGTAAATCATCACCAAAAGAATGCATACCATAGGCACTTCCCATTTTACCTAAAGCTCCAAGAGCCAAACTGGCCGATTTTTCTTTTTTTGTCTGTGGATCCCCTTTAGAATCTGCTAAAACTTTCCTTTTTGCCGGCCCATCTTTAGCTTCTTTAATCGCTGCTCTGGTTTTTGTGTTTTTTTCGCCATCATTTTGTTTTGATAATGCTGCCGCAGGGTTAACGCTAAATGAATAACTTCCGGAACCATCGGACACAGAATAACCCAAACTAACAAGTCCTTTACTGAAACTGTATCCTGCACCAGCAGTATAACCAAACCCTTTATAATTATTGTACCTTAATGATGCACTAACACTCAGTGGAATACTTACACTAAAGGCTTCTATATCACCTGCCTGAACTCCCGCTGAAACGGTCCAGTTAGCAGGTACATCGTTTTTATAAGTCACCTGGCTTCCTTTAGCATCATCAGCAATCCCTCTTTTGTTTCTATTAATGGCTCCAGGATTTAATGACCAACCGCTACCAACCCAGGAAGCTTCCGACTCAACAGTTTCTCCGCTATGGTAAGAGAGAGCACAAGCGTATCCGCCACCATTTGCTCCCGGAATATCAAGCACAGGAATATTATAGGTAAAACCTCCGCCAAATTCATTCACCATGCTGGTAGTTGCAACGGGTTCAAAACTTGAGAATTCCGGACTTCCCGGACCACTTGTCAACGCTAATGCTGCTGAAGGATAAATTGTTTCCACCAGCATTATTATTGCCATTGTAAAGGCTACCTTACTGTAAAATTTATATTTTTTCTTTAAATCCATTATCCTGTTTATTTTTCCCATTGACTGATCAATGGAAGATTTTTCAGATCCTTTTTAGTAAAATTAAAATGCATAAGTCCCATCTGAAAAAGATCATCTGAATACATAAAATCAAGTTCAGTTGAATTTTCAATTTCCTGCTTTTCAATTTTTGTTGGTGCAAAAGCAAAAACGATATTTCTGCCCTTACTTAAACCATAAGTATTTTCAAGAGCTGATAAAACCGGTTTCAATTCTATGTTGCCTGTTTTTAATGTTATATTTTTGTCAATCTCAAAGTTCAATGATAACAAGCGTTCTGAGTATTCTTTATAGTTTGTAATTCCGTCAAACATGATATCGTTTTTATTACCCCTATCTTCATCTGGACCTATGCTCATTAAAAATGTAATTGAATTTTCATATTCGCTTTTCAAACTGTCCAATTGATTCTTTATCGCTCCATTATCATCCTGCATTTCTTTATATACCAAATAATCTGAGGGTAAATATTTAACTGATATTTTCAAACCATTTATTTTCCTGGTAACTATTAACCCATTGTCAGGGTTATTGATCCACTTTGAATATTCAGCAACACTATTTACTTGCTGTTTACTGCAAGAAAACAGAACTGTGCATAAAACAAAAAAACAAATGCATTGCTTCATATTCATCCCTAATTAATACTTTTCTCAACAGGAGAATGATAGTTTTCATTTAATGCTTTTAGCACATCCTCTGTAATATCCATGTACTGCTTTGCATACAATAGGTTGCCAGAGGTTGTTGTTCCTATCACAACATCATATCCTTGTTTTTTAGAATACTCTTCGATAAAACTGTTTACCTGGTTTAGCACACCTTCAGTCATTTTCTGTTCTTCTGTTTTCGATTTTTCTTTTATTGCCTGCGCGTACTGATTATAATTTTGTTGTTGCTGGTTTAATAAATTTTCTTTTTCTGATTTTTCTTTAACTGATAATTTAGTTGATTCCTTTGTGTACGAATTGAAATTTCTTTCCAGTTCTATTCTTAAGGTATCTACATTGGCTTGCCAAGCCTCCATTTTGTCCTGGAAAGTTTTTTGTGCATCTTTCATTCCTTCATAAGAATATACCATATCCGCAGATCGGATGTATGCAATTTTAACCGAATGATTCGATTGGTATAATGCTGTGCCTGAAATCAAAACAGCCACAATCACCAAACCCAATACTATTTTATTCATCATCTTAAACTTATTTTTTAATTAATACTCTACTAAAAATTGGCCCTCTGTTAATTTTCCGTTTAACGTAATGTGATAAAAATAACTTCCGACTGCAACCGCATTACCAAGCACATCTTTACCGTTCCACGCAAGTGCGATGTTTGTGCTTTCATATAAAGTATCTCCGGCAATATCAGTAACGTTTATATAGTAACTGGAGAGAGGAATGTTACTTTCAACAAGCAACGTATCGTATTGCCCATCATTATTTGGTGTCATTGAAATACCGCCATCCAGAATAAGATTCAAATAAGGTGAAAATTGATCTTCATAAGAATTGGTACCATTTAACAAAACCAATGAACCATTTTTGTCAATAACAAATAAAGAGCTATCCAATGCATTGATCGTATCATTAAACTTGAATCTAACATTTGAAACAATCTTAAATTTATCTATATCAAATAAAATTTGTGTGGAATCGGAACCTGAATATCCATAAAAGGATGTTGTTATAGTCTTGACACCAGATGAAATTCCGGTTGGATGAAATGGTATATTGGTATTGGAATTATGTATACCTGTTACACCGTTAACACCATAAATGTTATATTTCAACGTATCGGGTAAATCCAAAGTATCCATGCCGATAGTATTGAATGAGAAATTTTCTAAACCGAAAGAAGATCTCACTGTAAATGTTGCTTCAGTTGTAAATATTGCTACATCAATTCTTAATGAGTCTTTCGCATTTACCTCTTGCTTAAAAAGTGCCAGTTGATTTTTTGTATAAAATAATATATTTCCAATTCTTTCAATACGAATTGAATCATCAATGGCTACGCTACCAAAACTTCCCTTTAGTACTCCAGAATTATAGACATATATCTGACCTGAATCCAACCTAACAGCATACTGAATACTGTCAAGGCTTGCTATATCGCTAGTTGATAATCCGAATTCGAGTTTATCGTAAAGATTATTTACTCTATAGTCTATCCATCCGTTTTCTAATCTTTTCAATTGGTTGTTAGAAAGACCTCCGGCATTCCCCCAGCCACTTGAATCGTTTTTAATAAGTGTATCATTAGTTTGTGAGATACCGACCAGATCTTTCCATACCACCTCAGTAATTCCATCTGTTCCTCCAAAAAAACTTGTAGTTCCGCTACCTGTAATTTGATAACCCCAACCCATGAAAACACCGCCTGAGAATTCGCCATTTTCAGTTCCGCCTTTAACGATATATCTTGTACTTTGTGCATTTAATAAAGCTGTGGTGCTTATTAATGCGCAAAAGATTAAGAGACGAATATGTTTAGTTAATTGCATAAAATAAATTTCTGGTGCTATTCGATTCATTAGTAATGAACCGGCTTTAATTTCAAAATTGTGATTTTCAATTTTTTAAGAACAAGTTCATTTTACTTTATTTTAGTTTTGCCAAAACTCGATACTATTTAACTACTGTTAAACGGTTTTCTATTTCGGCACTCCTTCGCTTTATATTTTATTTTTATTTAATTAATGGACCTACTACACTCAAACCACGATATACCATCGTAAATAAGCGTTAAAACATCGTTTGCACTTGAAGTCCAATCGACAGCTCCAGCAAGCCGAATTTTTTTACCGCCAGTTTCGATTCCATTATTTTTAACTAAAGCTGCTCCGTCAAATATTAATGTGATCATACTACCAGCTTGCCAATTAGTTACTATAAGGCACTGTATAGTTGTTGTACCTGTTATATGGAATGAATTAGCTTCGCCTAATGTCATATTAGTAGCAGAAGCTACCGAAACTCCCATCGGTGATTCCACTCTTCCTACGTCAACTATAATGTTTCCGTTCTTTACATGTAATGCAACGTTTTGAGTTAGAGCATTATTAGCGTTCAACCATAACGCTTCATTTGTGCCTGACGTTGCATTATTCCTTACGTTGGAAATTTTAGCTCCATAAGTAACTAGTCCTGATGCTGAGGGGGTTCCCGTTGCGTTTATGTTTAGTACGGTTGCAGCTGTAATTACAGCAGTAGATGTGCTCTGTAAATCCATTAACTGACCACTTGTTGATGAAGAACTGCTTACATGAACACCTGTACCTGTTGTTAGGGAGTTAACGGCTAAGTTAACAGCACTACTTGTAGTTACTCCAGTAGTATTAGAAGAGCTAATATCTAATAAGGCTGTTGGTGAACTTGTACCTATACCTACATTACCTGCACCAACTAACAAGCCGTAATTATAAGTTCCACCTGATGCATAGAAAGCCCCCCCAACATTATAAGAGTTTGTTCCCGTGTGTGTGTTGTTGACTGAAGAACCGACTGTGGTTATAAAACTAGCCGAGTTATTCCCACTTGTTTCAACATTTAATGCCCTTTGATATGCGGTAGCTGTGGTTCCCGAGTATACAATATCAACAAGCCTTCCGTTTGTGAGGAGAGAATTACCAACATATAAACCGCTACCACCAGTAACACCCGATGTTACTACCACGCTCCCAACTCCATTAGGAGTCAGGGTTATATCCCCATCTGATCCAGTAGTAGTTAAGTCCATTGCACCAGTATTCGTCCACAATGGAGATATTGCAGAAGTTGTAAATGTTGGAGAAGCAAGTGGAGCTAAATTTGCATTAGCCCTATCAACAAAAGCTGTAGTTGCTAATTTAGTAGTGCTGTCATTCACAGCCGGTGTTACGCTTGTTGGCGTTCCTGTAAATGTTGGGCTTTCTAAAAATGCAAATGTTTTACGAGCAGCACCTGTTGTAATAGTTGCATAATAGCCATCTGTAAGAAATTCAACTGTACCTGCCACTGGTGTTGTCAATAATGTACCAGATGTAAATTTTAAAGGTGCGGTATTTGCAGCTGCTGTTCCTGCTTTTAAATGAAGTAACGCAGTTGGCGTAATTGTCCCAATACCAACATTTCCGTTAATTGTTAAAGTTTGATTTGCAGCAGTTGCATTAAATATGCCGTAAAGTAAAGAATTAGTTTTTCCAGTTGCCAAATCTGAAACTCCAAGGCCATTATGAACATAAAAAGCATTTGAGCCTGTTTCATACTGTCCAGCCTCATATCCAAGCCCTATATTACGTGATCCTGTCAAATTGTTTCTAAGACTATTTAATCCAATAGATGTATTAAGTGTACCAGTAGTACATAATACCTGTGAATTCATACCAACCGAAGTATTTTGTGAACCAGTAGAATTGTTTTGAAGTGCTCCTAATCCAAGACCGGTATTATAATCTCCTTTGTTAAAATATAAAGACCTATAACCAAGACCCGTATTATAAACTCCTACAAAATTTCTAAATCCTGATTGATATCCAACATGAGTATTTAACGAACCTGTTGTATTAGAATCTAATACATTTACACCAATAGCTGTGTTAGTTGAAATGCTTCCAGCTCCTAGCCCAACCTTTACGGTGTGCGCATTTAAATCACTTGTAAACCCTTTCGAACCTGCAATTGATAATTGATTTGTAGTTAAATTAACATAACCATCACCTATTGCTCTATCAACAAACGCTGTGGTCGCTAATTTAGTGGTGCTGTCATTCGCTGCTTGTGTTATGCCAATAGTACCAGTTGGCATAGTTGGAGTCCCAGTAAATGTTGGAGAAGCAAGTGGAGCTAAATTTGCATTAGCTCTATCGACAAAAGCTGTTGTGGCTAATTTAGTGGTGCTATCATTCGCTGCCTGTGTTATGCCTATGGTACCAGTTGGCATAGTTGGAGTTCCTGTAAATGTTGGACTTTCTAAAAAAGCAAACGTTTTACGAGCAGCGCCCGTTGTAATAGTCGCATACCATGCATCTGTGAGAAATTCAACAGTACCAGCCTCCGCTGTTGTTAATAATGTACCTGATGTGAACTTTAAAGGTGCTGTATTTGCAGCGGCTGTACCAGCTTTTAAGTGGAGTATAGCAGTTGGTGTTGTCGTTCCAATACCCACAAGTCCTGCACCATCAATAGTTAATCTCGCATTAGCGTTACCGTTAGTGTATATAACTACCTTTTTAGCAGCAGGAGATCCCATCAAAAAATCTCCTGTAACATAATTTCCAGAAGTTGAATTATAAGCGAATCCTTCAAAAGCAGGAACGGTTGATGAATAACTATCATTAAATATACCAAATGCCCAAGGGCCGCTGTCATCAGTATGTACTCCAAAGACGTGAGTTCCTGTCTGGCCATTATCTTTTACATGTAATTTATGAATTGGCGCAGCTATACCAATTCCCATATTGCCTAATGAATCAACAATCACCTTTTGAGTATTATTGGTTCGAAAACGAAGAGATTTATTATCAGTAGTTCCTAAAAAATTTGCTCCTCCGGTTCCTGCATTTCCTGTTATTTTCCAATCACTGCCAATGGCTCTATCTACAAAAGCTGTTGTGGCTAATTTAGTGGTACTATCATTCGCTGCCTGTGTTACTCCAATAGTACCAGTTGGCATAGTTGGAGTTCCTGTAAATGTTGGAGAAGCAAGTGGAGCATTGTTTGCATCATTTCCATTCAACTTTTGAATCGCCTGAAGAATATTATCCGTTGCTGCCACTGTTCCTGCACCACTTACATATCCTGTTAATACTTTAGCTATTACAGGTGCATTTGTCAGTGTTGTTGCATTACCTACACTTGTTATATCTCCTGTCAGATTAGCATTGGTTACAACAGTTGCTGCATTTCCAACTGAGGTAACTCCACCAGTTAAATTTGCGTTGGTAACAACTGTAGCCGCATTTCCAACACTTGTAACTCCACCAGTTAAATTAGCATTGGTCGCATTATTTCCATTCAGTTTTTGAATCGCCTGAAGAATATTATCTGTTGCCGCCACCGTTCCTGCACCACTTACATATCCTGTTAATACTTTGGCTATTACCGGTGCATTTGTAAGCGTTGTTGCATTACCTACACTTGTTATATCGCCAGTTAGATTGGCATTAGTTACAACCGTAGCTGCATTTCCAACTGAGGTAACTCCACCCGTTAAATTTGCATTGGTTACAACTGTAGCCGCATTTCCAACACTTGTAACTCCAC
>JAZKBF010000024.1:0-1930 GCA_040388745.1 Bacteroidota bacterium | reverse complement strand
TGCGCTTACTAATCATTATTGCAAACCTCATTCCACCCAAATGCAAGGGCGTTAGTGATACCGTTTATGGTTCCGGAATGGGTACTTAAATATACATTTGAGCTGCGGTCACGGCAAGGATATGTTAAAATGTTTGAGGAAGTATTTTATTAATGATGATATCCTGCAGCAATACGGGCTCGGTGTTAATGATGGTATTTGCAGAGTTCTCAAAGAGAAAAGAGTGTTATCTCCTTTGCTCATTTTCTCTCGTCTTTCTTTTAGTGAAATAAACAAACAGGATCATGAATGTTTATTTAAAAACTGATTTACTTACTGTTTTTCTTATCAAGAAATGTCAAAAGGCTGCCAAGTGCGCAGGGGGAGAAATATTTTTTACCGGTAACGGGGTCCAGGGTTCCATTGGAAACAAGTCCAACCACCAATCCCTGTTCATCTACCAATGGTGCCCCGCTAAGGCCGCCTAATGTTTCTGGAACTATGATATCTTTTAACAGGATGCGCTGGCCTATGGTTTTGTAATATTCAAATTCATACACGCGCTGCGGCCCGTCTTCCATTTTGCGGATCCAGCCCACCACGTATAATTTTTCACCCGGTATCAGTGGCGTAATCCTCGGCTGCAGGGGTTTAATTTTTGAATAATTCTCTTTTATAGAAAATAACAGCCAGTCATTATCATAGATTTTTTTATCTGCCAAAGACTCAGCAACATTTTCATTTAACAGGTTTCCGGTAATAACCTTTGCACCTGGATCGGTCATGGGAAACATGGTCCAGTTTTTAACGGTTGGCGTAAGTAAAACAGTTTTCATATCATCGGGTTTGATGATCTGCAGCAGGTGTTTGGCAGTTACAGCGAAAGTATCATTCGCATAAGCCAATAAAAATGCGCAACTGAATTTGGGTTGATCGAATTTAGGGTTGATGAATTCGATCTTATTGAGGAGGGTGATGTTTTCGAATTTTTTGGAGGAAGTGATTTCCTGGCTGTTGCAACTGGTGATGGTGAGTATGCAGAAGAGGGAGATAATTTTCATAAGCGAAATCGGATAAGGTTGGAAGATAAATGAAATTGGGAGGTTTTGAGAAAAGTCTGACGAGTAGAAAAATAAATCTCTTTCCTGGCCACTTTAATTCGATGCGGAAAACTTATAAAATTTTACATCAACCCCCATCAAAGGAAATTCTTTGGGGAGCTCTGTCTTTTGGATCTCCACAAATCCGTTCTTTTCATAAAACCGCTGTGCTGCAACAAATTTTTCAGTTGTGCCTAAAAATATTTCAATCATTTTCTTTTGCCCGACCCAGTTAATTAAATTATTCAACAGGGCTTGTCCAACACCAAATTCTTTTCCCCTGTATTCTTTCGCAACGAACATTTTTCGCAATGCACCCTGGTCGTTGCCAATATCCAGTAAGGCAATGGTTCCAATGATATTTTCGTTGATCCTGGCAATCCAGAAATTTCCATTATTAATTTGGTAAAAACTACGGATATCATTTAGATCCGGCTGCATGTTTAGTGTGATGGGAATCTCAAATTCATCTTTTTGGATATGTAATATCAACCCGGCTATTTCCTCTTTGTAAGAATCCAGGTAGGGTTCAATAGTTATATTGTTCATGCAAAATTAATTTGTTAGATAGTGATCCTCGAACGCTTAAATATACATAGCTCTTATCATTGACCGATCATAAACATCGTAGCAAAAAAAAACCGCAGCTTCTCAGCTACGGTTCAATACTATTAAAATATTATCTGCTAAACGATTATGAGTTTTCTCCTTCCCGCCCTGCGGGATCGAAATGACGCTTCGATTTCTCAATTCCATCCCGCAAGTGCGGGACCCAATCCCCAATTCCAAAATCATCCCTTCCTCGCCAACACCTTCTCCACAGCCGCAACAATAAACGGTGTATCCAAACC
>JAZKBF010000023.1:0-2077 GCA_040388745.1 Bacteroidota bacterium | reverse complement strand
CAATTGTTTTGTTGACCAGGGTAACGCGGATGAATTTTTTTAGAGCCATTGGTTTAAATTTAGTTTGTTGTTATAGTTAAAATTGTTTGTCATGGTATTATGCCACCTTTCACCACGCAAGTAAAGACTAGCTTTTTTCTTGACGCCAATTGACCGGCTATCTAAAAACCTGCTATCGGTTTGGCTTGTGCTGTAGATGTGAATGGTATAAAATTCTGGGTAAGCAATTACGCGATCAGTGTTGGGGTCTTTAACTTCTGGTTGTGCGAGTATTACCCTTTGGGTGAATCCTTTTTTACCAGGTGTTACGCCCAATATTGTATCGATGATGCCAGTGAGTTCGATTTTCATTTTTGTTTATTATTTAACCTTCTTTCAAAATTTTCTAAGCCTTCGCGTACTTCGCGCATTTTTGCAGCTGAGCCGGTATAGTCACCTTTGTTGTATAGCGCTTTAGCTTCTTTAATTCGTTCGGCACTAATAGGTACTTTAAGTTTTTGGGGTATATACCCAAACAAACTAAACTGATGAATAACACGAACATACTTAGGTTTCATATTTGCTTGAATCGTTTAACTCTTACATTGTTGTGATCAACCAAGCTGTTAAACTCTGACAGCGTACGCATATAGCGTTTATGAGGAGTAATAGGTTTTCCGTTTACATGTTCTACCATAGGCAAAACGTCACGGTATATTACAAAAGGGTCTTCAATTTTTTCCATCAACCCCGTTTCTGAATTATCGGCATAGTTTACGATTTCAACCAATACATACAAACCACCTTTATAGTGTTGGTATGTGCCCGGTTGTAATCCATATTCGTTAATCCAGTTCATAGCGTTTTGAAAAGATTTTCAGCTTCGAATAATTTTGCTTTTAGTTCTTCACGAATCATGCTTAAAATTCTATTTGGATTGGATACTATTATTTTTTCAGACAAAGAAAAAGGTTGCCTTTCATGTGAGATTACTACGGGGCTGTTCATAAGTAAATCAACCGTTAAAAGCTCTTTTTTTAATGATTCGATTTTATTATTAATCGCTATACATTGAGAAAATTTCTTTTCGTCCATAGTATTTTATTTTAATACAGTTTTTAATTCATTCAAATGAATAGTGTCGATATATTGTTCTAATTCAGCGGGACCGATAAAACAATTTATCATTGTAGTTTTGCCTTTTTTCATACCGTAGAACATTTCAACAAAAAAATTATTTACGTGATATAAAAAAACCGTGGTATCGTCGCCAATCTTTCTATGATAGATAAAACATGCGTTGGTCATGCCACCTAAAATAAAATGTTGCTTTCTGTCAAATGACAATCGTCGAAATTCAGATATTGTTATGTTGCACATTTTCAAATTTTTTAAGAAAAGTTTCTAAGTTTTTTTTGTTCTTTCTCCATGCACGAATTTGTAATGCACTTACTTTATCAGACTTTGTTTTAATGTTGTTGTCTAATAATTCAATTTTGATTTTGAGCATAGATCTTTGTTCATCGGCTGTCATAGTTCCGGAAATTTTTCATTTAAAAATGAAATCAAATCTTTAAAACGCATAAACACGAACATGTTTGCATCACTTTCAAATTCGGAGTGGTTTTCTTTATCATCCTTCTTAATTTGACTAAGAATATCTTTTAACAATGGGTCTTGCTCATCGTCTTTCAGGTCAATACTAAAGTTTTTCAACTTATCAAGTACAGAGTCAAAAGCCTGTACATTTTTATCGTCACTAGGAAGAGTTAAAACAAAACCATTGTTAACACGCTGAATTACAATGATTGATTTTGTAAGAGAATCCATAATTATATGTTTTTAATTTTGCCGGTTTTAGAAACGGAATAGTTTAACATCTGTGTAACAGAGACGCCAAAATATTTTGCGTAAATAATAAGACGATAGGAAGGAATGTCCACCACATCACTTATTGTAATCACTCGATCACGGTAAAAAGTACGCTCATTAATGCCTAAGGCGAGGAGTTCTTTAGCAATAGTATCGATGGACTTTTCGCGGGGTTGCGTTAAGCTTATATAATGGTTGATGTTGAATTTATATTTCATTTGCGATT
>JAZKBF010000022.1:0-209642 GCA_040388745.1 Bacteroidota bacterium | reverse complement strand
GAAGCACTGGTTCTACTGGTGCAACGGGAAACACAGGGTCAACAGGTTCTACAGGTTCTACAGGTTCTACAGGAAGTACTGGATCTACTGGTTCAACCGGAAGCACAGGATCTACAGGTTATACTGGAAGCACTGGATCAACAGGTTCTACCGGAAGCACAGGTTCAACAGGTTCAACGGGAAGCACTGGTTCTACTGGAAGCACTGGATCAACAGGTTCTACAGGAAGTACTGGATCAACAGGTTCTACCGGAACTACTGGATCAACAGGTTCTATCGGAACTACTGGTTCAACCGGAAGCACAGGTTCAACAGGTTCGACTGGGGCAACAGGAAGTACTGGATCCACTGGTTCAACTGGTTCAACTGGATTTACTGGAAATACTGGTTCAACAGGAGCAATTGGCTCAACAGGATCCACTGGAAGTACTGGTTCAACCGGAAGTACAGGCGCAACAGGAAACATTGGATCAACAGGAAGCACCGGCCCGGGGACAATTTGCGGAACTGCTGCTGCAAATTATGTCACTAAATTCACAAGTCCTACCGATTTGTGTAAATCTATTATATACGATAACGGAACTAATATCGGAATCGGGACAACGAATCCTTTATGGACATTGGATGTTGTAAACAATATCAATGTTGGTGGACCAACAGGTGCAAGTGTTGGTTCTATGAATTTCACAAATACAAGCACAGGCGCATGGTGGCATTTGTCGGAAAGGGGAAGCAACGACAATCTGGAGATGCATGTCCGTCCTACTGGTGTTGGGGCCCCCAATTTGCCGATTATCATGACAACCTCAGGAAATGTTTATTTAGCAACAAATACTGGCAATGTTGGTGTTGGAACAACGAGTCCGGCAGCAAGTTTGGATGTGAATGGAGATTTGTATATAAAAGGAGCCACCGGCATAAATGAGCATTTTGGAAGCTATACTGCCGGAAGTGGAATAAGAGAGTTGTTCAGAGTATCTCAATCTGCACTATGTACAGGTGGTACATTTACTATTTTTGCTACGAGGAACAGTTTTGTTCATTCATCTCAATGGGCATGGTCTTCTACTCATAACGGAACAGGAAAAGGAGTGTTAACCCAGATCAGTAGTGGTGAATATTCAAATATTTTGGTCTATCTTGATGTTGCAGGCAATGGTAGTATAATTATAAGCGCAGATTGGGGGGCTGCCCAAGCTTATAGTATAAGTATACAGAAAACAGCAGGGGCAGCAATAGACATAAACACTAACAATACTGACTGGACAACGGTTAATACCGGATATTCAAGAGTAAGAATAGTGAATACCATAAGCAGTGGTTTTCAGACTGAAAACGGAGTTTTTAATGGCAATGTCGGTATTGGAACAATAAGCCCTGCGGCCAAATTAGAAGTAGCCGGGCAGGTAAAAATAACTGGTGGTTCACCAGGATTAAATAAAATTCTGACCTCAGATGCAACCGGGCTTGCTTCCTGGAATACATTTACTGGTGTGAGTGGCTCAGGTACGCTTAATTATGTTCCGAAATGGACCCCTGATGGTGCTACTCTCGGTAATAGCCAACTATTTGATAATGGTACAAATGTGGGCGTAGGAACAGCCAATCCGGGATTTAAATTGCATGTTGTGGGTTCCATGAGATGGGGAGGGGCCGGTACTTCCGCTCCATATATATATTCGGACGAGGATGCTTCCGGTATTTATATGGAACAAGTAGGAACAACAACTGCAAATAGCAAAATAAGGCTTCAATCCTCCCCATCTGGCTCACAATCAAGTTATTCTCAATTCTTTTTGGATCCTGTTAACGGATTTTCTTTTTTAAGCAGTGCTGGTGGGTCCAGTGGAAATGTTGGTATTGGAACAAGTACACCTTCAAGCACACTTAATCTTTACAGAAATGGTTCAAGTCCTGTTCTTCAGTTATATTCCGACAGGTCAGCCGGTTCAACTAGTCCAGCACAATTAATGGAGAATAGAATTCTTTTCGGAGGTGTAAACAACCAGGGCTGGAGCACACCAAACGGTGCAGGTATTGATTTCAGCACCAATTATCCTGCAGAAGTTTCAACAGGAAGGTTAAATTTCTGGGCATATCCTAATAGTCCCGCAAGTCCTGTAATGAGTATTTGGAACGGAAATGTAGGCATAGGGGTAACCAGCCCTGTTGAGAAACTGGAAGTGAATGGAAATATCATCGCTAATGGAGCTGTTATCAGTGTTTCACTCAATCAATGTGGAGGAGGGTGCGGGAGTTATCATGCTCTTGGAGTATGGACGAATGTTGGAGCGATTGGCTATGCCTGGTCTACAAATCAAAACACTGCACCTACTGTTTTTTCACACAATGGTGCCGGAACAATTACCGTTTTAAGAGCTGGAACATACATGATCAAACTATACAGCATGGCGATTCCGGTCGCTGACGCTTCATGGGTTGAACAGGTTTTGCCATTCATTAATGGGGTTGTAGACGGATATCCTGGTGCCGGGGTTCCATATATACACCACGGCTACCATCCTGCAGGATGGTGGGATCAGGAAGTATCTGTAATAACAAGAACGTTGTCAGCAAATACTACAGTACAATGGGGATATTACCCTGTTGCTGCCCTCTCATATTGGGCACATGACACATACACAGCTATGGAAATTATACGCATCAATTAATCATTTGTTAAATGAAGACTAACGCAATAAAAATAAAAAAAAATATTCTGGCTATTGGAATAGGCGTTTTTTTTCTTTTCTCCTTTCCTTCCGGAGGGTCTGACTGGAATTTAGTTGAGGCGGGGGACGCTCAAAACAACATGGGTATTGGAACACTTAGTCCAAAGCCAAGTGCAATCCTTGATGTAAGCGCTACCGACAAAGGAATTTTAATTCCCCGTATTACCGATACCAGCAATGTTATTGCTCCTGATACAGCATTATTAATTTTTCTGATTCCTACCAATAGCTTTTATTATTTTAATGGTAACTACTGGCAAGCAATCATTACTGGGTTGGGGAACAACGGTTCAACAGGTAGTACAGGCTCCACAGGTAATTTTGGAGCTACAGGTGCAACTGGTATTAATGGTTATACCGGGTCGACAGGTTTAAAAGGGAATACAGGAAGCACTGGGGTAAAAGGTTCAACGGGTGATACAGGATTCACGGGTGACACTGGGGCAACAGGAAACACTGGGGCAACAGGGTCAACTGGCGATACAGGAATCACAGGTGACACAGGATCTACGGGAAGTACTGGTGATACAGGTTCTACTGGGGATACTGGAAGCACGGGTGATACTGGGTCCACAGGAAGCACTGGGACAACAGGGTCTACTGGAGATACAGGAATCACAGGTGACACAGGATCTACGGGAGGCACTGGTGATACAGGTTCTACAGGAAACACAGGGGCAACCGGTTTTACAGGCGATACGGGAAGCACAGGTAATACTGGGGCAACCGGTTCCATAGGTGATACGGGAAGTACAGGTGACACAGGATCTACAGGGAACACAGGAATGACTGGCGGTACAGGTTCTACTGGAAACACTGGTGCAACAGGTTCTACGGGCGAAACGGGTAATACAGGAGCAACTGGAAATACAGGATCGACTGGTGTAACAGGAAGTACAGGATCTACAGGGGCAACAGGAAATACAGGATTAACTGGGGCGACTGGAAATACAGGATCCACAGGTGCAACTGGAACGACTGGCTCTACAGGAAATACAGGATCCACGGGTTCAACCGGATCCACGGGTTCAACCGGATCAACTGGTGTAACAGGAAGTACTGGTTCTACTGGAGCAACAGGAAATACAGGATCTACGGGTTTTACGGGTTCAACCGGCTCAACTGGTACAACAGGAAGTACAGGAAGTACAGGAGCAACGGGTGTCACTGGAGCAACGGGGTCAACTGGAGCAACGGGAAGTACGGGATCTACTAGTTCTACTGGTGCAACAGGATCGACTGGCGCAACAGGAAGTACAGGTTCAACTGGATCTACTGGTGCAACTGGATCAACCGGATCGACTGGCACAACAGGAAGTACAGGTCCAACTGGATCGACCGGTTTTACGGGTTCAACTGGAGCAACTGGAAATACAGGATCTACGGGATCGACTGGCGCAACAGGAAATACTGGTGCAACTGGTCCAACTGGATCGACTGGATCGACTGGTTCAACAGGATCAACAGGGTCGACTGGGTTGACTGGTGCAACAGGATCGACTGGCACAACAGGAAGTACAGGTTCAAGTGGATCGACTGGAGCAACAGGAAGTACAGGTTCGACTGGAGCAATAGGAACTACAGGTTCAACCGGCTCAACTGGAAATACAGGGAATACAGGGAGTACAGGGAGTACAGGGTTAACCGGATCGACTGGTACAACAGCAAGCACAGGCGCAACGGGAAATATTGGAGCAACGGGAAGTACAGGAGCAACTGGCTCAACTGGAATGACAGGTTCAACTGGTGCAACCGGAGCGGATGGAGCCTTAAATGCATGGTCGCTCACCGGCAATGCTACAACCACACCTTCTTCTTCAGCCATAGGCGTGGCTATTGGAGCTGGACAAAATTTTGTTGGGACTACAGATGCCAAAGATCTTGTAATAGGTACAACCAACTTAGAGAGAATCAGAATAGCAAGTGGAGGCAATGTTGGTATAGGAACAATAAATCCATCTTATCTTTTTCACGTAAAAAGTTCGAGCGGAACAATTGCAGCAATAGAAGGATCGGTAGGAACCTTAAGGATGGTGGGTACTAGTTCTTTGTGGGATATTAAATCCAATGGAAGTTTTACAAATGATCTTGTGATCAGAGATGTAAACACAGGAAAAGATCGATTAAACCTAAAAGCCAATGGAGACATTGTAATGGCATGGGAGGCAGGTGGCGGAAACGTTGGTATTGGTACAACTGCACCACAAACCCTTTTGCACTTAACAAGACCAACAGGTGGAAATGGAAATTTAATATTGGAAGGTAACAGTTCAATAACCGGGGCTCCAAAAATGTATTTGATAGACGTAACAGGAGCTACAATAACAACTGCTCCTTCATGGATGATCTCCAATACAGCTGACAAACTGTCTATTTCAAGGGCTTTAACCTTCGGAGGCGCTTATACTGATATTATTAATATAAATAATGCTGGCAATGTGGGTATTGGAACAACGGCACCTGTATCACTATTGAGTTTAACTCATGGTAAAATTACAGTTGGGCAAGGAGCAAATGACAAAGCAGAGCTTTGGGGTGGAACCGGTTTTGGAGCGCGTTTAAGTTTGTATAAAGGCACTGGTGGAACGGAAGCAATAAGACTTGACGCTGAAGGTTCCGGAGGAACTAATTGGATAAATTCAGGAAATGTCGGCATTGGAACAGTAGCTCCCAGCACTCAGCTGCATACTACCGGAGGGGTTCGTTTACAAACACTCACTGGCACAGGAAACCGCTTTGTAGTGGCAGATCTTAACGGAAATCTTTCTGCTGCCTCCGCAACCACAGCCGGAATAGTTACCGGAAGTGGAACACTTAATTATTTACCGAAATGGACCCCTGATGGTGTCACTCTTGGCAATAGCCAACTATTTGACAATGGGACCAACATTGGCATTGGTACTATTACGCCCGGAGCTAAATTGGATATTGGCGGGAACTCTCAATCAAGTCCTCGTATTTCTGCCCGTTCCAATGGAATTCCAGGCTTTGAGTTTGGACATGCGGATCAAACAGGTTATGGAAGCACCTTAGGCGCTACTGAACCCTCAGGATTGCCTTACTTAGCGTTTAATGCTGAGTCGGAAGTAGCAGGCAACACTTTTAAAACAAGAGGCAAAATGGGTCGCGTTATAAGTTCAAATCTTACTGGTGGTATTTTATTTAGCAGAGCAACAAATGTTAATGCAGGCGGTCAAACTCTTACTAACGATATGATAATAAATGGTTCCGGTAATGTTGGTATTGGAACGATCAGTCCGACTGCGAAATTGCATATTTCACAGGCCACAGGAAGCGCTTTAAAATTTGATAACAGACAACTTATCATATTTAATCAGAATACAACCACTGATACCACTGGTAATATCATTGGTGGCTTGGGCTTTTATGGGTTTACTATTACTCATGGCCAGTTTCATTACAGAGCAGGAAAAGGTTTTGAAATGATAGACGTGAGTCCTGATGCACCGAACATTGCTCATGCTTCAACAACATTTGCTCCGCTTTACCTAAGTAGTTTATATGCAACCGGCAATGTTGGTATAGGACTAACTAATCCAACCATTAAACTTTCAATTACAGGAGCAACTAATGGAGAAAGTGTTGGATTTGAGCCCTATACATATTTCAGTTCCGCTTATTCAAGCGCAAATGCTTCAATTAGCCATATGGTTAAAACAAATGTGGGGGTAGCTGGATATAATAAATCAACAGGAATTACAACTTCATCCTCCCTGATTGAAGTTGGCGATGCAATAACTTTCGCTACCAAAGCATCTGATACAGATATAGCCGGAACTGCATGGAATTTAGCTACAAATACAAAAATGATAATTACAAACACCGGCAACGTTGGTATTGGAACCCCAAGCCCTGGAAGTAGGCTTGTTGTGGACAATGGCACTATTGCTGATGCCAGTCTTGTATTACAAAACAGCATCTCTGATGGATCGAATATTCGTTTCAAAAACTCAGGTACCAATGCTTTTAGTATTGATCAGGTAGGTGCTCCTGATGCGAGGTTTCGCATTTTTACCGAGAGTGGCCCCAGCGGCAATGTTGAACGGCTGACCATACTCGAAACCGGTAATGTTGGTATAGGAGTTACCGCCCCCACTTCAACGCTCGATGTAAATGGTACTATTTCCGGAAATTATCAAGGTTTTTCTTATTACGCAGCTGGGGCGTCAGCACCTAATGGATGGAATGACGTTATCATTCCAACAATTGATTATAACTCATTCGGTGGAGGTTCTTACAACACGGGAACAGGTGCTTTTACTGCTCCCAAAGCCGGCTATTATAGATTTATGCTTGGTGGCTGGATGAGTGCAAATACAGCTACCAATGACAGGTATGCAATAGGAATTGCCGTAAATGGAACCTTAAGGGCATTTGGAGGTGGGCAATTTTCAAGTGCCGACTCCCCCGAAGGTTCATTTACTCATGTGGTGCGTTTGAATGCAGGTGATATTGTTCAACCCCGGGTTTTTAATTCCATAGCCGCCATCATTTTGGGATCTGCTACAGCAGGACACCAATTTTGGTTTCAGGGTGAATTTGTTGGGAAATAATGATTTAGAGAAATTACTAACCTTTTATTTCAAAAACTCATTTTCTTATCAATATCTTAAACATTTTATTCCTATTTTCGTAAAATTGGACATTTTTAGATAAAAAATTCTACCTATGGATGAAAATGATATTATAAAAGGCTGTTTAAAAAACAATCGTGAAAGCCAAAAAGCTTTATACGATTACTATTATAATAAAATGCTTGGCGTTTGTTTGCGTTATTCAAAAGATAACGATGAAGCAAAAGAGATTCTTCATGAAGGTTTTTTTAAAGTTTTTGCTGATCTTAAAAACTTTAAAGCTCCTGAATCCCTTGAAGGCTGGATAAAAAAAATAATGGTAAATGCTGCGATCAATTATCTACATAAAAACAAGCAAAACCTCATCGTTAGTACCTTTAATGCAAATAAAACCCCTGTAAATACGTTAGATGAAATAAGTGATGAAGAGCTTATTTTAAATATTGATAAAAAAGAAATTTTAAAAGCCGTTCAAGAGCTCACACCTGCATATAGAAAAGTTTTTAATCTATATCTTATCGAAGGGCACACTCACAAACAAATAGCTGAAATGCTTGATATAAGTGAAGATACATCAGAATCAAATCTGTCGAAAGCAAAATTTAATTTGCGTAAAAACATACAGCAAATAATAACAAAACCGGATGGTAAATAAAAAGCATATCAGTAAACTTGACGAAGTAATTAAAGAAACATTAAGTAATTACGAAGCATCAAACAGTATAGCTGATTGGGCGAAAATGGAAAGAATGTTGGATGCTGCTCCTAAATCAAACTCATTTAGGTATAAACACAAACTATTATCCATTTTCGAATCGGAAAAGGGTGCCCCTAAATCAAAGGTTGCAAAATGGATATTTTCTCCTTATTTTCTTATTGCTTTGGTGTTGGTGGTTGGAGCTTATTTCCTTTTCAACATATTAAACTCTTCTAAAAGCACTGAGAACACAACGAATTCAGCAGCACCAGTAATAATAAACACAGATACGTTGCAAAAGATAGTTCCTGTTTTACCTGTGGATGTTTTAAAGGTTGAAAACAAAATAGAACTACCTAAAGACTCCATCAAAATTGAGCCTCCAGTAGAAGAGGATCTTGTAAAAAAAGATGATATAGAAACTCTTAAAAAAGAAGCCATACTCGCTAAGGAAGCTGCTTTAATTGAAAAAGCTAAGATCAAGAAAGAGCAGGCCATCAAAAAAGATTTAATTCGTAAAAACGATTCATCTAAAGCCGCAACGAAAGAATTGAACGAAAAAAATGTAATAAACCCTGTTGAAGAAGAGAATAAAGAGCAATCTATCATACCATTGGGTCGGAATAATTTTCTTCTATACAACAATTCAGATAGCATGAAGAAGAGTCAAAATCAACAAACAAATGACTCATTGAAGGGGCCTAATTAGATCAACATTATCTGTTGATCTTAAGGTAATAAATATTGAGGAATTTTAGAATTTTGAGCCCAGATCAATAAGGCGGCTCTTAATGGATCTTAATTTATTTTCAATCTCAGAAAATTGATTTTTCTCAATTTTAGATTCGTGTTTAACAACTTTTCGGTTTTCTTTTAAATATTTTTTAGCACCATCCAAGGTTAACCCCTGCTCCTTTACAAGGTTATAGATCACTTTAAAATTATCAATATCTTCCTTCGTAAATAAACGGTTACCCTTTTTATTTTTCTTAGGTTTAATAATATCAAATTCTCCTTCCCAAAAGCGAATGAGTGAAGTGTTTACATCAAACATTTCAGCCACTTCTCCAATGGAGTAGAATAATTTAACAATATCACTTTCTTTGTAAGGCACTTGGGTTTATTGATTATTTGAATTAATGCTTAAGCAAATTGTTCCAAACAAATATAAAATTATTTTTACGAATTAAATAATTAATTAAACATGCACGACAAAATGCATCGTATTAATATTCCGCTCCTAAGGAGCTTATATTTCTTTTCTGTGTGTTATTTCTACCAAGATTGCGCTCCTAATGGAGCTCTATATTTCCAGCGAAAATGTATCGTTTTGGTAGTAAAAAAAAATGCCGAAATTGTCGGCAAGCGTCAGGGATTGCAGCGTAAATCCTTTTCTGTTTAGAAAAGATTGAAGCGAAAAGCCCGACCCTTTTTCTTTTAGAAAGGGAAACGCCCAAATAAATTAACTCGTAAAAATTACGGAAACAGGAATTCACACCTTCACGCATTGGCGCTTTAATCAAACGATTGCGATGATTGTGATGAAAGTTCTATCAGTTTTTGATATTGCTCAGGAGTTAGATCATTATAGTAATAGTTGATCGGATTCATTTTTTCACCGGCTTTCATTACTTCGTAATGCACATGGGGCGCGGTCGACAGTCCAGTACTTCCCACATACCCTATTAATTGACCTCTTTTTACCACTTGTCCTGCTCTTACGGCCATTTTACTCATATGTCCGTAAAGTGTTTTATAACCGTAGCCATGATTAATTACGATGTGGTTTCCATACCCCTGAGCCAATGCATCCGCCCGCTCTATGGTTCCATCCCCTGTAGAATATATCTCGGTGCCTTGTGCGGCAGCAAAATCCATTCCCGGATGAAATTCCGCAGTTTTGTATATGGGATGGGTGCGCCATCCAAAGCCGGAAGGTTGGTGCCTTAGATCTTCGTTGGAAATAGGTTGAATGGCAGGAATAGATGCCAATAATTTCGCTTTTCCTTTCACCAAAAGAACTACTTCATCAAAAGATTTTGATTGAATATACAACTGCTTGCTGATCATATCAAGCCGTTTACTGGTTTCCACCATTAAAGCCGAATTGTTATACCCTTGAAGTTCCTTATACCTGTCAACTCCACCAAAACCAGCCTGGCGTATGCTTGCTGGTATCGGTTCGGCTTCAAAAATGGTACGGTATACATTGTTATCCCGTTCTTGAATATCACCTAATACTTCGGTGATCTGCCCCATGCGACTATTTAAAAGTTCGTATTGCAAGGTGAGTTCTGAAATTTCCCTTTGTAACTGTTTTTCTTTGGGAGAATCTAAATATTTATAAGCAATTAAAATGGTGATGGTAGCAAACACCAAGCCTATTGCCAAATAAGACAATACCTGTACAACACGCTTGCGCATTGGCACAATGGCTTTTTCAAAAGATAAGGACTTACTATTGTATTTATAATTTACCTTGCTCATTTACTCAATATTTGCAAATTTCGGACCACCAAAATTGCGGAATTAGTTTTATAACAATAGATCAAAAAATTCGAGATCAAAATTCCTCTTTCTAAAGAAAATATAATTCTTTGCGAGTTTCTTCACTACATCTAATGCGAATTTACACAAATAAACTAAATTTGCAATCCAATTAAGTCAACGGACAATTTAACAATTTTACAGTAGGCAATTTAATAACAGAGTGTAACGTCAACCTGAACTTGTTTCAGGTTCTCAAAAACAGATGCTGAAACAAGTTCAGCATGAGTAAAGTACAAACATAGATTCGTAATTCGTTAAAATTCGTAATTCGTAGTATAAAATGGAATCAAGTAAAGTTCGTCAAACGTTTTTAGATTTTTTTAAGTCGAAAGGACACCAAATAGTACCATCTGCACCAATGGTGGTTAAAAATGATCCTACATTGATGTTCATCAATTCGGGTATGGCACCCTTCAAAGATCTGTTTTTGGGGAATGCTCCAATCAAATATCCTCGTGTTGCCGATACTCAAAAATGTTTGCGCGTAAGTGGAAAACACAATGACTTAGAAGAAGTTGGTGTAGATACTTATCACCACACCTTGTTTGAAATGCTTGGTAACTGGAGCTTTGGCGACTATTTTAAAAAAGAAGCGATCACCTGGGCCTGGGAATTATTAACGGACGTTTATAAAATAGACAAAGAACGTTTATATGTAACTGTGTTCGAAGGCAGCACTGATGATGGCTTAGGCTTTGATCAGGAAGCGTATGATATATGGAAACAATTTATTCCGGAAGAACGGATATTAAGAGGAAATAAAAAAGATAATTTCTGGGAGATGGGTGATACAGGCCCTTGCGGTCCCTGTTCCGAAATACACTATGATGGTCGTTCTTCAGAAGATATTGCAAAAATAAAAGGTGCATCACTTGTAAATAATGATGATCCCCAAGTAATTGAAGTATGGAACAATGTGTTCATGGAATTCAATCGTAAGGCCGATGGAAGTCTTGAAAAACTGCCTGCACAACATGTGGACACAGGAATGGGCTTTGAGCGATTGGTGCGTGTTCTACAAGGAAAACAGTCTAATTATGATACGGATGTTTTTAAACCGATACTTGATAAAATAGAAGAATTAAGCGCACTTGATTACAATCCGGAAAATGAAAATGAGCCTAAAAATAAAGAGCAACAGACTATAAACATTGCAATGCGTGTGATCGCAGATCATATACGTGCAATTTCTTTTAGTATTGCTGATGGTCAGTTACCTTCCAACACAGGTGCCGGCTATGTGATCCGAAGGATATTAAGACGTGCAATCCGCTACGGATACCAGTCGTTGAATTTGAAAGAACCGTTTATGTATCAATTGGTTCCTGTGCTTGCAAATCAAATGGGACAAGCATTTCCGGAATTAATTTCACAAAGATCATTGATAGAAAAAGTAATTAAAGAAGAAGAAACTTCTTTTTTTAGAACGCTGGAAAAAGGTATTGAGCGTATCAATGCGATCATTCTTCATAAATCAAATGCTACTTCAAAAATTGTTGAAGGTAAAGATGCTTTTGAATTATTCGATACGTTTGGTTTCCCTTTAGATCTAACTCAATTGATTGCAAGAGAAAATAATTTCACGATCGATATAGATGGGTTTAACAAATGTATGGAAGAACAAAAAAATCGTTCCCGTCAAGCTACAGCTATTGACACAAGCGATTGGGTATTGGTGGAAGGCAGAAAAGCGGAAGAAGGCGGAAGAACATTTGTTGGTTACAAACAATTGGAAAGTGAAGCAAAAATTATCCAGTACAGAAAAGTTAAAGCAAAAGGAAAAGAACAGTATCAATTGGTATTGGATAAAACACCATTCTATGCTGAAAGTGGCGGACAAGTGGGCGATACAGGCTTTTTAGAATCAGCGAATGAAAAAATAATAATCACCGATACAAAAAAAGAGAACGGAATTATTATTCACTTTACGGATAAATTACCTGAAAATTTAAGCAAAACATTTGTAGCAAAAGTAAATGCAGAAAGACGATTGCTTACAGAGAATAACCACAGTGCTACACACTTATTGCATGCAGCATTACGCAAGGTGTTGGGGACGCATGTTGAGCAAAAAGGATCCTTGGTAAATGATGAATATTTACGCTTCGATTTTTCGCATTTCTCTAAAGTTACAGATGAAGAAATTGCAGAAATAGAATCAATTGTTAATCAAAAGATCCGCGAAAACATTTCATCCGACATAAAAGAAATGTCAATTGATGATGCTCGTAAAACAGGAGCTATGGCTTTGTTTGGTGAGAAATATGGTGATGTGGTTCGGGTAGTTACATTCGATAAAAATTACTCAATTGAATTGTGTGGTGGTACGCATGTACCTGCAACCGGACAAATTGGATTATTTAAAATCACTTCTGAAAGTGCAGTAGCAGCGGGGATCAGAAGAATTGAAGCAATCACTTCGGTAAAAGCAGAAGCGTTTTTCACTCAACAAACAGCCTTGGTACATGAACTAAAAGCACTTTTGAAAAACCCAAAAGATGTTTTGAAAAGTGTAGAAAATTTGATGGAACAAAATTCCGAATTGCAAAAACAGATCGATCAAATGCTTCGTGAGAAAGCAAAAGGCCTGAAAATAGAGTTGCTTACAAAGAAACAAACCATTAACGGGATCAATTTTATTGCGGAAAAAATTGACTTGGATTCGGCAGATGCCATTAAAGATCTTTCATTCGAATTACGTAACCAAATCGATAATTTATTTATGGTACTTGGCGCTGAAGTAAAAGGAAAACCAAGCTTATCCGTTATAATTTCTGATAACCTGGTAAAAGATAAAAACTTAAATGCAGGAACAATTGTGCGCGAAATAGCAAAAGAAATTCAGGGTAATGGTGGCGGGGCAGCATTCTACGCTGTTGCAGGTGGTGCCAATTCTCAAGGAATAGCAAAAGCATTAGAGAAAGCGAAGAGTTTCTTGAATTAAGTAAAAACTTAAAAATATTCAATGAGACCGCTTACCTACGCGTTTTAAAATTCAATTTATCTTTAAGGCAATTAAGGTGTCGCAAATTGCGACACCTTAAAAGTGAAATAAAAACATGGCAAAAAAAGCAACGGGGCTAATAATTTCAAGCGAAGTGTTAGTCAATAAAATATTTTTTTTACGAAAACAAAAAGTCATGTTAGATAGAGATTTAGCAGAGCTTTATGGAGTAATACCCAGGAGATTAAGAGAGCAAGTAAAACGAAACATAAATAATTTTCCTAAACATTTTATGTTCCAATTAACAGGGCTAGAAGCCGAAATGATGGTGTCGCAAAATGCGATACCTTCTACAAAACATCTAGGAGGGGCTTTGCCATATGTATTCACTGAACACGGAGTATTAATGTTAGCAAATGTTTTAAAGAGCGAACAAGCTACTCTTGTAAGTATTAAAATAATAGAAGTATTTATTAAGCTCCGCGAAATGCTTTTAGATAATACAGAATTACGATTAGCAATAGAGAAATTAGAAAAGAAAACAGAAAATAATTCAAAAAATATTGAAATTGTATTTAGATATTTTGATGAATTAACGGACAAGAAAGAAAAGCCAAGAAAACAAATAGGGTACAAAATCCAAAAGAAAAAATAATCCTCTTGGAGTCATATTACTCCACTCACTCTCGGAATAGATGAACTCAGGTAGGGAGGGAAAGAAATATCTACTTTTCAACCCTCCAATCAATCGGCAATATACCTTGATGCTCTAAGATTTTATTTGTTTTCGAAAAATGTTTACAACCAAAAAAAGCACCACGAGCCAATGGTGATGGGTGCGCTGCTTTTAAAACAAAATGTTTGTCCTTATCTATCAGTTCTTCTTTTGTTTGAGCAAATAGTCCCCATAATAGAAAAACAACGCCCTTTTTTTGATCGGATATTGTTTTTATAACCGCATCAGTAAATATTTCCCAGCCTTTTTTTTGATGTGATCCAGGCTGTCCTTCACGCACAGTTAGTGTAGTATTGAGCAATAAAACACCCTGATCGGCCCAAGGCTCCAAATTGCCGGTCTGTGGTATCGGAATACCCAGATCAGAATGCAACTCTTTAAAGATGTTTTTTAATGAGGGAGGATTTACCACTCCGGAGCTAACGGAGAAGCTTAAACCGTTGGCCTGGCCCTTTTTATGATAAGGATCCTGGCCAATTATTACCACCTTTACGTTTTCGAATGGGGTATGGTTAAAAGCGGCAAACAACTGATTTCCAGGAGGAAAAACAGTGCTTTTCGCTTTTTCCTGAATTAAAAACTCCCTGAGCTTTAGAAAGTAAGGTGCTGAAAATTCATTATTCAATACCTTTTTCCAGCTGGGATCAATGGCAACATCCAATGTTTTCATAGCTTTTAATAAATTTATATGTTCAAAAGTACTATCAACTAAATTGTTTTTTTGGTGTATTATAAAATATTTTTGTTTAAATAGAACTTTTTTGGTAACTTTGCCGTTCAAAGATATTAAAGAAACCATTTTTATCTGATCTAACATGAAAAAAGTTTTTGCAACTATTCTATGTATTATTTTTATTAGTTCTGTTATGGTTTCGTGCAAGGTTCAGCACGAACGCTGTGCTGCATACGGAAAAATAAACAAAATTGACACCGGTAAGTCTTTCACAGATAAAACCGCGAAGTCAATTTAATCTCCAATTTTATATTCTATGGATTGGCTAAACCTTACTTCTGAAAGTCAGTTGGAGGAGATCAATCAAAAATCTTTTGAAACGCAGGTAAAAGGCATTTTGCTTTTTAAGCATAGCACCCGCTGTTCCATCAGCTCTATGGCACTATCCCGCTTAGAACGTAAATGGAAACTTGCAAACGACATCGTTCCGGCTTACATCCTTAATTTACTTCAACACCCTTCTGTTTCTTCAAAAATTGCTGAACAATTTAGTGTTCGGCATGAATCCCCTCAAGTTTTAATAATAAAAAACGGGAAATGCATTTATAATGCTTCTCATTCTGATATTAACGCTGCTGATATTGAATCGGCACTAGGTTAGCATTTTTTATTAGCTAAAGAATTTGATGGAAAAACATCAATGTTAAGGTTTTTAATTTTGCGTTAGGGATTGGAACGTAAATCCCCGCCAGAACGACTGACGTCTTTCAGTCGGGCAGGCTTTTCTTTTTAGAAAAGATTAAAGTGGAAAGCCCGCCAATTCTTTTTTCAAGAATTGGAACGCCCAAATAAAAGTTCTTAAACTAATTATTTTTGTTTATTGATTGAGGTCATAAAGAGTAAAACCCTGATAATAGCGGTTGACAAGCATACTACTTTGAAACTTTATTGATTGTTCCGCTTCCTGTAATATCTGACTTAAGAGAAGGATCACCATAATAAGAAACACTCCCACTGCCTTTAATATCAACATCCATAGAATTAGTT
Source organism: Bacteroidota bacterium (assembly GCA_040388745.1). GTDB lineage: Bacteria > Bacteroidota > Bacteroidia > 2-12-FULL-35-15 > 2-12-FULL-35-15 > 2-12-FULL-35-15. The sequence continues at coordinate 193,668 of JAZKBF010000022.1, read as the reverse complement.
TCGCTGATCACTATGGACCCGCTTCCTAAAATTTCGATTTTAGCAGTATCAAATTTGCCTTCTTTTATTTCAGTATTTCCACTTCCGGTTATCTTTACGTTTAATGTTTTATAAAAACAACTATCCGTAATTTGTATTTGTCCCGATCCTAAAATTTCTGTTGTTAGTTCTGCACCTGCAAATCCCCCTGCAATATCAATATCTCCGGAGCCTAAGGATTTAATTTTTTTCAAATCAGGCATCGTAATAACAACTTCCATTTCCGAATTATTTATGCAATTGTCGTCATCAAAACCCAAAATTAATGTGGAGGAATTTACCTCTGTCTTAAAATATTTTAATAGATTTTCATGATCATTTATAACAACACTAAACCCCTCCCCCTTTTTGATGTGTATGTTTGAACTACCTTTTGTTTCAATACTTTCAAAGGCTTCTAATTTTCGTTCTTCAGATTTAACTTGGTTCAGTTCCTGTGATACAATCTGCAAATCTACATCCTCCAAATAAAAATAAAAGTGTAATAATTGTCGCTGCAAATAAAGGTTTGAGTTGAGTTTTCATTTTTATAATTATTGTTTGTTTTATCAGAAATAGATTTTTTACAAGTTAAAATACATTACAATATTACAACGAAATTGAGGATTTAAAAGCTTACACACAATTTTCTCGACAAGCTTGAAATGACCCTGCGCGCTGTCATTTCGAGCTTGTCGAGAATTGCGGCTGGTTACCTTAATTAATTAACCTATATAAAGTTTATTTTATTAAAAATATTTTTTATTTACCTCTTGGCGGTGCCGGAGGAAGTTGGGGCGGAAGCAGATCACTCTCCTTGTGTGAGTGAACATTCTCCAACCCACCACAATCAATACACTCAAGCCCTTGCTTGGTCATTATCCACTTCCGGTTTACCATGTCGGAATCCAGAGCATCGTTTAGATTATCAATGTCAAAAATTATTTTCTCCATCGATCTACTTAAAAATACTGTTTTATTTACAGGAATTTTTAAAACTAATTTCACATTTTGTGCCCGTAATTTATCTGCACTTTCTATATCAAAATAACTGTTAAATTCAATTACTGAGTCCGTTTGAATGGCATTATAATCAATGTTTTTAGCACGATATGCCGCTTCTTTTTTATTGTATCCCTGGGCAGATTTAATAACTACTAATTCGAAGCTATCAGTTGCACTTGCAACAATATTAAGTGTAGGATAACCTAACCGAAATTTATTTTCATCCTTTGAGATCATTGTCCAGTCACCCAAATGAATATTACGATGGCGGTGGTAAGATTCATCCTCATCATCATCCACCATTGGCTTTAGATCCAGATAAAGTGTATTTCCCTTGGGTTGATTTATGTTAATATTTTGCTTCGCTGTTGCCTGTTCCGAAAAATCAACACCCAGCTGAAGTCCAACATATATAAGCAATGCAAGACCACATAACCATAAAATGTTTGCTGTATATTTTATAATTCTATTTTTTTGTTTAATTCCAAATAAATATTTTATCCCTCCATAGATCATTGATATTAAAGGAATACCAAGGAACAGGATCAAACCAATTACTACAAAAGTTATTGGCAGATCATTTGGCAAAACAGCAGAACTCAATTGGTACAACGAAAAATGTACAGAATCCCCTGTATTTCCAAAAATGGAAATGGTACCCCAACCAAAAAGTGTTGCCAATAATGCGATCAAAAATATGATACCAAAGAATATCAGAAAAAATGCGACTATCTTAGCAATTACTTTAAAGATCGATTCAAACATTTCTCCCATAAAATCAACCGCTTTGTGGATGGATGATTTAACCCGTTTTTTATTTTCGGGTGAGTTCACTTCATTACCAAGGTCTTTCACCCGTTCTTTAAACTCTTCAAATTCTTCATTTACAGCTTTTCCAATGTTATTTATATCCACTTTTTCGCCACGCATTTCCAATTTTTCGGCAGTAGTTTTCGCTTTCGGAATAATTATTATTAAGATGATGTATAATAATAAACCTGACCCAAATACAAAGAAACTGATCGCAAAAGCAGCACGTAACCAAATAGGATCGAAACCGAAATAGCTTGCAATTCCAGAACATACACCTGCCAGTATCTTATCATCCGGATCACGGAACACACGCCTTCTTCTGCCCGATGAGTCGGCATCTTTATTTCCGCTGCTCTCCTGTTTGCTATTCGTATCGTTTTTAGTGCTTTCGCTTTCACCTGCAAAATCTTCCGGTTTACCCATTACTGCAATCATGCTTTCAACATCCGCCATTAGCACTGCCTGCTTGATGGCGCTTACTTTCCCCTGAAGCATTTCTGCAATACGTGCTTCAATATCACTCATGATCTCATCACAACCTTCCGAATTTTTAAAATAACCTTTTATCGTTGAAAGGTATTTATTGAGTTTATCATAAGCATCTTCTTCAATGTGAAAAACAATTCCACTTAAGTTCATTGTTATGGTGCGGTTCATTTTCGTTGGGTTTTAATTTTTATGAGTTATATTTTTTCTATTCTTTAAAATTTATTTGGGCGTTCCTTTCTTAAACAAGAAAGGGCGGGCTTTTCGCTTCAATCTTCCTTCGCCAGCAGGCGAAGGAAGGATTTACGCTGCAATCCCTAACGCGGCATTACGATCCAGAACATGGCTGTATTTTTTATTGAAGTTTTGGGTTCCATCCTTGAATTGCCTACTGTTTAAATTGTTAAATTGCTTAATTGCCTGCAGCTTAATTACTATTTCTGTGTTGTTTTATTCACAGCATCTACCAGCTCATTCCAGGTCAATTCCAGTTCTTTCAAAAACTGTTCGCCTAAAGGAGTGAGTTTATAATATTTACGTGGAGGCCCTGATGTAGACTCTTCCCAGCGATAACTTAATAAGCCATCATTTTTCAGACGCATCAACAATGGATATAGCGTTCCTTCCACCACGATGAGTTTTGCTTCTTTCATTTTGTTTATGATCTCAGAGGGATAATGATCCCCGGTTGATAGTACCGACAAAATGCAAAATTCGAGAACGCCTTTTTTCATTTGCGCTTTTGTATTTTCAATGTTCATCATTTTATAATTATGTTTTTTATAAAATCAATTCGAATTAATTGCTGAATATATTGTGATCCCTAAATAATTGATTCAACAATTTGTGATCTCAATAATCGACACTGCAAACATAATACAAAAAACAGTACCTTGTATCACATAGTACTAAAATAATTGCAATTCATTGATATTCAGATGCAAAATATTGATTCGGAATTGGAAATTTGGAAATTTTGATACATTTTTGCTTTATTGAAATAGTAGAATTTGCAGATTTTTGAATTTAAACAGTCCAAAAAGTGTCAAAATTTTCAATTATTAATAAGAGCCTGTTTAAATTTTCTCTAAAAAATAACAATACTGCTTATTGAAGCTAACGCACATATTTCGACAGGCTCAATATGACCAGCGCGCGGTCAGTCTGAGCTTGTCGAAGACTGTGGGCGGATCTTTTCCCTCAACTAAACTGCTTTGTTCAAGCGGAGTCGAGAAATCGTGAACAAACTAAAAACTCTTTTGAATAAAATTTAAGCTGGCTTTAAGGATAGAAAAAATGACATTTTTATAAATAAATATCCGTAAATTGCAGTATCATAAAACTTAAACACTTCAATCAATGATAAAATTGAAACAACTATTGGTCGTCATTACATGTATCGTTATTGGCATGTCCAATGTGTTTTCTCAATCTATTAATTCTGATAATAAATATACCGGATCAACCTTTAAAATGCCTGCCAATCTTAAATCAGGTGATTATATGGAGAAAACGGTTATTGTAAAGCTGAAACCTCAATTTCGCTCCGTTTGCTCATCCGATAAAATTGAAAACGCACTATTTAAATCTTTATATAATAGTATCCAGGGAAATGGTTTAGTAAAAAAATTCCCACACACAAAAGCACCCGAACGCCTTGTAAATGAAAGAGGAGAGCATTTGGCCGATCTAACATTGATCTATGAATTTAGTTATGCAGCATCTTATTCATTAGAAAAAGTAATTAGTAAATTTTTAGCATTACAGTTATTTGAATATGCCGAACCTCATTACCTTCCTCAACTATGTTATACTCCTAACGACCCGAGTTTATCCACTCAATACGCCATCACAAATATCCAGGCTGAAGCTGCATGGGGAGTAAATACAACCACTGCACGCGGTGATACCAATATAGTAATTGGAATTACAGATACCGGAGTAGAGCCTAACCATCCCGATCTAAAAAACAACATTAAACATAACTATGCTGATATAATTGGTGGTGGCGATGGCGATAGTGATGGTTATACTGATAATTTTTCGGGATGGGATTTGGGAGAAAATGATAATGATCCTACTTACAACTCAAATTCCCATGGAGTGCATGTTTCAGGGATTGCAGCGGCATCGGTTGATAATGCAACAGGTGTGGCAGGTGTAGGGTTTAAATGTAAATTTTTGCCGCTCAAAATTACGGATGCTGCGGGTGTTCTGACAAAATCATACGAAGCCATTACGTACGCTGCTGATCATGGCTGCTCTGTTATTAATTGTTCCTGGGGTGGAGCTGGTGGCGGTCAGTTGGGACAAGATGTAATTGACTATGCAACTATAAATAAAAATGCCTTGGTTATTGGTGCTGCAGGGAATAATGGAATAGATGAAGTATTTTATCCTGCGGCATACAAGTATGTTATTAGTGTGGCTAATACAAAAAGTGATGACAGACGTTCTACTTCTTCCAATTTTAATTATACTGTTGATGTATGCGCCCCGGGCGAAAGTATTAACTCCACTTATCCTGTAAATGGTTATTCTTCGCAAACCGGCACGTCCATGTCGGCACCATGTGTATCAGGCGCTGCCGCGATCATTAAATCGTTTTATCCGTCCTATACAGCTTTACAGGTTGGAGAGCGTTTAAAAGTTACCTGTGATAATATCTATCCCTTAATGAGCCCTATTTATGCAAACAAATTAGGTAACGGACGTATTAATTTATTTAAAGCGTTAACAGCAGCATCGTCACCATCTGTAATGATGACACAGCGAAATTACACCGACAATAATGATGATACTTTTGTAATTGGTGATACATTGCGTGTAACAGGTAATTTCATTAACTACCTTGGTCCCACCACAAATCTAACGGTAACCCTTTCCTCTACATCATCCTATGTAAGCATTCTTGATGGGACCACTACCTTGGGTGCGGTAGGCACACTGGGAGTGGCTAATAATAATACGGATGCGTACACAATAAAAATACTTTCTACCGCCCCGGCAAATCAGGCGGTATTGTTTAAGCTCGCCTACTCCGACCCTGCTACCTCTTATGTTGCGTATGAATTTTTTACTGTTATTGTAAACGTAGATTATATAAATATTACAATCAATGACGTATTAACCACCATAAGCAGTGGCGGACGTATTGGATACAGTCAAAACAGCCAGGCTGGCGGCTTGGGATTTAAATATATGAGCGGTGGAACTATTTTATATGAAGCAGGTTTAATGATCGGTGTAAGCGCTACTAAGGTCTCAGATGCGGTAAGAAGCATTTCAACGCCTGAAGCTGATTTTCAGTCGGTAGTTGCAGCAAGAAATGTAGTACCTGCTGTTTTTTCTGAATTTGATGTGGATGGAACGTTTAAAGATAATCTTGCAACTTCTCCCTTACCTGTTACTGTGCATCATAAGGCATTTGCATGGAGTACTATTGGCAATAGAAAATTTGTGATCGTTCAATACGTTATTAAAAATACAGGCGCTGTCAGTTTAACAAATTTGTATGCAGGAATTTTTGCGGATTGGGATATTGATGTTGCTACGTTTGGTTCGAACCGTGCATCTTTTGATGCGGTCAATAAAATGGGCTATGCCTATTATACAGGAACCAATGGAACCTATGCAGGGATTAAATTGCTAACCAGTTCGGCCCCGGTGCTGCATTATGCTGTTGATAATGTGGCTGGTGGTGCTGGTGGCGCAGACCTAAGCACAGGCGGCTTTGATGGGGCTGAAAAATATCTGACTCTTTCAACCAATCGTGCAAACGCTGGAGTTGGAGGTGCCGGAGCGGATGTGATCGATATTGTAAGTACAGGCCCTTATTCTATTTCTGCCGGGGATTCCATCAGAGTGGCCTTTGCATTAATTGCAGGTGATAATTTAGCGGATATAAAAACAAGTGCGGTAAATGCCCAGATCAAATACGATGGAATGAATATGACCACAGGCATTTCAGACAATGTAAACAACGAAATGGATCAGATGGTTGTTTATCCAAACCCTGCCAATAACCAATCGGTGATTGATATCACAATCATGGAGGAGTCATTGGTTGAATTAAAAATGTTTAATATATTTGGCCAGGAAATCAACGTAATAACATCTGAAAAGATGCAGGCCGGGGCACATCGCTTTGTGCATGAATTATCGTCCATTGCCAGCGGATTGTACTATTACCAATTAACGGTTGGTAGTAAAAAACAGGTAAAAAAATTGATCATCAATAAATAAAGGATACTAATAACGAATAAAAAACGAATTTACGAAACTGCACAAAAAAATAACAAACACAGTTTCGTAAATTTTGTAATGATTCGTTTATCTGTAACCGAATTGTTTTAATATATTTGTACAAATTAAAAACTACTATGGATTTAAGCGGAATTATTTCAATTGCAGGAATGAGTGGACTTTATAAAGTTGTGGCTCAAACAAAAAACGGTTTAATCGTTGAGTCATTAACCGATAAAAAGCGTGTGCCGGTTTATGCTACTAACAAAGTAAGCACTTTGGAAGATGTACGAATTTATTCAACAGGTGATGATGTGCCTTTGAAAGAAGTTTTGCAAAAGATCTATGACAAAGAAAAAGGTGGACTTTCGGTTGACACTAAATTAGCGGATACAGAATTGAAAAAATATTTTAAAGCTGCATTCGCAGAATTTGATGAAGATAGAGTATATGTATCGGACATTAAAAAAGTAATTAACTGGTATAACGCGCTTCACAAACAAGGTTTGTTAGAGAAAAAAGAAGAGAAAGCTGCAGACGATAAATCGAAAGATGAAAAACCTAAATTGAAAGCTGCTGCTGATGCCAAAACAGGAGCTAAAACAAAATTAAAAGATACTTCAGCAAAAACTGTGAAAACAGCAAGTTCAAAAGTTAAAACACAAGGTGTAAGAAAAACAGGAGTTGCTTAAACAGTAACAGTTCCAGGTTTAAAAAAGTTTCAAGTTTTAGGTTTCAGGTTTGTTGTAATACACAGAAATGAAATTTTTAAATTTGAAACTTTTTTATTTTAAATAGGCTTTATACTAGTTATAATACATCCTAATGTTTACAACAAAAATTGGTTTAAAAATGCCTACGCACAATTTCTCGACAAGCTCGAAATGACCAAGCGCACGGTCATTTCGAGCTTGTCGAGAAAGAGCCTTAATTCAATAGATAAATTAAATATTATAAAGCCTAATAAAAAAAATGCATCCCAAACAAATAGAAATTCCAACAAAACCGATTCGTCATTTTTTGCCGCAAAGCTTAACCATAGATTCATGGAGCAATGTAGAACCTTTTTTTATTGATCTAAAGGAACGTAGTATTTCTTCAGCAAAAGATCTGGAACAATGGTTGTTCGACCGCAGTGAACTGGAAGCTGTATTGGGTGAAGACATGGCCTGGCGATATATTAAAATGACCTGCGATACTGCGAATCCGCAATTAATAGACTCTTTCAATTTTTTTGTTAATGAAATTGAACCGTTTATCGCTCCCTATGTTAATGAGCTTAATATAAAGCTTTTTGATTCGCCCTATTTAAATGATCTTGATCAGGAAAAATATCGCATTTATTTGCGGGGAATAAAAAAGTCTTTAGAATTATACCGTGAGGAAAATATCCCTTTACTCACAAAGATCTCAACAGAATCACAGAAGTATGCCGCAATTAGCGGTGCTATGACCATTGAATGGAATGGTGAAGAGATCACGTTGCAAAAGGCTGCAAGTATTGTGAAAGATACGGATAGAAATGTGCGTGAGGCTGTGTATACTAAAACTCAGGAGAGAAGAAAAGCTGATATAAACACCTTTAATGATCTGTTTTCAGAACTTATTCAGTTACGTCATCAAGTGGCATTGAATGCAGGGTTTACTAATTATCGTGATTATAAGTTCAATGAACTTGGACGATTTGACTATACCGTTCAGGATTGTTATAATTTTCATCAGTCAATAGCAAAAGAAGTTCTTCCTTTAGCGGAAGCATCGGACATGGAACGGAAAAATAGTTTAAAACTGGATACTTTAAAACCCTGGGATACGGATGTGGATGTGGAAGCGAAACCGGCATTAAAACCCTTTGCAAGCAGCGCTGAGCTAATCGATAAATCTATTGAATGCTTTTATAAAGTGCGCCCCGCTTATGGTGAGTATTTAGAGATCATGAAGGCGATGGGTCATCTAGACCTTGAATCCCGCATTGGTAAAGCGCCCGGAGGGTATAATTATCCATTGCATGAAATTGGTGTTCCATTTATTTTTATGAATTCCGTTGGCACTCATCGCGATCTGGTAACAATGGTGCATGAAGGAGGACACGCCATTCACTCTTTTGTTACACGCGATCTGGAAATTACGGATTTTAAAAGCACCCCATCAGAGGTTGCTGAATTAGCATCCATGTCTATGGAATTGATCTCCATGGAACATTGGGATGTATTTTTCAACAACGCAGATGACTTAAAACGTGCTAAAAAAGAGCAGTTAGAGAAATCATTAAAAACATTATTGTGGATCGCTGCTGTGGATAAATTTCAACATTGGATCTACGAAAACCCTGCACATACTGTTGAAGAGCGAATGGATGCCTGGGGAAATACCATCGACCAATTTAGTAGTAAGGTAATTGACTGGACAGGATTGGAAGATGTGAAAATGCGTCTTTGGCAAAATCAGTTGCATATTTTTGAAGTTCCTTTCTATTATATTGAATATGGTATGGCGCAATTGGGTGCTATTGCAGTGTGGCGCAATTACAAAAGGAATCCCGAGCAGGCTTTAGATCTGTATGAAGCTGCATTACGCTTGGGCTATACAAAATCAATTCCTGAAATATATAAAACTGCAGGTATTGAATTTAATTTTTCGCAGGAATATGTGAAGGAACTTGCTGATTTTGTAAAGAGCGAATTGGAAAAAATATAAAATTTTAAAAAGCCAAATTACGGAGATAATCATTTAAAAGCGCACGGCTTTTTAATTATTATAGCTTACATTTGAAAAAGCAAGATAAGAGCGATAACTTGATAATTACAAGCATTTACAAGCGATTACAATTAAAAAACATGCGCCAATCTACAAGTTAGCCGTCAGTCTGTCAAAACAAAAGAAACAATTAACAAAAAATACTACATTGATAAATCAAAAAATAAAATTATTACTTTCGGTAACTTCAATATTAATTATTCAAAATACCTACTCCCAAGATAGTATAGTTTTTACTCAATCAAATTCTATAATGTTTAGTAATAAATATGTGTTTTTTAAAAACGGTTCATTTAAACATTATTACCAAACTGATGATGGACAATTTTGGTATGGTGCTGGAAAATATGCTGACAAAGGAAACAAAAGAGTTTTGAAATTCGAGGATGCTGATTTAAGCTATAAAAAAGATTTTGGATTGGTTCATTACGAATCTAATTTTCAAAGAATTTTATTTAAACGCGGAAAAGAATATAAATCAATTGATTACTATTATACATCTCGAAAAAAGCATGTTCGATTTAAAGAAATAAAACCGAACGGCTAACAGCTACTACAACGGATTTGGGCAATTGGCTTAATGGAAAGTTGGTTTTGTATTTGGGAATTTGGCAAATCCGAAGAATGGGTTTAATTTAGTCCCAAACCCGCTGTAGTACCAGAACGTTATACGTAATTGCCAAATGGATATTAAAGGACAACGTTTATTCTATAGACAACAAAAATTTAGACTTTTAAATGAAAAGATATTCAAACCTATCAATATTCATTAGCTTTTGCTGCTTAGTATTTACTATATATCATAATTGCAGACTCTTAATGTTATATAACAGAGCGACAGGAAAGGACAAAGCGCTCTTCGGAATTCATGAACTTCTAGTTCTCGACAAAAAGATATTTATTGGTATTGGACTACTTGTTAGTCTTATCTTTTTAATTATATCGTTCAAACGAAAGGAAAATAGACTAAATAGCATGACCGCTCTGATATTATTTTGCATATCGACCGTTTTACTTATCCTTCGACCTTGGTCATATTTCATATAGCAACTACAGCTAACAGCGGCTAAAAAAAATGCGGAGATCGTGCAAGTTGCAAATGCATAATTTTGGTTGCTTCGCTAAAGTTTTATTTGCATTTGCAATTCACTTAAGTGCTTTTAATTTATATTTGTGGTAGCGACAGTGAAGTGCAAAGTAATTCCGCACTTTCTTTAGCCACAATCCGTTAGGCCTTATAAATACTTAATGTATCCAGACAAAATTATAAAACAAATTCTTGAAATTATTAATCCAATAATGGACAAAAATAAGGCAAAAGACTTTGACTTTCCATCAGAATTTACCTTCTTTCATGTATTAGAGAGAATTAAATTTAATTTGGAATCGCTTGATCTCTTGGTTGGTTCAGACATGATTAAATATGAACACGGAATTGGACTTATTTGTAGAAACTTACTTTCAGACTTTATCACAATTGGCTTTATCGTAAAATTATCCAAAGACGAAGAAGAATACTATGTTAATCTTTACCGACTTTACTATACTGACCTTTCCAAAGCTGAATCCTTTCTAAATATGTATTTGAAGGCTGAAATTGTAACTGAACAGGATTTAATAATATTCCGAAATAAAAAGAAAAATCCTGAAGAAATTCATAAATTAATATTTGATTACGCAGCAGAATATAACATTAACAAATTTCCGTCAAATGCCGGAATAATAGAATTGTTTATACAATCTAAGCTTAACGACCAATGGATATCTGAAGTCATCAACTCCTATGACATTTGGACTTTTTATAGTAAATACGAACATATTGGTTGGAGTTCATATAATTTTACTCGAAATACCGAGAAAACAAAAGCTGTACAAAGACTTCTAAGTGTATTGAAAAAAACGACTCTTTTACTTTCTACCTGCCTAGACAAATTAGGTGAGACGGAATCTTTAATTAAGTCGAATGAACTTCATGAAGTAATTTACAAGGCCTAACACAAGTCTGACACCATTTGGGACTTCCCTTGATAAGACAAATTTGAGTAAATTTGAAATCTGGCTTCGCAATTAAAAATAAAGTAAGAAACCCGCACGATCGCCAGGCCGCGAACGTTAAGCACAAAACATAATAAAAAAAACACTTCTATGAACCGACCTCTACCAACAGAGCATCCAGCTTATTTCACACATTACATTGATCTTGTAAAAAACGATGATATAATAAACGAGTTAAAAAGCCAAATTGCGGAGATAAAACATTTAATGGCAGGAATCCCTCAGGAGAAAGAGAACTTTGTTTACGCGCCCGGAAAATGGTCGATTAAAGAGATTCTTGGCCACATTATAGACACCGAAAGAATTATGGCCTATCGTGCTTTGTGTTTTGCAAGAAAAGACAAAACCAAGTTACCGGGTTTTGATCAAAATGCATTTGTAGCAAACGCAAATTTTAATGACAGAACATTAAAAGATCTGGCCTTTGAATTTGCAATTGTTAGGGAGTCCAACCTGTTATTGTTCAAACATTTTAGTGAGAGCAGTATAAACGAAATTGGGAATTCTAATGGTACCGAAATCACTGTACGTGCTATCATATTTATGATCGCAGGCCATACAACCCATCATGTGAATGTGATCAAAGAGAAATATTTGATGCTTTAGCACCCGCTAAACCCTATAACGCTTCAATCCATATAAAGGTATAGATCAGCCATTTATTTAACAAATGCTGCCCCATCGCAGCTGCATTACCTTCCCAATTTGTGATTGCAATTCACAAACAAACTTCCTTAGATCACTCAAGAGATATGAACAAAAATTCAGGTTATTAACAATTGGCGGGGTATAAAACATTCCGATGCAGTGTTTATTGAAAAAGATCGTGACCTAGCTTTGGCAATAAATGGATCATAAGTATCTGAAAAACAGGTTACCAAAATAATTCAACAAAAACAGTATCATTAAAAAAAGAAAAATTAATTCTTAAATTTTAATATCAAAAAGAAATGAAAAAACTATTTTATGTACTGCAAATAATGGTTTGCGCAGTTTTACTTTCAAGCTGCGAAAAAGAAAATGAGAGCTTATCGGTAGCCAAACCTAAACCCAAACCGGCATTTAAAATCGGTGAGTCTCATGCTGGGGGCATTGTTTTTTATGTTGATGGAAGCGGACAACATGGTTTAGTTACTTCTACAAGCAACCAAAGTGCTTCCATGCGTTGGTTCAATGGAGGTTTTGTGGAAACAGCAGCAACCGGCACTAAAATTGGTACAGGATCGACAAACACTGAAGCGATAAATAAAGCTCAGGGAGCAGGTATCTATGCTGCAAGTATATGTGACAAATTAGAATTAAATGGATATAACGATTGGTTTTTACCTTCAAAAGATGAACTGAATTTACTATATATGCAAAAAGCAGCAGGAGTAATTGCGGGTTTTGCTAATGATTTCTATTGGAGTTCAACGGAGAATTCCTTTAATGGTGCCTGGTCGCAGAGTTTCAGCAATGGTGCAAACAGCAGCGCAAATAAGGATGGAATGTATGATGTACGCGCTATCAGAGCGTTTTAAATAGGGCGTGTATCAAAATTAACAACATAGATACATAGGAATTAAAACTGGTGAGAATTGCGATAGCTTTTCATAGTTTTCTTTGCCAAAGGCGAAGAAAAAAACTATCTCTACTTTTTTTAAATGCTTTTTTAAACTATGAATCTATGTGGTTTAAATTGGAGTAGCAATTTTGAGCGAACCTCTGCTTTCCGTTTATTGTCAGATAATATTCACTTCTCTCTCCAACATCACATCAAATTTATCTTTTACCGAATCCATTATTTTTTGTGAGAGCTCATAAATTTCATTGCCTTTGGCATTACCATAATTTACCAAAACCAAGGCTTGTAATTTGTGAACGCCAGCATCACCAAACGTTTTTCCTTTCCAACCACCCTGTTCAATTAACCAGCCGGCAGCCAGTTTAACATTACCATTATCCAGATCATAACCAACTATGGCTGGGAATTGATCTTTAAGAAGTTCAAATTTTGCACGAGCAATTTCAGGGTTTTTAAAAAAACTTCCTGCATTTCCAATTTCAGCCGGGTTAGGCAATTTACTGTTTCGTATATTACAAACCGCTTTGCTGATGGCCTGTATGCTCAATTCCTGAACACCCATTTCATCGAGCTCTTTTTGTATAGCCCCATAATTGGTATTAAATACAGGTGTTTTAAGCAATTTATAGGTTACAGATGTAATGATGAATTGGTTTTTCAGTTCACGTTTAAATACACTTTCGCGGTAGCCGAATTTGCAGTCAACATTCTTAAATGAATGGATCGTTTTATCGGCAATATGCAATGCTTCTAATTCATAAAAACTATCTTTTATTTCAACTCCATACGCACCAATATTTTGCATGGGGCTGGCTCCTACGTTTCCAGGAATTAATGATAAATTCTCTAAACCCGCATAATTGTTGGCAATACAATGCATCACTAAATTATGCCACACCTCGCCTGCGCCTGCTTTAATAAAATAAAAATCAGCATCTTCATTTACTACTTCAATTCCCTTCAAATTGTTTTTTAAAACAATGCCGTCAACGTTTTTTGTAAATAATAAATTACTTCCGCCACCTAAGATCAACTTAGGTGTATTGATAAAAGTTTGTTCTGAAAGAATCTCCTGGATTTCCTCAACGCTTGATAATTCAGTAAAATAGCGCGCTGAGGCATCAATGCCAAATGTATTTAATTTTTTTAAAGAATAATTTTCGTGGATGATCATTGATAGAGTTACGAATAACGAATTTTTACGAATTTACTGGTTACGGATAACGAATTGTTACGAATTTACGAATCTATACTTGAGCATTGTTATTTATTGCCTACTGTTAAATTGTAAAATTGCCTACTACTGCTTATTATAAATTATACTTCAATATACACCAAAGGGCTCTGAATCCGTCTTTCCATCCGATCTTTTTTCCTTCTTCGTATGTTCTTCCGTAATAGGAGATCCCTACTTCGTAAATTCTGATCTTTGGAACACGTGAAATTTTTGCTGTTACTTCCGGCTCAAAACCAAAACGTTTTTCTTTCAATTTTATGTTTTGAATAATATTTGTTTTAAATAATTTATAACACGTTTCCATATCTGATAAATTCAGATTTGTGAAAATATTTGATAGAAATGTTAAAATATTATTTCCAATGGTATGCCAGAAAAACAAGATCCGGTGCGGTTTACCATCTACAAAACGGGAACCGTAAACAACATCGGCAAAACCATCAATAACGGGCTTTAAAAGGATATTATATTCCTGAGGATCGTACTCCAGGTCAGCATCTTGTATTACTAAGTATTCGCCTGTTGCCAATGAAATCCCTTTGTGTAAAGCCGCGCCCTTCCCCTGATTATACTCCTGATTGTGTAAAACAATGTTGCAATCCTTATTATTACTGATAAATTCTTTTATTACTGCTTCTGTCTTGTCTGTTGAACAGTCATTAACAATAATAATTTCTTTTTGAATATCATTAATTAATGTAACAGCCAATACCTTATTCAAAATAAGATGAATGGTTGCAGCTTCGTTATAAGCAGGGATAATTACAGATAATTTTTCTTGAGGCATTTTTTAAATCTATGGTAACTTGACCTATTTTACTCGCTTTCAAATATAGCTTTAAAATTAATTCACAATTATGAAAATAAAATCGGTGTTAAAATTGTTTTCTCTAATCGCTTATTAGACTTTATATAAGTTAATTCGTTAATATGATCAGCCGCACTTTCTCGACAAGCTCGAAATGACCACGCGCTCGGTCATTTCGAGCTTGTCGAGAAAATTGTGTGTAAGCATTTTTAACTTCAATTTCCGTTGTAACCATTATGACGCATTTTAACTTATATAAGTCTATTATTCATTCTGCATTTGGTTCGAAATTTTAAAGATGCTGAAACAAGTTCAGCATGACCATACGTCCTTAATCCCTTTCCCCTATTTGCTGACGCCACATTGCATAATACAATCCTTTTTGGGACAGTAATTCATCGTGTTTGCCTTGTTCAATAATTTGTCCTTTTTCAAGAACAAAAATTTTATCGGCATGCATAATTGTGCTTAAGCGATGCGCTATCAATATGGATATCTGGCTATTGCTTTTAGATAGATCCCTGATCGTTTTACTTATTTCTTCTTCGGTTAATGAATCGAGAGAAGAGGTTGCTTCATCAAATACCAATAAAGAAGGTTTGCGCAAAAGTGCGCGTGCAATGGATAAACGTTGTTTTTCACCTCCCGAAACTTTAACTCCTCCTTCACCGATCATAGTATCTATTCCCTTATCGGCTCTTGCTAACAGGCTCTGGCACGCAGCTTTAAGAAGCACATCCATACATTCTTTATCAGTAGCATTTGGCGCCACAAATAATAAATTTTCTTTGATAGTTCCGGAAAACAGCTGTGTATCCTGAGTTACAAAACCTATTTGAGAACGCAACTCATCAAGGTCAATTGCTTTTCCGCTGGTACCATTATAAAGTATTTCACCTTCCTGAGGATGATATAAGCCTACTAATAATTTCACCAATGTGGTTTTACCGGAACCTGAAGGACCAACAAAAGCAATAGTTTCACCGTTTTTGGCATCAAATGAAATATTATCAAGCGCTTTGTTTTTTGCTGTTTGATGTTTGAAACTCACATTATGAAATGATAATGTTTGCAGATTTTTTACTGCGACCGGATGCAAAGGTTTTTCTTCTTTTGGTGTATTTAAAATGGTTTGGAAATTTTCTAACGAAGCTTCTGCTTCACGGTAAGTGCTAATGATATTACCCAACTCCTGCAAAGGACCAAAAATAAAAAAGGAATAGATCTGCAAAGAAAATAACTCTCCCAATGTCATTTTATCACCAAAAATTAAAAACAAGAGCAAAAATAAAATGCAACTACGCAGCGTATTCACAAATGTTCCCTGAATAAAACTTATACTCCGGATATAACGTACCTTTTTAAGTTCAAGTCCAAGTATTTTTATGGTGATACCATTCAATCGGTTTATCTCCTGATCAGCCAAGCCTAAACTTTTCACCAATTCAATATTGCGTAATGATTCGGTTGTAGCACCTGCTAAAGCAGTAGTTTCGCCAACAATGTGTTTCTGAATTTTTTTTATTCGTTTGCTTAAGATGGATGTAACAAAACCCATGATAGGAACTGCTGCAAAATAAACAACAGCTATCAACCAATGAATTTTAATAGCGTATACCATCACAAAAACCACACCTACCAGTGAAGTAAACAGTATGCTGACAAAAGCAAAAATTAATTTTTCCACATCTGTACGAACCTTCTGGAGCTTCCCTAATGTTTCACCGCTCCGTTGATCTTCAAATACCTGATAAGGTAGTTCCAATGAGTATTTCAGACCATCAGAATATATTTGTGCCCCCAATTTTTGGGTAATAACATTCACATAATAATCCTGAAAGTTTTTTGCAATACGCGACATCATTGCGAATCCCATCGAAAGCAATATCAAACCTCCAATACCTTTTACATAGTCGGATTTACTATAATCATGAGGATTGGTTGCATAATTATCAACGATATGCTTAAACACCAACGGATCTAATAGTGAAAAGATCTGATTAATGGAAGCAAGTGCCAATGCCAATGCTATCAGACCTTTGTATCGTTTTAAATATTGAATTAATAATTTCATAGTTTAAAAAATCTAATCTAAATTTTGTTTGAATAAAACGCCTTCACCCTATCACGTAAATTATAAGCAGAGCTCATCACTTCCCCATACGCACCTGCGGTGCGCAATGCAAAGATATCACCTCGAGTTGTTTCAGGTAAACTTACTGCTTTGCCAAAACAATCGGAACTTTCACAAATAGGGCCTACTACATCATATTTAAAAATTTCGGACTGACTTGTTTCTTGTTTTCCTTTTGTTAAATTCTCTATCTTATGGTAAGCCTGATACAATGCAGGGCGCATCAATTCAGTCATACCTGCATCTAATATTACGAAATTGGTATTCACACCCTTTTTTATGTAAAGCACTTTTGAAATAAGTGTTCCGCATTGCGCGGTAATAGCTCTCCCTAATTCAAAATGAACTTTTTGTTTAGGGCGCAATTCTAAAAAGTCATTGAATAATTTGAAATACGCTGCAAAATCAGGGATAAGATTTGCATCCGGTTCATGATAGTTAACGCCCAACCCACCACCAACATTAATGTTTTCAATTGTTATTTGCCGAGTTACGAACCAATTCTGAATTTCGTTCACGCGCAAACACAATGATTTGAATGAGCTCAGATCCATTATCTGGGAACCAATATGAAAATGCAAACCAATGAGTTGAAGATTTTTAAATTCTTTCAGAGCATTTACAACTGTTTCCAATTCCCAAATGTTGATCCCGAATTTATTTTCCTCCAGCCCGGTAGTAATATATTTATGGGTATTTGCATTCACATTAGGATTAATACGCAATGCAATGCGGGCATTTTTCTTTTTTGAAACAGCAAGCTCATTGATCACTTCCAGCTCTTGTAAACTTTCGCAGTTAAAACAAAAAATGTCATTATCTAAAGCATAATTAATTTCAGCATCACTTTTACCAACACCTGCAAATACAATATGTTCCGGTTTAAAATTACATTCAATTGCCTTTTTTACTTCATTGCCACTTACGCAATCTGCGCCTATGTTATATGATTTAATAATTTCTAAAATAGCATTGTTTGCATTAGCTTTCAAGGCATAATGCACAATAAATCCATATTTGTCCGACTCCTCTTTTAATTTCTGAAGTGTTTCTTTGAGCACTTCAACATCATAGTAGTAAAAGGGTGTTGGAATGCTTTTGAATTTATTTATAGTTTCTTTATTGAACATAGTTTCGTAATATTTCTACAAGCTTAATTTATCTATATGCTATTACTCTAAGCCCGCAGAAGAGTGTGCGCGGATCTATTTACTCAGAACAATCCTTTATTAAGAGCGATGAGCGTATCTTTTTTCAATTTACTATCTACCAAAATAGAAACATTATTTTCGCTTCCTCCATAAGAGATCATACGAATTGGAATATTTTTAAGTGCTTCGAAAATACGTAATGCATAACCTTGCTTCGCGGCAGTAAAGCTACCAACGATACAAACGATGGTTAGGTCCGTTTCTACTTCAACAGTACAAAATTCTTTCAACTCTTTTTTAATAGCATCTATATTTTTAGTGTTGTCGATTGTCAATGAAACAGCCACCTCCGAAGTAGTGATCATATCTATTGGCGTTTTATAACGTTCAAAAATTTCAAATACAGAACGCAAAAAACCATAAGCAAGAAGCATTCGTCCTGATTTTATTTTAATTGCAGTGATGCCATCTTTAGCTGCTACTGCTTTAATACTATCCCCTGTAATTTTTGAAGTGATAACAGTCCCTTTTGCCTGTGGCTGCATTGTATTTAATAAGCGAACAGGGATGTTTCGCATTTGCGCAGGAAGTATACATGTTGGATGCAAAATTTTTGCTCCAAAATAGGCTAACTCGGCTGCTTCGTCAAATGAAAGTTCTGCAATAGGGTGTGTTTTTTCAACAATACGGGGATCATTATTATGCATCCCGTCAATATCCGTCCAAATTTGAATTTCATCCGATTGAATTGCTGCACCAATTATGGTTGCGGTATAATCGCTACCTCCACGCTTTAAATTATCAATTTCACCAAAAGAATTTCTACAAATATATCCTTGTGTGATGAACAACTTTTTATTCGGATATTTTGCAAGTTCCGATTTTATATTTGTTTCAATATATTTCATATCCGGCTCTTCATTCTCATCAATTCGCATGAAATTTAAGGCAGGAAGTAAAACAGAATCGATGTTCTTTTCTTCAAGGTAATAATGAAATAAGGTGGTTGAAAGCAGCTCCCCCTGTGCAAGTATGGCGCGTTCTTCATTTACAGTAAATAAGTCCATCGTGAATGCGCGCAAATAATTAAAATGCGAATCAAGCAATCCTTTGCTCTTATTTAAAGCCTCCGAAGTTTTATACAATTGTTTGATAACCTCATTGTACTTTAGGTACAATGCATCAATCAATTGGTTAGCGGCATCATTTTCTTTAGCGTATAATGTATTTGCAATTTCAACCAAATTATTAGTTGTACCACTCATTGCAGACAAAACAACTATCTTAGGCACACCGTCATTAATTAAATGAACAAGTTCCTGCATGCGCTCCGCAGAGCCTACGGATGTTCCTCCAAATTTTAAAACTCTCATATTTTTACTTAACACTAATTAAAAATTCCTACGAATTACGAATAAAAAACGAATTACAAATAACAAGAACCATATTCGTAATTCGAGAAAATTCGTAATTCGTAGTATAATTTGTCAAAAGTAGCCATAAATTGGAATTGTTAGTATACTTGATGATATCTATTGAAAAAAGTTTATAGGACTTAATTCAATGCCTTTAGCTAAGAAGGACAAAAAACATCTCTAACATTACCTTTTAAATAGTATTTTAGCAACCGATTTATGTTAACACTTCTAAAAAAAGAAATACGCAGTTTTTTAAGTTCACTGATCGGTTATATTACCATCACCGTTTTTTTATTGGTAGTTGGTTTATTTCTGTGGGTACTACAAACCGATTCAAATTTATTGGATAACGGTTATGCCAATATTGATGGGCTTTTTATCATTGCTCCCTGGGTATTTTTGTTTTTGATACCCGCTATAACAATGCGCTCCTTTGCTGACGAAAAAAAGTCTGGAACCATTGAATTGTTATTGACCCGCCCGCTTACAGATCTACAAATTATTTTAGCAAAATACCTTGCAGGTTTTGTTCTTGTTATGTTTTCATTACTACCTACTTTAATTTATTATTACTCCATACATAAACTCGGCAGCCCGGTTGGGAACATTGATACAGGTGGAATGTGGGGCTCCTATATTGGTTTATTATTTCTGGGGGCAGCTTTTGTTTCAATAGGCATTTTTGCTTCTGCTATTACAGATAACCAGGTAGTATCCTTCATCCTGGCTTTATTCCTTTGTTTCTTTATTTATACGGGCTTTGATTACATGGGCTCATTTGCATTATTTGGTAAGATCGACAATATAATTTTGGCTTTGGGGATCAATAGCCATTATATTTCAATGAGTCGTGGTGTAATTGATACACGTGATGTGATCTATTTTTTGAGTTTGATCTCGATCTTCATTTTCGGAACACGTACTGTTTTGGAGAGTCGTAAATGGTAAAGCAAGGTGAACAAAAAAATGTTTAATAAAAGTAATAAAAAACGGGATTTAACTGCATTAGGCTTAGCTATCATCATTTTGATATTGCTAAACTTTGTAGGTTCATTTGTATTCCATCGTTTTGATCTTACATCCGAAAAACGGTATACCTTATCTGATGCCACAAAAAAAATAGTATCTGAATTGAATGATGTGGTATATGTGAAAGTATACCTCGAAGGTGATTTCCCATCCGGCTTCAAACGTTTGCGAAACGAAACCAAAGAAATGCTTGATGAGTTCAGGGCCTATTCCAACGATAATATTGAATATCAGTTTATCAACCCATCTCAAAGTGCCGATAAAAAAGAGCAGAACGAAATTTACAAACAGCTTTATGACAAAGGCTTACAACCAACCAATCTGGAAGTAAAAGAAGAAAGCGGAACTTCACAACAAATTTTATTTCCCGGGGCCATTGTTTCCTATAAAGGCAGGGAAATGCCCTGGCAATTGCTAAAAACTCAGATGGGACAGTCATCAGAAGGCCAGCTTAATAACTCAA
Organism: Bacteroidota bacterium; assembly: GCA_040388745.1. Taxonomy (GTDB): domain Bacteria; phylum Bacteroidota; class Bacteroidia; order 2-12-FULL-35-15; family 2-12-FULL-35-15; genus 2-12-FULL-35-15. The sequence continues at coordinate 172,485 of JAZKBF010000022.1, read as the reverse complement.
TTCAGGCATTGGAATATGAATTTGCAAGTTGCATCCGAAATTTAACAACGCCAATTAAACCGGAAATAGGCTTTATTGAAGGGCATGGCGAGTTGGATACTCTTTCGCTTAATGATATTAAAAATGCTTTAGGGGAATTCTATTTATTAAAACGTGTAAAGATCAATGAACAGTTAAATGCGCTTTCAGGATTAAAAGCCATCATCATTGCTAAGCCCGATACTACTTTTTCGGAAAAAGATAAATTCATCATTGATCAGTTTGTGATGAACGGAGGTAAAATACTCTGGGCCATAGATCCATTGTATACCAGCATTGACAGCCTTCGCAAATCGGGCGGGACAATGGCTCTTCCTTTCGATTTGAAACTGGATGACCTGTTCTTTAAATACGGTGTGCGAATAAATCCTAATATGATACTGGACATGCAGTCCTCAGCAATACCCGTAAATAAAGCTTTTCAAGGTCAGCAACCCCGCTTTGAATTAATGCCCTGGATGTTTTCCCCTTTAATAATGCCTACTGGCAGCCATCCTATCGTAAAAAATTTAGATGTAATAAAAATCGATTTCGGATCAAGTATAGATACTTTAGAAGCAAAAGGTATTACTAAAACAATTCTTCTTAATACATCAAAATTCTCTAAAACGCTTAACTCCCCTGTACGTGTGGATATGCGAATGGTAAATATGAAGCCTGATGAAAATCAATTCAGGGATTCATACCGGCCAGTAGCAGTTTTACTGGAAGGTGAATTCGAATCGTTATTCAAAAACAGGATACCTCCACAAATAGCGAATGATAGCGCCATTGGGTTTAAAGCAAAAGGCATAAAAACTAAAATGATCGTTATATCTGATGGTGATATAATTCGAAATGAAGTTCAGTATTCGAGTGGAAAAACATATCCTTTAGGATATGATATATATACGCAGCAAACCTATGGAAATAAAAATTTTATTTTAAATTGTGTTAATTATCTTTGTGATGATTCGGGTTTGATAAGCGTTCGAGCACGGGAATTAACCCTGCGTTTACTCGACAAGAAAAAAGTTAAAAACGAACGATTGAAATGGCAACTATTTAACACCGGCTTGCCTTTGCTTCTTCTGTTTTTGTTTGGCGCAATTCACAACTTCATCCGGAAACGTAAATACACTAAATAAAGGTATTAAGAACTAATTTATTTCCATTCGTTATCCGTAACCCTTCAAGCAATGAAAAAAAATCGAATCGCAATCATTCTCGTCATTATTTTGGGGTCCCTCTCCTTTTGGTTTATCATTAATAAACGGGATGGAACGATAAAAGAAACATTACGCGATTTTGCTGTAGCTGATACAGCATCCATCAATAAAATATTTTTAGCGGATAAAAACGGAAACTCTGTCACGCTTGAGCGTCAGGAATTAGGTAATTGGCTTGTTAACGGTCTATACAATGTCCGTCCGGATGCATTGCAAACCTTACTTACTACGATCAATAAAATAGATGTTAAAGAACCTGTTGGAAAAAACGCACAAAACAATGTTATAAAACGTTTGGCTGCAAAAGCTGTTAAATGTGAAATTTATCAGAACAATAAGCTTACAAAAGCATATTATATAGGAACTGAAACACCGGATCAAACCGGGACCTATATGATCCTTATCGATCTTGAAACTATGAAACCTTCCGAAAAGGCTTTTGTCACTTACATTCCTGGTTTTCAAGGATATTTGACCACACGTTATTTTGTTGAAGAAAGAGGTTGGAGGGACCGCACTGTTTTTCAATATATTCCTAATGAAATAAGATCGGTTAAAGTGGAAGCCCCCTCTAATCCCCTATATAATTATGAGCTTTCGGTGAAGGGCAATAATAACTATGAAATAAAAATGCTTTTGAACAATCGACTTTTGAGTAATTTGGATACCCTTGCTGTAAAGCAGTATTTATCATACTTTCAGCAATTGAATTTTGAAAGTTTTGAGGTAGATCTAAAACAAACACAAATAGATTCTGTTTTAAGATCGCAACCAACAAATATTCTAACAGTTACGGATAACAAAGGCAAAACAAATAAAGTGAAGTTCTATGCCCGTCAGAACTTAAAAGGACTAACTGACAATGATGGTAAACCCTTGCCTTTTGATCTCGAGCGGATGGATGCGCTTCTTGATAATGGAAAAGATTTTGTGATGGTACAATTTTATATATTCGGTAAAGTATTGCCAACACCTGATTATTTCCAGAAGGAAACACAGCAAATTATCCCCGGTTCCGACAAACCTAAAAACAAGCCCAAGGCATAGCTCTTTTTATCTGACAAAGAACGGAAAAACCAAGTAAACAGGGCTTTTTTTTGTTAAAAAGTCGGTTGAAACTAAAAATAAGGTTCCAAATTTTAATTATGTAAAATACCCTATATTTGCACAACAAATTTGTGATCCCTAAATAACCAAATAATAAAATACAAAATATGAAATTTATTGTTTCCAGCACCTCATTATTAAAGCAATTACAAGCCATTAGTGGTGTACTTAATTCAAATAATGCTTTACCTATTTTAGATAATTTCTTATTTGAAATAGATAAAAACCAGTTGAAGATCTCAGCATCGGATTTGGAAACTACTATGACCACTATGATCAATATCGAATCGAAAGATGCCGGTAATATTGCTGTTCCTGCAAAGTTGTTGTTAGAGACCTTGAAAACATTTGCTGACCAGCCTTTAACTTTTAGCGTTGATGTTAAAAAATTCGGGATCGAAATAATTTCTGATTATGGTAAATATAAATTAACCGGTCATAATGGGGATGAGTTTCCAAAATTACCAAGCATTGAATCAGCATCATCACTTGACCTTGAAGCAAGCGTTTTGGCTTCAGCAATCAACAAAACAATATTTGCAGCAGGTAATGATGAATTACGCCCTGTAATGTCAGGAGTGTTTTGCCAGTTGTCTACTGATGATATTACCTTTGTATCTACGGATGCGCACAAACTTGTACGTTACCGCAGAACGGATGCAAAAGCACAAGCAGCTTCGTCATTCATTATTCCTAAAAAACCATTGAACCTTTTAAAAAACACTTTGGCTAACATTAGCGGGAGTGTAAAGATCGAATACAATAAAACAAATGCATTCTTTTCGTTTGAAAACACCAATTTGATTTGTCGCTTGATTGATGGCAAATACCCTAATTACGAAGCAGTAATACCTAAAGAAAATCCAAATAAATTAACTGTTGATCGTGTTTCTTTTTTAAATTCGATCAGACGTGTTTCTATCTTTTCTAACAAAACCACACACCAGGTACGTTTAAAAATTGCAGGAAGTGAATTAAGTATTTCTGCCGAAGATCTTGACTTTGCAAATGAAGCAAGCGAACGTTTGACTTGTCAATATGCTGGTGAGGATATGGAAATTGGATTTAATTCTAAATTTTTAGCCGAAATGTTAAGCAATTTAAATTGCGAAAATGTAAATCTTGAAATGAGTGCACCCAACCGTGCAGGAATTTTATTACCAACTGAAAAAGAAAATCCTGCTGAAGACATTTTGATGCTGGTAATGCCGGTAATGTTGAATAGCTAAGACACTGCGAATTACGAATTTTCACGAATTACGAATCTGTGTAAAGCCCTACCTGGAGTTTATCCTGAGCATTTGTGGAATAACTATTGCTCGTGTACAAGAAAAAGGGAGCCTGAAGGCGTGCATTTGATTTTTTGCAAATAACAAATTCGTTATAATACCGATACAATGACAAAAATAAAAACCATCTTAACAGGCCTGTTGATCTCAACAAGCCTTTTTATTTCGGCACAAACTACTATTGTTGGTAGCATCATGTCAGGCGGGATCAGTCGCTCTTACCGATTGTATATCCCAGCAGCTTATACAGGGTTTACAGCACGTCCATTAGTGCTCGATTTTCATGGTTATACTTCAAATGCCACCAATCAACAATTGTATTCCAACTTTATGCCGATAGCGGATACTGCTAATTTTTTGATCCTTTATCCGGAAGGAACCAGTTTAAATGGACAGCCTTATTGGAATGCAGGAATATCAAATACTGGTGTAAATGATGTTCAGTTTATTTCGGATCTGATAGGTACTATAAAAAACAATTATGCGGTTGACCCCAACTGCGTTTATTCATGCGGTATGAGTAATGGTGGATATATGAGCCACACCTTAGCAAGTACTTTAGGTGACAAAATTGCTGCTATAGCATCTGTAACAGGCAGTATGTTCTACTCCCAGTTCTACAGCTGGATCACCGGCAGAGCTGTTCCCGTTATGCAAATAAGCGGCACTGGAGATGCTACAGTACCATATGATGGAAATAGTTCGAGCCTTCCTATTGATACCTTGGTAAAATATTGGGTATCCATTAATAATTGTAACCCTACCCCAGTATTTACTTCTGTTCCTGATGTGAATACCGGTGATGGTTGTACTGCTGAACATTATTTATTCCCAGGAGGAACGGGTGGGGCAACGGTTGAGCTTTATAAAATTATAGGTGGAGGGCATTCATGGCCCGGTTCACCCTATATTATAGGAGTTACAAATCAGGACTTTAATGCATCCTTGAAAATATGGCTGTTTTTTAGAAAATACAGACTGGATCAATTTGTTGGGATCAATGAATTGGTAAGTGCAGATAATTCCCGGATCTATCCAAATCCCTGCACCAACGTTGTTTATATAGATGGTGAAAAAGTTGAAACGACTATGATCATGGATCTGAATGGCAAAGTGGTAATGGAAACAACCAAAAAACAAATTGATGTATCATCACTTGCTAAAGGAGTATATTCAGTTGTTATGGTTTCTGAAAATTCCCGTTCAGTAAAAAAACTGGTGAAGCTTTAGTCTGTTATCTGATATAAGGTTTACCTCCTCAATTCCCTATCTTGTCCTGAATTCGGATAAAAAAAAATCTTTACAAGTATGAAATTTCACACTTGTAAAGATTAATTTTAAAAAGCTTTTGCTTATTATTTTGTTCCTGCAACTAAATTTACATTCAATTCGAAATCATCGCTGATCGCTTTATCACCAATAGATTCGAAGAAACTAGCCGAACCGTATTTAATATCAAATTTAGTACGATTGATAATTATTTTAGCAATTACTACCATTGTTTTTTCATCCATTTTTATTTTTGCCGGAAAGGTAATTTCATTTGTAATACCTTTTATCGTTAGTTTTCCGGTTACATTAAAATCATTCTCTGGTTTCAATGTTTCTATTGGAGCAACTTTAGTGATCTCGAATTTTGCAGTTGGGTTTTTTGCAGAACTAAAAAAATCATCAGACTTTAAATGCCCGATCAATTTATCATTCCATTCTTTATCCGTTAGATCAGTACAGGTAATTGAATTCATATCAAACTCAATAGTTCCACCGGTGATCGTATTATGATCATTAATAACTGATCCTTTTGAAACATTGATCTTACCATCATGTTGTCCGGTTACTTTTTTACCTAACCAGGTTGCAGTAGTTGCTTTAGTATCTACACTATATGTAGTTAAGTGTTTTTCTGTTGGAGCTGTAAATGCAAATGCTGTTATCGCAGCTGCTGCAACCAAGCCCATTGTGATTTTTTTTGTCATTTTTTTATTTTGTTTTTAAGTTAATGTTAATCTCTGAAAGGTATTAATTCATTTCAGAGTACAAATGTATGTATATACATACATTAATCCTAATTTATTTCTTAAAAATTGTTAATTCGATTTCTTCCTTAAGATTTAATTAAAATTCAAGGTATTGCAAATTGCATTTTCGCATTAGAAGCCGCGTCAAATGGATTGATTTTCTTTACTTCTTAAATTCAATAGAAACTGAATTTATACAATAACGTAAACCGGTAGGTGCCGGACCATCATCAAATACGTGTCCCAAATGTCCGCCACACGATGCGCATGTGATCTCAGTACGAACCATGCCGGCAGTTTTATCTTTTGTATATACAACTTTGCTTGAATCCAATACATCCGAAAAACTTGGCCATCCGCATCCTGCATCAAATTTAGTATCGGACCTAAATAACTCCTCATTGCAGGCTGCACAGGTATATATACCTTTTTCTTTATGTAAAAAATATTTACCGGAATAAGGCATTTCTGTGCCTTTTTTACGCAACACATCAAATTGTTCGGGACTTAAAACTTTTTTCCACTCTTCATCGGTCTTTTCAACTTTATTACTCATAGTACTTTTAGATTTTACGTTTGTTTGATTGTTCTGACTTTCCCCCTTACATGCTATAAAAACCATAGCAATTAAGAGATATACTATATTTTTCATGGGGAGATAATTAATATGATTTATTGTATCTTAATATGTTCAAAAACTATACCAATTTATTTTATAATTTATTTGCTAAAAAATTTAACGCTGCAAAATGTTCTGTTTGAGCGAATTCATTGCAATTTTCAGTTTTAAAAAGAAGAAATAGTAGAAGAAAATTATTGAATAAACTAGAATTAATCGATCTTCAAATCGCAAGAATGGAATGCAAAAAGGGAAAGTATTGCAAATAATTAACTGTTAAGGATAAAAAAAATTAGCGCCCCTTTTTGAAAATGAGAAACACAAATGAATCTGGTAATGCTTTATCCCAATGATCTCCTAATTATTAATCATCAGTTGGCTCAGCAGCTTTCTCAAAACTTGCTTTTTTAGGCTTGATCTTTTTTACAAACAAAACATTGATAAGCTCTTCATCCAGGGTGGGAACGGTTTTGGACATACCATTGGTAATGGTGACAGGAAAATCATAACGCAATTTTTTCTTTATCAAAGCATACGTTCCATCTTCCAGTTTTGTATACATTGCTATTATTCTGCCATCTTTTACATCACACTTTCCATTAAAGCACTCTGCACTGCTCCCCGCTCTGAAAGTGATAATAACGTCTGAATAAGTACCATCAGCAACATCTTCAGCACCACGCGCTTCAAATTTTTGAGCCCATTTTATATAGCAATTACTTTCTTCTTCAACTTTTTTGCTCGTCTGGGCACAAACAGTAACCGTCACACTAATAAATAAAACCAGAGTAAATAATATTTTTTTCATATCAATAAGTTATAGTAGTGCAAATTAATTAAAATAAGTTCATAAATATATAAATTATCTACAATAATTTCAAATGTTAGCCCAAAAGAACTTATTTTTATATCCCATAAAGAAAAGAAACATTTCCATACTTTTTCTATTTTCAACCGATGGTATCGGTTTCATATTTTCGTATATTCGAACAACCTTAGGTAATTTTTAATATTTTATGAGTAGATCTCTTATCGAAAACAATTTAAAAGAAGCCCATCAACTGCTTGAACAGTTCATAGCCGAGTCCAAAAACACTGATGCAATTGAAAAAGCCGGAAATTTATTAGTTGAAACTTTTAAAAGAGGAAACAAAGTGATATCCTGCGGCAATGGTGGTTCTATGTGCGATGCCATGCATTTTGCAGAAGAACTGAGCGGTCGTTTTCGTGAAGACAGAAAGGCATTACCGGCAATTTCAATTTCTGACTCGTCCCATATTTCTTGTGTAGCTAACGATTATGGCTATGATAAAGTTTTTTCGCGTTATATTGAAGCTATTGGAAACAAAGGCGATGTTTTACTTGCGATCAGCACCAGCGGCAATTCAGTAAATATTATCAATGCTATTAATGCCGCTGTCCAAAAAGGAATGACTGTAATAGGGTTAACCGGAAAAACGGGTGGTGAGATGGCTAGCTTATGCAACATTGAAATACGTGCACCTCACAGTCAATATGCCGACAGAGCGCAGGAAATACACATTAAGGTGATACATTCTCTGATACATTATGTTGAAAATAATTTATAACCTTAAAAAAAGATGCTTGTAAAAACTTACGGTAGTGCAGTTTATGGGATCAACGCCACCACTGTAACTGTTGAAACCAATATAAACCCCGGTGTAAATTTCTTTTTAGTGGGCTTGCCCGATAGTGCTGTAAAAGAAAGCCAGCAACGAATTGATGCGGCATTAAAAAATAATGGTTTTAAAATTCCTGGTAAAAGTATTGTCATTAATATGGCTCCTGCCGATATACGCAAGGAAGGCTCTGCTTACGATCTAACCATTGCAGTTGGAATATTAGCCGCATCGGGGCAAATAAAATCCGATACGGTAAGTGACTATATAATAATGGGCGAACTTTCACTCGATGGCGGGTTACAACCCATTAAAGGTGTATTACCAATTGCTATAAAAGCCAAAGAAGAAAAATTTAAAGGTATCATCCTTCCAAAGCAAAATGCGAAGGAAGCTGCTATTGTTAGTGGTTTAGAAGTGTATGGAGTTGAAACAATAAAAGAAGTAATTGATTTTTTCAACGAAAAAGTTAAACTCGAGCAAACAATAGTAAATACAAGAGATGAATTTTTCTTGAAAATAAACGATAACGAATTAGATTTTGCAGATGTAAAAGGTCAGGAAAATATTAAGCGCGCCTTGGAAATTGCTGCTGCAGGTGGGCATAATGTAATATTGATCGGACCTCCAGGTTCGGGGAAAACAATGCTGGCTAAACGTTTACCCACTGTTTTGCCACCAATGAATTTACATGAAGCACTTGAAACTACAAAGATCCATAGTGTTGCAGGTAAGATGGGGAAAAATGTAGGGCTTGTTTCCACACGTCCGTTCCGTTCGCCTCACCATACAATTTCCGACATTGCTTTAGTAGGTGGAGGAAGCGTGCCTCAACCGGGCGAAATTTCATTGGCACATAATGGTGTTTTATTTTTAGATGAATTGCCTGAATTTAAACGCACCGTTTTAGAAGTGATGCGCCAACCTTTAGAAGACAGGGTGGTAACTATTTCCCGCGCAAAATTTTCGGTTGAGTACCCTGCAAGTTTTATGCTGGTAGCTGCTATGAATCCTTGTCCTTGCGGATATTACAACCATCCTGAAAAAGATTGTGTTTGTCCTCCGGGCACTGTGCAAAAATATCTGAACAAAATATCAGGGCCATTATTAGACAGAATAGATATTCATGTTGAAGTAACTCCTGTATCCTATAATGAACTGGCTGCTGAACGTTTATCTGAAAAGAGTTCGGTTGTGAGAGGGCGCGTGATTCAGGCGCGCGAAGTGCAGGAGAAGCGCTATATAAATAATGACGGAGTACATTGCAATGCACAAATGAGTTCGAAACAATTGCGCGACATTTGTAAAATTGATGAAGCAGGAAATCAATTGCTAAAAACAGCAATGGAAAAATTAGGATTATCAGCCCGTGCGTACGACCGGATCTTAAAAGTAGCACGTACCATTGCTGATCTGGATGGAATTGAAAAAATTGAAACAAACCATTTGGCAGAAGCTATTCAATATCGAAGTTTAGATAGAGAAGGCTGGGCGGGGTAATGAATCTGGAGAGTTTTAGAATTGGAGAGTTGGTGATTGGTGAAAAAATTATAAATGTATTGAAGGTTATTTTAATGTTGCGTTAGGGATTGTAGTGGAAATCCTTTTCTTTTTAGAAAAGATTGAAACGAAAAGCCCGCCAATTCTTTTTCAAGAATTGGAACGCCCAAATGAATTTAAATTCAAAATAAAGTAATTTTTCTGAGACAAAAAATAAAGTAAAAATTCTAAACTAATAAAATAGAAAATGCTTAAATTCTATTTAACAATTATTGCTGCTGTAATCATTGGAATTAATTATTCGAATGGCCAAAACGCTATAAACATAAGCGCAAAGCAATACTTTGATGCTAAGCATTATGGCAAGGCTCTTAAAAAATATCTGGAGGAATATGAAACTAAAAAAGACGACCTTGAAATTAATTACAATATCGGATTTTGTTACCTCCACATAAATGACGATAGATCAAAAGCCATTCCCTACCTCGAATATGTTTATAATAAAGGAGATTATAAAGATGATCTGCTGTTAAATCTGGGACTTGCTTATATGTATGCGTATAAGTTTGAAGAAGCTCTTGCTTATTTTGATAGCTATCAAAAGTTAATTTCATCTAAAAAGGCAGAGCTTGTAGAAAACTATTATGAGGATCTTCAAAGCGGTAAAATTGACTATCAAAAAAAGATCACAACCGGTAACTTCAGTTTAATAGAGCATTATATTGAGAATTGTGAAAGCGCAAAGGAATTGATAAAAATACCTGTGAATGTAACATTCGAAAATTTAGGAAAAGAAGTAAACTCAAAATATGCGGATTTTTATCCTTTTATTACCCAAAGCCAGGGAACACTTTACTTTTCATCCCGCAGAGAAGAAAACCCTCTTAAATCAATCAATTCACAAGGTTATTTTACTTCTGATATCTATCTTTCTCCAGCAAAGGACGGACGCTGGACAAAACCCAAAAATATGGGACCAGTTGTTAATTCTGAGGCGAATGAACAATGTGTTTATGTGATGCCGAATGGGAAAAAGATGATCATTTTTCAGGATAATGAAAATGTTACCGGTGATATTTACACGGTACCAATTCCAAAATTACTTCAAATGCCTCCTGTTGTTTTAGAGCAACCTGTCAATACTGAATTCCGTGAATTTGAAGGGAGTATGACGGAAGATGAAAACACGCTGATCATTTCAAGCGATAGATCAGGAGGATTCGGAGAAACTGATCTGTATATTTTTCATAAGCTGCCGAATGGCGAATGGGGCCTACCTGTTAATCTAGGACGACAAATAAACACTAAATACAAAGAAGCATTTCCAATGTATGACGAAAAAAATCAAACCTTGTATTTTGCTTCTGAAGGACATACCAATATGGGAGGTTTTGATATTTTTAAATCCCAATTTGATACAGCAAGTCAAAAATTTGAGCCACCAGAAAATATCGGTTATCCTATCAATACTCCGAATGATGATATGGTATTTAGCCCTGCAGAAAATAATCGTGATGGATATATTTCTGCAGTGATGAACGGAGGTTTCGGAGATCTTGATCTATATAAAGTAGTTTTTAATGATATTGAAAGCCGACCAACTATACTCAAAGGTATAGTGTCATCAAGTGATGGCGCCAACAAAGAATTGAGTGCAACTATATCTATAAAAAATGTACAAACTGATAAACTAGTAGACTCAAAAAAGGTAAACCCACAAAGTGGAAGATACATTTTTGTTGTTGATCCCGGAAAATATGTATTAAAAATATCAAGCCCCGATCACGCTGATTTTGAAGAGGAAATAAATGTGTATGATAAATCGGATTATGTTTTTGAAATAGAAAAAAACATCTTACTTCAAAAAACCGGGAATACTTCGTCTTCAATTAAAGATGTTTCCAAAACAGATTCTGAAAAATCATTTAAAACGATGGTAAGAGGAGTCGTAATAACAACTGATACCCTACAAAACCAGGTTGATGCAGTTGTATCCGTTCTGGATGCAAAAACACGAAACAAACTGGAAGGGAAAAGCGCAAACACTCAAAGTGGCAAGTATTTTTTTGATCTATATCCGGGCATCTATATATTAGCTGCTTCAAGCGCTGGCTATGCTGACTTTGAACAAGAAATAATTATTGGCAAAACTGATCAGATCAGTGAAATAGAAAAAAACATATTGCTTCAAACAAATGAAGAAATGGCTCTTTCTAAAGAAAAATTAAAAAAAACACCTGTTAAACCAAAGGCCGCTCCGGTAAAAACTGCCACCAAGCCGGTAAAAAAACCTGCAAAAACAAAAAAGAAAGCGCCAACGCCTGTAAAGAAAAAAACTAAATCAACTACTAAAAAGAAATAGACAGGGAAGGGAATAGCTGAATCATGTAACTTTTTTATTTAACATTCGTTTTAATGAAAAAACTAAATCATGAAAGCGCTGAGCCAAAACTGGATCATTGAAAATCTAATTGACTTCGAATACAAAAAATATGAATTGTTGGGTTATTTGCAAGGAATAAAACAAGAATTTAAAGATGAAAAATTATACCCCGCTTTAAGCGACCTGATCGCGCATTACAACAACCTGATCACGATCAAAAACAACAAACAGCAGCTAAGCGAATCGTTCGGGAAATCGCTGTCGAAAATAGATTTTGAAAAACTAAAATTAATTTACGAATCGATAGAAAAAGATAATCAACTGCTTACTGAAATAGAAAATATTATAGATTTTTCAATACCACAATTGGAGAGTCATTTAAAAGAAGGGAAAGATATTTACAACACTATGGAGGGCAATATGCAAATTGAGCCTATTGGATTAACACCCTTAAACACCAACGAAGGTTATATGTTTATTAATGATGGGAAGCAAAACGAAACTTTTGTGCATCAATATAACATTACGTTTTTTGAACATGCAAACGAGAACTTCCGAGGCATACACACCTCTTTTATCACTTCATTTGCCTATTCTTACATTAACACTTTTGAGAGCATAAAAATTCAACTAATTAAAGAAAAACCACTATTACCAAATCCAGCCGTGTTTGCTATAAGCAGCCAAAAAGAATATCCTCTTACAGAAAGTTTCATCCCTATTGCAAAACGCACATTAGTGCGTTATATCAGCACTTTAAGTTAATCAATTCAGAAAAAAATTCAATTGTACAATTTTGCTGTAGGCAATTGTCTATATATTTAGTAACTTGCATACTGCAAAAATGTATAATTGATTAATTTGCCTGCGCCACAAAAAAATGCATAAACTCTACTCCACACTACTTGTTTTCTTATTCAGTTTGATCTGTAATTATTCAACTGCACAGCCTGCTGAAAAACTAACTGCTAAAGATTATTTAGCCGAACAAGATTATAACCATGCCCTTGAAGAATACCTTAAACTTTATAAGAGTAAAAAAAACGACCCGGAAATTAATTTTCAGATCGGATTTTGTTACCTCGCCATCAATGACGATAAATCAAAGGCAATTCCCTATTTAGAGTTTGTATATAATAAAGGAGGATATAAAGATGAGTTGCTTTTATATATGGGATTAGCGTATATGCACGGTTATAAATTTGATGATGCGATCAAATTTTTTAATGAATACAAAACGAAGATCAAAAAGTTTGAAGAAATAGATCGCTACATTGAAAATTGTGAAAATGCCAAAACATTTGTAAAAAGTCCGGTGAATGTAACGTTCGAAAATTTAGGGAAGGAGATCAATTCAAAGTTCCCTGATTATTATCCTTTTGTGACACAAGATCAATCTACACTGTATTATACAACCCGCAGAGAAGGCCGTTCACAAAAATTAAAAAGCTGGCAGGGGTATTTCACTTCTGATATTTATTTTTCGAAAGTGGTTGCCGGGCAATGGACAAAACCGAAAACAATTGGCCCTATGATCAACTCCGGTGAAGACGAACAGTGCGTTTACGTTACCCCGGATGGTAAAAGGATGATCGTTTACATGGATAATGAATTAGGGTCAGGCGATCTTTTTATGACAACAATGAAAAACAAAGCTTTTCCGAGACCTGTTGGTTTCCTTGAACCTGTGAATACGCTTGAGCTTGAATTGGAAGGATGCATCACAGAAGATGGGAATATGCTTATTGTTTCGAGCGACAGAGCAGCCGGCCTGGGAGAAACGGATCTATATATGTTCAAAAAACTCCCTGTTGGAGAGTGGGGGAATCCTATTAATCTTGGCCCTAATGTAAATACCAAATACAAGGAAGCCTTCCCGGTATATGATGAAAAAAATAAAGTTTTATATTTTGCTTCCGAAGGGCATTCAAGTATGGGAGGTTCTGATATTTTTACTTCTAAATTTGATACCGAGACGCAAACATTCGGACCAGCTGTAAATATGGGCTATCCGATCAATACTCCTGAAGAAAATCTGGAATTTACTTTGGCAGCAAATAAGCGGGATGGTTATATAGCAGCTGTGCGAAAAGAAGGCTATGGAGATCTTGATATTTACAAAGTAATATTTAATGATGTTGAAGATCAACCATCCGTTGTTAAAGGTGTGATATCAACAAGTGATACATTGAAAAAAGATATCGATGCGCTTGTATCTATAATAGATGAGAAAACAAATGAGAAAATAGATTCAAAAAATGCAAATCCTATAAGTGGAAAATATGTGTTTTCGGTATATCCAGGAAAATACATACTAACTGTAACAAGCCCTGGCTTTGAGGATTACAAAGAAGTATTAAATGTTTTTGATAAATCGGATTACATTTTTGAAATCGAAAAAAATATAAAGATCTTAAAGCCGGGCGAATCAGTATCAACCGCTGTGAAAGACGCTACGAAAGGCACAAATGTTAAGCCAATAAAAACGCCTCCAAAGAAATAAAACTCTTAATTACCAAATCTCCTGAAGGAATAAAAAATCATTCACGAGCGAAACAAATAAGCAGAAAAAAGGCTCCGTAAAAAATACAGAGCCTTTTTTTTAACCTAAATATATTTCTGATCTAGTTTGCTTTTGCAGATGCTTTGATAATAGCATAAACCTTATTTGCAATATCTTCAGAATATGCTGCTCCACTTACAGAATAATTATCTAAAGGACGTTGATCCAAAATTGAATACACTGCACCTTCTTTTTCAATATAATATGCAAAATGAGCTTCCGGCTGGTATTTGGTGCCATTTTCTTCATCTTTCATTTGCATAGAATATGCAAAACCATTAGGCTCTTCCAACAATACTTTACCATTTATATAAGAATTAGCGTTATTCACTGTAAGGCTTTTGTCGCTTTCTATACCTTCTTTAATATTACTAACAGCAATTGCACTTACAGTAAGCATATAAAATTCGTTAATGCGAATATCAACTCCACCATTACCATTTTTTTCCAACTTAGCTTCTTTTGGTAATTTTACTGAAATATTGATAAAAGAAGATATCGTGCTAAGGTTTTGTTCAACCCACTCCGTTTCGTTTACAGCCAATGTTGGAATAACAGCAGCTTCGATGCTTGCTTCTGCAATTGCCGCACCCTCTGTTTTTTCAGATGGAGCACCACAAGATGCAAGAATAGTAATACCTGCCACTGCAATAAAATAAGATGTTGTTTTCATGTTTTTTTTTATTTTTTTTATTGTAATTTTCCTACTCATATGGCTTTTCAGTTTCGCCTTGTTTTTTAGAGTGGGTGCTAAACTCCACTTAGCTCTGTATATTTTATATCAAAAATATTGGATCATAAATTTCTCTGAACAATCAACTTTTTCACAAAATATTCATTCTCGGTTCGTATTACTATTTGATAAATACCAGGAGTGAAATTTTCAACCCCTAGCAGATAAGTACTGTTATTCATGTTATCTGAAAATACCAGTTTCCCCATAATATCAAACACATTGATCTGCGCTTTTTCAAATGCACCATCAAAATGAATCGTTGCCAAACTCTCGGTAGGATTTGGAAACACGTTCATTTTAGCGGCTTCCTGAATCGGTTCTTCTTGTCTTTCTTCGATTTCCTCTTCTAACATTTTAACAGTTGATGAAGTTGATGAGAAGATCAATTTCATATTGGGGCGGCTATAGCTTTGTGTGCCAGTTGTATTTCCACAAACACCACCGTTTGCAACATTACTTTTGTTATAAATAGTTTGATACGTTGGTGTAGCGGTGCATCTCACATTGGAATTGGAAGAAGAGCTGGTGTTATTCCAACAAATATCGATCAACAGATTTCCTGTACCATTGTAGGTGAAAGGCGTTGTAAATGTATGCGTGTTCCAACCGCTGCTTGCAACTTTATTTCCGGAATAAACGGTTGTCATTGTTGCGTTCAGGAAACTTGTGGTTGAAAAACTGGCAGCTGTTGTATACCCTATTCTGATAGTGAACGCTTTCATTGTTTGTGAACTTGCTGAAGAAACATCGAACGCAAGCGATTTGATGAAATTTGTTGCAGAAGTATAACCTGCAGCAACTAATTGACTTTTTGTGATGATGAATTGCGTCCTCTCATCCATATTACCTGTTCCATAGGGAGCAGTGCCGGTTGTTCCCGTTCCAGCACCAAGCGTAATTGTTGTATTAGAAGAAGAAACAGGTAAAGTGGTAAAAGTAGATGATGCAGAATAGCTAGAAGGAGAAGAACCACAAACTCTCTGCACCTGAAATTGATAAGCCGTAGCAGCAGTTAAACCACTTATTGATTTTGAAGTTGTGGTTGAAGTTACAGTTGTCCATGTTGAAGAAGTACTGGATTTATATTTTACATTATAAGTGTTGGATGATCCGCTCACAGCAGCCCAGTTCAGTGTTGCACCGCTTGAGGTGATCCCATTCGCTAACAGTCCGGTAACTGCCGGGCAAGTAGAAGGAACGGTCAATGGTTTAATACCGATTATAGCACTTACATCTGAATTAAATGAGTAAGGAGAAGGGCTTAAGGCAGTAAGCAGGAAATAACCATCGTCCTGTCCTTCCCAGCCCCAGTTGATATGAAAAGAATTTGTGCCCTGGTATCCATCAGCAATAAAAGAATGACCTGCACCATGTGCCGGATCATCACCACTAATAACCACTATGCGCTGTGCATCAAGTTCGGTACGGACCTTATTCACCCAAGTTGTATTTGTATAAGAGGACTTAAAGATCTCTTGCGCAGTACTTGCATATTTGAATTTATTCACCAGCGCTGTTCTAATAGCGCTTGAATATGCAGAAGAAGAAGAAGCGGTATATTCCATTTTTACTGCAACGCCTGCATGAAACAGGATCTTTGCTACCTCCGGACTGTTAGAAGAAAGTATGTTGGGCATAGCAGCCCAGTTATATGTTGTTGTACCAAAGTTAGCCGAAATAGTTCCATAAGGGGGACAGCTGTATGAGGTGGATCCTGTTCCCTGAGCAGGGTGGTTATAATATTTCAGAACCTGTGCAAATGCAGTGGCGACACAACCAACAGGTGCACGTCCACAATCTGTTGAGGAATTATCAACAGGGCATTGCGCATTATAATAGCACTCTTGCGACCAGGTAGTTGTTGTAAGCGGCCCTACACTCAAGAGTAAAGGTGGTGGTGGCTGGTTGCTCTTTTGCCCATTACTTATTTCATATTTTGCCCATTCCTTTTCGATCTCTTTGTGATCGTAATTCAGGTTGCCTGAAACAACCTCATAGATCTGCTCTTTGTACTCCCCAAGCAACCATTTTAAACCATCAGAAATATTTTCCTGGTTGAACTTACTCTGAAAAGAATAGCCAAGAACCGGATCGATCCGTTCATCTGCTGAAACAATAACAAATGAATTGCCGGATACATTAAAAATATAGTACACAGGCACTCCTTTGTGATATACAAGGGATTTGCTTTGGATGTCAGCGGCAGTAAGCGCTTTTGTACCGGATGGTTTTCTTTCATTAAACAAAGAAACAACAACCGTTTTTGCCCGTTCATCAGATACAAATTGCGCAAAAGTATCAGATAGAAAAAGAGAAAAATTGATCAACATTAATGTAAAGCAGAGTACTACTTTTTTCATATTTGTACGTTTTTTTGTTAGGTAAATTACCTTGTTTTATTATCGCTGATCTGGTTTAAGTCCTGATTGGCATTGTATGTCAATCAGGACAAAAGAATGTGTTTTATATTGAGACCGTATTGGATTATAAATTTTTCTGTACGATCAACTTTTTCACAAAATATTCATTCTCGGTTTGTATTACTATCTGATAAATACCCGGAGTAAAACTTTCAACACCCAGCAAATAAGTATTGTTATTCATGTTATCTGAAAACACTAATTTCCCCATGATATCAAATACTTTGAGTTGCGCTTTTTCAAATGCACCATCAAAATAAATAGTTGCCAAACTTTCAGTAGGATTTGGGAACACATTCATTTTAGCCGCTTCCTGAATTGGTTCTTCCTGCGTTTCTTCGATTTCCGCATCTAACATTTTAACTGTTGACGGAGTTGAAGAGAAGATCAATTTCATATTCGGGCGGCTGTAACTTTTGGTGCCGGTTGTATTTCCACAAACGCTACCATTTGCAACATTGGTTTTGGTATAAATAGTTTGATACGTTGGAGTATTAACGCATCTCACATTGGTATTGGAAGAAGAACTGGTGTTATTCCAACAAATATCGATCAACAGATTTCCTGTACCATTGTATGTGAAAGGAGTAGTAAATGTATGCGTGTTCCAGCCGGTGGTTGCAACTTTATTTCCGGAAAAAACAGTTGTCATTGTTGCGTTCAGGAAACTTGTGGTTGAAAAAACGGCAGCTGTTGTATGCCCGATCTTGATAGTGAATCCTGTCATTGTTTGGGAACTCGCTGAAGAAACATCAAACGCAAGTGATTTGATGAAATTTGATGCGGAAGTATAACCTGCAGCAACTAATTGACTTTTTGTGATGATGAATTGCGTTCTCTCATCCATATTACCTGTTCCATAAGGAGCACTGCCGGTGGTTCCAGTTCCTGTACCAAGGGTAATTGTTGTACTAGAAGAAGAGGATAAAGTGGTAAAAGAGGATGATGATGAATAGTTTGAAGAAGAAGAACCACAAACTCTCTGCACCTGAAACTGATAACCGGTAGCAGCAGTCAAACCACTTATTGATTTTGAAGTTGTGGTTGAGCTTACAGTTGTCCATGTTGAAGAAGCGTTGGTTTTATACTTCACATTATACGTGTTGGATGATCCACCCACAGCAGCCCAGTTAAGCGTAGCACCGTTTGAAGTGATCGCACTTGCCGTCAATCCTGTAACTGCCGGGCAAGTGGTAGGAACAGCCAGTGGTTTTATACCAATTATAGCGCCTACACTTGTATTAAATGAGTAGGTAGAAGGACTCAAGGCTGTTAGCAGGAAATATCCATCACTACTTCCATTCCATCCCCAGTTGATATGAAAAGAATTTGTACCCTGGTACCCATCGGCAATAAAAGCATGACCAGCATTAGCAACAGGGTCGTGTCCGTTAATGATCACTACGCGTTGAGCATCAAGTTCGGTACGGATAAGATTTTCCCACTGTGTATTTGTATATGATGACTTTGTAATATTTTGTGCAGTAGTTGCGTATTTAAATTTATTCACCAATGCTGTTCTCACTGCGGTAGTAAATGCAGCGGATGAATTGGCGGTATAACCCATATTAATAGAAACGCCTGCATGAAAAAGGAGCTTTGCTACATCAGGATTACTGGAAAGAAGTTTGTTAGGCATAGCAGCCCAGTTATAGGTTGTTGTACCAAAATTTGCCGAAATAGTTCCATAGGTAGAACTGCTGTATGAGTTGGTGCCTGTTCCTTGAGCAGGGTAGTTATAGTATTTCAGAACCTGCCCAAATGCTGTGGCTACACAACCTGTTGGTACACGCCCACAACGTGTTGTCCCAAGTGAAATATCAGCTGGGCAATGCTCATTATAATAACAGCCTTGCGACCAGGTAGTAGTTGTAAGTGGTCCTACACTCAGGAGTAAAGGTGGATTTGGCTGGTTGCTTTTTTGCCCATTGCTTAGCTCATATTTTGCCCACTCCTTGGTGATTTCCTTATGCTCGTAATTCAGGTTGCCAGAAACAACTTCATAGATCTGTTCTTTATACTCGTCAAGCAACCACTCCAAACAGTCCGGAGTATTTTCCTGATCGAATTTACTCTGGAAAGAATAACCAAGAACCGGATTGATCCGTTCATCTGCTGAAACAATAACAAATGCGTTGCCGGATAAATTAAAAATATAGTATGCTGCCACCCCTTTGTGATATATAAGGGATTCACTTTCGATCTCAGCGGCAGAAAGTGCTTTTACACCGGCCGGTTTTCTTTCATTAAACAAAGAAATAACAACTTTTTGTGCCCGTTCATCAGATACAAATTGTGCAAATGCATCAGATAGGAAAAGAGATACATTGATCAACATTAAGAAACTGCATAGTACTAGTTTTTTCATATTTGTCTGTTTTTTTTATTTGTTGTGTTAAAGTTAAATTTATATAGTTGTAGGGAGCCCGAAGCTTACTATTAATGCGAATAAGGGCGTGGGAATTTATGCTGAATATGAACCGATGGAGCGCATATAACAGGTCTCATTAAAGATAACTTATTACTGATCTGATAGTTTAAGATCCAATCCTTGATTGGCATTGTAATTAGTTTTACAAGATCGAACAGGTCAATTTTGTATAAACTTGAATTGTTTTTCGCGAAAGATTGACGAATGTTGTAACAGGTATTGTTACGCAGGTAGAGTATTTTAGTCATATTTTAGCGGTTTTGGGAACAAATGAAAAGATTCATTTATTCTTTCTAGGGTGAACACTAACTATTTTTGTGCGACAAAAGTAACACATTTAGGTAAAAAAAGCAAATTTAATTGATGAATGTTGATTTAAGGGCCTTGAAAACACCCATTTCAATACTATCTAACGTAAAACCGTTTCTTATTTCTATAGGGTAAAGACATTGTTCTACCCTCTCAAATGATATGCTTTAGGATTTGTAAATGCACGTAAGCCTGCATGCGAAAGTGTTGCACCGAAACCAGAATGTTTTCTTCCGCTCCAAGGTAAGGCAGCACTAACACGGTCGCAGCAATTCCAATACCCTGTTCCCGCATCTATTTTTGACAATATTTTTTCGGCACGCTCTTTTGATGCTGAATAAACTGCCGCTGTGAGGCCATATTCAGTATCCTGCATTCTTTTAATTGCTTCAGCATCATCTTTTACCTTCATAATACCTACAACAGGCCCAAAGCTTTCGTCATGCATCACACTCATTTCGTGATTTACATTTACCAAAACTGTTGGTTCGAAAAAATAGCCTTTTTCTCCAACACGTTTTCCGCCAGCAACAACTTTTGCTCCTTTTGCAACAGCATCTTTTACTTGCGTTTCAATAAAATCAAGCTGCGCCTTACGTGTAAGCGGTCCGATATAAGTCCCTTCTTCCGTTGGTGCCCCTAATTTAAATCCTTTTACCTCGTTTATAAATTCTTCTACGTACTGATCATACACTTTTTCATGAACATATATACGCTCTACAGCGCAACAGCTTTGACCGGTATTGTAAAAAGCACCATCTGCAGTTCCTGCAGCTATGTTTTTAATGTCCGTTACATCGTCAGCCACATACAAAGGATCTTTTCCGCCTAATTCCAGTTGGCAGGGAACCATTTTATGTGCAGTTTTTTCATAAATATACTTTCCTGTTTTATAGGAACCGGTGAAAAAATAACCATTAAAAGGAAGGTGAAGTAAGATCTCACCAACTTCACGCGCTCCAATTACCAATTGAAAAGCACTGTCAGGAACACCTACCTGCTTCAACAATTTTTCTATTTCTAATCCTGTAAGAGATGAAAACTCAGATGGTTTATACATCACAGAATTCCCGGCAAGTAAGGCGGGAACAAATACGTTAACACCCACTAAATACGGGTAATTCCAAGCCGAAATATTACAGATCACTCCAAGTGGCTCATAAACAATTTTCTCTGTCATTCCTGCATCAACCGACATATAGTCGTCAGCTAAATACTTCTCCGCATTTTCAGTAAGCCATTTTATACGGCTGCAAGCGCCATTTATCTCATTACGTGCCTGCTGTAATGGTTTCCCTACTTCAGAAGTAAGAATACCGGCACCTTTTTCTATGTTTGCTTTTAATAATTCGGCAAAGCGCTGTATTATAATTATACGGTCTTTTAATAATACCTCATTCCATGTTCCCTGGCCTTCTCTAAGTAGTTTGAATTTACGTTCTATGCTTTCTAAAGTATCTTCTTTCAGATTTGTAATGATCTCTTCTGTTGCAGGATTGATTATGTTCATATTAGAATTTATAGGTTAAGGATAAGGTTCTTTACTTCGCTCAGGATGACGCAAATTTACGAATCTATGCTTCGATGATTAAAAAAATTAAAATTTAGTGTTAAGAATTTAGTGCATTTTGTTTTACCGCCATTAAAAATTGTTCTCTGATATTATTAGCAATAGAATTACCTCCTTGTTGCTGGGCCAACCGTTCGGGATGAAATTGTACGCAAAGTAAAAATGGTTTGTCATTTTTGTTTTTCCATTCAGTTGCTTCAGCTATTCCATCAGGAGATAATGCAGTTACTTTTAAATCCTTGGCAATATTATTCAAAGCCTGATGATGTGCACTGTTTATTACACATTTTTCAGCACCTGTAATTTCATAAAACAGGCTATTTTTTACAACAGTAATTTCATGTACGCCATCCTCTGCATGCCTGCGATGATCTAGCTTTCCGCTTTCTTCAATATCCTGTATCAGATCGCCTCCTAAAGCAATATTCACCAACTGCATTCCTCTGCAAACAGCCAGAACCGGAATGTTTTTATCTTGAGTAAACTTAAAAACCTTTAGTTCAAACTCATCACGGGCGACATCATATTCTTTGGGCGCGAATTGATAACTGACACATTCGTTTTTATAAAACTTAGGATGCGTATCAATTCCGCCACTCAAAACAATTCCATCACACTTTTTCAGATCTTCAGGATTTGTTTGGGTAAGCTGAATAATTTCAATATCAGAATTATCTCCTTTTATCCAAAGTGGATAATTTGAATAACGAGCTTCTGTAACGGTTATGCCTATTGTTAGATGCATGGTGCTGTAAAAAAAATAAATTACGAAGCAAAGCTAATTAATATTAGGTTCCAATGAACCAATCTATCTTTTTTTGCGAATTTATTCTTTATTTTAAGAGGTTTTCCGATTTCCAGTATCATCAAAAACTTGTTTTTCAAATTTTTGTTTTTTTAAACCTGCTTCGTAATTTGAAGTTTAGTTAGATCAAATCCTTTTTCTTTCAGCCTGGAAATAATTTGTTGATATACAAGATCATCCATTTTGGGGGTTCGTGAAAGTATCCACAAATATTTTTTGTTTGGATGACTAACAACAGCATAACTGTAATCTTCAGCCAAATCAATTATCCAATATTTGCCTGTAAACGGCCAAAAAAATTGCACCTTCAACTTTGCATTGCCTGAATTTTTCTGCACAAATGCTTTGCCTTTGATATATGCAAGCTTTCCATTCACACTGTCTTTTTTACATCTATTCTCAACTATCACATACCCCTTCTCGCTCAAGGTATAATCAGCAGTTGTGCAATTACAACCTTTCTGAAACCGCTGAGGATAGGATGCGATCTCATACCATTTGCCCGAATACTTTTTCAAATCCACATTAGGAACAGTTTGGACTGATTGGGATCTTGTAACTGTTGTTGACATAATAAAGAAAGATAGAATAAGAATGTGAATGATTTTCTTGCACTTGATTTCGCTTTTCATAGTCCCGCGTATTGATTTAATAATTTTGCAAACATTTTTATCTGTTCTTTAGGATGTTAATTTATCATCCTTTCCAATTAAATCCCTTTAATTAATTTAAAAAATTATCGGATGACGCTATTAATTTTTTTTGAATAAATCGGCCAATGCCTTTTCAAGATCAGGAAACAAGAAGTTATACCCTGCAGCCTTAATTTTTTCAGATGAAACCCTACTTCCTTTTAAAATCATTGCGGACATACTTCCGAAAATTATTTTTAATAGAATGGAAGGAACATTGGGTAACCAAAGAGGTTTTTTAAGTACGCGGGCTATTTCTTTTGTAAAATCGCTGTTTGTCTTATGATTTGGCGCTACTGCGTTGTATGCTCCCTTCATTTGCGAATCCTCAATTGCCTTGATATAAATTCCACACAAGTCATCAATATGAATCCATGGCATATACTGTTTCCCACTGCCCAATGGTGAACCTATTCCCATTTTCACGGTTGCGGTCATTTTTTCTAATGCTCCGCCTTGCTTTGAGAGCACAACACCTGTTCTTATTTTTACTGTTCTTATTCCTAATTCCTCAAATCTATCTGCAGATCGTTCCCATTGCTTACATGTTTCGCCTAAAAAATCGTTGGCAGGAGAGTCAGCTTCCGTGAAAATCTTGTCTGATGTGATCGCACCATAATACCCGATTGCTGATGCTGAAATAAAAACTTTAAGTTTATTTTTACTTTCTTTTACTTTATCAAAAATCAACTGCCCTGATTTTACCCGACTATCGATGATAAGTTGTTTCCTTTTTGCGGTCCATCTTTTTTCTGCAATAGAAGCGCCTGCAAGGTGAATGATACAATCAGCGGTTTCCAGGGCTTCCTTATCAATTTGTTTTTTTTCTATGTCCCAGGAATACGTTGGTATATTCATGTTCTTTTTGCTTGTTCTGCTCAATACAGCAACGCTGTATCCCTTTTCTTTTAATTTCTTACTCAGGTGTTTGCCCACAAGACCTGTTCCACCACTGATTAGTATATTCAACATTACTTACAATTAAAAATGGATGACACCGTATAAATAAATGAAATTAGGGAAAACAGAAATTAAGTTTTGGCAAATATCACAATAAATTCAATTATCTGGAATGATTTATGGCAAGGGAGGCAATGATAAATGTCACGAAGAAAGTTTTGAGAAACAGCTTAATGTATAAACAGTTTTAATACAGGAAGTTTTATGGCAAATGCAAAAGATTAGAAAAAAACAATGTTTTCAGATGACCTGTTTTTTCAAACACATCTCTCAGGAAATGAAATGCGATAAATGAGATCTTTAAGTATGAAACACTATAAATCTATTTGAACAAAATCAACATTAATATCTCTTAAAGATTGAGCATGTGAGGAATCCGGAATATTCCAGGCATTTATTCGCAAACCTTTTTTGTGAAGCAAGTTAATTTTATCGGCATCCAAATTATCCTTAAAAAAAGATTTAAACGAAATACCATTAAACTGATGTTTTAGTGCTACTAACATCCCTTTTTCGTAATCTCCGTATGTTGTATAATATGTTTGAACAGAACTGTTTTTCGCTTTTGCCCAATCAAGAACTGAGATCATTTCGGTTTCAAAAAGCAGGTATTGAGATAGATTATATTTCTCTCCTAATTTAATGATCTGTTCAGTTTCCTTTCGCATTATCCCCTCCACATCAAGTCCTCCGCCTCCACAAGGGAGCCAACCCTTAAGATCAATACTTATGTATTTTTTAATATTGTTTTGATTCATATAGATCATAACATCTTCTAATTTTGTGTAGCCAATGTTTTGGCCATTACAAGTAGTAATAGCCGCAATTTCTGAATCAATAGTTTCTGCAAAGCAGCCTAATACTCCTCCGCACTTCTCAACTGTTGAAGAATGAGACAGCCAAACAGTTTCATTCTTACTTAACTGAACATCTACTTCAACTCCTCCCATTAAGGGCAATGCATTAATAATCGATTCTAAACAATTATCTCTCATGGTGTCATTTCCACCGCCACGGTGAGCAATATCAATTGTTGGAGAATATGGAATATTATTATCCGTGTAGTACGTAATTTTTTCGCAGGAGAAGAAAAAAATTAAAATAAAAGAAAAGAATCCGGCTTTTTGAATCATTTTACAAAATAAAAAAATTGGACACCAAATGAAGGCTGCCACTCTTTTGGCCAGCCAATTTCTAAATACGTTTTTCGCTGATAGTATAAGGGACTATTATAAAGTATCCCTGCAGTTAAACTGAATGCAAAATTATTTTTTATACTTTTTGTTATTCTAAACTCGGGATTAATTCCAAGAACAACAAACCTATTATAATCATTACTAAAATTCCAGACCAAGCATTTTAACTGGATGTTTGGTGTAAATATAAAATCTCTTTCCTTAAATAATTTTGTTCCTAAGCACAAATATGCCATCTGATATTTTGAGCTATTGAATGCCCAGGGCTTTATCCCTACAGCTAATTCAACATAATGCTTTTGTTTGATGGAAGTGTTAAAACCAACATTTAAATATTCATAATTTCCAACACCGATAAAAATTGATTTTTTTTTATTTGTAGAGTCTGCTTTTTGCGCAAAAGCACTTATAGTTATTGTACAAATAAAAAAAATGCAAAAAATAAATTTCATAAAACAAAAATAACAAAAGGAATTACAAAACAGTTCTTTTCAAAAAATGAAATGTTCATTCAGTGGTTCGTGCCAAAAATCAGGAATTAAGATACGATGACTCTTGGCACAAAGAAGAATAAATACGCCACTCTCATCATTTTGGTTCGATAGTTCTTTAATTGAGAATTAGTCGAATTGCGCATTGTTTTTCTGCTTTATTATTCCTTAGGCTTCGCTTCTTTAAATTGTTTTATGTTATAGGTAAATGTGAGCAAAAAGTATTGCTGTAACACATTGGTTTGTACATCCTCATAATATGTTTCTGTAATGTTTCGTGTGATGCTGTTGTTTTGCTTCAAAATATCGAACACACTTAAACGTAGCTCTCCTTGGTTGTTTTTAAGAAACTTGTAGCCGATGGCAGCATTCCAAAGTAAATAATTCTGGTTAAAATTTGCGGAAAGGCCACTGTTATATTGATGACTCAGATCAGTTTGTAAAACCAGGGATTTCCAAGGCATTACCTGTATTTTAAATTTTGTATTCTGGTTATAATAAATGCTGTTCAGGTTGGCCTGAAGTGTATTGGAATTAGTGTTATATGTGGTGTTGGAAGACAAAGTAAAATCAAATTTCTCACTGATGTTGCTGCTTAATGCCAAACCAAAGCCGACATTCGAACTATTAGCATAATTTAATTTATTGTTAACTATACCGGGTGTTCTACTGTACATCCCACCAACATTGAAGTTTAAGTTTGATTTTATTTTTGAAACCGGAAAACTATAATTGTTGAACGAACGAACATTAAAATACCCATCCTGGTTATCAGGCCTGGAAAGTTGAGAACCACTTGTCAAAATAATTCCGGGAGCAATTAAGGTATCCCCTGAAGCAATAAAGGTATTATTAACAATATAGTTTTTTGTGTAAGTACCGCTTAATAGTAAAAAGAATGATCTGGATTTTTCGGTATTTGATGATGAGTACCTTAAGGTTAAAGCATTCTGCCAGTCTTGCTTTAGATCGGGATTGCCGGAAGTTAATTGCAAAGGATTATTATTGTTAATCACATTTTGTAATTGGTTTACAGAAGGTGCATTGTTGCTGCTGCGATAGAAGATCCGCAAACTTTTTTTGCTCGAAAATTTATATTGAAACCTGGCATTTGGAAGTATGCTGTTAAATGTTTTATCAAGACCAAAGCTATTTGGAAAAACCTGTTCTGCTTTCAATTGCGCATACTGATAGGAAAGTCCGGTATTAAAATTCAATTTCCCTTTTTGATAACGGTAACTTGTACCAAAAGAATGCGACTGATACTCACTGTTGAACTTATTGGAAAGGGCTGTATCTAAGGAGTTATAGCTATCGTCACCTCCGGAAAAATTATAAGTTGCTTTATCCGATTCACTTAAATTAAAATTAGTTCCATAGCTGAACATCAATTGACTATTGACATTTAATGGCTCAGTATATACCATGTTGGATGAAAAAGAAAGCCCTTGTACATACAGGTTTGCCAATTGATTGAGCGAATCCTCAGAAAGGGTATCTGCAAAGAAATGAGTGGTTGAATTCAGATTGCTGTTGCCATTATTTTGATTATACCCGGGAGTTATGTTCAAGGAAAAAGTTCTTCCTTTTTTGTTGAACTGATGGCGATAGAGGATTGAAGAGGATACATTTATTCCTGTTAAATTTGACTTATAACCATTACTCGTATTGCTTAACACACTGCTTGATTGCATGTTTTCTCCAAATAATGAACTACTTCCATCATTTTTCTGAACAGAAATTTTTGGTTGAAATAAAACAGAATTCAACGAATCTATTTTCCAGTCAACTTTAAAACTAGCTCGGTGATTGACATTGCTACTGTTTCGTTCACTGTTCTCTTTATAAGAAAGCCCTTCATTCCTGCTTGTAATGTATTGCCTGAATAAATTGTTTGTAGAATTATTATCGGAATAATTAATAAAATAACTACCGGTAAAATCTACCTTTTTCCATTGGTTGGCATAATTAATTCCGAATGAATGGGTAGTGGTAATTCCATTTTTCTGATCCACTAAAAAATTATTTGCATCATTTGATTGTCCATCCGGTTTACCCTGCCCTCCCATCCTTCCGGAACCTCCGCCTTTGTTTCCACCACCAGAACTACTCATTACACCAAGCAGATCTTCCGAAGAAAAATTCTGATCATTAATATTATTTGTGTTTGCAAGAATAGTGATGCGCTCTTTATTTTTAAAAATATTCAGGTTCAATCCCGCTTTCCATTTATCTTCATAACCGTATCCGCCAAACACTTTTCCGAATGTTCCGTTTTTAAATTGTGGTTTTGTAATGATATTTATTGTTTTAGAAGTATTACCATCATCAAAGCCTGTCAATTGGCTTTGCTCACTTTTCTTATCAAATATTTGTATCTTATCAATAACTTCGGCTGGCAGGTTTTTCAGAACAGCATTGGCATCATCACCAAAAAATTCTTTTCCATCCACTAATACCTTTTGTACATTTTCACCTTGCGCCTGCACTTTACCATCCAGGAGGGTGATACCGGGCATTTTAGTGACAAGGTCTTCCGCGTTGGCATCAGGATTGGTTTTAAAAGCACCGGCATTTATTTGAGTGGTGTCACCTATTTGAAGTACAGGTGTCATCGCACTTACAACAGTTACTTCCTTTAGTTTTGTTGCCTTTTCTTTCAATACTAATTTGCTAAGTAATAAAGATTCGTTTGTAACTTCTTTATTTAAGAAAACATCATCATAACCGATATAAGAAATTTTGAGTATAAATTTTCCGGGTAGAACATTTTCAATTTTGAAATTTCCATCCAAATCACTTGTTGCTCCTGTGATCAAAGAAGAATCGGAAGGCTGTAGCAGAATAACATTAGCAAAAACAGTTGGTTGGTTGGATTGGTCTGTAAGTTGTCCATTGATAGTAAAGTTCTGAGCTTGTATGAATAGGAATGGAAATAGGATAAGAAGGAATAGGAGGCTTAATTTTTTCATTCAAAAATTTTTATCAATTGTAGCAATTTAGATGCCAGAAAACAGAAAGATGAAGTGTGTTAGATTGTTGAAGTTTGAAGGTTTTCAATTGGCAAAAACGTGTGGCTAAACGAAGATTTTGCCTTTTGGCAAAATTTGAGTTTAGGTAATGTTGGGCGCATGGCGTTCTTTCTTTTCATAGTCCAAATTTATCATGCTGATAGGTAATTGAGTTAGCGGAACCATCTTTGAGAAGAATTAGGAATCTCAAACGTCTGCAAATCCTTCCCTTTCACTAAAATAATTTTTGTAAATGAAATTCGGCCTGAAACCGAAGCATAATTTGAAATTCTTAATGGTTCATACCCCTCTTTCTCTATAAGCAAGGTAAAAACTCCATTTTGTACTCCAATAATAAATTCTCCATTCTTGTTAGTTGAAATCGCCTGATTATTTTGTTCAACCTTAACTTTCACATTTATCAATGGTCGTAAGGAGTCTTTAAAATTATTTAATGCGCCCAATTCGTAAACTTTCCCATTAACTATAGCACAAGTTGTGTCAATAAGCCCTTTGTAATTAAAATAAACAACACTGCTCTTTTTAATATTGTTGTGCTTTTTTATTTTTACAGTATTCGTCTGTGCGCATAAATGAACACCAATTATTATGCTAATTATTAAACTGATTTGCCTTTTCATAATTTGAAAACTTAAAATTCGATTTCAAAAAAATTTAATTATTGAAGACAAAGTCCTTTTCCTTTTTTTAACTGACTTGCGCCCAACATTTATATAAACGCATATATTGCTTACAAGTATTTGTAAATACAACTATTTATAAATCAATACCTCTTTAAAACGCCTCAGAATAAAGCGTTCTAAAATCATCTCTGCTAACAGGTTTCGGATTATTAGGATGAGCAAAATCTGCAAAGGCCAGATCAGCTAATGTATCGAGGTGCTCTTCTTTTACATTGATATCACGTAATTTATGCGGGATACCAACTTTGGTATTCAGATCAAACAGGTATTGAATAACTGCTTCTCCGGTATATTCATCCAATTCAAGAGTACGTGCCATTCTTGCAAATTTATCTTCAAAACCTGCAATATTGAAACGCATTCCGTAAGGGATATTCACAGCATTAGCAAGTCCGTGATGTGTATCCAGTAAGGAAGATAAAGGATGAGCCATAGAATGCACCACTCCCAATCCTTTTTGAAAAGCAATAGCACCCATCATAGAAGCCATTAACATTTCGGAACGTGATGCCAGATCAGGCTTTTTTACAGCTTTTTCCAAGGAAAGAGAAATTAAACGCATTCCTTCCAATGCAATTCCATCACACATAGGATGATAATTCTTCGCCAAAAAAGCTTCCATATTATGCGTAAGCGCGTCCATACCGGTTGCGGCAGTAACTCCGGCAGGTAATCCCATTGTTAACAAAGGATCAGCAAAAACAACTTTTGCAAGAAGCTTTGGAGAAAAAAGGATTTTTTTCTGATGAGTTATATCGTCCGCAATAATTGCGCTTCTACCCACTTCACTGCCCGTTCCGGCAGTAGTAGGAATAGTAACAAAATGAGGAACATCATTGGTTACATAAACATCACCTCCTATAAGGTCATCATATTTGAATAAATCTTCTCTGTGATGAATACGCAATACAATTGCCCTTGCTACATCCAGTGCCGCTCCACCACCAATACCAACAATGCTATCACGATGGGTGGCATCATACACATCACCACCTTTGATCACATCACTTTTTACCGGATTTTTATGTATCTCAGAAAACACCTCAACAGATATACCCTGGAGTTTTAAATCTGCAATGATCTCTTTAAAGAATGGCAGTTCCGCAATGATCGGATCCGTCACCAATAAAGGTTTAGAAAGATTATTTTGTTTTAAATAGGCAGGTAATTCTTTAACTGCATTAGCACCAAAACGAATGGTGGTAGGGAAATTGAATTGAACAACACGATTAAAATCCATTTTATTTATTTTAGATTGTTAGTTTTTTTGACACTAATTTCACGAATTATTTGTTTTCAATAATTCGTTTGATTTCTTGACTGAATTTTTTGTTTGCCACGTTTTTTTATTCGTGAAATTCGTGGCAATAGTTTATCGCAAGTACTATATTATTTCAAAATACCTCTTCATCTCCCAATCCGTAACCACTTTACTAAACTGGCGCCACTCCCATTCGCGGGTTTGTGTAAAATGTTCCACAAATTTTTCTCCAAATAGTTCTTTCGCTACTTCAGAATTTTTCATTGCTTGTGTGGCTTCCCAAAGGTTTGCCGGTAATACACCATGCGACTTATCTTTGTAACCGCTACCAATAGTGGGTGCCTGTAATTTAAGTTTGTTTTTAATTCCATACAAACCACTGGCCAAACAAGCTGCCATTGCAAGATATGGATTCGAATCAGAACCAACCACACGTGTTTCCACCCTTGCGGATTTAGGTCCAAGCGGTAAGGAACGTAACGCAACGGTTCTATTGTCTACAGCCCACGTTAACGTTGTAGGTGCCCAAGCACCTTCTACCAGGCGTTTGTAAGAATTTATAGTAGGTGCCAACATTGGCAAAATAAATGGCAAACAATGTAACTGACCTGCAATATAGCTTTTGAACATATCGCTCATATTCTCTTTATCTTTTTCGGAATAGAATAAATTGGTTTTGCTTTTTTTATCCCATAAACTCTGATGTACGTGTCCGCTGCACCCCGGAAGGTTCTCGCTCCACTTGGCCATGAACGTAGCCATGATTCCATGTTTATAGGAAATTTCTTTTACACCCGTTTTAAAAAGTACAGCACGGTCGGCCGCTTCTAATATGCCCGAATAGGTTATTGCAGCCTCGTAAACACCGGGCCCGGTTTCTGTGTGAAGCCCTTCTATTGGAATGTCAAATTTTTTCAACTGATCAAATAAAGCAGTAAAAAAATCATTTCGCAATGTGGTACGTAAAATCGAATAGCCAAACATACCAGGACTCAAGTGATTGAGACCGCTGAACTTTTTTTCATGCAGAGTTTGAGGTGTTTCTTCAAAATTAAACCATTCAAACTCCTGGCTAAAGTAAGGGGTATACCCTTGTTTCTCTGCTTTACCGATAACCTGCTGAAGCAAATTTCTTGGACAAACATAAGAAGGTTTCCCTATTAATTCGCAAAGGAAAAACGGCACATCATTTTCCCATGGAATTTTCCGGAACGTTTTAATATCAACCCTTGCCGGGGTATCCGGATATCCTGTATGCCAACCTGTAAACCCAACATTATCATACGCTACATCATTTGAATCCCAACCAAACACTACATCGCAGAAGCCTATGTTACTATTTATCACAGATAAAAACTTTTCTGTGCTAACATATTTACCACGTAAAACACCGTCAATGTCTGTTATTGCGAGCTTTACTTTCCCTGAAGGATGATTTTTAACGTACTCTATTATTTCTTTTTCTGACATGATGATGAAGGTTTAATAGTTATTATTTTTCCACTAAGCCACTAAGAACAAGGCTCAAAGCGTTTTTTTTATTTCTTAATGGTTCAGTGTCTTAGTGGTTTATTTTTAAACGTTAATGATTTTTATAAAATATTTTAAATCCAAGGTATGAAACAACAAGCAATCCAAAATAAATTAAAGCAAGATTAAAATTATAATACGTCATGGAGATCAATGAAACAACAGCAATGACCAATGCGAGAATAGGAGAAATCGGATAAAAAGGAACTCTAAAAGGACGCTCCAACAAAGGTTCTTTTTTACGAAGAGCTATTAATGAGATCATGGCGATCACATAAAGTGTGAGCGCCCCGAACACAGCCATGGTAATTATTTCAGTGGTTTTACCGGTTAGCAAAACAATGATCCCAATTACTGTATTTACAAGTAATGCATTAGCAGGTGTTTGAAATTTCGGATCAACTTTTCCTGTAAATTTTGGTGCATACCCGGCCTTTCCAAACTCAAGTGTTGAACGTCCACCTGCTAACATCAGCCCATGAAAAGAAGCTACCAGGCCAAACAAACCTACCGTAAGTAACATGTGAAAAAGTAAACTATTGCCTCCCACTATCATTGCCATTGCCATGGGCAGGGGAGAATCAGATGTTCCACCTTCAGCATTAAATACAATAGCTTCCCAACCACCAACTCCAATAGCAGCAACAAAAGTAAGAACACATAACACAACTAAGGTGATAATTGCAGAACCAAAACCTTTTAAAATATCTTTTTGAGGATTAATAGTTTCTTCGGCAACATTAGCAACACCTTCAATACCCAGAAAAAACCAAATGGCAAAAGGCAATGCAGCAAAAACACCGGTGTATCCATTAGGCAAAGCATTGCGTGTTAAATTTTCTGCATGAAAATGAGGCAAGGTAACTCCTGCAAATATCAGCAGTTCAATAACAGCCAATAACGTGATGATCAGCTCAAATGTAGCAGCTGCCTTCACTCCGTATATGTTTAACAAGGTAAAAATAACATACATGGTTATTGCGATCCAAAGAATATCGAATTGCGGGAAAATGAGATTAAAATAGGCCCCTATGGCAAAAGCAATGGCGGGTGGAGCAAAAATAAATTCGATATTCTGTGCCATACCGGCAATAAATCCAACATCCTTCCCCAGTGCACGGCCCGCGTAATCAAAAACACCACCAGCCTTAGGTATGGCACAGGCAAGTTCGGAATAAGAAAAAGTGAATGTTACATATAAAATAATAATAAAAAATGTGGCGATGGCAAGTCCCAATGTTCCGCCCTTTTCAAGACCCAGGTTCCATCCAAAATACATCCCCGAAATAACGTATCCAACACCAAGACCCCATAACATTAGTGGAGTAAGTGATTTTTTTAAACTTTGTGTATTTTGTTGCTTCTCCACTTAATTAAAATTTAACATCAATAATAGTGAAAATAAACTAATTCAGTTGCGAATAATATTCATCCTGCCGAAGCTTTAATTTATTTTAGATCTATAATTATCTTCCAGTATTCCGAAAGAGAATTTAGTTTTTCTTTTACTAGATCTTCAATGCGTTTTTTATCCCCAGCGTTTTTTAGCTTGATATGTATTAGTTGTGGTTCATTGATTGGCTTACCAATTTGTGATACAATAAACACATTGGCTTCATCAGCAAAGCGCTTTTCAACAATGGCCTTGCTCAGATCCATTGCAAAATAATTGTATATTTTACCAATATGGCTCACGGGATTTTTACCTGCTGTTGCTTCCAAACTCATGGGGCGGTAGGGTGTTATTAAACCATTTACCCTGTTCCCCCTGCCTACCTGTCCATCATCCCCGTTTTCAGCACTTGTACCTGTAACTGTAAGATAAATGCTCTCCCGATCGTAATCATCTGCCGTATTGATATAAATGGTAGTATCGGCCAAAAGTAAATTTGAATGGATCAATTCTTTTATCTGTTTGATTTTAGAAATATAATCATTCAAGTCTGTAATGTATTTATCGATCATCGCAATTGCGATCGTAAAATAATATCCCGAATGATCTTTAACACCCATCACTTTAATATCTTCTCCGATAAAGGGAAATTTATTTTTTGTATCCCGACTGTTTAATAGTTCTTCAATTTTAATGATAGAATTTTCCAGAATTGAAGTGGGATAATACCCCGCACCAAAGGATGTGTCATTTGCCAAAGGAATTTCACCCTTTCCGAAACGGTTAAAAAGTCCAACCAGATCAGCACTTCCGGGACGGATCTTTGAGGTTATCAAAATATCTTTTGAAACATCCAGATGCCGGATGTTTTTTTTTAACCATTTTTTTGCAGTTTCAATGGCGATCTCTTCAACAGGAATTATTTTATCATTTACCTGCTGAGTGGCTCTGCCGGCAATGATCAGCGAAATCGATTTTATTATTTTACCACCATTATATGCCGGCATTGATTGCCCACCGATCAAAAGAGCCTTATCCACATTATGATGCATGATCACTCCAAATTCTTGTAAATAGTACTTACAAAGTTCAACAGAGATCTGCTCAGTAATTTGGTCACAAATAGAATCAGGGTGTCCGAGACCCTTTCGTTCGGCCATTTCTATATCATCATCGATAAAAGTTCCTATGATAATAATTTCTGCCATTCTATATTTTGAATTTATTATTTTTCGAAGTCAATTGGCAAATAAATATTAAAAGTTGCCCCTTTTTTCAATTCACCGCT
Organism: Bacteroidota bacterium; assembly: GCA_040388745.1. Classification (GTDB taxonomy): domain Bacteria; phylum Bacteroidota; class Bacteroidia; order 2-12-FULL-35-15; family 2-12-FULL-35-15; genus 2-12-FULL-35-15. The sequence continues at coordinate 137,322 of JAZKBF010000022.1, read as the reverse complement.
TGCAGTGATAAACCCATGATGATTTTCCACAATTTTTTTACAAATAGCAAGTCCGATACCAGTGCCTTTATATTCATCTTTTCCATGTAAACGTTGAAAAACTTCAAAGATACGGTCGTTAAATTGAGGCTCGAAACCTATTCCATTATCACTAATAGAAATGTGACAGTACTTCTTTTTTGGAGAAAGATGTTCATTTTTAAATTTATTACCTGTTGCAATTTCACTATTGATACTGATTTGCAATGGTTTTTTTTGATCGGAAAATTTTAGTGCATTGCTGATAAGGTTATGCAGTAACTGATGAAACTGAAAACGAATAACCTTAAGAACAGGTAATTTATGTGCATGTATTTTAGCGCCTTTGGCATGAAACTCTTCTTTAAATTCATCTTTTATTTCCTTCACAATTTCGTTAATATCTGTTTTTTCAAATATTACTTTTTTACTATCTGCATGAGAATAAGCCAACAAATCTTCAATAAGTGCCTGCATTCTTTTGGCAGCCAGTTGCATCCTGCTGAAATAATCCTTGCCTTTTTCAGATAAATTTTGCTCTTCTTTTTCGAGTATATGGGAAGCTAAAAGCTGTATTTTACGCAATGGTTCTTGCAAATCATGGCTTGATATATAAGTAAATGAAGTAAGTTTTTTATTTATGCTTTCGAGTTCATGATTTTTATTTTCGAGTGCTAAGCTTACCTCCTCTATTTGTTTCGTTCTTTCTTTAACAGCTTTTTCCAAAGCAGCATTATTTGTTTTATAGGTTTGAATGTTTTTTTCAAGCAATTCTTTTTCTCTTTCTTTGATCAGGTTTAAAGTGCGTTCCGTAATGTCATGAAAAGCAAGCAGAATAAGATGTTCATTATGACTGCTTTGTACAATACGTTTTGCATTCAGAAGCATAATTTTTTCACTGGTTCCCGGGAATTTTATTTTAACTTCAAAATCCTCGAAACCTTTGCCTTTAGAATAAACATCTTCTATCAGTTTGCGCAATCGTGGAATATTCAATTGCTTATTTCCTAATTCATATAACAGTATTCCTTCAGTAGTACCTTCCTTCATGTGAAATTTATCGTAGAACGATTTATTGGCGGATTTCACACGTACATTTTTGTCGAGAATGATCATTGGTTCATGAATAGTGACAAGGATCGCTTCAGAATAATTATAGGATTCTGTTAGTAACTCATTACGCATTTGCAATTCCTGGTTGGTAGTAATAAGCTCCTCATTAGTAGATTCAATTTCTTCTTTTGATGTTTCAAGCTCTTCGTTCACACTTTGAAACTCTTCGTTGCTGGAGGCAATTTCCTCATTGGCCGATTGAAGCTCCTGGTTAGCAGATTCCTGCTCTTCGGTGATAGAACGCAGATCATTGCGCATCGTCATCAACTCCTCTTCAAGTTTTTTTATCTTGCGATCTTTCTGCAATGAATTATTTCTTGAACCTTTCGCATTACTTTCCCCTACTTCAATTTTTTCCTGATCATTAAAAAGTATTAACAAAAGAGGCTCATCCCAATTTATGCTTAGAGGAATTACTTCCAAACGGATTATTTTTAACGAGGAGTCAATTTTTATTTCAATCCCTGATTTTTGTACTCTTTTTTTTGTTTTTATTGCATTATGAATTGCCGTTCGAAGTTCAAAAGCAATTTCAGGACGAATCAACTTTAATATATTCAAACTGGCTTTACCTGCTGAATGTTGAAGGTATAAAGAAGTCGCACCCCTGAACTGAAGGATATCCATATCGTAATTAATAATTACACTTGGCGGCACATAAGTCGAAAGAAGAATAGAATCAATTGTTTTATCCAGATCAATTGAATTGGTGCTGACATGTTTTTCTGAATGTAAACTCACAATTTTTTTGGGGGAAATGGTTCGCCTGAAGCCCAATATTGTATCCGGCAAAACGCGTAGGCCTGTGCTTTTTTTACGGGAGTATATTTTAAATTTTTTATTTACGTTGACAAAAAGATGTCCTAATGTTCCAATAGTTTCTGATTCACCAAGCATCAAATACCCTCCGTCATTTAATGCATAGTGAAACATCGAGATCACTTTTTTCTGAGCAGCGCTTTCAAGATAAATAAGCAGGTTCCGACAACTTATAAAATCAACCCGTGAAAATGGAGGATCACTCAAAATATTATGAGGCGCGAATATGCACATATCGCGCACTGATTTTGCAATGCGGTAACCTCCATCACTTTTAGTGTAAAAACGCTTTAAACGTTCAGGAGAAACAGCTTCAAGTTCTTGTTTGGTATATTCACCAATACGTGCTTTATTGATTGCCGGCTCACTAAGGTCAGTAGCAAAGATCTGGACACCTTTATTATTTGATTTGTTGCCTTGTATCTCAAGAATGGTCATTGCCATAGAATAAGCCTCTTCCCCCGTAGAGCAAGCTGCCACCCATATACGCAACGTTTCACCTGCCGCCTTGCTTTTTAATAGCTTAGGGAAAACCGAGGCTTTTAAATACAAGTGAGCCTCCATGTCCCTAAAAAAGTTAGTAACATTTATAAGCAGGTCCTGGTAAAGCATGTCTAATTCCTGACTGTTTTTCGAGAGAAATGTTGCATATGCTTTTAATGTTTTCTTTTTATTCAAAACCAACCTGCGAAGTATTCGCCTTTTGATAGTGTTCATTTTATAATGCGTAAAATCAACACCCACACCTTCACGGAGAAGTCGAATGATACGCTTTAGATCAACATTTTCATTGTCTATTTCGTCTTCTTTCCCTTTTCCAAAAATTCGATGTTTTACAAACCCGAATTTGCTTAGATTAACCAGCTTACGCGCAATTTCTTTGGGTGATAAAACAAAATCAACAACACCTGCAGCAATAGCGGATTTCGGCATGCTGTTGAATTTTGCCGAATTGTCCTGCGCAAAAGTTAATCCCCCTTCATGCTTAATTGCCTTTAATCCAATAGTGCCATCAGTTGCACTACCCGAAAGAACAATTCCAATTACCTGCTCTTTATGCTGTTCTGCTAATGAAGAGAAAAAAGAATCAATAGAAAGAAAAGATGATCGGTCCTTTTTTCTCGGACTTAATTTTATATACCCCTCACTTACTATCATTTCTTTACCAGCAGGGATCACATAAACAGTGTTCGGATCAATTAACATGCTATTTTTTGCTTCAATCACTTTCATTTGAGTGACCCGCGACAAAAGTTCTACTAAAACACTTTTGTAATCGGGACTTAAATGCTGCATGTAAATAAATGACATCCCCGTTTTTGAAGGCAGATTTTGAAGAAGTTGCGTTACCGACTCAAGCCCACCTGCTGAAGCACCAATAGCAACTATAGGGAAAGATTTGTTCTTGGTTTCTTCTTTAAGTATTGGTTTTTTATTCGGGGTTGTTTTAGCTCTCATCCTATAAAATTAATGTATCCTGTTTTTGCGGAATTTTAATGCTAAAAATAATATTATTTTATTGTTGATGATTGTTTTATCGAAAAAATAAATAATGTATCTCTTCATTCCGGATGCTCCAAATTGGAATACAAATTGAAATATAAAATAGTTTTTTTCACCTCATCTCTTGAATTGAAGGAGGGTTAATTTGAATGCTTTATATTCATTTTGATGGTATGAAATAAATGTGCCTTAATAAATAAGCCCAGTCGGTGAATTGTAATTTTGGCTAAAGCTGATAAATGCTGCAAATTCCCTCTCATTGTAAATGCAGCGTAAGGGATTGCAGCGTAAATCTTTTCCGGATTTTTATCCAGAAAGATTGAAGCCCTTCGACTTTGCTCAGGATAAACTCCAAGCCCGACCCGAAGGGGGAACGCCCAAATAAAAGGTTTTAGATAAATTGTTTTTATTTTATGAATCGAACTCCGGTAATATCATTTTCAAAACATGATCCTATCTATTTGAAGACAATACGCTCTGTAAGAACTGAAGATGTAGTTTTAACTTTAACGAAATAGATCCCTTTCGCAATTTCATTCAGGTTAAGAGGCAATTTATTATTTCCCGAAACTAAATTGTGGCTTTCAAAAAAAATGGTTTGCCCTATCGAATTCATTAATTCGATCTTTACACTTTCATCGTTCAATAGTTCAATTTCTAATGTAAAGCCGCCTTCAGCTGGATTAGGATATATGGCAATCCGCGACATTCCATCTGTAAAATCAATTCCCGAAATACAAGGATCTACAAATATGACCTGGCTTGCTGTACCGGTACAATTGTTAATATCACTATACGAATACGTAATGGTATGGCTGCCCGCACCGGATATGGCAGGATCAAAAGAACCGGAATTTACCCCATTGCCTGAATAAACTCCACTTGCAGGTGTTCCTCCCGTTAATAAAACCGGTGGTTTGTTAATACACATGGTATCGTAAGAAACTGCGGAATAATTAACCGCTGGTCCGCCAATGGTTGCTGTAACAGGGGTGCGTGGGCTAACACAGGGAGAAGTTTCCACCAGCCAGTTATATATATAATAAAAATAAGTTGCACCTGCCGATGATCCTGTAATATCTATTACACCATTAAGGCTAAACGGGTAAGTCCCACCAGTACTGTTCCTCCAAAGGTTCATACCAGTTCCGCCAATCCTATAGCTTCCGGGAGTAAGGGATATATTAAGCGTGATGGTTCCTATTCCATTTGGAAATACAACAGGAACAGTTTGTATCTGTGTACCTGCCGAATCCCATAATACAATATTACGAGTGCCTCCTGCACCTGAATTTACAAGGGCTGTTTTTAATACACACGTTTGAAGTACATCGAAGGTTAAATATTGTGTGGATGTATTATTATGCAATCCCCCGCCTCCAAATACCGTAGTGGTGGCAGGGCCAACATTACCTGTTGTTCCCGCAGCCTGACTTTCCACATAATACGTGGTGGTGGTATTGAGTAAAGGCGTTAAATAGGTACTGCCTGTATTAACAGGCGTTCCACCCGTAGGAGCAGTATACCAATCAAGTGTTCCGCCACCTGTTGCACTTAAACTAACGCTGGATGGTGAAGAGCAGCCTATACCACCGGTAGTAGCCGGTGCTGATACCGAATTAACTACAAATGAATTTACCGATTGATCGTTCAAAGAATTCCCATCCGCACTGCTATTCGGATTGCTTGTAAAACTGGTAAAGGTGTGTGTCCCTATAGCCACTGCCATTGCAGATAGCGGCACAGTAACGGATTGTCCGCTTGCAAGAGAGCCGGTCCAGCTTTGGATCAAAATACTATTGTTGTCTATTTTATAATTAATATTAGCAGAGGTAAGTGCGGTAGCTCCGTAATTTTTTATGATCACTGAGGGAACAATTGTGGCCTCACAAATACTGCCGAAAGGATTTACAATGCTGTTGATACCTGCATCTAAAGAAACAGGGTTATTACATTTTAAAGAGGTAGTGAGTGCATTGCGCATCGGACTGTTTAACATTATTGCCTGTACTCTTGCTTTTTGATCGTTGGAAAACATGAACATACAGGCATCATTAACATAATCCATATAATTCATGAACATATCTCCGTTAGGGCTGTTGCTGCAAGTAACGTTTGGAAATGAAGGACAGCCATAATTAGAAGCTTGTTGAGTTGGTGTATCATTACAAAAATCATTGGCACAGGAACCGTCACCCCAAATATGGCGTAAACCAACCCAGTGGCCTATTTCATGTGTTACCGTTCGCCCTTTATTATATGGTGCTGCTGCAGTTCCTGTGTTTCCAAATGCTGTATTTAAAATTACCACCCCATCCGATGTACTTGAGCCATAAGGCGCCCCTAATCCTCCCAATCCCGAACTTCCCGGATTTGGAAAAGTTGCATAGCCTAACAAACCACTACCTAAACTCAAACACCATATATTCAGATAATTGTTAGGGTTCCAAATGGTAGCTGGTTTTATACTTCCATCAACATATGATGTGGCATAAGGTGGGGCAGAAAAACCGCTTGAGTTTCTGTTTATCCTGTTAATACCAGGTTCTGCCAATGTATTTCCGGAAGGATCAACAACTGCGAAACAAAAATTGATCTCGCAATCTGCAGCCACTGCCGTCCATGCTGATGGAACACTGGAAATGTCAGCATTTAATTTTCTAAAATCTTCATTCAAAATTTGAAGTTGCGAATTTACCTGTGCCTGGCTTAAGTTGGAACCGGTACCGATCGCTTCTCCATTGTGAATAACATGCACAATTACCGGGATAGTATATACTGTGCGGCTCCCTTCTGTACCGGATTGTATTAGAGGCTGCAACCACGTTTCAAAGCTGTCGGGAAGTATAGGGCTGCCACAGGTTCTGATAGAAGATGCTCCAATATTTTGCGCATTAAGCGATACAAGGCCAACTAAGCTTATCAGAAAAATTATAAAAAAGCTGCAGAGTGTTTTCATCTTTACTTATACCGGAATCAATTATTTCATTTTAGTATTTAAAATCATCTGGGCGTTTCCCTTCTACCTCACCCCCTTCCCCTCTCCAAATGGAGAGGGGGGTCCGAAGGACGGGGTGAGGTAGAAGGGTCGGGCTTTGCACTTCAATCTTTTCTAAAAAGAAAAGGATTTACGTGGAATTTATCCTGAGCCTGTCGAAGGAATCCCTAACGCAAACACCATGATGGTCATGAAAAAATTATTTCATAACAATACGTTGCCTGAGAACAGTTGATAAAGTTGTCGCCTGCACAAAATAAACTCCTTTTGCTTCACCATTCAGGTTAAGTGATAATTTGTTATTTCCTGAAACAAAATTATGGTGCTCAACAAGCATAACCTGTCCTATCGAATTCATTAACTCAACCTTTACCTTTTCATCATTCAAAAGATCTATTTGTAATGTAAAGCTTCCATCAGTGGGGTTAGGATACAAGACCAAGCCGGATAGTACATCATTGGAGCTTATTCCTGTTACACATTCTATCACATAAATAGTCTGATTGGCTGTATTCGTGCAATTGCCGGTATCAGCGTATGAATAGGTAATGGTATAACTTCCTTCGCCTGCGGTTGCAGGATCAAAGGATCCGGAATTTACACCAACACCTGAATAAACACCACCTGCCGGTGTTCCACCTGTTAGTATTATTGATGGTTTATTAGAGCAGATCGTGTCGTACACGGCAGCAGAATATGTAACTGCAGTTCCTCCAATGGTTGCAACAACGGGAATACGAGCGCTAACACAAGGATCGTTTTGAACAAACCAGTTATAGATATAATAATAAAAATCCGTTCCGGCAGATGAGCCCGTAATATTGATCACACCATTAAGCGTAAAAGGATAGGTTCCACCGGTATTGTTCCTCCATAGGTTCATTCCTGTTCCTCCTATCCGGTAACTTCCCGGTGAAAGATGAATATTAAGAGTTACTGTTCCTATTCCATTTGGGAAGGTTACAGGGATACTTTGTAATTGAACGCCTGTAGTATCCCATACTATAATATTACGGGTACCTGCAGCACCTGAATTTACCAATGCAGTTTGTATGGTGCAGGCTTGCAAAACATCAAAGGTTAAATATTGTGTGGAGGTATTATTATGATAACCTCCTCCTCCGAATATGGTAGTTGTAGGAGGGCCAACCGAGCCCGTGGATCCTGTATTCTGGCTTTCAACATAGTAAGTTGTTGTTATACTGATAGAAGGGGTTGTGAAGCTGCTTCCCGAGGCAAGAGGCACGCCCGCAAAAGGTGTGTTGTACCAATTAAGGTTTCCCCCACCTGTTGCACTTAATGTTAGGATCGATGGTGCTGTGCAGCTATATCCACCAGTGGCTGTAGGAGCAGGTGGCGGATTCACAGTGATAAAAGAAGTTTGAAGCACAGAATCGATACCACATGCACTGCTCACGATAAGCTTAACATTATAGGTTCCTGCAGTACCATAAGAGTGACTGGGATTATACACTGTACTTGTGGAACCATCGCCAAAATACCAGGTTGCATTACCTGCATTAGTGCTGGTGTTGCTGAAATTCACAACAAAGGGAAGCACACAGCTGCTTGTAGCCAAGGCTGAAAAAGCGGCATTAACAGAACCTGAAAAAACAGGCCCCACCCCAACCGCATGCCATGCATTTGTAGTTGCTATTACTTCCGGAGAGCAGCCGCCATATAGATCAATAGCAGCCTGAATAGTACCAGTACGTGCATTTGCATACGTTGTACCGGGGGTAAAATAAACTGTTAAGCCACGAAAAGCTATCTTTTCTGCTTTTGCCATTGTTATGCCACTAACATTAAATGCAGCACCATTATCGTTTGTACCGCTACCACCCATACAAAGCAAATAATACCAGTAAATTGAGGGGCCTGCATTTTTATGAGGCTCACCGCCTCCATCCCAATTGGTACCCAAATAACAATTGGGGTCTCCTAAATTTGATGGGTTCGACATATCTCTGAGCCCAGCATTGTTCGTCATAATTTCAGCACCCATTAACCAGTCGTTTTGCAATGGACGGGCAAACACCTCAATAGAAGTACCAAAAATATCCGCAAAACCTTCATTAAGTGCATCCGCTTCATCAGTTCCACTGCCCCCTAAGCCGGCAGTATTTTCTACCAAGCCATGAGTAACCTCATGACCACAAATATCAAGGCAGGTAAAGATCTTAAACCCTTGTGATGTATTCCCGTCACCATAGGTCATTTCTTGTCCGTCCCAAAAGGCATTTACATAATTTACATCATAATGAACATAGCTCAAAAGAGCAAAACCATTTCCATCAATGCTATTGCGATTATGTATTTGCTGATAATAATCGTATGTTTTTTCAGCTCCCCAGTGCGCATCTGCAGCTGCCTGATCAAATCCGGTAACATTCCAGGCGCTTGAAGAATTTGTAAAATCTGTATTAGAATAGGTGGTGGAATTATTAACATTAAATGTTTTAATTCCATTGCCTCTGCCTGTTTCACGAAGCCTGTACTGGTTTGTTCCAAAATTATCGGAAGTCATATTTACAGCCCCACTATACTTTGTATTTGCAGTACCTAATATATCTGCTGTGTGAATGATCGGTTTTTCAGCAATTACTTCTGCTGTTAGGGCATCAACAAATACATAAGAGCGGTACAGTGGTTTTTCAGCGTAAATATTAAATTTATAAGCAAGGCGAATATTAGCAGCAGAGTAATCAGCCCCTGATCTATGCACCATTACTAACTCTCCTTTCGGAAAATAAGTAAAATCCGGTTGATCCAGCATCTCACGCATAGCGGTTTCCTGTTTTGTGTTTTCCCATTTGTAGGTAATCGCATTTACCTTTTTTAAGGCATTTTCTAATGCAATGGTCTCTGTAATTGAAGCAATAGTATTGGTATTAACACTCAGGAAATAATCTCCATTAACTGAATTCAAACGTCCATCGATGCTGTGTGTAATGATCATTGAACCTTCTACAGGAAAATTATTTATATATTCTTTGTAACGTGTATGAGTAATATTTAAGTCATCCTTTTTAATGTCATACGCTTTAAAAGTAATATTTTCGGGCAAATTAAGCGCATGCGTTATCCAGGCTATAAAACCTTCTTCTTTAATGTTCTGATCAGGATTAAATTTTATGAAATAGGGGAGGTTGGTGGTTTTGCTATAACTAACAATTGTGGTATTTGCTAAACGTAGATCTACCTGTTGAGCGCATAGAGGCAATGTTGCAAGGGATACAAAAGAAAAAACAACCCTTCTTAAAAATGTCTTGTTTTTTAGATTCATAGTAATTGTTTTAAAAATAAAATGAAAAAATAAAAAGAGGATAAACACTTTTGCAATACGCCAGGAACGAAGCTAAAAAAAAAAATCCATTAATCCAAAAACACCAATGCTCATTTTAAATTTTTGATCAACCCTTATGTTTCATAATAACACACGCACTAAAACATTGTATAATAGCATTTTTTTTAATTGAAACAGAATACTAAAGAAATAGAATATTACAGGATTTGTTGAGTTTTTGCCAATTATCGAAAAAATCTTACATGGGATGGCTCACTTTCACTAATGCGCGTTTTTTTTAAATTAATCTTCAAAAAAGACTTGTTTGTCGAAATTTTATTTACATTTGCATCGAACAAAAATGATAGGGTGTTAAAATTATAAATCATTAATTGATTAATTGATTTTTTATGAATTCCACACAGCTCCGAATTTTACTGGCAGACGATGACCTTGACGATTGTTTCCTTTTTAGGGAAGCATTAGATGAATTTCAGGTATCCGTATGTTTTACTATTGTAAATGATGGAGTGCAACTTATGCAGCATCTTCAAAAGAAACACACTCATCCTGATGTGCTTTTTATTGATATGAATATGCCTCGAAAAAACGGGTTTGAGTGCCTGGAAGAAATAAAACGCTGCGAAAAACTAAAATCAATTCCGGTAATTATATTCTCTACTTATTTCGATCAGGATATTGTAAACATGCTTTATCAAAAAGGTGCACAATATTACATTCAGAAGCCTCGTGAATTTGGAAAGCTTAAAAAAGCGATTCACCTTGCACTCTCCATGACAGTTAAAGAAAAATTCCTCCAGCCACCTATAGAGCAGTTTGTGCTCAGTATTTTTTAAATAAAATTTACACGATAGAAAACCTTTCCCCAATGTACGTAAACAGCATTGGCTCAAATATTCAATTTCATGAAGCCCTGTTTGCGAGTTTTCACCAAACATAATTTCAATCCCTTCTGAACAAAATGGCAAATAAAAATTTGCTAATACTATTTTTGTTTGTGACTGCAGTCACTGAAAATATTTTTTTTCTACTTTATATTTGTAAAAAAAATCATTATTTGTTCTTTTCCTCCTTATAACCTAATCATTAGTATTTACAAAGAATATGTTTCTAAAACTTTTTTTCACCGCGCTTCCCATTTTTATTGCCTTCGATATCACATGGGTTGGATTTTTGGCAAAGGATTTTTATCGTGATCAAATAGGGTTTTTAATGAAACCAAACATTAACTGGCTTGCAACAATTCTTTTTTATTTTCTTTTTATTACCGGGCTTGTTTTATTTGTGATCCAACCTGCATTGGAAAAACACTCCTGGGCACATGCACTCGTGTTTGGTGCACTATTTGGGCTTATTACCTATGGCACCTTTGACCTTACCAATTTGGCACTCCTAAAAAACTGGCCTGTTTTAGTAACAATTGTTGATCTTATTTGGGGAATGTTTTTGTCTGCTTTGGTTTCTTTAATTACCTATTTTATTGCTGTAAAAATGTTTGCATAAAAAAAACACCATGCTTTTTTGCATGGTGTTTTTTAAAATAATTGTAAAGAAAATTTTAATTCAAATTTTATTGAATAATTACTTTCCCCGTATGAATAAGCAAATTATTTTCAGACAGTGAATAAAAATACATCCCGTTTGGCAATGATTTCGCATCAATAACAACTGAAGTAGTAAAAGCCGGGATTGCCATCTTTATTAAAGATTTCCCTAACACATCATACATAATAAAGTCACAAGCTTCTGCTTGCGGAGCAGAAAATTTAAGTGTCGCAGTTTGATGAAAAGGATTCGGATAAATGCTGATGGCCTTGTTTAATTCATTATCAGCTATGCCCACTGTACTAACAGAAGTATAAGATGCCGACCAGCCAACGTCAGTTACTGACCCATTAGATGTAAAAACAACCTTCATTGCACTACCTGGCAATGTAACAGAAGCTGGAATACTGCTACCGCTATAAGATCCGATCTGCGTAGCCGGTGAAGTTGAATTGTCATACACCTTTACAAAATCCATCCCTCCTTGTGTACCAAAATCACTAAAAGTCAACGTAATTGAACTTGTGTTCGCAGGCTGTATCAGCCAGGTACAATTTGCACCATCGCTATAGTTATCGGTTCCACTGCCATCGTTAAAGCTACCCGAAGCGGCAGTAAGAGTTGTAGATCCGCTGCAATAAACAGGAGGGGCTATTGTGGAAGTATAGGATGCTGACCATCCAAGATCTGTAATAGAATTATTTGAAGTAAATTCAACCAACATAGCACCACCCGATGATAATACAACAGGTGAAGGAATAGAGCCTCCGCTATATGATCCTATCAATGTAGGAGGTGAACTTGAATCGTCATATACTTTTATAAAATCCTGCCCTGCTTCTGTATTAAATGCAGCGAAAGTTAATGTAATGGATGTTGCAGCAGGAGGCTGTATAAGCCATGTACAGTTGGAATTGTCGCTGTAATTAGAAGCGCTGCTTCCATCAGAAAAAGCTCCGGAAGCGGCTGTTAAGGTTGTGAGCCCATTGCAATAAACAGGAGGTGCAGTAGTCGAAGTATAAGAAGCTTCCCATCCGGCACCGCTGTAACTAATATCAGAAGTAAAACGAATATACATTGCACCACCGGTAGAAGTTATTGTTGATGGCAATGTGTTACCACATGCTGTACCTATCAGGTTGCCAGTTGTATCGCTTCCATCGTAAATTCTTACTTTGTCGGAACATAAATAAAGCTCCAGATCAAGCGCAGTAAATGTTAAACTGATAGTTCCTGCTCCAGCCGGTGAAATAAGCCAAAAGCAATCCAGATCATCAACATAATTACTGCTTCCACTCCCATCTGTTAAACTGCCTGATGCAGAATTTAATACCATTGCAACGCCAGAACATTGCGCTACAGCAGATTGTGTGAGTAAAAGGGTGGCAAAAATAAAAGTGTAGATTGTCTTCATGAAAAAAAATAGTTTAGTTATAATTAGTAATGGTTATTAATAATTAATCGCTTCTAAATAAGTTTTTGAAAACAGATTAGAAACGATTAATTTTTCTTGATTATTTTTTATTTCTTAAGGTACTAATTGGCAATCATTGATTGTATATTCAATATCCAATTTATTTTTAACCAGTTTATTGCTATAAACAGTTCTTACAACATAGGAAAGAGGAACACCTGCTTTCAAATCAGCAGAATTTCCAAGTTGATTGGTTAATGAACTCAAAGAACCGGCATTGATCGCAGAAAATGTACTTTGTGTTTCACCACCAAGAGCAACCACTTTTACTGATAGATCATCTAAAGAAGATAAATAACTTGCATCCACATTACCACTTACCGGAGCATTGCTAAAACTTACATTGATAGCTGCTGATATTTCCATTTTAGAAGAGCTTGATTCAATTAGCAAATAAAATACTCTTCCGTAAGTTACATCAGATACATAACAAGCCGGGTTACCTGAAGAAACATATTTTGCAAGTTCCAATGGTGTAACAGATGGGTCAAAGAAATCATCAAAAGAAGGAGGAATATCATAACTCATTGTATAGAATGATTGTTTTAAAACAACCAAATAATGATTCAACGTTGAGTTGTTAGAAAAGGAAAGGTTTGCCATTACTGTTACAGGAACAATTTCAACATTTAATCCTAATGCTAAAGCTAATTCTTCTTTTGTTTTCACATTTTCGTGTTGAAACGTAAAACGAGCAGGCATTACTTCATTATTATCATAAATAATATCGTTTAATGCTTGTGTGATCAAACTTTTCTTTACTTCGTTCACATTTACATAAACAGAATTTGATCCGTTAATAATGTCAATAGATACAGTTCCGCCTCCGCGTCTTACCGCGATAACATCTGGTGTAGCCTGATTTAAAGAAGCTCCTTGTAATAAACTTCCAGGATATACTACTGAAACGTTTGGATCGTAAAGTGGAAAATCCTGATTCCCTTGCATTACATTCCAGGTACTGTTGGTACAATTCCAGATCCCGCTATCCACAGGAACAGAAGAAGTAGAAACGTTAGAAAGAATTTTTTGGTTACTAAATGCAGCAAATTCGCCACCTGAAGCCAAAACAGTTTCAAAAGAAACTCCATCTTGTGGAGAAGTATCTTTCTTACAAGAATTTAAAGTAAACATGGTACCTGCAGCAACTAAAACACCGATAAACTTAAATTGTAATTGTTTTTTCATTCGTTTCTTATTAAGAAATTTAGTTAAAATAAATTGAATTATTAATTTTACAAAGAGAGACTAGGAAACTATTGTTAAGGCTTGATTGACTATCCGCTAAGGACTGATGAGAGTTGTAACAAGTATTGCTACTGAAGAGTACTTTGATCATTTTTAGCGGTTTAAGGAACAAATGAATTAACATTTATTCTTTCTAGGTTGAACACTAACTTTAATTGAACGGCACAAATGTACAACCCGATTTTTCAAAAAGCAAATTTATTTTCAACTATTATGCAAGCATAAGATTTTCAGCCACTTAAAAAAATCGTTGGTTATATAACGAAACTAAAGATATCGCATTGAAAGAAATTGCAAAAACAAATAATACCCCCCTTGCTTGTTTTTTCGAAATCGCCCCAATTCGTTTATTCGCAGATTATTAGTAAATTCGCGGTCCGATCATTTAAAATGAAGATCTTATAACAGGAAGAATGGACAACATTAGAAATTTTTGCATTATTGCACATATCGATCACGGGAAAAGCACTCTTGCCGATCGTTTGCTTGAATATACCAATACTATCAATAAGCGTGATATGCAGGCACAGGTCCTTGATGATATGGATCTGGAGAAAGAGCGTGGCATCACTATTAAAAGCCATGCTATTCAAATGGATTACGAATACCAGGGTAAAAAATATGTTTTAAATTTAATTGATACTCCCGGCCACGTTGATTTTTCGTACGAAGTATCCCGTTCCATCGCTGCCTGTGAAGGCGCATTGCTGATCGTTGATGCTGCACAAGGTATCCAGGCGCAGACCATTTCTAATTTATACCTGGCTTTAGGCAATGATCTTGAAATTATCCCTATTTTAAATAAAATTGACCTTCCAAGCGCTGAACCCGAAGCTGTAAAAGACCAGATCGTTGAATTGCTGGGTTGTAAACGTGAAGAAATTATCGCTGCATCAGGCAAAACAGGACTTGGAGTATTTGACATTTTAGCAGCCATTATTGAACGCATTCCGGCTCCAAAATGCGATCCTGACAAGCCTTTGCAAGCGTTGATATTTGATTCGGTGTATAACTCATTCAGAGGGATCATTGCTTATTTTAAAATTCAAAACGGCTCCATTAAAAAAGGTGAAAAAGTAAAATTTGTTGCCACCGGAAAGGAATACAATGCCGATGAAATAGGTGTTTTAAGATTAAAACAAGAACCCCGCAACGAAATTAAAACAGGCGATGTTGGATATATAATTTCCGGAATTAAAGATGCCCGTGAAGTTAAAGTAGGTGATACCATTACAAGCGTATTGCGCCCATCGGTTGCGGCAATTAAAGGTTTTGAGGATGTAAAACCAATGGTATTTGCAGGTATTTACCCTGTTGATACCGATGACTTTGAAGACTTGCGCTATTCAATGGAAAAACTTCAATTGAATGATGCCTCATTAACATGGGAGCCGGAATCATCGGCTGCTCTTGGTTTTGGCTTTCGCTGCGGATTCTTAGGAATGCTGCACATGGAAATTATCCAGGAGCGTTTGGAACGTGAGTTCAATATGACTGTGATCACTACCGTTCCCAACGTATCCTACCATGCGTATAGCACCAAGGATGAATTGATGATCGTGAACAATCCGGCTGACTTGCCTGACCCAAGCAAACTCGACCGTGTGGAAGAGCCTTATATAAAGGCGCAGATCATAACCAAGTCAGAATTTGTTGGCAATATCATGACCTTATGTATTGGTAAACGTGGTAATTTAACAAACCAGGTGTATTTAACTACCGACCGCGTAGAGCTGATGTTTGATATGCCTTTGGGCGAAATTGTATTTGATTTTTACGATCGTTTAAAAACAATTTCCAAAGGATATGCTTCTTTTGATTATCAACCATTGGATTACCGTCAGAGTTATTTGGTAAAACTTGATATTCTTTTAAATGCAGAGCCTGTAGATGCATTGTCGTCACTTATTCACCGCGACAATGCATACGAATTTGGTAAAAAAATGTGTGAGAAATTAAAAGAACTTATTCCTCGTCAGCAATTTGAAATTCCTATACAAGCTGCTATTGGCGCTAAAGTTATAGCACGCGAAACAATTAAAGCAATGCGTAAAGATGTTACTGCTAAATGTTATGGTGGTGATATTTCCCGTAAACGTAAACTACTTGAAAAACAAAAAGAAGGTAAGAAACGTATGCGTTCTGTTGGTAATGTGGAAATCCCGCAAAGTGCATTCATGGCAGTATTGAAGCTGAATGATTAAGGTTTCGATTTAACTAAAGCTCTTTTTAGTTTGTTTGGGCGTTCCCTTTCTTAAACAAGAAAGGGCGGGCTTTACGCTTCAATCTTTTCTTCCGCAAATTAGCGAAAGAAAAGGATTTACGCTGCAATCCCTAACGCAGCATTACCCAATTTTTGAAAAGAAAATCTCATCTGCGAAAATCTGCGGGGAAACAATTAACCCTGTTTCACAACTAAGGAAAGACTATTATTCAAAAACCGGAATCTGCTCCAGATACTGATAAGCATTGTTTGTGTAATCCATCACACAACAAAAATGATGCATTCCATTAGTTACCACCAGGTATTTCACTTTAAACACCATATTGTACCTTGCGATCTGGTCGAAAACATCCTGGTTAATTTTAACTTCGGGTGCTTTGCATTCCACCATTAAATGAGGAGTTCCTTGTTTATCATACACCAATACATCCATTCGTTTTTGCAGTTGATTGTATTTTAATCCGGCTTCCACGGCTATTAATGAGGCTGGGTATTTCTTATCCTGGATCAAAAATTGTAAAAAATTCTGACGCACCCATTCCTCCGGTGTAAGCACCACATATTTTTTTCTGATCGAATCAAAAATTTGTGTGCGTACCCCTTGCTGTTTAAGCTTAAACTGATAGGGAGGTAAATTTAGTGTTTTCATTTTTTTATGAATACCTAATCCTTCGATTAGGTTCAGTATCTTTTTTAACAAATATTTTGTAACAAGGTATCTTTTACAATTCTTAATTACTAATTTCGCTGGGAGAAAATTTTCTCGAAAATAGCGAAAAGATTCGTTATTCGTAAATATTCCTAAACGTAAATATATGAAAAGCAAAGAAGATATAGTAGCAAACTGGTTACCCCGTTATACCGGAACGCCTTTAGAAGCATTCGGCAAATACATTCTGCTAACCAATTTTAGCAAATATGTAAAAATGTTTGCTGACTGGAATGGTGTTAAAGTAGATGGCATGGATATGCCTATGCCCAATGCAACAGCAAATGGTATTACCATTATTAATTTCAGCATGGGGAGCGCAAATGCCGCTACCATCATGGACCTTTTAAGTGCCATTGAACCAAAGGCTGTTTTGTTTCTTGGTAAATGTGGTGGTCTGAAAAAGAAAAATGAATTAGGTGATTTAATACTCCCTATTGCAGCTATACGTGGCGAAGGAACATCAAATGATTATTTCCCACCTGAAGTACCTGCATTGCCTGCATTTAATTTACAAAAAGCGATCTCAACAACTATTCGTAATCATAATAAAGATTATTGGACAGGTACTGTATATACTACCAACAGAAGAGTTTGGGAGCATGATGATGAATTTAAAGATTACCTGCGTAAAATTCGCGTGATGGGAATTGATATGGAAACTGCAACCATTTTTTCGACAGGCTTTCACAACCAAATACCAACAGGCGCTTTGCTTTTGGTAAGCGATCAGCCAATGATCTCGGAAGGTGTAAAAACAAGCGAAAGCGATAAAAAAGTTACACAAAATTTTGTTGAAGAACACTTAAAAATTGGTATCGATTCGTTGAATGAGCTTATTAACAATGGTTTGACAGTGAAACATTTAAGATTTGAAGAGTAGTAAATCAATTTTACAATTTGTCAATTTTGCAACAAGAAAAAAAACCGTTGGCAATTATTCAGTAGGCAATTTAACCAGTACAGCCCTTCCAAAATAGAAGGATAGTAAAGATTCGTTATTCGAAGACAATGGAGTTTAATGATATAATGTCCGAGTTAAAAAGGAAAATTTACCGCCCGGTTTATTTTTTGATGGGCGAGGAACCTTATTTTATTGATATGATCTCCGATTATATTGAACAGAATGTGCTGGATGAATCGGAAAAAGAATTTAATCAAAGTGTACTTTATGGTCGTGATATTACAGCCGCTGATGTAATTGGTGCTGCAAAGCGTTTCCCAATGATGAGCGAACATCAGGTGATCATCATTAAAGAAGCGCAAAACATAAAAGATCTTGTTGGAAAAGATAAAGATGCTGAAAAGGAAAAAACAAAAGAAAAAGCAAAACCTCCTTTCGAAGCCTATATAGAAAATCCTCAAAAATCAACCATCCTGGTTATCTGTTACAAGTACAAAACCATTGATAAACGAACCAGTGCGGCAAAAGCTATTGATAAAAACGCTGTACTTTTCGACTCAAAAAAAATATACGACAACAAGGTTCCTGATTGGATCAACAATTATTTAAAAGGAAAAGAATATACTGTAAGCCCCAAAGCCAGTGCTTTACTCACCGAATATTTAGGAACCAACCTCAGCAAAGTATCTAACGAGTTGGATAAATTGATGATCAATTTACCACCGAAATCTGAAATTTCTGTTGAACATATCCAAACAAATATTGGCATCAGTAAAGATTACAATGTGTTTGAATTACAAACTGTCATTGGAAAAAAAGAAGTTCTCAAAGCAAATCGTATCATTAATTTTTTTGCTTCCAATGAAAAAGAACACCCAATGGTAATGACGGTTTCATCACTTTATGGATATTTCTGCAAACTTTTAATTTATCAATTTTTAGCTGACAAATCAAAAGGCAATGTAGCCTCCGAACTTGGTGTACACCCCTTCTTTGTAGGAGATTATGAACGTGCCGCAAAAAATTTTTCCGCAGTTAAGTTAAAAGCTATTTTCAGTTATTTACGTGAATACGATCTTAAATCAAAAGGTGTTGATAGAGGCTCAGCTACTGAAGGTGAGTTATTGAAGGAATTGGTGTTTAAGATTTTGCATTAATACAGAACTGTTTTGCGTTAGGGATTGCAGCGTAAATCCTTCTCTTCCGCTAATTAGCGGAAGAGAAGATTGAAGCGAAAAGCCCGCCCCTTTCTCTTTAGAAAGGGAAACGCCCAAATGAACTCCCTACAAACCAATTTTCTTTATCTTATTGATCAACCTCCGATTTATAATACACTATTCAATATTTCACCAAACCGAAACGCATCTTCAAAAGAATTGTAAAGAGGTACGGGTGCACATCGGATAACGTTTGGCTCTCTCCAATCGGCTATTACACCAGCTTCGGTAAGTTTATTGAACAGATCTTTCCCTCGGCCATGTGCAACAATTGAGATCTGACAACCACGTTGTTTTTTATCACGTGGTGTAATTATTTCTAAAAATCCATCCTGCTTCTTATCTGCTTTCCCGTTATTTTTATTTATCTCATCTATAACAAATTCCAAATAGCCGGTCAACATTTCTGCCTTTGTAACCAAAGCATCCATGCCTACTTCATCAAACATATCAACTGCAGCCCTATGAGCAGCCATTGATAAAACAGGGGCATTGCTCATTTGCCAGGCTTCAGCTGTTGGCATAGGAACAAAACCTTTTTCCATTTTAAAACGGGATGCTTTATCATGCCCCCACCAGCCTGCAAAACGCGCAGTATCGGGTTTATTCAAATTGTGTTGATGGATAAAAACACCTCCCACACTTCCGGGACCCGAGTTTAAATATTTATATGTACACCAACATGCAAAGTCAACATTCCAATCATGCAAATGTAATTTTAAATTTCCGGCAGCATGTGCAAGATCAAAACCAACTATTGCACCCGCTTTGTGTCCGGCTTCAGTAATGGCTTTCATATCGAAAACCTGCCCGTTATAATAATTCACACCACCGATCATTATGAGTGCAATAGAACTTTTATTTTTTTCTATCGTTTCTATAATATCCTCATGCCGGATGCAATATTCTCCATCACGTGGTGCCACTTCAATGATCGCCTCTTTGGGATCATAGCCATGGAATTTCACTTGCGATTCCAATGCATATTGATCGGAAGGAAATGCTTTCGCTTCACATAAAATTTTGTAACGTTCTTTTTCAGGACGATAAAAACTGACCATTAATAAATGTAAATTCACGGTAAGCTGGTTCATCACCACAATTTCATCTGGTTTTGCACCAACAATTTTTGCAACAGGTTCAGCAAACTGCTCATGATACGAAAGCCAGGGCTTACGCGCATGAAAGTGGCCTTCTACACCAAATGTAGCCCAATCTTCCAGTTCGTTCAAAACATAATCTTGTGTGGCCTTAGGTTGCAAACCCAATGAATTACCGGTCAAATAAACTGCCTCCCGACCATGCATCATTGGAAAGTAAAACTTATTGCGATACCCTTTCAAAGGATCAACTGTATCTTGTTGCTTTGCAAATTCAAGCGTGTTCTCGTATGTCATAATTATTTATTTCTTGTAAATATTATTTTAATTCCATTAGCTCCTGTTTCGCCTTTCTGGTAAGACCTGAAATCACAAGGTTATAAGAATCTGTGATCCATTCGTGCAAGAGCTTTATTGAAACAGAGCCATCAACTACAATAGTATTCCAATGCTTTTTATTCATGTGAAAGCCCGGTATCACGCAAGGATATTTCTCCCGTAGTTCAATCGCCTTTTCAGGATCGCATTTTACATTAAATTGCAAAGGACGGCCTTCCATACCGGTAAGTAAAAAAGCTTTGCCCATAACCTTAAATACTAATGTTTCAGGACCAAAAGGCAAACTTTCAGTTACACCTTTTTTAGAAATACAATATTCCCTTAGTTCTTCAATATTCATTTTTTGGGGCTATTAAAAAACTGATGTATGTAAAGTAGAATTTTGCATATACAAAACCCATTTTATGATCTTTCTTTTCAAACTCCTTAAACTCCTCAATTCTGCTAAAAAATTGATTTCAAAGATATATATTTGCAGTCAACAAATTTGAATTATGAATAAGCATGGCATAAATTTTACAAATATGTAAAATGAATACCTTGATGATTCGGGTTCGAAAAAACAAATCAAATACAATGAAAAGAGAAAAATCAGAAGCATTATTTCAAAAAGCAAAAACATATTTTCCTGGCGGAGTGAACTCTCCTGTACGTGCATTCCGCTCTGTTGGAGGCACTCCTTTATTTATTGAACGTGGTAAAGGTTCACAGATCTGGGATGCAGATGGTAATAAATTCACTGATTTTTGTGGCTCCTGGGGGCCATTAATATTAGGCCATGCAAATGATAAAGTAAATGATGCGATAAAAAAAACAGTAGAAAAAGGCTGCACATTTGGCGCGCCTACTGCATTGGAAAATGAATTGGCAGAGTTGATCTTGAATAACAATAAATACATTCAAAAAATACGCTTTGTAAGTTCGGGTACTGAAGCAGTGATGAGCGCAATACGTCTGGCCAGAGGATATACCAAACGAAATAAAATTTTAAAATTCGAAGGATGTTATCACGGACACAGTGATTCTCTTTTGGTAAAAGCCGGTTCAGGATTAGTAACATTTGGAAATTCATCATCGGCAGGTGTTCCGGAGAGTTTTGTTAATGAAACAATTGTAGTTTCCTTAAATAACGAACAAGCTGTAAAACAAGCCTTCGAGGATTTTAAAGATCAGATCGCATGTATAATTATTGAACCGATACCGGCAAACAATGGTTTGTTATTGCAACGTAAAGAGTACCTGCAATTTCTACGCGATATTTGTACCGAAAATAAAACACTATTACTTTTTGACGAAGTGATCAGTGGCTTCCGTATAGGATTTACAGGTGCTGCAGGTTATTACGACATTCAACCGGATATTATCACGTATGGTAAAATTATCGGTGGGGGGTTGCCTGTGGGCATGTATGGCGCAAGTGCAGAGATCATGAGCAATATTTCCCCTGAAGGAAATGTTTATCAGGCAGGAACATTGAGTGGAAATCCGGTAGCAATGGCAGCTGGAATAGCGCAATTGACAGAATGTTTGAAACCGGGCTTTTACAATGACCTCGAGAAAAAAACTTCCGTATTTGTAAATGCCTTGAATGATTATGCGGCCCTTAACCGTTACAGCTTCAGAGTATTTTCTATTGGTTCTATTTTCTGGTTTGCTTTTACAGATGCTTTAAGTATCCAGTCGGCCGAAGAAATTGTTCCTGAAAGCATGAATTATTTTAAAAGCCTTCACAAAGAGTTACTTGAACGTGCCATTTATATGGGCCCTTCAGGCTATGAAGTAGGGTTTATTTCTGAAGCACATACACCTGAAATCATACATGGAGTTCAGCGAGTGGTGATGGAATGTTTGGATATTGTGTTGAAATAATTTTTTAAATCAAAAAACATTATGGATGACGATGATTTTAGTTTCGGCTTTGACGATTTATCGTCTGAAGAAATGGAAGAGCTTGCAAAAGAGCAGCGGGAGAAAAACGAACAAATAAGAACAAGTCCGATTTTTAAAAAAGCATCTGATATTATAGATACAGTAACCGCCTTGGTTGAAAGCCTTTCGGAAAAAGATCGGGAATTTTATGAAAGTTCCATGATCGAATCAGCCATGATGCTTTCTCCTAAAATTGCAGGTGCAATGGGAAGCAAAAGCTGGCTGCTTTCTATGCAAAATGCTGCTATTATCCGTTACCATGCAGCCTATTTGCATACCTCCACATCCGGGTTAAAAATGTTTACCAACGCCCAAACCGAGTATGTACAATTGTTACGGACCGAAATGGAGGAGTTTCGCGAATTGTTTAAAAAATGGGTGAAATCATTCGATCAACTGGAAAATGAAGAGTATACGGATGATTGGGGTCTATTTATAAGAAATTCCTAAAAATTGTTAAACTTTTATTGTTCCGAAAATTCCTTAAAAAATTGCTTCCACAATTGCTTATCTTTGTTAGAATACAACATCATATTTTTTTTTGCGTTTAAATTAAAAAATGAAAGCGAACGATTACCAAAGTTTAATTGAAAAACTGGATGGCTTCATCCGTAAGTACTATAAAAATCAGCTATTACGTGGTCTGATTTACAGTACAGGTTTGGTACTGCTGTTTTTTATATCGGTTACAGTGTTGGAATATTACGCCCACTTCAATACTGCCATACGTACCGTCCTGTTTTATTCGTTTATTGTTGCCAGCGGATTTATCTCAGTAAAATACATTGTAATCCCACTTTCTAAACTGTATAAGCTGGGGCAGGTTATTTCTTACGAAGAGGCCGCAAACATTATTGGAAAACACTTTACAAATGTTCAGGATAAATTATTGAACACACTTCAATTGCAAAATCAGGAGTCGGGCACCTCACAATCCAGTGCGCATTACTCTCTCCTTGAAGCAAGTATCAATCAAAAAATAAAGGAATTAAAACCTATTGAATTTACTTCGGCAATTGACCTTTCGGAAAATAAAAAATATCTGAAATATGCATTGATACCCGTTTTGCTTATCGCGGTAATTTTATTTTCAGCACCAAGCATTATCACAGACGGAACAAAACGCTTGGTAAAACACGCTGATTTTTTTGAAAAAGAATCACCCTTTCAGTTTGTGATCACCAATAGTGATCTGACAACCGTAACTCAGCAGGATTTTGAATTAAAAGTAAACCTAACCGGTGACGAGGTACCTGATAATGTTTACGTTGAAATAAATGGAAACGAATACAAATTAGAAAAAGAAAACATTGTAAATTTTAATTATCTTTTTAAAAATGTACAAAAAAATACCAGCTTTCACCTATCTGCTGATGGCTTTAAATCGAAAGAATATGAATTGATCGCATTACCAAATCCTGTTTTACTAAACTTTGATATTGCACTTGCATACCCAAAATACCTGAACAAAAAAGATGAAGTTGTTAAAAACACAGGCGACCTTGTGGTTCCGG
Source organism: Bacteroidota bacterium (assembly GCA_040388745.1). GTDB lineage: Bacteria > Bacteroidota > Bacteroidia > 2-12-FULL-35-15 > 2-12-FULL-35-15 > 2-12-FULL-35-15. The sequence continues at coordinate 113,361 of JAZKBF010000022.1, read as the reverse complement.
CAGGAACAAAGGTTGCATGGAATTTCAGCACTAAAAACACTGATCAGCTACGAATAAATTTTAACGACACTTCCTTTGCTGTGCCACCAGCTTCCGAAAATTCATTTAATTATTCCACCCGGCTTTTTAAAGACAAGATCTATTCTGTTTCTACTGCTAATCGATTTTTAAAAAACAAAGATTCTGTAACCTACATTATCAATGTAATACCGGATGCATACCCTCAAATAAATGTAGAAGAAAAAAAAGATACGGCATCTACAAAGCGTATTTATTTTCGTGGTGAAGTAAAAGATGATTATGGTTTCAATAAACTAACGTTCAATTATCATTTTATCACCAATAATGATTCTGCTCCATGCAGGGATGAAAAAAAGCTTACAACTAATTTAAGAGCAGTTGCTATCAATAAAAATCTTACTCAGGATCAGTTTTATCATTACTGGGATATGAATGAATTAGGCGTTTCTCCCGGTGATCAGATCGAGTATTATTTTGAGGTATGGGATAATGATGGTGTTACCGGAAGTAAATCCAGCCGCTCGCAAAAAATGATCTTTAAAGCGCCAACGCTTAAAGAACTGGAAAAGAATACGGATAAAAACAACAACAAGATCAAAGACGATCTTTTGGAAAGTATCAATCAGGCGAAAGAGGTACAAAAAGAAATAAGTGAATTACAACGCAAAATTGCGGAGAAAAAAACGCTTTCCTGGGAAGAAAAAAAGAAACTGGAAGATCTGCTCGACAAACAAAAAAAATTACAGCAAAACGTTGAGAAAATCAAGAATGAAAACCAACAAAATAACGAGCAGCAAAGCGAATACAAACAACCTGACGAAAAAATACTGGAAAAACAAAAAGAATTAGAAGAGTTGTTTGATAAAGTAATGACCCCTGAATTAAAAGAGAAATACAACGAATTACAAAAACTGCTCGAAAAACTTGATAAAAATAAAGTACAGGAAGCGTTAGAAAAAATGAAGCTTGATAATAAGGACCTCATGAAGGAACTTGATCGTAACCTGGAAGTTTTTAAACAATTGGAGTTTGAGCAAAAATTGCAAAAAAGTATTGAAAAATTAGATGAATTGGCAAAAAAAGAAGAGGAGCTGTCTAAAAAAACAGAAGAAAAGAATGCAAATGCCGAACAACAAAAAGAAAAACAGGATGAGCTGAATAAAGAATTTGAAGAGGCTAAAAAGGATTTGAAAGATCTGGAGAAAAAGAATGCCGAGCTGGAAGAGCCTAAAAAAATGGAGAATACAGAGCCGGAGCAGGAAGATATCAAAAAAGACATGGAGAAAAGCAGCGAACAGCTGGATAAAAAGGACAAGAAGAATGCTTCTAAATCGCAAAAAAGTGCTGCTCAAAAAATGAAAAAGATGAGTGAGAAGCTTTCCAAAATGCAACAGGAAATGGAGGAAGAAGCTCAAAGCGAAGACATTGATAAGTTGCGCGGTATTCTTGAAAATTTGCTTCAACTCTCTTTTGGACAGGAAGCATTGATGGGAGAATTGTCAAAAGCAAAAACCAATGACCCTCAGTTTTTCAAGATCAATCAAAAACAAAAAAAATTACACGATGATTCCAAAATGATCGAGGATAGTTTGATGGCCCTAAGCAAACGTGTTCCTAAAATTCAAGCAGTTGTAAATCGCGAAATAAGCGCTATTAATATGAATATGGAAAAGGCCATTGATGAGATCAAAGAAGCCCCTACCCCATCATTTGATGGCAAAAATCATAAGGAAGAAGGATTGAGCCGCCAGCAATTTGCAATGACCTCAATAAACAATTTAGCCCTGATGCTGAATGAAGCATTAATGCAGATGCAGGCAGATGCAAAGCCAAAAGATGGACCTCCGGGAAGCGGAAGTTGTAAAAAACCAGGAGGAGCTGGCAAAAAGCCTTCTGCAGCCGGTATGCGCAAAATGCAGGAGCAGCTGAATCAGCAGATCAAGAAATTAAAAGAAGGAATGGAGAAAGGCGGTAACAAATCGGGTGATAAACCCGGAAAAGGTGGTTCCGGAATGAGCCAGGAACTTGCTCAACTTGCTGCACAACAGGAAGCTATCCGTAAAGAATTTCAAAAAATGGCTGACCAGATCAATAAAGATGGCAAAGGAGGAGGCGGTATGGGTAAACTTGCCGAAAAAATGGAAGAAACCGAAACCGACTTGGTAAATAAAATGATCAGCCAGGAAACAATTAACCGCCAGGAAGAAATATTAACACGCTTGCTGGAGAGCGAAAAGGCTGAGAAAGAAAGAGAAATGGATGAAAAAAGACAGTCGAATGAAGCAAAAAATGAAAGTTTTAGTAACCCTACTGAATTTTTAGAGTATAACAGACTAAAAGAGAAAGAAACGGAATTATTAAAAACGGTTTCACCGTCTTTAAACCCTTTCTACAAATCAAAAGTTAACCAATACTTTAATAACTTTGAAGACTAAAATGGTACTAGCAGCAAATCAAAAAATTCGAATATCTTCAAAAGCCGAAAATATTATACTAGTTGAACGGATGATAGAAGATGTTTGCGACCTGTTTAACATCAGCCAGGACTTTTATGGAAATATTTTAGTGGCTTTAACCGAAGCTGTTAATAATGCCATATACCATGGAAATCAGGCAAATGCAGATAAAAGCATTGATATTTCCTTTAAAACTTCCCCAAATCTTGTTTCATTTATTGTAAAAGATGAAGGGCCGGGATTTAACTATACCAATTTACCGGATCCTACCAATCCCGAAAATATTGCTAACCCTAATGGACGTGGGGTGTTTTTAATGCGCAATCTTGCCGATAATGTTTCTTTTGAAGATAATGGCAGCAAAGTAATACTTGATTTTAAAGTTGATCCAAAAAGTTAGTTTTTAAATTAACTTCCAAAACACATCTTATATAAAAAAGCGGACCTACTTACTTTCGTAAATAGGTCCGCTTTTTTTATGCTAATTGATGAAAAACAATATTTTCAAGGACGAATTCCAAATTAAAAATTCTTGAATCTCCCAAAAACACCAAGTGGCAACTTATTACCTTCCGTTGCTTGTAAATACAACTCACCAACATTTAAGTTTTTTCCTGCTTTTTGTTTCAACAAATTTTCAATAATAAGTGGCGACAAACCCAATGAATAAGCATTAAGGATTAAAAAATGCTCCTGATCGCTCAAAAGGTTCAAAACGCCTTTCATCATTTCATTTATATTGTCTTCCAGCTTCCATTTTTCACCATTTGGTCCATGGCCAAAGGCGGGAGGGTCAAGAATAATTCCATTGTATTTATTACCTCGTTTTTCTTCGCGCTTCACAAATTTCAACGCATCTTCCACTACCCAGCGAATATTATTCAAACCTGATAGATCCATGTTTTCCTTTGACCAGGTAACTACCTGTTTAATCGAATCCACGTGTGTAACATCCGCTCCTGCTGCTTTTGCAGCTAAAGAGGCCCCTCCCGTATATGCAAATAAATTCAACACTTTGGGCTGAGGAACAGACATCGCCTTCAGGGTTTTATAAATAAAATCCCAATTAGGCGCTTGTTCAGGAAATATCCCTACATGTTTAAAGGAGGTTAAACCCAAACGGAAAGAGATCTGGGAAGGGCTATCTTCTTGCTTCTTGCTTCTTATTTCTTGATTCTCCGCTCCGCCAATCTCATAAGATATCTTCCATTGATCCGGCATTTGTTTCAGTTTTTTCCACTCTCCGGATGAACTTGAACGGGATATAAATTTAATATGCGCACGTTTTTCCCATTCCGAATTGCTCAGTGTTTTATCCCAAACCGCTTGTGGCTCAGGGCGAATGGTAATGTATTGACCAAAACGTTCCAGTTTTTCAAAACCGCCAACATCAATTAATTCGTAATCTTTAAAATTTTGTGGAGTAAGTAATTGCATTATAGAAAATTTGAAAATGTGCTAATTTGCTTTTTTGGATGAAATAATATGATTGCAAATGTATTAATTATTAACCTGAATTCGACTCTTAATTTTAGACCTAAAATCCTCTAAACGCAGACAAATTCTCGTTTTATGGTAAATGCTGCGTTAGGGATTGAAGCGGAAATCCTTTTCTTTTTAGAAAAGATTGAAGCGCAAAGCCCGCCCCTTTCTCTTTTAAGAAAGGGGAACGCCCACGTGAAAAGGTTTTAGACAAATTGTTTTGTTTTTATTAATCGAACTCATATTATTAATGCTCGAATAAATATTTGCATTTTCAAATTTTGAAATTAACTCATTATCAAATTACATTACCTTTACACCCTCAAAAAAAAATTATGGAAAATAAAAGAGTTCGTTTACGTTTTGCACCAAGCCCAACAGGTGGTTTACACATGGGTGGTGTGCGTACAGCATTGTTTAGTTATTTATTTGCAAAAAAACACAATGGTGATTTTGTTTTACGTATTGAAGATACCGACCAAACCCGCTATGTAAAAGGCGCTGAAGAATATATCATTGAATCACTTAAGTGGTGTGGAATAGAACCGAATGAAGGTGTCGGATTTGGTGATGGCCCTCATGCACCCTATCGCCAGAGCGAACGAAAAGAATTAGGTATTTATAAAAAATATGCTGATCAGCTTATTGCAAGTGGTCACGCCTATTATGCTTTTGATACCCCCGAAGAACTGGATGCCATGCGCAAACGCTTAGAAGCAGCTAAAGTGGTGGCTCCTCAATACAATGCGGTAACGCGTCAAAACATGCGCAATTCATTGACCTTGTCGGAAGATGATGTAAAAAAATTAATGGATGCCGGAACTCCTTTTGTAGTGCGTTTAAAAGTGCCTCGTAATGAAGAAATTCGATTTCACGATATCATTCGCGGATGGGTAGTGGTAAATTCTACTCAGGTTGATGATAAAGTATTATTGAAATCTGATGGAATGCCTACTTACCATTTGGCGCATATTGTGGATGATATTGAAATGGAGATCTCACATGCGGTACGTGGCGAGGAATGGCTGCCTTCAGCACCAGCACACATATTAATTTATCGTTACCTGGGCTGTGAAGATAAAATGCCTTTGCTGGCTCATTTGCCGCTGATATTAAAACCGGATGGTAATGGAAAACTATCAAAACGTGATAAATCAGGAATTCCAATGTTCCCCTTAAACTGGCATGATGAACGCACCGGTGAAAGTTATGTTGGATATCGCGAAAGCGGATTTTTTGCTGATGCATTTGTGAATATGCTTGCTATGTTGGGCTGGAACCCCGGAACAACACAGGAAATTTTTTCGATGGAAGAACTGATCCGGGCATTTTCCTTTGAGCGTGTAAATAAATCAGGTGCTAAATTCGATCCTGAAAAAACGAAATGGTTCAACCAACAATATTTACGCAAAAAATCAGATAAAGAACTGGCTCAATTATTCATGCCTGTTTTGGAAGAAAAATTAAAAGGGACACAAGAAACAAGACACAAGGATCACGATTTTGTAGAAGGTGTTTGTAAATTGGTTAAAGAAAAATCACATTTTGTGAATGAATTCTGGGATGCCGGGATCTATTTTTTCATTGCTCCAACAGCCTATGATGCTGATGTAATTAAAAAACGATGGAACGAAAATTCTGCAGGTTTTATAAAAGCTGTAATAGAGCGTTTTAAAGACTTAAACACCTTTACAGCTGCCGATACTGAAGCTGCATTTAAATCAGCGGCTGAAGCGCAAGGAATTGCTACAGGACAGGTAATGCAATTGTTCCGTGTATGTTTAAGTGGTGTTGGCGGTGGTCCGATGTTATTTGAAATGGTGGAATTACTGGGCAAAGATGAAGTGGTAACACGATTGGAAACAGCGGTTGCAACCATAAAGTGATCTTGATATTCTTGAAACTGAAGTAGACAAATTTCTTGCAAAAAATTTTTTGTAACATTTTAGTCGCTGGTACGTCCTATCCCAAAAACCAAAAATGTCACGAAAATTTACTCTTATATTAATTTGTTTATTTAGTTCCTCTCTATTCACACAGGCCCAGGTTGAAGTATCAGGGCAGGTAAAGGACTCCCAAACCAAAGAGAACCTGGAGTTTTGCTCTATTGCTGTGCTCGACTCCAAAGACAGTCTGATCAAAGGTTCTGTTACCGATGATAAAGGTTTTTTTAAGATCTCTTTAGCAAGATCAAACTATCGTTTTGTTTTTCGTTTTATCGGGTACAAACCTGATACCACAAGCCTCACTGCGGTGCCGGAAAATAAATTTTTGGGAGTGATCAAATTAAAACCGGATGATAAATTTTTAAATGAAGTTACTATAAGCACAAGTTCACGTGAAAGCCTAATCGACAGGGATATACAAATAGTAACCGATAAAATGCGGGCGGGAGCATCCAATACCTCCGAAGTTCTGGAAAAATTAAACGGGGTAAAACTCGACAGATTTAACAATTCCATTAAAGTAGATAACAGTGACAATGTTATTATTTTGGTTGACGGCATGCAAAAAGATCAGGAATACATTAAAAACCTTTCACCTGAGCGATTAAAAAAGATAGAAGTGATCCGCGACCCGGGCGGACGTTATGGCCTTGAAGGCTATTCCGCAGTTATTAATATAATTCTGAAACAGGATTACCAGGGTACCGAATTCTACATTACTGAAATGTCATTAACGGATCCCGATGCTGTTAAAAGTGACTATATTTTTGCTCAGAATAAGGCATCAACTACTTTAAATTATGTTTACAATAAAGTAAATGTATATGCTAAATACAGCAATAATTACGACAACTTTAATTTACAATCCTCAGGCAAAAAAGAATATGATAATGGATTGATCATAGAGAAAGGCCCTTTAAGTGATCAGGACATGAATACCAGAGTAAAAAAGCTCACGAATGGCTATACCATTGGAACTGACTATTATATAAACCCAAAGCATACTGTCAGTTTTGAAGGCAATCTAAACACTGAACCCTTAGCCAAAAACACTACCATTGCGACATCCCAACTGAACTATATGGTAAACGGAAACAGTATAGGGAATCTCAGTATTGAAACAAAAAGCAGGTCACAAAACACTAATTCTTATGGTGCTTTGTTTTATGAAGGAAAATTAGATGAAAACAATAAATTGAATTCGAACCTTACCATTTCAAATTATTCCAGCAATTATATAAACGATTATAAAGAAAATTCTCTTTTAAAAAGAAAAGAGCAAGGGAAAGACAATAAAAACAGCACAGAATTTTATTTTGAATACTTGCATACGTTCAATGCAAAAACAAACATTCAGGCCGGATATGGCAATTCATTTAAAAAACTCAACAGTAATTATGCCTTGAACGACTTAATAAGTCAATTTGAATACACAGATTTTCGCCACAAATTATACTCTTATTTTTCCTGGCAACAGAGTAAAAAAGTTGGAATAAAATTCGGTGGAGCAACCGAAACAAGTTTGCTTGACGCCAATGGACAACAAAACTCTTATTTAATTTTTCAACCTTATGCGGATATAAAATATAAGCCCTTGGAATATTTGGATTTTAAGGCGAAATATCGCTCAGCCAGCAACTATCCCAACATAAGCCAGACAAATCCTTTTACCAACATAATTGACCAGCAAAGTGTAAAAACCGGTAACCCATATTTACGCCCCGAGGTAACGCATAAAGCGTCTTTACAAACCACTATTTATGATGGTTTGGTAAGGATCGAACCTTATTATCATTTTTCGTCCAACTATATTTCAGAAATTGGACTATTGAGAAGCGATAGCATTTTTGAATACAGTTATAGTAATATTGGAACATACAGGAATTATGGCATTGAAGCGGGCTTCACTATTCCTTTTAGCCAAAGCATTTCTTTACAAACTGATTTCAATTTTTTCAGAAGCAGCATAACCTATGCCAATAAAATAAATAACATTAAGGATTGGACCATGTCAAGCCAACTCGTTTATGTGCATGCAAAATCAGGAACAGTAGGTGTTTTAAAATATCAAAAAAATATATTTAAAGATATTACAGCACAAGGCTACAAGCAGTCAGACAATGACTATTGGATCATGTTAATTCAAAAACCTTTTTTTAAACAAAAGTTGAATATAATGCTGTTGTATTTTATTCCGGTTAATTTGGGCGTAAATTATAATCAGGGGGGCTATATCCAAACCGAAACCTATCGTGAAAGTAATTTCGGTGATATAAGTTTTCTTAAAAATATTGTTATGCTCGAAATCAAGTATCGCTTTAACAGGGGGAAATCTGTAAAGAAAACGGAGAAAAATATTGAACAGAAAAACGAGAAAAATACGGATGGGGTGCTTTAAAAAGTTTTAAGTTTCAGGTTAAAAAATTTCAAGTTCTGTGTTTGTTAATTTCAGGTTTTAAACTATATTTTAGTTTTAATCAAATGAAATTTTTAAACTTGAAACCAGATTTTATCCTATCCCGCCTTCTTTCAAACGCTCTGCATTTTCAGCCAGTTGCAGCCCATCAAGTACCTCTTGTATATCACCATCCATGAACAATGTTAAATTGTAGAGGGTCATATTGATACGATGATCTGTGATACGGTTTTGAGAATAATTATAGGTGCGGATCTTTTCGGAACGGTCACCTGTTGAAACCATTGTTTTTCTTCTTTTGGAAACACTATCCAAGTGTTTTTGCAATTCTATTTCATACAATTTCGCTCTCAACATTTTCATCGCTAATTCACGGTTACCAAGCTGTTTACGATCCTGCTGACAAGTAATTACAATCCCTGAAGGCTTATGCGTTAACATTACCTTTGATTCCACCTTGTTCACATTCTGTCCACCAGCTCCTCCTGAACGGGCAAACTGAATTTCCAGATCCGCAGGATTAATTACCACATCCACCTCATCGGCTTCCGGCATTACCATCACTGTTGCAGCCGAAGTATGCACACGGCCCTGTGTTTCGGTATTAGGGATACGTTGCACCCTATGCACTCCGCCTTCAAATTTTAAGATACCATAGGCGTTTTCACCGGTTACGTTAAAAATAACTTCTTTGTAACCTCCCATTGTACCATCATTAAAATCAACCACCTCAACCTTCAGTCCTTTGTTTTCACAAAAGCGTGTATACATGCGGTACAGATCGCCTGCAAAAATACTTGCCTCATCACCGCCTGTACCAGCACGGATCTCCATTACCACATTTTTAGCATCTTCAGGATCTTTTGGAACCAGCATTTGGCGGATCTGATCTTCTATCAACTCTTTTTTAGGAACCAATTCATCGAGGTCCATTTTAGCCATCTCCCGCATCTCATCATCCTTTTCATTGGACAACACCCCTTTGTTGTATTCAATATTCTCTACCACGTTTTTATATTCATGGTAGGCCGTTACCACTTCGGTTAGGTCTTTATATTCTTTGTTGAATTTTTTAAATTCCCTCATGTTGCCAATTACCTTTGGGTCGGACAATTTTTGTTCAACTTCTTCCCAACGTCTTTTTATGGCTGCTAATTTTTCTAACACGTTCTGTTTTTTCTGATTTTTCGCTACGAAGGTATAAAAAAAGATGCATTGAACCGGGGTGTTTAACAAACACTAAATAAAAAAGCCCTCCAGGGGCCTTTTATTAATTACAAAATATCATTTTTTTGTCACCAATTTTTTTAATCCACAACACCATATTCATCATCTTCATATCTGAAAAGGGGTTCCGTTTCTCTTTTCAGTAATATCCCTTCCGCGTTAAACTGTAATTTATATAACATTTCTTCCTGACTAATTTCAACATTATAAATGGTTTGCCCCTTACAATCAATATCCTTTCTTACGCAAGTAAGAAATTCTTCATCGAAATGTTTGTTTTTAATGTATTCCGAAATTTCGTGAGGAATTTGTTCCAATGATTCCTTTGCTGATTTTTTATCTCCTGCGTTGTGCATCTTTGGTATGTTTTATAGTTATACAATAATACATTCAAATTAACTCGAGAACAATGAATTTGGTCATTCATTACCCATTTTATGAACAAATATTTTAGAGTTTTGTTCAACGTTCTATAAAATAAATAGCAATATTAATTTAAAGCCTTCAAACCCATTTCGACAGGCTCAATATGAAGCACACAACCAGTCTGACAGAGTCGAAAATTTGGGTTATAGCCGCGTTAGGGATTGCAGCGTAAATCCCCGCCCGAACGACTGATTTCTTTCAGTCGGGCAGGCTTTTCTGTTTAGAAAAGATTGAAGCCCTTCGACTTCGCTCAGGATAAACTCCAAGCCCGCCAATTCTTTTCAGAATTGGAACGCCCAAATAAAATTAAAACTTCTATTTTCTTCGTTAAAAATGATAATACACTTACTATTTGAAATGGGAAATAAAATTTGGAACTTTATTAAACAAGCACACTTTCTTCTTTAACAACAAAACGTTCACCCAATACGGCTTCAATTTCTTTTTTGTAAACCACTTCTTTTTCCAGTAAAAGTTTTGCCAGTGCATCCAACTTATCACGATTTTTTTCCAAAACACTCCTGGCGCTGTCATGAGCCTGTTGCACCAATTTTCGTACCTCTTCATCAATCAGCTGAGCAGTTGCTTCACTATATGGCTTCTGAAACGAATTTTCATAAACTCCCGTAGAATCATAAAAACTAACATTTCCAATTTTTTCGCTCAGACCGAGATTAACTACCATCATATAGGCCTGTTTAGTTACTTTTTCAAGGTCGTCAAGCGCACCGGATGATGCTTCCTTAAAAACAATTTCTTCTGCCGTTCTTCCGCCCAAAGCAGCGCAGAGTTGGTCAAAAAACTGGGCCTCTGTAACAATTTGCCGCTCTTCGGGCAGATACCATGCTCCACCAAGAGATTTGCCCCTGGGGATGATAGAAACCTTTTGTAAGGGGTCTACATTTTTAAGCATCCAACTCACAACTGCATGACCAGCCTCGTGGTAGGCTATTATTTTTTTCTCGGCAGGAGAAATTATTTTACTTTTCTTTTCGAGGCCTGACATGATGCGGTCAATGGCATCAAAAAAGTCCTGCGTTTCAACTGCTTTTTTCTTTTTTCGGGCTGCAATTAAGGCTGCTTCATTGCAAACATTGGCAATATCCGCACCCGAAAAGCCTGGTGTTTGTGAAGCAAGGTATTCCATATCCACTTTCTCGTCCAGTAAAAGCGGTTTCAGGTGCACTTTAAAAATAGCAAAACGCTCCTGTTTATTAGGGAGATCAAGATGGATATGCCGGTCGAAACGGCCGGGACGTAATAAGGCAGGATCCAGTATATCAGCCCGGTTGGTGGCTGCCAGCACGATCACGCCTATATTGGGCTCAAAACCATCCAACTCTGCCAACAGCTGATTGAGTGTGCTATCCCGCTCATCATTCGCCTGTATAGATACAGCGTGGCCACGTACCCTGCCAATTGTATCAATTTCATCAATAAAAATAATACTTGGTGCTTTTTCTTTGGCTCTGTCGAATAGGTCGCGAACCCGTGAAGCGCCCACCCCCACAAACATCTCAATAAATTCGGACCCCGACAAGGAAAAGAAAGGAACGCCTGCTTCCCCCGCAACTGCCTTTGCCATAAGTGTTTTACCTGTTCCGGGCGCACCAATTAACAATACACCTTTGGGTATTTTGGCACCCAATTTTGTAAAATGTTCAGGATGCTTCAGAAATTCCACTATTTCAATAATTTCTGTTTTTGCCTCTTCGTACCCTGCTACATCTTTAAATGTTATTGGGCTGTATTTCCCTTTTTCATACAATTTAGGTTTTGACTTTCCAAAATCAAATATGGAACCCGCTCCTGAAGCGGAACCCATCCTTCTAAAAATATAAAACCATAAAAAACCCAATAATAGGAGTGGAAAAAGCCAGGAAATAATATTAGGCCACCAACTATTAACGGTGGTATAAGTAACGGGTATCCTTTCCTTCTCAGAGAATCCAGCCTCCGCTTCTTCAAGCTGACGGTCAAAAACCTCCACTGATCCGACAGAAAAATAGTAATGCGGCCCCTTATTACTACCGCCTAGAAAACCCTTTGCAATATCCTTGTATTTTTCCTTTTTCAGACTATCCGGTTTTATATAAACCTGTGCAATTTCTTTATTTACAACATCAATTTTTGCCACATCATGGGAAGGAAGCATTTCCTGCTTAAACTCTTGCCAGGTTATGGATTTGGCAGCAGATGATTTCCCCGGCAGATAATTGAACAGGATAATAGCAACCAGTAAAATAAGGTATATCCAATAAAAAGAAAACGGGCGAGATCTAGGTTCCTTTCCTTTAAGATCATTTTCCCTTCTGCCGTTTTCTGATGCCTGCTGGTTCATTCGTTTTTATATTTGGGGGCTTATCATCAGAACGATAATAATATGACGGAGAATATTGATAGTAAGCTTAATCAAAAGTATAGTACTGCATAAGCAGGAACAATGGACTTGCTCAAAGATGGTGGTGATTTTAATTACAAAAAAAATCGATGTTTTTTAATTTTGATAAGAAGGAATAACATTTCGCAATCCCTTTATTGAATAAAGAAGTCTGAGAAAATTTTGAACATTAAATAAAAAGAGATTTTTAAACATCTTGCTAAGTGTACTGGAAACACCTGCAATTTACCATTATACTAAAAAGCCCTGTCAGGTTTTTAAAACCTGACAGGGCTAAATAAAGAAAATTTGTACTTAAAGGGCTTCGTTTAATTCAAGAGGTGCAATGAATCCTTAATATTCAAACAAACCAAATTCGGATTTTATGGTCAATCGTTTTTTATCGCTTGCTTCCACTCTTCCTACGATCCGGGCATCTACATTAAATGACCGGGAAATTGCTATTATATCGGCTGCAATGGCTTCAGGAAGATATAATTCCATACGGTGTCCCATATTAAATACGGTGTACATTTCTTTCCAATCTGTTCCGCTTTGCTCCTGTATCATTTTAAACAATGGAGGGATCGGGAACAAATTATCTTTTATTACATGAACATTGTCTACAAAGTGAAGCACCTTGGTTTGTGCTCCACCGCTGCAATGCACCATCCCGTGAATCTGTGAACGGTAGGTATCTATTATTTTTTTAATGATTGGCGCATAGGTTCGTGTTGGTGAAAGAACCAGCTTGCCTGCATCAATAGAGATAGGAATATTGAGACCTGGAATTTGAGACTCATGTTCGAAATTTATTTTTTCTGTCAAACCAACCTTTCCGCTATAGATCAACGATTCAGGAACAGCAGGGTCAAAACTTTCTGGATATTTTTTTGCAAGGATCTTTTCAAACACATCGTGTCGGGCTGATGTTAAGCCATTACTGCCCATTCCACCATTGTATTCGGTTTCATAGGTTGCTTGTCCGGATGAGGACAGGCCTACAATCACATCACCCGCTTGTATATTTTTATTATCAATAACATCCGCACGTTTCATTCGGCAAACTACAGTAGAATCTACTATAATTGTACGCACAATATCGCCTACATCGGCTGTTTCGCCTCCTGTGGAATGTATCCCGATTCCATAGCTGCGCAATTGTTCCAAAACCTTTTCGGTCCCGTTAATGATGGCTGAAATAACTTCGGCCGGTATCAGATTTTTATTCCGCCCAATAGTGGAGGAAAGTAAAATAGTATCCACAGCTCCAACACAAAGCAGGTCGTCTGTATTCATAATGATAGCATCCTGGGCAATACCTTCCCAAACAGAAATATCGCCTGTTTCTTTCCAATAAAGGTATGCCAGCGATGATTTAGTACCTGCACCATCGGCATGCATTATGATGCAATAATTTTCATCCCCGCTCAAATAATCAGGAACGATCTTACAAAATGCTTTTGGAAATAATCCTTTATCAATTTTGGCTATTGCATTGTGAACATCTTCTTTTGATGCAGAAACTCCACGTAAATTATATCGGCTATCCGTATTCATATGTACATAATTTGTTTTTTAATTGCCATATGGAATATGCCATGCCATCTTCATCAGTGTTTGTGAAGTTTGGCGCATGGCTATTTCATATCTTAAAAAATAAAACACCCTTCTGTAAAAAAAACGGAAGGGTGTTCAATTAAAATTTTTATTAAAACTTATTTGAAAAACTGATTTATTCTTCCTCTTCTTCTTCCTCTTCAGCAGCAGCTTTTTTCTGAGTTTTAGGCGCTTCTTTCGGAGCATTCGGATTCACGTAATCTTTACGTAATACGGAGAATACAGTACGTCTGTTCTTTTGATGACCTGCTTCTTTTTCTTCAGTAGTACCCATTTTATTGATTTGAGCATCAGTGATCAACAAACGTTTTTCGCCATATCCTTTTGGAACCATTCGTTCAGCAGGAATTCCTTTTGAAACTAAATAATCAAAACAAGATTTAGCACGTGCTTCTGATAATTTAAGATTGTCTGCATCACCACCACGTGAATCGGTGTGTGCACTTAACTCAATAAGGAACGTTGGGTTATCAATTAAAGTCTGATACAAGAAATTTAATGAATCCTGAGACTCAGCACGCAATGTTGACTGCCCTAAATCGTACAATACATCCGGGAAACGGATCTCTTTTTCGATAGGAACTAAAGAAAAACTTACTCCCTTAAATATTTTTGCATCTTCAACACCTACAGTAGTTACTTTGGCTTTTGCAGAACTGTTAACGTAACCGTTCGGTGCATTTTTAGTTACAATATCATTACCAACCTGCGTGGTGATAACGTATGAAGTGTTAGGGTTTACGAAACGTGCAGTACCATTCGCAGCAAAGTTATATTTTCCATCTGCATCTGTCTTTGTTTCAACAGAAGAACCATCCGATCCTAATAATTTAACAACTACGCCAGCAAGAGGCTCTTTAGATTTAGCATCAGTTACAGTACCAGTAATTGAAAACAATAATGGCGGCAATACAAATGACCAAATATCATCAGAACCTTTTGTACCTTCACGATTAGATGAGAAATAACCTCTTTCTTTAGCGCCTTCAAAAATAATTCCGAAATCATCACCTGCAGAGTTAATTGGGTATTTCAAATTAGTTACATTGGCCCATTCGCCTTTTCCTTTTTTCTCACCTCTGAAAATATCCAAACTTCCCATTCCTAAATGTCCATCGGAAGAGAAATATAATGTACCATCATCATGAAGATAAGGAAACACATCATTACCGGCTGTATTAATGTCTGCCCCTAAATTTACAGGCTGACCCCATTTTTTTGTTTTCTTATCATAAGTAGAACTCCAGATATCATTAGCACCTTGTCCACCTGCCATATCAGAAGAGAAAAGCAATGTTGCACCACCAAAAGAAATAGAAGGAGAAGCGAATTTGTTGGAGTCATTACAAAACCAGAATTTTTCGGGTTCACCCCAAACATTTCCTTTTCTAATAGAAAACCATAATTGATTTAATGAGTTTTTATTTTTTTCAGCAAGACAACGGGTAAAAACTAACAGATCACCTTTTTTGGTCATTGAAGTTAAACCTTCATTATCATTTGTATTAACCGGGCCTGGCAATGGAGCTGGAGTACTCCATCTTCCATTTTTATCCATTTGTGTTTCAAAAATATCGCTATAAAATTCACCAAGAGAACCATCAAATGCACCACCAGTAACACCGGGACGCATTGAAGTAAAATATAATTTGTTGTATTTTTTATCAGCGTAAGTAGGACAAAAATCGGGATCTTTACTGTTTATTAAGGTCATGTTCTCTACTTTGTAACGTGAAGGATGTTCTTTCCATTTCGTTGCCAATTCACATGATTTGATACCATTTTCACCTCTTGGATCGGAAGGGGCATCCGTTTGGTAATTCGTATATTCAATTAATGCTTCGTCATATTTTTCCTGCGCTTTTTTAGCATCTGCTAAATACAATTTTGCTAAAGGATTGGTATAATTAGCTTTAATTGCTTTAACGTACCACGCTTCAGCTTGCTTATTATCACCAGTTAATCTATAACATTCCGCTATTGTGAAAATAATAACAGCTTTGTCTTCTTTTTTCTTGGCTTTAGTATATGCTTTTTTGTAAAGCTCTATCGCGTTGAAATACTGCCTGTTTTGGAATGCGGCATCAGCGTCAATAGAAAAGTTTTTCTGGGCCATTACGTTTGACGAAAACGCTAGAGTCACAACGAATGCAACAATTAATTTTGAAATTCTATTCATATCAATTTTTAGGTTTGTCTATTTTAAGAGTGCTAAATTAAATAAATAATTGAAACAAAAAAACTATTTTGTTTCAATTATTATTTAGACCACATCATAAAAATGAAAAATGCTGTATCAAAACATTTGTTTATCAGGGTATTTCACCCTTTCAATCAACTATTTTGTAAATAACAATTCTCTGTATTTTGGCAAAGGCCAGCTTTCGTCATCAATAAGTAATTCTAATTTATCGACATGATAACGAATTACATCGAAAAAACACTTCACTTTTTCACAATAATCGATAGCTTGTTTTTTAGCGTCCGTAATTACATTTGCTTTTTTGCGAGCCTCTATCATTTGATCCACTTTAGTTTTGATCGTATTGATGTGTTCTGAAATTTCCAGGATCATTCCCAACTGAATTTGACCGGCTTTTTTAAAATCAGCCTCATTCATAATGTCTTTTAGCCCTTTTACATTCTCAATTAAGGAGCTTTGGTATTTAATTGCGGTAGGGATAATATGGCTCATCGCTAAATCAGCCATAACACGTGATTCGATCTGAATTTTTTTAGTGTAGGTCTCCAGATAAATATCGTAACGGGCATGTTGCTCACGGTTCGTTAAAATGCTGTGGCGCTCAAATAGATCCATTGTTTGTTTAGAAACAAAAGCGCCTAGTGCCAATGGAGTGGTTTTAATGTTTGAAAGACCTCTTTTAGCAGCTTCCACCACCCACTCTTCACCATACCCGTTGCCTTCGAAACGGATCTTTTTCGACTCAACAATATATTTTCGTAAAATTTGAAATATCGCCTCGTCTTTATCCACATTTTTGGAAATCAATGCATCCACATCTTTTTTAAATTGGATCAACTGATCACCCACAATAGCATTCAACACTATCATTGGCCCTGCACAATTTGCAGATGACCCAACAGCACGGAACTCAAATTTATTTCCTGTAAATGCAAAAGGAGATGTTCTGTTACGGTCAGTATTATCTAATAAGATATCCGGAATTTTTCCAACACCTAATTTTAAAGCTGTTTTTTCGTCAGGGCTCATTTTACCTGATTTCACTTTGCTTTCCAACTCATCCAGCACATTTGAAAGCTGGGTTCCAAGGAAAACAGACATGATAGCAGGAGGCGCCTCGTTAGCACCCAAACGGTGGTCATTGTTTGCTGAAGCGATAGCAGCACGCATAAGATCAGCATTATCATGAACTGCTTTAACTGTGTTTATAAAGAACGTTAAAAACTGTAAATTTGTTTTAGGCGTTTTGCCCGGACTTAATAAATTTTTACCGGTATTGGTGCTCATGCTCCAATTATTGTGTTTACCGCTGCCATTAACACCTGCGTATGGTTTTTCATGCAACAGAACACAGAAATTATGACGTCTTGCAATTTTTTCCATCACATCCATCAATAACTGGTTGTGATCCACTGCTAAGTTACACTCTTCAAAAACGGGAGCACACTCAAATTGGTTTGGAGCTACCTCATTGTGACGTGTTTTGATAGGAATACCCAATTTTAATGATTCAATTTCAAAATCACGCATGAACGCTGTTGCACGTTCAGGGATGGAACCAAAATAGTGATCCTCAAGCTGTTGCCCTTTTGCAGGAGCATGTCCGAAAAGGGTACGACCTGTCATCGATAAATCCGGGCGGGCATTATACAGTGCTTCATCAACCAAAAAATATTCTTGCTCCCAACCTAAAGTAACATTCACCTTCGTTACATTTTTATCGAAATACTGACATACATCAACAGCCGCTTTATCAAGCAAATGCAATGTTTTTAATAAAGGAGTTTTAAAGTCGAGTGCTTCACCGGTGTAGGATACAAAAATGGTTGGGATACACAATGTTTTACTTATCACAAATGCAGGTGATGTTGGATCCCATGCAGTATAACCTCTTGCTTCGAATGTGTTACGGATACCACCATTCGGGAAGCTGGAAGCATCAGATTCTTGCTGAACCAACTGGCTGCCTCCAAAACGCTCAATAGCACGGCCACCTTCTGTTGGCTCAAAAAAAGCATCGTGCTTTTCAGCAGTAGTACCGGTTAATGGCTGGAACCAATGTGTATAATGTGTCGCGCCTTTCGAATTTGCCCATGCTTTCATAGATGCCGCTACCTGATCGGCCATTTTACGGTCGATACGGGAACCCTGCTCAATGGCAGACATTACACTGTTAAATGCTTCTTCAGATAAATACTCACGCATGGCATCAATACCAAATACGTTCTCACCAAAAAATTCAGATACTTTATTGCTTGGTAAAGTAACTTCTACCGGGGTTCTCGAAAGAACTGTCTCTAATGCTTTAAATCTGTGAAATGCCATTTTTTATTGAGGTTTTATTTATGTGTTGTTTTAATCTTATGATTTTAATTTTATGTTGGGGCGTTTCCATTTTTATCTCAGCCCCTTAGGGCGGCTGAGGTAAAAATGGCCGGGTTTTCCGTTTCAATCTTCCTTACCGCTTAACAGCGGTAAGGAAGGATTCCCACTGCAATCCCTAACGCAAAAAAAAAGAAAAAAGGAAATGAACGACTTCTTAAATAATTTTTTCAGCGACAAAAGTATAAAAAAAGACAAAAAACAACAAGAATTATTGTTTTTTTTTATCAACACCCCCTATAAAAACATAAAAAATATTAAAAAAATGCAAAAATATGCAACCAACCCCCTGTTTTTGTCGACCTAAAATTAAAAAGCTCTAGTTTTCCGTTTTCACACTTATTTTTCTGGATTGGTTTCTTTATCGATTATTCTGAACTGAAAAGATCAAGGTTAAAGAATAAAAAAAATTGAAGATGACCTTTTGTAACGTTATTGCGAATTGCGCTTTTGAGGCGTGATGAAGCAATCTCACCTCAGTAAATGAGATTGCTTCGGTCGCTAAAAAGCGCCCTCGCAATGACGGAAACAAATTGAATTTTGCGGAAAACTTCAGTTGCGTTAGGGATTCCTTCGGCAAGCTCTGGATAAATTCCGCGAAAATCCTTCAAACCGCTATTAGCGGTAGTGAAGATTGCAGCCCTTCGACTGGGCTCAGGATAGACTCCAAGCCCGACCTTTCTTTTTAGAAAGGAAACGCCCAAATGGATATCCTTCCCACCAATTAGTTTGTTACATCATTTAATCCCAGGTTATAAACAATGAAAAATCTAGTTTAACATGATGACTAAAACATTCGGCAAAAAACATTGGTGCTTAAGATTTATTTTTTTAGATTTGTCGGCAGTTTAGCTTTGTCTTATAAATCAATCTCCCAATAATTGTTGGGATCAAACCCTGTTAAATAAGCTTCCTTTTAAAACATTTACATATATAAATTCCCAAAACATGATAAAAAACATTACTTCTAAATTTCAGGTATCTAATTGTAAATGGGTGTTATCACTCATGGTATTTTTCGTTGCGAGTTTTCAGCAAGTGCAGGCGCAAGATATGGGTGTTACTGCTTTAGTTGCTCCGATCACTCCAATATGTGCTGCGATCAATCAATCGGTTGTTGTGAAAATAAAAAACTTTGACGCTGGTACAATTGATTATACTGTTGATACAGTTGTTGTAACCATTGAAATTACCGGTGCAAGCACCCAAACATTTACTGATACAGTATATTCCGGGACCCTTGCTTTCGATTCGGTACAAAATGTTACCGTGACAGCGCTTTGTAATTTAAGCAGTGTTGGCACCCACATATTCAAAGTGTATACTTCTGTATTATCAAGTGACGCAAGCGCACTAAACGATACTTTAGCTTTAGTAAACATTGTTGTAAATGCAGTTCCAGCTACCCCAACCATCACTGCTTACGGGGCTATTACCTTTTGTGAAGGAGATAGCGTTCTTTTGGTTTCCAGCAGCGCAACTGCAAATGTATGGACCGGTGGAACAACGAATGATTCCCTTTATGTTCCAATTTCGGGCCCTTATTCAGTTACAGTATCAAACGGAAGTTGTTCTGCAACATCAGCAGTTACAACTGTTACTGAAAATCCATATCCTACTGTCCCAACTATTGCTGTTTATGACACCACTGATTTTTGTATGGGTGACAGCGCCATATTGGTTTCGAGCAGTGCCACAGGGAATTTATGGACAGGCGGATCAACAAATGATTCACTTACTGTTTATGCATCAGGGCCCTATACGGTTGCTGTAACGACTGCAGGTTGCTCTTCAGTATCTGACACTGCTACAATAACGGTAAACCCATACCCGGCAATACCTACCATCACTACTTCCGATACTGTTGTATTCTGTATTGGTAGCAGTGTGATCTTATTTTCCAGCAGTGCTGTTGGAAATTCATGGACAGGTGGAAGTACAGCAGATTCGCTTATTGTAGCAACAAGTGGCCCTTATAATGTTACAGTAACAATTGCCGGTTGCTCTTCCGTTTCTTCTGATACAACCGTTACTGTAAATCCATTACCAACTGTAACGTTAGCTTCTTTTACCATTACTCCATGTTCAGATGATGCACCGTTTGCTTTAACTGGCGGTTTACCAGCTGGTGGAACTTATTCAGGAATAGGTGTTACAGCAGGCACCACATTTAACCCGGGAAGTGCAGGAGCTGTTCAGGGGATCACTTATACATATGTTGATCCGAATGGCTGCGCAAACTCTGCATCAAGCAATATGACCGTTGTTTTTTGTACCGGAATTGAAGAATATACTTCAGAAGGACTTAGTGTTTACCCTAACCCAACAACAACCGGAATTTTTAACATTGCTATCAAAAATGCAAGTGCTACTGAAATGATGATCAGCATTATAGATATACAAGGAAAAGAAGTTTACAAGAGCTTAGAAAAAAACATTTCGGCTGATCACACTAAAGAAATTAACATCATGCACCTTGCAAAAGGCATCTACTACATCAAATTGAGTACAGATGCTGATGTAAAAATTCAAAAATTAATTGTTGAGTAAATCAGTTGATCTTGCTCGAATTTTATGTGTAATTATCATATAAATTCGGGCTTTTACAAAACAAAATCTTGATCTATCCGATTGGGAGAGGAAGGGGTGCTTTTCTAAAAATTATAAAACAATAACAAATGAATAACAACATGTCTTCCAGCAATAACAACGATTTCCAAAAATCATCTACCATTTTGAAAAAAATGGTTTTAGCGATCATTTTACTTGCATTTCCTGCATTAAATACTGTTTTTGCTCAAATAATTGTTACTGCTCCATCATTAACTTTAGCTGCTTGTCCTTCATTTCCAACAAGCACGGGCACATTAGGGGATCTTGTGATCACAGAAACTTTGGTGGATGACATTTCGGGTTCGGGAACAGTGATTCTTACCGCACCAACTAATTTCGAGTTTATTTCTGCAGGCACTGCCTCAGCAACGGGTACTGAAATAACCGGGATTTCAGTGGTTCTTGACAATGCAACCACCATGACTCTAACCTTTACTGTAAGCGGCCTTATCGAACTAAACGCTATAACATTGAGCGGTATTCAGGCGATTGGAATAAATGCAGCTACTCCTGCAAGTAATATTACAAAAACAGGAGGAACAGCAACATTTAACCAAAATGTAAATGTTACTATTCATGCGGTACTTACTTCTACCTTAAGCCCTGTTTTAAGCAGTACGCTAACGCCCCCGGCAATATGCAGCGGCATAGCATTTAGTTATACCCCTACAAGCACAGCAACGGGAGCAACTTTTGCATGGGCAAGACCGGTAGTAGTTGGTATTAGCAACCTTGCAGGAAGCGGTATTGACAATCCGAATGAAACTCTTACCAATACAACATCCGATTCGGTATTAGTAATATATATTTATTCTGTTACTGCCAACGGCTGCACCAACCCGGATACCGACAGTGTAATTGTTGCAGTAAACGCTTTATCTACTTCGGGCTCATCTGTAACGGCCAATCCTAATCCGGTTATATCCGGTGACTCCACCTTATTAACTGTAAGTGGAGGTTCACTTACAACTGATGCTGTTTACAACTGGTATACTGGCACATGTGGTGGGACACTTGTTGGGACCGGAGATTCAATTTACGTAACCCCTTCTGCAATGACCACGTATTTTGTAAGAGCAGAAGGTAACTGTAACACAACATTATGTAGATCAGTTATGGTAAATCTAACTTCTGGAATTTCAGAAAAAAATATAGCTGCAGGCGTTACTATTTTTCCAAATCCATTTGCATCACAAACAACCGTTTCATTTACAAAAGAATTAAAAAATGCAACCATAAAAATTGTTGATGTTTTGGGTAAAGAGGTTAAAAGCATTGATTTTTCAGGAAATCAGTTAATACTCAAAAAAGGAGAATTGAACGCTGGGGTTTATTTTATTCAGGTTGTTTTAGAAAAAGAATTAATTGCTAACCAAAAGGTTGTAATTCAATAGAAAATTGCCTCTTAATTTCTCTTTCCTCTCAGGTATTTTAATGGCTAACCCAAGAGTCTAGTAATCAACCTTTTTGTTCGGCTTTGATGGTTAAAAAAACTTGAATTCTTCTTTCAATAATAACAATGCACGTATTTTAATGGGCCGACCCCGCTCGTTATAGGTAATACGCAGACATTATCAAGAGCGCAATATGAGTATAGACAAAGACCATATATTAAAGGACATTGAACAAAATGACAGCGACTGGATTCTATTCCAATTGAAAAAACTTCGTACTTATTTAGAAAGCAAATCTGGGCAAAAACTTCATGACCTCCCAGAACCCAAATTCCTTGATAAATATTTTCAAACAGCCTTGACAGACTTAAAATCAGGACATTTAGACGAGGACAATTTAATCAATATGTTTGGTGTTGGTTTTGGACAATTTTTTGAAGAGAAAGCGAACTTTCAATGGGTAATATATTCTGACAAGAATGGTTCAGACTTGGCTGTACAAAACAAAACGACAAAAGTCATTGGTTTTCCATTATCCAGTACAGCAAAACGTTTGACAGACGAGACAGCGGGTAATTTTGACGCTATATTCCATTCATTGACAAACTGGCCAAGTAAAATATAAACGGGAACAGCGTACTACCTATAAACTGCACTTTTCGGCAAATAATACAATAATGCCAAACCGCTAACAAGATGATTAAGTGATGCTATATACCAGCACTTGTTACAAATTAATCCAATAGTTTTATTTTTAAAGGCAGTTAAACCTAACAGGTTTTGAAAACCTGTCAGGTTTCTTATCCATTAATTTATTGGAATAAAATATATTAGAAAAAATCGTTCTTACTAACCAATGCTATCGGGCAAGTTTAAGAAAAAAACATAAAACTGTATCTTTTCAAAAAAACTGCATTACGAGGTTAAATTACAGGAACAAAGGAAATATAAATTGGAATCCAGAAACCAATAAAAAAAACGGGGCGACACCGAAAAGCCTTAAGAGTAGGAACAAAAATTAAAATTATCTAAAAATGAAAAAAGCAACTCTAACATCTGTTCTGCTTACATTGATAAGTACAACTTTAACTTTTGGACAAACAAAAGTAAATTCGGATAATATCCCAAATGTGATCTTTTGTAATGCTGCACATGAAAATGATACAATTACGTATTCCGAGCTTGTCAAGTGTGCTGAAATCACACAACCATACAAAGAATTGAAGATCAAATCTTTTACAGTAATTTTTTTATTCCCACCTGCTGACGGCAAAGGAGAATCACTGTTTCTGGATTATTCAAATACAGGCGGTAAATTAAATCAACAAATTTTGGATGTTCTTAAAACTCTTGAATCAAAAAAAGTAAAAAAAATTTTAATAGAACAAGTTATGGTACTTGATGTTGATGGAAAAACAGAAAGAAAAATGAAAGGAACTATTATAAATTTAATGTAACAATGAATAACCCCGAGGCAGATCCTCGAGGTATCAGTATACTACTTGCTACGGATTACACAGATTCACACAGGTAAATTTGTGAAATCTGTGGTAGAGCAAATACTTTCATGAAAGGGTTTACACGGTTGTGTTTTGGTTTCAAAAAAATCAGAACACAACCGTTTTTTTATTTTAGAACTCTCTTTTTATGGTAAAAAATCCATTTTTTGCTCTACCGGTAGTGCAACATTTTATTTTAACCTTGATCATTAAGGTTAATAAACATTAATGAGTAACATCATTCTTTACCGTAATTGCTGTCATTCCCCTTTAATGAAACTCTCTGTAGTTTTGACCTACGCAACCGATCATTACTATTAAATAAAACACTAAAAATTGAGCACAGAAAACACCGTTTTAATGAGAAAGGCCCGTGAATCGCTGAAGGGCAAATGGGCTTTGGCCATTGGCACATTTGTGATCTATGTTCTACTTACTGGTTCAACCGGTTCATTAGGGGGAGCCGGCTCGATCATCTCCCTGGTAGTTGCGGGTCCCTTTACTCTTGGAGCGGCTATATTTTCATTGTCTATCTCCCGCGGTAAAGAAGCAAGGCTAGAGCAAGTTTTTCAAGGCTTTAATCGCTTTACAACTGCTTTGGTGGCTTATCTGCTCATGGTGCTTTATGTGCTATTATGGACGCTTCTGCTGATCGTTCCGGGAATTATTGCTGCTTTATCTTATTCGATGACCTTTTACATACTTTCGGATGAGAAAGCTATCGAAGCCGAAGATGCACTGAAGAAAAGTAAGGCAATGATGGATGGTTATAAATTGAAATTGTTTTATCTCTGCCTCTGGTTTTTTTTATGGGCGCTGTTATGTGTTCTAACCTTGGGAATAGGCTTCTTTTGGTACATTCCTTTTGTGAATGTAACCATGGCAAAGTTCTACGATGATATAAAAAGAAATTAAATTATAAAAAGAGGAATTGAAAAGCCGTCTTAAAATTCTTCTTTTAATAGCAGCAATGCGCCTATTTTGACGTGCTTATCGGCTGGAGTACCGTTTTTCCTATAAATAATGCGGTAGGTATAAACACCTTGTGGAACTAATTTATCCTGCACTTTACCATCCCAGCCTTGATTTATATCATCTGATTCAAAGATCTCTTCGCCCCATCTGTCAAAGATATAGAGCTTGAATTCCTTCAATCCGTTTCCAACAACGTAGAATACATCATTAATATGATCCCCATTAGGAGTAAAGGCTTCCGGAACATAGATGACCTCAATATCATTTACAGTAAGCCCAAATGACATACTGTCTAAACAACCCGGTCCAAATATAGCATACAAAGTGATGGTATAAAAACCTGGATTATTATAAACAGCGGTGGTATTGAAGTTGGCCGAATCAAGTACCCCGTTTCCGAGATCCCACAGCCATGAATTATAGTTGATACTGTTGTTTTCCAATGTAACATCAGTACCCATATAAATGGTTTCGGTGGTGGTCATTTGAAATGCGGCATCCGGTCGTAGATTTACATTTACAGCGGCAATAATTACTGTATCATCATAGCAACCCAGCACATTTTGAACCGTTAATGAAACATTGTAAACTCCCTGATCTGAATAGATATGAGTAGGAGGTGCATTACCGGAGTAGGTACTACCGTCTCCAAAATCCCATTCCCACTCAACGGCACCAAGCGATGCATCTGTAAAGTCTACCGTTCCTCCGCTACAGATCATAACACTGCTTTGCAAAAATGAGGCTGTTGGAGCAGGCAGAACATATACTGTTCCATTTGCGACATCGGAACAGCCATCTATTGAATTTACAGTTAAGGTAACATTATAAGTCCCCGGGGCGCTGTATTTGTGAGCAGGATTTTGAAGGGTTGAAGAAGAGCCTCCATCACCAAAAGTCCATAGCCAGGAGGCTGAACCCGGTGAGATATCAAAAAACTGATGAAAAAGCGGGAAACAAACAGTATCGTTGATGTAAGAAATGTTGGCTGCTGGGACGATCAAAACAGAAATAATATTAGGACTGACGATCGTATCGTTATAAATAGTATTTCCAGCAATAAGTTTAACAGAATAATTACCCGGAATAGTGTAAATATGGTTTGGATTTTGCAAGGATGATGTTGGACTTCCATCACCAAAATCCCATAGCCACCAGGTAGTAATACCCAAGCTTGTATCACTAAACACAACAGAAGTGCTTCCACAAACAGCAAGGGGAACAAATGTAAATCCGGCATTCACCACGGGAGGAAGCACAATATTCAAGGTATTATTACAGATCCCGGCACAACCATTGGAATCTGTTACCACAACTGAATAATTGTATGGCCCTGTACCACCATATAAATGAGTAGAGACCGCTCCGGTGTCGACTCCGCCATCACCAAACGACCAATTATAGGTATAAGGAGAAGTGCCACCTACCACTAACTCGCTGAAAACAGTATTCCCTCCCAGGTAATTATTTATTGAGCTGCAGGTTACCACCGGCAAAGGGTTTACGGTGATCACAAAAGGAAGTGAAGTTACAGGTGAATTTATCGGACATGGGTAAGAACTTGTCATAATACAGGTAATTGCATCCCCGTCATTGAACGTGGAAGAGGTAAACGAATTGCTTGTTGCACCAGATCCTGTTCCATTCACGTTCCACTGATAAGCCGGGTGATCTCCACCATTTAACGGTACTGCAAAAAATGAAGAGGATTGCCCTTCACAAATTATCGGAGCGGAAGATGAAACATACACATCGGTATTTAAAAACGGCACCACATGTACATAAAACGTATCGATCTTAGACCATCCGCAGCATGGTGATTCTGTTTTTAGTGTGATCATGTATTTTCCTGTAGTGGTAGGAAAAGCATACGTAAAAGTAGGACTTGAGCCGGTTTGTGTTGGAGTGCTAACTCCCGGATCGTACATTTTCCATTCATAACCTAAAACAGTAAATGCCGTAGGGAAGGCTGCCGTATAGGTTTCCGTGTTTCCCGGACAAACGGTATCAGAGCCCGTAACAGAAGGAAGAACAAGTGTTCCATCAGAAAAAATACCGGTAAAATCAGTGAACATATAAGGAACACCATCCACAACAAGGGTTATGGAGTGACGGCCCATACTTGAATATTGTGTCATTGCAGAATCACTGCTTCCACTCAAAGGTATTGAACCTCCGTCAAAAAACCATTGAATGATACCCGTTGCATTGGTTGTATAATTAATATCGGAAAAAGTACAGCCTCCGTTCTTTACGTAAATAGCAGGCTCTACAGAAGCCTTCATATCCGACTGAGCGATAGCAATGCCTTCGGGGTCCTCAAAAAAAGGTAAGCTTACACCGGGTACTCCATTGCCGCCATTACCACCTTTGCCGCCTTCACCGCCATTTCCACCTGCTCCTCCTGAACCTATATCACAACCAATACCACCGTTTCCGGAACCAGAACTACCTCCACCAACACCTCCGGGGGTACCACCCAGACTACCATTACCTTGTAATCCTGAATTAAGGAAACAATCTTTCAAAAAAGTATTTACGCTATTGGTATCAATATAAACTGCGAAAGAGCCTCCACCGCCTGCACCGCCTGTGGCTCCAAAACCTCCCTGACCGCCTTCGCCACCACCACCACCACCGGGGCCTGATCCATTATAATTTCCTACGCATTGGTTAACGCAGCCCTGTGAGCCACCACCGCCTCCGCCACCACCGCCACCACCATGTACGCCCTGATCACCATCCTGACCATCTCCCGGTAAAAAATAGGTGCCAAAAACAATTACTCCGTTTGCACCATCAGCACCATCAGCACCATCAGCACCATCAACACCATTGTCTCCAACGTTTGCAGGGCCCTGATCACAACCGACTGAAATAAAAGCAGCGCATACGCCCAGCCCACCAGCTCCGCCCGTTCCTCCACCAATTCCCATTCCGACTTGTCCGACTGCTCCCGGAGGCGCGTTATTACTTCCTGAAAAAAAACAACCTTTACCGGACCCTCTTGCTCCACCAGCACCACCGGCACCACCATTATTACTGCCAGGATAAGTACCCGATCCTCCTGTTCCACCTGCTGTGCAACAACCCCCATCTTCATCCCCAGGTTGCCCTAAAGTACCGTTAGCACCATCTAAACCATCAATACCCGGAACTCCACCGGGACCTCCTGTACAATTACCTGATGTTACAGTTAACCGTGACAAATTGTAATTAGAACATTGGCTCACATGAATTCCATAGGCGCTCACACTGATGCCATTCACATCACTTACAATAATGGTGATATCGTGAATACTGAAATTTGAAATATTACTGCATTCCACCGCCACTACCCGATTGGGATTTGGAAGCTTATTGGTGGAGTCCCTGAAAATTACTGTTTGTTGAGAGTTGGTTTTTTTCCAGTTATTGGCCGGGTCAAATCCCCCGTCCATGGTAATGCCGCTGATCATTACCAGCTGGTTGGAAATAGAGTAATTACCTACGGAAAGTCTGAGCTGGTTATCAATGGTATTTACAAGTGTAAACGCATAAGGAAGAGAGGCCGGGTTAGCCTTTGTTCCTGCTGCACCACTGGAAGCCCCTGTTGGACTTACATAGATGATATTACATTCCTGCGCAAAGCCGGTTACCGTTCCCAGGCTCCAGCTTAGAATTGAAAGAAAGGCAATAAATAAAAATTTGTATTTATATCTAAAAATCATTTATACTATCCTACGAATTACGAATTTTAACGAATTACGAATCTTTGTTTGTTAAATTGTACTGCTCTTACCTCTTGCTTTAATGACACCTAAAACGTTCAAAAGGTTGCTTAATTAATTTTTTTGATGGTTCCCTCAATTATTTTTAAAGACCGCGCTTCTTAGAGCGTCATTGCGAGGTACCCTTCGGCAAGCTCAGGATAAACTCCGCAATCTCACATCCATCATTGGGTGAGATTGCTTCGACTGAAAAAGTCTCGCAATGACGCTCCTATTTTACTTCTGATAAATCAATTTTGTATAATGCTTCTGTCCTTTGTATTCCAGCTCTAATAAATACATTCCGGGAACAAGCTTATCTTTCAGATCATCTATTTTTATTTGTTGATCTCCTTTACTTACCTTTTTCTTTTCCGAAATTATTTTAATGCCTTCCAAATTCACCAGAGAAATATTCATTGTACTTTCTTTGTCAGGAGCAATATCAATATTTAACTCGGACGAAAAAGGATTTGGGAAAACCTGAACGTTTTCATCCGACAGTACAAATTCGTCAATGCCCACATTTGTTGTCACAAACTGAGGTTTGGAAGTGGTATCTGTACATCCATACGAATTGGTAACGATCAAAGAAATATCATAACTGCTGTTCGGATTTGCATACGTGTGTATAGGATTTTGGATATTAGCAGTAGTGCCATCACCAAAATCCCAGATCCAGGTGATCGCATCAACGGAATTATCAGCAAAATGAACCTCATCCCCATCAATATAGGCCTGAAAGTTGGCTACAGGGTTTGGATATACAAAAATCTGGCTGGTAACGGTTGAGCTATCTGTTCCGGTGGCACCAAAAGCCATAAGCGTTACATTATAGGTTCCCGGATTTGAATAATAATGTGATGGATCAGATAAAACAGAGCTAGTTCCATCTCCAAAATCCCAATGATAGGTGATCCCATAAACACTGTTATTTATAAAATCTACCTGCAGTGCAGCGCATCCATTAGATTTAGAGGCAACGAATGAAGCGGTTAACTTGGAAGAGATGATGACCGTACCCGAACAACTACCTGCGCAGCCATTGGAATCGGATACATTTACCTGGTAATCAAAGGCTCCGGATGCCTGATAAATATGAGAAACGGTGTCGCCAGCGCCTAAGGCCTCATCACCGAAAGTCCAGCTATATGTATAAGGAGGCTCTCCTCCTGAGCTCACAGCAGCAATAAAAGTGGTAGGTTCACCGGAGAAAAACATTGTGGCACTGCACGTTACTACCGGCAGGTCAATTACCGTTACTGTTATTGCATTGGAAGTATCCTTCTGTCCGGTTGAACAGCCGAGGGAAGAGCTCACAACACAGTTCACACTGTCGGCATTGAGCAGTCCTGCTGAAAAAAATAATGGGTAATTACCTCCTGCGGGAGCACCATTCACCAACCATTGATAGGAAGGGTTAGGGCCGGCATTGGCTACATCTGCGCTAAAGGTGAACGAACCGCCACTGCACACTATATTGGTAGGGCTTTCTGACAGAACAGAAATCACCGGTTGTGAAATACCTTCTACGGTTACCGTCATTGTATCGGGGAATGATTCGCCACAGCAATAATCTATATTTCTTAAATATACCTTGTAAGTCCCAGCCGAATCGAAGGTATAAGTAGCGTTTTGATTGGTAGCTCCTGAAATGGTATCTGTATCATTATTCCTTACAAAATACCAGAGATAATCATCGGCAACATCCGAAGAGGAATAAGTACCGGCATCGCCAATACAAACCGTGGTATTTGTGGATGAAATACTTGGAACAATACCAACACCATTGCTGAATATATCAATAAAATCACTGAAGGTGTATGAGATCCCGTTGTTTACCATTGTAAAGGTTTTTCTACCCTGGGTGGTATATTTTGTTGTTGCCGTAATTCCGCTTCCTGATGCAGGAGAAGCTCCCGCTCCAAAAAACCAGATAACAGTGCCGGTTGCATTGGTTGAAAATGTTACAGGCGCATTGGTGCATCCCGAATACTGAACGTATACAAAAGGTTGCTGTAGAGAATACATATTTTGTTCAACAACGGGTGTTCCGCTACCGTCTTCGTAAAGTGTATAGCTTACTCCATCGGAGCCCAGTCCGCCAATTCCGCCATCACCACCGTTTCCGCCTTTACCACCAAATCCGCCAGCTCCTACATAGCCATTGTTTCCTCCGCCTTGTATTCCGCCAAGTCCACCGACACCGCCAACTCCACCGGCACCGCCAGTTCCACCTATCCCGCTTACACCGGAAGTGAGCTTGGTATCTTTTATAATTCCATTCACACCATTGTTATAAATATATATCGCAAAAGAACCACCACCACCAGATCCGCCAGTAGCGCCTGTTGCATGCTTAGCTCCTTCACCACCACCACCACCGCCAGCACCGGTGCCGTTTACGTCTGCAGGTAAACTACTACCAAAAAGAGTAATACAATCACACAAAATTCCACCAAGAGAACCGCCACCACCTCCGCCACCGCCACCGCTTCCGTCTGTTCCATCTGTTCCGGTACCACCATTCCCTGGTACGTAAAATCCAGCGGTGAATGAAGCAGTACCATTTGTTCCCGGAAGACCTGCAGGTCCATCAGCGCCATCAGTGCCGTTCACACCATCGTTCAATGAAGTACGTGTAGGTGATGTCGGATAAATGCAGGTAATACTTTTTTGTCCGCCAGCACCGCCATAACCTCCTCCGTTCAGGCTTAGCTGTCCATTTTGTCCGGGATAACCATTGGTTGCAAAATTAGGATCTCCGCAAATCTGACAATCACAAGTTCCCCTGTCTCCGCCATCTCCGCCATTACCGCCCGCTTTGCTTCCCGGGAATGTTCCTGAAGCCCCTAATCCGCCCGCACGAAGAGCCGGAGCATCATTGTTATCTAAACCATCTTTTCCTGGGAATCCCGGTGCTCCGGCAATTCCGCTTCCACCATTTGTTCCTACAGTACCATTTCCGGCATTTCCGGCAATAACTTTACAACGAACTATCTGGTAATTGGAGCATCCGCTCAAGCGAATTCCGTAGGTAGAAATTCCACTGCCGGAAGCATTTGCTGTTCGTATGGTCAGATCATGAAATTGGAAGTTGGAAATAGCACTGCAATATATTGCCACTAAGCGATTTGGGGAGGACTGTAAATTTGAATTATCACGATAAATAGTGGTGGCAGTAGCGTTGCTTTTTTTCCATGTAGTGGCATTGTATCCACCTTCGATGCTTAAATTCGCTTTCATGTTTATGGCCGTGGAAATATTATATGTGCCTGATGACATGTAAATTTTATTATTGGTAGCAGTTGCAAGGCTAACCGCATACGTTAGTGAAGCCGGTGCAGCTTTTGTGCCCACAACTCCGGTTGATGCTCCATTAGGAGTTACGTAAATAACGGTGCATTGCTGTGCCAACGCCTCAGCGCCCCTCCAAAGGAATGTGGAAAGGATAAGCAGCAGTAGTAAAAATTTATGTTTCAATTTCAAAATCATTTTGATCTCCTTCCTATTCTGTCATCCCGAGCTTTTTGCGAGGGATCTTATTTTATTAATCATACCGCCTTTGATGGGCAAGATCCCTCTCCCGCAAAAGGCGGGATCGGGATGACATTGTCGAATTACCAATTTCTAATCAATAATTATTTTTTTTATGATCACGCGTTCCTGATCATTATTGTTTTGGCTACCTCCCACCGTTATTGGTGTGGCGGGCAAAATAAATTTCACAAAATAGATCCCTTTGGGATGTGCGCTTAAATCAATTGCTAGTGAAGGTGTTCTGATGTTTGATCTTTCATAAACGATCTCACCAAGTACATTCATTATTGTAAATACTTCTATGCCCTCCAAGCATCCTTTGCAATCCTCAATTTGCACGGTAAACTTCCCATCATTGGGGTTTGGAAAAATCTGTAGTTTGTAATCTGAAACCAACGCTTCATCAATCCCTACAGAGGTAACTACCACCACTAAACTTGTGGTAAGGCCTGAACAATTAGCATTATAGGAGGTAAGTGTAACGGTGTAGGTTCCTTCAACTGCATATACATGCGTTGGGTTTTGTTCTCCGGAAGTGGAACCATCACCAAAATTCCAGAGCCAGGCATTGGAATTTGAACTTGTATTTGTGAAGGCCACCATTCCTAAACCATTTAGCCCAATAGTATCGGCAGATTGGGTGAAGGAGGCCGCTAAACCAAGCGCTCCGCAATTATTCTGTATGGTGATAATATCTGTAATTGTATCGGAACAGGTTGTGTTGTTCACGATCATGAATACCGCGTATTGTCCTGCAATGGTGTAGGTATGTGTTGGGTTTTGTACAGTATTATTTGCGGAGCCGTCACCAAAGTTCCAGTTCCAGGCTATAGGAGCAGGAGTGGAATTGTCGGTATAAGAAACGGCTGTACCCACTGTGCCTGTTGCCGGTACATTGAATGCAGCCACGAGCGCAGGCACTACGGTAACTGTTACATTATCCTGAGCGGGACATCCTGCAGGGCTTGTTACTGTTAAGCCGTAAACCCCGGATACAGTGGTTTGCAATGTTTGAGTGTTTCCGCCAATAGGAGTTCCATCCAATGTCCAGCTATAGGTACAACCGGGATTGGCTCCATTCAGCAATGGAAGTATTTCATTTGAACAAACTGTATAATTAACGCCCAGTTCAATGATCGGATCTTTAATGATGAGCAATAGTGTATCCTTCCCGATACATCCGGTAGGACTTGTTACTGTAACCCGGTATGATCCGGCAGCAATGGTTTGTAAGGTTTGGGAGTTCATCCCAGCAGGATTGGAATTCATTGTCCATTGGTAGGTTTGCATTCCGCTCAATCCGGCATTCAATACAGGTAGGGTGCTGTCGGTACAGATCAAAATATCAGGACCAAGGCTGATGGGCAGTTTTGTATAGATGGTTAAATTCATCATGTCGCTGGCGGAGCAACTGCCATAGCTTACGTTTACGGAATATGCTCCGGCCTGTGAGGTTTGTAATGTTTGAGTATTTCCGCCAGTAGCAGTTCCATTGAACGTCCAGGTATAAGTTGCTCCCGGATTACCAGCATCCAGTAATGGTTTCTGATCAGTGAAGCACATGGTGGTATCGGTTGTAATATTTACTGTTGGAGCGGAGATCACTTCAATTTCCCTTGTAGTAACGGAAACACCGCAGCAACTTGTGGAAGTTAGTGTAATTATATAAGTGCCTGGGGCGCTGTATGTTACGTTACCCGGGCTTTGTGCGGATGATGAAGCAAGTGAACTGCCAGGTATGCTCCAGCTATAAGTACTTGCAGTTCCTGTGGTAGACACATTTACTGCATCGCCAATACATACAACATCTTTGGAAGTAGCCACTTCGGGAGGGGCAAAATTTGTTGGAAGATTTATAAAATTTGCAAGCGGATAAGGAACACCATCTATGATGAGGGTAATGCTTCTAAAACCGGGCATACCACTATCGTATTGAACGGTAACGTTAGCTCCTGAAGCGGTAGCAGGATTTGCTCCTACCCCAAACACCCAATCAATATTACCGGTTGCTACCGTTGTAAACGTAACATCAGCATTTGCGCAGCCCGAAAATGTTGCTGTTACAGCAGGTTCAAAAGGATTGTACATATTTGAGAACATCACCTGATCCTGTCCCGGTTGCTGATACAAGGAAATACTTGCACCATCTGAACCGTCACCACCATTTCCGCCTGCACCGCCTAGTCCACCTTGTCCGCCTTGTCCGCCTTCACCTATGTTACAACTATGGTCAAGCGTAAGGTTATTCATTAAATTACCACCAAGTCCACCGGCACCACCGATACCTCCGGCTCCACCGGTACCACCAGCACCACCGTTTCCACCTGATCCGGGATCTAAGGAACAATCCCTTACCACTCCGTTTATTCCATTTGCCCATACAAAGATCCCAAAAGAACCACCTGCACCGGTTCCACCGAAGCCGGTAAAGCCACCCTGACCGCCTTCACCGCCACCACCGCCACCACCACCGGTGCCGAAAACATACGTTAAGGTATCTCCAGTTGTGGGATGCACTGCCGCTGGCTGACAACCTTTTGCGCCACCACCGCCTCCGCCACCACCGCCACCAGCGTTTTTACCCTGTGTTCCGATAGAGCCTGTTCCGGGAATGTAATATCCACCTGTGTATGCTGTTACTCCTTGTATGCCATTTAAACCGGGTAATCCATTGATCCCAACTGTTCCGGTAAAGCCATTATTCGAGCCGGGGTTAGCCATACAAGTTACAAGGTATTGTACCTCACAAACGCCTACACCACCTATTCCACCAGGAACTCCGCCATAACCAAGTCCAAAACCTCCTGGCAAGCCTTCATTAGAATAGTCACCTTCTGCATTGTATAAGGTAACACCGAGTATATGGGATGTATCCAAAAGAAATCCGCCTCTTTCGCCACCCATTCCTCCCGGGCCTCCCACATAACTGCCCGGAAACGAACTATCAGCTCCTGCGCCACCAAGCCTGCAACAAATTCCTCCACCGGTATCATGGTCTCCTTCTGCTCCTGTTTCACCAACATAGCCAATTGAACCTGTTACACCAGGGGTTCCGGGAGCACCGGGTATTCCATCAGAGCCATTTCCGGCATTTACTTTACATCTTGAAATAACATAATTGGTACATGTATTAATATAAATCCCATAAACGGAAACTCCATCTCCCACAGCATTAGCAACATTAATGGTAAGATCCAATAAACGAAAACCCGACACATTGGTGCAGGATAAACCAACTAAGCGGTTTGGAGTGGTAAGAATATTTGAATTGTCACGTTCAAGTATTGTAGCGGTTGTATTGCTTTTCACCCAGGTAGAAACGTTAAAACCACCTTCAATGGTTATATTACTCGGGATGCTGAGGGCAGCACTGAGCGTATAAAGCCCTGAAGACATCCTGATAATTTTATTTGTAGTGCTGACCAATGTGAGCCCGTATGCAAAGCTTGCGGGAGTTACTTTAGTGCCTGCAACCCCGCTTGATGCGCCAGTTGGGCTTACATAGATGTAACCGCACTCCTGTGCAGAAACCGCCAGAAAGGTGGTAGAGAAAACGAAAACAATAAAATATTTGTAGAAAATATTCATCATTTAATTTTTTTGTATTGTTAATACATTCCTAAGGAAAGGTAATGTTAGTAAAACAATTAAAAATAAGCAAATAAATTAGCGGGAAAATTTTCGGTTTTTTAGGTTGAAAATAAGGAAGGATTTTGGGGGGGAATGAAAAAAACAGTCGAAACTGGTCAGAATTTGTATAAAAAAAGGGTTTACTAATAAAATAATGCAGTAAAAATGGCAAGATGCCAGCTAATAAATGGCACGAGTTAAAAAAACTCGCGCCTGCGTACCACCCTAATACTCTCGGCTCGTGGGATTCGCAGAGAAATTTTTATTCCTTTGGCATATATTTATCCAGCAATCTCGAAAATTCAGCAAAATTCTTTATGTTTTTATAGTCATTATCTTCTTCAATTTGTTTGCGACTCATTTCCGTGGCTCTATGTAACAAACTATCTTCTAAAAATTCAAACGCTTTTTCTTTCTTATTTAGTAGACTATAGATGGAAGATATATTATAAGATGCTGAATGAGGTTTGTATTTATTTGCCTCTATATATTTTTCAAAAGCGAGCTTTAATAATTTTTCATCATTTCCTTTAGATTCTGCAAGTATGGCTATTGCATTCCCCCAATTAAACCATGCCTCATGCTTATCTGGTTTAATCTTTACTGCTTCAGCATACTTTTCAAAAGCTAGCTGGAATATTTTTTCATCATTTCCTTTGGATCTTGCAAGTTTGGCTAAAATAGTCCCCCAATTATACCATGCCTCATGTTTATCCGGTCTAATCTTTACTGTCTCAGCAAACTTTTCAAAAGCTAACTCTAATATTTTTTCATCATTTCCTTTGGATCCTGCAAGCTTTGCTAAGCCAGTCCCCCAATTAAACCAAGCCTCATCTTTATCTGGTTTAATCTTTACTGCTTCAGCATACTTTTCAAAAGCTAACTGAAATATTTTTTCATCATTTCCTTTGGATCCTGCAAGTTTTGCCAAAATAGTCCCCCAATTATACCATGCCTCATGTTTATCTGGTCTAATCTTTACTGCCTCAGCAAACTTTTCAAAAGCTATCTGGAATATTTTTTCGTCATTTCCTTTGGATCCAGCAAGTTTGGCTAAGCCAGTCCCCCAATTATACCACGCCTCATCTTTATCTGGTTTAATCTTTACTGCTTCAGCATACTTTTCAAAAGCTAGCTGGAATAATTTTTCATCATTTCCTTTGGATTCTGCAAGTTTAGCTAAAGCATTGCCCCAATTAAACCATGTCTCATGTTTGTCTGGTTTAATCTTTACTGCATTATTAAACAAGATCTCCCCCTGAGCACTTTCACCAGATCGAATAATGGAAGAACCTTCAAGTGCATAAGCCCATGCTAAAATATCTGCTGCTTCCTTATTTCCTGATGATAGGATTCCCTTTTCTTCCTTAATTATATCTTTATATTTTCCAAGAGTGAACAATTCGCTTATTTTTTGCTCGAGTCCACCGATTTCAATTTTCTTAATTTCCCTTTGAGTCAAAGGCTTCTTGTGAGACGCCTCAATAGTATTGATAGCCGTATCAATATTTAAATAGGTTTGTTTTAAAATGTTAGAAGGATTGGAATCTGTATCCTGCTCAAATTTTAATTCACCTATATTTTGTAAAATTTCTTTTAGATGTGAAAAAGGTTTATCAACAAAGGAAGGCATCGGTAATCCTAATTCGTTATTCAGATCGCGAAAAAAACTGTCTGCTCCCAAACTATTTATATAACGGACAGAATCCTTACAACATAATTTTGAATCTATATGAGCGGGAGGCTCCGGTTTTCGACCAACCCAATAAAGGTTATTATAAAAATTATCTTGTTCAGTAAGTCCTTTGAAAATGAAATCTGTCTCACCACTATATCCTGCCACTATCCATGAATGCTTCTTATCCAACTGTTCGAATAGCCTTGTAAAATACTCATTCGTTGGTTCTTTAGTTTCTTCTACTGTGTTTAACATTCTGAATGCAGTTCCTTGACCATGTAAGTAAAAAATATTAGGGTAAGCAATGGAACTTGGCAGAAATTTTTTAGTGTTTGCCATATCATAAATGGATGGATAAATATTAAACAGGGCAAGGGTTTTTACGAGTAAGGGATCGAAATTAGTGGTGAGTATACAATCAACATAGCCATTACTTACTAAAGAGCCGATGAAAAGATGAGCAAGATTAATTTTGGCATTTTTAATTTTATCTTTAAGAAAGAATTCCCGCTGATTATGTGTTAAAGCTTTCATTACTTCGTTATAGGCGTTTGGTTTTCCTTCAAACTGCTTTAAATCCTTTGCCGGATATTTTAAAATCAACTCTTTTACCATTTCTCCGGTTAATGGTATTCCGGCTGTAACAGAAATACCCGCACCAACGAGAAGCGCAGTAAAATTGCCTTCGTCTTTCATTGTCTTTAAATGATTTGCAAGTTCTTTAGGTGTAGACTGATTAGCCATATATGTTTTATAAAAATAATTGTTTGGGGTTTCCCCCTATCCAAATTCGTTTGAAAATATTATTATTCCGGACGTTTTTTTGTTAAGTATAGGATTTGTCTGTTATTTAAGTACCCTAAGTACATTTTAACAAAGCGGGACAAATATTAAGGCTTCATTGTCAAATAATTAAAGAAATTTAAATTGGTATAGAGGGTTAATATGTCGTAAATCTAGTGCAAATTAAAAAAGGGTCTTAACAGTATGTCGTTAAAACCCTTTATTTTGTTGTGGTCGCGAAGGGATTCAAACCCCTAGCCTTCTGATCCGTAGTCAGACGCTCTATTCAATTGAGCTACGCAACCATTCTGCTTTTGAAAGCGCTGCAAAGATAAGCAAAATTTTGTATCAAAACCCCATAATTCGTATTTTCTTATAAAAAGAATAACATGTTTCCCGCTATTTTATTTATAATACATTTGCATTAAACTAATTAAATCCTAAAAACATGATCCCAACTATTCCTATTATTATAAGCGTATTTGTTCTGCTTATTCTATTTCTTTCCTTTGTAACAGTTCAACAGGGTACTATTGGCGTTGTAACTATATTTGGTAAATTCCGCAGAATCATGGGGCCGGGTTTAAACATGAAGATCCCTTTTATTGAAATCATTCACAAACGTATCTCTATTCAAAACCGTTCGGTAGAACTTGAATTTCAGGCCATTACAATTGACCAGGCGAATGTTTATTTCAAAGCGATGCTTCTTTATTCTGTTCTTGACCAGGAGGAAAACACCATCAAAAATGTAGCGTTCAAATTCATTGACGAGAGAAGTTTTATGCAGGCACTTATTCGCACTATTGAAGGTTCGATCCGTGGTTTTGTGGCAATAAAAAAGCAAGCTGAAGTATTAGGATTGAGAAAAGACATTACCGAACACGTAAAAGAACAAATTGATAAAATATTAGAGGAGTGGGGCTTCCACTTACAGGATCTTCAATTGAACGACATTACTTTTGATGAAGCGATCATCATTTCTATGTCGAAAGTAGTTGCATCAAACAACCTGAAAGCTGCTGCTGAAAATGAAGGGCAGGCATTGCTTATCACAAAAACAAAATCAGCTGAGGCTGATGGTAACGCTACCCGGATTGCAGCAACTGCCGAAAAAGAAGCGGCACAATTACGCGGACAAGGTGTTGCGCTTTTCAGACAAGAAGTGGCCAAAGGTATGAGTGAAGCGGCTAAGGAAATGGAACAAGCTAATTTGGATACTTCGGTAATTTTATTTTCGATGTGGACAGAAGCTATTAAAAACTTTGCTGAATATGGAAAAGGAAATGTTATTTTCTTAGATGGATCCAGCGATGGCATGCAACGTACCATGAAAGAGATGATGGCAATGAGCTCACTTATGGAGCAAAAAAAGGGTCCCAACTCGTTAGGCAAATCATAAAATGCAATACGGGATCCGAAAATTAATCGATCTCTAATTTGGTAGTAAATAAAAAAAGCATTCCAATATGGAATGCTTTTTTTATTTACTGTTCTTATTGTTACCCATTATCCCTTTTCTTTATTCTGTATAGGTTTCCTGCAATAAAGGACTCGCATTTGTTTTCAGGCTAAAATTTGATCTTTTAGATAAACAATAAAAATAATTTCATAGTGTAACAAAGGTCACTGCGTAATAAAGTTTGAGAGCTTACATTTGCAGTACCCAATTTTTAAAATGAACAATCTGAAACCTGTAATTGAAAGATAAAATTTATTCATAATAGTTTTTTATACACCAATAAAATCATAAAAAATGGCAGCAACATTTTCGGAAATAATAAAAAGCGATACTCCTACTTTGGTTGATTTTTCTGCCGAGTGGTGTGGTCCCTGCAAAATGATGAAACCAATTTTAGCAGAATTAAAAACTAAAATTGGCAACACAGCAACTATTTTAAAAATTGATGTGGACAAAAACCCAAAAGTGTCAAGTGCCTACCAAATTCAAGGAGTACCAACGCTGATCCTTTTTAAGAAGGGGGAAATAAAATGGCGACAATCAGGTGTAATACAGGCTGAAGAATTAAAAAAAATCATTCAATCTTTTTGAAAAGGTGTTGCTATTTAATTTCGTGCTAACAAAAAATCTTTCAATTCTTTAAACTCCGGTTTTATAACGATGCTTTCTTTTTTTAACTTAAAAAGGTGTTGCACTGAAGCCGGTACCTCTATTGTATCTTTAATGATGTTTTGTACTACATCATCAAACTTAACAGGGTGTGCAGTTTCAAGAATGAGACCTTTTTGATGAGGATGTTGTTCTAAATAACTCTGAAGCCCTTTATAAGCAACAGCTCCATGAGGTTCTAAAAGATAATTGTATTTTTTATACACTTCCAAAATCGTTTCTGCACTTTCAGTATCACTCACACAACAATTGCTGATCATCTCTTTTACATGCTTGTGATTGTGGGCAAACAACTCTAACAACCTAACAAAATTGCTGGGGTCTCCAACATCCATTGCGTTAGAAATAGTGGCTACTGCAGTTTTAGGTGTAAACGTTTTATTGATGATATAATTTGAAAATACATCATTACTATTGCAAGCTGCAATAAAATGTTTGATAGGCGCCCCGGAAAAACAAGCAAGTAATCCTGCACAAATATTCCCAAAATTACCACTGGGAACACTAACCACAGGTAGGGATCGATGAGGCCACTGCTGTAATGCATAAAAATAATAAAATTGCTGTGGCAGCCAACGTGCAACATTTATAGAATTAGCAGAAGTAAGCGAAAGTTGTTTGTTCAACAATTCATCCGAAAAGGCTTGTTTTACCATACTTTGGCAATCATCAAATGTCCCCTGAACTTCCAGTGCTGTAATGTTCTTTCCGAGTGTTGTTAGTTGCAACTCCTGTATCTTACTCACTTTGCCGGATGGATAAAGAATTACAACATCTACTCCTTTTACATCCAAGAAACCATTTGCCACTGCACTTCCTGTATCTCCGGATGTAGCAACCAATACCGTTATTTTTTTATCATTTCCTTTAGAAAAATGACTTAAACAACGACTCATAAATCGTGCACCAACATCTTTAAAAGCCAATGTAGGCCCATGAAAAAGTTCAAGTGAATAAATACTTTCTGTAATTTTTTTTAATGGAAAATCAAAATTTACGGTCTCTTCGCAAATGGTAAATAGATCCTCTTCGGGTATTGTATTTCCGATGTAGGGTTTAATCACTTCAAAAGCAATCTCTCCTTTTGTTTTAGAATTTAATTTTTTAAAAAAATCAGCAGAAAGCACAGGTATCTGTTCAGGAAAGTATAATCCTTTATCAGGTGCTTGTCCGGTTATTGCGGCTTCTTTAAAGGTAACCGGAGGTGATTGTTTATTGATGCTGTAAAATAACATGAATTGATTTTTTTTGTTTTATCTGACGTTAAAAATGTTTTTCAAAAATGAAAGCTGCAATTTTTTTCTTCAATTTCTGTTACAAGTTTACATATTTTTTTTAATGGTACACTCTTTAGCTAGATTGAAAAACTAAAAAAACATCTCTGAAAAATTCCAAATAACATCGCCTTTTTTTTTGAAATAATATCTTTCCCAATTCCATTGGAAACAATGATAAAAAACAATTCATCCAGTGACTAAAATCATCCGCCAATTTTCTTTCTCTGCTTTTCTTTGTATGTTAAAAGAATGCTAAAAACTATTCCCGTTACATGCTGAATACAAAAAAACATAAAAACATATAATTTATGAAGGGCTCCATTAAAATAGGAAAAATTGCAGGAATCGGTATATTTATACACTGGACCTTTACCTTGCTTATTGCATTTATTATTTTCAGCAATTACCGCGCAGGTCAAAATTTTGAACAGATCGTATGGTCAGTGATTTTTGTACTTAGTATATTT
The DNA here is from genome assembly GCA_040388745.1 of Bacteroidota bacterium. Taxonomy (GTDB): domain Bacteria; phylum Bacteroidota; class Bacteroidia; order 2-12-FULL-35-15; family 2-12-FULL-35-15; genus 2-12-FULL-35-15. The sequence continues at coordinate 71,066 of JAZKBF010000022.1, read as the reverse complement.
GTTACTGTTTTACTCCATGAACTTGGTCATGCCCTAGCTGCAAAGAGGTATCATATTAATACCAAAGACATCACGCTATTGCCTATTGGCGGACTTGCCAGACTGGAATCTCTTCCTGAAAAACCCAAAGAAGAATTAGTGGTGGCTATTGCCGGACCTGCTGTTAATATAGCTTTAGCCGTTATTACCGCATTATTTATTACGATCCCGGGAGCCGAAGATCTAACTCTTCAATTATCAAGTGGAATTAACAGCAGCAATTTTTTTCTTACTTTTTTTATTGTAAATGTCTGGCTGGCTTTGTTCAATTTGATCCCTGCCTTCCCTATGGATGGCGGACGAATGCTTAGGGCAATACTCTCTATGAAATTTGAAAGACATATTGCAACAAACATCGCTGCGAGAATAGGCCAGGTATTTGCAATTATTTTTATTTTTCTTGGAGTTTTTATTAATCCGTTCCTGGTTTTTATTGGACTATTCGTTTTTCTTGCAGCAAAGGCAGAATCTGAATATACACAGGCAAAATCAGTGCTTCATGGGTATAAAGTAAAAGATGTATTGATGCAGCAATATAATTCTATTGATGCCGGTCAGACGATCAAAACAGCAGTAAAAATGCTCCTGGATGGTCAATCTAAAAATTTCCTTGTAACCGAAAACTCACATTCGGTAGGAACATTAAACCGCGATGAAATAATAAGGGCACTTGCCGAACAAGGAGAAAACGAGGTTATTTATAAAGTGATGAACAAAGACCTGATCGTTTTAAATGCGGATTCACCTCTTGAAAGCGCTTACCAGCAGGTGCAGGAACATAAATCAACCTTAATGGCTGTAATGGAAAACAATAAACTTATAGGCGCATTAGACACAGAAAATATTTTAGAATTTATTATGGTAAAGGACGCGCAGACGAAAAATAGCTATAACTGACAACCGTTTTAAAACAAATTTTGTTTAAACAATTTTTGAGTTTTTACCATTCATAAATGATTTGAAATTTTATAAATACATAATCCTTTTTTATTTACAAATCCAAATCACAAAACCCCTGACCTGAATTAAATATGATCACTTCAATAGATATAGCGGTATTGTTTAGGTTCTAAATAAAGGAAAGCCGCATTATATAAAGCAGTAATTTTACATGTATGTACTAATGATAGTGCTCCTATAGTATAAAAGAAAGTTATTGTAAAATGAACTGGCACTTAATCCCTCTTTCTGAAATTACCCAAAAATTAAAAACAAGTCCATCTGGCATTGATAGTGCAACGGCTTCCCAGCGCCTTAGTGAATACGGAGAAAATAAAATCACGGAAAAAAAGAAAAAAACTGTTTTGCAGAAATTGCTATATCAGTTTACTGATTTTATGATTCTCATTCTTATTGCAGCAGCAATTATTTCAGGCCTTTTAGGAGATATGACCGATGCAGTAATTATTCTTGCTATTGTTATCATTAATGCAGCTGTTGGCTTTATCCAGGAGTATCGTGCGGAAAAAGCGATGGAAGCATTAAAGAAAATGGCTGCCAGCAATGCGCGTATTTTGCGTGATGGAAAAAACATTGAAATCCCCGCCACCGATTTAGTACCGGGAGATGTTGTAAGGCTTGAAGCGGGTGATATTATCCCGGCCGATATACGTTTTTTTGAAACTCATCAATTTAAGATCGATGAATCCGCACTTACAGGGGAATCACACAATGTAGAAAAAAATTCGGACGAACTGCCGGAAGGTAATTATTCTATTGGCGACAGGATAAATATGGGTTTCAAAGGAACATTTATTACAAATGGACGTGCCCTTGCTTATGTTGTTGAAACTGGTATGAACACAGAACTTGGCCAGATCGCTAAACTGATCCAAACCGAAGAAACATTAACTCCATTGCAAAAGAGATTAGCTGCTTTTGGCAAACGATTATCAGTTGTTATCCTTATCATTTGTACTGTAATATTTCTTATTGGCTTGTTGCGGGGCGAAGCTATTTTAACGATGTTGCTTACTTCCATTTCACTTGCTGTTGCTGCTATCCCTGAAGCATTGCCTGCATTGGTAACCATTGCACTTGCTTTTGGTGCCAAGCGCTTAGTAAAAAGCAATGCGCTTATCCGCAAATTACCTGCCGTTGAAACTTTGGGGTCCGTTACATATATATGCACAGATAAAACGGGTACACTTACGCTTAATAAAATGACTGTGCAGGAGATCTATGAAACGGCTGATAACAAATCGAATTCCGCATTTTCAGAAAGCAATGCTTTGTTAAATGCTATGGCATTGAATAATGATCTTTCAAAAGATAAAAACGGAGAATGGCTGGGTGATTCAACCGAAATGGCTTTAGTTCAATACGCCTCTGATAAAAGCTTTGAAAAAACTGAATTAGAAAAAACATTTCCAAGGGTTGCTGAGTTACCTTTTGATTCTACTAGAAAATGTATGACCACTTTTCATAAAACGGAAAAAGGAATTATCGTTATTACAAAAGGTGCAGTGGACGTGTTATTTGAGAAACTGGCTGATGATCAGAAAGTGCTTATTCCTGAATTGGAACGCAAAGTGAATGAGATGGCAGGGAAAGGATACCGTGTGTTGGGATACGCAATAAAAACGATCTCCGCTTTGCCGGAACAATTAGTTGCGAATGAGATAGAATCGTCCTTAACACTTATTGGTTTTGCAGGAATGATAGACCCTCCGAGAGAAGAAGCCAAACAGGCAGTGGAAGAGTGTAAACGGGCAGGAATTATTTCAGTAATGATCACAGGTGATCACAAACTCACTGCTATGGCTATTGCCAGGCAATTAGGAATTATCACTTCAGAAGAAGATCTAACTTTAACAGGATCGGAACTTGCAGCATTGACTGAAAAAGATTTTGAAAAGATTGTCGAAAAGATCCGCGTATATGCAAGGGTTAGTCCTGAACAGAAATTAAAAATTGTTGGTGCCTTACAAAATAAACATCAATTTGTTGCCATGACCGGTGATGGCGTGAATGATGCGCCTGCACTTAAAAATGCCGACATTGGTATTGCAATGGGAATTAATGGCACAGAAGTATCTAAAGAAGCATCTCACATGATCCTGCTTGATGATAATTTTGCCACCATCGTTGTAGCTGTAAAACACGGTCGAAGAATATTTGATAATATCCTAAAATTCATTAAATATATTATGACAGGAAATTCGGGAGAAATATGGGCAATTTTTTTAGCTCCGTTCTTAGGTTTACCAATACCCCTGCTGGCAATCCATATACTTTGGATCAACCTAGTAACAGATGGCTTGCCAGGACTAGCACTTGCATCAGAACCTTCAGAAGAAAACATTATGAAACGTCCACCAAGAAATCCGGAGCAAAATATTTTTGCAGGAGGCATGGCCATCCACATTTTATGGGTAGGTTTTTTAATGGGTGTGGTAACGCTTGGAATGCAGGCATGGGCAATACATGATGGGAACTCGCATTGGCAAACAATGGCTTTTACAGTATTGTGCCTGAGCCAAATGGGCCATGTAATGGCCATTCGTTCTGAACGGGAATCAATTTTTAAAATTGGAGTTTTTTCGAACAAACCAATGTTGGGGGCACTGCTTTTAACCGTTTCACTTCAATTGATGATCATTTATACTCCATTCTTTAATGATATTTTCAAAACTGCGCCTCTCAGTATTTACGAATTAGGAATAACCATTCTGGTATCAAGCATTGTGTTTTGGGCTGTGGAAATAGAAAAAATGCTAAAAAAAAGAATATTTAACAAATAGGAAACAAATAACAAAAATCGAAACACTAGATCTGCTCTTCTTCCTTCTTTAATTTTAATTTTGAAATGCAAAATATAAAATTTTATCTTTACAATCAATAAACAATTTAAGCATTAAGGTATGGAGATGAAACAGTTCACATTCTTCAAAAAAAGGTGACATTCTCACATCTGATATCTCAATACTGAATTACTCAATGACCATTACAGGGAAGACAAAAATACTAACGATCATTGGTGCGCGTCCTCAAATTATTAAGGCTGCTGCGCTAAGCCGTGCTATTAAAAATAATTTTCAAAAGGAGATCGAGGAAGTGCTTGTTCATACGGGACAGCACTATGATGAAAACATGTCGAAGGTTTTTTTTGATGAATTAAATATCCCTCAACCTGATCATAATCTTAATGTGGGATCCGGAGAACATGGAAAGCAAACCGCTTTAATGATCGCAGGGATCGAAGAGATCCTCTTAAAAGAAAAGCCGGCCTGTATGGTATTATATGGTGATACCAATTCAACCTTAGCAGGTGCTATAGCGGCATCAAAAATTCAAGTTCCAATAATTCATATCGAGGCGGGTTTGCGGTCATTTAATAAATCAATGCCCGAAGAAATTAACCGCATCATGTGCGACCACGTTTCTACCCTTTTGTTCTCCCCAACAAAATCAGGATATAATAATCTATTGAAAGAAGGTTTCGCAGAAAACAATCAACCTCCTTATACATTTAACAATCCAAAGGTTTATCATTGTGGTGATGTGATGTATGATAACAGCCTTTATTTTTCAACACTTGCCGAGCAAAAAACAAATGTATTGAAAGATAACAATTTGCCGGGAAGCAAATTTATTTTAGCGACCATACATCGCAATAACAATACGGATGAGCCATTGCGATTGAATGCCATATTCAATGCGATGAATAAGATAGCGACAGAAAATAAAATAAAAATTGTTCTGCCAATCCATCCGCGTACATCAAAGCTGCTTCAGAAAAATCTTTCGGCTGAATTGTACAAGACTATCAAAACAAATGAATACATAAAAATAATTCCACCGGTTTCGTTTCTGGAAATGATCGCTTTAGAAAAAAACGCAACCTTGGTTATGACTGATTCCGGAGGGGTACAAAAGGAAGCTTTCTTTTTCAAGAAACCTTGTATTATCTTTCGTTCAGAAACCGAGTGGACGGAATTAGTAAATTGTGGTGCGGCCCGCATCGTTGATGCGGATGAAATAAAAATTCTGGAAGCATTTAATTACTTCTCTACAGCGCAAAATCTAAAATTCACTGATTTATTTGGCGATGGTAAGGCTGCAGAATTTATTTGTGCTGAGATTTTAAAATATATTAAATAGAACAAGTATAACATTTTAATTCCTCCCTATTTGGAGGTTAGGAGGGACTTTGCTGCTTATATACACACATAAAATAACAACCCGTAACAAGTATATTTTTAATTTAATTTTTAAAAATATACTTGGCATCGATTTCAAACTGACTATCGATGCCGGGTATTTCAAAAAACACGAAGGTCCTAAACTAAGTTATACAAACACTCCTCTTGATGATGAGTTGTTTTTTATTTCGCGAGGTTTATTATTTGAAACCGGCATTGCCGAACAGCACATTTCGGTTTTCGACTATAACAATAATAAAGTGTTTTTTGCAACCGGCAAAGCTTCCGCATTGCCTTTTGATGCGTTTGCAGCAAGCTTTTATTTAGTGAGCCGTTACGAAGAATATTTACCTCACATACGCGATGTTCATGATCGCTTTTCGGCAGAAGACAGTCTTGCGTTTACGAATGGTTTTTTACAAAAACCGGTTGTTAACATTTGGATATTATGGATCAGAGATCTGATCCATAAAAAATATCCTACTCTAATTTTCAATGAAAAAAAATACGAATTTATTTCTACAATTGACATTGACAATGCATTTGCTTTTCGGGAAAAAGGTTTTACCAGGAGCCTTGGAGGGTATTTGAAATCTGCAATTAAATTGGATGTTGCAGAGATCATGGACCGTACCCGTGTATTGCTTGGGGTAAAAAAAGACCCTTACGACACCTACGATTTTCAACTTGAAATGATCAAGAAATATAAATTCAAGAGTATTTATTTTTTTCTGCTGGGTGATTATGGAGTGAATGATAAAAACTTACCGATCGAAAGCAAAAAATTTCAGTCCCTGATCAAGATGCTTGATGATTATGCGCAAATAGCTATTCATCCATCTTACGGATCAAATAAAAGCAAAGAACAATTAAAAAAAGAAGTAGAGCGTTTATCAAAAGTTGTTCACCGTGAAATAACAAAAAGCCGACAACACTTTTTAAAACTAACCTTACCTGAAACGTATCGTAACTTAATTGACCTGGACATCACAGATGATTATACAATGGGCTTTGCATCGCAAGTGGGTTTTAGAGCAAGTATCTGCAGTCCATTCAACTTTTACGACCTGGATATGGAATTGGAAACTAACTTAAAAATCCATCCCTTTGCAGTAATGGAAGGCACATTAAAATATTATATGAATGTACACCGCGAAGATGCGATGCAAAAAATAAAACCTTTGATCGATGAGGTAAAAGCCGTAAATGGAGAATTTATAAGCCTTTGGCATAACGACACGTTAAGTAATCAAAAATTATGGTTAGGCTGGCAGGCCATTTATGAAGATATGGTGAAGTATGCGGTTGAAACTAGCAACAATTAAACAATTTTACAATTTTGCAGTAGGCAATTTAACGACAATAATAATTATATATTTTTACCATTAAACAGTAGGCAAATTAACAACAAAAAATTCTGATGAAAAATGAATTGACATTTCCCAATTGCCTACTGCAAAATTGTATAACTGCTCAATTGCCTGTAATATGCTAAAACAATTTGCTTTAAAATATGCTCCGGATTTTCTTTTAGAATGGGCAAAGCAACTGAAAAAAAATCAGCGCAGAAAACAGTTGCAGCAACAACAAGAAAATAAATCCGGAATTTCTAAACAAAGATTGATCGAGGATCTTAAAAAGATCGGATTAAAGAATGGTGATTCCGTTTTAGTACATAGCAGTTTGAGTAAAATTGGATTTGTTGATGGAGGTGCAAAAACGGTTGTGGATAGTTTATTTGAGGTGGTAGGGGAAACCGGAACACTACTTTTCCCAGCCTTTCCCGTTATTGGAAGAGCAAAGACACACTTAGAAGAAAATCCTTATTTTGATATTAAAGAAGCACCCTCCCAAATGGGGAGTATCACCGAATATTTTAGAAAATTAAATAACGTTCACCGTAGTTTTCATCCCACAGATTCGATGTGCGCAAAAGGCCCATTGGCAGACTATTATACCAATTCTCATTTTGGACAATTAACTCCTTATACGGAGAGCTCCCCGTTCAGGAAGCTTTGTAGCAAAAAAGGGAAAATATTAATGCTTGGAACCACCTTAAATGGCGCTTGTACCAATTTACATACCCTGGAAGATGCCGTAGATTTTAAATTTCCTGTTTATGATGAAAAAATTTTCGAAATAAAAATGATTGATATGGAAGGGAAGGAATCTCTGATGAAAACAAAGGTCCATAACCCTGACTATTCAGCAAAGCGTAATTGTGACGCACTAAAACCAATGTTTGAGCAAGAAGGTGTTATAGCAAACGGAATAATTGGGGAAGCTAAAAGTATGCTGATAGATGCTGACAAAATGTTGGAAGTGATGATAAAAAATTATAACGAAAAAGGAGTTACAATGTATACCCCCTCAGGAAGCTGATTCTGATATCACTCAAGAGATAATGTTATTTAGTTAAGTACCATATGAATATATATATTACACTCGATTATGAAATCTACTTTGGTGAAAACCATGGTACAGTGGAGAAATGTATACTATATCCTACCTCTGAATTGATCCGTATTGCCGAAAAACATAATGTTCGGTTTTGTTTTTTTGTTGACAGTGGATTTATTTTGAAGTTGGATGAATTTCGAAAAAAATATCCTCAACTCGAAAAAGATTATAAGGCAATTACCGAGCAAATAAAATATTTATCTGATACAGGACATGATATACAATTACATATCCACCCACATTGGGAAGATAGTTATTACAATGGCGAATGCTGGATCATTGATGTGAAACGCTACAAATTAGTTGATTTTGATGAGACCGAAATTGCGGATATCGTTTATCGGTATAAAAAAGTATTAACTGATCTAACAGCAAAACAAATTTTTGCATACCGTGCCGGAGGTTGGTGTTTACAACCTTTCAGCAAGTTAAAAAACGCATTCAAACAAAATAATATTACATTGGATAGCAGCGTTTTCAGAAATGGATCTTACAGTTCAGAAAATTATTATTACGATTTCCGCGGAGCACCCGATAAAGATATTTACCGATTTGAAGATGAACCGAAAAAAGAAAATGCAAATGGGTTTTTCACAGAATTACCCATCAGCGCTATCCGAAATTCGCCTTTATTTTTTTGGAAATTGTTTTTATTAGGAAGAAAAAATCCATATTTACATAAACCATTGGGGGATGGAAAAGCAATGGCTGCACCCGGACAACGAAAAAAAATGCTGACCCAATACACTGATTGTACGGTGAGTATTGATGGATACAATGCCAATCTATTGCAAAAAGCATTGAAAAAATTACAGAAAAAAAAGTTTGAACAAATGGTGGTAATTGGTCACCCTAAAGCTTTATCGAGATACTCGATCCAAAAATTAGAAGAGTTTGTAAGCAAAAATAAAGAAAAAAACAATTTCACAACTTTTTCTAAACAGTTTAGTAGCGTGACCTAAAGCATGATTTGAAATACATTTTTTATTTCAAATTTCAGTTCCCATCTTACATCATTTTATGATAAAATATATTGAAAATAAAAATATCGATAAAAAAAAGTGGGATGCCCTCATTGACAAAAGTGCTAATTCCTGCATTTTTGTTTATTCATGGTATTTAGATGTTGTTAGTGAAAACTGGTCTGCGCTTGTCTTAAATGATTACGAAGCTGTATTTCCGGTCGTATCAAAATCAAAATATAAAATCAACTATTTATATCAACCCTTTTTTACACGCTATTTTGGTGTGTTTTCAAAAACAGAGCCTACAAATAAATTAACCACTGATTTTTTAAAAGCTATTCCCGAAAAATACAAATACATTGAATTTTGTTTGCACGAAACGAATGAATTCGATCTACCTGATTATTCAAAAACGGAACGAAAATATCAATTATTAGATTTAAATACTCCCTACACCTCTTTGTATAAAGGTTACACGGAAAATGCGAAACGTAATATAAAAAAGTCCACTAAAGGCGGATTTGTAATAAAGCATGCCGTAGCCCCGGAAATAGTAGTTGATCTTTTTAAATCAACAAAAGGACAAGAATTGGAAGTATTCAAAGCAAAGGATTATAAAATATTACTTGATCTGATGCGTTTATTAGTTAAACAAAACAAAGCAGAAACTTTAGCTGTATATGACAAAGATGATAAACTATGTGCTGCAGCATTTTTTATAAAAAGCAATGATCGATTTGTTTTTTTAAAAAGCGGTGTTACGGATCATGGTAAAGTGAATGGAGCCATGCATTTTTTATTCGACACTTTTATTCAACAATATGCAGGAACAAAAAATATGCTCGATTTTGGGGGGTCTTCCGTTGAAACGGTAGCTCGTTTTTATAAAAATTTTGGGGCAAAAGATTGCGTATATTTACAGTTGAAAAAAAACACATTATCACGCCTTGTAAAGTGGATTAGTAATAAGTCGTAAGGCAATTTTACAATAAACAATTAAGCAGTAGGCAATTTAACATAACAGATTCGTAATTCATTTTTAAGGTTCATAATTCATAGGTAATCAAACAAATCAATAATTCTTTATGGTACACATTTTAGGAAATCATAATTCAGTTTTTAACCAGTATATTGCTGAAATCAGGGATGAAATTATCCAGAAAGACAGTTTACGTTTTCGCAGAAACATCGAACGTATGGGTGAAATCATGAGTTATGAGCTTAGTAAATCATTTACGTATGAAATGCGTGAAGTAGTTACTTCTTTAGGTATTGCCAATGTTTCGATGATAAAGGATCAGCCGGTAATTGCAAGTATTTTACGCGCAGGGCTGCCATTGCACCAGGGGGTTTTAAATTATTTCGACCGTGCTGAAAATGCTTTTATATCTGCATACCGCAGGCACCACAAAAACGGGACTTTTGATATTCAATTGGAATATCTTGCCAGCCCGGATCTTAATGATAAAGTATTAATATTATGCGACCCAATGCTTGCAACAGGATCTTCAATAGTGCTTACCTATAAGGCATTACTGCTTCGTGGAAAACCAAGACATACGCACATTGTAACGTTGATCGCCAGCGCAGAAGGAGTTGAATATGCAAGAAAAAATTTACCGGAAAATGTTACTATCTGGTGTGGAGCAGTTGATGAAGAATTAACAGCAAAATCATACATAGTACCCGGTTTGGGTGATGCAGGTGACTTAGCGTATGGTAAAAAAATGTAAACAAATAATAGATTTTAGATATGAGTATTGAGATGTGAGACGTGAAGAACCTTTGACATTCATTATGCCAGGTGCGGATCGCCCACTCAATACTCATATCTCACATCTCAATACTATGTTTAATGGGATCGTTGTTGGAAATAATATCTGTTTTTTTGATGAGTACTGTTAAATTTGTTTTCGGAGGCGTTCCGCTTGCTTTGGGTTTAGGATTTTCATTTTTTGAAGCCGTCACTGTTACTTCTTTAGGAGGATTTGTAGGTGTTACAATTTTCGTTTATACCAGTGATAAACTTATTGCCTACTTAAAAAAACGCAAGATCCTTAAGCAACTTGAGAATCCAAATCAGATCCGAAAAAAATCATTTACCCGGACAAATAAAATCATTATTATTGTGAAGCAACGCTTTGGTTTATTAGGCATTTCACTTTTAACCCCATTACTACTTTCTATTCCAATCGGTTGTTTTTTAGCCGTTCGTTATTTTAATGACAAACAGCGAATATTGATCTATATGTTTGGTTCTATCCTGTTTTGGTCGGTTTCGATCTCCTCTTTTAAATTACTGTTTTAGTGAAAGATTACAAACACATTTTTTTTGATCTGGACCAAACGCTTTGGGATTTTGAAACCAACTCCCGTGAAGCCCTGCTGGAGCTTGCTCATAAATATAAACTATCCGAAAAAGGAATTGATTCGATCGATGAATTCATTGCTCACTATATTCATATTAACAAACGAATGTGGGATGAATACGGCAAAGGATTGATCGATAAAAACACTTTGCGTTATGGTCGTTTCCATGAAGCGCTCAGTAAATATGATATAGCGGATAGAAAGTTTAGCGAAAAAATAGCAAATGATTATATCTCTATTTCGCCTTTAAAAACAAATATGTTCCCTCATTCCATCGAGGTTTTAAAATACTTAAATAAAAAATATAAACTTCATATCATCACCAATGGTTTTGAAGAGGTACAATATATTAAAATTAAAAATTGTTGTATCGAGCATTATTTTGATGAGATAATAACTTCGGAACGGGCTGGTTTTAAAAAGCCTGATGTTCGCATTTTTCAATATTCGATGAATATCGTTAATGCCATTGCAGCAACCAGTTTAATGATAGGTGATAGTTTAGAGGCTGATATTATTGGCGCTCGCGGTGCAGGCCTCCACCAGGTATATTTTAATCCTGCCGGAAATAAACACGAAGAAGATATCACCTACGAAATTAAAAGTTTGAAAGAGTTAATTGATCTATTATAGATAATTGTTTTCAAAAGGACATAATGGTACCGTATAAATATCAACAAGCAAACAATAATATCAATAAAATGTATCTAAATTTGTATTTGTAAAAACAAATCGAAAAACTGGGTGGGTCACGCAATATGTTTTTAAAATATTTATCAATGACAATGAATAAAGTCCTATTCACACAAAATAAAATTCAATAAAATGATGACAGATAAATTATTAAAACGAGCATTGAATTTTGAATTTTTATCCGTTGAGGAAGGTGTCTTTTTATTTAAAAATGCTCCAACAGCCGATCTGATGTTTGTTGCAAACGAATTAAGAAAAATACAAAAGCCCGATGGCAAAGTTACCTGGCAGATCGACCGGAACGTAAATACAACCAATGTATGTATTGCAAACTGCAAATTTTGTAATTTTTACCGTATTCCCGGGCATAAAGAGGCTTATATCACCGATATAGAAACGTATAAGAAAAAAATAGAAGAGACCTTCCATTTTGGTGGCGATCAATTATTATTACAAGGTGGCCATCACCCCGGATTGGGTTTAAAATTTTATGTTGACCTTTTTAAAGAATTAAAAAGTTTATATCCGCTATTAAAACTACACACACTTGGGCCACCGGAAGTAGCACACATTACCAAGCTTGAGAAATCTACCCATACCGAAGTATTGAAAGCATTGAAAGATGCAGGGATGGATAGCATGCCTGGTGCTGGTGCCGAAATTTTAAATGATCGTGTTCGCAGGTTAATTTCAAAAGGAAAATGCACCGGCCGTGAATGGTTGGATGTGATGCGTGCAGCCCATCAGTTGGATATTACCACTTCAGCCACAATGATGTTTGGACATATCGAAACCATTGAAGAACGCTTTGAGCACCTGGTATTGATCCGCGAAGTGCAAAGCGAAAAACCGAAAAACACAAATGGATTTTTAGCATTTATTCCATGGCCTTTCCAGGATGACGGAACATTATTAAAACGTCATAAAGGCATTACCAATAATGTTACAGGAGATGAATATGTGAGGATGATAGCCATGAGTCGCATCATGCTGCCTAATATCATTAATATACAGGCAAGCTGGCTAACAGTTGGTAAAGATGTTGCTAAGCTTTGTTTGCATGCAGGAGCAAATGATTTTGGAAGTATTATGATCGAAGAAAATGTTGTATCCGCTGCCGGAGCACCACACCGGTTTACAGCTAAAGGCATTCAAGAGGCCATTGTGGAAGCGGGTTTTGAAGCTCAATTACGCACTCAAAAATATGATTACCGTGAACTACCTGCTGATATGGTGGAACAGGTGATTAATTATTAATTTTTTATTTCTTTTAAACGCTCTTCGAAGAATAATTTAATTCATTGGGCGTTCCTTTCTTAAACAAGAAAGGTCGGGCTTTGCGCTTCAATCTTTTCTAAACAGAAAAGGATTTACGCTGCAATCCCTAACGCGGCATTCTGCTTCGAAGATTAATGCTCCAACTTTACATTTGGATTTTCAAGCCATCATAAGCGAGTTCAATATTGGCAGGCAACTCTTTTTGAACCTCTCCATGCAAGCCTAATTGATGACTGATGTGGGTAAAATATGCCCGTTCGGGTTTTATTTCTTCAACTAATTCAATAGCTTCTTTTAACGTGTAATGCGAGATGTGAGGCTCTCTGCGCAATGCATTTAGGACCAATACCTTTGTCCCTTTTATTTTTTCTTTTTCAACATCCGAAATATAATTCGCATCGGTTATGTAAGTAAAATCATTTATCCTAAATCCAAATACAGGTAATTTATAATGCATTACTTCTATTGGTAAAAAATCTACTCCTTCAATAACAGTTAATTTGTTTTCTAATAAATGTAAATTAATTTCGGGTATTCCCGGATACTTAAAATCACTGAAAATATATGCAAACTCTCGTCTGATAGCATCCTGAACTCGAGCGGATGCATACACATCCATCTTTTTTTTATTTATAAAATTGAATGCACGAATATCATCGAAACCAGCTGTATGATCTTTGTGTTCATGAGTAAAAATTACCGCATCCATATTTTTAACATTTTCGCGTAACATTTGCTGACGGAAATCAGGGCCTGTATCAATAACAAATGTTTTCCCTTTTTCTTCGATCAAAATAGATGTACGTAAGCGCTTGTCTTTGGAATCGACTGACTGACAGACATTGCAGGTGCATGCAATGAGAGGCACGCCTTGTGAAGTTCCTGTTCCTAAAAATGTTATTTTCACAATAGATTCGTTTTTAGATTTAAAAATAAACGCGTTGTTTTACAGGTGTTAAAATAAAAAAAAGTTGCGCTCCATATTAGTATATTTTTTTGATCTTTTTTTTAATCAAAATATTTTGACGATCATAAGACCAAACCCATTATCAAAATATCATCAATCTGTGAAGCGCTTCCTTTCCAATCAGAATGAGAATCAGCAATGAATTCTTTTTGTTTTTGCATACTCAAATGCTGGTTCTTGTCTGACGATGGTATGATATAGCATTGTGTTAACGGTGAATGAAACATCTTATCATTAACCCAATTTATTGTAACACGAATTTATACCAATTTACAACTTTATGCCCACAACTAAAACATCATCAATCTGTGGTGTATTTCCTTTCCATTCTTGATGAGCAGCAACAATAAGCTCCTTTTGTTTTTGCATACTCAAGTGCCGATTACTTAATAATAATTCTTTAAACTTTTGTGCTCCGAATTTCTTTCTATCCTTACCTCCAAACTGATCATTATAACCATCAGAAAAAAGATAAATACTCATACCCTTTTTTATTGGAATAACATGGTTTGTATATTCCCGATTTATCGAATTCCCTTTCGTTGTTATAAATCCACCACCACCTACTGTTTGTCTGTCCGCTTTGATAATAGTTATTTCATTGTCCATTAACACATATAAGGGATTGTGAGCACCCGCATATTGCACTTGACTATTTTTATAATCGATACAGCATAACGCTATATCCATTCCATCACGTGATAAGGTTCCGTCTTTTTGTTGATGCAATGATTCGTAGATACCTATATTCAGGAGTTGGAGGACTTCGGATGGAACAGTAATTTGTTTTTCATTTACGATTTGATTTAGCAACGTATTTCCAATCATACTCATAAATGCTCCGGGAACACCATGTCCGGTGCAATCAATGGCTGCCAAAATAATCTTCTCATTCACTTTAGAGAACCAGTATAAATCCCCGCTTACAATATCTTTAGGTTGAAAATAAATAAATGAATCGGGCAAGTGAGTTTGAATTTCATTTTCCTCTACCAGGATACTTTGTTGGATAAGCTGGGCGTACGTTATGCTATCTAATATTTTTTCTTTTTGCTTTTCTATTATATTTTTTTGCTTTTGCGTAATGCGCCAGCGATTAAACATAAAGCTTGCAAACACAACAACCAAAAGCAAAAAACAAGAAATCAGGATCAAGATAATTTTTTGTTTTTGCTTTTCTTCCTGTACAATTGCATTTTGTTTTTCTTGTTCAGCCTTTGCAATTGTTTCTTTTTTTTCAAAATCAAACGTCATTTCAAGGCGCACCGTTTTTTTTGTGTTCTCTTCATTAAAGATACTATCTCTTGCTATTATGTATTTTTTGTAATGCTCCAGCGCCTGGGCAGGCTGATGTGCTTTTTCGTATAGTTCGCTGATGTTTCGCTGATGTTCTTCAATTAAATCAAGTGATTTTATTTCTGTAGAAAGAGCCAGTGCTTTTTGCAAATACTCTTCACCTTCTTTGTATTTCTTCGTATCTGTGTAAAGAGCACCAATGTCACCTAAGTGGCGAGCAATTCCTTCTTTATCTGCCACCTCCACACTCATTTTCAATGCCTTGAAATGATAGTGCAAGGCTTTAGCGAAAAGGTTTTCCCGGAACATTGCATTATCGAGGCTTACTTCCTTGGCTTGATCGTAATAAAGGAGTCCGATGTTGCCCAGGTTAACAGCGGCACCACTTTTATTTCCCAACTCTTCATACATTTTCAATGCCTTGAAATAGTAGTCCAATGCCTTTTGACGGTCACCTTGGGCATCGTATACAATCCCAATATTGGCGTAATGATGAGAAATTCCACCTTTTTCGCCCAACTCTTCAGCCATTTTCAAGGCCTTTAAATAATAGTCCAAAGCTTTGGAATAATCTTTTTGAGCAGTATATACATTTCCGATATTGCCAAAATGGCGGGCTACCCCTTTTTTGTTTTTCAACTCTTCATCCATTTTCAATGCTTTGAAATAATAGTCGAGTGCTTTAGGGTAATCCCCTTGATCATGATAAACAAGTCCGATATTACCAAAGGTGGTCGAGATTCCTTTTTTATAGTTTAACGATTCCCATATTATGAGTGCTTTGAAATGATAGTCAAGGGAAAGAGCGAAGTTACCTTTGAGCCAGTTAAACACACCCAGGTTTTTAAAAGATTTGGCAATAAACTTTGCTTTGGCTCTTCCAAGGGGTGACAGAATTTCCTCTTTTTTAAACACAGCCAGAGAGATGTCCAATGCCTGTGTACTCAATAAAATTGAAGTATCCGGATTATTGTACATAAGTTCCCAGGCAAGCTCGTTGAGAGTGTTTATCTTAATGCTATCAAACCTTAATCCTGCAGCTTCTCCTTTAATTGTAGGACTAAACTCCATGGAGGGATCCCTATTTAGCATTTTTAGAACGGATCGCAAAGAATCTATTTTATTTTGCTGAGAAAATGAAGTGAAATGGAAAAATAAAAGTGCCAATCCCAAAAAGATGCGTTTTATTGCTCTTGTCATTTTTTTAGTATAAAAAAATTGTTTTATTAAACAAGTAACTAACGTGGCTTTATCTCACCAACGTTACAATTCCTTTGTACTCATGTTTTTTCTTATTAAAATCGGTAACCTTAAATGAATAAATATAAACTTCTCCCTGTGCAATTCCTGTCCCATGATTTGCTCTTCCATCCCAGGGTTTATCCATGTCATCGGAAAAGAAAATCAAACTCCCCCAACGGTCAAATATCGTCATTTCATATTTAGTAATAACAATGCCCCGGCCGCTGAAGGTATCGTTTACGCCATCATCATTGGGTGTGAACGCATTGGGAATATAAAATAAAAAGTCCGGCTCAATAATTACAGTTTGATAGGAAGTGTCCAAACAACTGAATTGATTGCTTGTAATTAACATGATCGTATATATTCCTGTATCCGCATAGGTATGAGGTAAAGGATCAAATGCCGATGCTGTATCAGTACCATCTCCAAAATCCCAGTTCCAAAAATTAGCACCTGCAGATGCATCTATGATTGAAATGACAGGGTTTGTAATTACTGCTGTTTGTGGATCAACCGCAAAAGCCGCATTGGGATTGGGATTTACTGTGATGTAATTGTTTTTAGCCAAGGAGCTGATACAGCCACTATCAGAGGTAACTGTTAATGTAACACTGAAAAATTCAGGTAATAAAACAGAGTTGTTGATGTAACAATGGTTGGGATCGCTTGAAGTATTACCTTCTCCAAAATCCCATGCCCATTGCACATTTGTACCCGTAGCAATAGAAGATAAATTTTGAAAAACAACACATAAGGGTTCGCAGCCTATCGTATCATTTGAAATAAATGATACGGAAGGGTTAGGGTTAACAATACTTATTTTAGTAATTGAATCCAAACAACCAAAATTGGAAACAACCAATAATTGAACCGAATAGGAACCTTTTGCAGGATATAAATGTGATGTATTTTGATTATTATTAACAGCACTGCCGTCACCAAAATTCCAGGTCCAGAATTGTAAACTATCCGTATTCGGAATACTTGACAAATCGTTAAATGAAACTATGCTTCCATCACAAACATTTGTTGTGCTGAATTCTGCATCAGGCAAGGGATGCACCTTCACCGTTTTTGTTACTGTGTCTTTACAACTATTGTTAGTTGTAACAATTAAAGAAACAGTATAGCTTCCCGGACTTGCGTAAGTATGAGTGGTAATTGGATCTGTACCCAAAGGTGCACCATCACCAAAATCCCAGGATACACTTGCAATACTACCAATTGAAACAATGGACAGATCACTAAAATTCATTGCCTGATTTAAACATACATCTGCAAAACCGAAATTTGCAACAGGCATAGGAAACACTGTAATTGTGTCTTTCAAAGTATCTGCACAACCTAGGTTAGACGAATGAGTAATCAAAGTAAGCACATAGTTTCCCGGAGAAGCATACAAATGACTTGGGCTCCACATGCTTGTATTTAAAGCCGAACCATCTCCAAAGCTCCATGACCAGCTTGCTAT
Organism: Bacteroidota bacterium; assembly: GCA_040388745.1. Classification (GTDB taxonomy): domain Bacteria; phylum Bacteroidota; class Bacteroidia; order 2-12-FULL-35-15; family 2-12-FULL-35-15; genus 2-12-FULL-35-15. The sequence continues at coordinate 53,138 of JAZKBF010000022.1, read as the reverse complement.
GCTTCCCAAAGAAGGGTTAGCAGAAGAGTTTGTGAATACTGCAGAATCAAATAAACACGTATTGCTAAATACGAATGCATTGGAAGGGGCATCAAAAACTTTTACATTAAAGTTTGCTACAGCCGAACATCCATTGGCTGTGGTGCTTACTAAAGTCACATTATATGTACCGGGAATCGAATAATAATGCGAAGGGTCTTTAGCATTACTTGTAGCACCACCGTCCCCGAACACCCATAAATAACTGGCAATTGAAGTAGAGTTGTGAACAGAAGAGGTATTGGTAAAATGAACAGTATCTCTAAAACAGACATCATTAAAAGTAAAACCCGCTGTAGGACTGTAATAAACCTGAACAGACTTTACGATCGTATCAGCACAACCAAAATTATTGTTTACAGTTAAAGTAACATTGTAGCTGCCTCCAGCGGCATAAATATGAGAAGGGCTAGCGGTATTATTCACTGGGCTTCCATCCCCGAAGTCCCACAACGATGAACTGATACTTCCCAAAGCAGTAGTAGAGCTATTTGTGAATTGTGTGGCATTAGTATTACAAACTGAAGTATTACTGAATCCTGCAATGGGCTTTGGATCAACAGTTATTTTAACAGTATCGGATACTCTGCATCCGTTTGGATAAGTGAGCGTAACAGAATATGCTGCGGAAGCCACAGGACCTGCTGCCGGATTATAAATAGCGGGATTGCTTAAACCGGAAGTCGGTGTCCAATTATACGTATATCCGGGTCCGTTAGGAGAAACATCCAATGTTGTAGTAGTACCAAAACATATTGAATCGCTTTGGCTGGATACTGCAATTGAATAGTTATGGGCGTTAAAAAGAAAGGGTGTACTGATAACCCTTAATCCGCTTAATGTATCCCCCGGCAAGCCGTCCTGTGAACCTCCTCCGTGAATACCTCTAAGACCTTTACTTACATTGAAAGACACGTTAGCAGGTAAAGCAGTTTTACTCCAAACACACCCTCCACCTCCACCTCCGGAAGCTCCTTGTAAATAACAGGTTGGAAATGCCCCATCCCCTCCTTTTGCATTCACATTTAAAGTTCCGGTAAAATTATCAACATCAAGTAAAACGGTTCCTCCTCCACCTCCACCGCCAGTGCCATCGCATCCACCGGTTAAAACATCAAAAGTGCTGGCATCAATGTTATATCCATTTCCGATTACGGTATTTGCTCTTATAATTACAATACCACCACCATTGGTACCGGGTGTTGCCTGAAGATTATTTTGTTGACCACCGCCACCACCACCACCTAAAAAAACTTTGTTTAGTATATTGGTATAAGACAATTGTTGGCCACCTCTACCACCTATATCCATTACAGGGCAACCCTCCCATGAATAGCCGCCATTTCCGCCAGCACCAAAATTTCCACCTCCACCACCTCCTGCATTAACATTGTTACCTCCTCCTCCACCATTGGCGCGCTTCCCCATTCCATTTAGTTTTGAAGCACTGAGAATAGAAACACCCTCTCCTTTTTCAGCACCAAAATAGGAGGTGGAAGGATAAAAATAATCGAAACTGCCTGGACAATTATAGCCAGTAGGAGAAACGTTCCCTAAAGCAAATCCTTTACCCTTGGCATCAATGTTATTATTAACGGTTATTATTCCACTGCATTCTATTGCGATAACACCTCCAACACTGCCATTCCAAACAGGACAAGTTATAGGGGATGTTACAGTTGCATGTACAAATTTTGGAACTCTGATAAGTTGAACTGCACTTGTAACATCGTAAAGCCGTTGTAAAGTATCCGTTAAATAGATCGTATTTCCAGTGATACCTGATATATGAGAAAACTCGTAATTACCACAATTATTGAGATTCGAAATATCTCCAAAACTAGCGGTATTGCTTGTATCTACAACTGCCCCTTTCATCTGAATGATCAGCACCCTATTGCCAATAGCAAAAGCAGACGCATCAGTAACATCTATACTACAGCTCGAAACTAATGTTACGGGTGTATATGAATTAACTGTTCCTGATAAACTATTTATTGTTTGTGAAAAAGCGGGAGATAGGGCGGATAAAAAAAGTAGAGCCCTGAAACAATTTTTTTTTTGTAAAAGGAACCAAAAAACATTTCGAAAAATTAATTTTAAAATTGACATTTTTCTATTTGTTGGTTACAGCTAAAGATCAGGCAAATTTAAGCGGTTACGGATAAACTAATCATCACGAATTTACGAAACTGTGTGTTAAAAAACAACAATACAGATTCGTAAATTCGTTTTTTCATTCGCAATTCCGTAACTAATAAACGATAACTTTTTTAACTGTTTCAATATTGGGATTACTAATACTTATCAGATAAATTCCTTTTCCATATTTTGTAAGGTCCATTTGTTTTGAATAGGTGCCGTTAAAATCTGTTAACGTTTCCTGATAAATCAGGGCCCCTAATGCATTTAACAATGTTAGTTTATATGTTGATTTTATTATCACACTGAATGAAATATTAAAATTTCCATCATTCGGATTTGGATAAACGGTAAAGAAATCGTTGTTGACGATTGCATCAATTCCGGTGTCATTAACATTAATACTATTTGAAGAACAAGTGCTTCCACCTGCAATAATAGTATAATCACCGTTTTGTGTTGGAGTATGTGTTTGACTTGTTGCACCTATAACCGGTTGTCCGTTCCAGTACCACTGATAAGAAGAGGCTGTGCTGGATGATAGAACAGCCCCGCTTTGAGTAATAACAGGCGTTGGACTTACAGTAATTGTATATGTAGAAGGGATTCCTGTGCAACTTCCATTGATAGAAGGTGTTACGGTTACTGTTGCCACAATAGCTGCATTTGTTGAGTTAACAGCTGTAAAGGCGGGAACAGTTCCTGTTCCGCTTGCTGCTAAACCAATCGCTGTATTAGAGTTTGTCCAGCTGTAAGTGGCACCTGCAGGGGTACTTGAAAAACTACTTGCACCTATAGCACCTCCACACACGTTTTTGTTGGAAATAAAATTTATCTGAGGTGTTGAAGTAATTGTTATTGTTGTTCCGGCACTTGATATCGTTGCTGGATTTGCACAAGCTTCGTTAGATGTCATCACACATGTTACCACCTGTCCGTCAGTTAAGGTAGTGGTAGTATACCCGGTGCTGTTTGTCCCCACATTAACTCCATTTACTTTCCACTGGTAAACCGGTGTTGTTCCTCCATTGGTTGAGGTAGCAGTGAATGTAAATGATTGGCCACCGCAAGCCGGATTGGTCCCGGAGGTTAAGGCTGTTGTAATGGTTGGTGCAATCGTACCACTTGTTGATATTGTTATTGGTGTGGATGTAGCTGTTGTTGGGCTCGCACAACTTAAATTGGAAGTCATCACGCATGTTACCACTTGCCCGTTTGTTAATGAGGAGGAGGTATATATTGCACTGTTTGTCCCCACATTGGTTCCGTCCAGTTTCCATTGATATACAGGTGTTGTTCCGCCACTGGTTGGTGTTGCTGTGAATGCTATTGCTGCACCCGTACAAGTTGGATTTGAACCTGTAGTAACCGCAGTGGATACAGTAGGCACAATTCCAGTGGTTAGCGATATTACAACCGCATTTGAAGTAAAAGCCCCCCCTGAGGTCATGATACACGTTACCGACTCATTGGTTAATGTTGTTGTGGTATAGGTAATCCCCGTTTCTAAATTAACCGGTGCACCATTTAAATACCATTGGTAGGTTGGACTTCCACCATTAACAGGTGTTGCAGTAAATGTGATGGATTGACCTGTGCAGGTTGGATTTGACCCATTAGTTACGGCTATTGAAACAGATATTCCTGAACAACCACATGCAGCAAGATTACTGGTTGTAACTAAGGAACTTCTTGAGGTGTTAAGCGTGGCAGTTGTACGTGCTGACTGTCCTGCAGTAAGCATGTTTGTACAGGCATCAGAAGAATAATCCATATAATTATGCTGATAGTCGAGAGCTGTAGAGCCTGATGAACAGCTATTTGCAGTACCATCAGCAACACAATTACTTTGGGAACGCATGTGGGGTGGAATGTCGCAAACAAGGTCACCTTCTGCAGTACACTGCCCCGGAGTATTTGGTGGACAAGTGGAACCAGTGCCATCACCTTTGAATGTGTGAAATAGATTAAGTGCATGACCCATTTCGTGAATCATGGTCATATTCAAATTTGTATATGGTTTTAAGTTATAACCAAGCGATCCTCCCGGATCAAAACCAAAAGCATTGAAAAGAATAATGGTCCCGTCTTCGGTAAATGGTGCTCCCGGAGGGTAATACGCATATCCCTGTGTTCCGGAAAGGCCACCGTTATTATCAATTTCAGAAACCACCCATATATTATAATACTTTTCATTGTCCCAAAAACTCAAGGCCTTTACTTGTACCTCATTTAAACTGCCATCCACACCTATATTTTCGTAGTTGCCCGTACCAGTTCCGTTTATACGATTAATTCCGGTTGTCGGATTTCCGGAAGGGTCTTTTTGAGCTAAACAAAATTCTATTCCTGTATCAACGCCATTGCCATCAAATTGGCTACCTGCAAGCTTTCTGTATGCATCAGTTAATGAGCTGATAGCACTGAGTATTTGTGCATTTGAAATATTAGTTCCTGTTCCAACAGCTTCTCCTAAATGTATTACGTGCACTACGCAAGGAATTGTAAAAGTGGCTGTAAGAGTATGATCTCCCCCACCATTATTTTCAATAGACTTTTGCAATAGTATTTCGTTGCTTTTGCTTCTGTGCGCATATTCAGGATTGGTTGCCATTAATTTATCATGTATAATATCAGATAAACAAGGCTCTGCCATTTTTTGGGCTTTTAATCCTTCGCAGAAGGTAGAAAGCAACAATGCTGATACTAATAAAAAATTGCGCATGTTTTTAAGGTATTGATTTTCCATAGTGTTTTGAAATTTAATGCTTTGTTTTTCTCTTTAATTCAACTTGTTTTTATATCAAATGAATTTCTTAATTTTTTAGTACCGATATAGGATACGTTTTTTACCTCAGCAATGTTACAATCCCCCTATAATTATGTTTTCTTTTGCTAAAATCAACAACCTTAACAACATAAACATAAACATCGGCCTGTGCAAGATCTCCTCCCTGATTTGCCTTGCCATTCCATGGTATATTAATGTCCTCTGAAAAAAAGATCAAATTCCCCCAACGGTCGAATATTGACATTTCATACTTAAAAATAAAAATCCCTTTCCCGGTAAAACTATCATTTAATCCATCTCCATCGGGTGTAAATGCATTTGGAATATAAAATATAAAATCCGGTTCGATAATAACAGTTTGATAAGCGGTGTCAACACAGTTGTATTGAGTGGAAGTGATCAATGTAATTATGTAGGTACCGGAATCTGCATAGATATGCGTTGGATTTAAGAAAGAAGATGATGAATCAATACTTGTATCGCCAAAATCCCAGGTCCAATAATTAGCTCCTGTGGACAAATTTGAAATGGAAATTAAGGGGCTGTTAATGGATGTTATTCCCGGCTGAGCTGTAAAACTCGCATTAGGGTTGGGATAAACGGTGATATAATTATTTTTAGATAAGGTGCTAATACATCCGCTATCGGAAGTAACGGTTAAAGAAACATTGAAATAATTTACTGAGTATATAGAATCATTTATGTAACAATTGTTGGGGTTTTGTGAACTGCTTGCAGCACCGCCATTACCAAAGTTCCAAAGCCATTGTGTATTTGTACCTGTGAGAATAGAAGATATGCTTTGAAAATTTACACACAATGGTTCGCACCCTATTGTATCATCTGCTGTATAATTAACAATGGGATTAGGGTTTACAACACTTATTTCAGTGATTGAATCCCTGCAACCAAAAGTTGAAATAACCAATAACTGAACAGAAGAAAAACCAGCAGATGAATACATGTGAGAGGGATCTTGAGTGGTATTAAACGGGCTGCCATCACCAAAATCCCATGCCCAGGACTGTATAGTATCTGTTGTTGGGATCGTTGATAGATCATTAAATTGTACACTGCTTCCGTCACAAACAGATGGTGCAGTAAATTGTGCATTGGGGAAAGGATGCACGGTTGCTATTTTTGTTATCGCGCCATTACAATTATTGCTGTTTGTAACTACTAAAGTAACGCTATAGGCTCCCGGTGCAGCATAAATATGACTTGGGTTCTGAATAGCACTTAAGGGGCTGCCATCGCCAAAATTCCAGGACCTGCTTAAAATACTTCCGCTGGAAACAGTGGACAGATCATTAAAATTCATGGCCTGATCCAAACAAACATTTATAAAATCAAAATCGGCAATAGCCGAAGGAAATACTGTAATACTATCTTGCAAGGTATCAGGACAACCAAGATTGGATGAATAAGTGATCAGGGTAACCTGGTAAGTTCCCGAAGCAGAATATAAATGGCCGGGGCTCCAGGCGGTAGTATTAAGTACAGAACCATCACCGAAATTCCATGACCAAGCAGCAATGTTGCCCATAACAGGACTAAGAGAAGTGTTTGTAAAAATTGCCGAATCTGACAAACATGTATTGCTGAATGTGAACGCAGAGCCGGGCCGGTCAAAAACTTTTACCGGTGCATTGAATGCGTTGGAGCATCCATCAACAGTGGTTGTCACCAAAGTAACAGAGAAAGTTCCTGAAGCCGAATAATAATGATCAGGATCCTGTAAACTGCCTGTAGGGCCGCTATCACCAAATACCCATAAATAGGAAGCAATTGAAGTAGAGTTGTCAACTGAAGATGTATTTGTAAAATTCAAAGTATCACCAAAACAAACATTACTATGCGTAAAAGCAACAGATGGTTTAAAATAAACCTGAACGGATTTTGTAATCGTATCCATACATCCATCGCTGCTGTTTATCATTAATAAAACATTATACGTTCCGGGATTAACATACGTATGAGTGGGATTTTGACTGGTGTTGACCGGACTTCCGTCATCAAAATTCCAGGCCCAGCTAATAATACTGCCTGAAGATGCGGTTGAACTATCAGTAAATGCAGTAACATTTCCTGCGCAAACACTGGTTGCCGTAAAATCGGGAACAATATCTACCAGGTTAAATGTGATGGTATCATATAATGATCCGCCAATTGTAAGAAACGCATGAATACTTATTGTTTGTGAAGTGGTAGCACCCAAAGAGTATGCTACATTTGCCTGCCAGGTAGAGTCGGTAAGGATCACTGCATGCATAGGTGAGCCACTAAATGCTCCCGATAAAATAATTGAATCAGCGGGACAGGCGGTAGTTCCCAGGATATTTTGGCTGCAGGAAATGTCTGCGCTCACAGTAGCATCTACTGCAGGAGAACCTGTTTCCAAAGGGCCTAAATTATCCAGGCTAATGTTAACATAGCCGCTACAAGGAGATATCCAGTAGGGGCGAAATGAAACAAAACACCAGTTAGAAGTTGGAGTTAATGTAACGGTGTAAGTTTGCCAAGTGGTGCTTGTGATCGGTCCTGATTGCCATAATACTTCACTTTCTGCACATATTCCGTTTGAACCCAATATTTCAATGGAACTGTAGCAATCGCCCGGCCCGGCAGTATTGTAGACATCACTATGTGCCAGATCAACTGAAAAAGAATAAACTTGTCCGGCAGTCATGCAGGAGCTAAGCGCCTGGCTTGATCCTTCATAATACCCGGCAGCATTGGTCCCATCCTGTAAAAAACTCACATAAGAATTGCCATGGGAGGCCGGTTGTGTAAAGCCCCAGGAACCGGGCTGAGTATCAGGAGTTCCCCCACAATTTACCCATGGGCCCGGCTGACAGCCAGCACAAGAAGGACCTTCAAATGATGGATTGACAAAAGAAAGAGGAGGAGACGGAGTGGTCACGCATTGTGCTAATAAGCGATTTGAAAACAAACAAAATAAGGCGAATATAAATAGTACTGTTTTTTTCATGAGAGATACCTTTACCTTACCAATGTAACAATTCCTCTGTAAAGATATTTGCTTTTGTTAAAACCGGTAATTTTGACCACATACACATATACGTCTACCGGTGCTATTTCACTGCCGCTATTTATTTTTCCATCCCAGGGTTTATTGATATCATCTGAAAAGAATATTAAATTGCCCCAGCGGTCAAAAATCGTCATTTCATAGTTCTTAATAAAAATGCCTTTACCACTGAAAGTATCATTTATTCCATCACCATCCGGTGTAAAAGCATTTGGAATATAAAATACAAAATCAGGTTCAATAATAATAGTTTGATATGATGTATCAATACAATTGAATTGAGTGGATGTAATTAACGTAATAGTGTAAGCTCCAGTATCCGCATAAGTATGTGGCAGAGGATCGGACAGATGAGAAGTGTCTGAACCATCACCAAAACTCCATTTCCAAAAATTAGCTCCTGCCGATAGATCTGAAATTGAAATAACAGGATTGGTAATAACTGCTGTTTTCGGCAGAACTGTGAAGCTTGCATTAGGGTTAGGATATACTGTAATATAATTATTTTTAGATAATGTACTAACACAGCCGCTATCGGAAGTAACGGTTAAAGTAACAGTATAAAAATTTGCCGCAAAAACAGAATCGTTGGTATAACAGTGATCAAAAGACTGGGAATTGTTAATGGAATTACCATCGCCAAGAACCCATGCCCATTTTATATTAGCGCCTGATAGTATGGTCGAAGAATTTAAAAAAGAAATACACAAAGGTTCACAACCAATGGTATCGTTTGCTGCAAAACTCACAACAGGATTTGGATTAATAATACTTATTTTAGTTACAGAATCCTTGCAGCCAAAATTGGAAACAACCAATAATTTCACAACATAAAAACCCGCAGCAGGATAAAGGTGGGAAGTGTTTTGATTATTGTTAACAGAACTATTATCACCAAAATTCCACGACCACGACAGTATGGTATCAGTTGCAAGGATGTTAGACAGATCGTTGAATTGGACAACGCTTCCATCACAAACATTTGAAGTACTGAATTTTGCAACAGGTAAGGCATGTACCACCACAACTTTTGATACTGTATTTTTACAGCCATTGTTGGTTGTTACCATAAGCGAAACTGTATATGTTCCCGGAATAGCATAAACATGATTTGGATTCTGGATGATGCTTATTGGGGTGCCATCACCAAAACTCCAGGACCAGCCTGCAATACTGCCACTTGAAACAGTTGACAGATCACTAAAAACCATCGCTACATTTAAGCACACATTGCTAAAACCAAAATTGGCGATAGGCATAGGAAATACTGTAATTGAGTCGTGCAGCGTGTCCGGACAACCAAGATTGGATGAGTAGGTAATCAAAGTTGTCTGGTAATTTCCGGGAACAGCATACAAATGACGAGGATTCCATACTGTTGTGTTTAAAGCAGAACCATCACCAAAATTCCATGACCAGCTTGCTGTGCTGCCCATTGTAGGACTCAGAGAAGTATTTACAAATACCGCAGAATCTAATAAACAGGTATTGTTTACTGTATAAACGGAGCTTGGAGGATCAAATGTATTTACAGAAAGTGTATCTGACTTAGAACACAGATCAGTACTTGTTGTTATTAAAATAACGCTGTATGTTCCGGCAACAGAATAATAATGACTTGGATTTTGCAAACCACTTGTAGGGCTCAAATCACCAAATTTCCATAAATAAGATCCTATGGCTGTTGAGTTGTCAACTGAAGAAGTATTGGTAAAATACACTGTATCTTTTAAACAGACATCATTGGAGGTGAAACTTGCTACCGGATTATAATAAACCTGTACCGATTTTGTAATTGTATCGGCACAGCCAAAATTGGTGGTTATTATTAATGTAACAACATAGTTTCCCGGATTTGGGTAGATGTAGGATGGGCTTGTGTTATTATTTACAGAGCTACCATCCCCGAAATCCCAAGCCCGTGAAATGATGGTTCCCGAAGCAGTGGTGGAGCTATCCGTAAATTGTGTGGCACTGCCATAACATACCTTCGTGAAGCCAAAAGCGGCATGCGGATTTAAATTTCTGGTGATCACGATACTCAGGGTATCCCTGCAGGAGTCGGCATCTACAACAGTTGCCAGGTAGGTCCCGGCTGCTAAACCTGTGGCAGTTTGACTATACTGGACAGGATTGGTATTCCAATAAAATGTATACGGACCTGTTCCACCAAAGGCTGTTACAGTTGCGGAACCATTGAGCGCACCCGGACAGCTTTCATTACTAATAACTCCAGGTGAAACCACACCAATTACCCCAGGTTCAATCACCAATGGTGGAATTAAAGTAATTATTATAGAATCCTGGTAGGCACGGCAAAAAGGATCTGTTACTGTGTAGGTATAGGTTCCGGGTGTTAGATTACCAATACTATCGGTAGTTTGTCCGCCAGGTTGCCAGATATAGCTATAAGGAGCGATACCTCCACTTACCAAAACGCTAGAAGTACCACCATCACAGTCGGCATTTGTAGAAGTTACAGTAACACTTAATGGTGGTGGTGCCGCACACGAAATGCTAAAGCTCCCTAAAAAGCCGCTTCCACAAGCAAGAAGCTCTCCACTGGATCCCAATATAATATCATAAACAGGTCCGGGAGTAGGGATCGTTTCCATATACGTGAGTGCTGAATCGAATTTCACGATGCTGTTGGTAGTGCCTGCATAAACATTACCGCATGGATCGGTAGATAGTCCGCTGCATTGGTAATTAACACCGTTTGGCACCGTTACACTATTTATATGAGTTAGGGTAGATTTATTAAATCTTCGCAGCAAAGTTCCATCGTATATGTAAACATAAGGCCCCTGGATTAACGTACCGTTAAAACCCTGAAAAACACTGGGAGAGTAGGCAGGATTAAGGGCATACCCGGTACCTGAATAAATTAAAGCAAGCCCACTGGGAACCACACCTCCGGGAGTAAAATCTGCATTGGTTTTACGGAGTTCAGCTGATGGTAAATGAAGAGAATACATATCTCCATTACAGTCGGTGGCTATTGATCTTGTTTCCTGGTTATATGCGATCTGGTCGCTAACGGCCCCGGTAGCCATGTCGAGCCGAGCAAGATTATTACCTCCGGGATTAACAAAATAACCACAAACAGCAAGAACGGTTTTAGAATAATTAAATGCCAGGCGCCACTCTTCACACAAACCTCCCTGCGACCAAACCTGAATACCGGCAGGGTTAAGCTTTTGCCGCTTACCGGAACAATATCCACCTATAATGTAAGTATTACCGGGGTTGTCAACAGCGATATCACCCAAAAAAACAGAATAGGTAACATAGGTCCACTGTAGCACTCCCAGCGAGTTGTATTTTTCAATGTGATAGTTGGACTGATTGCCCTGAATAAATATGTTACCCACAGAATCTTCCTGGATGTCGAATGCACGATTTAAAGAAGGATAGCCGGTAGGGGTGAGCCATGGGTCAATCACAATACCTTCGGACGAAGAAATGGTTGAGGATGAAAATTTAAATTCTACTTTATTACCATTAACAATAAATTTTACCGGGATATCTGTATGTGAATTTGCAGTGAACGCATTAGGAGCATGATCGAGAAGCTGCCATTCGGAATTTAAACTTTGTGCTGCGAATTTACTTTTCAGATGAAGGTCTCCTTTTTCATCCGTACTTATTTTTTCTAATCCATCCCATTGAAAGGAGATAAGAGGAATAACAACATTAGGCTTTACTATAAATTTATATTTTATGCCTCCCTCTTCAGGCAATTCAAATTCCACATCCACACCGGGATAAAGATCGATGTACTTTATTTTTTTATATGCAGGAACAAAGTTGTAAAAGGTTTTGTCGTCAAATCCACCATAAAAATCACTGTAATTGTAATAATTAGAAACTTTTTGTTCCGCTACTAATTCTACTGAAGTATTTGTATTCAGCCATTGCATAGTTGCAGTATGCCAGATGGTTTCTACGCTTCTTTCTTCAGGCTCATTATCTATTTGTTCTCTATCCTTTTCTTCTATATTTCTTCTTTCAGGAAATTGAAAAACAATACCATGTGCAGTGAAATAAGCATTAAATTCTTCATTTTCTACACCGTAAAGAATAGGCTCGGTAAAAGCCATTTTTGTTTCCCTGGCATTTTTAGTGAACTGCCCTTGTTCTTTAATAAAAACCTTGTCCTGAAGCGGTTTAATAAGAAGTTTTTTAGCTTTCGTTTGAGCTACTGTTAACGAATGGAAACCAGAAACAAGTAGAAAAACAAACACACATCTCCATAGCCCTCTCCAGCGGAGAGCGAAACGATAGTTGTTAAATTTATCTTTTCTACTTTTCATTTACCTTTTTAATTTCCTTCCGCGTTTCGCGTCCTCCATTAAGAGAGAGTGGGGCAAACAGTGGCTGTTTGAGTCTTCTGTGTGAGTTGAGAGTGATTTTATTTTACCAGTGTTACAATTCCTTTATAACTGTGGTTTTTATTTTTAAAATCTTTAAGCTCTATAACATAAACATACACATCCTGCAATGCAGTATCGGGGCCACGGTTTGCTTTGCCATTCCATGATTTGCTGATATCATCAGAAATGAAGATCGAATTCCCCCATCGATCAAATATAGTCATTTTGAATTCTTTTATAAATAGACCTTTGCCCATAAATGTATCATTCATGCCATCTCCATCCGGTGAAAAAGAATTTGGAATATAAAATACAAATTCGGGATCAATAATGACGGTTTTATAAGCTGTATCTGCACAGCCATATTGAGTGGATGTGATCAACGTTATCAGGTAAGTACCGGTATCAGAATATGTATGAGGAGTGGGATTGGACACAGAAGCTATTTGAAGATCTCCAAAATCCCAATTCCAATTATCGGTTCCAATGGATAGATCTTTAATTGAAATGATCGGATCAATAATAGTTGTTGTTGTTGGGTCAACTGTAAAAGCCGCAACTGGATTAGGGTTTACGGTTATGTAATTGATTTTTGTAAGGGTAGAAACACATCCACTATCCGAAGTTACAGTTAAGGTAATATCAAAAGTAAGGGGTGAATACACAGAATTATTTGTATAGCAATGGTTTGCATCCAGCGTACTACTTGTTGGGCTGCCATCACCAAAGTTCCATATGCGGGAGATATTAGTGCCTGTTAATATGGTTGATACATTTTGAAAATCCACACACAAAGGCTCACAACCGATTGTATCGCTGGCGGAAAATAATACTGTAGGGTTCGGGTTAACGATGGTTATTTTTGTAATGGAATCCGGGCAACCGAAATTGGAAACAATCAATAATTGAACTGAGTAGGATCCCGGGGCAGTATAAAGATGCGAAGTATTTTGACTGATACTGAAAGGGCTGCCATCATCAAAATCCCATGTCCAGGATTGTATCACATCATTGGTAGGATTAGCAGGAATTGTTGATGAATTATTAAACAGAACCGTGGTTCGATCACAAACATTTAAAGAACTGAACAGGGCTGTAGGCAAGGGATGTACCACTACACTCTTTACTATTGTATCTTTACAACTGTTGTTACTCGTTACAATCAATTTAACAGTAAATGTTCCGGAGCTTGCATAAATATGACTTGGATCCTGAGCGATACTTAGCGGAGTGCCATCACCAAAATTCCACGACCAGCCTGCAATACTTCCGGTTGAAACAGTAGATGAATCATTGAAAATCATTGCCTGATTCAAACACACATCGGTAAAACTAAAATTAGAAACAGGCATTGGAAACACTGTAATGGAGTCTTTCAGGGTATCCGAACAACCCAGATTTGATGAGTATGTAACCAGGGTAACCTGATAATTTCCAGGAACAGTATACAGATGACTTGGATTCCACACCGTTGTGTTTAATGCAGAGCCATCGCCATAATTCCATGACCAGCTTGCTATAGTACCCATTACCGGGTTGAGAGAGGTGTTTGTAAATTTCGCGGAATCAAATAAACAGGTGTTACTAAATAAGAATGCAGAGGTTGGAGCATCAAACGTTTTTACAACTGCACTTGCTGTATCCATGCACCCATTAGCACTTGTGGCTAATAACAGAACAGGATACGTTCCTGCAGAATAATAATGAGCAGGGCTTGGTATACTGCCAGTGGGGCTACCATCACCAAATGACCATAAATAAGTGGCTATTGAGGTTGAGTTATGAATGGTAGATGTATTTAAAAAATTCAGAGAATCGCCAAAGCATACACTGCTTTGACTGAAAGCCGCTACAGGATTATAATAAACCTGAACCGATTTAGTAGTAGTATCGGCACAGCCATAATTATTTGTTACAATTAAAGAAACAGTATAAGTTCCTCCAACTGGGTAAATATACGCGGGATTTACGCTATTGTTTACCGGAGTGCTGTTTCCAAAATCCCATGATGTTGAAGTAATGCTTCCGGAGGCGGTTATGGAGTTATTTGTAAATTGTGTTGCAGCGCCATTACAAACAGTAGTATTAGTAAAATCTGTTTCCGGAGAGCCACCATCAAATGAGAATATTATATACCCGTCTCCACCTTTGGTAGAAGTTCCTCCACCTACTGCTGCTCCAGCAGGAAGATCAGGATCGGTGCTGCCGCCCGGAGTTTGTCCGTTGCCATTTATGATAGTAGTATTAAACCCTGAAGAATAGCTGCTTCCACCGCCACCACCACAACCACCGCAATCACAACTTGGTGGAGAAGCGCCACCAGAACTTCCATTATATCCACCACCGCCACCGCCACCACCGGCTCCATCACCACCACCTTTATCTTGTCCTGCACTTCCATTTCCTGTTCCATTTGCTCCTGATATACCAACCGAAGCGCATGAGCCAGGTGAGGGATTTCCATTTTGTCCGCCTGCACCACCTGCCCCACCACTACTAAATTGTCCGCCACCGCTTCCACCGCCACCGCCACCTGCAACAACCAATGGTGTAGCCCCATTATAAATAGCTGCACCACCACCGCCACCACCGCCACCACCGGAACAAGGGGAGCAGCCGGCATTACCACCACGGCCACCATCAACAACTCCACCACCCATTCCTGCACTTCCTCCGCCAGAACATGCAACACAGCCCGATCCCGGACCGGCACCTCCTGCAATTATCATTGTTAATGTTTGTCCGGGTGTTACCACAATATAGCTTTCTATAAAGGCTCCGGCTCCACCAACGGCTCCACCATGGCTATCGGCACCTCCACCGCTTCCACCGGCTCCCCATGCTTTAACGTGGATGGTATCTACACCGCAAGGAACAGTATAGGTTTGAGGGCTTCCCGTATAAGGAAAAGGAAGAATAGTTTGTGAATTGCTTGTGAAAGAATACACAAATAAAAAAGCAAAAACAGCTATCTTACACTGAAACAGTGGAAAATAAAAAAGCGCTTTTTTAGATCGTAAATTTTTTTTCATTATTGTTTTTTAAATTCGCTTCTTCCCTTTAATTTTTTTAACGCTAAACACCTAAACAAATTTAGTGTTTTAACATTATAAAGACTCATAATTTGTTAGAAACGTTGCATCATTACTAAATAATTGCGGAACGCGAATTTTTGATCCGGATCCCATTCTGCAAAAATGAAGAACATGTCAGAAATACGGGGCATTAGAAATAATAAAAAAGGTGGTGAAAAATCTATTTCGCCTGTTTATACAAGGGGACTGTGGAACAAGCTTCGCCATACATGATGCTTTTTGCGATAGGACGCAAAAGTCTGGAAATTTCAACGTACGCAGCTTTTGGAACAGGGAGGTGACCACAACCTTTGATGACGATGCGGGCATCTTTATAATCGTTTATATTTAGTTTACTGAGGATCTCATTATATAAAACCGTTTCAAGAATTTCAAGGTTCCCAAAAACAACTTTTTTTACATAAGGCTCTAATTGTGTTGCCAGCAGCATATATGCCCAGGTAGGAACAATGGCATCAGCAGAACAAATTAGGGCAACATATTTGTTTTTATATTTAGTCCAATCTTCATTTTTTATAAATTCACGGAAATCTTTTTCACGTAAGATCAATCCTTGAAAAAGCAGATCTTTAATATCAAATAATACACGCTCCCCCTGAGGATAGAACTCTTCAAGATCAATAGTGATAATGCCACTTAAGGCTACTTTATTTATTATTTCCATTTTTTTAATAGAGTCAAGAATTAAGATTCAAGAATCAAGATGTTAGAGTTGAGAGTTGGGATGTAAGAGTTGAGAGTCAAGATGCAAGAGTTGAGAATAATCCAAATCTTGTTTCTTGTGTCTTGATTCTAGTAACTTGTGTCTTCTTTATTTACATAAACCCTAATTCTAATTGTGCCACTTCACTCATCATTTCTTTTTCCCAACTTGGTTCAAACGTTAATTCAATTTTTGCTGAACGGATCCCTTCTACTTCGCGCAATTTATCTTCAACCTCTGGAGGCAATGTTTCTGCTACCGGACAAGATGGTGATGTTAAGGTCATTTTTACATTCAGGTTGTTTTCCTGGTCAATATTAATTTCATAGATCAAGCCAAGTTCCCAAATATCAACCGGGATTTCAGGATCATAACAAGTTTTGATCGTGTCAATAACCCGCTGTGCAAGAGGAGTATCGTGTGTGTTTATTATTGCAGGCATTTTCTTTTGTTCTGTTATTGGGTTACTAAATATTGTGTATTAAGTATTGTGAATGATTGATGCTATTGTCAGGTTTTATATTGTAAAAACTATATTCATTTGGGCGTTCCCTTTCTTAAATAAGAAAGGGCGGGCTTTGCGCTTCAATCTTTTCTAAACAGAAAAGCCTGCCCGAATGATCGAATTCATTCGTTCGGGCGGGGATTTACACTGCAATCCCTAACGCAACCTTTACAATGAGTTAATTATATTTTACGTACTCTTAACTTTATAAGCTATTGCATCCAATTTCATTTGTTTGATCATGCTCACCAAACCATTGCTACGGGTAGGTGACAGATGTTTGGTCAATCCGATTTTTTCTACAAAATCTAATTTAGCATTAATGATCTCATCCGGTGTATGGTTTGATAAAACACGGATCATTAAAGCAACCATTCCTTTTGTAATAATTGCATCACTATCGGCTGTATAAACAACTTTTCCATCGATAAGTTCTGAATGCATCCAAACCTGACTTTGGCAACCTTTGATGATCTTATCTTCGGTCTTGTATTTCTCATTGATCAATGGCAATGACCTTCCAAGATCGATCAGGTATTCATATTTCCCCATCCAATCTTCAAAGATTTCAAACTCTTCTATAATCTCTTTTTCTATATCCTCTATTCTCATCTTTTTTACTACTAAGACCATTTCAGATCAACTGAAACTATTTTAACATTAAAATTGCTTTTTGTAATCCTTTAATAAAAATATCTATCTCCTCTTTTGTATTGTAAAACGCGAATGAAACACGAATGGTGCCTGGTACACAATAGAACGCCATCAGCGGTTGAGTGCAATGATGACCTGTTCGGACCGCAATACCGAGTTGATCCAAAATAGTTCCAATATCAAATGGATGCAAACCTTTAACTGCAAATGAAATTACGCTTGCTTTATTTTTTGCTGTTCCGATAATTTTTAACCCTTCAATTTTTTGCAGCGCATCGGTTGCATAGAGCAGTAATTCATGTTCGTATTCCGCAATGGTATCTAGCCCAATGGCATTAATATAGTCGATGGCAACAGCTAGCCCTATTCCGCCTTCAATATGAGGCGTACCGGCTTCAAACTTTAATGGAAGCTCGGCATATTCTGTTTTTTCAAATGAAACTGTTTTGATAGTTCCACCGCCAACCTGGTAAGGAGGCATTTCATTCAACCATTTTTCTTTTCCGTAAAGTATTCCAACTCCTGTAGGGCCAAATAATTTATGTCCGCTGAAACAATAAAAATCGCAATCCAATGCCTGCACATCAACTGCTGTATGAGGTACAGCCTGTGCACCATCCAACAAAACCGGAATGTTTTTTGCATGTGCTAATGCAATAATTTCTTCAACAGGATTAATGGTTCCAAGTGTATTGGAAATATGCGTGATCGCAACAATTTTTGTTTTTTCGCTCAGCAATCTTTTATAATCGGAGATTATTAATTCTCCTGCATCATTGATCGGAATTACTTTTAATATAGCTCCTTTTTCTTCACACAATTGCTGCCATGGCAAAATATTGGAATGGTGTTCCATTGCTGAAATTAAAATTTCATCGCCTTCTGAAATATATTTTTTACCAAATGAACTTGCAACAAGATTAATAGAGTCTGTAGTGCCTTTGGTGAAAATGATTTCGTGTGAGTGTTTGGCATTCAAATGGTTTTGAATGGTGGAACGGGCATTTTCGTATACAACAGTAATTTCCTGACTTAAGGTATGAACACCACGATGGATATTCGCGTTTTGAACTGTATAATAATTTTCAAGGGAATCAATAACCGAACGGGGCTTTTGCGATGTTGCTCCATTATCAAAATAGATCAATGGCTTACCGTTTACTTTACGAGAAAGTATTGGAAAATCGGCACGGATCTTTTCAATATCAATGCTTGTTTTATATATCGTTTTTGATGCTGTCATGAATACAAGTGCAAAGTTAAGAATAATTCTAAATAGAAGCGTCTTTTATTGAATTTAAAGTGTTTCAAAGGACATCTTTTGGGATAAATTGGCTATTTAATCGGATTTGATCATTAGTAAAATTTTCATTTCCCTACCTGATTATAAAAGGGAATCAAATGGTGCTTTTCCTCCTTAGGCTATTGATAATAGCGTTTAAACGAAACTTTTATCCTAAATAGTGAAACAAAGGTTAGTTTTCTTATCAATATCAGGTAAATCAGTACTTAAACATGCAAAAATTCTTTATTATCTGGTTTATTAGCATGCTAATTCCACTCCTCTCCATTGCACAACATAAACCCGAAAACAAGAAAGAAAAAAAAGATTCTCTAGCTGTTTATAAAAAAATACAACGCATTGCTTCGAAACGGAAATTTACCCATTTGCTTTACCAGGCTATTTTTACGGATTCTATATCAGGCCTCCTTGTGTCTCCGAAAATAAAAAAAGATAATTATGACAATTACAAAGGGAAGATCATTCGAAAAATTGAAATAATTTCACTTGATCCTTTTGGTACTTCAGTTGATGATCCTGATAGAAAAATTGATAAACCTCTGGTGAAAACAGGAAATAAATTACACTCTAAATCAAAAGAAATAATTATAAAAAATCTGTTATTAGTGAAAAAAGGAGATGACTTAGACCCTCTTTCCTTAAGAGAGTCGGAACGGATCTTAAGAAAAACTTCATATATCAGGGATGCTAAGATCAGTATCAATCCGGTAAAGAATAGCAAGGATAGCATTGATGTGGTTGTGGTTGTTCAAAATCTTTGGTCTTTGCTATTGACATTAGAAAGTGATGGACCTTACTACACTGTTTCGTTAAAAGAAACTAACTTTTTAGGACTTGGGCAGGGGTTTCAAAACGGTTTGACATTTCGACCTGATTCCTTAACGCATGCTGTTTTAAATGGTAGTTATACTATTCCTAATATCAGAAGGAGCTTTATCACTGCAACTGCTTATTATAGCACCTCTACCAAAAACTCTATTCGTGGAATCAGTGTAAACCGGATATTTTATTCGCCATTGGCTAAATGGGCTGGAGGGGGAGACGAGATCCTTGTAAATTCAATTAATCCATACACCCCTGTTGATTCTTTTCAGTCGGGTTACCCAATAGAATCCAGACATCATGATTACTGGCTAGGCAGAAGCTTTAAAATACATCATGGGTATACTGATGAAGATAGAAGTTCACGATTAGTAGTGGCCGGGAGACTGCTTAACATACACTATAACCAAAGACCCAATTCATTGGTTGATACGTTACACATATTTCAGAACAGTACTTTTTACTTTGGGAGTGTTGGATATTCCACACGTAAATATTATAAAGATGAATACATCTTCAGGTTTGGAGTAAACGAAGATGTTCCCGAAGGAAGTCTTTTTGCATTGATTGGTGGGGTAGAAAACAAAGAGCTCTCCTTGAATTATTATGTAGGCGCAAAAACCGCTACAGGCAAGCACTTCAACAACAAAGGTTATATTGCAGGTGGCTTAGAATATGGCACTTTTTTGAAATCAGAAAAACCGGAAAGAGGTGTTATCAATCTTGATCTCTCCTATATAAGCGATCGTTTAATGATAAACAGATACGGTGTAAGGCAGTTCATTTATTACCATCTCACGCAAGGCCTGGACAGAGAAGTTTATGAGAGTGTAAATATTAATGGAAACAAAGGACTCTACGGATTTGAAAGCAATACCTTAAAGGGGAAAAGTAAAATGTATCTCAACTTACAAACTATTATTTATACACCCTGGAATTTGATCGGATTTCAGTTTGCCCCAGTTGTATTTGCGGGTTTTGGAATGATGGATAAAAATAACGCATTTTCATTACAAAACACTATTTACCAGGTTTACGGAATTGGGGTATTGGTAAGAAATGAAAATCTTATCATTAATTCGTTCCGGTTTTCATTTGCTTTTTATCCTAACGAACCCGGCAGACCCGGGGTTGATTTTAGAATAAATCCTTTTGGTGCCTATGATCTAAGGTTCAATGATTTTTTTCTTTCTAAGCCAAGTCCTGTTTCATATCAATAAGATGTGGAGATGGTTATTTTCTTTTTAAACCTTTACAGATCATGAATTAATATTAACCTGTTCTTTTTTTAAGAATAAATTTAATGGGGGCGTTCCACTTTCTGAAAAGAAAGTGGCGGGCTTTGCGCTTCAATCTTTTCTAAACAGAAAAGCCTGCCCGACTGAAAGACATCAGTCGTTCGGGCGGGGATTTACGCGGAATTTATCCAGAGCCTGCCGCTGCAATCCCTAACGCAATAATAACAACAACAGAACAATAGTATCAATCGTATCTATTATATTTGCAACAAAGTCTTAAAAAATTGTGAAAACACCTATTTATTTAGATCATAACGCTACTACACCAGTTGATAAACGGGTATTAGAAACGATGTTGCCCTACTTTACCGAAAAGTTTGGTAATGCCTCCAGTCGCACCCATGCTTTTGGTTGGGTTGCAGAAGATGCTGTAAAAACAGCACGTGAACAAGTTGCTCAACTTATTAATTGCCTGGCCCAGGAAACTATTTTTACATCCGGTGCTACGGAGGCTATTAACCTTGCTATTAAAGGTGTTTGGGAAAACTATCAAACCAAAGGCAAACATATTATCACTGTTAAAACCGAACACAAAGCGGTGCTGGATACCTGTAAATCCTTGGAACGAAAGGGCGCTGAGATCACTTATTTATCAGTGGATCGTGAAGGATTGATCGACCTGGAAGAATTAAAAAATGCACTAAGTCCTCAAACTATCCTGGTTGCTGTAATGTATGCCAACAATGAAACAGGAGTGATACAACCTATCAAACAAATTGCTGACCTGGTTCACACCAACAATAGTATTTTTATGTGTGATGCCACCCAAGCTGTCGGAAAAATAAATTGCGATGTGGAAGATGATCATATTGATCTGATGTGTTTGAGTGCACATAAATTTTACGGACCAAAAGGTATAGGAGCCTTGTATGTTAGAAGAAAAAATCCGCGTGTTACGTTGTATCCGCAAATTGATGGAGGTGGCCATGAACGCGGCTTACGTTCGGGGACATTAAATGTAACAGGTATTGTGGGGCTTGGAAAAGCATGTGAAATTGCACAGCAGGAAATGTGGGATGATTCGATCCGTATTTCAAAACTGCGAACAAAATTGGAGCAACACCTTTGCGATATAACGAATGTTTTTATTAATGGAAGTACGAAGCATCGTTTGTTCAATGTTACTAATATTACTTTTCAAGGGGTTCGTTCGGAAGCGCTGATAAATAAAATTCCGTCTATTGCAGTTGCAATGGGTTCAGCTTGCACTTCGGCTATTGCTGAACCATCACACGTATTAAAAGCGATGGGAATGAATGATGAGGATTCGTATAGTACTGTTCGTTTTAGTTTGGGCAAATACACTACAGAAGCTGAAATCAATGAAGTTATTGAAGTAGTAAGCAGGGTAGTAATGGAGATGAAAGAGGAGTGATCAGTAGAATTCTTTTTTGGTGCATCATTTTATTTTCTTCAGCGTTTACACCCTCACTCCAAACACACAAACATCATCCAACTGTTCTAAGGAACCTCTCCATTGGATGAAACATCTTTTCAAAAGATCCTTTTGATCCTTCAATGGCAAATGGCAATTCGTAATTAGAAGATCTTCCAACTGTTTGTATTTGAATTTTTTTCCTTTAGGGCCGCCAAACTGATCGGCATACCCATCAGAATAGAGGTAAATACTATCACTTTTTTGCAGTTGAATTTCATGGTTAGTAAAAAGACGTTGTTCGGGATGATAACCAATGGGTTGCTTGTCAGCTTTTATCGTTGACAATTCGCCATTTCGAATAAGGTTAATTGCATTGTTGGCACCAGCCCATTGCAATTCATTGGTTTTTAAATTAAGCCGTGCAAGCGAAACATCCATCCCATCTTTACTGCCATTTGCTTCTCCTGTTTGCCTGAGTTCCTTCACAACTTTATCGCGCAAGCGGTTGAGGATTTCAGCAGGATTGAGCATTCCTTCAGAGAATACAATATCATTTAGAAAAGAGATACCAAGCATACTCATAACAGCACCTGGCACTCCATGACCGGTGCAGTCAACAGCAGCAAAGTACCAAAATCCTTGTTTTTCGGCTCCCCAGTGAAAATCTCCACTTACAATATCTTTGGGCATAAAAAGGATGAAATGTTCCGGAAGATGCACACTGATATGCACTTTTTCTCCCATTAATGCATCTTGTATCCGTTTTGCATAATGAATACTATCTATGATGTCTTTGTTTTTTCCTTCAATTATTTTTTTCTGTAATTCTGTTTCTGCATTCTTTATTTCTATGATCTGTTTTTGTTTACGGGTAATACGAAGGGAACGGAAAATAAAGCCAGAAAATAAAATCACTAATAACAAACCACTTGCAATGAGCCAGGTGATAATTTTTTGTTTGCGATTTTTTTCTTCTGCTATTGCTTTCACCTTCTCATTTTCAGCTTTTGTTGCCTCTTCTTTTTTATCAAATTCATAATTCATTTCCTGACGGGTAATTTCTTTATTTTTATCTTGATTAAAAAGAGTATCCTTTGCTATAATCGCTTTCTTATAATGTTCCAATGCACTAACTGACCTCCCCATCTTCTCGTACAGTTCACTCAAATAAATTTGGTGGTCCAACTGTAAATTAATTGCACCCATCTTTTCCGAAATGGTCAATGCGCGTTTTAAATATTTTTCTGCTTCCGTATATTTTTTTGTTGTAGTATATAACGAGCCAATTGTGCCTGAATTTTGTGCTATTCCGTTTTTATCTTCTATTTCCTCCGCCATTTTCAAAGCCTTGAAGTGATAATCCAGAGCTGTCGCGTAAACCTTTTGTTCATGGTAGACACTTCCAATATTTCCAGCATGCCTTACAACTCCATTTTTATCTTTAAGTTCTTCTGCAATTTTTAATGCTTTAAAATAATAGTCGAGAGCCTTAGAGTAATTTTTTTGTTCAGCATAGACACCACCTATGTTTCCAAGATGTCTTGAAATCGCCTTTCTATTCCCCAATTCTTCATCGGTCTTCAATGCTTTAAAAAAATACTCAAGGGCTTTGGAATAGTTTCTCTGGGAACCATAAATAATACCGATGTTACCAAGGTAGGTTGCAATTGCTTTTATATCCTTAAGTTCTTCCGCAACTTTTAGTGCTTTGAAATAATAGCCAATAGCTATAGAGGAATTGCCTTGATTTCTATAAACAATTCCGATATTATTGTAAGAATCAGCAACACCTTTTTTAAACTTTAATTCTTGAGCAAGCTGCAAAGCCAACTTAGCATAACGCATTGCAGCATCATAAAGACCAACATTTCGGTATTCCCATGACAACCTATTTAAATTTTTTACTTTGGTAGTATCCGGTTTGTTGTTTTTGAAAAGGGTTTGTAAAGAGTCAATGTTTCTGTTTTGAGCCTTTAAAGAATTTAGAGGAAGAGAAAACACAAACAAAATGCAGAGCACTTGCAACCATTTGCATCGTACGTATAATCTTAAGATTTCCTGCGGAATCATTTTTTTAAAAAATTTTAGTGTTTTAAATTTTTACTCCAAACACACAAACATCATCTAACTGTTTATTATTTCCTTTCCAATCATCGAATGCACTAATAAGCTTTTCTTTCTGTTGTTCCATATCAGGTTGCTGGATATTTTGCAATAGCTCCGCAAAGCGGCTTGATAAAAATTTGGTGTTTTTTTCTCCACCAAATTGGTCCGCAAACCCATCCGTGAATAAATAAAAGGTATTCCCTTTTTCAATTTTTATTTTTTGGTTAGAAAACTTTATATCTTCTTTTCCAAACATGCCACCAATAGAAAAAACATCTCCTTCTAAAGTTTTCAATTCATTGTTTTTGATTAAATAAGCGAAATGGTTAGCGCCTGCAAATGTTATTTCATTGTTTGTTTTGTCAATAGCAAGTATGGTTATATCCATGCCATCATCTTGCGTATTTGTTTCACTATTATTTTGATGAAGGATGCTAACTATCCCTTTGTTCAGCTGATCAAGAATTTGATCTGGTTCAGAAATGTTTTTCACATTTACAATTTCATTCAACATAGTGTTTCCAATCATACTCATAAATGCTCCTGGAACTCCATGTCCTGTACAATCTACAACAGCTATTAACAATTTATCGTCTTTTTCTGAAATCCAATAAAAGTCCCCGCTAACAATATCTTTGGGTCTGAAAAAAATAAATGAATCAGGGAGAAGAGATTTAATTAATTCCTGTGAAGGAAGAATAGCCTGCTGTATGCGTTTTCCATAGTTAATACTGTCGGTAATTTTAAGGTTTTTTTCTTCTACTAATTGTTTTTGATTTTCAATAAGTAGATTTTTTTCTTCTAATAAATTATTGGCATTCTGCTTCTGACGATAACTTCTTAAAATAAAAAACGCGAGTGCAAGTACCAAGATAAAACCAGTAATAAAGGCATTGCGTTGCAGGTTTTGGCTCTCTGTTTCGGCTTGCTGTTTGCTTATCTCTGCATCTTTTTTTATCAATTCTTTATCTTTTTTTTCGCTGTCATACTTCGTATTCATTTCAGCTATTTGTCGGCTGGATTGCTCATTGAGAAGTGTATCCTTAATATCAGAATATAGCTTATGGTAGTTATAAGACTGTTTGTAATCTCCTTGTGCTTCATATAACTCCGACAAGCTAATGTATGCTACCTTAAGCCCGGCTTTGTATCCTATTTCTTTTGATAAAGTCAAGGACCGGTTAAAATAATAATATGTTTTTTCAAATTTATTTTGTCTCATATAAACACTTCCAATATTGGCGCAAACAACTGCTATTCCTTCTTTGAATCCAATTTCTTCATCAATTTTTAAAGATTTCATTTGACTATTCAATGCCTTTTCATACTTGCCCTGCAAGTAATAAATATTTCCGATATTAGTATAAGAATACGCTACTCCTTGCTTATCTCCGATCTCTAGCCTGATCTTTATTGCTTTCAGATAGTAATCCAACGATTTCATATAATCGCCTTGATCCGTATAAACTAATCCGATATTATTATACGAGTTCCCCAATCCTTTTTTATTCCCAATATCATTTGGGGATCCCATTCTGATCTCTTCTTTTATTTTCAAGGACTTCAAATAATTATCCAATGCCTTTTCAGTTTTTCCCTGACTTCGGTATACATTTCCGATATTATTGTAAGTACTTGCTATTCCCTGATTTTCTCCAATTTCCTGCCTAATTTTTAAAGCCTTCAGAAAACTTTCCATTGATTTTTCGTAATTGCCAAGGTTCGTATAAACTAAGCCGATATTATTATACGAACTTGCCGTGCCTTGTTTATCCTCAATTGCTTGTCTTATTTGTAATGCTTTCGAGTGGTTTTCCAATGCTTTTTCATAATCTCCCTTATACCAATTAACGGTTCCAATATTGTGGTAAGAAACGGCTATTCCTTTTTGGTAGTTATATTTTTCAGCATGTTGCTGGGCTTTTTGCGCGCATTGCAGGGCTTGTTCATAACTGCCTGTATTTGTATATTGGGTACTAAGCAAGTTCAAGGAATTTACTTTGACTGTATCTTCCTGAGCGGTTTTTAAAAAAGTGATAAGGGAATCAATAACAGCTTGCTGGGCCATTAAAGATTGAGGAATAAGAAACAAAACAAACAAAAAACAGGTCAATATTTTTTTCATTATTATATTTTAAATTTCAGGCATCAACACATTAAAATTCTCGGCCTTTATACTCAAGAAGAAAATAAATGAGTAAAAACTTTTACAACTAAATCTTACTGAAATTCTTATTTGCAAAAAATTAAATTCTTACGCCAAACACACAAACATCATCAACTTGTTCCAAGTTACCTTTCCATTCGGTAAAACATTTTTTGAGGATTTCTTTTTGGTCCGTCAATGGCAAGTGGTTATTTGCAATTAGAAGATCTTCCAATTGCTTGTATTTGAATTTTTTTCCATTAGGTCCGCCAAATTGATCGGCATAGCCATCGGAGTATATAAAAATGCTATCTCCTTTTTTTAGTTGGATTTCATGGTTAGTGAAAGGGTGATTTTTAGGATGGTAACCAATAGGTTGTTTATCCGCTTTCAACACTTCCAATTGCCCATTTCTAATGAAATTCAGAGGATTGTTTGCTCCAGCCCATTGCAAGTCATTAGTTTTTAAGTTAAGCCGGCCAATGGAAATATCCATTCCATCTTTGCTTCCTCCTGCTTCACCTGTTTGTCTGAGTTCTTTTACAACTTTATTTTTTAGTTGATCAAGAACTTCGGCAGGGCTCAGCAATGCTTCCGATGAAACAATATCATTAAGAAAGGAAATGCCAAGCATGCTCATCACAGCACCCGGTACTCCATGGCCGGTGCAGTCAACTGCAGCAAAGTACCAATACCCTTGCTTTTCCGCTCCCCAATAAAAATCTCCACTTACAATATCTTTGGGCAGGAAAAGAATAAAATGCTCAGGAAGATGCTTACTGACATGTTCCTCTTCTCTGAGCAATGCATCCTGAATACGTTTGGCATAATGAATACTGTCGGTAATGTCTTTGTTTTTTTCTTCAATTATTTTTTTCTGCAAGTTTGTTTCACTACTCTTGATTTCTATGATTTGTTTTTGTTTCCGGGTTATACGAAGCGAACGAAAAATAAAACCTGAAAATATAATAACAAACAACAAGCCACTAAGAACAAACAATAAGATCAATTTCTGTTTTCTACTTTCGACTATTATCAAGGAGTCTTTCTTTTCCTGTTCGGCTTGTGTATTTGATACTTGTTTATCGAAATCATATTGCATCTGAGCTTGTACGGTTTTTTTTGTGTTTTCTTCGTTTAATAAACTGTCTCGGTAGACCATAAAAAGCTTGTGATGTTCATAAGCGTTTTTCCAGTCCCCTTGAGTGCTGTCTAATTCTGACAGACTGTTGTAACTCGCCTTAATAATATCTTTACTCCCTATTTCTTTTGAAAGGGAAAGTGCTTCATTCAACATTTTTTTTGCTTCTTCAAGTTTATTTAATTTAATGTAAAGTGATCCTAAACTTACATAAGAATTTGCCATTCCATCTTTATCTCCGGTTTCAATTTTTATTTTCAATGAAGCCTGGAAATTTTTCAATGCTTGAGAATAATTCCTTAACTTAAAATAAATATTTCCAATATTATTATAGGTTACAGCGATACCTTTTTTACTTCTTATTAATTCAAATGTTTTTGCAGCAGCAAGATAATTATTCAATGCACCGAAATTATCGCCTAGATCTTCGTAAACATTTCCTATATTATTATAGGAAGCTGCAATTCCTTTTTTATCCTCCTTTTCTTGCTTCATTTTCAATGACATTTTATGATTTTTTAACGCCTCAGAATAACTACCTTGACGCCAATAAATAAGTCCGATATTATTGTATGTTGCAGCAATAGTTGTTTTATCGCCTAATTCTTCTCTTATTTTAAGAGCTATCAATTGATTTTTTAATGCCTCAGGATAATTACCTTGATCATAATAAATTACGCCAATATTACCATAAGAATTGGCGATTCCTTTTTTATCTCCTATTGTTTTTTTTATTTGTAATGAGTTGAAATGATTTTTCAACCCTTCGGAAAAATTGCCTTGTCTGTCATAAATAATTCCAATATTAGTATAGGCGGTAGCTCTAGCTTTTGACCTCCGTTCAAAATTCCATTGAGGAATCGAATTGGCAAGAGCAATAGATTGTCGCGCGTATTTCATTGCTTCAATAAATTCACTTTCATTTAACAATATCCAACTTAAGACATTAAGAGTGTTTACTTTAATAGTATCTTCTCCAGTTGCTTTTAAAACATTTTGCAACGAATCGATCTTAACATTTTGAGCCAAGACGAGGCCCAACGAACCATTCCAATTAGGAGGCGATAAATAAATTAGAATATATAGAATAGAAATTTTACCGATTTTTTTCATATTAAAATTTTCAACAAGACTACTTACAAATTACACCCTCACTCCAAACACACAAACATCATCAACCTGCTCCAGACCACCTTTCCATTCTGCGAAATGTTTTTTCAAAAGTTCTTTTTGCCCACCCATTGGTAAAAGCTTATAGGTCATTATCAAATCATCTAATTGTTTGTATTTGAATTTTTTTCCTTTAGGGCCACCAAACTGATCAGCATATCCATCGGAGTATAGGTAAATGCTATCCCCTTTTTTCAACTGTAGTTTATGGTTGGTGAAAGAATGACTATTGGGATGATAACCGATAGGCTGCTTGTCGGCTTTCACTATTCCCAACTGTCCATTTCGAATAAGATTAAGAGAGTTGTTTGCTCCCGCCCATTCCAATTCATTTGTTTTCAGGTTCAGCCGTGCAAGCGAAATATCCATACCATCTTTATTCCCATCCGCTTCTCCGGTTTGCCTAAGCTCTTTGATAATTTTATTGCGTAAACGGTTGAGAATTTCAGCCGGGCTTGGTAATCCTTCAATAGAGAGAATATCGTTAAGGAAAGATACGCCAAGCATACTCATCACTGCACCCGGCACACCGTGGCCGGTGCAATCAACAGCAGCAAAGTACCAGTATTCATTTTTTTCGGCACCCCAATAGAAATCTCCACTTACAATATCTTTCGGCATAAAGAGAATAAAATGCTCCGGCAGATGCATGCTTGTATGCTCTTCGTCTCTTAGGAGAGCATGTTGTATTCTTTTGGCATAATGAATACTATCAGTGATATCTTTATTTTTTTCTTCAATTATTTTTTTTTGCTGTTCCGTTTCTTTACTTTTTATTTCAATGATCAGTTTTTGTTTTCGGGTAATACGAAGTGATCGAAAAATAAAACCTGCGAATAAAAGCACTAATAATAAACCAAAAGCAACGGACCAGGTAATAATTTTTTGTTTGCGATTTTTTTCTTCTGCAATTACTTGTTGTTTCTCATTTTCTGCTTTTGTAATTGCCTCCTTTTTTTCAAACTCATAATTCATTGTTTTACGGATGATTTCTTTATTTTTATCGGCATAAAAAAGCGTATCCTTCACCACCATGGCTTTTTTGTAATGATCCAATGCCTTTGCTGGTTTCCCAATAATTTCGAAAAGTCTGCTTAATTCCTCATGTGTAAATTGTGCATGAGAAAGAAAACCGATTGTTGTATCAATAGTCAGTGCCTGGATAAGAAACTTTTCTGCTGCTACATAATTTTTTGAATTAATGTATAAAGATCCAATGTTAGCCGATTTAATTGCAATTCCCTGTTTATCACCAAGCTTTTCGGCCATCTTTAATGATTTGGAAAAATAGTCCAGAGCCTTTGTTGTTTCACCTGCCTCTTTATAAACATTTCCAATATTTCCAAAAATAATTGAAATCAGATATTTATTATCCAATTCTTTTGAAATTTTTAATCCTTTGAAATAACAGTCGATGGCGGTTGTCAATTCTTTTTGCTGCTGATAGATCAATCCTATATTACAGAGGATACTTGCTTGCATTTGTTTATCTAAAATCTTTTCTGCAATTTTCAATGACTCTAAATAATTGTTGAGCGCTTTAGTCGTTTCACCCTTATCTCTATATACATTGCCAATATTGTTAAAGATAAATGCTTGAATTTTTTTATCTCCCAGCTCTTCCGCAATTTTCAACGCCTTTAAATAATTTTCAACAGCTTTAGGAGAGTCTCCTTTCCCTTGATAAACAACTCCAATATTGCAAAACCTTTTTTCCATTCCAATTTTATCTCCGAGTTCTTCATCAATTTCTAATGCTGTGAAAAAACAGCTGAGAGCTTTAGAATACTCGCATTTATTCAAATAGATAAGTCCCATTGTACCATTGGAGTTAGCAATGCCTTTTTTAAAATCGAATTGTTTTCCTAAACTCAATGCTGCCTCTCCACATAAAATAGCGGTATCATAAGAACCAACAATAAGGAGCTCCCGCGTTAATTGATTTAAATGATTTATTTTATTAGTATCCGCTTTATCTTTTTTAAGCAGAGTTAAAAGTGAATCAATATTTGTGCTTTGAGCCTTCAAGGAATTTAAATACAGAAAAAATACAAACAAAATACATAGTACTTGCTTGCACTTGAAGTGTATAAATAAACTATAATTTTTTTTTAGTATCATTTTAATTTTCTTCAATGTTTATACTCTTACACCAAACACACATACATCATCAACCTGTTCCAGTGAACCTTTCCACTCTGTGAAGCGTTTTTTCAAAAGTTCTTTTTGCGCTTTCATTGGTAAATAGTTATGGATGATCAACAAATTTTTCAGTTTCTTGTGTGTGAGTTTTTTTCCTTTGGGGCCACCAAACTGATCGGCATAGCCATCTGAAAAAATGTAAATGGAATCGCCTTTTTGCAATTGTATTTCATGGTTGGTATAAGGGCTGTTTTCAGGATGATAACCAATGGGCTGCTTGTTCGCTTTTATTTCTTCTAATTCTCCATTTCGAATAAAAGTAAGCGAATTATTTGCTCCAGCCCATTGCAATTCATGGGTTGTTAGATTAAGTCTGGAAATTGAAATATCCATTCCGTCTTTGCTGCCCCCTGTTTCGCCTGTCTGCCTAAGCTCTTTCACTACCCTTTCGCGTAAGCGGTTGAGAACTTGAGCCGGACTGGGTAATTGCTCAGATGAAATAATATCGTTAAGGAAAGATATTCCAAGCATGCTCAACACTGCGCCCGGCACTCCGTGACCAGTGCAGTCAACAGCAGCAAAATACCAGTACCCCTGTTTTTCAGCCCCCCAATAAAAATCCCCACTTACAATATCTTTTGGGATAAAGAGAATAAAATGCTCCGGCAGATGCATGCTGGTATGCTCTTCATCTCTGAGCAAGGCATCTTGTATCCGTTTCGCATAATGAATACTGTCGGTGATATCTTTATTTTTTTCTTCCAGGAGTTTGCTCTTTTTTTCAATAATTCCTTTTTGTTTACGCGTTATACCCAATGAACGAAAAACAAACCCTGCAAAAACAAAAACAAGTACAAAGAGACATGAAATAAGGATCAGAACCAAATTCGTTTTTTTTTTGTCAGCCATTGCCACAGCATCCTTTTTATCCTGCTCCGCTTTTGTTGACGATTCTTTTTTATCAAACTCATAATTCATCTCTTTACGAACGAGCTGCTTTTTGTTTTCTTCGCTGAAAATTTCATCCCTGATTTTAATCGACCTTTTATAATAATTTATGGCGAGCAAACGCATCTGCTCTATATTTAACAATTTGTCGCCAGTGCTATCAGGTAAAGGAATATTTGAATTTTCGTAAAGAATACTTAAACTTTCATAATCACCTTTCACTATATCCTTTGCACCTGAGCTTTTACTAAGGGCAAGTGCACGGGAGAGGTAATCATAAGCATTTTTATATTTTTTTTGCTCTGTGTAAAGCTGCCCAATGCTGCCAAGGCTTGTAGAAATCCCTTTTTTATCACCAAACTCTTCTGCGATTTTTAGTGCCCTGAAATAATTATCCAAAGCTTTAGGGTAGTCTCCTTGTGCCATGTAAGCTGTCCCAATGTTTCCTAACTGGCTTGAAATTCCGTTTATACTTCCAAGCTCCTCTGTTATTTTCAAAGCTCTCAAATAGTAACCTAATGCTTTGGAGTAATCGCCTTGCTTCATATAAACACTTCCGATGTTTGCAAGTTTTGAGGCAGTTCCACTTTTATCTCCAAATTTTTCGGTAATTTCCAATGCCTTGAAATAGTATTCCAGAGCTTTAGGGTGATCGTCTTGAATCATATAAACAGTTCCTATGCTTCCAAGATGCCTCGCTATTCCTTTTTTATTTCCAAGTTCTTCATCAATCTTCAATGCTTTGAAATAATAGTCCAACGCTTTAGGATAATCAGCTTGTTCTTTATAGTAAAGCCCAATATTGTTATAGGAAGAGGAGATACCTTTTGGGAAATTATTTTTTTCGGCTAATTCTATCGCTTCATAACTATATAGCAAACCTGTATTGTAAAGCCCGATGTTTATGTATTGCCAGGATAAATTATATAAGTGTTTTACTTTGTTGGTATCGGGTTTATCTTTTTTGAGAAGAATTAAAAGAGAATCAATATTTTTATTTTGCGCAAAAGCCCCCCCTGCACATCTTTCTCCAAAAGAGAAGAATAGACAAAAAAGAATAAAAGGAATAAAAACTTTATGATTGTATTTCATTTGAATTCATAATCCCGTTCTACCAAACAAATTCGGGTTTTGTAATTTTTATACCAAATCGCTTTTCCATTTTTTTGAGCAACAAGATGTTCTGTATTCATTTTCCATTTTTTGATGGATTCCAAATCCCGCCAATATGAAACCGTAATTCCTAAATTTTCGCAGGCAGACTCTACACCTAAAAACCCTTCTTGCTGTTTGGCTAAGTTAATCATTCGTTCTGATGTATCAGAATAACCTTCAATTTCCTCTGTTCTTTCGGAAGTAAATATTACAGCGTAATAAGGAGGTTTCGGTGTTTTAGCGAATAAATTCATTTTTGTTATGGTATATAACAAATATAAAAAAATAAAGCGATAAGTTTTAAATGAATAAAACTTATCGTTTTGAAAATTAATCTCTAAAAGTTTGTTAGTACTCGAACACCTGCCGACACTTAGGTTTCGATATTGTTTGCGTGAGGGATTGTAGCGGAAATCCTTCTCCGATTTTTCATCGGAGAAGATTGAAGCGAAAAGCCCGACCCATAGCGCAGCGAAGGGGCACGCCCTAATAGGACCAAAAGCGCACTAAAAAAACTTTCGTGGCGGAACTAAATCATTTCACAACAAACTATTTCCCAACTTTCACTCTAATACCTTCTGAGTTACTTGAAAATTCAGGAGCATACATACACTGAATGGAAGTAATGCCATTTGAAAAATTACCATTATGCGTTACTACTAATGGATATTCAAAAACATAAGTTCCTTTTGGTAACCGGTCAAAAAAGAAATTTGTTGCTGCATCACGCGTACTTTCATAATACCCTAAACCATCTTGCCATTTATATCTTGAAATAACATTGGTTGGTTCAAAACCCGATGCACGCATATCTTTCATTTGTACATATTCCATGTCTCTATCAACACGCAACTCAATACGCACTTTAATTTTATCCCCCACCTTTAATAGCGTTTTTTCAGTTACAGGTTCTATTACAGGGCCGGCATCTGTATTTTTTTGCAGGAACAATTGTTTCTTCAAATTCAATGGTGTTTTCGAAGGAGTGATCTTATCTAATTGCTCAAAATATTGCCAATACAAAGCTCCCCAACTAACACCTTCATCTTTTTTCACAACTGTAACTTCACCCATTTTAGGGTTGATATCACCACCGCTCCATGATGTTTTAAAATAACCTGTACCGGCTTCCTGTTTTAGGTCAGGCATTTTTTTAGGATCGATTTTTTGTTCCCCCAAACTGATCTCCACATTGCTTTCAGTCGCTAACCAGTCTGTTCCCCTCAACAACAATGCATAAATCGCTTCAGTAGTGGCTTTGGTGGTTTTCCAATCCTGTGTTTGTTTTGATTTTAGTAACCATACTTTTAAATCATCCACCGCTTTTTTATCATTTGATACCTCATCAAAAGCTTCAATCAATAATGCTTGTGCTTCAATCGGTGCCTGATACCAGTAGAACCCATCGTAATTCTCTTTCCAGTACATTCCCATTTCTTCGCTGTTCAAAGAGTTTTCTTTCAACGATTTCATTATATCCTTAGGAGTTACTTTATCATCATAACGATGCAAGGCCAAAGCAATCATTCCTTGCATATACCGGCTGTTTTGCAACCAATATTTTTTCTCCTGTCCTTTATAATAATCAAAAGCTGTTTGATTACGATTATCAATGCTAATGTCTTTAAAATAACTGCGGGCATACAAGTATTGAATTTGCTGGTAACCCAAGTGATTATCATTAAGATGTGCTCTATCATGTTTCAATATCCATTCATAATCTTCACGAATTCGGTTATCTAAGTATTTCACACCCTCTTTCACCATATTCCAAACGGCTGCATCATTATGAATGTTTTTTATACCCAGATGATCCAGATGCCCCATTCCTGTAATGATATGCTGAGTGATATACCGATTATCCGGCATCCCTTCAAACCATGGCCAGCCACCATTTGATGATTGTTGTTTTTGCAATTTTTTTAATGCAATTGCCAACTCATTGCTCATTTTATTTAAATCGAATAATACAGCAACGCGTTTTTTGCGTTCCGTTTCATCTTTTGCATCCAGCACCCAAGGGGTTTCTTCAAGCATTAACGATTTTAATTCCTGATTTTTTTCCAAGTTAGATAACAGCGCTTTCGAATCCGGTGTGTTTTTCCATGAATCAAATACCGCTTTTATTTTGGGTGATGAATTAGCAATATGCGAAGCAATGCTATTTGCATAAAAACGTGAAAAAGTTTGTTCCGAACATTCGTAAGGATATTCCATTAAGTACGGCAACGCTTGAACAGCATACCATGCAGGGTTTGCGGTAAACT
This sequence comes from Bacteroidota bacterium, assembly GCA_040388745.1. Taxonomy (GTDB): domain Bacteria; phylum Bacteroidota; class Bacteroidia; order 2-12-FULL-35-15; family 2-12-FULL-35-15; genus 2-12-FULL-35-15. Next base: position 17,905 of record JAZKBF010000022.1, on the reverse strand, counting down.
CCAGCGTAAGTTTATGGTTACGCAAAGTCGTGGAACCATTACTTTGGTTAATCAGTTTTTCGAAACGGAATGTTTTAGTTTGGTTGCTACGGATAGGAAGTGGCATTGTTTCAGTAACCAACATTCTATTAGTTAAAACAGGTAAGGCCATTTCCTCACCATCTGTAAAACTTCCGGCCTTAGCAACAACTTTATAAGTGATCGCCCCTACACCTTCCGGAATACTTATACTCCAGCTCAATGCAGAGCTTTGCCCTTTTTTAGATGTGAATGAAGTTTGCCCCTCTTTTGTAAGTTGAGCGGTTATATCCTTCATAGTTGTTGCATCATAAAAATAAACCTGCGCTGTTCCTGTTAGATCACCATCTGATAAATTTGAAATTTTTGTGCTGAATTCCATTTTATCATTTTCACGAAAAAAACGAGGAGCGTTTGGTATTACCATCAATTCTTTTTGCGTAACCAATTCTTTTTGAATAGTCCCAAATTTCAAATCTTTGGTGTGAGCAAATCCCATCATTTTCCATTTGGTTAAAGCTTCCGGAATAGTAAATTTTATAATTACGTTCCCCTCTTTATCCGTTTCCAATTGTGGGTAAAAAAAAGCTGTTTCCGCAAAATTACTGCGCGCTGCAACTTTTGACATGTCCTCTCCACCGCCTGGTTTTTCCTCGGGTTCCCTATTTTGTGATTCACCTGTGCTTGCAGTAGTAACATCACTCAACTTCCCACCAAACGAATCTGCTTTCGGAGATTCATTTTTATCCTTACTTTTCTTCGACACTTCACTTTCATCTTGCTCTGCCGACTTTTCTTCCATAGCCATAGAACCAGCCACCATAGGAGAAGCCATACTTCTGGATGCCGTTTTATATCTACGTCCGCCACCGCCTTCACCATCCATATCATCACCATAACCATAATAGCCATTACTATACCCGAACCAATTCAAATGGTCGTAATAACGGTATACACCTGATGGGTATCTGTTCCAATCAATATTAAAAACCTGGGCATTGGCTGTGCCAAAACCACTGTTTACATCCCAATATAAATTGGAATAATAATTATTGTAAATATCGAAATACCAATAATTGGGCTTGAAAGCATCTAATGACGCATCGTACAAGGTTGCCATCATTTCAGCTGCCAACTTATCTCCTTTTTTATCTTTGATCTTCACTTTCCACTCTTCCTGCTGCCCCGGAAGTAATTTATTGCGGAAGGTTTCAAATTCAATATCCAATTCTTTATTGGTATAAGGCACCGTGATCACACCATCGTGCATATATGAGCGGTTATTTTTTATAAATACACAATGAAAAGAAAAATTACCACGGTGTTTTTCTTCAACAGCAATTTCAATTAATTTCTGTTCTTTATTAAGCGTGATATAATCTCTTTTAACGATCTCACCTTTGTGCTCAATTTCATAAAGTACTTTTACATTGTTTTCTTTTGAGCCGATCACAAACTGTGCTTTGGCGCCAGGTTCAACAGGACGAACAGTAAGCATATTAAACCAATTAATAGTATTACTTGGCACTTCACTTCCTGCATTAGAATAAACTGTAAAATATTTTATTTCTTTTACATCTTCACCATAGGCATCTTTGCTATGCGCTTCCAAAACATAAACTCCTTTTTTCCATGTATTAAGATCAGGAATTTTTATAGAGTCGTTTGCATTTGGAGATGAAACTTTACCACTTGCGGATATAATTTCAGCTGTATTTTTAAACGCTTTTTCAAATACTTTTTCCCCTCGTACCCATTTGTACATATTGTTTTCGTCCGTATACTCATCATTAGGGAAGGTTTTTTCAAATTCTTCTTTGCTCATTAAAAATTTATCGGGTTGAGTCCAGGCACGTGTGCGGTACGTTTTTTCAGGTTCTTTCAATTTATAGATCTCTACTTTACCTTGTGCAGGTTGAAACTGGCCGCTCATATTGGTTGTAGAAATTGTGAAGGCCTCCTTATTTTCTTTTTCGAGCAATGCCGGAATATTTATATCGAGCGTTAATGCTGTGTAAGCCACCCTCACATTCGTTTGTGAGCTGTGTGTTTCACCGTTGATATCCGTAACATCAGCATAAACGGTAAAGGAGTATGTTGGTTGATACGATTTAGGAATACTAAGATCTGGTTGCGCTTTAAAATCAATAAAAAAAGCACCGGTATCATTTGAAGTAGTAACTCCGTTTGTAATTTCCATTTGCGGGGACTGAGGGTAATAACCTCTCCACCAATACCACCAATAAGGGAAAGACGCGTTTCTTACCACACGGTATTTCACTTCCGCGCCATCAATTTTAGCTCCTGAATAGGCTTTAGCAATTCCTTCCACTTTTATTTTTTCATCTAAACGATAGCTGCCTTTTACCGGATTAAAACTTACTTCAAACTTAGGACGTTTATATTCTTCCACCGAAAAATAAATGGATCCGCTATTATTATTTAAACTCATTTGTCCATTAAGCACTCCACTTGGAGTTGTGAAGGAACCATTGAAAGTACCATATTCATTGGTGGTTAAACTTACATCGGCAACTTTCTGAGAATTAACATCATAAAAAGTAACAGTAGTAGGTGAGTTCGGCATTATTTCATTTGTTTCACCATCGGTATTTATCATTATGCCTTTGAAATAAACCGTTTGGCCCGGGCGATAAATAGCCCTATCCATAAAGAAGAACGTTCTTGGTTGCTTTCTCTTTTCATCAATATATGTTTTGTACTGATAAATTGCGTTCTCGGTTTGAAGATGATCAACCTCTCCTTTCCCATCCACTGCAGAAGATGGAGAGTGGTATGAAAAATCTACACTAAAATTTCTGTAATCACCAACAGCAGGAACATTAAAATATCCGGTTTCATCGCTTGTGAATTTTTCTGATCTAACATATTCATACTTACGTAAAGTATAATTGTATTTTTCGTAATACAACTGTGCAGACACTCCTTTTAAAGCAGCCCCTGTTTCACGGTGTTGCGTATAAAAATCATAACTGCCATTTGTCATTTTACGATTTATATAACTGATGTTTGACAACCAAATTGGAGTATACGCTACACCATTATTTTTATACGAAAATGTTTTTTCTGACCCAACGAGTATCACATAATGTCCAAGCGGTAATTCAGGTATTTTTATTTCTGTTGAATGCGATTGATAATCTTCATCAACAGGTAATTCAATGGTCCATTCTTTTAAGGGTGTGAGTTTTAAATATTGCTTGATCAATTGTTCGCCATAATAACGCTCAACTGATTTATTATACTTATCAATATCCATTTGTGCAATGCGCACATAAACTGTTTTTAAATTTTTATATGTTAAAAGCGCTCGGAAGGATTGATTAGGAAGAGCAACTTTATCGGTAATAAAATCAATAGAATGTTCATTTATCTGAGTTTTCAGGACTGCACAATTTATAGCTCCATCGCTGCCCGGATACTTTTTAATAACCGCTTCACACAATTCAAGTGCTTGCTTTTTTAACCACTTGTTTTCATCTGATTGCAATGGTTTGTATTTGTTACCTTTTTCAAAATACACTTTTGCAATTTCATAACTTACTTCTGCAGAAGCCGGGTTTGTGGCAAATCGTTTTTCCAAATTTAATAATGCCTTCAGGTATAAACTATCTTTTATTTCTGAAACCGATTTGTTTTTTACAAATTTTAATCGCTTTAGATCAACGTCAATTAAAGCGATCTCGCCATGCCCTTCTCTATATGAAAATGAATTGGTACCGGAATGGAATTTTATAAGATCCTGTAGTATTGTAAGTGCATAATATTTGGAAGACAGGGTATCTTGGGTTTCAATTTTAAGTTTTGAAAACGATTCAAAATCATTAAAATAATTGATATCACTTAATTCAAATTTATAAGCGGGGCGAATGATATCAGGCTCTTCGCTCATGTAAAAATCAACGGCACGGTGTGCTACAAAATCATATAAAGTTGGGCGAAATTTACGAGAGTTGGTTTGTGTTATTAATACCTCATCATAAATATTAAGAGGAGTGCGTTTTAAGCTATCAGCATTTTCAAGTGAAGCCTGATAATTTTTTACGACTTGCGAAAAGATGGTTTTTAAATCCCAGGTAGTTATATCGTCATTATCAAAATTTACAGTGGCGGTACGGTTATAAAATTTCCAACGGTTATTTTGATAATATTGCCAATAGTTCTCCGCTATCATGGATTGTAAAACAGGCTTCACCGGATAGGTTGCCTCCTTGGCTTCTTCATTTAATTTATTGAGCGCTTTCACCAAAGAATATTCTTCGATATATTTTTCAAATTTCATCCGATGGATGATGGCTTTTACAAATTGTGGTGAATTGTTTTCAGCTTTTGCTCTATCATAAATTCCGCCTACCACCTCTAAGGCGGATTTGTTCAAACCTTTTGCGGTAAGGGAATCGACCTTTTTCCATTCTTTAACATAATTGCTGCCCTTAGGGAAAATTAATAGCATCGTGTTTTTGTTTTTTTTATAAGTAGTGATTGTAAATGCTGTTGCAATCAATGAAATTGCAATCAATGCAATAACAGATAGTCCCTTGTATTTCATACTTAAACTTTTTTTTATTTGTAAATATTGGATTCATTCTTGTTTACAGAAAACATTAAACTTGAATACATAATAATGATGCATGGTGAATTAAAATTCCATAAAAGAATTAAAATATTTTTTAACCACCTAATTACAAGGCAGTTAAACTCTTATTCCAATTACTAAAATATCATCTACCTGCTCACAATTTCCTTTCCACTGTTGGAGCTGCTTATTTAAAATTTCTTTTTGCATGTGCATTGGCTTATGACAATTAGCCAAAAAAAGTTCTTTCAATTGTTTGGACTGGAATTTTTTCCCTTTAGGGCCACCAAACTGATCCACATATCCATCGCTGAATGTATAGATACAATCGCCTTTTTCTAAAGGAACCACTGTTCGCGTGAACGGCTTTTCCAAACCAATATATTTTCCTACAGGCATTTTATCAGGCTTGAATACCAATAGTTCGCCATTTCTAATAATATAAAAAGAATTATTGGCGGCAGAATATTCTAATTCCATTTTTTTAAGATCGAAACGACACAGGACTGTATCCATTCCATCTTTTCCCTCTTCGGAAGCCCCTTCCGGGTTTACTGCTAAAATAATAATTCTGCGCAACTCGTTAAGAATTTCATCAGTATGTTTAAGATGAGATTTGGAATAAATAATTTCATTAAGAATTCCCATGCTGATCAAGCTCATGAATGCACCAGGTATTCCATGGCCTGTACAATCAGCTGTACAAACATATAAGTCGTTCTCTTTTTCCATCAACCAATAAAAATCCCCACTCACGATATTTCGGGGTTGATATAAAATAAAATAATCGGATAGGCGCTGAGAAATATATCTTTCAGAAGTTAAAAAAGAAGATTGGATCCTTTTCGCATAGCTGATACTCTCAGTAATTTCTTTATTCTTTTGACTGATCTCGATATTTGCTTTCTTTTTAATGCGGTAACGGTTGTATGCCAGAAGCGCAAATAACAACAACAATATACTTACTACTATAGAACCATTTTTAACAACACTCTGTGTTTTTAATTCGGCCTCCTTTAATGATCTCTCTTTGGTAAGGAGCTCTATTTCCTTTTCTTTTTTTTCCGTTCCATATTTAGTTTGTATTTCCGCCATGTTTTTTGAATTGTTTTCATTCATGAGGGAATCTTTAATAGTTGCATGACGCCTAAAATAAGTATATGCATTTTTAAAATCTTCGTTTTTAAAGTATGCTTCTGAAAGTTCTTCATTACCTTCCATAAGTATTTCCTTACTTTTAATAGATTCAGCAAGCGCTAAACTCTTTTTTAGATATTTCATTGCCTTTTCAAAATCCCCCTTATTAGAATATAAAGTACCTATATTGAGTAATGATTTTGCACTTCCATCTTTATTTTCAATATCTTCATTTAAAAGCAAGGCTCTTTCATAATATTCTAAGGCTTTTTCGTAATCTTTTTTGTTGCTGTAAATGTTTCCGATATTCATGAGAGAAATTGCAGTTGCAGTTTTATCTTTAATTTCTTCAGTAATTCGTAAAGATTTTAGATAGTATACCAACGCTGTATCATTGTTTTTTAATTTTTCATATACATTTCCAATATTAGTCAGGGATTTATTAAGACCCGCTTGACTTTGCACCTCTGCGCTAATAGTCATTGCTTGTTTGTAGTAGATCAAGGCGTTTTCATAATTTCCGGCTGCCTTATAAACATTTCCAACTCCTAAAGAAGGATTGATCATCAACTCTCTATTCCCAAGCTGCTCAAACGTTTTTAATGCCTTGATATAATACTCCAACGCTTTTTCATAATTCCCTGTATAAAAATACGAGGTGGCTATATTGCTAAGTGGCATGGATTTTTTATCTCCAATTGATTCACAAATTTCTAAGGATTTTAAATAATTTTTTAATGCTTTTTCATAATTCCCTTGATTTATATTAACATTCCCAATACTATTTAAACTATTCGCAATTCCTTTTTTATCGAAAACACTTTCTCTAACAGTTAATGCTTTAGAATACTGCTCCAATGCTTTATCAAAATCTCCTTGAACAAAATAAATTGCCCCCTTTGCGCTATAAGAGTTTCCTACTCCTTTTTTAAAATCAATTTTTGCAGAAAGCTTTAATGCTTCATGTGAATATTCTAAAGCTTTTATAGGGGTTTTTTTTCGGTACTCTACTGACAAAGCATTTAGAATATTTACTTTTAATGTGTCAGCAGAATTTTTTAATTCATTTTCGAGACTATCTATTTTGTTGGATTGTGAAATACAACTTGCAGGATGAAATAAAATGTAAACAAAAATCAAAAAGGGAAATAAAAAATATTTCATATAATTGTGAATTTTATTAAAACCTGATTATAGGTATAATTTTAAACGTATGCTAACTGTTTTGTTTGAAACAAAATATTCATTTAATAAAAACAAAATTTCTTTATCTTCCAACCATTCCGAATGACAGTAGGTACAATTTATATTATCTGCAATACAAATTTTTTTATTGATTTTTATAATGATGCAATTTACATCAATTTTTTTACAAAAAAATAACCCCCAATAAATTCTTCTCTTAAAATTTATTGGGGGCTGTTTGTTTTGCAAGCGATGTAGTTTATTTATTCTATTTGTATAATTTTTTTACTGCTAATTTCATCTCCAACCTTTAAGTTCAATAAATAAATGCCAGCATTCAATCCTGTATTAGCAGCATTGAATTTGCACTTAACACTTCCTGCTGGTTTCTGTTCATTTAAAAGTTCGGCAACCTTTTCCCCTAATAAATTAAATAATTCTAGCTTAACCATACTTGTCTCATGTATAGTAAACTCAATAGTGGCAACCCCTCTATGCGGATTGGGGTATATATTCATTTTTATGCTTGACGAAACAATTTGTTCCACAGCTAAAAGTATAGGATCTATAAAAATGGAACCCGAATCCGCTATAAAATTAAGATTTGTAGCAATTTCAAGACTATCTAAACATTTATGGTAAGTAGAATCCATAGGTAAGCCAGGGATATTTACATAAATTTTATAACACCCTGCCCGAAGATTATTAAACGTATACTTTCCATCTACATCAGTAGACGTATAAGCAATGATGCTACCCGGATCGCCTTCTAAACCAATCGGAGTCCCTTGAATGGGCGTCCCAGCAGTACGATCATAACCAAAGCCTTCGAAAATAACCCCGCTCAATGAAGCACTTCCATTAAGGATCTGAAGACCCATCATATTAATGTTTGCTGTAGAGAAGTTTGTAAATGGCGCTGTGATAACAATAGGAGTAGCTTGCTCCCAATGTATGGAATCACTGTAATATGTTGCGGCAAGCGAGGAGAAGTATGTCAAACTATCTGCTATTGCTAAAACAAGATAGCTATCAGAATATACCTCAAAGAAAGAATAATCACCTCCGGTTTGAATAGAAGTGATATCTACTAAATGCATTGCAGCATTCCCATCGTTTGTATACTGTGTATATAAATAAACATAACCGGCAGTAACCGGGTTTCCGAAATTATCAAAAACATTTCCTGATATTGTTGAGGTTCCACCCGGACGATATTTTGCAAAAAAGATATCCTGTGTACCCGCTGAACTCACACGATTTGCCATTCCTGCACCTATGTCAAAATTGACTGTACCCTGATAATACCCTGTAACATATACACTACCAGCGGTATCCACAGCAATACTGGTTCCAGCATCTTCAAGACCTGTACAAAGGCTTTTCGCCCATAAGTAATTCCCTGCATTATCATATTTTGCAAAAAATATATCCCCTCCATCTGTGGCGCTTGTATGTGTTTCATCTGCGGAAGATGGGTCAAAATCTGCTTGCCCCTGGAAAGACCCGGTAATATATATATTCCCTATGTGATCAAGAACTATGCTGGATCCAATTGCACTATCAGTAATCGCAGTGGCAGGAGTACCAATTGGATATGCAAATTCATATTCACCAAACTGATTATATTTTGCATAAAACATATCTTTCGCTCCAAAACTTGTACGCACCTGGCCACCTATTGGATTAAAATCTACGCTTCCACTGAAAGCTCCTGTCACATAAAACTTGCCAACAGTATCCACCGCAATGCTTGTTCCCAGACCAGATCCCGAACTGCCACTGAGTTTTTGAGAAATAATATATGCTCCCGAAGGGTCATATTTTGCAAAAAATATAGCATCTGCTGTACCTAAGACTGTTTGGTTTACCGTACCCGGCCCCGGATCAAAATCAACAGTGCCTTTAAAAGATCCAGTCAAATAAGCATTCCCAAATTTATCAACAGCAATTGCTGTAGCGATATCGCGGTCTGCTCCTCCAATTGGATTTGCCCATTGGAAAATCCCTGCGTTGTCGTACTTTGCAATAAATATATCTTCAGCACCTAAAGCATAAAATTGGGTTCCGGCTCCTTGCGATTCAAAATTCCCACTCTTAAATACTCCTGTTACATACACATTACCAGTTATATCCAGAGCAACGCCATTGGCAATATCCAATAATGCCCCTCCTTGACTTTTTATCCACTGAAAATTTCCATTGTTATCATATTTAGCAACAAAACCATCAAGATCCCCGGAACTCGACACCTGGTAAAAAGTTTGGTTGGATGGGTTAAAATCTACTGTTCCCAAAAAAGCACCAGCTAAGTATATGTTTCCTGCGGTATCAAGAGCAATACTTTTACCTAAAGAGCCACTTGATCCATTAGAAGCATCCAAAGTTTTTGCCCAAACACAATCTCCATTGGCATTGTATTTTGCAAAAAAACAATTAAGGGCTCCTGCACCCACTAAAGAAATTGGAGTTCCAAAAGGATTAAAATCAGCAGGTGCAACCCCTCCACCAAAAATTCCTGTTACATATACAAAGCCCGAATCATCCACGGCAATACTATACCCTTTATCATTGCCCAGCCCGGTAGAACTGATACTTTTCACCCATTTATAATTTAATTGGGCAATTGCATGGTTGAATATTAGACAACCAAATAGAATGAAAAAAAATTGTATCTGTTTTTTCATGTGTTTGAGATTTTAATGTTGTATGCCAAAGATAGTAAAAAAAACAATTTTTCCTACTCTATAATTCTTTAATAAAATAAGGGGAAATCAGGTGTGAAACAGGGAGCGAAACGTTGACAAAAATTCAAAACGATATAAAATTGAATTTGTTTTTTTTTAATTTGAGTGATGGAATAATTGAACTAAAAAACGGAAAATTAATCAATGTCAGTAACTCCACCTGAAACCACAAATTTCATTACTTCGGATGAGGAGGCCTCTACATAAGTAATATGGTCGATCGGCACTATTAATAAATTACCAGAAAAAGAATACGATAATGGCATATACACCGCAACGGTACCTGCCTTGATCCGGAGTTCACTAAGATCTTCCTGGGTGACAAAACCTAACTGTTGAATGTTGTTTTCTTTATTAATAGTAACCAATACAGGTTTATTAAAACGTTTTTTACTTCCCACAAATGCCGAAAACAGATCTTTTATTGATGAATACACTGTTTTAATAAGAGGTGTATGCTCCATAATACTGTCAAACATTATAAACAAAGGGCGCAAAATGATTGACGAACCAAGCAAGCCCATTAAAAAAATCAATCCCAAGGCCGAACCAAGTACTATAAAAGGGTCCACTACCGGACTTACAATTACGCCAAAAATGCTAAAGAAAGACCCTACTAAAACAACAATGCTATATACTACATAGGCTGTGATCGCAACAGGAACAGTGATAATTAATCCTTGTATAAAATAACGTAAGATCTTGTTCATTTTTTGTAGCTTTTTATGATGCGCAAAATTAATCAAATAATTGGTTGATATTGCTTTAAAGATTTTGCATTCTCCTGCTCCTTACAAGCATTTTATCTATTTAGTAAAACATTTCTTATCTTTACTAATGGTAAAACAAAGCAATATATTTGTTTGGTATGAAGAAATTTACGTTATCAGTTTTTTACGTTTTTTTTTATTTTCTTAGTTTTGCACAAATACCGGCAGGTTATTATGATAACGCTGCCGGAAAAACAGGAGATATTTTACGGGCTGCTCTGCGTGATATTACAACTACCGGACATGTCAAACTCCCCTATACCAGTAGTGCATTTGATGTATGGGATGCTTATGCAGTAACGGATGTGAGGTCCACCCCAAACAATACTATTATATGGGATATGTACTCCGAAATCCCTGGCGGCTCTAATTATACTTTTACGCTTTATACCAACCAGTGCGGAAGCGCAAGTGCAGAAGGAGATTGTTATGCCCGTGAACATTTAACACCCAATTCATGGTGGGGAGGGCTTGATAATCTCGCCAATCCCCAATATACTGATCTTCACCATCTTTTCCCTGCTGATCAATATGTCAATAACAAGAAAAGCGCACATCCATTAGGACAGGCTATCACACCAACATGGACATCCTCCAATGGTAGTAAAATCGGTCCTTGTTCATGGCCGGGATATACAGGAACAATTTTTGAACCTATTAACGAGTATAAAGGAGATTTTGCACGTGCTACCTTTTATATTGCCGCCAGATATATGGATAGTTTGAGCATCTGGGTAACCAGGTACCCATCCACCGAAGCCCAATACGTAATAAATTCCAGTGGCAATAATTTCAAACAATGGTATATTGATATGCTGATCACATGGAGCAACAACGACCCTGTGAGCCAGAAAGAAATTGAACGCAATAATGCTATTTATTATAACACTCCGCAAACCAACAGAAATCCATTTGTTGACCACCCCGAATATGTATGTGAGATATGGACATCAACAAGTTGTACTGATGCACCCTCTATCACAAATATTGTAAATAACCCCATTTCGCCTAACTCTTCGAACTCGGTATCTGTAACAGGAAATGTCACAGACAATGGATCGGTAACTTCTGTTACACTTCAATGGTGCACCGATGGAACAAGTTTTGGAGATACAATAACGATGAGCGTAAGCGGGGCACCGAACTATATCACAGCATCTTCAATTCCTGCAAATGCTGGAGGAACAACTATATATTATACAATAACTGCAATTGATGACGAGAGTAACACAACCACTTCACCAGTTCAGAGCTATACCGTTCTAAAGGATGAACCAACCAACCATGCTGCTGTCTTTACGTGTGGTACCACCACAAGCTCATCAATTCCACTCACATGGACGGATGCCAGCGGTGGAACCTCTCCTGATGGATACTTAATAAAATCAAGCAGTGTAAGCTATGCAGCTATCAACGATCCTATAGATGGCGTTATAGAAGCAAATAGTACATTTGTACATAGTGTTACTCCAGGAACTCAGACCTATGCTTTTACGGGTTTATCTCAATCAACTACTTATTACTTCAAGGTTTTTCCTTACACAAATACCTTAGCGAATATAAATTATAAAACTTCAACAGTTATTCCTAATACCAGTTGCGTAACCACAGCTAAATTAGGCTGTGCAACAGATCTTATCATTTCAGAATATGTAAGAGGCACGAGTTTTAATAAATACATAGAACTATACAACAATACAGGTGCTGCTGTTGATCTTGCAGATTATAGGTTGCAACTTTTTATAAACGGTGGTACTTCTCCAACAAATAATGTCCTCTTATCCGGCACCTTAAATAACCAGTCAACAATAGTTTATCAACATAGCAGTGCAGTAATATACACTGGAACTGCCATAAACAATACGGCAATGAATTTTACCGGAAACGATGCTGTTGCTTTATTTAAGATATCGACATCTTCTTATGTCGATATCTTTGGAAAAATAGGTGAAGATCCTGGTACCGCTTGGACGAGTGGGGCATTTACTACAACGAATAAGACTTTGGTCAGAAATAGTTCCGTAACTAATGGCATTACCACTAACCCAGTAGCTGGTTTTCCGACCTTGTCAACAGAATGGACTCAATACACTGTTGATAATGTAACCCACTTGGGCGCACATACCATGGATTGTCCTTCCTGTGCCTCTCCAACAGCAAATTCTAACTCTATTTCATTTTCTGCTGTTACTCAATCATCTATAACTATTAACTGGTTAGATGGTGATGGCAGCAATCGCATTGTAGTGGGCAAAGAAGGAGGTATTGTTTCCAATACACCTTTGGACGGAACAACTTATACCGCAAATTCCACATTTGGAACTGGAAATATTTTAGGGGCAGGAGAGTATGTTGTATATAACGATTCGGGCTCATCAATAACTATATCTAATTTGACTATTGGTTTAACCTATTATTTTACAATTTTTGAATATAATTGTGCGGCAGGATCAGAAATATATCTTACTCCGGGAGCTTCAGAAAATCAAGCAACCTATTCCATAGTTACAGGATCAACGAATGATAATTCATTTTGTATTACACCAACAACAGGGTATTCAACTGACATTATGTTCATTTCTACCGGAAGTTTCAACAGTAATACTTATACTGCTCAGTTATCTGATTTGGTGGGTTCATTTGCAAGTCCTATTAATATTGGGACGTTGATTAGCAATTTGAACAGCGAAGTAATTGATTGCACCATCCCTGCAAATACTCCAAGTGGGACAGGTTATAAAATCAGGGTCATCAGCGATGGGCCCATTCTCACAGGCACAAGCAGCGATCCTTTCGAAATAATATTAAACCCTCCACCCACAGGAATAGCAGCACAAACTTTTTGTAATAGTGCCACGGTAGCTGACTTAGCAGCAACAGGAACCGCGACTCAATGGTATACTGCATCAAGCGGTGGAACTGCATTAACAACAACAACTGCATTGGTAAATGGCAATCATTATTTTGCTACTCAAACAATAAACACATGTGAAAGTGCTACACGATTGGATGTAACAGTAACGATCAATGTTCCGGCAGCACTTACCGGAACTGCATCTCAAATCTTTTGCGATAGCGCAACAGTTGCCGATTTAACTGCAACAGGAACTGCCATTCAATGGTATGCTGCATCAAGCGGAGGAGTTGCATTAGCGACAACAGCTGCATTGGTGAATGGTAATCATTATTTTGCTACTCAAACACTAAGTTCTTGTGAAAGCCCCACACGATTTGATGTAACGGTAACCTTATCGCCTTCACCAGTTGCCCCTATTCCAGGAACCATCGCCCAACCAACTTGTACAACTGCAACAGGCAGTGTAGTTTTAAGCAGCTTACCTTCCGGAAACTGGACAATAAATCCCGGTAATATTTCGGGAAATATAACAAGCGCCACTATTTCAAGCCTTGCTGTATCTGCCACTTATAATTACACAGTAACGAATGCCTCTGGATGTATATCAGTAGCATCATCTGGTATAGTTATCAATGCTCAACCTACCCCACCTTCAGCAGCAACGGCAAGTACAACGATACAACCTACCTGCGCTTTAGCAACAGGAACAATTGTGGTAACAGCACCAACGACTGGATACGAATACAATATTGATGGAGGAACCTACCAGGCTTCTGTAACATTTACAGGTATTGCAGCAGGTTCGCATAACATTTTAGTGAGAAGAACTTCGGATAATACATGTATTTCAACCGCTTCCACAATAATCGTAAATGCCCAACCAACAGCACCTGTGGCAGCTACAGCAAGTACAACAATACAACCGACCTGTGCTTTGGCAGCTGGAACAATTGTGATAACTGCCCCAACAGGTGCTTATGAATACAATATTGATGGTGGGGCCTATCAGGCATCTGTAACATTTGCAGGTGTTGCAGCAGGTTCGCATAACATTTTAGTGAGAAGAACCACCGACAATACTTGCATTTCAAATGCGACAGCAGTTACGGTAAATACCCAACCAACAGCTCCTGCAGCAGCTACGGCAAGTACAACTATTCAACCTACCTGTGCTTTAGCAACCGGAACCATTGTAGTAACAGCTCCAACAGGTGCATACGAATATAATATTGATGGAGGAACCTATCAAACTTCTGTAACTTTTGCTGGTATTGCAGCGGGTTCGCACAACATTTTAGTGAGAAGAACTTTGGATAATACTTGTATCTCATCCGCCACAGAAGTGACGGTAAATGCACAACCAACAGCACCTTCAGCAGCAACAGCAAGTACAACGATTCAACCGACTTGTGCATTAGCAACTGGAACAATTGTAGTAACAGCTCCAACAGGCGCATACGAATATAAAATCGATGCAGGGGCTTATCAGGCTTCTTTAACATTTGCTGGTATTGCAGCAGGTTCGCATAACATTTTAGTGAGAAGGACAACTGACAATACTTGTATCTCAACCGCAACAGCAGTATTAGTAAATGCCCAGCCAACAGCACCATCAGCTGCAACGGCAAGTACAACGATACAACCTACCTGCGCTTTAGCAACTGGAACCATTGTGATAACCGCTCCAACCGGTGCATACGAATACAATATTGATGGAGGAACCTACCAGGCTTCGGCAACATTTGCAGGTATTGCAGCGGGTTCGCACAACATTTTAGTGAGAAGAACTTCGGATAATACCTGTATCTCAACCGCTTCCACAATAATCGTAAATACCCAGCCAACAGCACCTTCAGCAGCAACAGCAAGTACAACTATTCAACCTACATGTGCTTTAGCGACAGGGACAATTGTGGTAACCGCACCAACAGGTGCATACGAATACAATATTGATGGAGGAACCTACCAAGCTTCTTTAACATTCGCAGGCCTTGCAGCAGGATCACATAATATTTTAGTTAGAAGAGCAACCGACAATACCTGTATCTCAACAGCAACAATAGTTACGGTAAATGCACAACCAACAGCTCCTGCAGCAGCAACAGCAAGTATAACCATTCAGCCTACCTGTGCTTTAGCAACCGGAACCATTGTAGTAACAGCTCCAACAGGTGCATACGAATATAATATTGATGGAGGAACCTATCAGACTTCGACAACATTTGCAGGTATTGCAGCAGGTTCGCATACTATTTTAGTGAGAAGAACTTCGGATAATACATGTATTTCAACCACTTCCACAATAATCGTAAATGCCCAACCAACAGCACCTTCAGCAGCTACAGCAAGTACAACAATACAACCGACCTGCGCTTTAGCAACAGGAACCATTGTAGTAACAGCTCCAACCAGTGCATATGAATATAAAATCGATGCAGGGGCTTATCAGGCATCTGTAACATTTGCAGGCATTGCAGCTGGATCACATACTATTTTAGTGCGAAGAACTTCGGATAATTCCTGCATCTCGTCTTCAACAGCAGTGACGGTAAATGTCCAGCCAACAGCACCTTCAGCCCCAACTGCAAGTACAACGATTCAACCTACCTGTGCTTTAGCAACCGGAACCATTGTGGTAACCGCACCAACCGGTGCATACGAATACAATATTGATGCAGGGGCTTATCAGGCATCTGTAACATTTGCAGGTGTTGCAGCAGGTTCACATAACATTTTAGTCAGAAGAACCACCGACAATACTTGCATTTCAAATGCGACAGCAGTTACGGTAAATACCCAACCAACAGCTCCTGCAGCAGCTACGGCAAGTACAACTATTCAACCTACCTGTGCTTTAGCAACCGGAACCATTGTAGTAACAGCTCCAACAGGTGCATACGAATATAATATTGATGGAGGAACCTACCAGGCTTCTGTAACATTTGTAGGCATTGCGGCTGGTTCGCATAACATTTTAGTTAGAAGAACTTCGGATAATACTTGCATTTCAAGTCCGACTACAGTAATCGTAAATACCCAACCAACAGCACCTGTAGCAGCAACAGCAAGTACAACCATTCAACCTACCTGCGCTTTAGCAACAGGAAACATTGTGATAACAGCTCCAACAGGTGCATACGAATACAATATCGATGGAGAAACCTATCAGGCTTCGGCAACATTTGCAGGCATTGCAGCAGGATCACACAACATTTTAGTGAGAAGAACTTCGGATAATACTTGCATTTCAAGCCCTTCCGCGGTAACAGTAAATGCTCAACCAACAGCTCCTGCAGCCCCTTCAGCAAGTACAACTATTCAACCGACTTGTGCATTAGCAACTGGAACCATTGTGGTAACTGCACCAACCGGTGCATACGAATACAATATTGATGGAGGAACCTACCAGGCTTCTGTAACATTTACAGGTATTGCAGCAGGTTCGCATAACATTTTAGTGAGAAGAACTTCGGATAATACATGTATTTCAACCGCTTCCACAATAATCGTAAATGCTCAACCAACGGCACCTTCAGCAGCTACAGCAAGCACAACCATTCAACCTACCTGCGCTTTAGCAACAGGAACCATTGTGGTAACAGCTCCAACAGGTGCATACGAATATAATATTGATGGAGGAACCTACCAGGCTTCTGTAACTTTTGCTGGTATTGCAGCGGGTTCACATAACATTTTAGTGAGAAGAACAACCGACAATACCTGTATCTCAACGGCAACAACAGTTACGGTAAATGCACAACCAACAGCTCCTGCAGCCCCAACAGCAAGTACAACGATTCAACCTACCTGTGCTTTAGCAACTGGAACCATTGTGGTAACAGCTCCAACCGGTGCATATGAATATAATATTGATGGAGGAACCTATCAAGCTTCTGTAACTTTTGCAGGTATTTCAGCGGGATCACACAACATTTTAGTTAGAAGAACTTCGGATAATACTTGTATTTCAACCGCTTCCACAGTAATCGTAAACGCCCAACCAACAGCACCTTCAGCTGCAACAGCAAGTACAACGATACAACCTACATGCGCTTTAGCAACTGGAACCATTGTGGTAACTGCTCCAGCCAGTGGATACGAATATAAAATAGATGCAGGAACCTATCAGGCTTCGGTAACATTTGCTGGTATTGCAGCAGGTTCGCACAACATTTTAGTCAGAAGAACAACTGACAATACCTGTATCTCAACCGCTTCAACAATAATCGTAAACGCCCAACCAACAGCACCTGCAGCTGCAACCGCAAGTACAACGATACAACCTACCTGCGCTTTAGCTACCGGAACAATTTTAGTAACAGCACCAACGACTGGATATGAATATAAAATTGATGGAGGAACCTATCAAGCTTCTGTAACATTTGCTGGTATTGCCGCGGGTTCACATAACATTTTAGTGAGAAGAACAACAGATAATACTTGCATTTCAAGTCCGGCTACAATAATCGTAAACGCTCAACCAACAGCTCCTACGGCAGCAACAGCAAGTACAACCATTCAGCCGACCTGCGCTTTGGCAACTGGAACCATCGTAATAACAGCTCCAACAGGTGCATACGAATACAATATTGAT
>JAZKBF010000021.1:0-78302 GCA_040388745.1 Bacteroidota bacterium | reverse complement strand
TGACCGGAATTACTGGTTCTTCTGGATCAACCGGAAGTACTGGTTCAATAGGCTCAACAGGAAGTACCGGTTCTACTGGCTCAACCGGGAGTTCAGGTTCAACTGGAAGAACAGGTGATACTGGCTCTACAGGAAGTACTGGCTCAACGGGAAGCACCGGCTCGATAGGTTCAACGGGAAGCACTGGCTTGACTGGAATTACTGGTTCTTCTGGATCAACCGGAAATACAGGTTCAATAGGCTCCACAGGAAGTACCGGTTCTACTGGTAATACTGGCTCGACCGGAAGTACTGGTTCAACAGGAAGAACAGGAACTACTGGTTCAATCGGCTCAACAGGGAATACTGGCTCGACAGGTTCAACCGGAAGTACTGGTTCTACAGGCTCGATAGGAAGCACAGGTTCTACTGGTGCCGATCTGGGTACTCACTGGACTCTTTCAGGCAACGCTGCAATTACTGACCCAGTTGCTCCAGCAACATACGGTACCTCATTAATTGGGGCATCAGAAAACTGGATAGGTACTACTGATGCTAATGATATTGTTTTGGGGACCGATAAAAAAGAGCGGATGCGGATTAAACAAACTACCGGCTATGTTGGCATTGGCACTTCAGCTCCAAGCGCTTTATTAACTTTACAGGGGCCGGCATCCGGAAATGGTTTGTATATCAGAGCTGGTGAAATTGATGATGTTGATTTTCTTCTGCGTGTGGACGATGAAGATGGCACGCTTCAGGCAATGCTGATAGATGCAAACGGTAATACCGGTATTCGAACATTAATACCAAATTCGATTCTTTCTGTCAATGGGAATGTGGCAATTGGTACCTATGCTTCTACAATTACAGCACCGGACAATGGGCTTATTGTAAGTGGCAATGTGGGGATTGGAACTTCAAATCCTAGCCAGAAATTAGATGTTGTTGGAAATATAAATGCCAGTGGCACAATAACTGCTCCAGAATTTGCATCTACTCCTCAAACACTAACCGATGGTGCAACAATAACCTGGACAACCTCGTCAGGACTTAATGCGAAAGTTACTTTAGGTGGTAATAGAACATTAGCGTTCTCTCTTGCTCCTCCTATTGGTAGCAACGGTACGTTAGTAGTAACCCAAGATGCAACAGGAAGTAGAACATTAACTTTACCTGCCGGAAGTAAAGTTAAAGGTGCAGTCACTCCTGGAGTAATAACACTATCAACCGGAGCTAACAAGAAAGATATTTTGACTTTTTATTATGACGGTACAAACTATTTTTGGAGTGTAGGACTAAATTATAACTAAAAACAAAACACATTTTTTACTGCTAATAAGTAAGAGTTATTTTTATTGTTTCAGTTCGTTAGAATATAACTATGCAATCCAGTGCAAAAAATTCATTTTCTACAAAATTTTAATAGTTGTTGTCATTATGAGAAAGTAGCTATCTCATTTTTAGTATGGGATTGCTTCAATCGTACAGAGTGGTTTAGTTACGAAACGATATCTAATGCTTATCATAGTTAATATTCGATTTTAGTAGAAAAACTAAAAATGAACTGATTTCGGAATCCCAATTTTCCATTACCATTTCCCGCAAAAAAGCAATGTTTCAGGCGCGTAATCGAATGCCAAATATTTGTCATAACTGGACCAAGAAAGCCAACACACCTTGCTTGTTTATTTCTATTTATTAGCGAATGTATTAATCTTCTTAATAAAAAAAAAGCCCAACTAAGAGCGATTAATCGAGCTCATTTAACTACTCAATTTTCTAATCGAACGAATGTTAAGAAAGTCGGAATAAAACCATTGTAATATTGAATAAAATTCGCAAATCCGACTATTGAAAACATGGTTGGAGAATAATTCTTTTTAGTTGAATAAAGCATTAAGAGGACGCATCAATAGGATGATCATAAAGGGGAAATTATATACTCAAAATGCATGATTAAAGTTTCTGAAAACTCTTCCGAGATCATTAGAGTTGGACATGTGAAGAAAAAGGATATTTGGATCATTCGCATTTTGATTGGCTGTGGAGTAATGTGCATGATCATTTTTGTTTTATGGTTCATTAAGCCTGAACATATTGGTTATAAACCAATTTATTGGTTATTGACCTTAGCCTTACTTTTTAAGCTTCTAAAAATGTTGCATGAATGGTATCACTACTGGAGCGTAAGTGTACCAATACCTCCTGTTTGGAAAACCAAGTGGAATGTTGATGTTTTAACAACAGCTTGTCCGGGTGAGCCTCGTGAGATGATCATTCGCACATTGAAAGCTATGAAGAATATAAATTATTCTCATACAAACTATTTATGTGATGAAGGGAATGATCCTATTCTGAAAAATATATGTGAAGAATTAGGAGTTATACATATTACACGTTTTGAAAAAACAGATGCAAAAGCAGGTAATATCAACAACGCATTACAATATGCAACAGGTGATATCTGTGTGGTCCTCGACCCTGATCATGAACCTATACCTGAGTTTTTGGACCGGGTACTCCCCTACTTTGAAGACTCTGAAATTGGTTATGTACAATGTGTGCAGGCATATAGCAACCAAAATGAGAGTATTATAGCCAGGGGAGCTGCAGAACAATCCTATCACTTTTATGGTCCGATGATGATGTGCATGAATAGTTATGGCACTGTTCAGGCTATTGGAGCAAACTGTGCTTTTAGAAGAAATGCACTTAATTCAATAGGTGGACATGCATCAGGTTTGGCTGAGGACATGCATACCGCTATGCAATTGCAAGCAAGGGGCTGGAAGCCAATTTACATTCCGGAGATACTTACCAGGGGCCTTGTTCCCGCTACATTATCTTCTTACTATAAACAACAATTGAAATGGGCCAGGGGATGTTTTGAACTTTTATTCAGAACTTATCCTGTGCTACATAAAAAATTTACTTTCCGACAAAAGATCCAACACTTGACCATGCCCCTGTTTTTTTTATTCGGGCTGATCGATTTTATAGATATTCTGGTTCCAATCGTTTCATTGGCCTTTGCTCAGGTGCCTTGGGAAGTTGATCTTACTAATTTTGCATTATTTTTTTTACCGGTTTGGGGCTTATCACTACTTATTCGATTATTTGCCCAACGCTGGCTTTTAGAAAAACACGAAAAAGGATTTCATTTAGTAGGAGGAGTTCTTCGAATGGCAACCTGGTGGATATTTTTAGTTGGTTTCATTTACACCATTTTCAAGATCAAAGTGCCTTATATTCCAACACCAAAGGAAGATGAGCACC
The DNA here is from genome assembly GCA_040388745.1 of Bacteroidota bacterium. Lineage (GTDB taxonomy): Bacteria > Bacteroidota > Bacteroidia > 2-12-FULL-35-15 > 2-12-FULL-35-15 > 2-12-FULL-35-15. The sequence goes on along the minus strand of JAZKBF010000021.1, from coordinate 75,044 downwards.
AGAATTTCTGGCATCTCAGCATTCCTAATATTATAGTATTGCTGATATGCATACTTGCAATTATTTACGGATTATCTATTGATTGGACACCATACAGCATGGCAATGGCAACTTATGCCCTGCTCAATGCTTTAATGCTTGGTTTTATTGTGCTAATTAGTCAGCAACGTTTTTTACTTGAAGTTAAGAAAAAAGTGAAAAACATTCCAATTTTGAATCGTTCCCTCAAGATCATAAAAAATTCAACATCTAAAGTACGGCAACTTGCTTATGGAATATTACGAAGCGGTCCGGTAGCGATATTTTTGGCCTTAGCTTTACTTTTTTTTAGCTACGATGCTTCTGTAGATAATACCAATCATGCACCAGCTCTTAAACAAAAAGAATCAGGTGGCTTTTATTCCGGAATTCATATTTCTGATAAAATAAATAATTCCCAGGCCCTGGATTGCCTTGAAATGGCTATTAACAGAACATTCGATGTTGTTTCTTTTAAACAGAACTGGAATTTGGAAGGCAATGTTTTTCCTGAAAAATTAATGAATGATATTAAAGATCGTAATGCAATTCCACTGATCGAATGGGAACCGGTAATATCTTGGAGTAATAGTGATAGTTCAGAAAAAGAAAAAATACTCCTTGCAATTAGTTTAGGAAAATATGATAATTATCTTACACAATGTGCAGCCATGCTGCGAACTTATGGCGACCCTGTATTTATCAACTTTGCACCCGAATTTGACAACCCGGAAAAACCATGGTCCACATCAGGGAACAATACACCTGAAGAATTTCAAAAAGCGTGGTGGCATATTCATATTTTTTTAAATAACCTTGGTATTTCAAATATAAGCTGGGTATGGAGTCCAAAGTACGCTGCATCATCTAACTATTATCCCGGGCCTCATTTTGTGGATTGGATAGGAGTTAAGTGCCTGAATTATGGAGATGGTTTAAGCGATTGGGATTGGTATTCTTTTTCTGACTTGTATGCCCCATACCATAATAGCTTAACTGCTTTTCAAAAACCAATAATGATAACCGAGTTTGGTACATCTTATGGCTCTGATCAAAGCCTTTGGTTTAAAAATGCCTTTTCAGATATTAAAAAAGAATATCCTGAGATCGAATCAGTCATAATTTGCGATAGCAAAAAAAATATTCCGATCAAAAATAATCAGAGTGTGAATACCTCTATTTATATTGAAAATTTTTCTTTTCAAAGCTCATCGGTTCTTGAGATGCTGGCAACCACTTTCAAAGAGGAACATTTCATAAAAAAACCATTAATTAAAAGTGATTTTAAATTTCTGGCCATTTCAAATCAACCTTATAAATCTTCCTTTGTAAGAGGAACACCTGCCAAGTTTGAACTTTTGATCAATGATCATCCTTTTTTTATTAAAGGTATTGCGTATAATACAGCGCATGATTGGAGAGATGGTAATGTTCCTTTAACAAGGAGGCAGCTTGTGAAAGATTTTGCTCAGATCAAAGATATGGGTGCAAACTGTATTCGCAGATATGACTATGGAGTATATGATAAAAATGTATTAAATATTGCTGAAGAGTATAAGCTAAAAGTTTTATATGGTTTCTGGTTTGATCCCAAAGTGGATTATTACAGGGATACATTAAGAGTAGCCGCCTATATTAAGGATGTTGAAGCGAAAGTTTTGGAATTTAAAAATTATCCTGCTGTGCTTGGTTGGTCGTTGGGAAATGAAAGTTGGGGATTATTAAAAAACACCTACGCAAAACCTTATTTAACCAAAGTTCGGCAGCATTATATAAAATTAGTAGAATTGCTTGCTGAGCACATTCATAAACTTGATCCTACCAGACCTGTATTCAGCTCGTTAGAGCAGGTAGAGCATCAATTGCCAGGCGAACTTGTTGCTTTTTATGATGGGGCTAAATCTTTAGATGTGATTGGAATAAACTCATACTATAGAGAACATGTTACTAAGCTCCATACTGTTGCTTTTAAGTTTGATTCTATCCGTCCCTACCTAGTTACTGAGTTTGGTCCAAATGGATATTGGGACTCCCTTCACAATAAATTATCAAATGGATTACTGATTGAAGATACTGACACTGAAAAAACAGATTGGTACAAAGAGCAATGGACAAAATATATTTTTGGAAAACAAGGTTATACTATTGGTGGCTTTGCCTTCAGCTGGTACGACAAAATGGAAGGCAGCTATACCTGGTTTGGTTTAACGGACTATAAAGGAAGATTAAAGCCAAGCTATCATGCACTGAAGGAGGTCTGGACAAATCAAAAAGCAGTAACACTTCCGCAATTTGAAATAAAGCGACCAGAATCAATTTTACCAGGAAGAGAATATAAATTCCAGGCTATTTCTTCCTCAGTTAAAAAAGATGAGTTGAACTATGAATGGATCTTATTAAAAGATGAAAACTTTGAATGGATTGATAACATTGAATCATTGGATGATGGAAGTTATGTAAATATAAAAATACCTGAAGAAATTTCGAATTACAGGCTCTATTTATATGTAAGTGATCAAAAAGGAAATGTTACTACGGCTTCAATTCCAATACAAGTGAAGTGATGCCAGAATAAAGTTAAAAAAAATCATCGCTATAATTGATCATGGAATTTCATATTATAAGTGATCAATAAAAGGCGACAAAAAATTAAACACATGAAAAAAATCAATTGCCGTAGTTTGATTTTACTTGCATCGTTATTCTTCAAATGCTCAATCGTATTATCTGAGCCTCTTTTCAACCATAATTCTTTAATGGTAACCCAAGAGATCCGATATTCAATTAAAGATGCTTCTGAAGTATTTTTGGTGTGGGGGATAAATAACTGGCAATCTCAGGAGGAGAATTTACGTCCTTCCGGAACCTATGTAAAAGATGGATTGCTTTATACGCCTATGAAGCTGGAAGACGGCTTATTTTCGACAAAGTTCAAGGTTAAACCCAATACCCAACTGGATTATGTTTTTTGGATAACAAAAGGACCCCGAAATTCAAGCACTGATATTTGGGATATTAACAACCCGCCTAAAAAAGATTATTGGACAATTACCTTGAATGATAATGTGACTATTATAGAATCTAATATCAAAGTAAGGTCAAAAGAACCACTTACCCTCTTAGATTTTTCATGGCAGCTACTGATCATTGTTACAGCTCTTATTTTCGTTTTTATTGTAATTAAAAAATATCGTTTTAAAGATATCCAAAACAAACCCAGCGCCCGAACGATCATTCTTTCTGCTGCAATTATTTTATTATTGGGTTTATTTTTTATCAGAACGTCTATATTGGGCATTAGTTGGGACTTTTATCTTCAGCCCCTCGAATTTATGCCAGATCTGATGTGGGCTGGCTTCTATGATTTTTTATATGTTGCTGCTTTAACTTTATTGTTTCTTGCATTTTTGTTTTTATTTCAAAATTTCCCAAAAGTAAAATCTGCTTTTGTTTATTTTTTTATTTTCTTAGGTTTAATTTCATTGGTGTCAGGGATATTAAACATAAGGATAGTACAAATGCTTGGTAAGCCGTTCAATTATCGTTGGTTATATTATTCTGACTTCTTGCATAGCGCAGATGCCAAAGCTGCTATGTCTTCAAATATTTCCTTATCCTATATTATGAACATATTTATTGTTTGTATAGCTGCAGTTATTGCCGGCATCCTTATCATTTCAGTAATTGAACTGTTGAAGCATAAATACAAACTGCAGAAAATTTTATTGACCTTGTTAATCTTTTTAAATTTAGGGTACATTATATTAGCCCAAAAAGGTATTAATGAGCATAAATGGAATTATAACAAACTCGCCAATCCGGTTTTTTCCTTCGTTGAATCAGTAAACCCATTTAAACAAGATCCTGAATTATTTACAATGGAACTTGCTGATAGTTTGAAAATGGTCAAAATCAATGACAGCAAAACATCCGATCGATTTAAAGGTTTATCAAATAAAATAAAAAACGTAATTGTTCTTGTTTTGGAATCCACTCCAGCCGAATATATTGAGCCTTATGGCAGTAAATTTAAAACATCACCTGAACTGGAAAAAAACATTTCAAATTCAATTGTTTTTGAAAATATTTATGCGCATGTGCCTTCTACAAATAAATCAATGGTTTGCTTGTTAGGTTCCATATACCCATGGATATCTTATACTAGCATTACGCAGGAACATCCAGAAATTAATATTCCTACAATTAGTTCTGAGCTAAAAAAACAGGGGTACCGAACGGCTTTCTTTAATTCAGGCGACAATCATTTTCAAAGAGGGGGTGAGTTTTTAGCACTCAGAAAATTTGATACCATTAAAGATTGTAGAAATCTTAATTGTATCCAGAAATTTGGAATGAATGAGAAAGAGTTTGATCCACTTGATGGAACTAATGATGAATGTACCGGACAGGAATTAATGAATTGGGTAAAAAACGAACCTGATAAACCATTCTTTGCAATGATGTGGACCTATCAGACACACTATCCATATTATTTTGCCGGGCAAGAAAAACAATTTGATACTTCGGACCCAATACTTAACAGATACCTAAATGCTGTTAAACACAGTGATCTTGTGCTGGGTAAGATAATAGAAGAATTAAAAGTAAATGATCTTTTTGAATCCACATTAATTGTTGTGGTTGGGGATCATGGTGAGGCATTTGGCAGACACGACCAAACCACACATTCTTCAAAAATATATGAAGAAAATCTACACATTCCATGTGTTTTCATAAACCCAATATTCCAAAAAGAAAGAAGTGAGGCAATGGGTGGATCGATAGACATTGCTCCAACAATAATGAATGTGTTGGGATTGCCAGCTTCTGATCAATGGCATGGGAAAAGTTTATTTACCGGTACAAAAAATGATCGCGTGTATTTTTTTGCACCCTGGGCCGATTATTTATTTGGATATAGAGAAGGCGATCGAAAGTATATATATAATGCCACTAATGGCGATACGGAAATATATGATCTGAACACTGATCCTCAGGAGACTAAAAATATTGTAGGGGACCTGCCTGAGCAAGTTCAGCGTTGCCACCAACGTTTGGGAGCCTGGATACAATATCAGAATAAATTTATGGAGGAAGCTATAAATGCAAGAGGAAACTAACAGAGGGGGAATTAATATTATTAAATCTTTTTCGTAATAATTTAAACAGTTTTAGATGCTGTTGATGTTTTCATTCATTATTTTTTATTTGGAATTCTCTGATAGGGTTTCAAACTTTTATTGAAGTAAAAATGATATTAATTAAAATCTGAATTTACCTTGTTATGTCTAACTCAATTTTAATACTTGGATAATATTTTACGAACAATATTTATTTTGAAATTTACAGCTTTCATCTCTAATTTACTTTCAATTATTTAACATAAAACGGAGCATTTGCGGTGGCTACATTGTTATTACTGTCAAATACATATACAAATAAACGATAAGGCCCTTCAATCTCTGGTGCGTTAAAAGATAAAGTCCTCCCCGTTCCATTTAAGATCAAGCCACTGAGGGCTTCCGGTTTTTCTTCTTTATCACCGCCTTCTTTTTTCTCAGTACTTTCGTAATATACTTCCCATTTATAAATAAGCGAATCGTTATCAGGGTCTTCAGCATCTGTAAATGCCAAATGATTTGAACCGGGTTTTAAATAAACCCCACTTTGAATTGTTTTATCATCAATGCCAATTGGAGCAATCAAAGGGGCCTTATTCAATGAGCCTTTTCCTTTCCATTCATTTTGTAAAACATTTAAAACACCAATTTCTTCGCCACTTTCGAGAAACAAACTAAGTAAGGTGTGGGTTCTTGCCTGCTTATATCCCCAATAAAATACATAAGAACCTATACAGCGATCAGTATTTGGAGCAATTGCTTTACTATATCTGTCCTGACATACGCGTGCTTTTTCTGTACTCGTTTCTTCAATAAATGCTCCCCAAGGGGTGGTTGGTGTTTCCCAATACCCGGAAGCGCCCCACTCTCCTATCATGTAGGGACCTTTCCAGCCTGCATTTGTTATTTTATCTTTGATATTTGGAAGATCCATGAAAGAGTTGATGGATAAAACATCCAGATCCGGACAACGCTTTACAATTTCTACAACATGTTTATGTGGAACTCCGGCTAACATGGTGGTGGTAGGATGATTTGGATCAACCTTATGAATGAACTTTGCAACATCGTTTACAGCGTCCCATACTTTATAATTCACCGCAAACTGATCAACTTCGTTACCAACACCCCACATTAATAAAGCAGGATGATCTTTAAATTCAAGTATTTCTTTCTTTAATTTTTCGAACTGAGCTTTCACTGCCTTTTTATCATCGTAATTAAATCCATGTCTTTCAAGATCCAAATCCAGCCCTAATGTTACTGTTAAACCTAACTCATAGGCCCTGTCCATATACTTTTTTGCATCGAAAGTGCTCCATAGCCTTACCGAATTTCCACCACATTGTTTTAATCGTTCATAATACGTATACGCACCAGCTCCTCTGATGAAATAAGGTTCACCATTTCTGAAAAGCCGGTAACCACCATTTTCATTTTTAATTTCTACAAATGCAGAAACAGGTTTTGAAACAGATCCATTTTTTTTAGAAAACGATAACAAATAAATTAGTATTAAAGTAAATACTAAAACATAGATTTTGCTCATGGATAAACTATTTTGATGATGGCACTTGTGTTAAACCAAATTTGTTTTCCATATTGTTGATCGCTCCGAAATGATTCGGAATCTATTAAGGTGACGTAAATTCAATATGAGCTTACGTCACCTTAATGATCAATTTTAACAAAAATGAAATACAAACTTTTATTCTTCGCTCATATAAGCAAGCATTTTTGAATATTGTTCTTTTAATGGAACCTCGGTCCGTTTAATTTTAGGATTGGTTGCACTCTCCTCCTTGGTGTTTTCTTTAACAACTGATTTTTTAACAGTTGTTTGATTTGCTGAAATCTGAAGTTTTTCCACTGGATTAAGCTGAACAGTTTTGGAGATCCGAGAGGCTGCTTTTATTTTTTTGTGTAATTTTTTTACAGTACATTCTAAATCACTGAATACATTCATAAAGTATAAATAGGCATCATAAGGTGAGTCAAATGGACTGAAATATTTATGTACGTCCCCATCACTCCAAAATTTGGTACACATATAATAATAATGATCAGATGTTTGAAGGCGTTCCCATACTTTTATGATTCCAGCATCCCCGCATGTAAGTACTTCCTGTTCGATAGAATATATTTGTTTGATAGCTTCCTTTTGCATGGAATTGCTTAACCAGGCTGAAAGGTCTCTTTCACTATCCGCCCATGAACTAAACTCATGCACATCATAAATATCTCTCGCCTGAAAAGAATCAATAACTTCAGAAGGAGTTTTAAAATCAAAATCAGGATGTTTTAAGATCTCAGCAGGAAGGTGATCCAAAAAGTTGAAGATCCCGGTTGATTCCCATTGATGTTCACCAAAAGTTTCATAATCCATGAATAAATTGATCGTTTCACCGTTACCCGCAACATCATGCACCCAGGTTTTAAATTTATCAGCAGTTAATGGAAATTCGGCCCATCCTGTATCAGAAAAACGGAATGCAATATCATCGGATAAACGATGATTTTTTAGCAATAATTTTACATTTTCAGCTCCTACAGGTTGATAAACAAAATTTGGACTTCTTCCATTCAATAAACGGTCAACTCCTTCACAAACAATGCCCTTGTATCCCATATTCTGGATGTAATTGGCAAGTTCGTTATTGTATATTAATTCGGTATTCCTGAAAACTTTTGGAACTTGATTAAAATACTTTTTAATTATTGCGGCATGCTTTTCAACCTGTCTTTTAAATTCTGTTTTAGAAAAAATAAAGCTGAGAGAATGATAATAGGTCTCCGATAAAAATTCAACACAACCTGTATTAGCAAGATCAATGAACGATTGTAAAACGTCCGGGCGATATTTTTCAAATTGTTCAATTGCTGTCCCGCTAATGGAATAGCTTATTTTGAACTTGCCATCGTGACGTTTGATCAACTCAAGCATTTTTTGATTTGTTTTGAGATAACACTTGTCCGCCACTTTATTTAAGATCGTATGATTTTTTAGATCATCTTCGTATTCATGAGTATTTCCGATATCAAAAAAAGAATAATTTTTAATACGAAATGGTTGGTGTACCTGGAAATAAAAGCAAAGTGATGGCATAATCTTGTTTTTTTTAATTTATATTAATTGTTTTGAAACGTAAGTATCTAAAATTTTCTGCGCAGCAATATCCCAACTAATCTTATCTAAATTAAGGGAAGCATCCTCAACAATCTTTGCACGCAGTATAGGATCATTAAGTAAACTCAGAATACAACCTGCCGCTTTGTCAACATCCCAAAAATCGAATTTAAGTGAGCCGCTTAATACTTCAGCAACTCCGGATTGTTTTGAAATTACGCAGGGAATACCAAACTGGGCAGCTTCAACAGCTGATAAACCGAAAGGTTCGGATACGGAAGGCATACAATAAATATCACTTACAGAAAATAAGTAACGCAGTTTTTCCAAATTTAAAAAACCGGTCATGTGAAAACGATTGCCGATGTGTTTATAGGAACTTTGTTCAAGTAATGATTTAAAATAATCGCCTACCCCAGCCATTACAAATCGAACATTCGGATCGGTTTCTAATACTTTAGATGCGATCTCAAGAAATTTTTCAGGCCCTTTTTGTCGAGTAAGACGACCAACGAATAAAACTGTTTTTTCTTTGAACTTCCTTTTGCTTTTAAATGAGTCTACAACATTACTTCCATTGTGTATTACGGTCATTTTGTTTTTATCTATTCCGTAATGTTTATGAATATTATCCGCTGTAAAATTGCTCACAGGCATCAAAAGATCAGCATATTCCATTCCATTTTTTTCCAATTCATAAACCCAGCCCTTACTATTTTCCCCTCCCCTGTCAATTTCCAATGAATGAATATGCATAACCAGTGGTTTGCCGGTTTTTTGCTTGATCTTCACTCCGGCAAGCATGGTCATCCAATCGTGCGCATGGATAATATCAAAATCCATTTTGCTGGCAATATTTGAAGCAATAGTGGCATATTGGGAAACCTTGTTGATTATATCATTGCCGTATAAGTTTTCAATATTAAAAGCTTGTGATTTTTCAGCCCCTCCTTCTCCCATCAGAGATGCGTAATTACCCGTGTTTGGGTGCATATATCCTTCGGTATAATAAGGGTCGAGATCCAATGGGAATGAATGAAGATTGAAAGGTAATGGTTGAGAAACGTCATTTATATAATTCCCATAAGAATTAATGTCCAAATTATTGAGCCCGATCAGGTTCATATTTTTCATTTTAAAATTCGGACTTGATTTTGGAATTATCATGGTAATATCGGCTAATTCCGACATTGCGGATGAAAGATCATGGCAAGCTATTCCTAATCCTCCATTTATTATTGGTGGAAACTCCCACCCTAACATTAAAACTTTTGGTTGATTGTTTTTCATATGATAAAAACTAAAAAAAATACACCCGTTTTCATTGCTTTATGAAACAGAATAAGTAGTGGTGTTTTTAATAAATAGAGTGCAAACCTAAATCTTGTTTTACGATACTTTAGTCATATTCGATGACCTTGAATTTTTAATAGCCGAAGACAATGATTAGTCAATTGGCATTTTTTCGATTATAATTTAAAAATATCAAATGAGGAAAGAATTTATTTTGATCAGTTTTTAAGAATGATTTTTATTTATGATTAAATTCAGTTTGACTCTTTTAAAATTCAAACTATATTTTTTTCCATTCAAACAAACAAAGTATTAAACTATCGAATTTACTTACGAATATTTCAAAATCGCTTTACGTTTGTGATATGATAATTAACCAAGAGATATTTTTAAAACAATTTTAACCATGAAAAAATTATACTTTTTTATTTTAGTTTTTGCAATTACTCAAAACGCAGCAGGACAACAAAATTATTGTGATTTTGAGGGGAATAAAGTCCTTAGTTTTGGATTAAGTGCGGGTATTCTAGACTCTTTTGCTCTTAATCCAAATCCAAATGGCGTAAATGGTAGCAGTTATTGTGCAAAATATACGAGGGATACTGTATTGTATGATATTATTAGATTGTATCCTAACTTGAAGTTAGTAGATGTAACTCCATACGCTGATAGTAGCGTTCAATCTCCTAAAATTAAAATAAAACTGTACTCCACTGCTCCTGTTGGCACTGAAATACAGTTGCAGTTGGGTATGAAGAGCATTGATACATATCCTGAAGGATCACATAGTTCATATGCGGGAATGACAACGGTTCAAAATGCCTGGGAACAGGTAACCTTTTATTATTACGAATCCGTTGTTGGAAGTTTAGTTTTACCAACGAACATTGATAAAATTATCCTTCTTTTTAATCCGCTTTCTACTAGTAGAGATACAATATATTTTGATGATCTAACCGGTCCTCCATTAATTAACCCTGCCGGTATTTCAATGATCGATGCACCTCCTTCCTTTAAGCTTTCTCAAAATAATCCGAATCCAGCAAAACAAAATACTATTATCAGCTTTCAATTAAGCTCACCCGGACTGGTTTCACTTGAATTGTTTGATATGCTTGGAAATTTAGTGTCATCTGTTTTGAATCAGGAAATGAAAGCTGGATCGCACTCTATTCCTTTAGAAACAGGGACTATACCAAATGGGATCTATTTTTATGTTTTGAAAAAAGATGGGTTTTCTCAAACCAAAAGAATGGTGGTTTCGAAAAATTATTAAAAAAAAGATCCCGCAAAATACTGCGGGATCTTTTTTTTATAGTTTAAATTTTACCAATAAGGACTAAAATAGATCCATTTGGCTTTTAGATTATTTTTGAAGGACAATTTTCCGAACAAGGTAATTATCAACAAGGTCTTCCTTTACACGCATAATATACTCACCGCTTGCAACAGAAGGATCTAATTGAATTTCTTCCTTACCATCTATAAAGGTTGACTTTGTATTATAAACTTCCTGTCCCATAATATTATAAATTTTCACTTCAAATTCTTTTCCTCCTGCATTCTCTTTATTCAACTCAACAATAAACTTTCCTTCACTAGGGTTTGGAAATATATTTTTTACGTCAAAGGGAACTTTTTCTATAATTACTGTTGGAGTTACTCCTGTAGTTTGAAATTCCGTTACAGTTGGAGGTAAATTAGCCATCGCATTTCCATTAAGCGAGTATTCAGTTTTTCTTATGAGCTCTCCTGCTAAATTAAATGTAAGCAATAAAGAAGACTGGGCTGAAATATCCCCCGAATATCCAATAGCAATTCCAGCGTCCATATTAATTTTTAAAGCAACTGTATCTGTAATAGGAGTTGAATTTAATTGAATTTTATAATTAAAGCTATTGGTAAGATCCTGGTTTAGGATCAATACAGAAACTTGTTGGGCATTTTTACTTCCATAAGATTTTACATTAGCCTTATTGGTAATGCCATCAACATATTCTCCTTTAAAATTATCAGCTAATAGTTTAAAGTGATAATACAGTGGTTTTTTAGCCCCTGTGGAACCATTGATAAAGCCAATATTACTTACCACAGAGTTTCCTTCAACTACGCTCCATAAATTAAAGATATCCAAGCTGTTTTTTAGTCCAATACACATCATTTCCGCCACAAACTGCCCTCCAATGAAACTATTGGCACCAAGGCCATTCAAATTGTCGGAAGCATTGTTTTGCCAATTAACATTCGCTTCGGTAATAGCAGTTTTAATTTTTGATGTGCCGGTTCTTGTATGAAAAGAATTGCAAGTAGCTATTCTACTATTCAGATAAATTATATCATCCTGTAATTGCCCTGGTTCAGTTAACTTTGATATCACTGTAGCCCTTGTTTGAGCCCCGCTAAAAGGGTATGCATGGAATGAAATTATGTCTAAATAATATCTCCCGGACGCATCTTTACCCGTAATATCGTTTGGTCCACCTGGGGTTGTTAAACCGTCAATTATAGTTCTATTAAAACTTGCAATTTCCGGCCCAATTATAAGTATGGATGGATCCACATTTTTCATTGCAGAAGCAAATGGTTTGAAATAAGCCGCAATCTGAGCTGAAGTAGAATAGGAATAACTTAAATCGGGTTCATTCCCAATGATCCAATACTTGATATTTCTCCCCTTTGTTACATTTATATAGGTTACTATATCAGCAGCCTGCTGTTTGGTGTAACGGTTATTGAAAAACGGAACCTGTATCATTGGCTCCATACCATTTGCACGGATAGAATCGATCATTTTTATGTATTGGTATTTAGTTGGCATGTTCCTATCGGCAGCGATCCCCCCAAAACGAATAATGGATGCACCACTATTTTTTATGTTCTTCCAATTTTCATGCAATTTCCCGTTAAAAATAAAAGGAGGATCAATGGTTCCATTTTTATCCCCGATAGTATCAGGCATCCATGCATTTTCTCCAAAAAAATGATTTGGAATAGTTTGTGAAAAGCCATAGTTTATAGAAAACGACAAACTCAACGTTAAAAGGCTTATGTAATAGATTTTTTTTAATTGCTTCAAAATGTTTTGGTTTTAGTGAATATTAAAACTGGAGAGAACCTATATTGGCTATGATTTTTATTGATTCGGGCTATTTAATCTCCCCTTTAACGATCAACTTCTATTTAACGTTTTCACCCCAATTGAAATTGTATTATTAGCAGCAATTTAACAGATTTTGGCAATTAAAATCTTCTGTTTAGCTATGCTTTTTTTTATCCACCAATATGAATGATTAGTTCGAATACTCAATAAAATCAACTATTACAATTAACTCAAAAAAAATTAAGCTGTCAGATCTGTTTTTTTTCAATTTCAGGCTATTGGAAATTCGAATTGAACGAAAATTTGGATTCAGGGTACAAAAACAAGTATATTTTCGCATGAAATATTTATTCTTTTTAGGATAGGCTGGATGTGTATTAAAAAATAATTCTTGAACCGCCATTTTTACAGTAAAATACGTGCATATGAAAAAATATTTATTCTTATTTAGTAATATAATAAACAGTATAGATCAACATAAGATTAATTTTCCAAGGAAGCCTGCAATTATTATTGTTCCTTTTCTCTTTTTTTTCACCTTCACAAAAGCTCAAGTATTCACTGGTTCAGGAGGAGCAATTTTAAATAACGGGCAAACCACCTATTTTAATCTTGCTGTTTCAGGTCTTAATTCAACCCAATTAGATAGTGTTTTTGGGCTTGAATCAGTTTGCATCAATATCAACCACCCTATTGATGAAGAATTGTACATTTATTTGGAATCACCTGATGGAAGAGTAGTAGAACTTGCATCGGGAAGCAGTTGTAATGGTGTTAATTATACGAATACCTGTTTCGATAGTCGCGTAAGTGCATCAATCACTAATGAGGACGCACCTTATACAGGAACCTTTAAACCAACGGGATATTTAGGACGCTTCAATAATGGTCAAACAGGAAATGGCTCCTGGCGACTTTTTGTTCATGATTACCTGGCTTTTGTAAATTCAGGTTCATTGATCAGTTGGAATCTGACTTTTGGTAATTCCCCCTCTAAGCCGGTTATATTCACTTCATCCAATCTGCCAATTGTTTTTATTAATACCAGCAACCTGTCAATAACGGATTCCGATATTTTAGTTAACATGGGGGTAATTGATAATGGTTTGGGCCAGAGAAACGACACTATGGATAGCAGGAATAACTATAACGGAAAAACGATGATCAAGATCAGAGGTAACACTTCCAAAAATTTTGAGAAAAAATCGTTCTCGCTTGAAACAACTGATATATCAGGGGGTGAAGTTAACGTTTCCTTATTAGGAATGCCACCTGAAAGCGATTGGGTATTAACAGCTTCGTATACCGATAAAAGCCTGATGCGAAATTCGATTACCTATGATCTTTTCAGGCAAATGGGGCACTATGCTCCCCGAACCAAAGATGTGGAACTGATTCTTAATAATGAATACAGGGGTATATATGCGTTGACAGAAAAACCAAAACGGAGTGACGACAGAATTAATGTTTCAAAGTTAACACCGGCTGAAAATTCGTATCCTGAGATTACAGGAGGATATATATTGAAAATTGACAGGGCCGATGAAGATGGTTGGTACTCATTATTTGGCGGTAATGCACAAAATAATTCAAGATTCTATTATCAATATGTTTATCCAAAAGATATAGTAATCACAGTTCCACAAAAAAATTATATTAATAATTTTATGGATACTTTAGAAACTGTAATAAACTCCCCATCTTTTGCCGATCCTACAATTGGATACCCTAAATACATTGATGTTGAATCCTTCATCGATTTTTTTATCATCAATGAACTGAGTAAAAATGTGGATGCTTATCGGTTAAGTACTTACCTGTATAAAGATAATATTTCCTACGGAGGGAAATTGCATATTGGGCCGGTATGGGATTATGACATTGCCTGGCATAATTGTAATTATGGCAATTCAAACAGTCCAATTGGATGGGAATATCAGATTCCCGATACTGTTCACCCTGGTCCTGTATGGTGGGGGCGTTTATTACAGGACAGTAATTTTACCAACAAACTTTATTGCCGCTGGAAGGCTCTGCGCCAAGGCATTTTAAGCATTAATGATTTGAATAGTTATATTGATGCGCAAACAAATTGGCTTAACGAAGCACAACAACGTAACTTCACGCAATGGCCCACTTTAGGTGCCTTTATTGCTCCAAACCCTCAAACGCAGTTGAATGCTAATTATTTAGGAGAAGTGAATGATTTAAAAACATGGATACTAAATCGTATTGCATGGATGGACTCACATATTTTAGGATCGTCATGCAATGTCGGGATTCAGGAAGAGGAACTTTCAGAAGTTTCAATGAATTCATTTCCAAATCCTTTCAGCAACAATTTGAGTGTTATTTATAAAGTTCCTGATAATTTGTCGAAAAACACTCAGTCTCGAGTAAAAATAGAATTATTGAATGTGTTAGGAGAACAGGTGCAAGTCCTTTTTGAAGGAAATAAAATGGCAGGCACTTACAAGGAAGAAGTTGTTACCACGCAAATGGCTGCTGGAATATATATAGTGAAACTGAGTGTAAACAATCTTGTTGTTTATCAAAAAACGGTAAAACTACAAGAGCAATAAAACTCTTCCATTCAGGAATCTTCTCAAATGAAGATGCTAAGCGGATATTTTAGATTAAGAGTGGCTGATTGAAGCTACAGGCGTTTCAATTGGCAAGCTGATCGTAAATACAGTTCCTTTATTTACAACGCTTTTTGCGCTAATATGTCCCTGGTGAACGTCAGCAATTTTTTTACAAATGGATAAACCTACTCCGCTTCCTTCGTTTTCCGAATTCCCCTGGAGACGTTTAAAAAAAGTGAAAATTTTATTTGCATACTGCTGCTCAAAGCCAATTCCGTTATCATGTACATTAATTCTCCAGTACTTGTTTACTTTAATTTTACTGAATGAATCGTCAGGTGATTCCATAATGGCTGTTATTCGGATCACAGGTTCTACACTATCATTTGAAAATTTAAGTGAATTACTTAATAGATTTTGAAACAATAATTTCATTAACGAAGGAAAAACGTATAATGTAGGAAGTGGATCTATAGACACTTTTGCATTTTTTTTCTTAATCAATAGATCCATTTCCAATAAAACTTCATTAAACAGCATATTCATATCAGAATATACCAGGGCATTTTTTGTAACATCTATTTTACTGAACGTATGAATATCATTGATCAGAATTTGCATCCGTTCGCAGGCAACTTTAATTCTATCCAAATACATCTGCCCTTCGTTATCCAGCTTGCTTCGGTATTTTAAAACAATAAAATCATTGAACATCCTTATTTTTCGAAGTGGTTCCTGTAGATCATGAGAAGCTATATTTGCAAACTGGTCCATTTCTTTATTTGCAGATTCGAGCTTTTCAATGTTTTTCAACAATTGTTTATTTAAATCCTTTACCTTTTCTTCAGAGGCAATTCGGTCTCTTATTTCAATTTCTAAATTTTTATTGATCGCTTTGAGTTTATGCTCTTGCTCCAATAATTGATGATTTTTTCGGTACAGGTCCACAAAAACAGCAACTTTAGCTCTCAGTAGGTCAGATTGAATAGGTTTATAGATATAATCCACTGCACCTGTTTTGTATCCTTTAAAAAGTTTTTCGTCTCCATAGCTATTTGCAGTAATAAAAATAATGGGGATATGCTTTAATTTTTCACGTTGGTAAATCATTTCGGCCGTTTCAAGCCCATTCATTCCGGGCATTTCCACATCCATTAAAATAAGAGTAAAATCCCATTCTTTCAATAAAATTTTCAAGGCTCCATTACCGGAAGAAGCCTTTACTAATTGATACTGTTCTTTCTCTAAAATACTTTCCATAGAAAGTAAATTATCCTCACGGTCATCAACAAGTAAAATTTTAACTTTTAATGAATTGAACATTTTTTTGTTATTAGTTGTTTAAAATATCTTGAGCATGGTATCAAAAGCCGATTAGGATGGAATTGCCAATCCTCCTCTTTTCAATAAACTATTTATGAAACCACATTCTCATTAATGAAAGAAGCTGGTCTATTTTTAAAGGTTTGGTAATGTAATCAGATGCTCCTGCTTCAATACACTTTTGCCTGTCGCCTTTCATTGCCTGAGCAGTAACCGCAATAATAGGGAGTGTACTGTTTTTATATTCCCTCCTTATTTTACGGATTGTTTCATAACCATCCATTCCAGGCATCATTATATCCATTAATACCATTTCTATATCATTGATATCATTCATTAAACTAATTGCTTCCATGCCTCTTTCTGCTGTGATCACTTCAATATTAAATCGTTCAAAAACAGTGGTGATCGCAAAGAGATTTCGTACATCATCATCAACTACTAAAACTTTTTTGCCTGTTAAAACATCACTCTTCATCCTGAAATTTTCCATCATTCTACGTTTTATTAGCGGAAGTTGTGCATAATCAAAATGTAGCTGCATCAATGTTTCTTCAAACAAACGATCACGGGAATTCACAACTTTCAAAAGGATATTATTGGATATCGTGTTCATCTTTACTATTTCCTCTTTATCAAGATCGTTGGAGGAATAAATAATGATCGGAGCCAAAATATTTATATCATTTTGGATATTTTTGATCAGGTCAATAGCTGAAAATCCCGACAAAGTATGATCAAGAATAATGGTATCAAATATTTTTTGTTTTAACAACTCAATTGCCTTTTCTCCTGAAGATGCAATTGTAATTTCAATCGAATTTTCCTGAAATAAATTAGCGATCCCTGATAATTTCGGACCATCCTGTTCTACTACCAATAATTGTTTAATTTCTATTGAATTAAATTTGATGATACCTTCAAAAAGTTCACTCAACTGCTGACGTTGTAAAGGTTTTAACAAAAAGCTTTTTGCACCTCTTTTTAAAGCCAGAATTTTATTTTCCTCCCGGGAAATTAAATGAATAGGAATGTGCCTGAAATTCAAATCATTTTTTAACTGATCAAGTACTTTCCAGCCACTGGTATCGGAAAGGTAAACATCCAAAGTAATAGCGATAGGTGTAAACCGTGTTACAAAATTAAATATCTCCACATAATTGGAAGCGACCACTACTTTAAGTCCATCCAAATGCGCGTGCTCCACCATTACTTTTCCAAAAATCAAATCATCCTCCACTACCAGTACTACTTTATCATTTGCAGAAATGTTATTTCTATCATCACCAACTTCATTGGTCATTTCACTAATATCTTCCAGTTTTTTTGAAAGAATTTCATTTTCAGTCATTTTAATAGCATCAAAAACCTCATCGAGTTCTTTTTTCTGAGGTAATGATGTTTTAAAATCATTGGCAGTATAGGTAGCCTCAATTTTATCCATTGGCAAATACAAAGTGAATGTACTGCCCACGCCTAATTCGCTTTCCAATTCAATTGTCCCGCCAAGTAATTCGGCCAAACCACGGCTGATGGATAAGCCCAATCCTGTTCCTCCATATTTCCGGCTTGTAGAACCCTCTGCTTGTTGAAATGCCTCAAAAATAATTGTTTGTTTATCCTGAGAAATACCAATTCCGGAATCGATAATGGAAAATGCAACTACTTGTTTTGCATGGTTAAGGGAACTATTACCATGCTGCCATTTTTTCTCGGCATTAAATACCTTAAGTTTAACTTCTCCTTTCTCAGTAAATTTGAAAGCATTTGAAAGAAGGTTTTTAAGAATTTGGTTCAAGCGCTGGGAATCAGTGTCAATGGACTCTGGAAGGCCTTGGTATATTTCAGTTTTAAATTTAAGATTCTTCGTTTCAGATAAAGGTTTAAAAGTTGTTTCAACAAATGTTGAAATTTCTGAGAAAAGAATATTAGAAATGTTAGTAGTGATAAATCCTGATTCGATCTTAGAGAGATCAAGAATATCATTAATGAGCTCTAATAGATCATCTCCACAGGAATGAATGGTTTTTGCATAACGTGTTTGTTTATCATTTAAATTCCCTTCCGGGTTTTCATATAACTGTTGCGCAAGAATCAATAAACTATTCAAAGGTGTACGCAACTCATGCGACATATTCGCAAGAAATTCGGATTTATACTTGGATGTTAATGTTAGTTGTTCCGCCTTTTCCTCTAATGATCTTCGGGCTTCCTCTACCTCTTTGTTCTTGATTTCCACTTCCCCTTTTTGTTTGAGGAGCATATAGGCTTTATCATTTAACTCATCATTTGTTCTTCTTAACTCATCCTGCTGGAGTTTCAAAGCACTAGTCAATGATTGTGATTGCGAAAGTAAAACTTCGGTTCTGGTATTTGTTTGAATCGTATTTAATACTATACCGATACTTTCAGTTAATTGACTGAGGAAATCCAGATGTGTTTGACTAAAGGAATCCAACGTTCCTAATTCAATAACTGCTTTTACATTGTTCTCGAATAATACCGGAAGTAAAATTAAATTAGAAGGTTTTGCTTTTCCAAGTCCGGAGTTGATCTTCACATAAGAATCAGGTATATTTGATAAAAGGATACGCTCTTTTTCTAATGCACATTGTCCAACTAATCCTTCACCAAACAAAAATTCTTTTGGAATATGTTTCTCGGATTTATAAGCATAGGAAGCAAATAATTTCAACTTTGGAAATACTTCATCAGCTGCAACTATATAGAACGCACCATAATGCGCACTAACCACCTGGGCCAACTCTGAAAGGATTCGCCTGGCAACAGTTTTTAGATCTTTCTGACCTTGTAACATCTGATTAAACTTAGCCAGATTAGATTTAAGCCAATCCTGGTCCAGATTTAATAAAGTTGTTTCACGCAGGTTAGTGATCATTTGATTAATGGTATCCTTCAATTCTTTCACCTCTCCTTTTGCATCCACGCGGATGTTGCGGGTTAAGTCACCTTTTGTAACAGCGGATGCCACCTCGGAAATGGATCTCACCTGGGTAGTTAAATTTTCAGCTAATTGATTTACATTTTCTGTTAAATTTTTCCAGATACCGGAAGCTCCTGGTACATTTGCTTGTCCGCCCAGCCGACCTTCAAAGCCTACCTCGCGTGCAACGTTTGTAACCTGATCGGCAATTATAGAAAGTGTTTCAATCATCCCGTTAACTGTGCCTGTTAATTCCGCCACCTCCCCTTTCCCAATTGTGGATAATTTTTGTTGTAAATTACCCGCTGCTACGGATTCTACCACCTTAGAAATACTACGTACCTGGCAGGTTAGATTTGATGCCATCATGTTCACACTATCGATCAGCTCTTTCCATGTTCCTGAAACGTCTGCCACATAAGCCTGTCCACCTAGCTTACCATCTGCACCCACCTCACTCGCAACACGTGTAACTTCAGTTGTAAACAGGTTTAGTTGTTTTACCATGCTGTTCACATCCTTAAAAATCCGATCAAAATCTCCACGAAAATCGTGATCGTTGCTTTCCAATGGTAGCTGCGACAGGTTCCCTTTCGCCAAAGCAGAAATTACTTTATCCATTTCTTTGATCGGATAAACTAATTCTGATATTAATAGATTCAAAGAATCCAGGCCCGATTTCCATTCACCTCGTGCGTCAGGAAAAGCAATGCGTTGATGAAGCCTGCCCTCTTTACCGATATCATTCTGTGCTTTGGAAAATTCTTTTATTAACTTTTTATTGTTGGTGGTGATCTCGTTTATGGTTTCTGATATTTTTTCGCTTAGCCTACTTTTGCCGGGAGGCATTTTTACATCAAAATTTCCATTCTTAATTTCAATTAAAATTTTCAGTAGTTCAGAGGCATCGAGGTGATCATTTTCTTGTGGCTGAGTATTGCCAAACTCCTTTTTTGTTCTTTCTTTTAATTCCTTGGGGTTCGTCTTTCGCACTGGTAATGGAGCCTCCATTGTTACCAAAGAAATGGAAATGCTTTTCTTTTTTTCTTTTTTAGTAGTTTTTGCCATAACTAGTTATTTTATAAAACGTTTCGGTTTTAAAATATTTATAAGATTATAGATCGTTTATGCCACAAGCCTATCCAGTTTTCTTGTGAAACTAAAACTAAATAGCTAATTTTTAGAACAGAAAGAATAAATTAAATATTAAGTACAAAATTTTCTTTATTTAAACCTGAAGTGTGATATTGCCAATTGATGTTGATCACTTCAGCCAATATTTTTTTTAGTGATTTAAAATCGTTTGGCTTTGTAATGTATATATTTGCGCCCAAAACGAATGATTCTTCAATATCCTTTTCTGACCCGGAAGTAGAATAAATAGCAATTGAAAGATCATTGAATAATTTATTGGTTCTTATTTCTTTTAAACATTCCATACCGCCTTTACGTGGCATATTTAGATCAAGAAAAACCAGATCGGGCATTTGATTTTCGGTTTTTGAAAGGTAATCCATTAGTTCAACACCATCATTTACTGTAGTAACAACGGTTTGTATCTTTAATTCTTCAATTGCATATTTAAAAAACAGGCGATCATCCTTGTCATCATCGGCAAGAAGTACGTGGAGGCAATCATGGTGCATAATTAATTTAAATTTTAGTTTGAATTTATATCTTAAAATTGCATTTTTTTTTATCAGTAGCCTAATTCAGAGGTGGTTATCTTTACAGGAAAAAAAACATTAAAAACCGAACCTTCGCCTACTTTGCTTTGCGCGGTAATGAAACCTTTGTGATTTTCCATGATTTTTTTACAGATCGCCAAGCCTATACCTGTTCCCGAATATTCACTTTTGCCATGAAGGCGTTGAAATATTTCAAAAATTTTGGTCGCGTATTCTTGTTCAAATCCAATACCGTTATCTGCAAATAAAAATCTTTGATAATTTTTAGTTGCATCAGCGCCTTCATTTATATAATTTTTCCCGGAAACAAGGCTGGATGTAATGGTAATATTGGGCTTTACACCGATCTTGCGGTATTTAATAGCGTTGCCAATTAAGTTTTCTAAAAGTTGACGGAACTGAAAATCTATTACTCTCAAAGTGGGTAGTTGAGTGGAAGTAATGGTCACATTATTTTCTTCAATAGTATCTTTAAGTGAATTTTCAACTTCTTCAAGCAAAACATTCAAATCGAGTGTTTCAAGTTTTTTTACAGCAGAGGCTGTATGGGAAAAAGCAAGAAGATCATCAATTAGCCTCTGCATATTGCCAGCAGAATTAATTATACGCTGAATGTATTCTTTCCCATCAGATGTGAGAGACTCATTATGTTTTTCAATAATTAAATTACTATAGGTTTTTATTTTGCGCAAAGGTTCCTTCAAATCATGACTGGCAACATAACTGAAGGAAGTTAATTCGCTGTTGATCTTTTCAAGTTCTATGTTTTTTTGAGAGAGTTGTTTTCTGCGTTGTTCAAGCTCTTTTTCAATTTTTTTCTCTTTTGTAATATTTCGGATAAAAGAAATAAAAACCTGCCTGCCGTTCCATAATGAACTTGCAACGGAAAGTGCTATAAAAAATTCATTTCCATGTTTATCTATTGCAGCAATTTCAACTGTTTTATTTAATAAATTTGATTGCCCGGTTGCCTTTAATCGGTTAATTCCATTCAAGTAACCTTCGGTATATTTAACAGGTACTATTGTTTCTATTAATGTTTTCCCTATAATTTCATCCGCGGTCCAGCCGAATATTGTCTCAGCTTTAGGGTTCCATAAAAGTATGTTGTTGTTCTCATCAATCACAATTATTGCATCAGGTGCATTTTGAATAAGCTGCCTAAACGTTTTTTCACTTTCTTTAAGCTGCTGGTTAAGCAGGTAATTTTGAGAAACATCCATCATGGAACCTTTCATTTTAACAGGCATTCCATTCTGAAAAGTTACGATCCCCCTTGACCAGATCACTTTTTCGTCATGAATTTTCTGAAAACGATAGTTACATTCATATAGTTCAGTACCCATTAAGGAATTGTTGAGCGCTTCTTTTATTTTTTTTATGTCGGTAGGATGAACATCCTTCAGAAAAATTTCAAGTTTGCTAATATCATTCAACTCAAAAAAATTCATAAGGTGAAGTGAGGAAATAGAACTATTCCCATCAAAATCCCATGCAAAATTCCCTGATTCATCATTTATATGGGCTTCCGGTAATTGCTGGGTTAGATTTTCTAACTTTGGAAAGATCTCTTTTCCTTTTGAATAATAGTTATCTATTTTTTGTTCATTAAAATGAAATAGGCTATTATAACTGATCTCTTCCAACAGAGAAGTGAATCGATCGGCCTCGTCTATTATGTCCATAGAAACAGCCATTTCTGAAGTGTAATCAGAAAGAAACCTCCTCAATGTTTTTCGGTATATATAAGTAGCGCAGGTAATGTCTTTGGCAACAATTTTCGTAGTGTCTATACCCGCAAATTGATTATCGATCCATCTTTTTAAGCTCAGATTAATATAATTTGGAGTATCATTTTTTACAATGGAATCAAGTAATTCCTTTGTGTTTTTTAGAGACAATTGGATAATTTTCTGTTCAGGTAATGTTTCAAAATATTTAAGTAATGGTGATTTTTCTTCACGAGACATACTCAACATGGCGGATGCAAACTCTTCCTGCTTATTTTGCAATAGAAAGTTTGCATAATCCGGTAAATAGTAAAAATCCAATTTTACTTTCTCTAAGATTGTTTCATCAGTTTTAGTCATAATTAAGCGGTATTATAAATTACTTGAACATCCCAATCAAAGGTTATTAAGCCCAGAAGATTGTATTTATACTATTTCCCGGTAATAAAACTATTATTCTCCCGCCTTTTTTTAATAATACGTTGAAAGGCAGAAGGTGTTAAGCCTGTAATTTTTTTAAATTGCCAGGATAAATGTGCAGAACTGCTATAATTTAATTTGCTTGAAATTTGAGTGAATGTTAACTCATCAGCGATAATTAGCTGCTTTACACGTTCAATTTTCTGCATTATGATAAAATTTTCAATGGAAGTGAAAGTTACCTCCGAAAAAAGATTAGAAATATAACCGAAGCTGTAATTGAGTTTTTGGGCCAGATAAAATGAAATTTTTGAAGGCGGTAATTTTTCCTCCAAATAGAGCATTTCAATAATAGTGTCTTTTGTTTTTTGAACAAGTGCGCTAATTCTGTCGTCAAGGATCTCAATTCCATACTTTTTTAAAACCACAGAGAGTTGATTGTGTTGATCAGTGGAAATTCCATTTTTCACTTCTAACTCTCCCAAACCTGTTAATTCGCAAGTCAATCCAAGCTTATCTAATTGTTCCTGCAATAATGATTTACAAGTTGTATTTATGTTGTACCTGATGTATAATTTCATTTTATAATTTTATCTAAGCATCTAAAAATAAAGCTTTTATAAGTATTAAATAAAAACAAAAATACATATTTTGAAATAATAATTTCTTGACGAAGATGGCTATTCTAAATTGGAAATTCTTATATAATTACAGGAAAAAATTACAATTAAACACTATTTTACTAATTAGCAATCTTTGAAATTGAAAACAAGATTTTTTGCTGTTTCTAAAAGGATAAAAAATTCAAGAAAATCAATTGTAAGGTTGAATTCTGTAAATAAAGGTGAAAAGATTGGACTAAAGAGTTGGCATAATAGATAAATGCCACTGAAATGGATATTTGATTGGGGTATAGACGATGAGTAACAGAAAAGGAAATTAATCTGCACCCTATTTTAAGCCATTTGGCTCAAACGTTTAAAATTGTTTGAGCCAAATAACATTTTGAAAATATATTCTAAATCATATTCAATTTTCTTAATAGTTCTTTTTTAAATTGTCCGGCAATTGGTAAAGGATGTTTGCCTGTATAAGCAGAATTTTCTTCAATATTATCAATATGACTCAAGGCAACGAGGTAGGAACGATGTAAGCGAAAAAATTTATCTGATGGAAGCTTTTCTTCAATATTTTTTAATGTAATATGAACGGTATGGCGTTTTTCCGGGGTAAAAATATTTACATAATCGCCAATAGCTTGTATATACTGAATGTTTTCTAATTTTATTTTAATAAGTAAACCACCGGAACGAACAAATATATATTCCTTGTTGTTTTCGTTAACTACTTGTTTTTGATCTTTATTTTCAAACAACTCTTTTGCTTTTGTAACTGAAACCATGAACCTGGAAAGGTTTACCGGTTTTATAAGATAATCTGCCACATTGAGCTCAAAAGCTTCAGCAGCATAGTCCTTTTTTGATGTAACGAGGATAATTATAGGATGTTTATCCAGATTCTTTATCAAATCAATACCTGACATACCAGGCATTTCCACGTCCAGAAATACAAGATCAACTGGTTCCTTTTTCAGATATTCAAAAGCTTCAACCGGGCTTTCACATTCTTGTACAAGTTTCAAAAAACTAAACTGTTCGATTAAAAGTTTGATTGTTTCTCTCGCTATTTTACTGTCGTCAACTACTATGCAATTCATAAATTGGGATGTTTTTAAATATTTTAATAAATAGAACAATAATAAACTATGAATTTTTCTGCAAAGAGCAATTCAAGTTTGAAAACTATTCAAGAGTTTCTGGAGATAAAATGCGTTTCAATAAAAAGGATTGTTGACCTATACTGTTTGAATTAACGCTTTTTCAAAAAGGATTATTCAAGGTGTCGAAAGACGCTTTTTGAAACTCGATCTTCGCTTTTGTGGAATTGAAAAATCTCTTATTGGGATTAATAAGTTTTTAAGAAAATCTTCCAAAATGAGATGGGATTTTAAAAAAAACAGTTGATTGTTAGTGTAAAATGTTGCCATATTATATTAAAGTTTTACAATTCTATTAGTTCGTTTTTTAATTCAGAGAAAACCTCTGTACAAAGAAGATCGATTTTTAGAAACAATTCTTTAATTTTTGCCAAATTCTCTTTCTTTGCTGCAAGCTTTTCAATTGTTCTTGCCATAGTTTCAAATTCTTTATTAATTCCCATCAATGCAAAAGATGGGATCAACGAATGTGAAGCTATTCGTAATGCATCCCAATCCAAAATATCCATACTTTGCTGCATAGTATGAAGTAATTTTGGGATTTCATCCAAATACACTTTAGCAATTTTGGACTTCACATGTAAATTCCCATTTGTTAATTCATTTAAATTATCAAGGTTAATACATTTCTTTTTTGTCTGTTGTTGTTCATTACAAATTGTAAATGTTTCATCCTTGAAACGTTTTTTAGGTGTTTGCTCTTTTGTTATATGTTTGACAATAGTGTTATATAATAATTTAGTATTGATCGGTTTAGAAATATAATCATTCATCCCCGCAGCCTTGCATTTTTCAACATCTGTGGTTGTTACATTTGCGGTGAGCGCAATTATCGGAATAGTTGAATTTCTATTGTTCCGAATGTGATATGTGGTTTCAAAACCGTTCATTTCAGGCATTTGAAGGTCCATTAAAATAATATCATATTTATTTTTTCGTAATTTTTCGAGTACAATTTTCCCATTGCCTGCAATATCTATTTTGAAACCGAATTTTTCTAATAGTGTGCTTATCAATAGTTGATTTAAGGATTCATCTTCAGCTACCAAAATCTTTACATTTTTTAGTAGAGGAGATCCGAATAGATCAATTGGAATGAACTCTTTAGTTTCAACTTCGAATTTTGATTTTATTTTCTGATAGCTAAGAATGAAACTAAATGTTGACCCTTTATCAACTATACTCTTTACGGAGATTGTACCACCCTGCAGTTCTACTAATTGTTTTGCAATTGTAAGGCCTAAACCTGTTCCTCCGTATATATTAGAAGTTTCATTTGTTGCTTGTTGAAATTTATCAAAGATCGAACTTAGATTATTTTCCGGAATACCAATACCTGTATCAGTAACTGAAAATTCAAGTGTGACCTTTTCTGAATCTTCATTTAACAGTTGTATTCCAACGTTTATTTCCCCTTTTTTAGTAAATTTTATCGCATTACCTACAAGGTTTAAAATTATTTGATTTAAACGTACCGAGTCGCCAATCAAAAATTTGGGAATATTTGGGTCGGATTTAAAAGCTAATTGTAAGTTGGCTTCCTTTGTTTTTGTTTCAAATAACTGAAGGATCTCAGAAATTGAATTTGTTAAATTAAAAGGGGCATATTCAAAGGTCATTTTACCGGCTTCAACTTTTGCAAGGTCAAGGATATCATTAATTAATACCATCAATAAGTTACCGGATGTTTTGATGGCATTTAAATACTCTTTTTGTTTTTTTGTTAAATTAGTATCAAAAACTACATTTGTAAATCCAATAATTGCATTCAATGGTGTTCTGATTTCATGGCTCATGCATGATAAAAAATCGGTTTTTGATTTGGAACCTAATTCTGCAGTATTGGCCGCTATTTCAGCTTTGTTTTTTGCTTCAATTAATTCAATTTGAGATTTTTTAAGTTGGCTCAATGTTTCTTCCAGACTGATAGTACGACTTTTTACGCGTTTCTCTAACGCAGCATTGAGTTCGTTCATTTCTTTTTTGTGATTTGTATTCGCAATTGCATAACGAATAGAACTTTCAAGCATCTGTCCGGAAATTGCACCCTTCACTATATAATCAGCAGCACCGGCATTCATTGCCTGGTTATCAATTTCGAAATTATTCTCCCCCGTTAAAATGATAAGAGGAGCTTCGCAGCCAATTTCGATCGCTCTTTTGATCAGATCTAAACCCGTTTTGGCACCAAGTCTATAATCAATTAAATATACATCATGATTTTTTTCAGCAATACTTTTTAATCCTTCTTCATAGGATGGTCGCCAGTCAATTGTATATTTATGATGGACAACGTCTCTGATAATATCACGAACAATCATGAAATCATCTTTGTCGTCATCGATCATCAATATTTTTATTTCTTTCCGGACCATATTTCGATAGAAAAATTAGATTTTTTTGATAAAAAATTTAGTGATTTAGAATCCTGCAAAGATGGTTTACTTATGATTTGAAAGCATTACATTATTGCCGAATAATGTTACATTATACCCATATTTCGTTTATAATATTATTGAGCAAATATGGGGCTTTCCGAAATTTATTGATGGCTATCACTCATGGATTTGACTTTAATCATTCCTGGAAATACCATGAAGGATCGATTTGGTATAAAACCAGAATTGAAAATAAATAAATTTGAATTATTCATTAAAAAATCAGAAATTATCTATTCAATAATGTGTGGAGGAAATGAAATGCAAATCGGGGGGGGAAGAAATAAAAACAGCAAAAATAAAATAAATGGCCGAATGGAAAAATTAGAAATATTTTGATCTCAATGCTTGCTTAATACTGAAACATTGGATAAATATAATTTGTCCCCGATTTAAAAAAGTCATCTTTTATAATATAATTTAAAAATGCTTTTTGTGCTTCTATGGAAGAATTTATTTTAAACGACTCCTTTTCGTTGAACCATGTCAAAAGCCTGACTTTTGACATGTCCGATTTTAGTGCCTCACTCATTTGTTTGATCCATTCTGCTTTGTTCTGTGAAAGTGTTGATTCGCTGGACTGACGCTCCCTGGATGCGGTTTCACAAATAAATAAAGGCTTGTTGGGAAGCTGTTGAGTTACTATAAAATAATTTTCAATTCCTTCCTTTCTGAATGATCTCCAAACAGGCACACCTTTTCCTGCACCATTATAAATGTCCAAACCTATGCAATCAACATAAGCATCTCCAGGGTATGCATTCATTATGTAGTTCCACTTTTCCTGTGGGAAAGATGTTGAGTTGGGACACCAAATAAACTTTACATTAGTCACTTTCTGTTCCTTAAAAATTGCGTGAATATGCTGAAAAGCTTTGATCAGCAATTGTGGATTTTTATCATTATTAACAGTACACCAAGGGTACCAGTCTCCATTAAATTCATGTAAAATTCTCAACAAAATATAGCCATCTACCTGTTTTATTTCAGTGGCCCATTCTTTAAAAAAAGAATCGAAGTGCCCTTCCACAATACTATATAAATTTGGTTGTTTCACATTCGGTTTAGCATTTACAAAATGATCTTCCAGCGTGATCATTGGAATGTATCCCTGATGAACTATTTTGTTTATTCTTTCAATCGAAGGATAATGATTTTGTGTATTACCTCCATCAACCGCAAAGGGTTGAAAAAAATGAACAACACCCAATTTTTTTTCTGAATGGGAGCTAAAAGTTTTTTCGAAATTCGAAGCGATGTCCGAAAAGTTGGCTTCGTTGCCTTCTTTTGACCAGGTGCCAATATTGCAAAGGTCATCCGATGATGCGGATGGTAAACTTAATAACTCCTGTCCGGTTTGTAATTTCCCTTTCGAAAAAGAAATAAAATCAAAATACCAGGTTTGTTTATTGTTTTCTTCAATAGAACTCTTCTCTGCTTCAGGGAGATTTATAAAGGTAATTATAAAGCAAAATAGTTTCCCTTGTTTGTAATTAATATTAAAAATGCCATCACCATTTTGATTGGAATCCTTAAATTTATTTAAGGGAATAGAGATCAATTCCCAATCCATTTGATCATTAGTTTTATTTACTGAAGGAGGCTTAGTCACAAATTTATGAACATAATTCCAGGAATCGTCCAGATCCTTTTCATACACATTATCACTATTATCGTCCTCCTGTAATTCTATTTTTATGGAGTTATTTTTATTGGTAGTAGATTGGCATACATAAAAGTTAAGATAGTCCTGATTAGGATCTAATTCTATATTTAAACCGATCCCTTTCCCCCATCCGCCATATGTTATTGGGCCTTCTTTGTCTAGCTTAATGCACCTGTCGCCAAGGTAGCTGAGTTTTCTGTTCTTTTTTGAAACGATGCCTGATCTTATATTACCAAAAGTAAATATCCCATTCATCTTGTTGTCAGAGGAAGAAGAACCATCAGCAAGACCTTCAAAATCTTCAATTACAAATTTTAATTGAGCTTGGGCTTGTTCAATGATGATAAAAAACAGAAAAACAAAAAAAATGGTTTTTATATTCATTTTTTGATAAAATTACCAGATCCAATTTGCCGCAATTCTAAAATTACCATCCTGAAATCCATAATCGGGATAATACTTCTTATTCCATGAGAATCGATTTACTGCCCAATTACCATAAGTTAGTGAGATACGAAACGACCTCCAGTCAAAATAACCAAATCCATAAGTGTAATCCGGATCCCAAGGTTGTTTTTTAAGTTCACCTTCGGGATACAAATAAAGAGCCGTTTCAACATAGATCCTTTTGTAAATTGTATAACGGAAGCCTCCACCAAGGGTTAATTTCCCCGAAGTTAGTCCACCATGCACCACATCATTTGGATCGCGATATTTTATTGCATATCGTGAAAAGTATGTAAACTTGATGTTCGTAGTTTCATCTAATTTAATATACTGTATTAGTTTGTCAGAAAGATTATGACTGTAGGAGACAAAATAATATCCCTCCAGAAATTTATCTCCCATTTTTTGTATATTATCTGAATACCTGTTATTCAAATAGTTTTCATATCCGTAATTATATTTATTGGGTCTCCAGTTATACCGTCCTATTGAGTAGGTATAATTCGATGTCCACCTGGCTGAAGCCGCTTTATTATAGTCAATATAAAAAGTTGAATTAAAGCTGAATTCTTCAAAAAAACGTATTCGCGTATAAAATCCCAGTGCACTCCTGATCTCATAATGCGTTTTGTGACCATTTCCATTACCATTACCTAGTGGATTGCCAGTCAATATCCTTCCGGTATTGTAAGAGATATTTCCCATTATTCTGTTTTTACCTAACAAGAGTTTGTCTTTATGAACCACATCTCTCATGTCTTTCATATCACTGAGTTTTGTTATACGTTGGGTTCTGTCATAATACAGTCTTTTACCCTCCTCCTCCACTACAATTTGTCCGGATAGTTGATTTAATTCAATTAGTATTGAAAAAAAGATAAAAAAATAAATTTTTATTATGGACGTGTTTTTATTTTTTATCATTCTTTAAATAATTTCATAAAATTTAATTTTGTTTAACATTTAACTCATTAACTATAACACAAATCAATTAAGCACATCGAAATTTATTCATCACATATACCCAAAGATTCAATAATGCTGATAATAGCAACACTAGAAGGATTATTCCGAATCATCGATTTCCTATAGCCCTTAAATAATTTATAGCACCATTTTTATTTGCAATAAATAAGAACATTTTGATAGGCCAGATCACATCCTAGTTTTATAGCCTTGTCAAGATCCTGGCAACAACCTTTTCTATCTCCCATTTCATATTTAGCCATTGCCCTTTGGTTATATGCCTTATCATAATCCGGCCTAAATTCAATTGCCGATGTATAATCAGCGATCTCTCCTTTGTGATCAGAGAGTTTTCCTTTGGCCAAGGCGCGATTGTAAAAAGCTAATGAATAATCAGGTTTTAGTTTAATAGCTATTGTGTAATCAACAATAGACGAATTGTAATCTTTTAATTCGTACTTTAAATAGCCTCGATTTAGATAAGCGATATAATAATTCGTATCTGTTTTTATGGCAGTTGTGTAATCGTCAAAAGCTCCTCGAAAATCACCCAATCTGGATTTTACATTCCCTCTCCTGTTAAATGTTTCTGCATCTGGATTAATTTGAATAGATGCATTAAAATCATTTAAGGAAGCGCGATAGTCATTCAATCCGTACAATATTATAGCGCGATTAAAATAAAAATGGCTATTTCCTTTATTCAAATCAATTGCTCTATTAAAATCCTTGATTGCTTCATCGTAATCCCCTTGTTTTGATTTCAGGATCGCCCTGCTATTAAATGCATCAGCATCGGTGGGTCTTAAAGAAATCACTTTGTTTATATCTGACAATTCTCCATAATAATCACCGACCATCCCTTTCAAAATACTTCTATTGTAATAGGCATCCGTATATTCTGGATTTAGTTTTATTGCATAGTTAAAATCGGCCATAGCTTCTTTCAAATTTTCTAATAAGGCCAAGGTGAGTCCCTTGTTAAAATGGGCCTCATACGACTCCTCCCACGTAAGTTCCAATTGAAGCGCTTTTGAATAATCTGACAAAGCACTTTTATAGTCTAATAATTTATTTTTTGCAAAAGCCCGGTTCAAATACGCAGAAGCTAAGGTGGGATCCAATTCTAAGGCCTTTGTGAAATAGGCAATAGCCTCAACATATTCCTTTGAATTGTTTTTCGAAATTCCGGCAGAAAAATAAGGTAATGCCAAAGTTGAATCTTTTCGATCTTGAGGAGGAGAAATATTCAGGTTTAATATTTCGTTTCTCGTAAAGTCAGAATATTCCGTTTTTAATACAGCGGAATAATCTGAATCAGCCATTGCATCTTTTAAATTTTCGAGTAAGGCTATTGTAAGTCCTTTATTAAAATAGGCTTCATACGATTCTTCCCATGTTAGTTTCAGTTGAAGAGCACTGTTATAGTCATTTAATGCACTTTTATAATCTAAAAGACTGCTTTTTGCAAAAGCCATGTTTAAATAGGTTGAAGCAAAAGTGGAATCGAATTCCAGAGCCTTCTTGAAACAGATTATCGCTTCTGCATAGTCCTTTGAATTGTTTTTCATGATCCCGGCAGAAAAATAAGGTAAAGCCATTGCAGAATCTCTATAGATCATGCTTGATGGAGCTGCATTGATATCTGAAAAACTTTTTTTCGAAAAAGAATATCCATTGTGAGATATAAATAATATCAAAAAATACAAAATGAATATATTTTCTTTTTTCATTTTAGGTTAACTTAATACCGGGCATTTGTGATCAACAAATTTGTTTATATATGTAATTCTATTTCCTTATTAATTTTCAGAAAAACAGCTATTCACTTTTAGAACAATATCTATCTCAAGTTTCGCATTGGCTTTTCCGCAATGCCATTAACTAAAATATATTAGAATAAAAGAGTACCGTTTTAAAGAAAAATATTTTAAAGCGCTATTGTGGCTTTAGCTGTTTTTTTTGTTTTTCTTGCTTTGGCGGCTTGCATTTGAGCCGAATTTAATTTCTCTACAGAAAGTGTGTAGTTTTCATCTTCCCATGTTTCTGAATCGTGCCAATAAAAAGTATAAGAGATCTTTTTTTCATAATCTAAATTTCCTGTTGGTAGATCTGCATAATGAATTCCTAAACCCGAATCAAATGTTACCAGATCATTGGTGCTTAACCAATTATCAACTGACCAACGCACGGTTGCTGCAGTTAAACAATGTATTCTCAAAATTTTACCTTTTGGAATGGATTTGTAATGATTGTTGAAATGCCAAATAAAAATATTTGAATTATTTTTTTCAATTAAATAACGGTGCTTGGTTTGCAAAGGCATATCAAATATTTGCTTTGCCTTTAAGGAACGGCATAACTTTAAATATTCTGCATGAGCCCAGGCAAGCGGCATAGCTGATCCTGTTGGTTTACCCTTGAAAAGTTCAAGTTCCGGAATGTCTTCAGAATCCCAAACCTGCTCAGGGATCATTCCCGTTTCAGTGGCATAATTTTCTATTGTTTTTAATAACTCTCCTGCATAAGCATAATTTCCGGCAGCTATTTCGTAATGCGCACGTTCACCTGTCAGTAAAGGCCATGGTCTGCCTACCCCAGTACCGTTAAAAGGGCTTCCATCAATATGTTCGCCATAGCCATCTCTATTATACCTATACCATACGGGACCTTTTGGATTATCCATTTTTAAAGTCGCATCAATCACCTTGATGGTATTTTGTATTCGGGGATCATTAGCGGCACGTAAACCAAAACGTACCAAAGCCAGCGCATCAGGGCTTACCATTTCATTGGCAAGACAAACGTTTTCACCTTTCGAGCGATTGGTAATTGTAAGTAGATCCTTACCGGAATAATCAGAATCAAATGATTCTTTTGAATTAATTCTTACATAGTAACCATCTACTCCTATTTTTTTTGCCAGATCTGTCCCTGTAACATATGTCCATCGTTCTATGCTTGCATTCCATGCATCAGCTGTTTCCAAAAAAAATGCGGCTACCTGAGGTTCATTATTAGATATAGCATGTTCGGCTGCAACAACAAGTGATGCTATTTCCACAGCCAGCGTAAAAGTGGAATAACCTGCATTTTCTTCCCAACGATCCTGCGGTGTTATAGGTCCATTTATAACAAGATAACTCGCAGCTTTTCGGATCATAGGCCAAAAATGTTTGAGCTCAGCATCAGTAAAATGGGTTTCACGTTTAACCAGATCCATTAATAGAATTGGTAAGGCGGTTTGATCCATTTGTATACCAGACCAATAAGGTGCGCCATCTAGCCACATATTTTGAGGCCAGTGTCCATCCTCTTCTTGCGTAACCATCAGATAATTTAAAACTCTCCTCGCATCATCAAAAGCTTTGGCAGCAAGCAACCCACCGGCCGTTTGAACCATATCTCTTGGCCAAACCAAATGATAACCTCCTAGATCATCATCCCCTTTATTAAATCCCCATGGAATTGACAGGCTTGCAATTAGTCCGCCCGGATGTCGTTTGGACTCATGAACTTTAAGCATTGCAGCACTGATATTAAAAAATTTATTCTCGGTACTTTTTTTAGAATTATCGATGGTCAATTTTTTTTGCCAGCCTAACCATTCATTAATAAATTTTGTTTTAGCAGAATCGAAACTTTCTAATATACTTGCTCTTGCTCGTTGGCCAGCCTCTGAAGGGTTTCTTCCAAAACCGAGAGCAACAACAAAACTATTGCCATTGATCTCTTCCAAATCAATTTCTCCCATTAAGGCAACATTTCCGTTTTCTGCCTTTTCGAATTCCCAATTCATTTGTTTATGACGCATTAGATCTTGCCAACCATCCGAACTTCCAACAAAACCAGCCGAGCCTTTTTTCCAGGGAACAGAGCAAACTAACGCTAATGAAACTTCCCCACGTTGAGCAAACAACATCGGGATCCCTTTATAATCACCTACCCATGCAGTATTTCCTGCACCTGAATTCCCAAGGTGTGGCGCCAACAGCATAAATAATTTGAACTCTTTTCGTTTCTTTTTTAGTGGAAAAAACTGAATTCGTTGAAGCAATGTATCTCTTACAGGGTCTGAAATGATTTCTTTTTCAATTCTGTAATTATGCATATTGCAACTATTTGTTACATGATATCCCGGAACACCGTTAGCTAAATATTTGATCTGATGAGACGTATCACGCTTTTCCTCTGAAAAAAAAGATTTCCCATCTGTTACAATTAAGCCCAAATCACTAGTGCATGCCTGATCTACCTGTGGATAATAAATTTCATTTAAAATACCATGGCTGATCGAAAACCACACTTTGCTTTTCGAATGAAGTGAAGTTCCAACGCCTGTTTTTGCGCTGGAAGTCCACCTGGCTTCAATTCCCGGCCAACCAAAAGCAGATTTTTCTTTTCTAAACATATTTTTTTTGTTAAAAACTTAATAGCTTTTTTTAATAGATCGAATTAAATAATTAGTGATCCTCCATTTGTTTTATGTGGATAAACAATTATTTAAACAATTTAAATTAATTGAGAACTATTAAAAACTGCTTTACTTTTTTGTAGTTTGAGTCTTCGAACCAATTGAATCTGACTTACCCTTTGGAACTACAACAGGCCCCGTTATGTCATCAAAATAATAAGTATCAGAACTTGATGAGTTTGGGCTAAACAACAATGTGATTTGATCTATTTGGTCGAATGATGTTTGACTTCCTTCCGGTATTTGTGCAAACTTAAATTCTAACTCTTCCCAGGCATTTGTAGTTGTGGTATAGGCTTGATATTGACTATTTGTTCCTTCAGGGTAGGAATTATTTCCAAGTTTGTTTCCTAATAAAAATTCTACGAGAGTACCAACAGGCGCATTGGTATATATTTTCATCTTAATTTTAGGTGGAACACCCAAATAAGTTGCGTATGCGTTCACACCCGACAACTTTCCTGCAAAGTTCATTTTAATATTGTCAAATTTTTTCCCGCTATTTCTAATATACAAAGCGCATTTTCCTGAATTATTCACTTTATTGGGTGCTGGATTTTTTACCACAGTATCCAAAACACCATTTTTTGCACCATAATTCAAAAACGTAGTCCCTTCAAAATTGTCATATACTTGAGATTGACCAAATATTGAACTCATTTGAAAAAGGAGCGCAAAAAAAAGTATTGTGCACTTCTTCATGTTGTCATTAATAGTTTCTATCCCGAAAATTCGGAATTCGTTTATTTTTTTTTTCATGTTTTTTCGTTTTTTAATTCCAATGATTTATTAAAAATATTTGAGCAAAAATATATTAGCTATAATTTGTTTTATTCTATATTCGATAATTAAGTGTTTTTATTAGTTGAAACTTTAAAATAAAGTGCTGGTGCAATCCGAGAAAAAAAATATTTAATATTCAAATGGAAACAACAAGTTGAATATCACAACACAATTAAGGTGATAGGACGCAGTAACAGAATTTAGATATTTTATATATTGAACTGGTCAACGCTGGTTACTGGTTTCTGTAATTAAAAGATAGATTTTAAGTAGGATTTGAATTGTTTTTTTGCCAATTAGCTTAACCTTAGGGATAAAGTTTGCCTTGATTTAAGTATCCCTTTCTCAAATAGGCATTTTCAATATTGGACTAACCTAATTCTCGATTTAACGAATATTAAATCAAGAAAGCATCTGCTATCTTAATTTTGATCAGGAATTTCATTTTTGATATTATCGAAACATGAATTTTCTAAAAAACGGGGACTAATATTTACTTTAAAAACAAATTCAATTTCAAAAGTAAATTATACGATTCCCCTCCGATTTTGTACGATCATTTTTTTTGGCAAAATGATAAAAAAATGAATGATAATTTAGAATCCATAAAAGATCGTTATTCAAATGCTGAAAGAAAGTTCCTTTTTGCCGATAAAGCTACCGATGGCAATCAACTCTCAGATGATGATGGTAAAGTAGAATTCTCACTAAAAGTTAAAGGAAAATCTGAAGATAAATTTTTCCTATATAGCAATATTGAAAAACAATCTTTTAAAAGGACACATGAATTTGGTATTGTCCATTATCTTATTTTCTATCTAATACTGTTTTTTTTTATCGGTATAAGCACGATCATAATTATGGGTGTGACTTAAAATCTTTTATCACCATGCCCTCATTAAAAACTTAGGATGTCAGAAAAATAAATGTTGGGGAAATTAAGGAGTAAAGAAACAATCCTAAAAAAGATCAATTTCAATTAGGCGCAACAAGTTTATTCTAATGAAATTGGAAGGTTAAAATTAACGGAAACTGGTTTTCCATTCTTGGTTCCCGCTTTCCATTTTGGCATACTATTTACAACACGTAAGGCTTCTTTATCCAATTCTGGATTAATACCTTTTTGAATTTTCGCTTTTTTAATTCCCCCCTTTTCGTCTACAACGAAATTTACATAGATCTTTTTGTTGCTAATACTTTCATTTTTATAGTTGGATGGGTACTTGAAATTTTTATTGATAAATTTTAGCAAAGAATCTTGTCCACCCTGAAACTCAGGCAGTTGATCAATCGATTTCGCTGCATCTTGATCTTGCAGTTGATCAGGTTCCGATTCTGCAACTTTTGTCAATTCTATCGTTTCGTCCCCAACAGCAATGTTTTGGGGAGCATAAGCAATACTTTCCGTTGGGCTTTCCTCAATATCCTTTTCTGCTTTTCGTTTTTCTAATGCCTCTGAACGGAACAAGTTATTAGTTCTTTCAGATTTTTTCGCAACTTTATCACTAGCATTATCATCTCTGTTATCGGTTCCCGGTGCTGAAGCCGATTTAGCTCTTGCAACAGTAGACTTAGATAGCTCTACACTCTTTTCTTCAACTGCTCCACCTACCTGGTCTTCATTTTCCATTTCAGCAAAACTCCCATCTTTCGCACCTTCATATACTGCGCTTTTAGGTGCACTGTTGTCAGCTTTGACGGGTGCTGGAGAAATTCCTTTTTTATTTTCTTCAGTTTGTATAATTGGATTATATGCAGCACTAGTATTACCTGCCACCTTTTCTCCGTTTGTGCTGCTTGTTTTTAAATCATTTGATGACCCTTGTCCTTCAGCAGCGGCTTGCTGTTCAATCTCCTCCATTTTATCCAAAGGGGACTTCACCTTTGTTTCTATTGCATTTGATTCTTTTGCCACCTCAATCGAACTGGAACTTGAACTTGAAATTGTTGAATCAGATAACATTTTTCCATCAAGAGGAGGAGCCGGTGGAGGCGGAAACGGAATATTTTTTTCGGACTTAAATTCTGCCATTCCATCTTTCTTACTGAATTGATTAAAGAAAAATACGCCACCTATCAATAGCAAAACACTTGCAGCAATTGATACAATTAGTTTATAGTTAAATGAAATTATACCGGTTTCCTTTTTAGGCTCAGCAATATATTCTCGGATCTTCTGATTGATCGTAGCTATCCGTTCTCGGCTGTTTGTTGCATGTTCCAATCCTTCCAAAGCATCAGAACATAATTCACAATGAAGTAAATGCTTTTCAACGGAATGACTTTCCCTTGCACTGAGTTTTTTATCAATGTAATCAAACATTGTTTGCTCGGAGATGCAATCCGTTTCAGTAAATATTTTATGTTTTAATGAATCGTTCATTGTTTATTAATCATCACTTTACACGTGATTCAATACAATTTTTTAAATTTCGTTTGCCATTTTGAATGTAACTTTTTACGTTATTCATTGTAAAATTGGTAGTTTCAGTTACTTCCTGGTAGCTTTTTTCATGCAAAAAAAACAGTTCAATACAAAGTTTTTGCTCTGCATTAAGGTCTTTCATGCAATCTTCCATATGGGTTAACTGAATTTCTTTCGAATTCTCAACTGTAAGATGCAATCCATGATCAGATTCCATAAGTCCTGCAAAATCTTTGTGCATTTCCCTGTCATGCTTAAGCTTGGTCGCTCCTGAACGTAATTGCATCAGGCAATAATTTTTACAAACCATGTGTAACCAGGCTTTAAATTGCTGGATATCATGTTTATTTAAGTCCACTAAAAGCTTTTCGAAAATTTGCATACTTGCATCCTGCGCATCATCCCCATCCTTCAAATATTTAACACATACTCCAAATATTAAATGGGTATAGCGTTGAAATAGCACCCCTACAAAGGTAGAATCATTGGTTTGCTTGTATTGGGCAACCAATTCTAAATCATCTAGATCATTTATCTTTATAGAGTGCATCGTGTAATTACAAAAATACATTTTTTTGTCTTAATAGCTTCGAATAATCCATAGGAAGGTTTGCGTTCTGCTATTTTAAGTATCTTGTAAAACTTTTAGTTGTGATTCTGAACCTTCCGTTATAATTTCTGGTTCTTGCGGTCAATCATTTTATCAATTATTTCTTTTTTTTCGTTTGTTTATGGAATTACAAAAGAATTTGCATCTCAAATCAAAAGACTTCTAAATTCTTCAATTATTAACTAATAAAAATAAATTTATGAAAACAGGTTCATTAACTATTAATTTTTCAAAAAGAAGAATAATAGCAACAATCATCGGTATCTGCCTATTTACTTCCACAACGAATGTATTTGCAGGGGCAACCGAAAAAAGCATCAAATCAAAAATTGAAAGTGTAACCGTTTTTACAAGTGGTGCTCAGGTATACCGGTCGTCCGTTGTAAATGTAAGCACAGGTATTACAACATTGGTGTTTGAAAATCTTGAAGCGGGAATCGATGAGCGTAGTATACAAGCTGGTGGTACCGGTAATTTTGTTATCATGGATGTACAACATATCATCAAGTACCCGGAATTGAAACAAAATACTGATGAGACTCAAAGTCCTAAAAATTTAAGACACATTAAACTTTTGCAGGATTCATTGGTAATGATCAATTTTGATCTGGAAGAGATCTACACCACCAGGGATGCTTTAAATATTGAAAAAACTGCATTGTTGAATAATCGGCTTATTAAAGGTGAAACAAAAAGAGACACTCTTAATTTGGTGAAAGAATCACTTTCATACTTGCGTGAAAGATTAAATAATATCAATGCAGAATTATTAAAATTGAAAAAAGAAGAGTATCGTGTAAATAATAAAAAACAACGTATGCAAAATGATTTGGTTTTATTACAAAACTATAATGCAAACACGGGTGAAGTAGTTAAAGACGAAACAAAATACCAAATAATTGTTACGGTATCCGCTGATGCTATTGCTACCGGAAGCGTTAATATTAATTATATGTTACAAGGTGCTGGCTGGAGTCCATCGTATGACTTACGTGCAAAAGGCGCAAGCGGCACTATGCAATTGACATACAAGGCACAGGTGTTTCAAAATACCGGTATTGATTGGAATGATGTAAAATTAACGCTCTCAACTGCTAATCCTAATCAGAGTAATGTAAAGCCGTTATTGAACACATGGTGGTTGAGTTTTTACAATCCTAATACATATCACTATCCTACTCCGGTTCAGAGCAGATCAGAGGCGCCTTCGTCAGTTAGTAAAACTTCTACAGAAGACGCGAATTATGAAAGTGACAAAGCGGGAGTAGCAAAAGAGGAGATAGAAGCACAACAAATTTCAGACTATATCACAACTGAAGAAAATTTCACAAATGTGGAGTATGAAATAAAATTGCCCTATACAATACCTAATGATGGTAAATCACATTTTGTAGCAGTTCAAACAAAAGATATTGCTGCTGAGTATGCTCATTTTTCTGCACCAAAATTGGATAAAGATGCTTTTTTAGTTGCGAAAATCACCAATTGGGACGAATTGAACCTGGTAGCAGGCAATGTAAATATTTACTTCGATGGAACGTTTGTTGGCGAATCATATATCAATCCAAGTAACTTAACAGATACACTTGATATAACATTAGGGCGCGACAAAAATATAATAGTTACCCGCGTAAAACAAAAAGACAAAACAAAGGAAAAAACGATTGGTGAAGAAAAAGTAAAAACGGTAACGTACGAAATTACTGTTCGGAACACTAAATCAACTGCTTCCAATTTTTATTTGCAAGATCAAATTCCGGTTTCTCAAAACAAAGAATTAGTGATACTTTTAGTTGAATCGTCAGGTGCAACACTTGAAGAGAACTCAGGTTTGTTAAATTGGAAACTGAACATCAAACCAAAAGAAACTAAAAAAGTAACGTTCACCTATAGTGTAAAATACCCTAAATCCAAAATAGTGACTGGCTTGTAATACATGATATTGTATTTTAATTGACCAATATCTTTAATAAATGTAAAATAGCCTCCCAAAATCCATCCGGGAGGCTATTATACGAGCAAACCGGACATATTATGCTCCGGTTTTGCTTTTGAAAATCGTTTGAACAGGCAAAAATATTCGCTGCTTAACAAATATGGCTTGTTATTGTGCATAATAATTAAAAGCCGA
Source organism: Bacteroidota bacterium (assembly GCA_040388745.1). Classification (GTDB taxonomy): domain Bacteria; phylum Bacteroidota; class Bacteroidia; order 2-12-FULL-35-15; family 2-12-FULL-35-15; genus 2-12-FULL-35-15. The sequence continues at coordinate 33,979 of JAZKBF010000021.1, read as the reverse complement.
TCAAAAAATATAGCATTTCCCTTCCCGTTTTTTTGTATTTTTAGCCCTTATCTTTAAAAGAAAAAAGAGGATGAAATTAGCAATACATGGATTCATTATTTCAAGCAATAAACTTTATATAAGTTAAATCGTTATGGTAAGCAGCCGCAATTCTCGGCAAGCTCGAAATGACTGCGCGCGTGGTCATTTCGAGCTTGTCGAGAAAATTGTGTGTAAGCATTTTAAACCTTAAATTTTCAACATTACAATATATTTTAACTTATATAAAGTCTAATAATAAAACAATACGTTCCTTATAGAACAAAATAAAGCGAAACCAAAGTATCGTCCTTGATTTTTAAAAGGGGGCTTAACACATAAGGCACTGTTTATCAGCACAATTGATTGCGTATTACTGTGGATGATTACAAGAATAACATTACATTAAACTTTTAAAAAGTATGTTTAGATTTTTTGCAAGCAAGATTTTAAGAAACAAAATAACATTCGTTGTTATTCTTGGTCTTTTAACAATTTTTATGGGGTATCGGGCCTCAAAAATACAGTTGTCCTACGATTTTGCTAAAGTCCTCCCCGATGACGATGTAACCTATATTGAGTATGAAAACTTCAAAAAAATGTTTGGAGAAGATGGCAATGTCATGGTTGTAGGTTTGAAAGACAGTAATCTTTATGAACTCGGAAAATTTAATGATTGGTATACGCTTAGCGACAATATAAAAAATATCAGCGGAATAAAAGATGTGATGTCTGTTACCAAGCTATACAACATTCATCGTAACGATAGTTTGGGGAAATTTGATTTCACCCCTGTTATTTCTAAAGCTCCCACCACACAACTGGAGTTGGATAGTCTCAAAAGGATAATTGAATCCCTCCCCTTTTATGAAGGATTAGTGTATAATAAGGCAACAGGTGCAAGCCTTATGGCTATAACTTTTACAAAAAAAGATCTGAATTCAAAACACCGTATTGAAATAGTAAAACAAATAAAAACAGAAGCCGATGCTTTTTCTAAAAAGCATAACCTCGACTTACATTATTCCGGGATGCCATACATTCGAACTGCCTTTATGGAAAAGATCTCCGGAGAGATGGGCTTGTTTATGATAATGGCAATATTGGTAATGGCCTTCATTCTTTGGGCATTTTTCCGTTCATTCAACACTGTTTTTTATTCCATTGCTGTTGTGGCAATAGGCGTTATATGGTCGCTGGGAACAATTCATTTACTGGATTATAAAATTACTGTGCTATCCGGTTTAATTGCTCCATTAATAATGGTGATAGGGATCCCAAACTGCGTTTTCCTGATCAATAAATATCAAAGCGAGTACGCTCTCCATCATAATAAGATGAAGGCTTTATCAAGAATGATAGCTACAATAGGTGTTTCCTTGTTTTTTGCGAATATCACCACCGCAATAGGCTTTGGGGTGCTTTATTTTACTAACAGCTCCATGCTTATGGAATTTGGGGTGGTTGCAGGTATAAATGTGATGGCTACCTACATCATCACACTTATTCTTATACCAATTATTTTGAGCTTTTTACCTCCTCCAACAACAAAGCAAATGCGACATCTGGAAGGGAAAAGGATCAATAAATTATTAACATTTATTGATTCTATTGTTCAACATAAACGCAATGCAATTTATACTACAATAACAATAATTACATTGGTTTGTTTTTACGGAATGAGCAAGATAGATGTAAATGGTTTTGTGGTTGATGATCTACCTCAAAAGGATCCGGTAAATACGGATCTTGCATTTTTTCAGGAACATTTTAAAGGTGTTTTACCTTTTGAGATTGGCATCAATACAAGAAAAGAAAATGGTGTATTTGCTGATAATGGAACCTTATTGTATAAAATAAAAAAGGTTCAAAAAATATTTTCGGAATATCCTGAATTTTCAAAACCATTATCTGTGATCGAAGGATTAAAATTCTCCTATCAGGCCTATAATGGAGGTAATCCTAAATATTTTATGCTTCCGGGCGCAATGGAATTAAATGAGCTTTCTCAGTTCAATTCCACCGTAAAAGGAAAAGAGGATCGATTAAAATCTTTCATCGACAGCACAAAACAATTTACAAGGATTAGTTTTCAAATGGCTGATATTGGATCAAAAAAAACGAAAATTCTTGTAGCTGAGCTTAAACCAAGAATAGATTCCGTTTTAAATCCTAAAGATTATGATGTTATGCTTACCGGGCATAGCTTAATGTTCCTGAAAGGAAACGACTATTTACTATATAACCTTTTTGAAAGTTTAATTATAGAGATCCTGTTGATCCTTCTTTTAGGTTTTGCACTTTTCAGGTCGTTCCGTATCATATTATTATCTAAGATCCCCTGCCTCATTCCACTTATTATAACGGCCGGTATAATGGGTTTTTTAGGAATACGTTTCAAACCATCCACCATTTTAATATTCAGTATTGCTTTCGGAATTGCATCAGATGGAACCATTTATTTTTTAACCAAATACAGACAAGAGCTAAAAAAATCTACCGTGCCTGCAGCAAAAGCTATTTCAATAGCTATAAAAGAAACAGGATTAAGTATGATTTACACAGCGGTAATTCTGTTTTTCGGGTTCGCGATATTTGCAGCATCAACCTTTGGTGGTACTATTGCAATGGGGGTTCTTATTTCAATAACCCTCTTGGTTTCCATGGGAACTAATTTAGTTTTACTTCCCGCAATTCTTCTTTCCATCGACAAAAGAAAAAGCAGAAAAGAACTGATACAAGAGCCATTAATTGAATTGGCAGATTAGTTTCAGAAGAGCATTTTAGTTCTCATACTAATAATGAAATTAGCTTATTAGAATAGTTTATATTTTGGAAAGTATAATAAGAAACGACAATAAGTACTTACAAGCATTTACTATTGCTTGTAAGTATCAAACATGCGTTTAGTGAATTGTTAGCAGCAATGCTATAATTCGTAGTGAGAACATGCATCTATTTTAACTATATTTGATTAAGAACAAATTTAACGTACATATGACAACTGGTGAAAATGGACAAGCTACAACTGAAATAGCTTCTGATATATCTTCTAAAAAAAAGACGAAAAAAAAACCTGCTAAAAAAGCAGTAAAAAAAGCTATCAAAAAGAAAAAACCTGGAAAAACTGCTGGAGTGACAAGTAATTATCCTCGGCATTCGATTGTTAAAGCTTTAAGAATTCCAAAAGTTATTCTTGATCAAAATGCAGGAAAAGAGTGTACTGAGGAAGAATCAGCAAAATATTTAGGTATAAATTGGAACGGTCCTTATTCAGTAGAAATAAGTTCCGCGTTAAAATATGGGTTGCTTGAAAGAACTGGAACAAAAAAAATAAAGCCAACGGACTTAGCAAAAAAAATTCTTCGACCACAAAATCCGGAAGACGAAGTAAATGGATATATTGAAGCAGTCTTGAAAGCGCCTGTAATTAGTGAGGTCTATAAGCATTATAGAGGTGAAAATCTACCAGACAGAGTCTTTTTCGAAAATGCGCTAAGTGACACATTTAACGTTCCTATTGAAAAACACGCTGAGTTTATTGATATTTTTACTGAATCACTTACAGCAGCTAAACTAATTGACAAAACAGGTGATAAGGTCCGTGTAATAAATATTTCGAACAGTGGTTCAGGTCCTCTAGTCGATTCATCTACTGAAATAAGGAGATTGGGAAAGTCGTTAGCCATTTCGGCAACTGACTCCTGTTTTGTGATGATGCCATTTGCTTCCCCACTAGGTGAATACTATAAGCAAATATACGAACCTGCAATTAAAAAAGCTGGTTTGAATCCAATGCGCGCAGACCAAGATATTTTTGGCACTGGAAAGATAATAGATCAAATTTGGTCAGGAATAAATTCTGCAAAGGTTTTAATTGCAGAACTTACAAAAAGGAATCCGAATGTTTATTATGAATTGGGACTTGCCCATGCATTAAAAAAACCTGTTGTATTGGTTTCCTCAAACGAAGAAGACGTACCTTTCGATTTGCAACATATTAGAGTAATCTATTACGATGTTAACGATCCTTTCTGGGGAACAAAACTTATTGACAAAGTAGCTGAAAATATTTTATCAGCATTGAAAAATCCTGATGAGGCGATGTTGTTTCGACAAGTGTAATATCTAACACAAGCACAGCTGCTAACATTACCTAAGCAAGATTCGGATTTTCTGCAAGTAGTAAATGCATTTTTCAAAGGTGCGCGAAGCGCGAAATGTTTTGCATTTGCAATTCCCTTTTGTACATTTAATAAAGTTTATCGGTTAAGACAGTTTGGTGCTTTAAATTCGCACCTCCCCCGTAGGCGCTAAGATGAAGGGCAGGCAAGTGTGGAGATCTTAGTGACCAGGCATTATAAGATTAATTTTAAGAGAATAACAATGTAAGCTAAGCTTACAAAGGAATATCAATCAAAAAAGGAGTATAAATAAACAGTTTGGAATATAGTCACTAAGCCCAAACACGCAAAGCCATTGCTTCAGCTTAGCCCCCGTAGGCGCTAAGATGAAGGGTAGGCAAGTGTGGAGATCTTAGTGACCAGGCATTATAAGATTAATTTTAAGAGAATAACAATTTAAGCTAAGCTTACAAAAGAATATCAATCAAAAAAGGAGTATAAATAAACAGTTTGGAATATATGTCACTAAGCCCAAACACGCAATGCCATTGCTTCAGCTTAGCGCCTACAGGGGGTAATTGTAAAGCGAAAAAACACAGCGACAAAAAATATTAAATTTGACAACTAATAAATAATATGGCAAAACAAATTTTTATCAATTTAGCAGTAAAAGACCTGCAAAAATCTATGGACTTTTATTCTGCATTAGGTTTTACAAACAATCCTCAATTTTCTGACGATACTGGAAAGTGTATGGTTTGGAGTGAAAACATTTTTGTAATGATAATGACACACGAAAAATTCAAAACATTTGCAACCAAGCCTATTGCAGACACAAAATCAAATGTAGCGGGACTATTTTCATTATCGGTAGACAGTGTTGATGAAGTAAATAGCATAATGACAAATGGGCTTAAAGCAGGTGGAACAGAACCCATCGAAATGAGAAATTATGGCTTTATGCAACAGCGTACCATAGAAGATTTTGACGGACACACTTGGGAGATTTTCTATATGGACATTACTAAATTTCCAAAAGAACAACCAAATGGATAAACTGAATTAAATTTATCAACTAAAAAAATAAAATTATGGCAAGTATCAACCCACACATTAATTTTAACGGCAATGCAGAAGAAGCATTCAACTTTTACAAATCAGTATTTGGCGGAGAGTTCGCAAAAATAATGCGTTTCAAAGATTTAGCAAGTGCTGAATTTCCAGTAGCAGAACATGAAGCAAATAAAATAATGCACATTGCTTTACCAATCGGTAAAAGTATTTTAATGGCTAATGATGTACCTGAAATAATGGGACGAACAAACGAAAATGAGAACAGAAGCAAAATTGTAATTAGTGCAGAAAGCAAAGAAGAAGCTGACAAATTATTCAATGGACTTTCGGCAGGCGGACAAATCGAAATGCCTATTGCTGACAGCCCTTGGGGTTCATATTTTGGAATGTTTAGAGACAAATATGGAATTGAATGGATGGTAGATTTTGACTCTAATTATAAGGGACAAATATAGCCAAGAAAAATAACGAACGCCTAACAAGGTATTGCCAAAAGCGGTGCTGAACAGCTTCAATTGGACATTTGTGCAAAGTTCAACTGTCGTTCTTCGATAGAACTTTTGTGCTAAATATCCCCGATAATTTAACAATCTTATTTATAATTTGATATTTTTTTGATAATGAAAATAAGACAATTAATTTTCTTTGTAATAATACTATCTAATTTAAAATTATTGGGGCAAATATATATTAAGCCAGACACAATGGATCTTTATATAAAGGAACAAGAAAAATTAAACAAAAAGGATTCTTTAGTATCAAATACTGGAAAATTAAAGACCTACTGGCATTTTCTAAAACCTGACTCAATACATCAAAAAAACACACTCTTAACAGTTTCATATGGATTAATGTTTTCTTCAACAGGTATAGTAAATAACGGAGGTAGAGGTTTGGTGTTTAGTGGCGGATTAAATTTGGCAAGACTTTTTAACAAGAAAATTATTTTAGGAATTTCAATTGATATGAAAGGAGTTAAAGGATTTTGGGGTAATGGCTATACAAATTCTTATATAAAGGACTTCAACTCTTCTTTTCAAAATAATTTGACAAATCAGGCAGACTCGGCAAGAGCTGGCGTTTTAAAAGAAAGCCTAAATGGTAATTCTGGTTATAATCACAGGGGGAATTATTACCAAACAATTGGAATTATGTTTTCTCCCTTTCCACAACAATATGGAGGATTTATGCTAATTGTTAAAAAAGGATTCTATGGTTTTCCTATAGCCGGTACATATGGGAATAAATATTTTAATAATGAAATATCAAGTCCAGATTGGGTAACTGTGGGTGTTCCTATAAAATTCAGTACTGAACTAATATTTAAACCCCTCGCTTTTTTTCGAAATACGAGCTATTATACTTTAAACAAAAATAAATGGCTTGATTTCATTAAGGTAAGTTTTTATTATGAACGTTTATCATGGGCAGATGCAAACATGGATGGACTTGCTTTCAAAAACTTTTTAAGCTCTAATTTTATAAATAAATATTCAACTGATGAACATTGGGGTTTCCGCATTTGTGGGACAATTTACTAATTAAAATCATTGTGGAGCTGACACGCTTAAAAACCCACGCACGGTATCGCATATTTGACCGTTACACCCAATTGCAGAACGACACTACTTTTTATTCCTCACATCAATTAATTTCGCTAAAATACTTATAGCGATCTCTTGTGGAGTAATGGCTTCAATTTCCAAGCCGATGGGCATATCAATTTCATTTACTTCCTGCTCATTAAGGATATTGGAGGCAAGCATATTTTTTTTAGCAATGGCTACTTTACGGTCGCTACCGATCATTCCAATATAACCATTCCTTTTTTTCGATGTTAAGGCAAGTATTTCTCTATCATAAGCATGGTTATGAGTTAAAATTACCACAAACGTATTTTCATCAAAACTCAAAGCTTCAATAGCGGTGGCATGATGGTTCTTAATTAAAGTACATTCAGGGAGATCAGCGCCTTCAAAGGCATCATACCGTTCATCAATCAGCGTAACATCAAAATCAAGATCAGGAGCGAATTTGGCCAATGCTTTGCCACAATGACCTGCTCCAAAAATATATAGTTTTTTTCTATTCATAATTGGTTCTATAAAAAGTTCTACCGTTCCTCCGCAGCACATGGCAAGTTCACTAACCAGGTTGTGAATCACAATTTTCGCTTCGTTATTTTTCAACACTTCAAGAGCCTGTTCGATCACTTTTTTTTCGAGCGCTCCACCACCAATGGTACCATCAATAGCACCATTTTTATAAACTAACATTTTAGCCCCCGTTTTACGTGGAGCCGAACCTTTTGTAGAAATTATAGTGCACACTGCCGCTATAACACCACTATTCTCTATGTTAATTATTTTTTGATAAAGACTGCTCACGATGCCTATTTTAAGGAAGAAAAAAGGTTTAACACAGAGTTCACAGAAGGAAGAAAAGAGTTACACAGAGAAAAAAATAGTTGATCTCTGTGAAATTCCCTTAAACTCTGAGTCCTCTGTGTTAAAATTTTAAAGAGTTCACAGAAGAAAGAAAGAAAGAAAGAGTTCCACGGAGAAAAAAATAGTTGATCTCTGTGAAACTCCCTTAAACTCTGAGTCCTCTGTGTTAAAATTTTAATAGGAAAATCTAAAATCTAATAATAAACCATTCGTCTTACTTCTGCAATGTATTTTGCAAAACGAATAACCTGGCGGGTGTAACCATATTCGTTATCATACCAAACATACAATACGATATTTTTCTTATCAGGCCCTACAATGGTTGCCTGGCTATCAAATACCGATGGACAAGGATTTCCGATAACATCCGTGGATACATATTCGTTTGAATTGATATATTGGATCTGTTCAACCAATGCCCCGTTCAATGCTGCATCTTTCATTATTTCATTCAATGTTTCCTTAGTAGTTTCTTTGTCAATAGTCATACTTAAGATAGCCAAAGAAACATTTGGAGTTGGTACACGCACCGAGTTTGCAGTAAATTTACCCGACAATTGAGGTAGTACTTTTTTCAATGCACTTTCTGCACCGGTTTCTGTAATTACCATATTTAATGCTGCAGAGCGCCCTCTTCGGTATTTTGGATGATAGTTATCCAATAAATTCTGATCGTTTGTGTAAGAGTGAACAGTTTCAATATGTCCGCGTGCAATTCCCAATTTTGTATGAATAACTTGTAACACAGGCATGATAGCGTTGGTAGTACAAGATGCTGCCGAAAAAATGGTGTCTTTTTTAACATCAGTAGTTTCATGATTTACACCATACACTACATTGGGCACATTCCCTTTTGCAGGCGCTGTTAATAATACTTTTGCAATTCCTTTTGCTTTTAAATGTCGGCTTAATTCTTTATCATCTCTGAAAACACCGGTATTATCAATTAACAACGCATCCTTTATTCCATAAGCAGTATAATCAACATCTTCCGGATTTTTTGCATCGATCATATAAACGATATGACCATTTATAATTAAAGCTTTTTTCTCAAAATCTTCAACGATAGTTCCCGGGAATGAACCATGAACAGAATCCGTACGTAACAAATCGGCACGTTTTACTATTTCTTCATCACTGTTTCCTCTGGTAACAATTGCTTTTAAGCGTAACTGCTCCCCTTTACCTGCCTGTGAAATAAGCTCACGCGCAGCTAAACGGCCAATACGTCCAAAACCATACAATACCACATCTTTAGCAGTGATCGTAATTTTTTTACCTATAAGATCTTTTAGTTTATTATTAATAAAATCAGCGGCTGTTTTATAATTTTCTTTTTCCTGCGACCATTCAAATACTAATTTCCCAATATCAACACGTGAAGGGCAAACGTCAGCTTTTTGAATTTCATTTGCCAGCATTACAGAATCTATAACATTGATAGGCTTTTTAACAATGTCCCTTGAATAAAGATGCAAATTCATTATTTCGCTTGCGCTTCTATCAAACAATTTATTTCTAAAAAGTATCAATTCAATAGATTTTTCAAACCAAAGTGAACCCACAATTCCAATCAACTCAAGAGCCGCTTTTTCATGTTTGATCCAATCATTCAGCTCAGTTTCATAAGTGTCCATAATTTTACCGTTCGTGGGTTTTAAAGTATCTAATGCCATATGTAAAGTTTTAGGCTCTTTTTAATTTCTCTTTTACAGAGAAAAGGTTTTAAAGAGCGTGGTTTATAAATATAGTTTTAAAATATCAAAAAAATAACCGCACAAACATCAGCGAAACTTTTTACAATTTTCAAAGATGTTTGTGCGGTTTTCATTACACTTTTATATTTTTTATATTATCCTAAATACGTTTTTAACAGTTTGCTGCGTGAGTTATGACGTAATCTGCGAATAGCTTTTTCTTTGATCTGACGAACACGTTCGCGGGTAAGATCGAATTTCGCACCAATTTCTTCCAAAGTCAAACCATGGTTGATACCGATACCAAAAAACAATTTCACAACATCACGTTCTCTATCTGTTAAAGTAGAAAGTGAACGTTCAATTTCGCGTTGTAACGATTCATTCATCAATTCATTATCAGCACGTGGAGAATCATGATTCACCAATACATCCAACAAACTATTTTCTTCACCATTTACAAAAGGAGCATCCATAGATACGTGACGGCCCGATACGCGCATGGTATCTGCAACTTTATCCTGTGGTAACTCAAGTATGATCGATAATTCCTCAGCACTTGGCTCACGCTCGTATTGCTGCTCTAATTTGGAAAATGCTTTATTGATCTTATTTAAAGAACCAACCTGATTCAGAGGTAAACGTACAATACGGGATTGTTCAGCCAAAGCTTGCAAAATAGACTGACGGATCCACCATACGGCATAGGATATAAATTTAAAACCACGAGTTTCATCAAAGCGTTTTGCAGCTTTAATTAAACCTAAATTCCCTTCATTGATAAGATCGGGAAGGCTTAAACCTTGGTTTTGATATTGTTTTGCAACAGAAACAACGAAACGTAAATTTGCTTTAGTTAACTTCTCTAAAGCTACCTGATCTCCATCTCTGATCTTTTTTGCTAAGATAACTTCTTCATCGGCTGTGATCAATTCCTCACGACCGATTTCCTGAAGATATTTATCCAAAGAAGCACTTTCGCGGTTAGTAATTGATTTGGTTATTTTTAGCTGTCTCATTTTTAATTTAGGTATTAAAATGGTTGTTAAAACGGAGCACAAAGATACTCCAACTATACATTATAAGCAATTTTATTTTTACAATTATTATACATTAAAACAAAGCGACTAACTTACTGATTGTTAATAAATTGCCTTTTGTAAGATGAAGCTGAAAAACATCTCCATAAAGGGGCTTTTATCATCGATAAAACATACGAAACAATTCATCAATTTAACAATTTTACAGTAGGCAATTATTTAATTTAACAATTTTACAGTAGGCAATTTTACAATTTAACGAATCACTAATTGCCTACTGTATAATTGCTTAATTGTCAAATTTCTTCTTATTTGCCTATTGCCAAATTGTTAAAATTGAAAAATTCCTTCAAAAAATTACATCCCAAAACCATAATAGGCTCTCATCCCATTCGGATAGATTCCTTCAATAAGTACACCACCTTTTTTACTTTCAAGGGCAGTTTTAATGTCTTCTACGCTATTAACTTTCTTTTTATCAATGTTTGTTATTATAAAGCCTTCTTTTATTCCTGCGCTCAATAATTTACCCGCATTTAATTTGCTGATACGGATGCCGTTTTCAATGTTCAACTTTTTTATATCCGAAGCGTTAACCGGCTCAAAAATAGCTCCTAACAAAGAAGCAACTTCAACTTTTGGCCTTTCAACCACATCAAGGGTGCCGTTTTTGTTTTTTAAAATAAGGGCCATTACTTTCAATTGATTATTGCGTTTCAGGGTAACGTTAATTTTATCTCCGGGACGGTAGCGACTTATTTGTTCCTGCAATTCAGGTACATTATTTACAATAATATCAGCCACTTTTGTAATAACATCACCTTCTTGTATTCCGCCTTCTTCACCAGAACCGCCCGCTGTTAAACCATTTACAAAAACACCTTTTATTTCAGAGATGTTTTTTTCTTTTGCCAGTTTAGCATCCAGATCCCGAATGCTCACGCCAATGAATGCACGCTGAACTTCACCAAATTCTAACAAGTCGGCAACCACTTTACGGGCAATATTTACTGGAATTGCAAATGAATAACCTGTATATGAACCGGTATTTGATGCTATTGCAGAGTTAATACCGATCAGGTCCCCTTTTCCGTTCACAAGCGCACCGCCACTATTACCCGGATTTACCGCAGCATCCGTTTGTAAGTACGATTCGATTGGATTAAGTCCTTTTGAAGGATCGTTCTCTATAATATTAATATTGCGGGCTTTTGCACTAATAATACCTGCAGTAACCGTAGAAGTAAGATTAAACGGATTTCCAACTGCCAATACCCATTCCCCAATTTTTACCTGATCGGAATTACCATAGGCCATAAAAGGTAATTCAGTTTCTTTTATTTTTATAAGCGCAAGGTCGGTAGTTGGATCCTTACCAATAACTTCGGCTGTATAACTGCGCTTGTCGTTAAGTGTAATTTCAATTTTTTCTGCGCCATCTATTACGTGGTTGTTAGTTACAATATACCCATCTTCCGAAATAATCACCCCGGAGCCACTTCCTGTCGCCTCTCGTTGCTGAGGGGCGCGCTGCCCAAAAAAGCCGCGCAATGGATCATAAAAATATTGATTTTGATTGTTTTGCGACAAATAAGTAGTTTTAACATTCACCACAGAATGAACTGACATTTCTGCAGCAACTGTAAAATCGACTGTACTTTCTGGCGTTGTACCCGGTAAGTTTACATACTTTATGGGTGCCTGATAAGTGATCTGTGAATACTCCTGAGTAGAGCTACCTTTAATTAAATAATTGAGACCTAAAGCAGATACACCGCCTACGGTTGCGATTATGAATGCGCCTGCAATTTTTTTCATGGTTTATATTGTTTTAAGTTTTGAAATTATTATTTTTTTAATTTATAAATTTAACCTTTTGGGCGTTCCCCTTTCTAAAAGGAAAGGGGCGGGCTTTTCGTTTCAATCTTCCCCCGCAAAAGGCGGGAGAAGGATTTTCACTGCAATCCCTAACGCAGCATTATCGTTTACCTAAATCTGATTTCTTAACAAAGAACTAAAAATTTGCGAATTTCAAGAATCTTTAAACTAAACCCCTTTTCACTTTTAACTATAACACAAAGTTTGTTCCTAATAGTATGCTCAAAACTTATTTTAACAATAATTAACACCAATGTGCAAAGGTTGATTAACTTTACACCTCAAATTATATTTTCAACAAAACAATTCAGTAAAATTAATGGGCAATTTTAAAGAAAAATCACAGTCATTTATTATTGGCTTAATGGCAGGGCTTCTCATTGCCGGTGGTTTTTTTATTTTAAAGTTAGATGATTATTTTAAAGAACTGAATTTTTACAAAAATATTGCTAAAACATTTGTTTCAGATTCCAAGAACCTCGAATCGTCAGTAAAACCAGAAGATACAGAACCTGCTCAGGAAAAAAAAATAAAGCCCAACATTTCAAAAAACAAATCCGCTTCCGGTATTGATTCCATTGGTCTCAAAAAAACAAATACCGACTTGGTTTTAAATGCGGATACTTTAAAAAAGTATTTATCAATGGATACCGTTGAATCTAAAAATACTTCTGCAATTGCAACTTCATCGTCAGAGGATATTGTGGTAAGAAAAGATGAATTACTTTCCACTAAAACAGTAGAAATAATAAATTTGAGTGCCCTTGCAAGTAGCAGAAACTCTAAGGATTCTTTGCTTCAAAAAGTAAGTGGGATCAGGGATGACAAAAATACCGCCAAACAATTTATTAATATTGAATTATGGCAATCACCTTTAAATTATAGAGGTTACAAGATGAGTAAATATAAAATTGCCCTATATGGTTTTGCATCTTTAGAAGGGTTAAAAGTTTATATTCTTGATGATGTTATTTATCTAAAAAATGGAGCCATCGTTAATAAGCTTGAAAACTCAAGTGAATTCAGGCCATACGAACGGATTACAGAAGAAAACCTGATCAGTAAACTAAAATAGTACAATAAATTCACATTCTTTATACGCTCCATATTAAACCTGACAGGTTTTGGAGAACTGTAAAATGGAATGGTCCGCAATGAGCCTTAGAGGCGATGTCTATGAAAATCACATTCAACAAATACCAAGGGACAGGAAACGATTTTATTATTATCGATAACCGCGATCTGAAATTTGATCGAGCCAACAATTCATTGGTAGCAAAGCTTTGCGACAGACGTTTTGGAATAGGCGCTGATGGTTTAATGTTATTACAAACCAAAGCCGGTTACGATTTTGAAATGGTGTATTACAACTCCGATGGCAACGAAAGCAGCATGTGTGGTAATGGTGGACGTTGTATAGTTGAGTTTGCCCGTACCTTAGGTCTGGTAAAAGAAACAGCACATTTTATTGCAACCGATGGAGCACACGAAGCTATGGTAAAGCCCGGTTTCATCACTCTTAAAATGAAAGATGTAAGCGAAATAGAACTCAACGGAGATCACTCTTTTCTGAATACAGGTTCACCGCATTATGTAACTTTTATAGAAGATGTAACTACTTATAATGTAGTGGAAGAAGGCAGGAAAATACGTAACAATGATCGTTTTAAAAACGGTGGAACAAACGTAAATTTTATTGAAAAACAACATAATGATCTGTTTGTACGCACCTATGAGCGTGGAGTTGAAGAAGAAACCTATTCCTGCGGAACAGGTGTAACAGCAGCCGCTTTGATAGCATCCATTAAAAACATTTCAACCGGACCAGACTATTGCAACATCAAAACATTAGGTGGAAATTTAAAAGTGAAATTCACAAAGAATTCAGATAATTCATTTACCAATGTTTGGCTGGAAGGACCTGCCACTTTTGTTTTTAAAGGTGAAGTAGAGATATAAACAAGTTTCAATGCGAATGCTGCGTTAAGGATTGCAGCGTAAATCCCCGCCAGAACGAATGAATTCGTTCATTCGGGCAGGCTTTTCTGTTTAGAAAAGATTGAAGCGTAAAGCCCGCCAATTCTTTCTTCAAGAATTGGAACGCCCAAAAGATAAAAATTATAATTATTCTTGATGAACCTAATGAATTCAGCAACACAATATCAGCTCTCAATTAATAAACAATTCAGTGAAAATGATTTGTTAAAAGGAGTATATATTGCGGTAATTCATGCAACACGGATCCCACCGCATATTGGCTTGATCATAGATGGGAAGTATCACTCGCTCTCTATAAAAGGACAAGACATCAACATTGCTGTTGCCGCTTTAATAAAAAACACAAATCAACGCAAGATCCCCTCTTTATTCATAAAAATAAAACCTCACAGCACATTCAGTGAACTTTATTTGAAAGAACATTTCGTCACAAATATTCAGCAGTTTCCAAGAGTAGATATTGGTGTGGCAACTTGTTTGAGCCCCGTTAAATTATTCTTTGATGAAGTATATAATGTGCCGATAACTGATGTCAACTATTTGTTTGAACTTGTTCCCAGACTTTATTCAGAAGGACTAATAGAAAATTCTACTGCCTTATTTATTGATGAAACAACCTACCAATTACCTGTTTATACCAATACCGAAATAAATGCCGGAATAGTTGAGGTAAGAAATGAATTCAAAAAAAAGCATCCTTAAGGAACTTAGAACATTAGATTGCTTATCTTTAAAGAATCTTAAAATTTTCCAATAAATATGAAACTTAAAGGGCAAAATATTTCAATCAGGGCCATTGAACCAGCTGATATAGATGTTTTGTATCAATGGGAAAATGATACTGAAACGTGGAGTGTGAGTAGTACACAAGCCCCTTTTTCGCATTTTGTGCTGGAGCAGTATATAGCAAGCGCACATCAGGATATTTATACAGCAAAACAGCTGAGATTGATGATTGACCTCCCCCCTACTCCTTTATCAATGGAAGAGACAGGTCGCACCATTGGATGTATTGATCTATTTGACTTTGAGCCAAATCATCAACGTGCCGGAATCGGAATTTTAATTGCCGATAAAAGTGATAAAAGAAAAGGTTATGCTTCTGAAGCATTGGAAATACTAATCAAATATTGTTTTTCTACCTTGAATTTACATCAGCTATTCTGCAATATTACTATTGATAATGAAGCCAGTGTTTTGTTATTTCAAAAACACGGTTTTCAGATCAGCGGACTTAAAAAGCAATGGATCCGTGATGGAAATGAATTTAAAGATGAACTGTTCCTTCAATTGATTCGGAAATAAATTGTTCCTGAATTCCCTTTTAAATGGCAGAATTTTAAAAAACACATGAAGTTTTCCTTTCGAAATATAATTTTGTTTTCCTTGTTTTCGACTGTTATACTTACGATGGTGTATTGCGGAAGTTCTGAAAAAAAAACTCCTGCTTCATCCCTTAGTACTGAAAGCCTTTACCTAAACCACAGTGATTCTGCAAAGTATGTGGGCATGAGCCAATGTAAACTCTGTCATCAGGATATTTACAATTCATTTTTACAAACAGGAATGGGTAAAAGTATTGAGCATGCCAGTAAACAAAAAAGCTCCGCTAAGTTTGATAAACATTCCATAATTTATGATAAGTATTTAGATTTCTATTATCAGCCGGTTTGGGATGGCGATAGCATGAAAATTATGGAGTTTCGTTTAAAAGGGAAACCTGCCCGAATGGACGAAGTAATTCGTTCGGGCGGGGACACGATCTATAAGAGAGTGGAAAAGGTTGATTATATAATAGGTTCGGGACAGCATACCAATTCACATCTTTACAATGAGAATGGTTACTTACACCAGATGCCAATGACGTATTATACCCAAAAAGGAAAATGGGATTTCCCTCCCGGATTTGAAAACGGTTTTAACACTCGTTTTTCGCGCAAGATAGGTTTGGAATGTATGAGTTGTCATAATTCATTACCTGATTTTGTTCAGGGTTCAGAAAATAAATTTAACGTTTTACCCGAGGGGGTGAGTTGTGAGCGTTGCCATGGCCCCGGTAGTATACATATTCAACAGCGCTCCACAGGGACAAAAACAGACACATCAAAATACATAGATTATTCGATCGTTAACCCGGGCAAACTGTCTATCGACAGGCAATTTGATGTTTGTCAACGTTGTCATTTACAAGGAAATACAGTTCTGAAAGAAGGTAAATCGTTTTTTGATTTCAAACCGGGTATGACACTTTCGGATCACATGACAGTGTTTTTACCACGTTATAAAAATTCTGATGATAAATTTATAATGGCTTCCCATGCGGATAGGTTAAAACAAAGCGAATGTTTTATAAAGAGTTATGTGCCCGAAAGTGATTCCCACTCTTTGCGGCCCTATAAGAATTCTTTGACCTGTGTAACTTGCCATAACCCACATGTGAGTGTGAAAGTAACCGGTAAAGAGGTATTCAATAATGCCTGCAAAAGTTGCCATGGAAGTACCAATCAAACTTTTTGTACCGAGAAAAAAGAAGTAAGAATGAAAATTCAGGATAATTGTGTGAGTTGCCACATGCCGAAATCAGGCTCAACAGACATTCCGCATGTTACTGTACACGACCATTTTATACGCAAACCAGTCAAAAAAGAAGAAATTGAAAAACTAAAAGAATTTATTGGCTTATATGCTATTAATGAAAAAAATCCAAGTGATGCAATAAAAGCAAAAGCATATATTCAACAATATGATAAGTTCGATAGCGATCCAATATTCCTTGATTCTGCAAAAAAATATTTATCTGATAAAACGGTAAATGATGTGAAACAAAATTTCGAAAATTTAGTACATTTATATTTCATCAAACAGGATTTTTCTAAAATTATAATCTATGTAGATCAACTGGGTAAAGAAGTGGTACTGAACTCCATTCTAACTAAAAGATCCTGGGACAATGCCAATGCATGGACCTTATACCGCATTGCTGATGCTTATTCCAACTCAGGTGACATAAAGGATGCATATACCTTTTATAAAAAAGCAAATGACCTCGCACCATATATTCCGGAATTTAAAAACAAATTAGGTACCTCACTAATGGCACAAAAAAAAGTTCCGGAAGCAATGGTTATTTTTTCGGAAATATTAAAAGAGAATCCTAAATTTGTACAGGCACTCAATAATTTGGGATACGCAAATTTAATATCAGGTAATATTCAGCAGGCTGAAGCGTTTTATAATAAGGCATTAAGTCTTGATCCGGATTATGAACCCTTATTGATGAATGTTACCGGTTTATTTATTTACAAGAAAAATTACACCGAAGCGAAACAAATATTAAATAAAGTAGTAAAAAAGAATCCTGCAAATATGCAGGCAAAACAAGTATTGGAGCAAGTGGAGGGGATTAAATAGTTTTTGAAACCCTGTAAGGGGAATAAGATATGGCAAAAAAGAAAAGATCATTTTTAAAAAAAACAATTATTGTATTACTACTCACCCTGCTTATTATTGGTGGGATAGGTGGTTACTATGCGTATAAAACTATTTATCAACCCAATATAAATTCCATTGACAAAAAGTCTCAAATTATTTATATCCCTACCGGATCAGACTTTGATGATGTTCTGGACATTTTAAATGATAATAATATTTTAAAGAATCAATCCACTTTTGAATTTTTAGCCGAGAAAAAAAAGTATAAAGATGCAGTAAAGCCTGGAAAATACCGGATATTAGCGAAGATGAGTAACAATGCCCTTATCAATTTACTAAAATCCGGAATTCAGGAGCAGGTTGAAATAAATTTTAATGGTATAAAATCTACAAATCAGCTTATTTCAAGATTGTGCAGACGAATTGAAGCTGATTCGATTTCCTTATATGAGGCCATGAATGATAATGGTTACTTAAGTAAGTATGGCTTAAATCCTGATAATGTACAAACGTTGTTTATCACGGGTACTTATAAGTTTTATTGGAACACTTCAGTGGAGGAGTTTTTCGAGAGGATGAGTAAAGAGTACAAAAGTTTCTGGACAACTGCACGTAAAAAGAAAGCAAAAGAAATTGGATTCTCGCAAACAGAAGTGGCTGTATTAGCTTCTATTGTTCAGGGAGAGCAATGCTGCGACAATTCAGAGAAAAAAATAATTGCAGGTTTGTATATCAACAGGTTAAAACAGGATATGCTGTTGCAATCAGATCCTACGGTTATTTTTGCGATCGGAGATTTTTCTATTCAGCGTGTTTCATTTGAACAAACCCGCTATGAATCGCCTTATAATACCTATATTAACAAAGGTTTACCTCCCGGCCCAATTAGTTTTATACAGAGCTCATCAATAGATGCAGTTCTTAATTATGAAAAAAGCAGTTACATTTTTATGTGTGCAAAAGAAGATCTGTCGGGCAAGCATTACTTTGCTAAATCGTATGACCAACATTGTATTTTCGCACAAAAGTACCGTGATGCTTTAAATGGCAGGAATATTCATTAATTTAATTGTTGATCGTTCGAATTTTTAACGAAAGTTAAAAGGTCTTTTTCGAAAATTACGATCTTATTGATCATAACCAGTGTTACAATTTTAACGATTATTGTAAATACACCTGCGATCATCAAGGCCAATGTTAATGTTAAAAGCCCGTCTATACTTGAATCTCCTCTAAAAACAAGTATGACAAAATAAGATACAAAAATATTGATCAGGTTCAACGTCCACCAAATACTGACAAGGGTTGGTGGTGTGATGTTGTGTTTTTCTTCGTTTGAAAACGTATAACCTTGCGTTTCCTCCCACACTTCTCTCATTACAGTATGCGGTCTATATAAACTCATTATGGGAACAAACCAATAACCAATTGCCCATCCGGGAGTAAAATTTAATGATGTGATCTTTAAATTAGTTAGATTTTCATAGGCCCTGTACACCCACATTAAAAACACGATCAATGAAGTAAAAAGCAATAAACTATTTACAACAGCTACAACCGTTTGTCGCATTTGATTAGCACTGGCTGCTTGTTGCGAAATACCCAGTCCGTTTTTCGCATCGGTTAAAAGCTGGTATTGAACAAATAGAGAATAAAATGATATTATAGAAATTGTTAAAAGAAGATAAAAAACAACTTTGGCAGTGTTTGCACGGCTCAAATTACTTTTAATGGGTATCATATAGCTATTTATAGGTAATACAAATAAAGGTGGAAGATATGTAAAAATAGTATATTTGTGATATAATTAAAATTGATATGACAAAGATCAGATTCGGTACAGATGGCTGGAGAGCTATTATAGCAAAAGACTTTACTGTTGATAATGTTGCCCGTGTTACTATTGGAGCAACGGAATGGTTAAAGAAAAATTTTGATAAACCTACAGTTGTGGTTGGCCACGATTGTCGTTTTGCAGGTGAGTTGTTTGCAGAAACAACCGCTAAAGTATTTGCCAATAGTGGTATTAAGGTATATTTGGCTAAAGACTTCGTATCCACACCTATGATCTCATTGGGTGCGAAAACATTAGGTACATCTTTAGGAGTTATTATTACAGCTTCTCATAATCCACCATCCTACAATGGATATAAACTAAAAGGTGGTTTTGGTGGTCCATTATTGTCGGAAGATATTCAAAAAATTGAAGATATTATTCCTGCGACCAATTCTATTGATCTGGAAAAACGTTCTATTGATGATTTTGTGAAAGCTGGATTGATCGAATATGTTGATCTGGAAACAATGTATGTGGACCATGTAGAACGTAATTTCGATATGGAGGCAATACGGAATACTAAAATGAATTTCGCTTACGATGCCATGTATGGTGCAGGACAAAATGTAATGCGTAGACTTTTGCCTGATATTACATTCATGCACTGTGATTATAACCCGGGATTTGAAGGACAGGCTCCTGAACCAATTCATAAAAATTTACAACCTTTTTCTTCATTAATTATTGAAAGCGGAGACATTGATTGCGGATTAGCAACTGATGGAGATGCTGACAGGATAGGTTTATACAATAGCAAAGGAGAATTTGTTGATTCACATCATATCATTCTTTTATTGATCAACTATTTGGTTAAGGAGAAAAAATTTACAGGAAAAGTGGTAAACGCATTTTCGGTAACACCACGAGTGAAAAAAATGTGTGCACATTATGGTTTGGATTATCAGGTTGTAAAGATCGGATTTAAACATATTGCCGGCATAATGCTTTCAGAAGATGTATTGTTGGGTGGCGAAGAGAGCGGAGGTATAGCAATAAAAGGCCATATCCCTGAACGTGATGGCATTTGGATGGGTTTAACTATTTGGGAATATATGGTAAAATCAGGTAAATCGTTGGATGATCTGATTCAGGAAGTGTATAAAATTGTTGGTGAATTCAAATTTGAACGCAGCGATATGCACTTGAAAGAAGAAGTGAAAGTTGCTATTGTAGAAAATTGCAAGAACAACAACTATAGTGCTTTTGGGCCTTATAAGGTGGATCGTGTTGAAACAATAGATGGTTGGAAATATTTCTTTGATAATGGTGATTGGTTGATGATACGTGCTTCAGGAACAGAGCCTGTATTGCGTAACTATGCAGAATCAGAAACCACTGAAAAAGCTTTTGCTATTTTGAAAGCTGCGGAAAAAGCATTGTTGGGGTAAGTACCGGATAAATTTCAGATTTTAATGTCCCCGTCCTTTTAGGGCGGGGATATTAATTTACGATCAGTGGGTCTTTATTGTTTATTATTATTTTTCAGGTTGTCTGATCTAATAGCTGAGGCAAATAATCAATTAATTTGACCTTATAAGCATTTTCAACTATGGGCTCTTCTGAATTAAGTAAAGGCTTCTTAAAACCATAAATTTCGTTTTCTGCAAGTGCACCAAGTTGTGTTTTCATCACTTTATACAATTCGATTTCTTCTTCAAGCAAATTAGCCATTGTTCTATTAAAAAATTCAATCAGGCCTTCTTCATCATCGTCAGAATTAGAATAAGTTGTGGCATAATTAATTGAATACGCCATAATTTGGCCATCAAGGCACATGAACAAAGTCCCAAATGCTGTGTAGCCCCATATTATCCCTGGTTCGTATGAAAATGTGTACTCAATAATTCGCTTTATTGAGTCTGCGTGCTCATTCGAAAACTTTATTGGATCCGATATAATAAAAAGCTTGTTTCCGTAGCTTCCTTCACCTTCTTCTTTTAAAAAAGACAGTAACAGTTCAGGAAGCTTACCTTGCAGTTGTTCAAGACTTGTTTCCGGAATTGCAATATGGTTATTATCACTTTGTAATAATGGTATTTTTAATTTGTTTGCCATACCTAAAAGGATTTTAAGATTTCAAAATAAAAATCCCCTGCAATAAATTACAGAGGATTCTTTATAAAACAAGTTTTGCTTAAAACGTAAAGAAGAAAAACACAACCGCTGCCCATTCTTTTTTAACTCCATTTGCGCTTCCTATACTGCTTCCTGAACTATTTCTTACAGTCCCACCTGATTCAATTTTACCAATACTACTTCCAGAACTATTTCTTACTGTTCCATCAGATTCTACTTTTCCAATACTGCTACCGGATCCGTTTCTGATCGTTCCGTCTGAATCGATCTTTCCAATGCTACTCCCTGAACTGTTTCTTATTGATCCACCTGAATCAATTTTGCCAACACTGCTTCCTGAGCCATTTCTGATAGTTCCATCGGAATCGATCTTACCGGTGCTGCTTCCTGATGAACTTCTTAATTCCTGAGCATTAACAGAAGAAGTGAAAATAAACACAAGACAAAATAAAGCAAGACTCGAAATAATTTTTTTCATGATTTATAGTTTTATTTTTAATGCCTACTCTTCCAGTTTTCGGCTTCCCTGTATTTAAATATGGGCAGATATAAATTATAAAGATTGAATGTTTAGTACTAATCAAATATATTAAAAATATTTGTAAAAAGCTGGTTATGTTTTTGGGAGGACAGGGAAACGCCTCTAAAAAAAGGGATAATTAAGGTCGCCTCTATGAGGCTTTACTGATATGTGGTACAAATGTTTTTAAAAACAGATCGTCCCTACCGGGACTTCATAAGAAAAGAGAAAAATCCGTAGGATTGACCTATTTATAGAAATGATATTATTCTGAAAATAAGCACCATAGGTGCGACCTGTAAAAAAATCGGATGCATTTGTTCTGTTGTGCTGAACGATAAATGCACCGGTTTTATCTCTATAATAAAGAAACCTGTCAGGTTTAAATAAGAGCTATTGGTTTTAAGAGACAAAAATTCGTTAGTTCAAGCCCATGGTTCTTCTCAACAAGAGCTGCAATTTCTAACCCACCATAAGAAAAACGATTAATCAAAAAATGAACGGATCCATTCATCTTCTGAATTTTCTAATTCCTCAAAAGTACCTTCAGCAAAAAAATGGCCATCTTTAAGTACAATTACTCTATTTGCTGTAATCCGTGCACAATCCATATCGTGGGTGATGATAATGGAAGAAGTGTTGTATTTTTTTTGCACATCCAGTATAAGATGGCTTATTTCTTTTGATGTGATAGGGTCCAAACCTGTTGTGGGTTCGTCATAAAGTATTATTTCAGGTTGAAGGATCAACGTGCGGGCCAGGCTTAATCTTTTTCTCATACCACCTGACAGTTCCGAAGGCATTTTATCAATGGCCTTTGAAAGCCCTATATTCTTTAATGCTTCCTCAACCAGGGACTTGATTTTTTCTTTCGACTTTAACCGTAAAGCTTTTTTGAGTGGGAATTCAAGATTTTCCTTTACACTCATCGAATCGTATAAGGCGCCACTTTGAAACAAAAAACCAATTTTCTTTCTTATTTCTATCCTCTCCTTCTTATCCAGATCAGACATCCTTTTACCCAAAATTACCAGAGCTCCCTGTTCATGCTCTACCAGTCCTGCCAGGCACTTGATAAGTACTGACTTTCCGCTTCCTGATTTTCCAAGTATAACAAGATTTTCACCTTTTTTAATACGAAAACTAACATCTTTTAACACACAGTTTTTCCCAAAGGATTTGCTTAAATGTTCCATCTCCACAGCCATTATATTGTCCGGGAAATTAACCGAAGTCTCAACATTTAATAAAGATCCGGAATCACTATTCATTTTCTTTTTATTTCAAATACCTTCTCAGCGTCCAGGCGATCGTTTCATGTTGAACCATTAATCCGGTAAGGAAATCTGTTGTACCGGCATCTTCAAATTTCTCAAGACAATCTTTAACATTACTTCGCAATTCAGTAATTATCGTTTCGTGATCCTTCAGTAATTGCTTGATCATCTCTTTTGAGGAATCATATTTGCCGGGCGCTTCTTTAATTATAGAGATCTTTAAAAACTCCTGCATCGTACCTATAGTGTTACCTCCTAATTTATTGATGCGCTCAGCAACTTCGTCAATTGATTCTTCAAGTTGTTTATATTGATTTTCGAATAGTTTATGAAGTTCCATAAAGCTGCCACCGGACACATTCCAGTGGTATTTCCTGGTTTTAATATATAAGGTCATTTGGTTAGACAGCACCGATGAAAGCATAGTGTTAACACTATTTAATTTTTTTTCAGAAAGGCCAATATGTGGTTTCATTAGGTTTTATTTTAAATTTCACATGAATAAAATGGGTATTCATTTTTTGACAAACTTATTTAAACACCTCGTTTATGCTAGTGCAAATTCGTTGATACACTGTTTTAAATAGCCCAAATACAGAAATTAATGTTTGGAGAGAATCGGAGTTTGTTTTAGTTTTTTAATTTTCTAAGGATGGTCCGATCACAATCAACTTTACGTCATAGAATAGTTTACGCTTTAACTATTTAAAACTTGGATTTTAGTAGAATCGCAAATTCAATTATCTTTGGCAAAAGATTAAAACTACATGGATTCATTCTACAACAAACGTAAAATATTTAATGACCCTATTTATGGTTTTGTTTCACTGCCATATGAGATCATTTTCGATCTGATAGAGCATCCTTTTTTTCAGCGTTTGCGCAGAATAAAACAATTAGGATTAACTAACCTTGTTTATCCAGGGGCACTCCATACCCGTTTTCATCATGCAATGGGAGCAATGCATTTGATGGGGCAAGCAATTGAAGAGATTCGCTCCAAAGGACATGAAATTACGGATGATGAAGCTAAAGCGGTTACCATTGCCATCCTTTTACATGATATTGGTCACGGTCCTTTTTCTCATGCATTAGAGCATAGCATTGTGAATAATGTTAACCATGAAGATATTTCTCAACTATTCATGAGTCGGCTTAATGAAGAATTTAAAGGGGAACTTAGTTTAGCTATTAAAATTTTTCAAAATAAATATCATAAAAAGTTTTTGCATCAACTGGTTTCAAGTCAATTAGATATGGACCGATTAGACTATCTGAAACGCGATAGTTTTTTTACCGGTGTTTCCGAAGGTGTTATTAGTTCCGACCGCATCATTAAAATGCTAAATGTTGTAAACGATCAACTGGCAGTGGAAGCAAAAGGCATTTATTCTATCGAAAAATTCCTGATAGCCCGTAGGTTAATGTATTGGCAGGTATATTTACATAAAACGGTTTTGAGTGCCGAAAATTTATTGGTGAATATTTTAAAACGTGCCAAAGAACTTGCACAAAAAAAAGTAGATCTGTTTTGTACTCCAGCCCTCAAGATCTTTTTATACAAACAATACAGTAAAAAAGATTTCAAAAATGACCCAGAATTACTGGATGCCTTCGCTATTTTGGATGATTATGATATCATGACATCTATTAAAGTTTGGACAACTCATAAAGATCCTGTCCTTTCGATGCTTTGCACACAACTGGTAAATCGGAGGTTATTAAAAGTGGAAATGCAAAATCTGCCATTTAAAGAAGCAAAGATCCGCCAGATCAAAAATGATGTAAAAAAAAGATATAAGATAAATGATAAGGACGTCAATTACTTTGTTTTTTCCGGAACAGTAGCCAATGACGCTTACCGAGGGGATGAAATCGGTATCAATATTTTATTTAAAGATGGATCAACGGCTGACGTTGCAAAAGCATCTGACCAGTTGAATATTGATGTATTGGCGAAAACTGTAAAAAAACACTATTTGTGTTATCCGAAATAGACATCTTTTTCATTAAAAAATTGGTACTTTGTATCCACATTGATAAGATTTTTAACAATTTCAAAAAAAGAGGATGAAAAGAAAACTATTTATTCTACTATTTTTTTTGATAACGATCTCTAAAATAGGCTTTTCTCAGGAAATTTGGACAATTGGGCCGATGCTGCATATTAATTTAGGAGGCGAAAAAAAACGGTTTTCATTTGCCATAGAAGGTGCTTATTGGAACCTTAACCATTTTTTTTATGGAGTTGATGGAGGAATTGAATTTGAAAAGAACCGGATCCGTATATACAGCGAACTACAGACAGGGTTTGGATTAGCAGGTATTGCTTTAGGCCCCTTGTTAGAAATAAATACCTTTCAGGGAAAGGCTCATCTTGGAATGCAAAGCTCCGTATGGGCCAACTATTTTGTTGGGGTAGATTATCGCAGACGGTGGGTTGACAAAACAAAATACAACTGTTTTGGGCTTTATGTTAAGGTTCCTATTGCCAAAGGCAAATCGGACTCGGATCCGTTTGAAGGAGGGAGCCATCATAGTTACGATGATTGGGACTAGATCTTAAAATATTTTATTACTACGAAGAAATTTAGAGTAATTTGATTTAATATCCTTGAACTTGTTAACAATATCTTGTAGAAATCAGGGAAAACCGGTTGAATGAACATTCGCTTTTTTAATTTATATTTGTGGTGATTGGCATTGGATGCTTTAAAGCATCTTCTTGGCAATCGGCAAAAATTTAACGACACTTAAAAATTAATTATATTCTGATTTTATAGTACACTAATGATCATAAAACAAAGAACCATAAAAAAACAGGTATCTATTTCAGGTACCGGTTTACACACAGGAAAACAGGTAAACCTTACGTTTGTTCCTGCTCCTGAAAATCACGGTTATAAATTCCAACGTGTTGACCTTACCGATAACCCTATTATTGATGCTGATGTTGACAATGTAATTGACACAGCCCGTGGAACTACTCTTGAGCAAAATGGTGCCCGGGTTTATACTACGGAGCATGTGCTTGCTGCATTAGTAGGTCTGGAAATCGATAATATGCTTATTCAGCTGGATGGTCCCGAAATACCAATAATGGATGGTAGTTCTATGCCATTCATTAAATTACTGGAGACCGCAGGCCTAATGGAACAAAATGCGGAACGGGTTTATTTTGAATTAAAAGAAAATCTGTCGTATGAGGATCCAATTAAAAATGTAGAGATGCTTGCTGTTCCTCAGGACAGTTTCAGACTTACCGTAATGGTTGATTATAATTCAGATGTGTTAGGCACTCAGCATGCACACATTTACAATGTGAATCAATTTAAAACAGATATTGCCATGTGCCGCACTTTTGTGTTTTTGCACGAATTAGAGGCATTGCTGGCAAATGATCTGATCAAGGGCGGAGATCTGAACAATGCTATTGTATTGGTTGATAAAGAAATTTCGGAAGACCAGATCAATCACTTAAAAAAAATATTCCATAAAGAAGATGTGGAGATAAAAGGTAAAGGAGTATTAAACAATACCACTCTTCATTATTTCAACGAACCGGCACGTCATAAATTACTTGATATTGTTGGTGATCTTGCCTTAGTTGGTGTTCCTTTAAAAATGCACATCCTGGCAGCACGTCCGGGACATGCTGGAAACATTGCTTTTGCAAAAAAAATAAAAGCACTTATCAAAAGCCAACGCGCTAAGAAAAACGCTAGTCCAATGTTTGACCTGAGTAAAGAACCGGTACTCAATATCATGGACATCCAAAAATTATTGCCTCATCGCCAGCCATTTTTATTGATCGACAAGATCATGGAACTGACCTCAGAATCAGTAGTTGGAGTGAAAAATGTTACAATGAATGAAGAGTTCTTTAAAGGACACTTCCCCGAAAACCCTGTAATGCCGGGTGTTTTGCTTGTAGAAGCGATGGCACAAACAGGAGGTATCCTTGTTCTAAAAACAGTACCTGATCCTGAAAATTACTTAACCTACTTTATGAAATTGGATGGAGTTAAGTTCAAACAAAAAGTAATTCCGGGTGATACTGTAGTATTCGACTTAAAATTATTAACGCCTATCCGCAGAGGTATTTGCCACATGAAAGGCATTGCTTATGTGAATAACAAGCCGGTTATGGAAGCCGAAATGATGGCACAAATCGTAAAAATAAAAAATAATGAGCCAACTCTCGTACATACATCCTAATGCCAAAATAGGTAAAGACGTAACAATTGAGCCATTTTCAACCGTTTATGAAAATGTTGAAATTGGTGATGGAACCTGGATAGGACCCAATGTAACAATTTTCCAGGGTGCACGGATCGGTAAAAATTGCAGGATATTTCCGGGAGCAGTTATTTCGGCTATTCCGCAAGATCTGAAATTTAAAGGTGAAGATACTACCGCTGAAATTGGTGACGGCACTACCATTCGGGAATGCGTTACTATTAACAGAGGGACCACCGATAAAATGAAAACTTCTATCGGTAGCAACTGTTTAATAATGGCCTATGTACACATCGCTCATGATTGTATTATTGGTAATAATATTGTAATAGCAAACAGCGTGAACCTTGCAGGACATGTTGAAATTGAAGACAACACTATCTTGGAAGGGCTTGTGGCTGTTCAGCAATTTGTAAAAATTGGTGCGCATGCATTTATTACAGGAGGTTCATTGGTTCGTAAAAATGTTCCGCCATTCACTAAAGCTGCACGTGAGCCATTACAATATATAGGCATCAATTCAGTAGGCTTGCGCAGAAGAGGTTATAGCAATGAACGAATTCTGGAAATAGAAGATATCTATCGTACCCTTTATATTAAAGGACATAACGTAACCAACGCATTAGCTATTATTGAGCAGGAAGCACCTGCTTCCAATGAAAAAGAGCAGATCCTGGATTTCATCCGCGAATCAAAAAATGGAATTATGAGAGGGATAAGTTAGTTTTAAAATTTAAAGTTAATACCAAACCGCTAGCAAGAGGATTATTTAAGGGAAGTCATGCTGAACTTGTTTCAGCATCTATGAGATTCCGAAACAAGTTCGGAATGACGTTTTTTCATGAACCTGGCCAAACTTTAAACTTTGAACTTCCCAACTTATTTTTAATTCAATGCAAATCAAACTAAATAACGTAGGTAAACGCTATAATTACGAGTGGATATTCCGTAAGGTAAATTACGAATTCACAAGTGAGAATAATTACGTTATTTTAGGTGGAAACGGTTCAGGAAAATCAACGCTTTTGCAAGTTATTACCGGTAATTTAATGCAATCGGAAGGCGAGGTAAATTATACTATTTTGGATTCCAAAATTGAAAATGAAAACATTTTCAAACACTTAAGTTTTGCTGCCCCCTACCTTGATCTTTTCGAAGAGTTTACATTGGCTGAATCTATTGAATTTCAGGCCAAGTTCAAACCGTTTTATAAAGAGCTGGATACAAAAAAAATAATAGAGTTGACTCAACTCGAAAAAGCAAAAGACAAACAATTAAAACAGTATTCGTCCGGGATGAAACAACGGGTGCGTTTAGCACTGGCTATTTTGAGCGACACTCCTCTCCTATTGCTTGATGAACCTACTTCCAACCTTGATAAAAAAGCTATTGACTGGTATCAGGATTTAATAAACAATTATTCTCAAAACCGTTTAATTTTTGTTTGCTCCAATCAGCAGGAATATGAATATCCATTCTGTAATAAACAGTTATTTATTGAAGAATATAAATAAAAAAAAGAACCAAGGATCAAAAGCGATCCTGGCTCTTGATTCTTGGTTCTTAAATCCCGTTTAAAATATTACATATTAAATATTACCTCTATTTCTTCTTCGCCTCCCCATTGTGTGTAAAATCAATCGGATTATCTACCTTCTCCTTTAGCAACGCCATCTTTACTACATCGATCATCTTCTCTACATAATGAAATTTCAGATCTTTGATGTATTCTTTTTTGATGTCGTCAATATCTTTTTTGTTATCGATACACAATATGATTTCTTTGATACCGGCACGTTTTGCAGCCAGTATTTTTTCTTTGATACCACCAACAGCTAACACACGTCCGCGTAATGTAATTTCCCCCGTCATCGCTAACTCTTTCTTCACTTTACGTTGTGTAAATGCCGATGCAATAGCTGTAAGCATTGTAATACCGGCACTTGGACCATCTTTAGGAGTTGCCCCTTCAGGAACATGAATATGTATGTTCCATTTGTCAAATACATCCGGTTTTAAACCCAGGATGCTGCTGTGCGCTTTTATATATTCCAGGGCGATCACTGCTGATTCTTTCATCACATCCCCCAAATTACCTGTTAAGGTTAGCTTTCCATTACCCCTGGTAATACTGGTTTCAATAAATAAAATATCACCACCAACCGAGGTCCATGCTAAACCGGTAACAACACCGGCAACATCATTGCCCTGGTACCTGTCCTTTGCATGTGCCGGTCCAAGTATTTTTATCAGATTTTTCACTTCCACTTTTACATTATACTTCTGCTCCATGGCTATCGATTTAGCAGCATTCCGTACAATTTTAGCGATCACTTTTTCCAATCCCCGAACACCCGATTCACGTGTGTAATTTTCAATAATGTATTCGAAAATTTCGGCATTCAATTCTATCTGTCCGATTTTTAATCCTTGCTCTTCTATTTGTTTAGGTAACAAATGACGTTTGGCTATTTCCATTTTTTCTTCTATGGTATAACCTGTAATTTCAATGATCTCCATCCTGTCGCGCAAAGCGGGTTGAATACTGCTCAATGAATTTGCCGTAGCTATAAACAACACCTTTGATAGGTCGTAATCCATCTCTACATAGTTATCATAGAATGTATTATTTTGTTCCGGATCCAACACTTCTAATAAGGCTGATGATGGATCACCATGAAACTCATTACCTACTTTATCGATCTCATCTAAAATAAATACAGGATTGGAGGTGCCTGCCTTTTTAATATTTTGTAAAACACGTCCCGGCATAGCACCAATATAAGTTTTACGGTGCCCTCTTATTTCTGCTTCATCACGTAAGCCACCCAAACTCATACGTACATATTTACGTCCCAAAGCTTCCGCGATACTTTTCCCCAACGATGTTTTACCAACACCCGGAGGGCCGTATAAACAAAGGATTGGCGATTTCATATTGCCTTTTAGTTTAAGGATAGCAAGGTGTTCGATGATACGCTCCTTTACTTTATCCATCCCAAAATGATCTTTATTTAAGGTCTTTTCGGCAAATTTCAGATCAAAATTATCGGTTGTGATGTCATTCCAGGGAAGATCCAGTATTACCTCGAGGTAGCTTGTTTGAATGGCATATTCAGCAGCATTCGGATTCATACGCTCCAATTTGCTGATCGCTTTATTAAATGATTCAGAAACCTCAACCGACCATTTTTTTGTTTTTGCACGTTCTTTCATCCCCTGAATGTCCTGTGCAAAGTTATTTTCGCCCAGTTCCTCCTGGATGGTTTTCATTTGTTGCTGCAAAAAATAATCGCGCTGTTGTTTATCCAGATCCACTTTTACCTTCGATTGAATTTGATTTTTCAACTCCAGCATTTGTAATTCCTTAGTAAGATTGGATAATACCAAGGTTGCACGTTCCTTTAGATCAGCCACCTCCAGCATCTTTTGCTTTTCAGCAACAAGAGCATTCATATTGGATGAAATAAAATTAATAAGGAACGAAGGGCTCTCAATATTACGCAAAGCAAACCCTGCTTCACTTGGTATATGAGGACTTAATTTAATGATCTGTAATGCCAGATCTTTTAATGACGATGTAAGTGCAATAAATTCCTGATCATCTTTAGCAGGAGCTGTCTCCACAAATGGGATAACGGCAGCACGTATGTAAGGCTCTGTTTGAATTACATCCTTTAATTCAAAGCGTCTTTTACCTTGAATAATTACCGTTGTGTTGCCATCAGGCATACGTAACATTTTTATGATCTGCGCTACGGTACCTATTCTGTTAAGATCCTCAATAGATGGATCTTCGATGGTATCGTTTTTTTGCGAAACCACACCAATGGTCTTATCACCTTTATAGGCATCTTTGATCAGGTTGATGGATTTATCTCTTCCAACAGTGATAGGAATCACTACACCCGGGAACAAAACCGTATTACGTAATGGTAAAATTGACAGTTCATCAGGTACCTTTTCGGAGTTCATCTGGTGCTCATCTTCCGATGAAAGCAACGGAATAAACTCTGTATCTTCATCAATGATGTCATCGTTGATCATTGGTATTAAGCCGTTTAAGTCGAAATTATCTGTCATATCCCAGGGAGATTAGTCATAAAAATTTAAATAACATATCTATGGGTTCAATCGGTATGCCAAGCCAAGAATTTAGACAAATTGGCACTTATTTTAGAAGGGGACTATTTAGTCGTAAATTGTAAAATACTTCAAAAGTTTAACCTCGTTTTCTTGATTCAGATAATGCCGCGTTAGGGATTGCAACGTAAATCCTTTTCTGTTTAGAAAAGATTGAAGTGTAAAGCCCGCCCCTTTCTTGTTTAAGAAAGGGAAACGCCCAAATAAGTCATGCACTCAATGCAAGAAGCATCTTTTAAACACATTGAAAATGTTATTAAATAGTGTAATTTATAATTTACCTGAAACCAATATTCATTAAATTTGTTGAATTGGTTATGAATAACGAATTTGTATTCTTTACCTCCGTTTTATAACGTTTTTTATAATCTTATATCTTGCTTTCATGCTAAAACATTTATCCATACAGAATTACGCATTAATAGATAAACTTGAAGTTGACTTTTCTGATGGCCTGACTATCATTACAGGAGAAACAGGTGCAGGGAAATCAATATTACTAGGTGCTTTGGGCCTTATTGCCGGTAGCAGGGCCGATACACAATCGTTGCAGGACAAAACAAAAAAATGTATTGTAGAAGCTTCTTTTAATATTAAAGAGTATGCATTAAAAGATTTTTTCTGGGCCAATGAATTGGATTATGAGATCACTACCAATATCCGCAGAGAAATAACCCCTGAAGGTAAATCCCGTGCATTTATCAATGATACTCCCGTTACGCTCACCCAATTAAAAGGATTGGCCGAACGCCTTATAGATATTCATTCCCAGCATCAAACCTTAACGCTTAATGGCAGTGAATTCCAACTTTCGGTAGTGGATGCCTATGCCAATCATGCTGATTCTTTAGCCGAATATTCCATCAGCTTTAAACAATTCAAAGCACTCGAAAAAGCCTTAAATGAACTGCTCACAAAGGAATCACAAGCTAAAAAGGATCTGGATTATTTTCAATTTCAATTCAATGAACTCGAAGAAGCCGGCTTAAAGCCCGATGAACAGGCTGTAATTGAACAAGAACTGGAAGGCTTAAATAATGCGGAAGATATAAAATCAAATCTTTCAAAAGCTGCGACAGGACTCAATGGTGGCGAACAAAACTTATTGGCCTCCTTAAATGAAATAAAATCACTGCTTGCTTCTCAGGCTAAATTCAAACCTGAAATAAATGAATTAAGCACACGGCTAAACAGTTCTTATATCGAATTAAAAGATATCAGCAATGAACTGGAAAGCCTTGAGCAGGATATTGTTTATGATCCTAAACGAATTGACAAACTAACCATTCAGTTGGATGCAATCTATCGTTTACAACAAAAACACCAGGTAAAAAGTGTGGAAGAGTTAATTACTATAAAAGAAGACCTGAGTAATAAACTGCTTGAATTTAATTCTTTAGAAACAGAAATTGAAAAAACAAAAAAGGAACTAACAAGCGTTCAAAGATCATTAACTGCTCTTGCAAAGAAGATTGCCGCTAACAGAAAAAAAGAGATCCCTAAAATTGAAAAAGAAATAGCCTCTCTCCTCTCCGCTTTATCCATGCCCAATGCACAATTAAAAGTTGAGCATATTGAAACAGAGATATTGACAGCAAATGGAACAGACAAAGTCAATTTCCTTTTTTCTGCCAACAAAGGCAGTGATTTTAAGGAATTGAACAAAGTGGCTTCCGGTGGAGAGTTATCACGCTTGATGTTGAGCATTAAATCATTAATTGCACAACTTACTGCTTTGCCTACCATCATTTTTGATGAAATTGATACCGGTGTTTCAGGCGATGTGGCCGATAAAGTAGGCAGCATCATGAACTTGATGGCAAAAGCCATGCAGGTGATCACTATTACTCACTTACCACAAATAGCCAGCAAAGGCGAATCCCATCTCTTTGTTTATAAAGAAGACAAGAACGATAAAACCTATAGCAATATCAAAAAGCTTACTGTGAATGAACGTGTGCAGGAAATTGCAAAAATGCTTAGTACTGGGACACCCACTGCTGCTGCAATAAGTAATGCGAAAGAATTGTTGAAGAATTAAATATATAATAGAAATATACGCAACCAGTTGCGTATACAGACCAAATAAGACAAATAAGCGCAACTAGTTGCGCTTATAAATGTGTTGGTGGTAAGTTTAAGGAAAGATACTGCAGTGCAAAATCATTCAACAAGGAAA